>NZ_RAIS01000010.1:0-62745 GCF_003625505.1 Butyrivibrio sp. XB500-5
GTAGCTTTTGACAGCGAGCTTACCGATCATGTAAGAGCGCACGATACAGAGGCGTTTAACGGTGAGTTTAACCAAAAAATTGCCAATGCAACAAATTCTTTTAACAACGCGGATGCGATGCCAAAGCCTCTTTCATTTAATAATTATAAGACTATCAAAATGCTGGGACATGCCCAATCAGGGCAGGTGGATCCCGATACATTGTATGGCCTGGAATACGGAGATAATATGATGCGTGTACTCCGTGAGGGCGGTTATACAGATGAGCAGATAGAAAAAATGAATTATATACAACGTCTCATGGCTGCGTCAAATTTAGCTGCGGCTTCCAAGAAAAATCCCAAACCATTAGATGCTTTCGGGGATTTTGGAGCTGATCAGGGGTTGGGAATAAGCAGAGTTTTTAAAGCCAATAATGATATTCCCATTGATATAAGCGATCCAAATGATTTAAAACTGTTTATGGCTGATCCCAATAAATACAATGATTACATTATTCCTAAGGATAAGGAACAGTACGGATGGATCAAGCAAATTCCCGGATGCAGGAATCTGACTGATGCTGAGATTTTAAGGGAAATGATCAATATGAAACAATACGGATGTTCATATATGTTTCCGGTGAATATTATATTTGATGCATATGTAGGAGATGAAGAGGGATTTCTAAAGAAATTTGGATTCCCTATGAAGAATGAGAATGGGGAACTCAATTATGAGCTGCTTGAGATTTATTATTTTTTAGCAGAGGAAAATGTTGTACATCTTGATTGCTATGAAGGAGTAAATGCATGTGCCAAATATAGAAAGCAGTACTATGAGATAAGACCTAATGAATACAAGCAGAAATACGGAACAGACTTTGCGGTTGATAGTGGTAACGGAGCGCTTGATAATAACTGTTTAAAAGAGGCGGAAGAAATCCAAAAGAGCGGTGTTATAGATTACAGGCCGAATGTGAAAATTGAGGGTGAGTATAGAATTTCCGCTGCCAATAAGCTGGATCATTTTATGAAGAAGAATAAGATAATGGATGTTCAAATAGAGGATCTTGGACTTATTCCTGATTCCGCTGCTTTAAAGAAAGCTCTTGATAATGGAGGTAAAGTATTTTTAGGATTGGCCGGGGGCTTTGTTTTTGAGGATTATGAAGGAATTACTACTAACGATAAACCAATTGATCACGCCGTTGAATTGATTAATATTTCCGATGATGGAAGATTTGAGATATCGACCAACGGGAGGAGATTGTTTTATGATCCCCAAAAGAATGCAATGAGGGGATATGGCTATGATGCCTTTTCCGTGAACTATAAAAAGCCGCTTAAAGATCCTGAGAATAAAGGCCAGTGGAATATTGATCACGGAATTTTTGATGATGTGAATATTAATGATCTGCTTCCACGGTGAATATAGGAAAGAGTGAAAAGAATGAGTTTGAAATACGATCCGTCTGCGAACAATAAGCCTGCTAATGCGAGTTCACTTTATCTCGATAACGCAGGCTATAAGCAGCAACAAGATAATATCAATAATCATGAGAACGCGCAGAAACTAGATGTTTCAGCGTTCTCAGCACAGGAGGAGGTCAGCGGCACAGAGTGCGTTGGCCTCCTTATTGAGCATTGGAAAGACGTAGCGGGCGCGGGTGATAAGTTTAGAGATTTCGGAACGGGAGTGGTTAACGAAGCACTTTCGAGGCAGCAGAAGTCAATAGGTGATGTTGATAATGCAAATGCCAATTCAGTTCCGGTTGAAATAGCAAGCATGAATGAAAATAATAAATATATAAAGTCAACAAATCTTGTTTTTGAGTCAATTATAACGCCCAAGCCGTTTGATGATATAGGAAAGTACGGAGCTGATCAATCAGGACCTGAGAGTAATATTATCGGAGTTTGGAAAGATTTTCCTCTTGATATGAATAAAGTAAATACTATTAATGAGATTAAAAAGAATCCGGGATTGTATGATAAGTATTTTTATGTCTTGAATGAAAAGAGATGGCAGTTTATCAAACAGATTCCTGAATTCAAAGATAAGAGTATTTCAGAGATATATGCAGAACTTTATGAAATGAAGACAAGCGGCTGTACTTACATGCCTGTAGTTAATTTTATTTTTGATGCTTATCAGGATAATAAAGAAGAGTTTGAAAAACGATCCGGTTTTCCCATGGTAGGAGATGACAATGAGCTAAACTATGAACTCCTTCAGATAGCATATTTTAATCAGGAAAAGAATAAGGTTTATCTTGATGAACCTTACGGAATTGAGTGCTACGCCGAATATAAAGAAATCTATTACGAAGAGCATCCTGATGAATATGAAAAGAAATACGGAAGGCCGCTTTATTTACCTGATGGGAAAGAAGATCCCAAGCACTTTGAGCTTTGTTTGAATGAAGCAAAGGAAGCTCAAAAAGCAGGAATAAAAGAGATGAGATTTGATATAGGATATTCTCCTGCGGCTTCTGAACATTCGGTAATTAACAGAGGTAGTCATTTCTGCAAGACGAATCAAGTATTGGATATTCGATTTGAGGATATGGGACATACACCAACAGATAAGCAGTTGCAAGAAGTGCTGCAAAATGGCGGTAAAGTTGTATTCACGACAGAGAATTATGTTTTGGAAGATTACGTCGGAAACAGTATTGCGAAGTCTTCAAGCGGTCATCAGATGATCATCACGGGTATAACCGCAGACGGTAGATATATAGTATCAACATGGGGAAGGAAACTATTTTATGATCCTAAGAAAAACAGTATTAAAGATCCCAATCAGAATTGGTTTTATGCATCATACTACAGCATACCTAAAGTCAAGATAAATAAAACGGTTAAAAGATTCGACCTGGATTCGGTTGATGCATCGTTATCTGATATAGTACTGCCTCTAAATATCAAAAGTGTGGAAAACACTGACGTGATCGTTAACCCAATGTTGGGGAAAGGTGGAATCTCTAAGGATCACAGTTATGATGTTCAAGTTCCGGAAACACTTGAGATCAGTCCTGCAATACCATGGGAAGAGTAAATAATTAACGCAAAAGGGGAAGAGTAGATATGTGGTTAAAATACGATCCGACTTCAAACAACAAGCCTGCCAATGCAAGCTCTCTTTATTTCGACATCGCAGGCTTTAAACAACAACAAAATAATATCTATAACCATGAGAGCGTACAGAAACTGGATATCTCAGCGCTTTCAGCACAGGAGGAGGTTAGCGGCACTGAATGCGTTGGCCTCCTTATTGAGCATTGGAAAGATGTGGCAAGTTCCGGTGATGAATTCAGAAAATTCGGAACAGGCGTATTTGATCCTGCACTTTCAGGGCAGAGCAAGTCATTCATCGATGTGGATGTGAAAGAGGCAGAATCAATCCGGATTGAGTCACAGGGAACCCATGGCGTACGCGCACTTATAGAGGCACCGATGCCGGCTCCGCCTGAACCCGCAAAAGAAATCAGTCCGGCTATACCTTGGGAAGAAGATAATAAACCTGATCTCGGAATCGATCCTTTTGATAATAAAGGACAGTTTGGAGGAGATCAGACTGCGATGCAGGTATGGCCTGATAAAAGGCTGTTTGAATTACCGACAGAAGATTCCGAATTATATGAGTTCATAAGAAAGCATCCCGGATATGAAAACTATTCTGACGAAGCTATTTATGCACTTTTAAGTGAGATAAAAATGAATGGATGCTCTTATGTTGCTATTGCCAATATTATCTTTGATCAGTACAAGGATGATCCCGGTGAATTTATGAAGAGATTCAATATTCCGATGACAGCAATAGGTGGGGATCTTAATTACAAACAATTAATAGTGGATTTTTATTTGGAGACTCATAATAAATTGTATCCGGATGAGATGTGTGGCGTTATTAGTTTTTATCATTATATGGATAAATTCCCGAATGCAAAAAAGAAAATTGATCTGATATCAGAAATGAATGTAAGTGGTTATGACGAATGTGCTCAAGCTCTTGTGGAACTATGGAAGCATGGAATAAAAGAAATATACTGTGACGAAGAAGATCGTACCAGTAAGGAACAGCAGCTGAATAGATTATCACATTATCTTAGAATTCATGGCTGCGATGAATTTGAATATAAGACATTTTGGACTTCAAGAGGTGATGTAGAGAGACAAAAACAAATTAATCATGATATACAGCGTGCTATTGATGAAGGATATACTGTAGAAGTTTCCGCCGAGAAATTTGCGCTTTTGGATGAAAAAGGGAACGTACAATATGCGAATGTGGACGGCGGTCACGCAATGATAGTAACAAGAATTATGCCTAATGGTTTATTGGAAGTATCAACTTGGGGTGAAAGATTATATCTTGATCCTATAAATAATAATCCTGATATGAGTATTGATGGCTTCATGGCCGTGAAAAGAAAGAAAAAAATAACCCCCATTGAAGTAAACGGAAATAATATGTCAAAACTGGAACAGTTTAATAAGACATTGGCTGATCCGATGAGCGCTGAGGAAATGAATGAAAAAATACTTGCCGCAAACAGCAATATTTTTGATATGGTCGGACAGTACGGAGCCGATCCCGGTGGTCCCAAAGCTGAATTCGGAAATGGCATCAATCCGGAAAAAAGAAAAGAAATATTGAATTTTATTAAGAGGCATCAAAACTACGCTACTTGTGATGAAGAAGGGCTTAATACAGTTTTGGATGAAATAGAACTGTATGGCTATGAATGTATTCCTGAAGTAAATGCGATCATGTATGCATACAGAGGACGTCCGAAAGAGTTTGAGAACGAATACGGATACTCTATGATAAGAGAAGACGGTGAGCTTAATACAAACAGACTTCTTGTGGATTATTGTCTTGCGAACGGAATCTGCACCGAAGATGATCTGACATCGGCCCCCGCAGCGGCACAACAGAGATTGGACAATTTCCTGAAAGATAAAAAAGCCGGCGCAAGTGTCAAGAAACTTGGGGATAAACCTAAATACGATGAATTAAAGAAAAAGGTTAATGACGGTTATATAGTATCGTTTAAGGCCAATCCCTATGATCTGCATAATGAGCTTGGTTCCGGTAATAGTATAAGTGCATCCGGGCAAAATGCAGATCGTTTAACTGTTACAAGAGTTAAAGAAAAAGAAGATCAGTTATTTTATGATGTGGCACACTGTGGAAAGCAACATCGATTTGATGCATCCTTTTATGAGAGCAGTGATTATTATGCTATAAAAGTAAATATATAATATATATGGGGAATTAACGCAAAAAGGAAGAGAGTAAAAAGATGAAAATGCAATACGATAAGACTGCAAACAACAAGCCCGCAAACGCAGGCAGGCTTTATTATAATGACGCAGAATTCAAGGTACAACAGAATAATATCAACAACCATGAGAATGCGCAGAAACTTGATGTTTCGGCGTTCTCATCACAAGATAAGATCAACGGGACCGAATGCGTTGGTCTCCTTCTTGCGAATTGGAGTAATGTAGCAAACTCAGGCGATACATTCAGAAACTTTGGAACAGGAGTGCTTGATACTACGCTCGGTAAGATGGCGATGTCAATCAATAAAGTTGATGATGCTGCGGCAAAATCCATCAATATCGAAAGGGGTGTCGCATCAAAGCCGGCCAATATAAACGGTGTTAAAACGGAAGCAGAGAATATGGATAAAAAAAGTCCTGCTTCTGCCGGTGGTATAGCCGCCGGAAGAACCGCGGCTATAGCTGCAGGAGCTGCAGGAGCTGCAGGGGCTAAAGCTGTAGTAGCTGCAGGATCCACGGATGCCGAAAAGGGGAATACTTCTAAGACGTCCAATAAGAACGGAATAAAAATGGAAGTTAAAAATATGGATGCAGAACATGCCGCTCTCGCCGGGGCTATAGCCGTCAGAGACACCGGATCTGAAGTTTTTGGACCGGCGAAAGGAAGAGTGACAAAGAATTCCGGCTATGATGTACAGGATGTTGCAAAACAGGAAAAAAAGGAACTTGATTGTGCCGTACCAATGGAAGGAGAGTATCAGGGAACCAATCCCTTTGATGAACATGGATCATTTGGCGGAAACCAAGAGGACATGGGCATGGGTACAAGCTTTAGCATTTTTGGAATAGCAGGGAAAGATGAAGCATTATACAAATTTATCCGAACCCATAAAGGGTTTGAGAATTATAGTAATGACCAGATCCATGATCTATTAAAAGATGTAGAAGCACATGGCTGTACATTTGTAGCTTTGGCTAATTCTATATTTGAACATTATAGGAGTGATAAAGAAAGCTTTAGAGATAAATTAGGTTTTCCTATGATTGGTGAAAATGGTGATCTAAACTACAGATTTCTTATTATGGATATTGTTTGCAATACAGGGTTTAAGATCTACCTCGATGACGCAACGGGAGTGACTCCTTTAGCAAATTATTTTTATCATTATCCCGATGAAGTGAAAAATAAAAATTTATATGATGAAAAATTAGATCGTCTACAAAATGCTGAAAATGCAGCCCTTCAGTTATATAACCAAAATGGAGAGAACAAAGTATTTGAGACTAAATATTTACGTGGCCCTGTCGGATCAGTGTTTAATAGAGGGTTGCATTATTTTAAGGAAAAAGGTCTTGAGCTGAATATGGGGCCTTTGTTGTATGAGGATGATTATTTTGTAAAAGTAAAAGAAGAAGTGGAAAAAGGACATATTGTTGTATGTGCTGTACAGAATTATACTTTTGAAGATGCTGAAGGAAATCAGGTCTTTAATACTGAAGGAACTAATAATGCGCATGCGATTACTATAGTTGGAGTGACAAAAGATAATAGATTCATTGTTTCATCAAAGGGGAAAAAATACTATTATAATCCTTCAAAACAAAAAAGTAAGGAGAGTGATATACACGAATTTTATTATATATCACGTGACTCATATAAGTGGGTGCCGCATTATGAGTGGGCTAACACACCCCACGGTTCTTCCACGGCTATAAAGATCAAACAGTGATCATATCTAAGAACAATATAAAAGGAAAGAGATAAAGATATGGATTTAAAAAAAATAAACACAGGAAACTTTGGAACAAATGGTGACACCCTGTATCTTAACAGCAAAGTGACCAAGCAAAAGCAGGAGAAGGTACGCGACTGCGAAAGCCTGCAAATACTGGATGTCTCACCGATCAATGATATGGGGAATGCGATAAGAGGAACAGAGTGCATGAATTTGCTCATTAAGAACTGGGAAACTGTCGCAAGTTCGTCAGATCAATTCAGAAACTTTGGAGTCAATGATGTAGACACCGCGATTTCCGGGATCATGAAGTCTATTAATAATGTGGATGAGTTAAATGCAGATAATATAGGTCTTACCAATGACGCAAGTACCAAATATATAAAGACAAGCGGAGGAGATGAATGCATTGACGATCTTATTAAATGGATTGAACATGAAAGACCTTATGATGATAAGGGAAAATATGGCGGAAATCAGAGGGATTACGGAAGCGGTACAGATGTTTGGTTTACTATATGGTTTGAAGATGATGAAATATATGATTTTGTCAGAAGATATCCGGAATATAAAGATGCAAGTCAAGGCAAGATCCATGATATGTTAGAACGGATAAAACATACCGGCTGTACTTATATGGGAATGGCCAATATGATCTTTGACCAATACGTGTATAATCCTGAAGAGTTTAAGAGCGTGTTTGGCTTTGATATGATAAAGGATGGAGATCTAAATTACGCAGAATTATGTGTAGATATTTTTGTGAATACCGAAAATAAGTTCTATCTTGATGAACCGTTTGGAATAGCCTGCTACTCCAAATATAAAATGAAATATTACGTCCTGAATCAGGATGAATATAAGGCAAAATATAATGAAGGAAGTTTTTCTTATAATGATATAACCGGACATATAGAAGGTGACAGCAATGTTGCTGGTAATTGTATGTTTGAAGGAGTGCAAGAGTGGAAAAGAGGGGTTAATGAGATTAAAGCAGATTATCAAATGACTGCTGATCAGAATACAATAAACAGATTTTCACATTATTGCAGAGAGCATGGGATCGATATGGAATACAGGATGGTGGATAAGAACTCTCCTACTTTTGTTCAATACTATCTGGATGCTGGATATTCAGGTTTTATTGGAGCAGAAAACTATGATCTTCAAACGCCGGATGGGAAAATCGATCCTCAAACTACTGCACATTTGATGACAGTGACCGGAACAACAAATGATGGGAAATATAAGGTGTCTTCCTGGGGGGAAATGTGGTATCTTGATCCGAAAAGTAAAAGATCTGATATGAGACTCAATAATGTTTATCTTTTTAAATTAAAAAAGTCAGAGACATACGGTAGTTTAAAGGAAAAAATAAAAAATGAAATGATCAATCTTCCGGGTATGCAGCAAGATAGATCGTGTATGAATATTTTCAAGAAGTATCCCGGTTACGCAAACGTTTCTTATGATGATGCATGTAAGGTTCTGGATAGTTTTGAAAAAAATGGTACATATGCAAAGGCTGCTGCTGAAGCGATCATTGATATATATAAGTATAAGAAAGAAGAATTTAAGGAGAAGTTCCACCTGGATATAAATCGAAAAGACGTGGTAGATCTTCTTGCTTTGGATATTTATCTGCAAACCGATGGAAAGGTATATTTAGATGAACCGGGCAGTAAGGATAGCTGCGCACAGTACATTTACCAATATTATTGTAAAGATCCCAAGTCATTTAAGCTAACACACAATGATAATGTATTTGATGCGAATGGGAACATTAATAATGGTATGGATAACCAATTGTGGTCAATTTGTCAGAAAGAGGCAGGTATTTACGAAGAACTTGCCAATAAATCGCAGGAAAAAGAAATATTGTTCCCGAAATTATGCGACGAATGGGGAGAAAATGCTACTACATTCCAGAACAGGATCGATCATTATTTCAAGGAAAATAATATAGAAGCTAGTGTCAATATGCTTGATTATAAGCCAACTTTTAATCAAGTAGACCAGATGCTCAAAAACGGAAGCAGGGTGTCTTTCTGGACAGATCGTGCTGTTTTTGCTCTGTGCGATATATACGGTGATCTTTACTCTCCAAGTGCTCGTGATGCGGATTTAAAAGAGTTTGTGATAACGTCGACTATACTGACAAAGGATGAATCCGGAAAAGTTGTGGGCCGATATGTTGTTTCATGCGGCGGAAAACAGTTCATTTTTGACCCCAGATATGCTGAAACGACTATGAGTGGATTTTGTGAAATAAAGAAAAAATAGTATTTTAGCCTAAAAAAAGGTATAATACCTGTAATATCGTTTATATTAACAGGGGAAGGGGGCATCTTATGAATATAATTTCTACAGCGGCTGCTTTCTGGCTGATACTCACTGTGATCTTAGCTATTGTTGAGCTTGCTACCGTTGGACTTGTGACGATATGGTTCGCGGCGGGAAGTTTTGTTGCGATGTTTTTCGCGGCATTTGGAGCGAGTATTCCGGTGCAGATCGCTGTTTTTGCGCTTGTGTCGGTTATATGTATCGCTGCGGTCAGACCGCTTGCGGCCAAGTACCTTAACAACAATGTTGAGAAAACCAATATAGACTCTATCATCGGAAAGAGACTGGTCGTTAAGGTAGAGATCGACAATCTTAAAGAGAGCGGAAAAGTTGATTTCGAAGGCTCGACATGGCTTGCCAGATCCGAGGACAATAACATCACGATCCCGGAGGGAGCGGAAGTTACCGTCGTTAGGGTAGAAGGCAACAAGCTTATTGTAAAAAGAGATTTTATGTAAAATGAATGATCAAAAAAATTACGTATATACAAGGGAGGAAAGAACATGGCATCATTTTCATTTTTTATCGGTATAATAGTTGTCCTGGCTATTATCATACTTGCAGCCAACATCAGGATCGTGCCTCAGGCACATTCATTTGTAATTGAGAGACTCGGAGCTTATAAGGAGACTTGGGATGTAGGTCTTCACTTCAAAGTTCCTTTTATAGACAGAGTGGCAAGACAGGTGGACCTCAAGGAGCAGTACTGCGACTTCCCGCCTCAGCCCGTTATCACACAGGATAACGTAACAATGCAGATTGATTCCATCGTCTTCTTTAGAATTTCAGATCCCAAGGCTTACGCTTACGGAGTAAGAAATCCTATCGGAGCCATCGAGAACCTCACAGCGACCACACTTCGTAACGTTATCGGTTCGCTTACACTCGATGAGACACTTACATCAAGAGATCAGATCAACGCACAGATGCAGGATGCGCTTGATATCGCTACCGATCCTTGGGGAATCAAGATCACAAGAGTCGAGCTCAAGAACATCAATCCTCCGGAGCAGATCCGTGACGCGATGGAGAAGCAGATGAAGGCTGAGCGTGAAAAGAGAGAAAAGATCCTCTTCGCGGAAGGTGAGAAGCAGTCACAGATCACCGTTGCAGAGGGTGAGAAACAGAGTAAGATCCTCCAGGCTGAGGCTGATAAGCAGGCAACAATTCTTAGAGCTGAAGCTGAGAAGGAAAAGAAAATACGAGAGGCAGAAGGTCAGGCAGCGGCTATCAAGAGCGTGCAGCAGGCTAATGCGGAAGGTATCAAGATGCTCAAAGAGGCAGGTGCGGATGAGTCCGTTCTTACACTTAAGAGCCTTGAAGCCTTTGAGAAAGCTTCTGACGGACAGGCAACCAAGATCATCGTTCCCTCCAATATTCAGGGAATCGCAGGTCTTGCAAGCTCAATAAAAGAGTCTTTGAAGTAATCGGGCTCTTTATGGGCTTATAACAGCCATGGCCGATACTGACCATAGGTTTATACATGAACAATAAATATAAAACAAAATCACAAATGGTCCTATACTTCCTCAAAGGAAGCGTGATCTTTTTTGTAATAAGCATGATATGTTCGGTGCTTGTGACGTTTTTTGAACTTGTAAGTCCGAAATTCGTGCAGTATACGGTTGATTTTCTTCTCGTGGACGCTGCGGACAGCAGCGTCCCGAGCTATATCGATCACGTGATAAATATGCTTGGAGGAAGGGACTATCTGAGAGTACATCTTTATCTTATGGCGCTTGTTGTCGCGGGGTGCGCGATAGCAACGGCTCTCTTTAGATATTTATTCAAGCTTTTTAATTCAATAGCGGCGGAGAAATTTACAAGGCGAATGCGGGATACTCTTTTCGAGCACATCATACGCCTTCCTTTTGCATGGCATTCGGAGAACCACACGGGAGATATTATCCAGCGATGCACTTCCGATGTCGATACCATCAAGAATTTCGTATCCGAGCAGATGATCAATCTTTTTAGGATCACTGTCAGGATTGCTGTCGCGATGTATTTTATGCTAGGAATAAGCGGCTACCTTACGATATTCTCGGCTGTTTTTATTCCGATCATTGTGCTGTATTCATGTCTTTTTCACAGAAGGATCAGTAAGGGCTTTGAAAAGGCCGACAGTGAGGAAGGTAGACTTTCCGCGACGGCGCAGGAGAACCTCACGGGAGTGCGCGTTGTGCGTGCTTTCGGAAGAGAAGCGTATGAAAAAGAGAGATTTGAAACGCAGAACTATCATTACACAAATCTCTGGATTGACCTGATCCGCACGTTGTCTGCGTTCTGGGCATCGAATGATCTTATTTCGGGCCTTCAGGTCATGCTTGTTACGATCATCGGTGCTGTGCTGTGCGTAAATAACAGCATAACTGTCGGTGAGTACATCGCTTTTGTTTCTCTTAATGCGATGCTCACATGGCCCGTAAGAGCGCTCGGAAGGATCATCTCCGAGATGAGTAAAGCGGGAGTTTCAATCGACAGGCTTCGTTACATCATGAATTCCAAAGAGGAAAAAGACAGCGAGAATGCGATAGAACCTCCGATGAACAGGGATATTGTATTTGATAACGTATCGTACAAATACGGAAACGGAACGGAGGATGTCTTAAGCAATGTAAGCTTTAGGATTAAAGCGGGTACGACCTTCGGAGTTCTGGGCGGAACGGGCTCGGGTAAATCGACGCTTATGTATCTGATGGACAAGCTATATGATCTTCCGGAAAGCACAGGCGATGCCGCCAAGGCAGAAGGCCACGGGGGTGCGGGTGATGCCGAAACGGCAGAGAATTCCGGCAGGATCACGATCGGCGATGTCGACATCAAAGATATCAGGCGAAGCTACTTACGCCGCAACATAGGCCTTGTGCTTCAGGAGCCTTTTCTTTTCTCAGGTACGTTATCAGAAAATATTGCAATAACACAGAGTGACGCTAGTTTCAAGGAAGTTCGTGATGCCGCCAAGATTGCGGATCTCGATGAAGCGATACGTAACTTTAACAAAGGCTATGAAACGTACGTCGGAGAGAGGGGAGTGACGCTGTCCGGCGGTCAGAAGCAGAGGACCGCGATCGCGCAGATGCTTATGGGGAAGCCGCCTATTATGATCTTTGACGATTCGCTTTCGGCGGTTGATACAAGGACGGATGCGAGGATCAGAAAGGCTCTTTCAGAGACGACTGTCGGAACAACGGTCATTCTCATATCACACAGGATCACTACGCTCATGCATGCGGATACCATTCTTGTTCTTGATAAGGGCAAGGTTGCCGAGATCGGCTCGCACGATGAGCTTGTTGCAAATAACGGAATTTACAAGAGAATATATGATATTCAGAAGCAGGGAATATGAAAAAGGAAAACAGTACAACAGGTACGAATCTTAAACTTTTCGGGATCCCAAAGCTGTATCCTTACATAAAGCCATACCTTTGGAAGATAGTGTTTATGGTAAGTCTGGGAGTTTTGAGTTCACTCCTTGATTCGTTTATTCCAATCTTCAACAAGTATGCGATCGACAATTTTGTCGGAAAGGGAACGCTTAAGGGATTACCGGTATTTATAATTTTATACGTTGCTCTTTTGATCGTTTTGGTAGTTGATAACTTTGTCTGCACGTACATCTGCGGACAGGTCGAGATGGGCATGGACAGAGACTTAAGAAACGCTGCGTTTAATCATCTTCAAGAGCTTTCTTTTGCCTACTTTAATCAGAACAACGTGGGTTACATTCACGCGCGTGTCATGAGCGATACCGGAAAGATCGGTCTCATGGTGTCGTGGAGAATGATGGACATTGTCTGGAACGGCTCTTTTATCGTCTGCGTCCTCATCATGATGCTAATTCAAAACGTGAAGCTTGCGCTTATTGTTATGGCGATCGTGCCGGTTACGGTCGTTCTTGCGACTTATTTTCAGAAAAAACTGATCGCGATAAACAGAAAGGTCCGTGAGATCAATTCGACCATAACGGGTAACTTCAACGAAGGAATAACAGGCGCCAAGGCGATAAAGACGCTTGTTGTTGAGGATAAGATACAGGCGGATTTTGAAAAAGATACAAAGAAGATGTTTAGGACATCGGTAAACGCCGCGCATTATTCGGCATTTTTTACCGCATCCGTTACCATGCTTTCATCGTTTGCGCTTGCACTTGTTTTGTATAAGGGCGGAATCATGACGATGAAAGAGGTCCTTGGAATCGGCACGCTCTCAGTCTTTTTATCATATGCGCTTGCGCTCATGGAGCCTGTGCAGAACGTTATCGTGACGCTTTCCGAGCTTATCACGGTGCAGGTTAACGTCGAGAGATTTTTTAAGCTGATCGAGGAAAAGTCCGATGTATTCGATACTCCCGAAGTTATCGAAAAATACGGCGATACTTTCAATCCCAAGAAAGAGAACTGGGAGGAGCTTATAGGAGATATCGAGTTTAAGGACGTTTCCTTCCATTATCCGGACGGAGATGAGTACGTTCTTGAGCACTTTAATCTTAAGGTTCCTCAGGGAACGAACGTTGCGATCGTAGGTGAGACGGGCGCCGGCAAGTCGACGCTTGTAAATCTCGTTTGCAGATTTTTTAAGCCGACCGAAGGTTATGTTCTTATCGACGGAAAAGACGCAGCGGCAAGGTCGCAGCTCTGGCTTCACAGTAACATCGGATACGTCCTTCAGACACCGCATCTTTTTTCGGGTTCCGTAAGGGATAATTTAAGATACGGTAAGCCGGATGCGACGGATGAAGAGATATGGAAAGCGCTTGACCTTGTGTCGGCCTCGGATGTCGTTCGGAAGATGGACAAGGGTCTTGATGCGGATGTGGGAGAAGACGGCGATATGCTATCGACGGGAGAGAAGCAGCTTCTTTCTTTTGCAAGGGCGATACTTGCAGACCCGAGGATCTTGATCCTCGACGAAGCGACTTCATCCATCGATGTCGTTACTGAGAAAAAAATTCAGGACGCCATCGGAATCGTTACTAAAGGCAGGACTTCTTTTGTCATCGCGCATAGATTATCAACAATTGTTGATGCGGATATCATTTTGGTTGTACAAGATGGTAAAATAATTGAGAGAGGTAAGCATAGTGAGCTGATGAATCAAAAAGGCTACTACTATGAGCTCTTTACAAGACAGTTTGAGGAACGGAGTTTTAACCTGATATGACGGACATTGCGGTTTTCAGCGACATACATGCCAATCATACGGCGCTCCAGGCGTGCATTGATTATGCGATGGGCAAAGGTATCACGAACTTTGCTCTTCTTGGCGACTACGTGACGGACTGCCCCAATCCGCAGAAGACGATGGAGCTTATCTATGTGCTGAAGCAGTATTTTAACACTTATATCATCAGAGGAAATCGCGAGGAGTACCTTCTGGACTATTGGAAGGAAGGTAAGGGCAATTGGAAAAAAGGCTCTGCGAGCGGTTCGCTCCTCTATACATACGAGAACCTGACGGAAAAGGATCTTGAGTTTTTTGATTCTCTGCCGAATTACATGCTCTGCGAGATCAAGGGATATCCGCCTTTTGAGATATGCCACGGATCGCCCG
Source organism: Butyrivibrio sp. XB500-5 (assembly GCF_003625505.1). Lineage (NCBI taxonomy): Bacteria > Bacillati > Bacillota > Clostridia > Lachnospirales > Lachnospiraceae > Butyrivibrio > Butyrivibrio sp. XB500-5. The sequence goes on from NZ_RAIS01000010.1 coordinate 14,909, forward strand.
AGAACACCGCTGAGCTTATGTTCAGGGAAAAGAGAAATACCAAGAGGATAATCGCGCATCTTAAGACGAATCTTTTGCTGCACGGTCACAATCATGTGCAGGATACGTATATCTACAGAGGAAAAAAGGCAGTGAATCCGGGATCCATCGGAATTCCGTGGTATCACGAAGGAAAGACTCAGTTCTGTATTCTTCACGGAAACGGAAAGGCTTGGGAAGAGGAGCAGATTCAGCTTGATTACAACAAGAAAGAGATCATCAGAGAATTCAAGGCGTCGGATCTCATGACGATGGCGCCCGCCTGGGCTGCCTCCGCAATGCACACGATCCGCACCGGTGTCGACATCAATGAGACGATCCTTCTTCGTGCGATGCGACTTTGCGAGCAGGAAAGAGGAGTCGTTCGTTGGCCCGACATCCCTGAGAAATACTGGGCGATCGCCCTTAAAGAAAACTATGTGGACCTCCACGGAAAAGACATTCCGCGGGAGACAGAAGAGTAAATAAAGAGGCCGCCTCAGCATGTTGGCTGAAGCGGCTTTTGATTTATTTATACAGCGGGCCGTAGGCGGCGCAGGCTCTGTAGTCCTGGCCTTCCTTGTCACTTCCGAAAGCGTTCCAAGCGGCGGGGCGGTAGATGTCGTCAGGTGCTACGTTGTGCATGCAAACGGGGATGCGAAGCATCGAAGCCATAGTGATGAGATCTGCTCCGATGTGACCGTAGCTGATAGCGCCGTGGTTGGCACCCCAGTTGTTCATTACATCGTAGGCTGTCATAAACGGTGAACCTTCCACGCCGTCCGTGCGAGGTGCAAACCATGTGCACGGCCAGGTGTAATCAGTTCTTTTCCAAAGAACATCAGATATTTCATCCGGGAGCTTAACTGTCCAGCCCTCAACAATCTGAAGTACAGGTCCCAGACCCTTTACAATATTAAGTCTTATCATGGTTGCGGGCATATCGGCTTTAGTGATAAATCTTCCCGAATAGCCGGCTCCTCTGAAATATCCGTTGTCGGCAGGGCACCACTCGGTCGCCGCCATTACCGTCTCGATATCTTTATCGCTTACGTTGTACCATTCCTTCATAACGGCGTTGCCGTTTTCATCCCTAAGCTCTCCGCACGCATCAAGACAGCAGGCACCTGAATTTATCAGATGAATAAAGCCGTCAGATTCTTTTGCATGACCTTCAAGCTCAAAGCCCGTCACACGTTTAACCGCATCTGCGCTCCAGTATGTGCGCACATCCGCAAACATCTGAGGTCTGTTAGTTAACAGCTTCATGAACAGCATCGAAGCTCCGTTTAATGTATCATTCTCCGTTGCAAGGATGAACGGTTCACGAACTCCGTTCCAGTCAAAAGAAGTATTGAGAATAGCTTCGGGAAAATCGCAGTTGGGCCAGTGATCTGTCCACTGTCTCTGTCCCTGGAAACCGCCGCAGATAGCGTTGTGACCAACGGCTTCTTCTTCGCAGCCTTCGGGGAGATTTGGATTTCCCTGATAGAGATCTTCAATGATGACCGCCATTTTTGCCGTGAATTCCCAATCCTTTTCTTTTTGCTCATCGGTCTTTTTTACCGAATCGGGATTCTTGTCAAAGCCCTGTCTGCAGTACTTCTTGATCCAAGAAAGAGCTTTCTGATATTCGTCCTCATTGTAGATATGTTCTTCCATGCGACGAAGGATCTCAACTTCGTCGACTGATTCAACTCGCATTCCGAGATATTCTTCAAAGAAATCGTGATTTATTATAGAGCCTCCGATTCCCATGCACTGAGAGCCTATCTGAAGATATGACTTATCGCGCATGGAAGCAGCTGCAACGGCGGCTCTTCCAAAGCGAAGGAGCTTGGTCTTTACATCTTCCGGAATAACCGTATCGGTTGCATCCTGAACGTCTTTTCCGTAGATACCGAAAGCGGGAAGACCCTTCTGAGCGTAGGTTGCAAGCACGCTTGCAAGATATACGGCGCCCGGTCTTTCCGTTGCGTTAAGTCCCCACACACCCTTTATCGTAAGAGGGTTCATGTCCATTGTCTCTGCGCCGTAGCACCAGCAGGGAGTTACGCTTAAGGTTATTGCAACGCCTTCTTTTCTGAATTTCTGCTCGCAGGCAGCCGACTCCGCAACACGTCCTATCGTTGTGTCAGCGATTACTACTTTAACGGGTTCGCCGTTTGAATACTTAAGGTTTTCTTCAAACAATTTCTTGGCGGAGAGCGCCATGTTCATTGTCTGGTCTTCAAGTGACTCTCTGACCTTAAGAGGTCCGCGCCTTCCGTCGATTATAGGTCTTATTCCTATAACCGGATAATCCCCGATATATCTGTTTTTTGCCATAAAAATCCTCCTTTGAATTCTTTTTTCACCCCAATAAAAACATGTTTATATGCCATGATATTATCTCTACCCGATTTGGAATTGAAGTGCTATACTGTAAAAAAATATAACAATATTCACCCATTTGTTAAAAGGGGTTGAGAGGAAGGTGACTTTGAAATACACTGACTATATCGAAAAAAGGGTTCAGGGAACGTTCAATTTTCCTATAGCCTATTACCGTGAAAACCCGCAGAGTCCGCGGTATTACATGCCTTATCACTGGCATCCTCACTACGAGATAATACGTATTATCGAAGGCTCTTTTAACCTGACACTTGATAATGAGACCAAGAGGTATAAGGCCGGGGATATTATAATGGTCACCGGCGGCGTAATTCACGGAGGAGAACCCGAGGATTGCATTTACGAATGTATTGTTTTTGATTTTGATATGCTTCTCAAAAACAATCACGCTTGTGCGGCTAAGATACAACAGATCATCAGCGGTAAGATCCGTATTCATACGCTCCTTTCGGAAAAGAGCTCACGCATACCGGCGATAGTTGCTTCGCTGTGTCAGGTGCTCTCCGAGAAAAAAGAGGGATATGAATTTATGACACAAGGTTATCTGTATCTTTTGATCGGAACCGTCATAAAGGAAAAGCTCTATGAAGAGTCCGCGTATTCCGCCGTTACCATCGAGCGTCTCAACTCGCTTAAGAGTATAGTGGACTACATCTCGGATCATTACTCCGAGAACATAAGTCTTGAGAAGCTCGCAAGGATAGCGGGAATGAATCCCAAGTATTTCTGCAGATATTTCCGCAGACTGACGGGTCGCACACCTATCGATTATCTTAATTACTATCGGATAGAAAGCGCCTGTGAGATGCTCAGCACTCGTAACATCACGATTAAAGAGACTGCGATGAACTGTGGTTTTTCTGATGAGAGCTACTTTGTAAAGACTTTCAAGAAGTACAAGAATACCACACCTAAACAATATACGAGAAAAGAATTCTAGTTCGCAGAATATGAGTTATTTCAGGAGGGAAAAATGAAATGCCACTTGTGACAACTGAAGAGATTTTGAGAAAGGCGAACGACGAAGGATACGCTGTCGGAGCTTTCAATGTCGAGAACATGGAAATGGTCCGCGCCGTCATCAAAGCCTGTGAGGAGATGAATGCTCCCGGCATTCTTCAGACAACTCCTTCAACCGTCAAATATGCCGATCTCGACATGTACGTTGCGATGGTTTCGGCGGAAGCCAAGAAGGCAGACGTTCCGATCGCACTACACCTTGATCACGGAAGCAGCTTCGAGCTTGCGATGCAGGCACTAAGAAGCGGTTACACCTCGATCATGATCGACGGCTCCAAGCTTGAGATCGATGAGAACATCAAGCTTTCCAAGAGTGTTGCCGATGCTTGCAGACCTTCGGGAATCCCCGTAGAAGCCGAGCTTGGTAAGGTCGGAGGAAAAGAGGATGATATGAGCTGCGACGATCCCGGATACACGGAAGTTGACGACGCAGTGAGATTTGTAAAAGAAACAGGAGTATCATCACTTGCCGTTGCGATAGGTACAGCTCACGGAATTTACAAAGGTGTTCCCAAACTTGATGTGGACAGACTTTCGGAGATCAAGAAAGTAGTTTCCATTCCGCTTGTACTTCACGGAGCATCGGGAGTTCCGGATGACGCAGTAAAAGAGTGCATAAAGAGAGGCATCAGCAAGGTTAACTTTGCTACAGAGCTTCGAATCGCATTCAGCGACGGACTTAAAGAGTACTTGCAGGAGAATCCCGATACATTTGATCCCAAGAAGTATTGCACCGCAGGTTCTTCCAAGGTGACAGAGCTTGTAAAAGCAAAGATAAGAGTTTGCGGATCCGAGAATAAAGCTTGAGGTTGTGTTGAACTTCCTATTTTTTTTTAGTATAATAAACGAAACGTTTCGCGCTGCGAAATGCAGCCAAAGGAAATAGATTCAAAAAAAGGGGAGTTCAAATGCCATCAACGATCAAAGACATCAAAGAGTATACCGGTTTATCACTTGCGACAATTTCCAAGTACCTTAACGGCGGAAATGTTTTACCTGAGAATCGTGCCAAGATCGAGAAGGCTATAAACGAGCTTCACTACGAAGTCAATGAGATAGCAAGAGGCCTTGTCACCAAGAAGACAAAGACAGTCGGCATCTTGGTATTTAGCATAACCAGCCCGTTCTCCGGAATGATACTTCATCATGTGGGACAGGCACTTCGCAAAAAAAGGCTACGGAATGCTTATCGTAGATTCATGCGACGACGAAGAGATCGAGAGAAAGAACGTCAATTATCTTATCAGCAAGAAGGTTGACGGCATTATCGTTCTTCCCGTTGCATCAAAGGGCGATTTTCTCAAACCTGTTAAAAGAGCCGGAATACCCGTAGTTTTACTGGACAGAGCACTTGCGGATTCACAGTATGATTGCGTTAGGATCACCAACCGCAAATCAACATACTATGCGATGCAGGAGCTTATAACAAGAAATCACAAAAAGATCGCGGTGATCGCATCTGAGAGAGAGTACACGGGACGCGAGCGTTTCAATGGTTTTATGGAAGCTATGAGAGATGCGGGACTTGAAGTACCCGTGGAGTATCAGGTCAGAGGTAAACACTCAATAGCAAGCGGCTACAACGGAATGATGAAGCTCCTTACGCTCAAGAACAGACCTACAGCCGTATTTATGAGTAACTATGAGATCACACTCGGTGCGATGCTTGCAATAAACGAGTCGGGACTTAAATCTCCCGATGACATTTCACTACTAGGTTTTGACGATCAGCTCTTCTTCCATGTCATGCAGCCTCAGGTCTACATGGTAGAGCAGCCTACACAGGCGATGGGAGAGAAGGCCGTTGAGCTTTTGCTTAAAAGAATAAACGGCGAAACTCAGGACGGACCTATGGAGCTTGCGCTTGGCACAAGTCTTCACAGAGGCAATTCGATCAAGACTTTGTAGGATTTTTGCAACTAAAAACTACAAGGGCAATTGCCCCATTAATTTTTAGATAAGAGCGAAACGTTTCGCTCAAAATCGACCAAATATGAGGATAAACATGACAGAACAACTATTACTGGGTATCGATATAGGTACTTCGGCATGTAAGGTGGCTGTCTTTGATACAGACGGAAATGTAGTGGCACAGTCCAATAAACCGTACCTTGTGTACTATCCGCAGCAAGGATATGCGGAACAGGATCCGGAAGAGTGGTGGGGCGCAATCGTAGCTGCCATCAGGGAAATCCTGGATCTTAAAACTTTCGATCCAAAGAAAATAGCAGGTATAGGAGTAGACGGACAGAGCTGGTCAGCCATACCGATTGACCGAAAACAAAACGTCCTTTACAGGACACCTATATGGATGGATACGCGAGCAAGGAACATTTGCGATAGAGCGAAACGTTTAGCTCAAGATGAAGAGATCTTCTCGATTGCAGGAAATGATTTCCTCCCATCGTATGCAACACCAAAGATGATCTGGTTTAAAGAAAACATGCCGGAGGTCTTTGGGAAAACGAATCTATTCCTGCAATCGAACAGCTTCATCGTTATGAAGCTCACCGGAGAGGTCAGCCAGGATCTCAGCCAGGGATACGGTATTCACTTCTTCGACATGAAGAAAAAAGAATACAACGCAGAACTGGCAGAGAAGCTGGGCTTATCCGTATCGCTTGTTCCTTCACTCTATAGATGCGACGAGATAGTAGGAGTGGTAACCAAAGAAGCTTCTGAGTTAACGGGCTTGCCCGAAGGAATTCCGGTTGTGGCGGGCGGACTTGATGCAGCCTGCGGAACACTGGGAGCCGGTGTATATGATGTCGGACAGACGCAGGAGCAGGGCGGACAGGCAGGAGGCATGAGCATTTGTACGGATAGTGCTCTTTCTCATAAAAAGCTGATCCTAAGTACCCACGTTGTTCCGGACAGATGGCTTTTACAGGGAGGTACCGTAGGAGGAGGCGGAACTCTCAAGTGGTTCAAGCAAGAGTTCGGTAAAGACTTAAGCTTTGATGAACTTACCAAAGAGGCTGAGAAAGTAAGCCCCGGTTCGGACGGCGTTGTCTTTCTTCCTTACATGGCGGGTGAGAGGTCACCGATCTGGGATCCCGATGCAAAAGGAGTTTTCTACGGACTTTCTTTTGACAAGACAAGAGGACATATGATCAGAGCCGTTTTGGAAGGCGTGGCGCTTTCACTGCAGCACAATATGCTTACGGCGGCGGAGACGGGCATCACGGTTGACAGTCTTAATGCAATGGGCGGATCTGCAAATTCTCTTTTGTGGACACAGATCAAAGCAGATGTCACAGGAAAAAGAGTTCAGGTTCCCGCATCGGATACGGCGACAACACTGGGAGCAGCGCTCCTTGCAGGAAAAGGCTGCAGTATTTACAAGGACTACAAAGAGGCGGTTGAGAAGACAATAAAGATCACCAGAGTCCACGAACCTAATGCCGAGAATCATGAGATATATAAGCACTCAATGGAGCTTTATCTAAGGCTTTACGAGGACCTAAAGGATACCTTTAAGGAATACAAAGATATCTAAGCTAACATAGCAAAACAGAGCAAAGCCAAACAAAAAAGTAATAACAAAACACAGAAAAGAGGAGAAAACATGAAAGCAGGTGTGGTACATGCCAAAAACGATATCCGCTACGAAGAGATCGAGAAGCCGATAGCGGGTCCCGGAAAAGTACTTATCAAGGTTAAATACACGGGTATATGCGGATCGGACATTCCGAGAGTTAACGGCGATGCCTGTCACTACTTCCCGAACGTACTGGGACATGAGTTTTCGGGTACCGTTACGGAAGTCGGAGACGGCGTAACTTCACTTAAGGTTGGGGACAGAGTTGCGGGAGTTCCGCTTGTTCCCTGTATGAAATGCGAGGATTGCCAGAAAGGAAATTACAGCCTTTGCAAGCATTACAGCTTCATCGGCTCAAGAGAGTTCGGAAGCTTTGCAGAATACGTTGCGGTCCCCGAGAAGAACGCGGTTAAGTTTGACGACGAAGTAAGCTTCGAGAAGGGCGCATTTTTTGAACCCGCAACGGTTGCTCTTCACGGACTAAGAAGAGTTGATTACAAGGGCGGTAAAAACGTGGCTATCCTCGGAGGAGGAACAATCGGACTTATGACAGCTCAGTGGGCCAAGATCTTCGGTGCCAAGAGCGTTACGATATTCGACATTTTGGATGAGAGACTTGAGCTTGCAAACAGGCTCGGCTGCGACTACGGCGTTAATTCATCCAAGCCCGATTACATGGACAGGGTAAAAGAGATCACGGGCGGCAAAGGTTTTGACTACGTGTACGAGACAGCCGGAAATACGATTACCATGAAGATGGCATTTGAGCTTGCGGCAAACAAAGCGCAGGTGTGCTTCATAGGAACTCCCACCAAAGATCTTTCTTTTACCGTACAGGAATGGGAGAACATGAACCGTAAAGAGTTCACGTTAACGGGATCGTGGATGAGCTATTCGGCTCCTTTCCCCGGGGATGAATGGGAGCTTACGGCTTACTACTTCAAGACGGGACAGCTCAAATTCGATGACTCTTTTATCTTCCAAAAGATTCCGCTTTCTTTGATCGACGCGGCATTTGAGATGTATAAGACACCGGGAACGGTAAAGGGCAAGATCCTGATAGACAGCGAGAAATAAAAGTAATACCGACACATAAAAAACACAAAAATCAATTACTAAAAGAAATACGGAGGAGAGAAAAATGGCAGTTGATGCAAACAAGGTTCCGCAGATTACCCTGTATAACGGCGACAAAGTTCCGTGCATAGGAATGGGTACTTTCGGATCCGACAGATTTACGGCAGAAGAGGTTTCAAACGCGGTTGCGGGCGCTATCAGAAAGGGTTACAGAATGTTTGACTGCGCAGCCTGCTACGGCAACGAAGACCTCATCGGAAAAGTATTTAAGCAGGCTTTCGACGAAGGCGTTGTAGAGAGAAAAGAGATGTATATCATGACCAAGGTTTGGAACGATATGCACCGCGATGTTGAGAAATCATGCCTTAAGTCGATCAGTGACCTGCAGTGCGAATACATTGATCTTTTCTTTATCCACTGGCCTTTCCCGAACTATCATGCACCTCACTGCACGGTAGATTCAAGAAACCCCGACTCAAAGCCTTTCTCGGTTGCTGAGTTCATGGATACCTACAGACAGATCGAAGCACTTGTAAAGAAAGGACTTGTTCGTCACATCGGAATTTCAAACATGACAATTCCTAAGCTTGAGGCTGTTATCGACAAGTTCGAGATTAAGCCCGTTGCATGCGAGATGGAGCTTCATCCTTGCTTCCAGCAGCAGGAGCTCTTTGACTGGCTCGTTGCTCATGAGATTCAGCCCATCGGATTCATGCCTCTTGGTTCTCCTCAAAGACCCGAGCGCGACATGGAAGCAACGGACATCGCAGATATGCAGACACCCGAGCTTCAGGCGATCGCTAAGGCACACAATTGTCATCCTGCGATCATCTGTCTTAAGTGGGCAATGCAGAGAGGGCAGATACCGATTCCTTTCTCAATTCACGAGATGGAATATACAAGCAACATCGAGGCAACAGTTTCAGAGCCTCTTACAGACGAAGAGATGAAGACTCTTTCAACTCTTGAGAAGAACAATCGTCTTGTAAAGGGACAGGTATTCCTTTGGGAAGGAGCTACCGACTGGCACGCACTCTGGGATGAGGACGGATTCATCGTTGATTGTCCCGACGCCTAAATGAGGTATAAAAAGGTATTTCTATCGAATGGGGTATAGATTATGGATGCTATGAGAGAAATGCTTGCCAAAAGAAAAAAAGGAATGCGGTACGCAGGTATCCCATCCTTTTGCACAGCTTCCGACCTAGTCATAGAAGCGTGTCTTAAGCAGGCAATGCGGTTTGACGACCACGTGCTCATTGAAGCGACAGCCAATCAGGTAAATCAGTTTGGCGGATACACGGGCATGAAACCCGCAGATTACAGAGATTTTGTTTACAAGATTGCCGATGATGTCGGATTCCCGAGAGAAAAGATCATACTCGGAGGAGATCACTTGGGACCGCTCACCTGGCAAAACGAACCCGAAGAGGAGGCAATGGCTAAATCAATAGAGCTCGTTAAGCTCTTTGTCCTTGCAGGGTTTAAGAAGATTCATCTTGATACAAGTATGAGAGTCGCGGACGATCCAAAGGATCAGCCGCTGACGGATGAAGTAATAGCAAGAAGGGGAGCGATTCTCTACGAAGCTTGCGAGGAAGCGTACAAGGAACTTTTAAAAGACAATCCAAGCGAGGAACGACCTGCTTTTATCATAGGCAGCGAAGTTCCGATCCCCGGAGGGGCGCAGGAGGAAGAAGATTCCATCAGCGTTACCAAGCCTGAAGCAGTAGAGAAAACGCTCGCGGTATACAAAGAGCAGTTTGAAAAAAGAGGCCTTGAAAACGCCTTCGACAACATCATCGGCATAGTTGTTCAGCCCGGTGTTGAGTTCGGAGATGCGGATGTCTTCCATTACAACAGGGGTAACGCGGCAAGACTTACGGAAGCGATGAAGAAGTACAGCAACATCGTACTTGAAGGTCACTCGACGGACTACCAGCCGCCGCAGCGTTTAAAAGAGATGGTAGAGGATGGAATAGCGATCCTTAAGGTAGGACCCGCACTTACATTCTCACTTAGAGAAGGGTTATTTGCTCTTTCAATGATGGAGAAGGCACTTGTACCTGAAGAGAAGCAGGCACACTTCATAGAAGTCATGGAAGAGACGATGCTGGAGCATCCGGAGAATTGGCAGAAACACTATCACGGTAGCGACACGGATCTCGCTTTCAAGAGAAAATACAGCTTCTCGGACAGATGCAGATATTATTTTGCACAGCCCGAAATGAAAGAGGCTATAGACAAACTCTTTGAGAACATGTCACAGATTGAGATCCCTATGGGAATGCTGAGGCAGTATATGCCGCTTCAGTACGTAAAGGTAAGAGACGGCGCTCTGAAGCCTTTACCCAAGGATCTTGTAGAAGATTTTGTTGTACATCTCATAGAAGATTACAACTACGCTACCAAACTTAATTACATGATAAGCGACGCTCTTTGTTGCTGATATCTTGATGTATTGGGAGGAGAAGTTTTGATACTTAAGAAGATAAAAGAAAATCCGATAGTAAAAAAACTCGGATTTAACCGAATTGTTCTTACCGGTGTCTTAATACTAATGTATGTCATATTAAGCTGCCTGGTCAATAATTTCGCCGGAATGCCCAGAGTTATGAGTGCACTCAACTATGCATATTTCTTGGGCTTTCTGTCACTCGGAGTTACTTTCGTAATTGCAACCGGCGGAATTGATTTCTCCATCGGACCCGTTATGTTCTGTTGCGCTCTTATTTCGGGCTATAGCCTTACGAGCCACGGAGTCCCGATGGGATTAAGTCTCATCATAAGCCTTGTAGTAGGCGTGATCTTCGGAGCTTTCAACGGCTACCTTGTAGCATATCAGAAAGTTCCGCCGTTCATAGTTTCCATGGCAAGTATGAATATCGCCAAGGGTGTCGCGAGTGTATTTACAAAGACTCAGTCCGTAAGCTGGCCTCAGGCAGCCAAAGGCGGATGGTTCAGATACTTTGTAAAAGTCGGAAAGGTTCCGGTAGGCATCATTGTCTTTTTCGCAGTGGCAATAGCCTGCTCGATCTTACTTAATCACACAAAGGCGGGTAGATATATGCTCAGTCTCGGAAGCAATCGTGAGGCGGTAAGGCTTTCCGGAGTAGATGTAAAAAAATGGGAGATGCTCGCATACGTTATCTGCGGACTCCTAGTAGGCATCGCGGCAATCTACTTTGTAGGCGCATATACGACGGTACAGCCCGGCTACGGCGATCAGTACAATAACGAAGCAATCGCGGGCTGCGTAATGGGCGGAACTTCCATGGCGGGAGGACTTGCATCCATCGGCGGAACCGTCATCGGCGTTTTCATTATCGCTCTTTTGCAGGAAGGAATATTGGCGCTTGGTTTTACCAAGGATTACCAGCTTATCATCACCGGAATCATAGTTATCTGCGCTGTATATGCAGATGTAATGGCAAGACGCAGAAGAAACTGATAACCGGCACATAAATGCAGAAGGGAGAAAAGAAAATGGGTGAAGTCATACTTCAGATGAAAGATATAGATAAAAGCTTCCCCGGCGTACATGCTCTCAATCATGTCAGCTTTAGTGTTGAGAAAGGCGAAGTACATGCGCTGATGGGAGAAAACGGTGCCGGTAAATCGACACTTATGAAGGTCCTTACGGGTATATACACCAAGGACTCGGGAACAATAACCTACGAGGGAAAAGAGGTTGAGTTCCACAATGCAAGAGAAGCTCAGGCGGCGGGCGTTGTTATCGTTCACCAGGAGCTCAATATGGTTGGTCATCTAAACGTTGCTCAGAATATCTTTATCGGACGTGAGTTCAAAAAGGGAATAAAGATAGATGACAAAAAAATGATCGAGGAGTCGAGAAAGCTCTTTAAAAAGCTCAACATCGACATCGATCCCACGGCAACGATGAGCGACCTCACGGTAGGAAAGCAGCAGATGTGTGAGATAGCAAAAGCAATCTCACATGATGCAAAGGTAATCATATTCGACGAGCCTACGGCTGCTCTTACAGAAGCGGAGATACAGGATCTTTTTAAGATCATAAGAGACTTAAGAGAGCAGCAGCTCGGAATCGTATATATCTCACACCGTATGGATGAGATCAAAGTAATCACGGACAGAGTTACCGTAATGCGTGACGGCTGCTATGTAGGAACACTTATCACCAAGGACTGCACTAAGGATGACATCGTCAACATGATGGTAGGACGAGTTATCTATGAAGAGCCCAAGACCAAGAGCATGGTTTCGGAGGACGCTCCGGTTGTTCTTAAGGTCGAGCATTTAAATGCAGGCAAGATGGTACAGGATGTCAGCTTTGAACTTCATAAGGGCGAGATCCTCGGATTCTCGGGACTTATGGGCGCAGGACGAACTGAGACCGCAAGAGCGATATTCGGTGCGGATCCCAAGGAGAGCGGTGACATCTATGTAAACGGAGAGAAGGTTGTAATAAACAGCCCCGAGGATGCCGTAAAGGCAGGAATCGGATATCTTTCCGAAGACAGAAAGAGATTCGGAATCGTAGTTCAAAAGACAATTGCAGAGAACACCACAATGGCGAATCTATCCGAGTTTATGAAGGGCATCTTTATAAACAAGAAGAAGGAAAAGAAAATCGCAAAAGAGCTTGCTGATTCACTTGCTACAAAAATGCCGAGCGTAGATGAGCTCGTCGTTAACCTCTCAGGCGGTAATCAGCAGAAGGTCGTAATAGCAAAGTGGCTGTGCAAGAACTGCGACATCCTGATCTTCGATGAGCCTACAAGAGGTATCGATGTAGGTGCCAAGAACGAGATCTACAAGTTAATGAATAAACTCGCAAGCGAAGGAAAATCGATCATAATGATCTCTTCCGAGATGACGGAGATCCTGAGAATGAGCGACCGTATCGTTGTTATGTGTGAAGGTAAGAAGACGGGCGAACTCAGGATAGAAGAAACGACTCAGGAAAAGATAATGAACTTCGCAACAAGAGATGTGGGCTAGGAGGAGAAAAGATGAAAAAGGAAAAAACTGCTGTGAAACTTAAGCAGGAACTTATCGTATTTTTGGTGGTGATCGCACTGCTCACTTTCTTTTGCTTAGCCAGCGAGAATTTCAGACAGTACACAACAATCCTCACCATCATGGATTACTCATATTACATAGTCCTTATGGCAATCGGTGTGTCTTTTCCCCTGATAACCGGAGGAGTAGATCTTTCAATCGGTACCGGACTTGTGTGCTACTCGCTTGCGGGAGGATATCTGATCCTTCACTGCGGATGGCCTGTGGGACTTGCAATGGTTGTGACGGTTCTTTTCGGAACGATCATCGGTGTTATAAACGGCGTACTCATAGGGGTTATGGATCTTCCGCCGTTCCTTGCGACACTTTGTACCTGCATGATAACAAGAGGACTCGGTTCCATCTGTTCACAGAATACCGGTATTTCATGGCCTACAGCGGGACAGCCCGGAAGCTGGTTTAGAAGCATCTTTAAACTTGATATCGGCGGAACAAAGATACCGCTTGGATTTATATGGGTACTGCTTCTTGCGATAATGATGCATTTCGTACTAAGGCACACCAAAGTCGGACGCTACATCATCGCAATCGGAAGTAACAAGGAAGCTGCGATACTTTCGGGTATCAACGTTAAGTTCTACCACATAATGGCATATACGATCTCAGGTCTTTTCGCCGCACTTGCAGCAATCGCATACTCAGCCGTGTTCAAGACGGTCCTTCCCGGAACGGGCGCAGGCTTTGAGCTTGAGGCTATCGGCGGAGCGATCATAGGAGGCGTATCCGCAACGGGCGGAGCGGGCTCCATAATCGGAACCTTCGTCGGCGTATTTGTCATCTGCCTTCTTAAAACGGGACTTCCGTTTATCGGGTTACAGGCAAACTGGCAGCAGATAGTTACGGGCTTTGTACTTATCGGCTCAGTAATGGTGGACATTATCAAAAAGAGAAGAGAGAAGAAGTGATATGGACTACGGACGTAGATCATATAAAAGAGAATGTATTTTTTTCTAAGGAGGATGAAAATGAAAAAAAGACTTTTTGCATCAATCATGAGTGTAGTTATGGTTACAGCACTTGTTGCAGGCTGTGGAGCACAGCAGGCACAGGCTCCCGACGCCGAGGCACCCGTCGCTGACACACAGGCTACTGAGGCAGCAGCTCCCGAGTCGGCAGCGCCCGAGGGAAAAGAGCTTAACTTCAAGATCGTTGTTAAGAGCTTCCAGTCATCATACTGGCAGGCAGCCGTTACAGGTGTTAATCAGGCAGCAGAAGAGCTTGGTGTAAACGTAGAGTGTAACGGTCCTAACGCTGAGTCTGACATCGCAGATCAGGTTAACATGCTCACCAACTATGTAAACGGCGCACCCGACGGAATCGGCCTTGCAGCTTGCGATCAGAGTGCATGCCTTGATGCTCTCCAGATGGCAAAAGACGCTGGAATCCCTGTAGTTTGCTTTGACTCAGGATGCCCTGATGCTCCCGAAGGATCTGTTCTTTCAACAATCGCAACAGACAACTACGGAGCAGGCGCAACGGCAGCTGAGAATATGTATGCAGCTCTTAAGGATACTATCGCAAACGCATCCGCACCCGTTCGTATCGGCGAAGTTAACCAGGAGTCAACTTCAGAGTCCATCACACAGCGTGGTCTCGGATTCATCGACAAGTTTGCTGAGCTTGCTGCAGCAGACGGCAAGAAGGTTGCTGTTGTAGGTAACGAGTTCTATGTAAACGGCGCTAAGGACAAGGGCGACGAGGCATCAGCAGATGTTATCATCGAGGTTGCCGTTCCCGCTCAGACAACAGTTGAGCTTTGTGCTACAGAGGCTTCAGCTATCATGAACAAGTCAGACGTTCTCGGAATCTTTGGTTCAAACCAGGTTGCAGCAGAGGGTATCCTTTCAGCTAACGAGAACCTCAACAAGCTTGGCTCAGAGCCCGGCAAGACAATCCTTGGTGTAGGCTTTGACGCAGGTAGCGTAATCAAGGGAGCAGTTAAGGACGGAACAATGTTCGGTGCTGTTACACAGTCACCTCTTGCAATGGGTAGAGCAACAGTTAAGACACTTTATCAGATCGCAACAGGCGAGACAGTATCTGATATCTCCACAGAAGGTTATTGGTACGACAGCACAAATATGGATTCACCTGACATTCTTCCTAACCTTTACGACTAAATCTATTCCGAAAGGGATCGGGATTACCGGTCCCTTTCAATAAAAAAAGAGCATAAGTTTAAGAACATAAATAAAAGAAAAGAGGAATAAAGATGTTAAAAGGAATCCCAACGATATTATCACCCGAGCTTTTGATGGTTTTGGATGAGATGGGACATACGGATGAACTTGTAATTGCAGACGGTAATTTTCCCGGAAGCACAATGTGCGACTACGTTATAAGAGCGGACGGACTCGGTGTTCCCGAGGTTCTTGATGCTATTCTTACAGTCTTTCCGCTTGATACATATCCCAATTCAAAGGGCGAAGAAGATGCACCCTGCACGCTCATGGCGCTTGAGCCCGGCGATGTTGGCAAAGTAGCCACACCTATCTGGGATGAGTATAAAAAGATCGTTGCCAAGTACGATGAGCGCGGTGAGAAAGCTTTTAAAGAAATCAATAAATGGAAATTTTACGATCAGACCAAAGAAAGAGCTAAAGTTGTAATTCAAACAACAGAGACGGCAATCTATGCTAATATTATTCTTAGAAAAGGTGTTGTTATCTAAAATTTTTTTATCGGAGGGATGATCCATGCCGGAGAACGTCGAAGTTATTTTTGAAAACAGAACAGCTATGATGCGTAAGCTTAAGAAGAAAAGCTACGAGATAAATATGCAAAGCTTTAGGGATGAGCACGGTCACTTTTTTGACGAGATGCTAAAGAAGGTTAATGCATCGGAAGATAAGGCTGCCGCTTCGCTTGAAGTGGGAAAAGAATTTGCGGATAAGATATTTGATGCCTATAACACCAAGGGTAAGATACGCGGTGCGATGCAGGCGGATCTCAATCTTTTCATGATCTATTATGTTTTTCCCGCAGTGCTTCTTACAGAAGATGAATCCGCAAAAGAGCTGTGCGACGGACTTAAAACGGCATGGAACAATCGCTTCGATGATACAAATATAAGCTATACGGATTATGCCACACTCTATAACTCTTTCCGCGATAAGATCTTTGGAATGTTCTAAGGAAACTCCGTGAATCCGGTGTTTCCTTGTGACTTAGATCGAGAGGGAAACATAAGTGAATAGAGAGTATTTTCTGGCAATAGACATTGGTGCGTCGGGAGGGCGTCACATCCTCGGTTCTTTGGCAGGCGATAAGATGGAGCTTACAGAAGTTTATCGCTTCCGAAACGGAATGGATGAAGCGCCGGACGGAGAACTCTTTTGGGACACCGAAAGACTCTTTTCCGAGATCCTGACAGGCCTTTCCAAGTGTAAAGAGCTTGGCAAGATTCCAAAGAGTGTTGCCATTGATACCTGGGGCGTTGACTATGTGCTTCTTGATGACATGGACAAGCCTCTCGGACGAGCCGTCGCCTACAGAGATCACAGGACAGACGGCATTGATACAGAAGTCTACAAGAAGATTTCGGAAAAAGAGCTGTATGCAAGAACGGGCATTCAGAAAGCAATGTACAATACGATCTTTCAGCTTGCGGCTCTTAAGAAATATCATCCGGAACTTCTTTCTAAGGCTGAGAGCCTTCTTATGCTGCCCGATTATTTCGGATTTCTTTTGACCGGAAAAAAGGCGCAGGAATATACGCAGGCAAGTACCACTCAGCTTTTAAACCCCATAAAAAGAGAATGGGATACAGAGCTTATTTCCGAAAAGCTCGGATTCCCCCAAAAGCTCTTTGGCAGGATAGCTATGCCCGGGAGCGTTCTTGGCACGCTGCGTGATGAGATCAGGGACAAAGTCGGTTTCGACTGCACTGTGACTTTGGCTCCTTCGCATGATACCGCGAGCGCTGTTTTTGCTGTGCCCGGAGAAGGCGATATTTGCTATATCTCATCCGGAACATGGTCGCTGATGGGCGTTGAGTTATCGCACCCTAGCTGCACGGAAGAGAGCATGGAGGCGGGGCTTACGAACGAAGGCGGCTACGGCGGAAGGATAACTTATCTGAATAATATAATGGGCCTTTGGATGATACAGTCCGTTCGCAATGAGCTTGCCAAGGATCTGGACTACGGCACTATATGCGAGATGGCTTCGCACGAAACTATAGGAAGTGTTGTTGATTGCCTGGACAATAGCTTTTTGTCGCCAAAAGATATGGCGGCCGCGGTTAAAGATTATTGTAAAAAGACAGGACAGGAAGTGCCGGAAACTTTGTCCGAGCTTGCCGCAGTTATCTACAACAGTCTTGCCAAGTGTTATGCGGATAGGCTTTCCGTTATTGAAGAAGTTACGGGTAAGCGCTACGACTGCATACATATTGTCGGCGGAGGATCCAATGCTTCATATCTTAACGAGCTGACCGCAAGGCGCACGCAAAGACAGATAATCGCAGGACCTACGGAAGCAACCGCTATCGGAAATCTTATGACGCAGATGATAACCGCCGGAGTTTTTGCGGATGAAAAAGAGGCAAAGGAGTGCGTGAGGAACTCTTTTGACGTAAAGAGATATGAGCCATGATCCATGAGGGTCATTTTGATATGGCAACGCATGACGTGGAAAACAGAGGTAGGAAAATGAATGAAATAGAGATCAAGCATTTAATATGTGACTTGGGTAAAAGAATATATGATAGGAACATGGTTGCGGCAAACGACGGAAATATCTCGGTAAAGCTAAACGACCACGAATTTCTGTGCACGCCCACCGGTGTGTCCAAGGGATTCATGACGCCTGAATATATATGTAAGGTTGATGAGAAGGGCAATGTACTTGAGGCAAGCGAGGGCTTTAGACCTTCAAGCGAAATAAAGATGCACTTAAGAGTATATGAAAGACGCCCCGATGTGGGAGCAGTCGTTCATGCGCATCCAAACTTTGCGACAAGCTTTGCGATCGCGGCAAAGCCCTTGAACAAGCCAATCATGCCTGAGGCCGTGATAGCGCTTGGCTGCGTTCCGCTGACACCTTACGGAACTCCTTCAACTATGGAGATCCCTGAGGCTATCGATCCTTATCTTGATGATTTCGATGCACTTTTACTTGAGAATCACGGAGCGCTTACGTGGTCTGTCGATCTCTTGAGCGCGTACATGAAGATGGAGTCGCTTGAGTTTTACGCTGAGCTCTTATATAAGTCGCAGACTATAGGAGAACCCAAGGAGTTTACTAAGGAAGAGATAGATAAACTTGTTGAGATAAGAAGAAAGATGGGAATGCCGGGAAAGTTCCCCGCAGACAGAAAAGGACCCAATTGCTATAAGTGCGATAGGTGTATTTGGAAACAATGAATACTACGGTAGTTTTGGGACAAATGATCATGATATTTATCATGATCTTAATAGGTGTCTTCCTATATAAAAGGGGACGTTTATCCAATGACACTTCGAAGCAGCTGTCGTGGATAATCGTTAACATCACAAATCCCATTACTTTACTTTGCGCTGCCTTGAAGGAAGAGCAGAAGATATCGGCAAAAGATCTTGCTACTTCGTTTGCACTTTTTGCGATCATGTATGCGATTCTTATCGCCTTTTCTTATTTGATCCCGAGACTTCTTTTTATAAGTAGGGAAAAGAGATTTGAATTCCGCATGCTAACGATATTCGGAAACGTGGGATTTATAGGGATACCTTTTGCGTCCGCCGTTCTCGGAAGTGCGTCGCTTATCTATGTGGCAATCTGCGGGCTTTGTTTTAATCTGATCTTCTATACGTATGGGATGAGAGTGCTGGCTTCGAGGTATGGTGGCATTGTGAATGCAGGGACCGTTATGTCTGTCGCAACGATACTTGTGTATGTGGCGGATTTTAAGATCCCGGGCGCGGTGAGCACGTTGCTTACGCATATCGGTTCATGTACGACTTTTATGTCGATGCTGGTACTTGGCGTATCCGTAGCGCAGATGATACCGAGAAAGGTCTTTTCCAATTGGAGATTGTATGTGTTTATTATGCTAAGGCAAATTGATGTTCCTATCATGCTTGCATTTATAATGAAGGCAATCGGAATTCGCGGACTGATGCTGCAGACGATTGTTATATTGTCGGCAATGCCCGCCGCAAATCTTCCGCTTATGGCATGTAAACAGTTTGGGATAGAAGAGGAGAATATATCCGCAGGTATCATTTTCACTACACTTGCTGCGATCGTGACGATACCGCTTGTTGTGATGTGGATGTAGCGATCGGTTTCGGAGAAAAACTAATAAAGTATATAAAAACAAACGGCAGGAAAACCTGCCGTTTGCAATGTTAGAGTGTATCAGTGCTTCTTATGTTTGTAGTGCTTGAAGCTGTATTTTTTGCCTGACTTATGCTTGTTGTCTTTTTTCTTGTTATGATAGTGCTTGTCGTCTTTTTTATCTTTTTTATTTTTTTTGTCTTTTGAATCACAAGAATCTTTCTTGTCCTTGTCTGTTTTGCCCTGATCATCGGTAGAAGCATCGGTGCCGGGTTCGTCAGTAGAAGCGTCGGCGCCGGGCTCATCAGTTGAAGCATCAGTGCCGGGCTGATCGGGAGTGTCGGGCTCATCCGTAGTTTCTTTTACGCCTTCGCTTGAGATGCTGATCGTTCCGATCTTGTTGGCACGAAGATCTTCATCGAAGCAGTCTTTGTTTGCAAAGCTGATTCCTGTCTTAGAAACTTCGCCTGTATCGGACGCATTTTTGATCCTGAGATAAACATCCCAGTCACCGGAAGCTAAGTCTGTAGGAACTTCGAAGGTCCAGTCATAATCCATGGTTCCGAGTGACTTCAGCTCTTTTGCATTAAATGAATCAATGCTTGAAATGAAGATGTCGTCGCCGTTTTTAAGGATGACCTCTGCCTTCTTATCTGTAAGGAAGTTACCAAAGCCGGTGTTTGTGATCTTACCTGTCATGCTGAAGGTTCCGTCTTCGTCAACGGTTTCTGACAGATCAGACTCTTTTACCAAGAGGCGATAGCCCATGTGATCGCGGATAAATTCTCTGTAGGACTTTCCTATATAAGGTGCAACGTCTGACTTATCCATGCCCGGAAGGATAAAGTCTTCCGAGACAGTGAGCTTGTCGAGCTCGCCTGCGATAACATGTCCGGATTCATTGATGTTGTGAAGGTAAGATAAGTGGGACATGTAAAGCTCGCCCATTAGCGCGGGCTCATCATAGATAATTGAACCGTCGGCTTTAAGTGAGGCCGCCGTTACATAAGCCATCTCTCCGCCGTAAGGAACGGTGTCCATTCTTTGAAGGAGATCGGCTGCAGTTTCACGAGTGATGTAAGGCCACTCATTTTTGTCGCCGAATGTACCGACATCTGTCGATGAACCGAGGTATCCGTCATTGTACATACCAAGCCTTGGATCGATCTTAAGGCTTCCGCTACTAACCGCTGCGGCAAAATCCTCTGCCTTACCTGCAAAGTCGTAGTGCGCCATGAGGTGCTTGGGCGCTCTTACAAGAACCTTGATGTTTGGATCCAGATCTGCGATCCAAGCCTTTGACAACTGACCGTAATACTCAGGCTCGTCGTACATTGATGTGTGCATTTCGCCCCAAGGGCCGTACATTCCGCACTCAACCGCAAGTACAGTGTCTTTATAATCATTTATTACATTGCTTAATTCCGAGATGTGTTTGAGAATAAGGTCGACGTCGGGCTCAGCGCCTTTTTCGCCTGCCTTGGAAGGCTCATTTCCTGTTGTTTTATCGCTTGCATAAGAAAATCTAAGAATAATAGATGTGCCGCTGTTTCTGGCATTTTGAAGTGTTTCTCTTAATGAATCAAGGAAATCGGGATGTTCGGTGAGAGATTTGTAACCACCGCATCCGGTTGAACTCTGATAATCGTTTTGAGTGAAATCATTACCGTTAGAAAAATACCGAAGATCGTACATGATGCTGTACATTCCTCCGGAGGGGTAGAGGACCTGAGTAGCTCCGTCGTTAACCGTGACCCATGTGTAAGGACATTCACCTCTTTCGACGTTGTTAAGCTCCATACCTGACTCCTCAAGGCTGATCGTTGAACCGAGATTCTCGGCATACACGGGCGCTGCACATAATACCATCGTTGACATGGTCAGAATGGTAGACGTAAGCAGACGCAGTACATTCGTCTTCTTTAACTTCATATTCACTTCCTTTCCTTTTTGCGTGTTGTACATTGTTACTAAAGCATGGTTGCATCCGTGTTCCCCATATGTAAAAAATGCACCATATGTCTACAGATTATAACGGAAACCTTTAGTAATTGCAAACAAAAAACCGACAGGGCACATACCCTGCCGGTTCCACGTCGGTTATTGAATTCTTGTATCAAACTGTGGCGTCAAACGATACCGAAGTATCCGCAGCCGTTGTTTTGGTTGCATCCTTATCATACTGCTTAAGCTGATTGTCGAGCCAGTCGGATTTAAGCTTCTCATACTTATCCGCTGTATTAACGGTGCTGTCAGTCTTCTTGGTAGTGGTAGCAGCTGCCTCTTTTGTCATCTCGGAAACAGTCTTAACCGTTTTGGTCTTGGAAGACTGTGATTCCTCTTTGGCAGGAGCCTCTACTGAAGCTGTAGAACCGGTTTTGCGGTAAGCGTCGAGAGCATTCTGATTGCCAACTTTTTTAACATACGATTTCATGAGTGTACCGTATGATCCGTTCTTTATGCTCGAATAATCAGAAAGGAGATTGCTCATATCATTAACATAATTATATGAACCTGATAAGCTACTGAATATGTTAGCACTCATAGGCATTACCTCCTTGCCAATCGCTTGCGTATAGCAAATCTCAAAACCTCCGTGTTTTGACTGATCTTTAAGTATCTGTATTATGCGCCGTAAAACGATTAATTGCAATTGCTTTATAATAAAATAATTCTAAAATAAATCTTACTGCGACAGATTAATCTATAAACTCCGAAAAGGCTTTTTTATATTGGTTTTATCAATGTTTCAGAAGAAATAGAAGAAAATGAGAGTATAAAAGAGTTATCGAGAGTATACAAAAGAAATAATGAGCAAATCCAATATATCCATATTTGCACATACACCTATAAGTAACTAATATATGTTCTTAGGGGTTAGCACTCGAGATAAAAGAGTGCTAACAATAAAAAAAGAAAAAAGAACCTATTATATAAAGGAGGCACCATAATGAAGTTACAACCACTTGCAGACAGAGTTGTGCTCAAGGCACTTGAAGCAGAGGAAACAACCAAGTCCGGAATCGTTCTTCCCGGAGCAGAGAAGGAGAAGCCCCAGCAGGCAGAAGTTATCGCTGTTGGACCCGGCGGAGTTGTAGACGGCAAGGAAGTTAAGATGCAGGTTAAGAAGGGTGACAACGTCATCTATTCTAAATACGCCGGAACAGAGGTTAAGCTCGACGACGTAACATACATCATCGTTAAGCAGAATGATATATTAGCTATCATCAAGTAATTGATATGGCAGAGCGAAGCGGAGCAATCCGTTCATAATTAATAATCTTGGAGGAAATTTATAATGGCTAAGACAATCAAGTACGGCGCAGACGCCCGCACAGCTATGGTAGAAGGCGTTAATAAGCTTGCAGATACAGTAAGAGTAACAATCGGACCTAAGGGAAGAAACGTAGTTCTCGACAAGTCCTATGGTGCACCCACAATCACCAACGACGGTGTAACTATTGCAAAAGAGATCGAGCTTGAGGATGCTTATGAGAACATGGGCGCTCAGCTTGTAAAAGAAGTTGCTACAAAGACAAACGACGTAGCAGGTGACGGAACAACAACAGCTACAGTTCTTGCACAGGCAATGATCAACGAAGGTGTTAAGAACCTCGCAGCAGGCGCTAACCCTATCGTACTCAGAAAAGGTATGAAGAAGGCTACAGATTGTGCAGTTGCAGCAATCGGCAAGATGGCTACAAAGGTTAAAGGCAAAGATCAGATCATGAGAGTTGCCGCTGTTTCTTCAGGAGACGACGAAGTAGGACAGATGATTGCTGACGCTATGGAGAAGGTTTCAAACGACGGCGTTATCACAATCGAAGAGTCCAAGACAATGCAGACTGAGCTTGACCTCGTAGAAGGAATGCAGTTCGACAGAGGATACATCTCAGCTTACATGGCAACAGATATGGATAAGATGGAAGCTAACCTCGAAGATCCTTTTGTTCTTATTACAGATAAGAAGATCTCAAACATCCAGGACATCCTTCCTCTTCTTGAGCAGATCGTTAAGACAGGATCTAAGCTCCTTATCATCGCTGAGGACGTTGACGGAGAGGCACT
The DNA here is from genome assembly GCF_003625505.1 of Butyrivibrio sp. XB500-5. Lineage (NCBI taxonomy): Bacteria > Bacillati > Bacillota > Clostridia > Lachnospirales > Lachnospiraceae > Butyrivibrio > Butyrivibrio sp. XB500-5. The sequence continues at coordinate 38,349 of NZ_RAIS01000010.1, forward strand.
TACAACTCTTATCGTTAACAAGCTCCGCGGAACATTCAACGTAGTAGCAGTTAAGGCTCCCGGCTACGGCGACAGAAGAAAGGCTATGCTTGAGGATATCGCAATCCTTACAGGCGGTAAGGTTATTTCTTCAGACCTCGGCCTTGAGCTTAAGGATACAACAATGGATGACCTTGGAAGAGCTAAGAGCATCAAGGTTGAAAAAGAGAAGACAACAATCGTTGACGGTCTCGGAGTTAAGAAAGAGATCCAGGCAAGAATTGCACAGATCAAAAAGCAGATCGAAGATACAACATCTGATTTCGATAAAGAGAAGCTTCAGGAGCGTCTTGCTAAGCTCGCAGGCGGCGTAGCCGTTATCAGAGTCGGCGCAGCTACAGAGACAGAGATGAAAGAAGCTAAGTACAGAATGGAAGATGCTCTTAACGCAACAAGAGCAGCAGTAGAAGAAGGAATCATCTTCGGTGGTGGTTCAGCTTACATCCACGCTTCCAAGGAAGTTGAGAAGCTTGCTTCTGAGCTTGAGGGAGATGAGAAGACAGGTGCTAACGTAGTTCTCAAGGCACTCGAGGCTCCTCTTTTCCACATCGCCAACAACGCAGGTCTCGACGGATCAGTTATCGTTAACAAGGTAAAAGAGAGCAAGGTGGGCGTAGGCTTCAACGCATACTCAGAGAAGTATGTAGACATGGTTAAGGACGGAATCATCGATCCCGCCAAGGTTACAAGAAGTGCAATCCAGAACGCTACATCTGTTGCATCAAGCTTCCTCACAACTGAGGCTGCCGTAGCAACAATCAAAGAACCCGCTCCCGCAATGCCCGCAGGAAATCCCGGAATGGGAATGATGTGAGCGATAACGAGTAAAACTCATCACTCAAAAAATCAAGCACCACGAAGTGGTTTAATAATGAAGAACCCCATCACCAAGCTCGCTTGGTATGATGGGGTTCTTTGTTATTATAGTGCGCCGTAGGCGCGCTTGATTTTTTGAGTGTGCGAGCTTTACGACAACGGACGACAATAGAAACCGCCACCACAGTGATCAAGCTTACTTGCAGAACAGTGGTGGCGGTTTCTATTGTATGAGCGATAGCAATAAAGTTTGTTTATCGCATCGCCTTATTCTTTATCCTTCCGGACAGCCTTCCCTACAACAATCCCCGCAACAACCGCCATACACATGATCTGATTCGCCGTGATCACGCGCTCCGCATGCGTATCCCGCAGGAAATCCAAAAGAATCTTCACAAGCGCATATATCACAGCCGCGATAGCGGGAGAGTACTTTCGCTTAAGAAAAAAGAAAGTGGATACCGCAAACAAGATCAGGAATACAGCGGCTTCCACAGCCTGTATCGGGAAGACATTTCCGCTTTTACCGTGAACATGCAAAAGTCCGTTGTAGCCGATACCGCCACAGCAGCCTGCAAAAGCGCAGCCAATCTTGCCAAGCCCATACATAAGTGGAAGAGCCAAGATATAAGCGCTAAAAATAGAGTCCTTATACATTGGAGTAATCTTAGAAAAGATCAGCGCGCCAAGAAGAATCCCAACAGCGCCGCCGGTGCTGTTAAGCCCGTAGCTCTTGCCACCCGACAGAAGATAAGCGAACATCACACCAAGATACATGGATATCGTAAGTTCAAGAGCGACTGAATATATGATTATATTGTTAGGAACCTTCCTCATCTTGAGCGCGATTGCAGCAGCCGCATTTCCCAAGATAAAAGAAAGCCCGATCATTATACTGTACATGATTTATCACCCGATATTACCGCAGCTGCTGCAGTCATTTATGCATGAAGCAAAAGTAAAGATGCAAGCAGCTACAACAATGACCATTACGACCAAAGCAACTACAATTTCAACTATATACAGAATGATGAGCACCTTGGCAAATTTATTCTTTGGATATAAGACTTTGGCAATGATAGCCAGAACAAATCCGGCGATAAAGATCAGACCGTTTACTTGATAAATATATCTTGAATAATCTCCTAAAAACCCAAAAAGTGAATGAGGAAGAGCAAGTGTTATATTCGCTACTATCAAACATATCAGTGACGCGATACAATACTGTCGTGCATTCGGATTGTTGTTATCTTCGTATTCTTTTTGGGCATTCAAGTCATAATTATAATTATTGTCCATATTCTGTCTTCCATTAAATTAGCCTATATTACCGCAGCCGCTGCAATCATATAAGCACGAATCACATGCACTGCCGCAAGTAATTAACAACCAAAGATATAACCCTCCGACGATTACCAGCTCGATTATATAGATAATGATAAGAACTTTGGCGGTTTTGTTTTTAGGGAATTTAACCTTTGCGATTATAGCAAGGATAAAGCCTGCGATAAAAAATAAACCTATCGGAGGAAAGATACCAAGATCAAGCCACCATTCAAAAAGAAATATCGAAAGATGAGCAAGTACAAGTAAAAATATTGAACATACGCAGAGTATACTTGCTTTGGTATTGTGATTGTCCTCATATTCAAGATGAGCGTCAAGATCCGGACCGTCAGGCCGGCCATCATAATACTTATGTATATGTGAGAGAGGATCTTCCTCGGAAGTTTTACCTTCACCTGTGAAGGCGTTCTCCTCCGCGCTTGTATTCTCGTTGTTTTCGATATTGTTGTTATTGTTTTCTTCCATATTTCCCCTACATTCGGTTTTATATAACTATATCATAACCACCACCCCCTTGACACCATCCCCGCGCCATAGTAAACTACCCAAGGCTGTTACATTACGTAACCCCGACAGTTCGTTTGCACCATCCTGTCGTTAAACAAAACCAGGGCTAGTTAGAAACAACATGTATTACCATGCAATCTGATGGCTCTGCGTACTCCGCGCAGAGCCTTTTTATATCATAGGAAATTCCTTCGGATTACCTATGATATAAAAAACGTTCCACTATGGATGCGCAGCTCGCGGAATGGTAGATAATTGCTTCGCAATACCGCTCGCGCGCAAGCATTTCGCGAGCGAAATGCCATTTATTTTCCGGAGAATCCGATCCGAATCTAACTCCCCCTGCACCAACCATATACATATCAGAAAGGTTATAACGAAATGAATCTACTCCTAGGCATTATGGAACTCATAGTAATATTCTACGGAGTCCTCCTCATGGACAAACTCTTCGGCAAATTCGGCCTTTACACATGGATGGCCCTCGCCGTGGTATTTGCCAACATACAGGTCTCCAAGCAAGTCGACATCGCCGGCGTCTCAACCGCGCTCGGCAACGTTATGTTCGCATCAACCTACCTTACGACCGACATCCTCAACGAAAAATACGGCGACAAAGCAAGCAAAAACGCAGTCAAGATCGCAGCAGCGGCGCTCATCGCCTACATACTGTTCGCCCTCTTTACACAAGCCTTCATCCCCAACACCTTCGACACCGTCGATCCCGGAATGAAGAGCATATTTGCCATGTCCGTAAGGATTACCACAGCCTCCGGCATCATGTTCATCCTATCCAACTGGGGCGACGTCATCATCTACCAGAAGCTCAAGCAAAAGACAGGCGGCAAGCACATGTGGTTTAGAAACAACCTCTCGACCATCCTCTGCAACTGCGCCGAGAACTTCGGCTTCTCAATCCTTGCATTTATCGGAACATTCCCGCTCCTTTACTGCCTCGAGGTCGCTGTTACAGGCTCAATCATCGAGATGCTCATCGCCCTTTGCGACACACCTTTTCTCTACCTTGCAGGCATCTTCAACCGTAAGAGCGGCATTCTCCTGGAAAAAGAAAATGCTAAGGACGAAACTCTCTCGGAGGAAGCAGCATGATCTACGACCTCGTTCGCTACCAGCTTGTAGATGAAAAGACAAGCTCATTAAAAAGAGAAAACGTTCTCCTCGTATCCCTCGGCTGTTCCTGGGGAAAATGCGCCTTCTGCGACTATCAGGACGACAAAGCTTCAACCGTCCTTGAGAGCGACGCCGTAAACAAAAAAGTCCTCGCACAGGTGAAAGGAAGAGAAGTAGGCTCTTTTACCCTGGAAGTAACGTGCTCTGCCTCATACACAGAGCTTCCTTTTACCACCATAAACTACATCCGCGAGGTCTGCCGCGAAAAAGGAATAGACACCGTAATCCTCGAAGGACACTACATCTTCAGAGACGCCAATCCGTTTTTTACCGACTTCTTTAGGCAGTACGGGATCAAGACCATCTTCAGATGCGGCGTCGAGACCTTCGATGAGCACATCAGAGAGGACATCCTCCAGAAAGGCCTTCCCGGCGTGACGCCCGAGCAGATCGCACGCCACTTTAGCTGGATCAACATCATGTTCGGCATGGAAGGCCAGACCACCGCTCAATTGGAAAAAGATATTGCTACGGGCCTTAAGTACTTCGACCGCGTGAACCTTAGCATCTACACCACAGTCAAAAACGGCCCCGCCCGCGACAGCGCCGCGATCAAGACATTCTACGACAGCGCCTTCTACCGCGACCTTACGCAAAATCCCGCCATCGACATCTACGACGAATGGGACGACGCCAACGAGCATAAAGTCGGCCATGATATTTGACGTAGCCGCAGAGAACTGCCAATATAATAAAAGAAAAGGTGCTACCGATAGACGGTTAGCTCCGGTTAATAGTTACAGATCAAAAAAGACTGCATCCTACTTTGCCAGAAGTGTTTCAGCGGTCTTTTTTGATGCTCATTTTTGTCTGTTCTTATAAATACTGATCACAGTAACGATGATACTGATAATCGTCACTACAATACTTATAAGAGTTATAGCAATTTCTAACATCAAGATTGCTCCCTATCAGATTTCCCATACCGTTCCCTGTACTTATTTAGTACATTTTTTGACGCCAACCCCGACCGGATGTTATCCTGTTAGAAATACTTACAAAGGCTATCGGTATGTATTTCGGCACACGTCACTTTATGAAATGGCGCGAGATCTACATGATGCACACAATAACTCACAATAGGAAAAAAGAGATCCTGCATATGGTCTTGTCCGTGTTTCTCGCGATCTTGTCGCTGGTTGTCTTTATAAAGTCCGGAGGCTGGTTGATGGATGTACTTGTGTTTTTAACATAGCCGGCTGCGCACTTTGGAGAGAACGCTCCGGGAAGTGACTGTTAGCACTGTAATATGATAATATTGTCTAATAACCACTTAGTTTCCAGGCCAGGCGGTTATTTTTGTGTCTTGGAAAAGGCGACGCTGAACAGCGCCGCCTTTTTTGTACATAAAAGACGAATCTTATAATTCAATTACCTCATCATATGTATTTAATTTAGTCATTTGTCCGGTAAATGACTAAATTAAAACAAAAATAATAGTCTGAAAATGACAAAAAGAAAACCTTGTTGTTACGCATATTTATAAGGATTGGTACGTTGTCTATGATATAATTAAAAGCGTATACACAGCTTGAATTCAGCACAGTTAATACTACTACACTTTAATATAGTTCTAGTATATTTGTTAAAGATTATTATTTCTATGTTGAAATATCATATAAAAGGAGACACGCATTGGATATTAATATAAATTCATCTGAAGAAACTACGAGCCAGGAGCTATTTTCACACTTGTTTGAGGCTTGCAATATTCTGAGAGGCCCAATTAATCAGGATGACTATAAAAGTTATGTAACACCAATCCTTTTCTTCAAAAGATTGTCAGATGTTTATGATGAGGAGACTCAGATTGCATTAGACGAATCAGATGGTGACGAAGAATATGCGGCATTCCCTGAGAACCACAGCTTTATTATTCCAGAAGGATGCCATTGGAAAGATGTACGTGAAGTTAGTGAAAATGTGGGCACAGCTATTGTTAATGCTATGTATGGCATTGAGAGAGCTAACCCAGATAGACTTTCAGGTGTATTTAGCAGTTTTGATGATGCAAACTGGACAGATAAAACAAAGCTCAGCGATGAAAGACTGAAAGATTTAGTAGAGCATATGTCTAAGATCCGTGTAGGAAATAATGATTACGCTGCGGATGTAATGGGCGATGCATATGAGTACCTTATAAAGAAATTTGCAGATTTATCTAAAAAGAATGCAGGTGAATTCTATACACCTAGAACAATAGTTAAACTTTTGGTTATGCTTATGGCTCCTCAGGCAGGAGAGTCGGTTTATGATCCTGCTTGTGGTACTGGAGGCATGCTTATTGAAGCTATCCGCTACATGCATAATGATCAGCTAACCTATGGAAAAATCTATGGTCAGGAAAAAAATCTATCCACATCAGCTATAGCAAGAATGAATTTATTTTTGCATGGTGCAAGGGACTTTAAGGTTACCCAGGGTGATACACTCAGAAACCCAAACTATATTAACGCTGGCCAGTTACAGACTTTTGATTGTGTAATTGCAAATCCACCATTTGGTCTAAAAGCTTGGGGAGCAGCTGCTTTTGAAACTGATGCTTATGGTAGAAATATTTGGGGTTGTCCTTCAGATTCTAACGCAGATTTTGCATGGCTGCAGCATATGATTAAATCAATGAATCCGGCTACAGGTCGTGTTGCTGTAGTAATGCCGCAGGGTGTTCTGTTTCATGGTGGTAAAGAAGGCGAGATAAGAAAGCAGATTATCGAGTCTGACAAGATTGACTGCATTATTACTTTGGTGGGTGGTATTTTTTATGGCGCCGGGGTATCCGCATGTTTAATACTGATGAATAATCAGAAAGTTCCGGATCATAAAAATAAAATCTGTATGATTGACGCTACAAGCATCTATACACCAGCAAGAGCTCAGAATTATATGTCAGAAGATGATATTCAGCTTGTATTTAATCTTTATTCTAACTACAAGGATGAAATAGAAAAAGTGAAGATTGTTTCACTTGATGAAATTAGGGATAAAGATTACACCTTATCAGTTAATACATACATAGAGAAAAAGGAACAGGAAGTAGTTCCTCCTGAGGTTGTTCGACAGAGCTATTTTGAAGCACTGCAGGAAGTAAAGGATGCCGAGCAAAAAATGAAAGAGCTGTTAATTAAGGGAGGCTACATTAATGAGTAAAAGAATTACACAAGAAGAACTCGAATCATACCTTTGGGGTTCTGCCGTATTGCTCAGAACTAGTATTGATGCCGGAGCCTATAAACAATATATTTTCCCACTATTATTCTTTAAAAGAATTAGTGATGTGTATGATGAAGAATGTGAAAAGATTCTTGAAGAATATGATGGCGATGAAAGCGCACTAGAATGGGAGGAAAACCATTTGTTTATGGTTCCTGAAGGAGCCCATTGGAAAGATGTACGTGCTAAATCAGAGAACATTGGTGCGGCTCTTGTAGATGCTTTTTATAAGGTCCAGAGTGCGAACCCGGATAAGCTGCAGGGAATCTTTGGTGATGCGGCCTGGACAAACAAAAACAGGTTACCGGATAGACTTTTAAAAGATTTGATTGAGCATTTTAGCTCCAAGACTCTTTCCCTTGCTAATTGTCCAGAGGATGAATTAGGACAGGGATATGAGTACCTTATTAAGCAGTTTGCGGATGACAGTGGACATACAGCGCAGGAATTTTACACAAACAGAACAGTAGTGCATTTAATGACTGAAATGCTAAAGCCACAATCTGGAGAAAGCATATATGATCCAACTTGTGGTTCTGCAGGAATGCTTATATCAGCGATTGCTTACCTTAAAGAGAAGGGTGAAGAATGGAGAAATGTAAGCGCCTATGGACAGGAGATAAATGCCTTAACATCAGCCATTGGAAAAATGAATTTGTTCCTTCATGGAATAAAAGATTTTGAAATTGTAAATGATGATACTTTGGCAAGGCCCGCTTTTATTGAAAATGGGAAGTTGAAACAGTTTGATCTTGTATTAGCCAATCCACCTTATTCTATAAGCCAGTGGGATAGAGAAGCTTTTGCATCAGATAAGTATGGCAGGAATTTCCTTGGAGTGCCTTCGCAGGGAAGAGCAGATTATGCTTTTTTACAGCATATTATTAAAAGTATGAATAAGAATACTGGAAGATGTGCAATACTGTTTCCTCATGGAGTACTTTTTAGAAATGAAGAAAGTGCAATGCGAGCAGAGTTGGTAAAAAGTGATTATGTCGAATGTGTAATTGGACTAGCAGCTAATCTTTTTTATAACTCACCTATGGAAGCATGTATCATGATTTGCAAAATGAATAAGAAACCTGAGAATAGGGGTAAGGTACTGTTCATAAATGCAATCAATGACGTTGAGAGAAAAAATGCTCAGAGCTATTTGACGGATGAGCATATCAAGCATATCGCTGGTGCTTACGATAATTATGAAGACGTTGATGGATTTGCAACCGTAGCAACTATTGAGGATATTGCTAAAAATGATTATTCATTAAGTATTCCATTATATGTTAAGTCCAATAATGAGGGCATTGAGAACGATAATAGGACTTTTAAAGAAATATATAGCAGCTGGGAGCGTTCATCAGATAGTATGCATGAAAGCTATGATGAGCTGAATAGATTATTGCAGGAGGTTAGCAATGTCAAGAGTTAAACTTGGGGATGTTGCTTTTGAGCGAAAAGAGACATTGAAGAATAATACAGGGCTGCCCACAGTTGGGTTGGAACATTTAATTCCTGAAGAAATAGAACTTACAAATTGGGATGAAGGTGCAGATAACACTTTTACAAAAGTTTTTCATGTAGGGGATGTTCTATTTGGTAGAAGGCGAGCATATCTAAAAAAAGCAGCTGTAGCTCCTATAGATGGTATATGTTCAGGAGATATAACAGTAATTTCGGCAGATAAGGATAAGATAAGTCCAAGACTATTACCGTTCATTATTCAAAATGATAGTTTTTTTGATTTCGCTGTTGAAAAGTCAGCTGGTTCCTTATCACCAAGAGTAAAATGGCAGCATGCAAAAGAGTATGAATTTGAGCTTCCGGATATGGATAAACAGGAAGAATTGGCAGAGCTTTTGTGGTCAATGAATGCTACTAAAATGGCATATAAGAAACTGCTTCAGAAGACAGATGAACTTGTGAAATCTCAATTTATCGAGATGTTTAAAGATTATCCAAGAGAACGATTTGACGATTTTTGCTCTACACATGCAAGAATTGGGTGGCAGAGACTTACGAGTGCAGAGTTTTTAGATGAAGGAGACTACTATCTTGTTACAGGTTGGGACATAATGCCAGATTATACTGTAGCCTTTAATCAATGCAAGTATGTAACAAAGGAAAGATATGAGCAGGATCCTAAGCTGATTTTATCTAAAGGCGATGTTCTACTAACGAAGGATGGAACACTAGGTAAAGTCGCTATTATTGGGGATCTTGATAAACCAGCCACACTAAATGGGCATATATTCGTAATACGACCAAAGGACGATAGAATCCTTCCGGAGTTCCTGATTGGATTGTTCACATCAGAAGACTTTAAAAGGCAGATGGAAACAAATAAGACAGGGAGTACTATTGTCGGAATCACGCAGAAAGCGATACTTGAGTTTATGATACCGGTAGCACCGGTTGAGAAGCAAAAAGAATTTATTCTGTTTATGCAACAGAGCGATAAATCAAAATTTGAACTAGAACAGGCGATTGCAGAATTGACTGCAACATATAAAAAAATAATAGCAGACAATCTTGGCTAAGAAAAAAGGTCATGAAGTTTCCTCCGGCTCGTGAAAAAACCGGAAACGGAGGCAGTGAAGGAGGAAATAATCATGATTATAAAAATTATTGCGGATATCAATGAAGAGTTAGTAGATGTGCTGGATGAAAGCCAAAGAAAACTACTTGTCAGTGTGTTAGAAAAACATCTTTTGCCATTAGAAACTGATAAAACCGCTGAGTATAAGCAACAGAATATGTTGCCAATTTTCATTGCGGCCAAAAGAGTTGAAGGTTGTTCAGAAAAATCACTGAGGTATTATGAGTCTACAATACGCAATATGATTGAAAGTATCGATAAGCAGGAATGCCAGATAACAACAGAAGACTTACGGTCATATCTTGATGAGTATCAGCAGCGCGGAACTGTAAGCAAAGTGACGCTTGATAATGTTAGACGTATTTTGTCTAGCTTTTTTGCCTGGCTGGAAGATGAAGATTACATAGTAAAAAGCCCTGTTAGGAGAATACATAAGGTCAAAACTGGTAAAACAGTAAAGGAAACATATACTGATGAATCGCTAGAGATAATGAGAGATCATTGCGATAATACAAGAGATCTGGCTATGATTGACCTGCTTGCATCTACAGGAATACGTGTAGGTGAATTAGTAAAGCTTAATAGAAATGATATAGATTTTGAAAATAGAGAATGCATTGTCTTTGGTAAAGGAAATAAGGAACGTAAGGTGTATTTTGATGCTCGAACAAAAATACATCTTCAACGATATCTTTCTGAAAGAATGGATGGCAGTGAAGCCTTATTTGTATCATTGCTAAAGCCATTTGACAGACTTCAGATAAGTGGAGTAGAGATACGTTTAAGGAAAATTGGTAGAGAATTGAATCTTCATAAGGTCCATCCTCATAAATTTAGAAGAACACTAGCTACAGTAGCAATAGATAAGGGAATGCCAATTGAGCAGGTACAGCAATTATTAGGACATCAGAGCATAGATACGACATTGCAGTATGCTATGGTAAACCAAAACAATGTAAAAGAATCACATAGGCGTTTTATAGGATAGAGAGTTAGCTGTTTGCAATTCTCAATTTATCGAGATGTTTGGATTGCCTTTTTCCGAAGGATGGCCTGTAAATGGTAAGTTTGCGGACTTTACTTTAAAAATGCTAAAAGGACCATTCGGCAGCGATATGAAAAAGACTTTATTTGTTGAGAAGGGACCAGACACTTATAAAGTATACGTTCAGGTAAACGCAATACAGCAAGATGAAACGCTTGGAGAATACTATATTTCTAAAGAATACTATGATAGCAAGATGCATAGATTTGAGGCTTTTCCTGGAGAATATTTAATTACATGTGATGGGACATTAGGGAAATATATACGTTTAGATGATGCAATGGAACCAGGCGTTATATCTCCATCAATGCTCAGCTTGAGATTGGATGAAGAACGTATAGTGCCAAGGTTCTTCGAAACCTACTGGAGTCTGTTCATTTTGGACTACTTAGTTTCAAAGACGAGAAATACTGCACTGGTACATTTGCCGTCAGCAAAAGCAATCGGAAATCTTGATGTTGTCATTCCAGATATGAAAGCTCAGATTCGATTTGCTGAGATGGCAGAGCAGAGCGATAAATCAAAATTTGATGATGAGAGTCTTTCAAATCTCAATTTATGGAGCTGTTTGGTCTCTATCCGCAAGATGAAAAAATGAAAGAACTTGTGGGTTCAATAAAGACTGGGAAGTTGAATGCAAATGCTGAAAAAGCAGATGGTGAGTACCCATTTTTCACTTGCGATGCCAATCCAAAAAGGATAGATAAGTATGCCTTTGATACTGAGGCAATACTTGTATCAGGAAATGGAAGCCAGATAGGACATATAAATTATTACAATGGAAAATTCAATGCTTACCAGCGTACATATGTGTTGAGTGATTTTTCCGAGAGAATAAACATCAAGTACCTGTTGGAGTATTTTAAGATTTTTTTAAAGCCCTATATTGTTGAAAACTCCATTGGTTCGGCAATACCATATATTACTCTACCGATGCTCGAAAACTTTATGATTTCCGTTCCTGACATAGAAGTGCAAGAGAGATTTGTTTTATTTGTAGAACAGAGCGATAAATCAAAATATCTATGTCATAGTGTTAGGAGGCTTTTATGTTAAACGAAGATACTATAGAGCAAATGCTTATATCAGTACTTCAGAAAAATGGGTGGACTTATATCCCTGCTGATAAGATGCCAAGACAAGATTCAGAAGTTATGGTTGAATCTATGGTTAAAGCTGCGCTTATAAGACTTAATCCAGAAATAGCAGCTGAACCAAGTAGGGCAGACGAAGTCATCTATAAGCTTAGGTCCTTAATATTATCAGCGCAGCCACATAACTTGATCGCTCAGAATGAGACATTCAAAAAGCTTATTTTTGAGGAGAATTCATTCCCATTTGGCAAGGACGGAAGAATGGTTCCTATTCGTTTCTTTGGAACTATGACAAAAGAAAACCTTGCTTTTAATGAGTATGTAGTAACCAATCAGTGGTGCTTTCCTACAAGAGAAGGTGGCAAGCGCCTTGACTTAGTGTTGCTTGTAAATGGCTTTCCACTTATAATCGGTGAGCTTAAGACGCCTTTTAGAGATGCAATCACATGGTTGGATGGCGCAAAAGATATAGCTGATTATGAAAAGAGTATTCCTCATATGTTTGTAACAAATGTTTTCAATTTTGCATCAGAAGGAAAATGTTTTAGATATGGCTCTATCAATATGCCCATAGAAATGTGGGGACCATGGCATACTCATGATGATAAAACAGAGGGAACTCTTATATCTGTTCAGAAGAGTGTTGTGGACATGATTACACCTGAGAAGGTAATGGATATCTTCCAGTTTTTTACTATGTTTGCCACAGATAAGAAGTATAGGAAGTATAAGATTATTTGCCGTTATCAGCAGTATGAAGGTGCAAATCTTATTGTAGATCGTGTTAAAAAAGGCTATCCCAAGAAGGGACTCATATGGCATTTCCAGGGGTCTGGTAAATCACTGCTTATGGTATTTGCAGCATATAAGCTCCGTATGATACCAGAACTTAAGAACCCAACTGTAGTTATTGTCGATGATAGACTGGATCTGGAGACACAGATCACAGCGACTTTTAATGCCTCAGATATTCCTAATATGGCAGCAGCGCGTACCAAAGAAGAACTGATAAAGTTCTTTGAAGGGGATATGCGTAAGATACTCATTACAACCATCTTCAGATTTGGAGATGTAGATAAATGTTTAAACGAAAGCAGCAACATTATTCTTATGGTTGATGAGGCTCACAGAACTCAGGAAGGTGATCTTGGAGAGAAGATGAGAACTGCTTTACCCAATGCGTTCTTCTTTGGATTGACTGGTACGCCTATTAATAGAGTAGATAAGAACACCTTCAGAACTTTTGGCGCAAAAGAAGATAAGAGCGGATATATGAGTAAGTATTCATTCTCGGATTCAATTCGTGATGGTGCTACTCTTCCTCTTAATTTTGAAGCTGTACCGGTAGAACTTCATGTAGATAAAGAAAAAATCAATGAAGAATTTGATTTAATGACCAAGGATTTGTCTGATGAAGATAAGGCTGAGTTATCACGAAGAATCAACATGAAAGCGATCATGTATGATAGGAAGCGAATAAGGAAGGTCTGCGAGCATATTGCTAAGCACTATCAAGAAAAGATAGAGCCAAATGGATATAAGGGACAGGTCGTTGTATATGATCGTGATTGCTGTCTTATGTATAAGGAGGAGCTGGATAAGCTACTTGGTCCAGAGGCTTCAACTATTGTCATGGACACTAATAATGACAAGGCTGATAAGTACAAAGCATACAGACGAGATCGTGATGAAGAGAGTAAACTTTTGGATTACTATCGAGATCCTAAGACGCCTCTGAAGCTTGTTATTGTAACAGCAAAGCTATTAACAGGATTTGACGCTCCAATTTTGCAGGTTATGTATTTGGATAAGCCTATGAAAGATCACAATCTTTTACAGGCTATTTGCCGTACTAATAGAACCTATGATTCCGGTAAAACATTTGGGTTAATAGTTGACTACATCGGAATATTTGATAATGTAGCAAATGCGTTGAACTTTGATGAAGCGGGAATGAAGAAAATAATTACCAATATTGAAGAAGTTAAGAGTAAACTGCCTGAACTTGTTGATAATTGTATGGATTATTTTGCGGGTGTTGATTTTCGAAAAGATGATTGGGAGGTACTGTTAGAAGCGCAAGAAAGACTTCCGGATGATAGAACAAAAGATAGATTTGCGGCATACTTTAGAGCTCTTTCACGCGCGTGGGAAGCAATATCACCTGACTCATATTTAAGTAAATTCCGTGATGAATATATATGGCTAGCAAAAGTATATGAATCTGTGAAACCTACTGATAGTAGAGGCTCTCTTGTTTGGGTTGCTTTTGGAGCTAAGACGATGGAGCTGGTTCATGAGAATATTTCTGTTGAAGATGCGAAAGAGTCTGATGAAATAATAACCATGGATGCAGAACTAATTGATGATTTCATAGCAGCACAAAAAGATATAAAGAAAACAACTATGAAGGTAGAAATTAGTTTGGTCGCTATTATTCAAAAACATTCTAAGGATCCCAAGTACATTGAACTTGGAGAGAAGCTTGAAAAACTGCGTGATCAGCATAAACAGGGGTTGATAGGTAGTATTGAGTTCCTTAAGATGTTACTTGCTTTGGCTCGTGAAGCTGCCAGAGCTGAACGTACTGTGGTACCGGAAGAAGAGATTGATAGAGGTAAAGCAGCATTAACAGAATTGTTTAATGGTGTCAGAAATGAAAATACGCCCATCATCGTAGAGCGAATTGTAAATGACATTGACGGCATCGTAAAGATAGTTCGTTTTGATGGATGGCAGAATACAACCGAGGGACAGAAGGAAGTAAAGAAGGCTCTGCGCAGTATCATTTGGATCAAATATAAGCTTAAAAACCAGGAGGTATTTGATCAGGCGTATAGCTACATTGAGCAGTATTATTAATTGTAATTGTTTATGGAGATAAAAGAATGGCATACGACTTTGCTGCTTCAAGAGATAGGATAGATTGTATCCTTTCATCTAAAACTAAAATAGTGAAAAAAGATATTATTCCTGAAAATGATTCCGAGTTTACGTACTCTAATGGCATAAGATCTTGGGTTGGAGCTATTTTTGTTGATATGGTTAAATCAAGAGAGATGTGTGACTCACCAGATGAAAGTACAGCTCGAATTTTTCGGGCATATTGTTCGGAATTGATTGCAATTTTAAAGGAGGATACTTCCTATCGCCAAATAGGAATAAGAGGAGATTGTGTATATAGTATTAATTCAATCTCGAATAAAGATAATCTAGTTGATATGTTTTATACAGCGGTGCAAATTAATACTTTTATGAAAATGTTCAATAAGCAATTATTGAATTATGGGTATAAAAATATTAGGGTGGGAATTGGCTTGGGGTGTTCAGATGGGCTTATTATAAAAGCAGGACAATCAGGAACTGGTATAAATGATAAAATATGGATCGGGAAAGCAGTTGTTGAAGCATCTAGTCTTGGTGATTTAGCTAATAGAAATGGAGTTGAACCAATAGCTATGAGCACATTGTTTTATAATAATGTTCATTATTCATTTGAAAAAATAAATAAAAATTATACAACACTAATTAAAGCACATAAAAAAAGACCGTTTAGTTATTATGATTATTCTAGCGTAGATTATTATCATTGTAATGTTTGCTTAGCAGATTTTGATGATTGGATAGAGAAGTATCTATGATTATGAATTTATAATAGCTCAATAATATGCATAATATTGGAGGGGAAATGGGAAAAAGAGTGGATAGAATAAAACTATCTGAAAAAAATTTAGATAGAGTTATTGGATTTATTAATAATTGTGATACTAAAGCTTCAATTGTTCTTGCTTTGATAGGCATTTTACTTACAATGATAAGCACTGTGCTTCCTGTCACAATCGTAGAAATTCGCAACTCCGATGATTTTGACATGAATGTTGAATATATATTATTGGTGGTTTTGACAATAATTAGCATAGTTTCGCTTATAGTATCAATTATTCTTTTGATTAATGTTCTGTGTGGTAGGGTGAAAGTGATTGGAGAATCGAAGATATATTTTGGAGATATTAGTAGTTATGATGAATCTGATTATGTGGATTTGATACGGCAATTAAAAAAAACAGATTATGAAATGGACTTGTTAAGGCAAGTAAAAATTAATTCTGATATATGCAAGAAAAAGTTTGACAGATTCAATATCTCACTTGTTTTTTTATTGATAGGATTATTATCATTTGGAATAGCAATTATGTTGATAGTAATTTGTTTATGAGGATATTTAGATGAGCGTATATGATTTTCGCGAAGGGAAAAAAAGAATTGAAGAAATTTTGTATAACGAACTGGAAGTCATCGATCAGAATAAACTCCCTTCTGAAAGGGAGTTTACATTTAATAATGGATATTATAGTTGGGTATCTTCAATTTTTATTGATATTCGAAATTCAACAGCATTATTTAATAGTGAAGATAAAGTAAAAGTTGCAAGGATTATTCGTTGTTTTACATCGGAGATAATTGAAATATTAAGAAATGATGAAAATTTGCGCGAGATTGGGATAAGGGGAGATTGTGTCTATGGAATCTATACTACTCCTAATAAGAACGATGAATATGAAATGGCTGAAAAAGCGTTTTATATTAATACCTTTATAAAAATGTTGAATAAACTATTAATGAAAAAAGGATTCGACTATCTTCTTGTTGGTATAGGTGTGGCGTCTGCTCAAGAATTAGTAGTTAAAGCAGGAAGAAAAGATACTGGTATAAATAATCAGGTTTGGATAGGAAAAGCAGTATCAAGAGCAGCAAATTTATCTTCAATAGGCAATAAAGAAGGTAATGGAGCGATTCTTTTTTCAGAACTTAGCTACAGAGACTTTATAGATAAATTAGTGAATAATAATGGTGAAAAAGCATATGATTGGTTTGAACGGAAGTATAATAACCGAATTGGATATTATTACAGTTGTAACTTGATTGATACAGATTTTAATAATTGGATTAATGAAGGGATGTATTGCTAAAAAAACATATAGAAGATGTAGTAAAGGGAGTATTATGAGTATTTGGTTATTTAGAGCAGGAAGAAATGGAGAGTTTGAAAACAAGTTCCTAAAAGATAAGAGAATATATCTTACTTGGGACAATTTGCAAGAAGATTTATCTAAATATAGTGACAGGGCGAGTCTGCTCGAAAGGCTTAGTGAACTATATAGTAATGAGAATCCTAATACCATAAGAAACTGGGCTTCTCAAATATATCCTATTGCACATCGTATTGAAAAAGGTGATTGGGTTGTCCTTCCAAGTAAGCTATCAAGCACAATTCATTTTGGTAGAGTTATTGGAGATTACGTTTTTGATAAAAACGCGGAAAGCCCTTATTTTCACTATAGAGATGTAGAATGGTTTGCGACAGATATACCAAGAAGTAAATTTGATCAAGACTTGCTATATTCTTTTGGCGCTTTTATGACTGTATGTAAGATTACAAGAAATGATGCAGAGAAGCGTTTGAAAGAGATGGCTAATAATGATTGGAAAACAAAAGCGATTTCTTTTGATGCATTTAATGAGGCTGTAGATGTGGTGGCTTCATCATTAACAGATATTGAAATGGCTGCTATTGACGCAATATCAAATCATATTATTCAAAAATTTCAAGGATATAGGATGGAGGAACTTATATCCGAAATCCTTAAAGCTAAAGGATTTACTGTTTTTCATAGCAAACAAGGCGCAGATGGTGGAAAAGATTTATTAGCATCCGGTGGCGAGATGGGATTTGGATCACCTAAAATATGTGTTCAAGTAAAATCACATGATACTCCGGTAGATAGACCTACACTGGACCAGCTTGGCGGGGTAATGTCAAAGGTTGGAGCTGAATATGGTTTACTTGTATCCTGGAGCGGATTTAAGAACAGTGTTGAACAGGAAAGGGGCAATCAGTTCTTCAGAATACGTCTTTGGGATTCAACGGATGTTATTAAAGAGATTTTCAATAATTATGGAAAACTAAGTCCTGAAATTCAGGCTGACATACCATTAAAGAGGATATGGATGCTTAGTGATGATGGGGAATAGTTAGTTAAGTATAATTATTGAGGTATGACAAATATGATGAGGGGGTTGTATGAATAAAAACAAAAAATCAACTATAGATAAAATAATGTCTTCCTTTGGCAGAATATGCGGGTTAATACTATTATTGTTCGGAATTAGTATATTAGTAATAGCCGTTATACATTCTGATGAAGTTTATTCTTTGAAAATGTTTTTTTTGGGTTATATGTTTGCTTTGATTGGAGCGGGGATATGCGTAATATTATCTAGTAATTGCAGCAGTACCACTTATTCAGTGATATCCGGAAAGGGATTTTTTATCTGTGCGTTATTTCCATTTGCGGTAATTACTGCTGTTTTATTAATACCTGATTCTGATTTTTCATCATTAAACAGTAAAACGGGAAATACATGGTTAATAGCGCATGCATTATTAACCGGTGCATGGTTTATACAAAAAATAATTATTAAGATAAAGGAAAAGAAAACTTGGCAGGAAATTGAGTTGATGAGAATTGACTTATATTCTACAGTATCAATGGTTCCTCTTACGTTGATATGGGTTATTTTCAAGCTTGATGTTGTCGAAGTGGGATTTGCAACACTACTTGGAGAGTTTTTGATTATACAATTTTTGGTTAAAATAGCACTAATTAAACTAAAAGAACGGAGTGAAAATTGTAAAGAGACATAGAGAAGTGGTGTAGGCCATTGTTAATTAGATTGTTGGAAGAAGTGAGTAATATGGTAGGGATATATTGAGTTATACGAGTTCGAGGTGTCATTATGGATGAGATTTTTGGTATAAAAAGAGATTCATATGATATGTATGAGGAACTGCTTCTTAAGCGTGATCAGCTGGAGCGTGAGGCGTCTTCGATTCGTATTTCCTACATGAAGGAGTTCGGTGATCTGATCACGGAGGACTATAATCTTAAGATTGAGTGTATCAAGAAGAAAAAGACAATTGCTTATTGCCAGCAGTCTATAAATAAAGGACAAGTTCTCGATATGCAGGTCATAGATGCTTCCATTACAGAGGATATGAAGATTTATTATGCGGAGCTTGAGCAGCTTTCTCATGACTTTGAGCTTGCAAAGAATTCGAAAACTTCTTCTGCTAGTAATGCAGAGAGAGCGAAAAAGATATATCGAAGGATTGCAAAGAGAATACATCCGGATATTTATCATCAGACCATGGAACATGAGGAGCTTAAGGATTTATGGGAGAGGACATTCTCTGCGTATCATATGCTAGATCCTGATGAATTGGCCGACATTGAGGTGCTTATCAATAAATATCTTAAAGGGCTTGGAGAGGATTCTTTTGAAATAGATATTCCTGACATTGATAAGAGAATTGAAAAGCTTGAAGCGGAAATTAGCGAGATCATGAGGACTGAGCCTTATATCTATAAGGAAATCCTTGATGATGAGAACGCAGTTTCTGAAAAGAAAAATGAGTTTAAGGCAGAGATAGAAGAATATAAGCGGTATCTGGAAGAGTTATCCGGAGTGTTGAATGATCTTTTGACGGAAGGAGGCGCTACTTTCATATGGAAAATGGATTGAGTATTGGAAAAGATAATGTCGTATCGCTGGTAACCGATAAAGGCGTCGGAGATCTGCTTAAGCCTCTTTCCAAGGAGATATTCTTATTTGATTCTTATGTCGCCGGAACTACGCATCTTGACGATGATTCTGTCCTTAATGAGATAAAGAAAGGTGATAAGCTTACGCTTCGTCGTGAGGACAATAAGTTTGATGCCAATGCCATTTTGGTGCTGACTTCCGAGAATAAGAAGCTTGGATATGTTCCCGAAAAGGACAACATTGTTTTTTCAAGACTGATGGACGCAGGGAAGTTGCTTGTTGCAAAGATTAATAGAATAGACCACAAAGGATCTTTTACGCAGATAAATATAGGAATATATTTGGTGGATTTTTGAGATTATTGATGAGATATGTGCTTGAGGGTAAGGGAAGGAGAGGACTGTAATGGATAGACATGGTGTTAGATATGTGTTTGAACATAGAGTCTTACCAAATTGGTTTTATGAAGATAAGGAGCAGTTCATTGGAATTCTCATCAATGATAAGAGTGTGTTGTTTCGAGTTATAAATGACATTTTTGAGAAGGAAGAGGTTGCTAATCCTTACTCAGAAGATGATTTTGATGTAATTACAGCTAAGGTCACAGAAGACGTATTTATGGTCAAGATTAACTTCCCTGAGCCGGAAGAAGAACCGCTTTGTTATTGTAGTTATCTTTTCTTTGACAAGGAATTTGAGAAGATAAACTATTTTTGTATTGAAAAAGGGAACGAAGCTAGTGACAATTATCCTTATGTTTGTAGCTGGGGAGAGAGTGGACACAGTAATTATGGCAATTGCACATTTGATGAGCATAATGATTATTTGATGTGTGCTGATTTATATATGAGGAATACCTATGGTATTGAGAATCATTATGAAGGCAAGGGATGAAATAATATCATTTTGTTAAAGATACGAGGTACGTGATATGAAATACAGGATTCTTGTACCAATAATATTTTCTATCATGGTGTTTACAGCTTGTGCTCAAAATGTTGGTGAGCAGGATGCTACAGAAACAAGTTCATATGCTACGCAGGATTCAGATGGCGGAGAGTCTGTAATTGCAGCTACTGAAGCCTCTACGGCAGAGGTTATTGAAGACTCTCTTTTTGATAGTTTTCTGCGAAATGAAGCCAAAGTTCGTATCGGTACTACTGGTAATTATGGCTATTACTGCACATTAGAGGATGTGCAGGGGCAAGAGTTTAACTTGGAAGAACTAGTAAACCATATTATAGCTGGATATGTTGTTGACGCTTATAGCGGAGTTAAAATATCGCTAGAAAAAATCGAATATGCATACATAGATTGTGGAAATGATGGGGAGAAAGAATTAGCTATAATCATATCTACACCTACTTTAACGGAAGGTTGGGAAGAATACATTATCATTAAAGAAAATGATGGATCTTTAGAAACGATATTTTCAGATGTTGCTTGGAATAGAAGTAGTATTTATCTGAATAAGTATGGATACTTTTATAATGATGCTTCCGGAGGAGCTTTTACGCATTATTTTAGAAAAGGGTATATAGATGCAGGAGGGAAATACCATTTTCTTTATTCTGATGTTTCCAGCGGAGTTATTAATGATTTTGACGAAGGCTTTTTGATGTTTAGCTTCGATTTTAATGATACAGAAGATGATGAATCTGATGATATTTATACATATGCCGTAGAAGATGCTGCTTCAGATACTGAAATAGATTGGACTCAGGGACATAGAGGATTTTACTATTTTTCGCTTAAGGATGATGATTCTATATATGAAGATTCTAGCCCGTATAAACAGCATTTTCAGAAACACATGAGCTATGATATGCAGAAGGTATATACAATAAAAGAAATAGAGAAAATGATTTCTGATAAAGAGATTCAGGAGGGACTTACTGAAATAGTAAAAAATGGTGAAGCTCCCGAATGGCAAGAACTTGAGTATACATTTGAGCCATATATAGCTTCGTATAATGATGACAATATATTAGGATATAAAGAGTTCTTTCCAATAGGTTTTGAATTATGTAATGAGGATGGATTTAATGTAGGTATGTCGTTGGAAGCTAATGGGGAATTTGCATGTTCATACTTTACGAATTATCGTGCCAGATCAGAAGGAAAAGATGATGAGCGAAACGAAAGCATAGGTTCTTTTGAGGTCGTCGATAAGGTGAATGATAAAATTTATAGACTTAAGTTGACGTATTATGCATTAGTTAACCTTCCAGGTACATCCAAAGTTATTGAAGGCGGGGGAGGTAAAGATATAAAAATAGTATATACAGATATTCCTGGATTTGATGATGGAGGAACCGAATACTTGTTATATTGTCCGGGAACTTCGGTTGAAGATATAGATAAAAAGGTCTTGAACTCTTTGAAGGAGAGTTATAAAGAGGATAATATTGAGGATGGAGTTATTACCAAATATTTGCTTTACGAAACTGATGGTAATAACTATGTATGGAGAAATGGCTTGTATTAAGGATATGGCTACAAGCTTTACGAAAGATTTTTTATGAGATAAAAGATAATCTGCTGGTATCATATGAAAAGAGGGGGCCATATGGGACTATTTAGCAAGCCGGAGGTAGTTGTTCTTAAGGATACATGTGATTCAAGAGAATTCTTATATAAGCTGCAGAAACTAAGGGCTTCTGTTCCTGATAGTTCGCATGCTGCTGAGAAGATTGATAAAGAGATTGCTGTTACCGAAGCCGGTATCTATGGAGAAGACAGTATTCTTTTTGAATTAAAGAATAGTGGGATGAATCTGGTTGTTATTCGTGATCTTTTTATACAGACTCAGAATGGAAGAACTGCTCAGATTGATTTCTTTGTTATCACGCCTTATGCCAATGTGATTATTGAGTGTAAGAATCTTTTTGGAAATATAGAAATCAATAATAAGGGAGATTTTATCAGGACGTTCAATTATAAAGGGCATTACTACAAAGAAGGAATTTATAGTCCTATTACTCAAAACGAACGCCATTTGGATGTGTATAAGGATTGTTGGGAAGATAATAAAGGCTTGGTGACTAAACTAATAGCGGGAAAGTTTTTTGCTGATTACAACAAGACGATTGTTGTTCTTGCTAATCCCAAGACTGTTGTGAATGATAAATTTGCTAAGAAGGAAATCAAGCAACAAGTAATTCGATGCGATCAGTTGGTTAATTATCTTAAGGCTTTGAAAACCGATGATCATCGGAATCTGAAGGCAATGCGAGAATCCGGTGAAAGAGTTCTTGCTATGAATATTCAGGATAGAACGGATTATCTGAATAAGTTCAAGGAATTCGAGCAGGAAGTAAAGAGCGAATTGTCTAAGGCAGAACAATCTCAAGATATAAAGAAAACGGAAGATAATACAACATTGAAATGTCCTCGGTGTGGCGGCCAGCTTGTTTTGCGTGTTGCCAAGAAAGGCGAAAACGCTGGAAATAAATTCTATGGATGTAATAATTATCCAAAGTGTAGATATATACAGAATCTTTAAAGTGGAATTAAGGCAGGAGACGGTGGTAAGAGGCTATTTTTACCAGTACTAAGAACGAGGAAAGATTATGTATGACGAATTAGCAACATGGATTGATAAAGCGCTGGCACAGGGATTGCCCGAAGAATTTGCGGCGGCGTGTTTTAACATATACGAGGATGCTGATAACAGCTGGTCATTAGAACTGGTTGGATGTAGCTCTTTTGCCCCGGATGACGAGGACTGGGCCTGCAATGAAGTATCGGATTTTGGTACAAGAGAAAATCCTTTTACCTGGAACTCCGAAGATGACTGGGAGACTGTGCTTGCAGATTTGAAGACAAAGCTTACAAGGTATCTGGAGACAGGAAGCAATGCAGATAAGCTGACAAAGCTTGATGGTGTGGCAGTTGGATTTGTTGATGGGGATTTGATCATACTGTGAAGGTTCTTTTGCCTGAGATAGCTCTTTTGCCCGGAAATAATATAAGGATTGGTTGGATGAAATCATGGTTGGAAATTATAAGGTGATCACATTATGCGGAAGTACGCGCTTTAAGGATGAGTTTATGGAAGCGCAGAAGAGGCTTACATTAGAGGGGAACATTGTTATCAGTGTTGGGCTTTTTGGGCATTCCGGTGACGAGGAAGTGTGGGAGAACATGGACGAGGGCACGCTTACGAAGACTAAGGTGATGCTGGATGATATGCATAAGCGCAAGATTGATATGGCGGATGAGATTTTTGTCATTAACGTTGGAGGGTATATCGGGGATAGTACGAGATCTGAGATTGAGTATGCCCGGGAGCATGGGAAAGTAGTAAGGTATCTTGAAGAGAGATGAAAAGGGCCGGATCGTGGGATTCGGCCTTGTGTATTAATTTAATTGTTGGTTGCCCACCTCGCTTTACTTTTTTAGTTCACGAAGCTTAGAAAGGATGGCTTCTTTATCTACATTTGGATCATCGAGCTGGTTTATGAGTTGCATAAAAGCGGTTTTTTCCGCATTTAATTCAGAAAGCTGTGTTTTCGCATCAGTAAGCTGTGTCTTGGTATCATCAAGTTCTTCCTGAAGCTCATCAATCATATATTTAACTGTGTTACGATCAAGTATCTTAAGCTCTTCAGAGAACATATCCATCATCCTTTCTGTGTTCAGCAGGCATCTAGCTCGCTTTGTATGGTATTAGCTTCTTTGAGCCTTTTCGAGCTCGGCTATTTTTCTTTTTAATTCGGCATTTTCGTCACGAAGTCCGCTATTTTCATCACGAAGTTCGGTGTTTTCATCGCACAGCTCAGAAATTTTAGATTCTTTCTGCGCAAGCTCGGGTTCGTATTTCTCTTCAGCATCGGTGTATCCTGCAGTATATTGAGAGTTCATCTGTTCTCTGTAACGGCGTTGGCCTTCTAAGATTTCTTTTGCTTGATTGTCATAATTAAGTTCAAAGATCAATGTTCCGAC
>NZ_RAIS01000011.1:0-42201 GCF_003625505.1 Butyrivibrio sp. XB500-5
GCTGTTATTACTTATTTTGTTCCCTTTTTTATCACTTTAGACACTCTTTTTAGTCCTTTTTCTCTTATAACATTGCCTTTTTTGCTTTTCTTATATATATTCCCTTTTTAGTCACCTTTCTTCCCTTTTTATACACTTGCAGATTTCCATGTATTTCACTCTTCTGTATTATCCTGTATTTTAGCTTTTTTGGCTTTTATACCCGGGACACATCATTTCCCTTTTTAGTCACCTCTTATTCCATTTAACTTATCTCTATATCCTCTTTTCTAGCACTTTTACATATATTTTTCTGTTCCCTTTTTTATATCCTTATATTCCCTTATTCTTTACCTCAGATTCCTCTTTTGGTATCTTATCTTTCCCTTTTTTGTTCCTATAAATCTTTTAACTCCTGATGGTTGCTATGTTTTCAGGCCATATTAATTAATAATCAATTGTAGTTATATATAAAACTAATAAACAACTCTCTTTTGTTGTATAAAAATATCTTAAGATCATAGTTATTAAACAAACTATAACTATATATTTTATACGGTAGCATAAAAAAAGAACCGGTACGATTTTAGTATCAGTTCTTTGATATTACGTATAAAGTTTTTATTTTTACACATATCTTTTGATATTAAATCCAAATATAACTACTGCGTTTTTTCTATATACTTAAGCTCGATTTTATATTAACATTATTATTAATGCTATTTTGTTACTGTATTTTGTTATCTGAAATATGTAAAAAGTTTAATATAAATACGCAACAAGCGTTACGCTATTATTGACTTTTTGGGTCGGTTTTTTCTTCAAAACGCTACCTCTTCTGGTTTGGTTGCATATGTTATTAAATCTAGAATTACTATTACCTAATCTCTCTGATTTTTTCTTCTCTTTTGGATTTTTTTATTTTGTTATAATATTTAGCTTGCGCAAGAGAACTTGCAATATTTAGCTTTTTATTTTCATTATCTTGTATTGATTGTTTTAAAATGTCGTAAACACTGCGTTTTGACGTATTTCTAATTATTGCATCATAGTGATTTGCTTTATATGGTTTTGGGTGCCGTTTTAGCTTACTATCATTGGCCGGGCATTTAAATTGCAATCTGATGACTATTGCTTAAAATCGCTCTATATCTTGACTTATTTTATTTTTGCCTTTTATGTAGATCAAAGATGTCTTTACTCTACCGGTTGTGATGCTTTGCTCGCACTTATGTCTTTTATATATAGGTATTATATTCATTATACATTATATCTTTGATATCTATATCATTTATACTTTATCATATATCTATAACATTTACAATATCTATTATCTTTAATCTATTTAAACCATTTACTTCATTTAATATATATTCCATATACATAGTATATGTATAATCCAATACATTCAACTTATATAACATATCTATAATATAAAACACATTTTGTGTATCTATATTTTGTATTTTTATATAATAATACAGACATATATAACATATATACTACATATATTATATTTGCCATCACAATATGTTTTCTCTATCTATAGTGTGCTAAACATTGCTATTAAATAGTACGGTATAATAGATTACTGAATAATTATATTGAATGTATAACATATATTCGCTATGTAATAAAACAAGTATTTATGAGAGTACTAAATAGTAGGTATAACATAAATAATACGTATAAGTTATATAACAAGTATAACACAAATAAATAAAATATATGATATGACATATAGATGTAATAGATTAAAATAGTATATTAAAATAAGTATATGAAAAGAAAGAATAATGTTATATAATACATATACATTATGAATAAAATGTGCTTATAGAAAATTAAATAAAAAATATATGATATATAAAAAATATAAAAGACAATAGAATAAACGACCAGGAGGAGATATGCGAATTATAGCTTTTAGTAATCAAAAAGGTGGCGTGGCAAAAACGACATCAAGTTATGCGATGGCGGTTGGCTTAGCGAAAAGAGGATATAAAGTATTGGTTGTTGATGCTGACCCTCAAGAAAACTTATCAATGACAGCCGGAATAGATTTAAATGAGATCGATCCGGATCCCGAGGAAATAGAAAGATTATCAGAAGAACAACAAGAATACTTTTATAGGAATGTTCCTGCAAAGCTATTTGAGGTTATGGAATCAGAAGTCGACAAAAAATCAGCAAAAAAGGATATTAATAAGGCGATAATTCCCATTGCTGAAAATTTAGACTTAATCGTTGGGGGAATAGACCTTGCATCGGCGGATATGACTTTTAATAATATAGGCCGTGAAAGGTTAATGGAAAAAGCATTTGGGAAACTAAACAAGGAATATGATTTCTGTGTTTTTGATTGCAGCCCGGCACTTGGAGTAGTTCTTATGAATATATTAACCTTGGCGGATGAGGTAATAATACCACTTGAACCAGGGGCTTATTCCTTACAAGGGTTATCAAGACTTTATAAATTCATCGGACAGATACATGATTATACAAATGATAGACTAAAGGTAGACGGAATACTTGTTACTAAAGTAAGAAAAACAGCTAATTCCAAGATATGGATCGGAGATATAGAAGAAAAGGCTAAATTGCTAGGAACGAAGGTATACAAGTCAAGAATAAGGTTAAATGTATCAGTAGAGGAAGCACAGACAATGAGAATGGATCTGTTTGAATATGCAAGCGGTTCATCTGCGGCAAGAGACTATGATGATTTTATCGATGAATTTTTAGAGGAGGATAAGTGATGGCAAGTAAAGCAGATCTTTTAAAAAAGAGTGTAAATAAGACCGGAAAGGGATTATTTGCAGGAATGACTCCTATAAAAGAAGAAACGGAGAATAAAGAGAAACAAAAATCAATTGAAGAGAATGCCGGCAGGATGGAGCCTCAGTATAAGGAAATAGAGAAAGATGCAGAAAAAGAAATTGTTGAAGTGATAGATCCTAAAAAGGAAACAGCACTTGAAGAGACAAAAGTTATAAAAGAAAACAAAACAGAGCCCAGCCCTAGGGAGATGGTAGAGGAGATTCTCAGACAAAACTCTGGTACAAAAGAAAAAAAGACAATTACAGGCGAGAAACAAGAGAAAACAAGCAGGTATGAGAAAGAGAAGTTTTTGCTTCTTGATATCAGAGGATATAGAGATTATGTTGAACATATGGCCAAAGCAGCAAATATGTCAGCAACAAAATATATCAGGAGCTTGATAGAGCAGGATATGGAACAGAATATGGATATCTATGAAGCACATAAGGCATTGGAAGAAAGACTAAAAAAGAGAAAATAAAAAGCAAAAAAAGAACTGTAAGAGAATAATGAATATTCTCTACAGTTCTTTTATTATATACAGATGATATTATTTCTTCTTGCCGTTAACAGCATCCTTAAGAGCCTTGCCGGCTTTAAACTTAGGAACTGTAGCAGCGGGGATCTTGATTGCAGCGCCAGTCTGAGGATTCTTACCTGTTCTAGCTGCTCTCTTTGCAGTCTCAAAAGTACCAAAGCCTACGAGCTGAACTTTGCCCTTTTTCTTAAGCTCTTTTGAAACAGCATCTGTGAAAGCCTTTACAGCCTTCTCTGAATCCTTCTTAGAAAGACCAGTCTCTTTTGCAATAGCATCAACAAGTTCTGTCTTATTCATGGTATAATACCTCCCTCAAATTGAGTATTTTTACTACTATTCATGATTTTACAACGTTTTTATGCGCCTTACAAGAGTTTTGGCTCGAAAAATCGCCAAAATTTGTAGCGTTTTTTAGTGCACAATACTGAAAAACCGCATGAATAATGTCTTTATAACGTGGCGAGGGTGGTTTTGTACAGTTTTTTGAATAGTATAACAGATATGGTGAGCGAAGCTATCTCTGCTATTGGGAAAGCAAACCAAACTAAATTGAGGTTGCCTGTTTGAGCCAATAACCATGCAGCAGGGATGAGAACAACAAGCTGACGGCCAACAGAAACGGCGAGAGAATAGGTTCCTTTAGAAAAAGCCTGGAAAACAGATCCCATAGCAATACAAAGACCTGCAATAGGAAACGAAAGGCTTATTATTCTAAGCGCAGGTTTACCAATAGCTGTCATTTCAGAAGATGAATTGAAAAAGCCGAGTAGTGTAGCGGGGAATATCTGAAACACAAGGGTTCCGGTAAGCATAATCGATACAGCTAAAACAACAGCAAATCTAAGAGCTTGATTTATTCGTTCCTTATACTTGGCACCATAGTTATATGCAAGAACAGGAATAAGACCGTTGTTTAAGCCAAACACCGGCATAAAGAAGAAACTCTGAAGCTTAAAGTAAACACCAAATACCGCTGTGGCGGTTGATGAAAACATACCTAAAATAAGATTGATCATGTAAGTCATCACAGAACCAATAGACATCATAAGTATTGAGGGTATTCCGACATAAAAGATTTCTTTAATTGTGGAAAAAACAGGAGTGGTGATATCTTTAATAGAAAGATGGATTTCTGTATTAAATTTTAAATTGCATAAAAGACCAATCATGGCAGCAATGAACTGGCCTAAAATGGTTGCATACGCAGCACCGGCAATTCCAAGTGCGGGAAAAGGTCCTATTCCAAAGATTAGAAGTGGATCAAATATAATGTTAATAAGTGCACCTGTTGCCTGCGAAATCATGCTATAGAAAGTTTTTCCGGTAGACTGAAGCAGACGTTCAAAGGTCATTTGGAAAAAAAGACCTAAAGAACAGCAACTAATTATCTGAAGATAAGTTGCCCCGTATGAAGATATTATTGCAGATATAGTTTGGGTACGAATAAAAGCGGGTGCAAAAAAGATGCCTATAATAAGAAAGACGAGATAGTTGACAAACGTAAGTAAAACACCCATATTTGCGGCAGAATCTGCTTTATCAAATTTTTTTTCACCTAAAGAGCGCGAGAGAAGAGCATTTATACCTACTCCCGTTCCTGAACCTAAAGCGATCATAAGATTCTGCATCGGGAAAGCCAGAGTTACGGCTGTAAGAGCATCTTCTCCGGCAGTAAGTGATTCACCTACTATATTAGATACGAAGATACTGTCCACAACGTTATATAAGGCTTGTACCAACATTGAAATCATCATTGGCAAAGACATAGACAAAATAAGCTTTTTTACCGGCATAATACCCATTTTATTTTCTTTATTCATTGTATTCCCTCTTTATTTATATATGTGAGAAAGTAGTATAACACGAAAAAAAGAGATAATCTACTTATAAAAGGAATGACATAAATCAATAAATATGTATATAATTCATAAGATAAGATTATTATAGTGAATAAAAAAGGAATATCATAATGGGAATATATAAATTAAAACCTGCTTGCAAAGACTATATTTGGGGTGGAAATCGTCTGGTTAATGAATATGGAGTTGAGTGTGACGGAGAAATATGTGCAGAGGCATGGGTTCTTTCTTGCCATAAAGACGGCAGCTCAAGGATAACAAGTGATATTCAAGAAGGTAGATTGTTTTCGGAGTTTATAAATGAAAATAAAGCTGTTTTAGGAACTAATTGCGAAAGATTCGATGATTTTCCTATTTTAATCAAGCTTATAGATGCAAAAAAGCCATTGTCAATTCAAGTACATCCTGATGATGAGTATGCCCTGAAGCATGAAAAGCAGTTTGGAAAAACAGAGATGTGGTATGTGCTTGAGGCTGATGAGGGCGCTTTTTTGTATCAAGGTTTTGAAAAAAATATAGATAAAGAAGAATTTGAGCGACGAATTAATGATAATACTCTTACAGAAGTTTTGCATAAGAAGTATGTAAAAAAAGGAGACGTGATTTTTATAGCTCCCGGAACGCTTCATGCAATCGGTGAAGGAATTATGGTTGCCGAAATACAACAAAACTCAAACGTTACTTATAGAGTATATGATTACGGAAGATTAGGGCCTGACGGAAAGCCAAGGGAATTGCATATTTCAAAGGCGCTTGATGTTACAAAGCTTGAGCGACCGACAGATACTGTTTCTAATAGCGGACACTTGGCTACATGTGAATATTTTTGTGTTGACAAAATCACCGTCAAAAAGGAGGCGGTATATCATGGAAACGCCGGAAAGGAGTCCTTCGTTAGCATTCTTTCTATCACAGGAAACTGCACTGTATCAACAGGCACAGAAGCGATTTCCATGAAGAAAGGTGATTCATTATTTATTGAAGCAGACACCGGCAAGTACGAGATTGAAGGTGATGCAGAAGTGATCATAACTTCAATTCCGTCAAAAGCATGAAAACATATTATTCTACGCAGATAAATAAGTATTTAAAGTAAGAATGAGTTTCTTCTTTGTTATACAAGTTTATTAAACTTATAGAATATAGATCAGAGCAGGCTTTTAGCCTGTTCTTTTTTATATATGAAACCATCTTTCTGTATGTTTTTTCAATTGCCGGAGAATGATGGTCGTGATAGCAGCATACAGTCTTTGCGCTTGGAAGCGGAAAAGAGGACTCGTTATCGGCGGGGAGGAACGATAAGCTGATTATATTATTATAAAGATAATTTTTATTAACAAGATCTTTGTATTTAATCGTTACTCCTGAGGGAAACGTTGAAAGTGTATCATTTTCTTTTACCCTAGACATGTGATTGGAGATGTCATGTGCAATATCAGCCGCGTGATGTGCATCAGATTTGTTTTCGATGGGGGTTGTCGTCACACTTATTTCCGGAATGTCATCCATAAAAGGCTTATCCGGGCCGTGATCCTCGTATTTATCCAATATCCACATGCCCAGGTGAAGGGCGCTTATTTTTTTATTAATGGAAAAAAGTTCTTTTTGCATGTCTAAGATTTTAGAATTAACCAAATTAGTGATACTTTCTTTGGATGAATTATAAATTATGTTGCGTATCTCTTTGATGGAACAGCCTGTCTGGCGCATGGTTGAGATAAAATAAAAAGAACTTATCTGGGAAGCGGAATAGTAATGATATCCGTTATCGGGATCGATTCTTGGCTTAATTATATTTTGTTCATAATAGTATCTTAATGTGTCTCTTGTTGTACCACATAGTCTCGCAAACTGGCTTACAGTGAGCGTATATTCTAAATCGTCATCTTGAAAATTCTGAAATGTTGTCATTAAAACCCCGCTAAAATGATTAATTTTTTTCTTGACCTGGGGGTTACCCCCAAGATTATTGTAACAAAGAATTAAAATAAAACAACCCTATGACATGTGTGCAGAGCATATGTATGGGAAAAGAGAGAATTAAAGGAGATAAACAAATGAAGGACGTAAAGGGAACAATAATTCGTATAATCGCAGAGTATCTTGATAAGGAGGAGTCAGAGATCAAGTCTAGCGATACATTTACAGATATCGGTCTTGATTCACTTGATATCATGGAGCTTGTTATGCAGATGCAGGAAGAACTTGATTGCAAGATCGAGCTTTCTCAGGAAATCACAACAATTGATAAGCTTGTTGAGCTTATTGAGAAGCAGTAATCCTCTGGAGGGATTGAAATGAATAAGAACCCGGTATGTGAATTACTTGGAATTAAATACCCTGTTATTCAGGGAGGAATGGCGTGGATAGCAGATGCTCAGCTTGCAGCAGCCGTATCCAACGCAGGTGGGCTTGGCCTTATAGCAGCAATGAACTCAAATGGGGAACAATTGCGAGCACAGATTAAAGAGGCTAAGAAGCTCACGGACAAACCATTTGGCGTAAACTTAATGCTTATGAGTCCATACATCGATGAAGCAGTAAATGTTGTATGCGAGGAAGGAGTATCTGTAGTTACAACTGGTGCAGGAAACCCGGCAAAGTATATGGAGCAACTAAAAGCTTCGAATATTAAGGTTATCTGCGTAGTAGCCAGTGTTGCCCTTGCAGTTATGGTTGAAAGAATGGGCGCCAGTGCGGTTATAGCAGAAGGATGCGAGTCCGGAGGCCACGTCGGAGAGACAACAACTATGGCGCTTGTTCCGCAGGTTGTAGATGCGGTCAATATTCCGGTCATTGCAGCAGGTGGAATTGCGGATGGCAGAGGAATGGCTGCAGCATACATGCTTGGAGCAAAAGCTGTACAGATGGGAACAAGATTCCTGACAGCAAAAGAATGCAATGTTCATGAGAATTATAAAGAAAAAGTCCTTTCGGCTAAGGATAGGGACACCATCGTTACCGGAAAGACACTTGGACATCCTGTAAGAGCACTCAAGAACCGCATGACAAGGGAATTCCAGAAAAAAGAGAGCGATCCCGCGACAACACAGGCAGAGCTTGAAGCAATGGGTGCAGGTGCACTTAGAAAAGCCGCCATAGAAGGCGATGTTAAGTATGGTTCATGTATGTGTGGACAGATCGCCGGCCTTGTAAACAGCGAGAATACTTGCGAAGAAATAATAACAAGCATCTGTAGCGAAGCGGCTGCACTTATGGGTGCATGATTTTGGAGATAACATGGGAAAAATAGCTTTTTTATTTGCCGGACAAGGCAGTCAATATGCAGGAATGGGGAAAGATCTATACGAGAATGTACCGGAGGTGCAGAGTCTTTTTGACAATGCAGAAGGAGAAAGACCCGGAACACTTTCCCAGATGTTTGAAGGAACAGAAGAAGAACTGAAAAAGACAGAAAATACTCAGCCTTGCCTTTTTTTGGTTGACTTAGCATGTGCTATGGCACTGGAAAAAAATGGAATAAAGCCTGATGTCGTTGCCGGCTTTTCACTTGGTGAGGTGGCGGCTATGGCTTCATCCAAAGCACTTTCCAACGAGGATGCGTTTAAGCTTGTGTGCAAGAGAGGCCAGCTGATGCAAAAGGCGTCGGAATCAATCGATGGCGTGATGATTGCTGTAATGAGGATGAACAAGAAAGAGCTTGTTCAGTTATGCAGTGAGTATGGAGTGTATCCGGTAAACTTCAACTGTCCCGGACAGATTGTTGTGTCCGGAGAGGCCGAAAAAATCGAAAAGTTGAAAGAGACACTTACCGAGAAGAAGGTTCGTTTTGTCCAACTTGCGGTAGGTGGAGCGTTCCATACACCTTATATGAAGGGCGCTTCTGAAGGATTAAAAGAGGAATTGGCTTCAGAAAAGTTATATAACATAAATAAACCATATATCTCTCTTTATGCTAATAAGACTGCAAAACCATATCCGGATAACAGAGAAGGAATGGTGGAAACACTTACTGATCAGATTTCAAACAGCGTTAGGTGGGAGGAGACACTTGCAAACATGGCGGAAGATGGGGTTGATACTTTCATTGAGTGTGGCCCCGGTAAGACCTTATCGGGTTTTGTAAAAAGAACAGTTCCGGAAGCAAGAATATTTAACGTATGCGATCTGGATTCATTGAAGCTTACTATGGAGGGAATGACTAAATAATGCTTACAGGGAAAGTTGCGGTAATTACAGGCGGAACACGTGGTATAGGAAATGCAATTGCCAATTTGTTTGCTAAAAACGGAGCATCGCTTGCAATAATTGCCACAAGAGATAACGAAAGGGCTCAAAAGGCCATAAATACAATTAAAGAACTTGGGGCGGATGTAAGACTTTATGTATGCGATGTAAAAGATGCAGAGCAGGTCGAATCAGTTTCTGAAGAGATACTTGCTGATTTCGGAAAAGTAGACATTCTGGTAAATAATGCAGGAATAACACGCGATAATCTTCTTCCAAGCCTGAGTGTTATGGATATTGACGATGTAATTGATATTAATTTAAAAGGCACGATGTTTGTAACGCGTTCGTTTATAAGAAGTTTTGTTAAGCAGCGCCACGGAAACATCATAAACATTAGCTCGGTTGTTGGGCTAATGGGAAATAAAGGTCAGACTAATTATGCTGCATCTAAGGCAGGTATCGTTGGATTTACAAAGTCTGTTGCCAAAGAATACGGCAGACGAAATGTGAGGTGTAATGCTATAGCCCCCGGATATATTTCTACTGAGATGACAGAAGAACTCAGTGAAGCACAGGTATCCGAGCTTAAAGCTCAGCTTCCGCTCACAAGACTTGGATTACCTGAGGATGTAGCTAATCTGGCATTGTTTTTAGCTAGTGAAAATTCTTCTTATATCACAGGGGAAGTAATCAAAGTAGATGGAGGCATGTATGTGTAGAGTAGTAGTTACAGGAATGGGCGTTATATCCCCTGTTGGAAATGATATAGATACTTTTTGGGATAGTTTAAAAAGCGGAAAATGCGGTATCGATACAATAAAAAGATTTGATGCATCAGGCCTTAAGGTAAACCTTGATGCAGAGGTCAAAGATTTCGAGCCGAAGAAATACTATGACACCGTTCAGGAAATAAGAAAATCCGATCTTTTCATGCAGTATGCAATGGCTGCATCCAAGCAGGCTGTTGAGCAGAGCGGAATATTAGATAGTGATATTGATAAGGAGCGTTTCGGCGTATATATCGGATCTGGAATTGGTGGAATTAATACAACAATCAGAGAGACAAATAAGCTTAACGAAAAAGGACCTGAGATGGTATCGCCTTTTTTTGTTCCTATGATGATAGGAAACATGGCGACAGGTGCGGTATCAATCAAGTTTGGTGCTAAAGGCCCCACACTCCCTATTGTGACAGCATGTGCCACATCAACTCATACTTTGGGAGAGGCATATAGAGCGATCAAGCATGGCTACGCAGATGCGATCATTGCGGGCGGAAGCGAAGCGTCAATAAATGAACTTGCTATGGCCGGATTCATCAATTGCCAGGCACTTAACCTGTCAGACGACCCCAATTGCGGAAGTCTTCCTTTTGATAAAAGAAGAGCCGGATTTGTAATGGGCGAAGGTGCAGGAATTCTCGTCCTTGAGGAATATGAGCATGCTAAGAAGCGTGGAGCTAAGATATTTGCTGAAGTTGTAGGTTATTCAAATACAGCGGATGCATATCATATTACTGCACCGGATCCGGAAGGTGACGGAGCGGTTCGAGCAATCAGAACTGCGGTCAATGAGGCTCAGATTGGTGATAATGATGAGATTTACTTTAACGCACATGGAACAGGAACACATCTTAATGATGCAATGGAAACAAAAGCGATCAAAGATGTCTTCGGAAAAAGAGCGTATGACATTCATATAAGTTCAACAAAGTCAATGACAGGACATATGATGGGCGCAACCGGCGCTGTTGAGGCGATTGCATCAGTTCTTGCTCTTGAAGAGGGGATAATCCCTCCGACAATTAATTACAAGGAAAAAGATGAAGAGTTAGATCTTGATTACACACCCAACAAGGCCGTATCAGCAAATGTCACTTATGCCATCAGCACATCACTTGGATTCGGCGGACACAATGCTTGTATCGCATTTAAGAAGGTTAACTAAGAGAGGGCGATTATGAATTCATTACAGGATTATAAAGAGCTTTTTTCACAATTAAATCTTACGGAATTATCTGTTGAAGAAGGCGATTTCAAGCTTTTTATCAAAAGAGAAGTTTCTGCTCAGGCAAATCAAGTGATTGCAGATACAGCTAATGTTGTGATTCCTCCGGTAGAAAAAAAGGCTGAGAATGAAGCGCCGATTAAAAAAGTAGAGGGAACAGAAGTAAAAGCTCCCTTGCTTGGAATTTTTTATGGTACAGTAGGAGACCGTCCTGCATTAAAAGTCGGAGACAACGTAAAAAGCGGTGATGTTCTTTGCACTATCGAAGCAATGAAAATGATGAATGAGGTAAAGTCGCCTGTTGATGGAGTTATAAAAGCAGTTTGTGTCACAGAAGGAACTCTTGTTGAGTACAACCAGACGCTTTTTGTTATTGGATAAAAGAGGTTTTTATGAACAGAGAAGAGCTTAAAAATATACTTCCGCATAGAGAGCCAATGCTTCTTGTGGATGAAGCATATTTGAACGAAGACGGTACTGCTACAGGATATTATCAGGTTCGCGGAGATGAATTCTTTTTACAAGGACATTTTCCGGGTAATCCTATTGTTCCCGGAGTTATTCAGTGTGAAATGATGGCACAGTCTGCATGTATCATGTTCGAGGAAATGATGAATAAAAAAGGCTGTATCCCCGTTTACACGGGGCTTGATAAGGTGAGATTTCGCAATATGGTCAAGCCCGGAGACAGGGTAAGGATAGATACTAAGCTTATCAGGTCTTTTCATCCTATGTATGTGCTTCATGGTGAGCTTACGGTTGATGGTAAGAAGTGCATGAGCGGTGATTTCTCTTTTGCGATCACCGGCGAAGGTGACAGTAAGGAGGCATAATATGTTTTCTAAAATTCTTATTGCTAATCGTAGTGAAGTGGCGGTTCGAGTTATAAGAGCCTGCAAAGAAATGGGTATTGAGACAGTAGCAATTTACTCTGATGCGGATGCAGATGCGCTCCACGTCGAGATGGCAGATGAAAGCTATTGCATTGGCGGTCCGCTTGTAAAAGACAGCTATCTCAATATGGATGTGATAATTACACTGGCGCAGGCGGTTGGTGCGGAAGCGATTCATCCGGGTTATGGAATGCTTTCCGAGAATCCGGAATTTGCAAGAAGGTGTGAGGAAAATAATATTACACTTATTAGCCCTGGCGCAGAAGTCATGGAGAAGATGGGGCAAAAAGAGATTGCAAGAGAAGTTGCAAAACTTGCCGGAGTCCCGATTACGCCTGGAAGCGATATTTTGAATAATGATAAAGATGCGATCAAATGGGCACAAAAGATAGGCTATCCGATTATTTTAAAGGCAAGAGCAGGTGGCGGCGGAAAAGGAATTCGTGTTGTAAGGGAAGAGAGCGAGTTGATTTCCGCGCTTGAACAGGTAAAGAAAGAAGCCAAAAACTCTTTTGCCGACGACGCGGTTTTTATGGAGAAATACCTTGAAAACGTTAAGCATGTGGAAGTACAGATTCTTGCCGATAAGAACGGAAAAGTAGTTATCCTTGGAGACAGAGATTGCTCTGTGCAGAGAAAAAATCAGAAGCTTATAGAAGAATGTCCGGCACCTGTTTTGCCGGAAGAACTTAGACAGTCAATGTATGAATCGGCAAAAGCGCTTGCTAAAGCTGTAGGATACGTGACCGTAGGCACAGTAGAGTTTCTTGTAAAAGATAACGCATATTATTTTATGGAAATGAATACCAGACTTCAGGTTGAGCATTCTGTTACAGAGATGGTATGCGGAATAGATATCGTTGAGTGGCAGATAAGAACTGCAGCGGGAATAGAGATTCCCTTTGATCAAAAAGATATTGCTCATAGTAAGCACGCGATTGAATGCAGGATATGTGCTGAGAATGCAAAGGATTTTACTCCTTCAACCGGAAAAGTAGAGCTTTTGCATATCCCGGGAGGTGTAGATGTAAGATTTGATTCTGCATTATACCAAAATTATGAAGTTACACCTTTTTACGATTCAATGCTAGGAAAACTCATTGTATGTGCAGACACCCGAGATGGTGCGATCAGAAAGATGAAGAGTGCGCTTTCTGAGTTTGTTCTTGTTGGAGTTGAAAATAACCGCGAGATGCACATGAAATTTATGGAAAATGGCGGATTTGTCATAGGAAATTATGATACAGGTATATGCCAAAAGGTTTTGTGATAAATGGAATTAAGAAATCTTTTTTTAAAAGCAAATAATGAGCTGGAATACAGCGGAAACAGAATTCGAAGCAGAAAAGTAACTTGCAAAAAATGCCAAAAGGAAGTTTCTGTAGCAAAAATAAGAAAAAATAACTTCGTATGCCCTAATTGTGGGCACTACTTTACCGTCAGAGCAAGGCGAAGGATTCTTATGCTCACGGATAAAAGAAGTTTTGTTGAGTTGTGCAGGGAGTATGAATCCAAGAATGTACTTGGCTTTCCTGAGTATGACAGCAAGCTTCAGGCGGCGAAAGAAAAAAGCAGAGAAAATGAAGGCGTA
Source organism: Butyrivibrio sp. XB500-5 (assembly GCF_003625505.1). Taxonomy (NCBI): domain Bacteria; kingdom Bacillati; phylum Bacillota; class Clostridia; order Lachnospirales; family Lachnospiraceae; genus Butyrivibrio; species Butyrivibrio sp. XB500-5. The sequence goes on from NZ_RAIS01000011.1 coordinate 13,879, forward strand.
ATCTGTGGAGAAGCAACAATAGGAGGCCATTCGTGCTGTATTTTTGCCATGGATGCTAATTTTATGATGGGTTCCATGGGTGCAATTGTGGGAGAAAAGATTACAAATCTTTTTGAATATGCCACGGAAAAATCTCTTCCTGTTATCGGAATCACTGTTTCAGGCGGAGCGAGAATGCAGGAAGGAATGATCTCGCTTATGCAGATGTCTAAAGTTTCCGCAGCTGTAAAACGTCATAGCAACAAAGGGAACCTTTATATAGCTCTTTTGACCAATCCGACTACCGGTGGCGTTAATGCCAGCTTTGCTATGCTGGGAGACATAACACTTGCTGAGCCGGATGCCAGAATTGGATTCGCCGGACCGCGCGTCATAGAAAAAACACTCAACAGGGCATTGCCAAAAGGATTCCAGAAGGCAGAGCGCGTGTTGGAGTGTGGTTTTATCGATGCAATTGTTCCGAGAGATCAGCAGAAGGCATATCTTGAAAAAATTCTTAAGATACATAATTGCTGAAACATGACATATTAGGAGTATTATGAAAGATTATGATATAGTGCTGGGCGCCAGAGGTGAAAATAGGCCTACAGCAGTAGATTATATAAACGGAATAGTTAATGACTTTATGGAGTTCCATGGAGACAGATATTTTGGTGACGACGGTGCTGTTATTGCAGGTGTGGGATTTCTGAAAGATATGCCAATAACAGTGATTGGCATTGAAAAAGGAAAGAACACGGAAGACAGGATTGCTCATAATTTTGGAAGCGCCCATCCGGAAGGATATAGAAAAGCTCTTAGGCTCATGAAGCAAGCTGAGAAATTCCACAGACCAGTACTATGTTTTGTTGATACAGCAGGAGCGTTTTGCGGAGTGGATGCCGAGGAACGAGGACAGGGACGAGCTATCGCCGAGAACCTTTATGAGATGTCTGATTTGAAAACACCTATCTTATCCATAGTGATTGGCGAAGGAGGAAGTGGTGGAGCGCTTGCACTGAGCCATTCCGATAAAATTTGGATGCTGGAAGATGCCTATTTTAGCGTGGTTTCTCCTGAGAGCTGCGCTAATATTTTGTGGAAAAGCACAGAAAAAGCCGATGTAGTGGCTGATGCATTGTTCCTTACTTCCGAGAAATTATATAAGCTTGGTCTTATCGATAAAATATGCAAGAAAGATGATATTACAGGGCTTGGAGAGGATATATATTCGGAACTGAAAAAACTTTGTGCGACGGATGAAGAAACGCTTGTTGAGCAAAGATATCAAAAATTCAGAAATATCGGATACTAGGTGAAAAGATGGCTTATATATACCAGGACTATTATAAAGAAGTAATAGACGAAAACGGAAAGATTATAGATATAAAAATCAATTATAATGATTCATTCAATTTCGCATATGATGTTATAGATAGATATGCAAAAGAAGAGCCGCAAAAGCTGGCGCTTGTTCATAGGAGTGCCGAAGGTGAGGATACGCGCTTTACTTTTGGAGATATGAAGCATTTATCTGATAAAGCCGCAAATATGCTTAAAGAACTCGGCGTTAGACGCGGAGATTCGGTAATGCTTCTTATGAAAAGAAGATACGAGTATTGGATAAGCATTTTGGCTATTCATAAGCTTGGAGCCGTTGCAATACCGACATCACACATGGTGTCCGCTGAGGATATAAGGCAGAGAGTATCTCTTGCCAAGGCAAAGGTCGTAATCTGTGTTAATTCTGATCAGATATGCAGTAAAGTAGAAGAAGCACTGGTCGGAAGCGGGACAATCCAGCTTGTGGTGGGTGATAAGTACAAAGACAAGATTTCTTTTGATGAGCTTATGGAAAAAGCTTCAAATAAACTGGAAAGAGTATCTACACATGTTGAAGACGACATGCTCTATTATTTCACCTCCGGGACAAGCGGTGAACCCAAAGCTGTTATTCACGACTTTTCCTATCCTATAGCACACATTTTTACAGCTAAAAATTGGCATGGAGTGAAAGAAGACGGCCTGCATCTAACCGTTGCCGACTCGGGCTGGGCAAAATCTGCTTGGGGAAAGCTATATGGGCAGTGGTTCATGGGTGCAGCCATAATGGTCTATGATTATGAGCAATTCTATGCAGGAGATATGCTTAAATTGCTTGAAAAAGAAAAAATACGCAGTTTTTGTGCTCCGCCTACTATATACAAGTACTTTGTGCTTGAGGATTTTGGGAAATACGATTTAAATAACTTGCGTTACGTTACAACCGCCGGAGAGCCGATGCCTAAAGAGATAGCAAAGAGATTTACGGATCTTACCGGACTTACTATTAGAGAAGGTTTTGGTCAGACTGAGACAGCTTTGCAGATTTGTACAGCTGTGGGAGAGGAACAACTGACCGGAACAATAGGATGTGCATCTCCTTTATATAAGGTAGAACTTGTGGACGAAGATAATAAACCCGTTCCTGTAGGCGAAGAGGGCGAAATCGTTTTGATCCCCAAAGATGATAAGCGCCCTATCGGAGTTTTTAAAGGCTATCTTGGTGATGAAGAGCTTTATAAAGAAGTCTGGACAGGAGGAGTTTATCATACAAAAGATAAGGCAATAATGGACGAATCAGGCCATTTCTATTTTATAGGAAGAAATGACGATGTAATAAAGTCCAGTGGATACAGGATCGGACCTTCGGAAGTAGAAGATATAATTATGCGTCATCCGGCTGTATTTGAATGTGCTGTCACAGCATTTCCATCCAAGAACCGAGGCGCCGTCGTTAAAGCAAGCATTATCTTGAAAGAAGGATATTCGGATAACGGAAGGCTTGGGAAAGAGATTCAGGAGTTCGTAAAAGAAAGAGTTGCTATTTACAAATATCCTAGAATAATTAAATTTGTATCCAATCTGCCAAGGACAAGCTCCGGAAAGATCAGCAGAGCAAAGATCAGACAAGCTGATTATCAAAATAACGTTTAATGGTGTAAAAAACGATAACTTGTGTGGTATTATTAAGTATATAGAATAACTTGCTATGTATTTTCATATCATATAAGGAGTGGCTTATGCGAAAAAAAGTACTGATTGCGGATGATACTGTTCTCATGAGAGAAATGCTAAAATCTGCGCTTGATCCGGCAGATTTTCAGATAGTTGGAGAGGCTGTGACGGGTGAGCAGGCAGTTGAATTTTATAAAGAAAAGAAGCCTGACATTTTGATACTAGATATAAACATGCCCAAAATGAATGGAATAGATGCGCTTTCGGCTGTTATGAAATTTGACCCCAAAGCTAAAGTTGTCATGTGTTCAGATCAAAAATATGAGAATATGATAGTTATGGCAATAAAAAAAGGAGCAAAAGACTTTATTGTAAAGCCGTTTACCGCTTCTGATGTATTACAAGCGGTAAAGAAAGCATTTGACGAATAATATTTTAGCGAGATAGCCCCGCTGTCTCGCTTTTTTACTGGACATGGGGATGTCCTGATGTTAGAATACATGCATACGCCAATCGGCATAGTGAGGAGAATGAAAAATGCTTAAACAAATATCTATATACGCAGAAAATAAAAAAGGATGCTTACAGAATATCACCGGAATCCTGTGTGATAGTGGGGTAAATATTCTGGGTTCTGTTACCAATGATTCCGCAGAATATGGAATAGTAAGAATGGTAGTTTCCAATCCCGAGAAAAGTATTGATGTTCTTGGAAAAGCCGGATATATTTGCAAAACAACTCCGGTTTTAGCTGTAGAGTGTCCCGATGAGGTCGGCTCGTTGGATAAGATTTTGAAAACATTATATTCAAGCAATATAAATGTAAATTATACATATCTTTCATTTAACAGAGAATCCGGGCTGCCTATAATGGTTATTCATACTGATGACACCAAGCAGGTGGAAAATATTCTAATAAACAAAGGATATAATTGCATTTAATAGCGGCTGATATTTTAAACACAGGCAAATGCCTGTGTTTTTTTATTGTCTTTACTATTGATCTCTGCTTTGTCAGATTGACGTAAAAGAATGGGCATTATGTATAAAAGTATCAACAATCCCGAGCGCAATTCTAAAGCGTTAAAGTATTAACATGCATTCTGCACAAAAAAAGTAGCATAAAATTATCTTTTATCGTCAAGAAGTAAAAAAAGTACTTGATGAAGTAAAAGATTTCCATTCAATCAATTTTTTTTATCATATATACTAGATTATGCCGTGAGGTATAGAAAACAAAAAGAAGGCAGCTACATGAAAAATCTAAAGAAGTCATTGATTGTTGGCATACTGATTTTTGCTACGCTTACTCTTAACGGATGTGGTAAAAAAGTTGAGAGTTGGGCATACAATCATGAGCCGGACAAAGAGATTCTTGCATTATATGACAACGGAAACGCTGTCTTTAAAAATGAAAAATACAAATATATCAAAGATGATAAGTTTATAACATTAACCGCCAAAGACGGTAATGAATTTAAGATGCATTATGATACCGATAACGAAGGTATTGTTCTATATGAAATAGAAAAATATACGGCATGCGAGGGAACCGACGCTAACGGTAACAGCATTGATTTTTCGGAAGAAGACAAGCAAGGGATTGTTGGATATTGGCTCCATGAGAATGGAAATTCATCTTTTGTTTTTTCGAACGATGGAAGGTTTATGGAAGACAATAGTTTTGGCGGACAATATGCGGTCGACGAAGCTTCCGGACAGATAAAACTCATGTATGATGCAGATTTCCGTTTTCAAGATGCTTTTCTCTATTACTCAGTCAATGGAGATACTCTTACTATAGAATATCCCTGGCCTATGGTTCATACAACAGGGAAATAAAGGGGATCAAAAGCAGAAATGCTTGCGATAGAACAGGTGACAATGTCACCAAAACAAAACTTTATAATGGGAGGTATGATATGGAAATGAAGCGTTTAGTTTCAACCGTGTTGGCGGGTGTAATGGCTCTTTCACTTGTTGCATGTGGAGAATCAGCATCTACAGCACCGGCTACAGATTCAGGTGATGCAGCACCTGCTGCTGAGGCAGAAGCACCTGCTGAAGCAGAGGCAGAAGCACCTGCTGCTGAGGCTGCAGCATCAGGAGAGCCTATAACTCTTAAAATGTGGTGTATCGCTACAGAGAGTGACTCAAACCGTCATGCATATGAAGCAGCTATTGCTGATATGCAGGCTAAGTACCCTGAGATTACATTAGAATGGGAAGCATTTGAGAACCAGTCTTACAAGACAAAGATTAAGGCAGCTGTTTCAGCTAACGAAATGCCTGATATCTTCTTTACATGGTCATGTGCATTCCTTGGTGATTTCGTAGAGGCAGGAAAGGTATATTGCCTTGATGCTGCTTATGAGAATTACAAGAGTGAGCTTCCTGAGGTTATGCTCGGAAACACAACATATGATGGAAAGCACTATGGTGTTCCGTTGACAATGAACATCGTTGGTCTCTTCGCTAACATGGATCTCTTAAAAGAGGCTGGATACGATGAGATCCCCGGAACATATGAAGAGTTCATTAAGTGCTGTGATGCACTTAAGGCTAAGGGAATCATTCCATTCGGATGTGCAGGAAAAGAGACATGGTGCGTAACTGAGTATCTTGAGTCTGTTATCGAGAAGAGCGCAGGCGCAGATGCACTTAACGACATTTTCCTTGGAAGAGCAACATGGGACAATGCAGATGTTGGTGCTGCTGTTGATACATTCCAGAAGCTTGTTAAAGACGGATACTTTGATCCTTCAGGAATCGGCCTTACAAACGATGAAGTTAAGAACAACTTCATGGCTGGTAAATATGCATTCTACATGAACGGAACATGGAACTGTGCAGACTTCGCAAACAATGCAGAGTTCTTCCCTAAGGTAAAGGTTAGCGAGTTCCCTGTAATTAACGCTGATAAGGCTAAGCTTGGTCAGTTGATCGGTGGACCTTCAGATACACTTGCTGTTGCAGCATCTTCACCTAACGCTGAGAGAGCAGCTGATTATACTTTCGAGCTTGGTAAGCTTATTTGCCACTATGGATATCTTGATGGATGCGGACTTCCTGCATGGACACCTTATGGTGACACAAGCTCTGTAAATGAGCTCACACAGGCAGTTGCTGAGATCTGCTCAAATGCAGATACATACGTTCTCTTCGGAGATACAGCTATGGATGCTGATTCAGCTAATACATATCTTTCATATGTAGATCAGGTTTATGGATGCCAGGTTGATGGTGAGGCATTCATCAAAGGATTAGCAAAAGATATTCGATAACATAAAACAAAAGATTTAGCTTAGGCTACTTACGATCCTTCCTGTGCTTCCCATGGGGAAGACGGAAGGATCGTATTATTTTAGAAGGTTATAATAATGTCTGATAATAATTATATTGTAAGTAAAGAAATATTAAGGGAAAGAAGAAACAAGAACATAAAAAAGCATTTGACCATATTCGTATTCCTTCTTCCCGGATTAGCACTTTTTATAAGCATTCTTATTGCTCCTATAGCAGTATCACTCTATAGAAGTACTTTTGATTGGAATGGTTTTTCTGAAGGAACATTTATTGGAATTGCCAATTACGTAGAGCTGTTTACCAATGGTTCGATCAAATTTATAACGTCATTGAAAAACGCAATGATCATAGCTATCTTCTCAGTGTTTATACAGTTGCCTATTTCGTTGGCGCTGGCACTTCTTTTGGGAAGAAAGCCAAAGGGCGAAAAGGTATTCTTATCAATATTCTTTATGCCTGTGTTGATCTCAACCGTTGTTATCGGTCAGCTCTGGTTGAAAATATATAATCCCGACTACGGTCTTTTAAACAGATTTCTTGATTTTGTTCATCTTAGTCAGTATAAGCATGTATGGGTGGGCGAAATCGGAACAGCGCTTGGAAGTATCGTTGTACCTACTATTTGGCAGTACATCGGCTACCATATGCTTTTAATGTACGCCGGAGTTAAAGGTGTATCAGTAGACTTAAGAGAAGCAGCTATGCTTGACGGCGCAACAAAGTGGCAGGTTGATAAGTACATTGTTATTCCGATCATTAAGCCGATTTTAAAAGTAAGCGTAATTTTCGCGGTAACAGGTTCACTTAAAACTTACGACCTTGTACGTATTTTGACTGAAGGCGGACCCTTCCAGTCAACAGAAGTACCCAGTACCTTGCTTGAGAACATGCTTTTCTTGAGAAACAGGTATGGTATGGGTAGTACAATCACGGTTATGTTGATAGCACTTTGCTTTGCGTTTGCTTTATTGATAAGCGCTGCATTTAAGGAAAAGGATAAATAAAAATGAAGTTTAAAAAATCGTTAGCATATATTCTTCTTGGAATATGGGCACTTGTAAACTTATTCCCTATTTACTTCATGTTTACATTTTCTCTTAAATCCAATGATGAAATTTTCGGAAAAAACATTATAGGTATCCCTAAGGACTGGTTGTGGTCGAATTACGCTTCAGCCCTTAAGACGGGAAATATGGCACTGTATTTTGCAAACAGTTTACTGGTTACAACTTTGGCAATTGCCATTTCTTTAATGGCAGCATTGATGGCCACTTACGCGATTACTCGTATTCCTTCGAGGCTTAATAAGTATACCAACGCATTCTTTATGCTCGGACTTACTATTCCACTTCAGGCTTCAATCGTACCGGTATATGTTGTTTTATCTAAGCTTCATTGGCTCAACAAATATTCAACACTTATCGTGCCATATTCAGCTTTTGCATTGTCAATGGCAATTCTTATATGTACAGGATTTATGGTCGATATTCCTATTGACCTTGATGAAGCTGCAAGAATTGACGGATGTGGATTATTCGGAACGTTTTTTAAGATTATACTTCCGCTTACAAAACCCGCATTTTCAACTGTAGGTATCTATTCATACCTTCAGTGTTGGAATGAGTTCATGTTTGCCAATGTTTTCATTTCCGACTCTAAACACAGAACATTGCCTGTGGGTATTAAAGCCTTGTCAGGTGCATATACAACAGATTGGGGTCCGATTGGTGCGGCTCTTGTAATCGCAACATTCCCGACTTTGATAGTATATGTTTTCTTAAGCAGAAAAATTCAGGATAGCTTTATCGCTGGTGCGGTAAAAGGCTGATAATTTTATACAATTTAGAGCTTGGCGAAAGATAAAAGCCAAGCTCTTTTTCTTTTGCAACAAAAGGTGAAAAATGTTATCTTTAAGAGGTATTATGTGGAGGAAGTTTTGAGGGGCGATATATGAACATAAAGAAAAATCTCTTACAATTCTATGATAACAATAGCAAGAGAACATCCCTGTCATCCAGTCTTAAGCAGGTTATCTTTGGGATTATTTTTATTGCCATTGTTTCCTTTCTGATTTCCACATATTACATTACTGAAAAAGAGAGAAAAGAATATGGAATTCGCGAAGCAGAGAGCGTTATAAAAACACTCTCCAATAATATTTATTCCGAAACCAAGAATTATATAGACCTTTCAAGACTTATCATGACTGAAGGAAGACTAGTAACATTTCTTAGGGCGGACACAGACGATGTAGATATCGGAATGATCAATGACGCCAGATACGGAATTATGAGTATTCTTAATGTAAAAGAGGGCGTGGATTCGGTTATTGTCTTTCGCGAGGATATGAAAAGAGTAGTTACCGATAGATTTTCATATAAATATAACCATCCTCTGATCGAACAAGATATATGGAAAAAAGATATCTACAACGGAAGAGGACGAGCTGTGGTCTCGCTTAACAGTAATAAAATAGCTACAAGAGCGGATAACAAGCCTGTTGTGACTGTTGGAAGAGCTATATACGATATTGACTCTCAGCGTAGACGCGGACTTATGTTAATGAATATATCCGCTTCGGTATATCAAAAGATGCTAAATCAGCTACATTACAGCGATATATGTATAATGGGAATCGATGGTACATACTTGGCAGGAAATAAAGAGCTGGTTCCTTTTTTTGAAACCGGATTTGATTCCGCTCAGATGGTGCATAAGAATGATGTCCTTGATCATGAGCGGATCCTGATATCAGGATGTAATGTAAGCAATCTTCCGATTGTTATTCTCAAAGTTTCTTCGTACGGATCGGAAGGCATTCCGTACAAGATTATATACGCATTACTTTTCTTGCTGGTGGTGTTTATATTGATGGCAATATATGTAGCCAGATTTATTCAGAAGAATATTACAGATCCAGTGTTTGAGCTTTCAAGTTCAATGGAAAGAAACAAACGCTCCGGACATCTTAAAAAAATCAACATAGATATGTCTAGTAACGAACTCGACATGTTGAAGACAGATTATAACAGCATGATCGACCATGTAAACGAACTGATTGCTACACTTATAGAAAAAGAGAAAACACTTCAAAAAGCAGAAATGCGAGTGCTCCAAGAGCAGATAAAGCCGCATTTTTTATATAATTCCATAGAAACCATAGGTTTTCTTGCGATGGATGCCGGCGCCGATAGGGTACACGATGCACTTGAAACACTTGGCAGCTTTTACAGAAACTTCCTAAGTAAAGGAGACAGGGAAATTCCCTTGTCCAGAGAAGTATGCATAGTTAAAGATTATATTGCGCTTCAAAAGCTTAGGTACGGAGATATCATAGAAGATATTTATGATATTGCGGAGGACACTGAGAACTTCATTGTTCCTAAGTTAATCCTGCAGCCTCTTGTGGAAAACAGTATATATCACGGTATACGCTTAAAAGGTGAACGAGGTATAATAAGGATATCCAGCCGAATGGAAGAAAATGAACTCCATCTAAGCGTAAGAGATACAGGCGTGGGTATGGACGCGGATCAGATAGAAAAGATTCTTTCCAGAAAAAAGATAAATCAAGATGAACTCGACGCAGAGAGTTTTGGTTTATGGGGTACAATAGAAAGAATAAGAATCTTTTATGATAAAGAAGACGTGGTAATAATAAACAGCGAAATCGGTGAGTATACGGAAATTGAATTTGTTATTCCGTATGCAAGCCATTATGGGGTAAAGTGACATGAACAGAACATACAGGGTGATGATAATTGACGACGAAGAGTCTGCACGTAAACTCATGAGAGCCGGCATCAAATGGGATACTCTTAACATGGAAGTTGTCGGAGAAGCCGCAAGCGGCATTGAAGCTATAAACGTTATTGACGATGTAAAGCCTGATATTGCTTTTGTTGATATTTCCATGCCTTTTATGGATGGAATAGAGTTTACAAAAACCGCAACAGACAGATATCCGAATCTGATCATTATAATCATGACAGCAATCAATCAATTTGAATATGCAAGAAAATGCGTAAGTCTGCCCGTTTTTGATTATATGCTTAAGCCTATGGTAAGAGCGGAGATTTCCGATGTACTGGAAAGAGCTAAAAAGAGGTTAGATGAATCTAAAGATTCTTGGGAAGATTCTAAGGCAGAAATAGAAACCGAGAATTCAGATGAAAATAACTCGACCGAACTTATTAAAAAATACGTAGAAGATAACTTTACGGACTCAATGCTTAATCTTACTTTTCTTGCACAATATTTTGGCTTCAGCGCCAGTTATCTATCAAGAAAATTCAAACAAGACACCGGCAAGAATTTTGTAGAATACCTAAATGACTTGCGAATGAAAAAAGCGGTAAAAATAGCAAAATCTAACATCAAAATGTATCAGATAGCCGCAGAAGTTGGAATTCCGGACCCGAATTATTTTAGTAAATGCTTTAAAAAGTATACCGGAATGAGCTATTCTGATTATATTTCAACCAAGTAATTACTATTAATAAATTGAAAGGTTATTATTTATAATGGGAGCATTTGATTCAGGCAAATACAGAAATATCTTTAAAGAAATCGGAAAAACAGACGAGGAAATTTCTTCACGTTTAAAAGAAATTGTAAATACTTTTTTCTATGACGAAGAAGAACGAATATATCATGAAGCCGGCGATGATATGGGGTATCTGACTGATACCGGCAATAATGACGCCAGAACAGAGGGCATGTCATATGGAATGATGATGTGTGTTCAGCTTGATATGCAAGAAGAATTTGATCGAATCTGGAAATGGTCAAAAACATATATGTTCATGACAGAAGGAGAGAATGAAGGGTATTTTGCTTGGTCATGTCAAACAGATGGTAAGAAAAATGCCGACGGACCAGCTCCCGACGGCGAAGAGTTTTATGCTATGGCACTCTTTTTTGCTTCACACAGATGGGGCGATCGGGACGGAATTTTTGAATATAGCAAAGAAGCCAAGGAGCTTCTTCATTCATGCATACACAAGGGTGAAAACGATAGAGTAGGCACTCCCATGTGGAATAAGGATAATTACCAGATTTTATTTGTCCCGGGAATTGGCTTTACCGATCCATCCTATCATCTTCCGCATTTTTATGATCTGTTTGCTCTTTGGGCATATGAAGAAGATAGGGAATTCTTTAAAAAAGCCGCAGAAGCAAGCAGAAACTTCCTTGTAACAGCGTGCCATCCTGAGACGGGATTAAGCGCCGAATATGCTAATTTTGATGGAAGCCCGATGAATAAAGAATTACCTTGGGGACAATTCGGTGACTTTTTCAGCGACGCATATAGAACGGCCGCAAATATCGGTCTAGACGCCGAATGGTTTGGAATCGATAAAGGGCAATATTCGATTCCGTTTAAGATGATGAATTTCTTTAAAACCGATCTTGAAGCGGCAAGATGCGCTTACAAAGTTGACGGAACGCCTCTAGAAAGACCCGTTCTCCATCCTGTTGGACTAATAGCTACAATGGCTCAGAGCGCATTGACTATTCCATACAGCAATAATGAAAACAGTGATTTTTCTACTGCAAAAAAATGGGTTGAATGGTTTTGGAATCAGCCTCTTAGAAAAGGCGTTCGAAGATACTATGATAATTGCTTATATTTGTTTGCCTTCCTTGCATTATCCGGCAATTATCGCATTTGGTAATAATGTGTTTTAACACATATTATATATAATGTATTTAAGTTATATAACAATTTAGGGGTTTTATTATGGCTAATAACATAAAAAGAATTTGTATCAACTGTGGCAGAACATTTACAGCCCGCGAAGGGAGAAAGGTTTTTTGCTCATTTAACTGCAAAAGATTATACGGAAATCACATCAGTTTCAGGTGCAGAGATTGCAGAAACGCGACTTGCAGCATAAGAAACAATAATCTGGTCAATGCGCCTTATGGATGTGAAAATCTGCTCAATCCAAACAGGTAATAGTCTATTCCGGCAAGATAGAAAGAGTAAATAAAATAAAGACATCATGGAATACATTTACGAAACACACCTACATACTATGGAAGGAAGCGCCTGCTCAAACACTCCGGCCGAAGATTATATTGACTACATGATAGGCCTTGGATATAGCGGTATTATTGTAACAGACCATTTTTTTAATGGTAATTGCGCCGTTCCTAAAGATCTTCCCTGGGATAAAAAAGTTGAACTATATTGCAGTGGCTACAAACATGCGGAAGAAGCTGCAAAAAACAAGGGCTTAGCAGTCTTTTTTGGCATCGAGTATAATTTTGACGGAGATGAATATCTACTATACGGTGTAGACGAAGATTGGCTTCTATCCAATCCCGATATTATGCAAAAAGACAGATTTGAAGTTTACGAAGCGATTCACAGCGCCGGCGGAATAATGATTCAAGCTCACCCATACAGAGAAAGAGGATATCTAAAGGCAATTCATCTTACTCCAGAAGTATGTGATGGCGCTGAAATTTTTAATGCTGGAAACCCTGACTGGCAAGACGCTCTAGGTTACCAATACGCGAATGACCGGAATTTTCTCTTTTCAGCAGGATCGGACATTCATAATTTTTCACAAGATGACATGGGGGGTATGAGTTTCCCCTATCCTATACATTCTATAAAGGAGTACGTATCGGCTTTTCTTAAAGGTGACGGAACTCCTGTGTTTAAAAGAAATGTTCACGGTGGCAATTCTTCTTTTAACAGAGTCACTGACGATATTGCTCTTACGGTGCCTTCCAGAACCCCTTCTCTAGAAGTAATATGGCATAAGAAAGCTAACGTATCAGCACAATAATGGAGGCAAATTTCATGGATAACAAGAAGAAATATATCGCACTTACTTTTGATGATGGTCCTTCCGATACAACAACATTACAAGTTCTTGATAAATTAAAGAAATACGGCGTTGTGGCCTCTTTTTTCCTAATAGGAGAGAACATGACTCCTGAGAGATCGCATATTATCAAAGAAGAAATCGCGCACGGATGCGATATTCAGAACCATTCGCTTACGCATTCCGATATGCGGGAATTCAACAAAGAAACAATTCTCGCCGAGATTAAGGAAACTTCTCGAAGAATTGTCGAATACACCGGGAAAGAGCCTACGTTCTTCAGGCCTCCCTATATCTATGTGAACGATCTTATGATGGATACAATTCCATTAGTATTCATAAGCGGCTACAACGGTCTGGATTGGGATCCTGAAGTTCCGGCTTCCGAACGCGCACGGCTGATTATTGAAGGCGCCAGAGACGGAGCAGTTATTCTTCTTCATGATCTTGAAGGAAATGATGCCACTGTAGAAGCTCTTGATACAATTATTCCGGACCTGCTTAGGGAGGGATATGAATTTGTTACCATAACAGAACTGTTTGACAGAGCCGGAATTAATTATCAGAATGCAAAAAGAGAAGTCTATTCATATACAGATCAATAAGTCTCTGCTGCTTTTTTGTATATGTATATTAGATGCCGCACACGCTATTTCGTAAAACGGAAATTTTGCGAAATAGCGTGTGCGGCTTATTTTACTTTCTACACTATCTATATTTATTGATCAGCTATAAAATTTAACACTTAGTCACAATCAAAAATTGTCTTTCCTTCAAGCATATCTCCGAATCTAATCTTCCATTCGCTGTGTATGGGAGAATTGTCAAAATTCTCAAGCCCCTCAGGGGATAATTGCAATTCAATCATAACATGTGCTCTGTTTGACCGATCCGAACAAGACGGATAAATCCTAACCCCCGAAACACCTTCAACATTGGTGGATCCTTCAAATAATTCCTTAATTCCCTCCATTTGACTCTTCCAGTCAATGTGTTCCTTAAATTTTGCTATTATATAATGTTTCATAATCATAACTCCTTCATTGTCATAATAGATTCGGCGCATACACAAACAAGCCGCGCTAATACACGGCTTGTTATGATAATTAAATCATCATTTAAAAAGACTTGTGACAGTGTTCATTATTGTCTTGTTCTCAAGAATGGATTCTAATATGCCACCTAATTGAGTCTTCTCTCCTTTCAATATAGCCAATGCTGCTTTTTTTGTATCTGCGTCAGCAGCTCTGTAAAGCTCTAAAAGCTTTTTCTCTGCTGCAGTAACTTTCACAGATGAACCGGTGCTTTTCTTGGCGGAAGCGGAAGTCCCTGTCTTTTTGGGCTTATTTGTGCTAGCGCTTTTTGCTTTTGAAGTAGTCGCTTTATTTGTTCCGGAAGTACTCTTCTTAGATGTAGTAGCCTTTTTGATAGTTGCCATGATTAGCCTCCTTCACGTTTAAGTAATGTATATTGATCATCATCTCTTAATACCAATTCAATATCAGCCGGCTTTGTATTTCCCAGGCATAGCCACACATTCGCCATATCACTAAAATCTACAAATTTAATCACTTTATCCATGGCAAAACCACTGGCAGCTCTCTTACGCGCAATCAACCTTTTTCGGAGTTGTTCTTCTCCTGCAATAATAGATATTGTATAGTCAGCATATGAAGAAAGATCTCTCCATCCCTTTGTATCCAGAAGTAGATAATTTCCTTCAATTATAACTATATCTGTATCTACCCTTATTCTATTTTCTATAGGATTATGCGAAACCCTGTCATAAACCGGCCACCCGCATACTCCTCCCTTTGCTACTTCTTCTATGCTACTTCTCAATTTCTCCAGATCAAAAGTAATCGGTGCTCCTTTTATATCTACCAGCGGAACCCTTTCCCCGTCAATAATAGTCGCATGTGAAAGCAAGTACTCCTGTCTTTTGTGAAATCCATCCATGCCAAGCGCCTTTACTGTTTTCTCGGGTATAACGTCTTTCGACAAAAACTCCAGAAAACTTGCCAACGTACTTTTTCCGGCTCCGGGAGGCGCCGCAATCATAGCGATTACACGATTCCCTTTCTTATTATGTATTTCAGCAAGTTTTTTCAACAAAGGAACATATATCTCTTCTATGCTCTCTTCGCTATATGTCGCCAACACTTCAAGACCATTTATGAATTCACAATATTCCATACGAAATCTTCCTTCCCGGAAACTGACCGCCTATATTTAAGTATATAGCATTTTGCAGCAGTTAGCATCTGGATGGATCAGATTAGTCTATCAAGAGTTCCTGCAAGTCGTTCCTTAGAAACTGCTCCAAGCTCACTCTCCTCAAGCTCTCCGCCCTTTATAAAAGCAAAGAACGGGATACTCATGACATTGTATTTTGCAGCAAGCTCCGGCTGTTCATCAACATTAACCTTACCAATCTTAGCTTTCCCCTCATATTCTTTTGCCAATTCTTCTACTACCGGTCCCATCATCTTGCAAGGTCCGCACCAATCAGCATAAAAATCTACAAGAACCGGGATATCACTGTTCATTACTTCTTCATTAAAGTTTTCTTTTGTAAAAATGTATTCCATATAATTCACCATTTCGTTCAGGTTTTCCCTAAACGCCTTTCTATCAAATAATACTTGTTTTTATTTACCGGTAATTATATTATAGGTAGTATAAAGAATATATCAACTACGCAGATTATACTAACTTGGTATCAAAAACCATACCATAGAAAGGACTTATATGAAAAAAGAATCCCTTTGCAATAATATTGCCGGTGAAAAATGTGGCTTAAAGAAGGTTTTGGATATTGTAGGTGGAAAATGGAAAATTCTCATTCTTTGCTTAATAGATAATAGAGAAGTCGTTCGATACGGCGAGCTTAACCGTGAGATTTTTGGAATTACGAACACTATGCTTGCAAATTCGTTAAAAGATCTTGAGAATGACGGCCTTGTTATCCGAACTCAATACCCGGAAATGCCTGTTAGAGTAGAATATTCGCTTACCGCTAAGGCAAAAACTTTAATTCCAATTCTTCTCGAACTCAAGAAATGGGGAGAGGAAAACCTTTTCTAAATTGATTTTTTTAGATATAATCAGTTTTAACGCATTTATAAAAGGAGTCTTATCATGTCTTTAGAAAAGTACATTAACCCGGATTTTACTATTTACAAAAAACTGATATTCCTACTCATCACCATTGCAGGGATAGCGATATGCGCTCTATTAATTCATATCGGAACCAAACTGTCCTACGCACCTAATCCTTCGGGGAAAAAGCGCAAACCGACTAAACAAGAAAAAGAAGTTCTTTTTTTTAAAAACTTTCACTTAAACATTCAGCTTTTTATTGAAATGATGATCTCTGCAACATCTGTAATGATGTTTGCCTGTTCATATGTAATCGTGAACCACGTATACGCTACTGTCACAGGTCAAAGCGGTAGATACTATGGTTTTGATCAATTTATTAGTACATGGGACAATAGCAAGGATTTCATATTATTACTGCTTATATGTCTATCCTGTGTTGCGAATACAATAATCGACAAGCTGATTATCCCTCTAAAAATGCCTTCAAAAGAACAAAAAGCTTCAATACGAATGCTGGGTATGTTCTATGTTATTATAATCCTCCTGTTTCTCAATAATACAATTGGAGATGAAAGCCAATACAGTCCTGTTATGATGTACTATCTCGGGCTCATGATCGGTAGATTTATATATTTTGATGCTTCGTTTATGGATTTTATAAATGCATTAAAAAGTGCGCTTTATCATTCTCCACTTTTAATAATCGGCCTCCTTGTTTCGAGCTCTCTAAGCTTTCTGGGATTTAAACTGGGATATCTTTTAGAAAGAAACTATTATATAGTAGGTATTTTTTATACTCATCTGTTTATATTGGTAGTTCTCTTTATCCTTCATAACAGCAGGGTCATGTATCTCTTTGTAAGGAAACCTAAAGAGGAACCGGAGCCTTTATTCGACGAGTATGAAGAATATGATGACTATGATGATTACGATGAATATCGAAAATAACGAATACCCACCTTCAAAAGCACTGCCATGAAGGTGGGTATTTAAAAAATTTACTTTATGCATTACTAAGCAATCCTACTATCCCAAACACTATCAACAAAGGAAATGCCACGTAGATCATACCACCGACCACTAGCATTACCAAGATAAACGGGAAGAATACCAAATACATTATTGCTTTAAAAATGCTCCAAGATGCTTTTATAGCAAAGCCTATCATTTTTCCAAAAATAATAAAAAATAACACAAAAAACAATATCATCATAATCCGTTACTCCTATTACCAACGCTTACTGGTCAATATAATCCGGCTTATCGTCCATTATGATTGCCGCAACAATGTATACCGGAATTCCAATTCCTCCGCCAAGCGATGCCAACACCCAGATCAGGCGAACAATAGTGGGATCGACATCCATAAACTCTGCAATTCCACCGCATACTCCACAGATTTTTCGATCATAGCTTTTATATAATTTCCTATTCATTTCTTTTCCCTCCACCATATATAAAAGGTTTTATTGTTAAAAAAAGTATATCTGCAGTGCAAACTCATATAAATACTGACTTTGGCGAATATCGTCCTTTATTTTTCTTTTTTGGAAAAATAAAAAAAGAAGAAAAAAGGTAATGAATCCTTTTTGTCTGCCGATATATTGAAAGATTAAAAATAATAAGAGGAAAAGAAAATGATGGATTATAACTTTCTATCTTCAGTAGATAGAATTACAAGTACATATCTCAATAATGATCCCCTTTCAAAAGCATCGGATTTAGGAGATGATATCAAAGCTAAACTCGGTCCTGAATTTACCGAAGTCTATGACTCTCTTAAGGCCATTAAAATGCTTAATTCTACTGTTCACCAAGATAATTCGATTTCTCAAAAAGACTCTTTACGTGAACACGCATCCAGACTCGGTTACTCTATTGATAATCGTGTTATTGACATGCTCAGAATATCTATTTCTGATGAAATGAACATCAAAGTCAATGATGCCGTTCAATCTGCAGCAAATGCGCTATTTTGACAAACCCTTTTCTTTAATAATTTAATACCTATAAAGATTTCCCCTTGACTTGACGGAGTGATGTTGTAATAATATCGATAGGATTATGCAAAAATACTTGTATACAACAACGAGGATGAATTATGAAAAAATACAGCGAACTGTCACAAGAGGAATTATTGAAGGAAAAAGAGCTGCTTTCTCAGCAGTATAAGGACTGGCAAGCTAAAGGCCTTAAGCTCGATATGAGCCGCGGAAAGCCATCTGTTGAACAGCTCAATCTTTCTATGCCTATTTTTGATATATTAGATGGAAAATCTCTTATGAAATGCATGAATGGTGTTGAGACTCGTAACTACGGATGCCTGGAAGGTATCGTAGAAGCACAGCATCTTATGGCAGAAATAATGGATTGCCAGCCTGAGCAAGTAATCGTATGCGGAAACTCATCATTGAACATCATGTTTGACACTGTTGCACGTGGTTATATGTTTGGTTTCGGCGGATGCACTCCCTGGTGTAAGCTTGATAAGGTAAAATGGCTTTGCCCTGTTCCCGGATATGACAGACATTTCGCTATAACTCAGCACTTTGGCTTTGAAATGATCAATATCCCCATGCATGATGATGGTCCTGATATGGATATGATCGAGGATCTTGTATCAAAAGACGATTCTATCAAGGGAATCTGGTGCGTTCCAAAGTATTCAAATCCCCAAGGTATTGTTTATTCAGATGAAGTAGTTCGCCGCATGGCAAATCTTAAGCCTGCTGCTAAAGACTTCAGAATATTCTGGGACAATGCATATGCAGTACATCATTTATATAAAGAGAAATGCAAAATTCTTAATATTCTTCATGAATGTGAGGAAGCAGATAACCCTAGTCTTGCATTTGAGTTTGCTTCTACATCCAAGATTACATTCGCAGGAGCAGGAATCGCTGCTATAGCATGTAATAATGCTAACAGGCAGGAACTCAAGAAGACTATGACTGTTCAGACAATCGGTTATGATAAAGTAAACATGCTTCGTCATGCCAGATTCTTTATGGATGTCGAGTCTGTTGATGAACATATGAAAAAGCATGCTAAAATCTTACGTCCTAAATTTGAGCTTGTAACTAAGACTATGGAAAGAGATCTTGGTGAAATTGGTTGTGGTTCTTGGGCTAATCCCAAAGGCGGATATTTCATTACTTATGAGGCACCTAAAGGAACTGCTTCAAGAATCGTCGAACTCGCAAAGCTAGCAGGTGTTATTTTAACCCCCGCGGGAGCTCCTTTCCCTTATCATATGGATCCTGATGATTCTGTTATAAGATTTGCTCCTTCTCTTCCACCATTGGAAGAACTTGAACAGGCTGCTGACATATTTACAGTATGTGCAAGAATTGCTTACTTGGAAAAACTTCTTTTAGCTAAAGCATAATAAGAATGCCGTGAAGACATATATCTTCACGGCGTTTTTTTACTTCGGTATATCCGGTTTACTTTCCTTTAGTCTTTTGATTCCTTCAATCGCGGTTTTATATATCAGCGCCATATGTCTGGATGCCGGATCGTTCATATCACACTTCTTTTGCATAAGATTGAAATGCTGTATTGCCTCTTCAATAACCGTTTTAGAAATTACATAACCATCGCAATAAAGCGTGCCGGTGTCCGGGTCATACCTTGACTCCTCAAATCGTGTTTTCGCATAATCCCCCGCGCCCATGCTGGCCGCAAGCTGGTTTATAAGATCAGTTCTGGTATCTCCCATATAGAAATCTCCTTCCATAAATCCAGTAACCAATTATCGAATTACACAATAAGATTTTATCATAATTTGAACAACATGTAATCTTTTGATATCATACCATTGTCACATAAAATAATTATGAGGAGATATTGTCATGAATACAAATATGATCATAGAAGCTATTGGTTATCTTGGATCAGCACTGGTATTAGTGTCTTTTTTGATGGCCTCTGTAGTAAAGCTCAGAATAATAAATTCTATAGGAAGCATCATTTTTACTATTTATGCTTTTATCATTCACTCATATCCTACTGCGTTGATGAACTTATGCCTAGTTCTTATCAACATCTATTATCTTGTAAAAATGAGTAATACCTCTGTTGAATATGATTTTATAAAGCTCAATAAGGGAGATTCTGTCATTAGCTATTTTATCGACTGTTATAAAGATGATATCCAAAAATGTTTCCCTGGAAATCCGCTCGATTTCTCAACTGCCGATACCGGCTACGCCGTTTGCCACAAAGGCAATCCCGCCGGTGTTCTTTTAGGAAGACTTGAAGATAATAACCTTGATATAATGCTTGATTATTCGACTCCCGAATATAGAGACTTTTCTATCGGTAAATTTCTGATCTCAAAACTCCCGGATGAAGGTATTAAATCTATGACCTACCGCGGAAACGATGTTAATCACAAAGCTTACCTTTCCAAGGTTGGTTTCAAGCAAAAAGACGGTTATTACGAAAAGCTTTTTTGATTGCGATATTATTGTTTCCCCATATCCATAAGCATTTTCATTGTTTCAACATCATTTGCATTTATTTTTATGTTGGATTCAATAGTTTTTCCTTCAGCTGTGGTGACTTTCATCGCAATGACGGTTCCTTCCTGCATTGCGTTTTCTCCAACAGCCATTAAAAAAGGCATTACTTTAGGATGATCGTTTTGAAACAACCCCAACCTTTGCTGAAGCTGCAATATCATCATAGGATTCATGTTCATACAAACCTACCTCGCTTGTTTTTTATATTCTAATATATTAATGTAAAACTTGAGCGAAATCAAATTATTTTAATTATCATGGGTCTAAAATATGTATGCGCTTACAAAATGATAAATACCTGATATATAAGGAGGAAGATAAATGTACGGATTTGGAGATATGATTCAGAAGCTTAAGGCTGACCCTAAGACTATTGTCTTTCCCGAAGGTTCAGATCCAAGAATCCTCGAAGCAGCTTCTCGTTTGCTCGCCGGTAATTTTTTAAAGCCAATTCTTTTGGGAAATGAAGATGAAATAATCAAAGCTGCAGAAGATGCTGGATATAATATTAGAGGCGCTAAAATCATAGACCCTGAGAAATATGATAAGTTTGACGAAATGGTTGATGCTTTTTGCGAACTTAGAAAAAATAAAGGCATGACGCCTGAAAAAGCTATTCCGATTCTTAAGCAGACCAACTATTTTGGAACTATGCTTGTAAAAATGGGATACGGCGATTGTTTGCTCGGTGGCGCAACTTATTCTACAGCCGATACAGTTCGTCCGGCATTACAGATCATCAAAACAAAACCCGAGAATACAATAGTATCATCTTGTTTCATCCTTGTACGCCCTTCTGCTACGGGTGAAAACGAAGTAATCGCAATGGCAGATTGTGGAATAAACATCAACCCTTCAGAAGATGAGCTCGTTGAAATATGTGGTGAAACAGTTAATTGCGCACAGAGATTTGGTATTAATCCTAAAGTTGCCTTCCTTTCTTTTTCTACAAAAGGATCCGCTAAAGACGATACTGTAACTAAGATGCAGAATGCAACTAAGAAAGCTCAGGAAAAGTACCCTGATATCCCTATCGATGGTGAACTTCAGTTTGATGCTGCTGTTTCTCCCAGAGTAGCGAAACAGAAAACACCCGGATCGCCCGTAGCCGGACATGCTAATACATTTATTTTCCCTGATATCAACGCCGGAAATCTTGGATATAAAATTGCTCAGCGTATGGGTAATTTTGAAGCATATGGTCCTATTCTTCTTGGTCTTAATGCTCCAATTAATGATCTTTCCCGAGGTTGTAACGCAATTGAAGTATATTCAATGTCAATTATAACTGCGTCCCTCGCATAACTAATAAAAAAAGGGTTAAAACCTCTTGTTTTAACCCTTTTTATTTTACTTTTTTTCAACTTTATCGCTATGCCTTCGACCATGTTTCTTATAGTATGAAGCTTTATCTTCATACATTCTTTCATCTGCCTGCTTGACGGCAATATTTATCTCTTTTGAATCATCTATCCAGATTGCACCGATTGCTACAGAAATATCCTCTGTCTTCGTTTTAAGCCTGCTCACCTGATTATCAAATTTCTCTTTAGTAATCTCAGGTATTATTGCCAGAAATTCATCTCCACCTATCCTATAGCAGTACTTACGTTTGAAGACAGACGCAAAAATATCAGCTGTTTTCTTAATGCGTTCATCTCCTGCATCATGGCCTTCTGTTTCATTAGTGGTCTTCATCCCATTAATGTCCAAATAGCAAACACCCGCCATTGTCGATACTCCCGATAAAACAAGGAGTGTCTGATTTAGGGCATATCTGTTGCCAAGTCCCGTGAGAGCATCATGACTTCCCAAATAAGTCATTTCTTTTGTCAAAGCACGATTTCTCATCTCATATGATATAAAAATCGCAACCGACTCCATAACTTCACCGACATTTAACGGTAAGCCTTCGGCGTAATTGTCAGCAACAAGATATCCTATGACCTCATTATTATCTTTCATAACAGAAACGCTGTACCTGGAAATACTTCCATCAACGATACTGTTATACAAATCTTCATTCAGCTTACTGATAACCGAACTGTCTTTTACCAGAACGGTATTCTTATCTCCCAGCTGTTGATTCCATAATGATATAACATCGACTTCTTCAAAAGTTTTTCTCCCGGGCAAATTTAAGGTTCTCGCTCCGGCATTATTGAACCATTCATGAGTATCGGTTACTTTCTTATCTTTTACTTCGATTACACCTACTCTATCTGCTTCAATAGTCTGTCCAAGTAGCATAAGTACCTTTTTGACGCCCTTTCCAAACTCAGCAGAAGAAAGCGCAGTGGCACAATCTATTATCAATTTGCTTGTATTTGATGCGAGCTTAATATTATCTTCGCTCTTCTTTACTCCCGTAACGTCATGAAAAACAAAAGCACAAAATCCTTTTTTATATACAGGAACCGACCAGAATTCCAGCCATTTATCAAACTGAGTATTATAAGTCCTCACTTTAGATGACTGTCGTAATATTGCTGCTTGATAACTATATTTAATCCAATCCTCATCTCTGTTGGTTACGGTTTTATAGTATGTGTTTCCAATTAGATCCTCTACCGGTATCCCGACAAGCTGTGAATACTTTTCATTGGTGAAAAGAAACAGCATATCTTTTACTGTACCAAAAGGATCGGTCAATACTTTAAAAATACAGCAAGCATCCGGGAGATCCTTAAGCATATATATTACATCGTTGTCTTCTATGTTATCTAACGAGGAATATGAAATTTTCCCTTCCTTACTGTATTCTGTCATTATTGTCTCCTGTATACAGTCAAAATGTTAACCTTATAACATGAATTATACTATAAATATTAACGTTTTGCACCTATTCAGATAGACGGCTCGCCGATATATTTTTTTAACCTATCTTTATTCAAAGCCTCTCCTATCACAATTAGAACTGCTCTTTCTGTTTCTGATTCACCGATCATAAGTTTAGTTCTTGTTGCATTTATCTCTGTTTTCTTTATTCCTCCTGTGTCTATAAACCCTTTAATTCTTAGTACATTTCCGCATTTCTGATCACCAAAGATCATTTTTACTGCTTTTTCAAGCTCATTTATAGGCATATCAAAATCAAAGTAAAATAACGTTTGATATGCATCTGCATTTTCAAATGCTCTTTTTACATATTCAGCCTTTCGATACCCTGCCCTTGCGATTAGATCAAAATCCTTATCTCTTAAGTTGTCCCAAGCTTTAGCAATTATATCTTTTTCATCTATCTTACGATTACATGCAAATTCTTCTATTGTTTTATTCAGTAAGTCAACTATCTTGCCTTTTTTGTAGGTATTCTCATCATTTATTTTACTAATTATTATTTTTCCGGCACTCACTGCTTCAGACATAAGCATATATCTGGATGCTTTAGATATATTATCCTCCGTTTCGGCATCCAATATGCATATAATGTTATTCATTTCATACCATCTGTCCAAAGGCTCTTCGTATAGGGTGTCAAAAAGCTCATCCGGATCAAATATTCCTGACGGTTCGATAATAACTCTATCGTATCCGCTCATTCCCATTGCAATGAGTTTTGTTTTTAATCTTCTTTTATGTGCCTCTGCTCCATCACCTCCTACTATCATTTCCAGATTGCAATTATCTCCTGCAATTTCATTAAGGAGCACCATATCTACATTTATTGCTCCAAAATCATTTTCTAATACGCATATCTTTTCACCTTTATTTATAAGATACTTGGCATATTTTTTTAAAAAGGTCGTCTTTCCGGCTCCTAAAAAGCCTGTGATCAAATCTATTTTTGTCATCATTCCTCCGTCTTTATTTAAAAAAGAGGTCCTAATCGGCCTCTTTGCATGTGTTATATAACATATATTAGTTATTCATCTTCTATAACAACATTTTTTAAAACTACTCCTTTTCCTTCAACAATGTGTGCCTTTCTTCCTCCGCAGTTTGGACATAAATATCCATTATTTTTATCTGGGTAATATTCACTATTACACTCTTCACACATAGCCTTTACCGCGGTTTCTTCACAAATCAGTTCCGCGTCTTCCAACATTGTTCCTTTTACAGCTGCCGGAAAATATTTATGCATGTAATAAGGCAAAACTCCGCTCGTCTTTCCTATCTGAACTGTTATGCTTTTTACTCCGGATGCATTGTTTTCTTTCGCTACATCAATAGCCAGTGCAACCATCTTAGATATATAACTCATCTCATGCATTTTTTATTCCCATCATGTTATCATTTTTTATTGTCATTTTATCATCATTTTATTGATTATATAGCGATATCTGGGATAATAATATTATAGGAGAATGCTTATGTCTCACAATGTTGTAAAAATCTGTATGGGTTGCGGAAGAACATTTATAGCAAGAAACAGCGGAATGGCATTTTGCTGTAAAGCATGTAAAAAGCGCTACTCATATCACTATACCTTCAAATGTAAGGACTGTAGAAACGCCGCATGTGAAGTTCGTAATGAACAATTACAAGGATGCGCGTTTGACTGTCCTAACTTAAAATGGAATCCGTAACCTCTTTGCTTATCTCAAAAAGTTTTTTTTATTTGCCCAAAAGATGATTGATAAATTGCTGAGCCGTTCTTCCTGATACTCCTCCGTGATTTAATTCCCATCTATCCGCTTCAAGACATAGTTCTTCTTTTTCCATATTGATGCCGTTTTTCTTCGCTAGTTCATTTACTATTGTATAATACTCTTGTCTAGAAGGCTTATAGTATCCTATTGTCACACCAAATCTATTGGCAAGAGACAGCTTCTCTTCCATAGTATCTGATCTATGAATATCTCCGTCTTGTTCAACATCTCTTCTATCATTCCAGGTTTCACGAATAAGATGCCTTCGATTCGACGTTGCATAAATAAGAATATTGTCGGGCTTCGTCTCTACGCCTCCTTCTATTACAGCTTTCAGGAATTTATAATCTGATTCATCTTCTTCAAAAGACAAATCGTCCATGTAAATAATAAATTTGTAATTCCTGTTTTTTATCTGTGATATTATCTGCGACAACAACTTGAATTGATATTTGTAAATCTCTATCATTCTAAGACCATCACCATAAAACTCATTAACTATGGCCTTTATGCTGGTAGATTTACCTGTTCCACTATCCCCAAAAAGAAGAACGTTATTTGACTTTTTCCCTTCAACAAATGCCTTCGTATTGGCAATAAGCTTCTGTTTCTGAATTTCATACCCTACAAGATCATCAAGAACAACTCTGTCCATGTTGTTTATTGGCACAAATTCTATCTTCCCGTCATTGTGTTCCCTTAATCTAAACGCCTTATTTAATCCGAAAGCGCCTACACCAATACTCCTGTAAAACTCGGTTACCCCTTCAAAAAAACTTTCATCTGAATTTGCTTTTCTCAAGACATCTGCAAGATAGCCCACTTTTTCACTGACATTTTTATTGTACATAAGCTCAGGTTTTTCTATGGCTTTATAATTCGTAATACATGAAAAACAATCTATTCCAAGCGCGCTCTCTATTTCACTAAAATCATAGTTAAAAAGCTCTCTAAATGCATGAAAATCACTAGTGGCAAAATGGTTAACACTACCCTCTCTGCTACCAACCTTCTCGCATGTAAGGCTAAAAGGATTTTCATCCATGATCAAAAGATATGTAAGATAACTTTGCCACAAGTTTTTATCAAATGCACAAGCTGTTGCTAACTCCAACAATCTTTTTACTTGCTTGAAACATCTTGATATAAGATTTTCTTTATTATAGTCCTGACTATGAAGATCTCTTGAAACACGAGAAAGCTCCATTAGTATGGAATCTTCCGGTAAATCCCCATATATCAACAGCTTTGCAACTATTTTTTCCATTTATCCTCCATGAATATCATATATGTGTTATATAACATTTAGTTGTCTAATAATTTTCTCTCCAGTTCTGCAAAATCGTCAACTTGTCTTTGTTCAAAGTTATTAAATGAATTTTTGGGTCTTATCTGCTTTTTGGGAACATTTGCGTAGTACTCGTTTCTCACACAATCAATCATAAAAGCAACAGGAACCTCCACCGTTGTATTGTAGTTAAGCATATAATCATATGCTTTTTTTATTTTATCTACGTCATATTCTGCAGCTTCGGCAATCTCTCTGATTTCTCTTACTTTAAAATAATCCAGCATAAATTCAATAAGTTCATCCATGACCTCATCTTTATTGATTTCTTTATTTACGCTGACTTTTTCTTCATTACCCTTTTTATCAACATAAAATCTGATTCCTACAGTTTTTCTTCCGCTTTTTATCGGTTCATAATCAATAATAAGACTTGTCTTTTTATTAAGCTCTTCCTTTGCTTTGCTGAGGACATTTCTATTGAATATTTTGTATTCCTTATATTTTGTCTGCCCGGTTTTCTCAACAAGTTCAGCTACTCTGTCATAATCAGGATACTCTTTTTCAAGCTCTGTCTTTATCTTGTTATCTCCACCTGAGTTTATGATTCCCAGTTCTAATTTTAGTTCAGTAAGATCATACTCAAAAACCTGCGCCCCGGATCCTTTCGTTATAGCACTCTTATAATCCAAAGCAGATTTAAGCATCTCATATAGGCGCAAAGAATAAACACTCTTCAAACTAAGTGTTTCTGCTAAGCTTAAGACAGTATAACCCTTTTTCAGATTGACTATCTTATCAGTCAAGGAATTATTATATCGCAGTGTCAGCGTACCATTCTTAAATGATGCATCGGTAACGACCTGATGAGCCTCAAGCTTTCCGTTCTCTTTATCCTTGATCAAAAGATTCCAGTCAAAAATTGTAGCTCCTTTTATCTGCCTGTCGCATAATGCTTCTATGTGCTCGTATAACGATCCGGAACTTGATTTAAACATTTTTCTTAAATCTGTTCCATAAATAGTCGCTACTACATTATTTGTATCATCAACTTTTATATGTTGCATTCCTATAGCAAATAGTTTCTGGCTTAACGCAGTTCCTTTGCCCATAGCATTTATCAGCTCATTTGACTTATTATAAGTCTTGCTCAAAATAAGCTGCTCTCTTTTTTCTTCGCGCATAATTTCCCCTATCATTTACTGAAGATAAATATACATTCCTTTTTTGCTCACCTTTTGTAAAAAAAGAAATTCCCTTTTATGCTACTTTTAACTCTATTATATTCCTTTTTCGTTCACCTTCAAGTTTTTTTTACTATATTTAGGGGTCATGCGTAAACTTAACCGCTATAATTTGTTTTTGCCCATTGACCATATCGGTCTGCGTTATTGTTCCCTTTTTTATCACCTCATTTCCCTCTATTATGCGCTTTACGTGTTTATTGACCTTTTAGTCTTGACTGTTTCGGTTTGAGTTGTTCCCTTTTCAGTCACTTTTTATTCCTCTTTACTACCTTAAAAATTGTTCGAATTTATATATCCCATTACTTTTTCTATATTTCATATAATTTTTGATTTATTATTCTTATCAAATTAGCACATACGTGCTGTTATTACTTATTTTGTTCCCTTTTTTATCACTTTAGACACTCTTTTTAGTCCTTTTTCTCTTATAACATTGCC
>NZ_RAIS01000012.1:0-16466 GCF_003625505.1 Butyrivibrio sp. XB500-5
TAAGTTTCTGTGTTGTTTCTTTTGAATTAGACATAAAGATAAGTCTCCTTATAAATAGAATTTGGCGAATCCGCCATATGTCGACATAAGAATGGCCGTTGAAAGACCGTCGACTTTATCTATGATAGCAGGTAAATCTTAAGAAATACCGCCGAAATTTCTTAAGATTTTATGTAGAAGCTAAAGGAAGAACCTTCATATCAACACCGGTCTAAAGTATAATATACTTTAACTTAAATCATTATCTAAATACGGAAAGCGAGAGAATATGGGATTGTTTGATTTTTTAAGGAAAAAGAATAATGATAAAGCACCTTCTGTCACAAGCAGGCCGGAAGCCTTATTTGATATTATTTCCGGAGCGCTTGTCGATGGCGAACTTCCTGAGAGTTTTTCTTTACCGACAAAAGATGATAGTAGACTGCATTTTGCTGATGGTGCAGAAGATGGCATTTGCATATATCATATGGGCCGCTCAGCTAACACTGATGAGACCAAGAAAGAAATGGGTGGAGCGGTAACTGCAGCTTCAAGCGGAGACTTTTCCAAAGCAGATCAACTTTTTGATAAATTAGGTACTCATGCTCGTGCATTATATTCAATCGATGATATTCAGGCATATATTTTACAGAACAGAGAAAAACTCAATCCTACGAACTGTTTAAGATATGCAATTCACGCTATAACCACTTCATCCTGCAAAGAAACGGTTAAATACGGTCTTTGTATATTGGAATTATTTAATACAGATGAAAAGCCGGATGTAAAAAATATTATTCGCACAATAGGTCTTTGTGACGAGTTTACCTTATTTTCTGTCTTTATAATGCGCGCTTGGAAAAACGGAAATGAAGAGATATTGAACCTGGCAAAAAAAGTTCATGGCTGGGGACGAGTTCATGCAGTCGAAAGAATTGAAGCCGTAACCGATGAGATAAAGAGATGGCTTCTTATAGATGGTGTGCATAATAATGTTTTACCAGCGTATTCGGCAATGGATTGTTGGACTAAGTCAGGGGCTTACGAAATATTAAAAGGTAATCCGACGAAAGAGGAATTTGCCGGTATTAGGGATATTATTGACGGACTTTTGGATGAGGGCCCGGTCACCGGTATTTCGCAGTTTGATGACGGCGATGATATAATCATAAGTTTTTTAAAACATGCAAAGAATATGTGCGACTGCATTGAAGATTATAAGGTTGTAAGAAGTATTAGAATTCATTATGACGATGATAAAGATGCCAATCCTGAAATAGCGAGCTTATGCAAAGAAATACTATTCTCCGATATCTGAAATGAAGACATCCCCCGGGGTATGAATTTTCCCCGGGGGATTTTTTCACCAATCATCTCATCTTTACAACTCTCGCACCAAACGGAAACAACGCAAGTCTCGCGATCTTAAAGAACTGCTTTCCAAACGGAATTCCCACGATCGTAATGCACAAAATAATCCCGATCATAAGGTTCCCCAGCGCCAGCTCAAGTCCCGAAACAAAGAACCATATTACATTCAAAAAACACGACACCGCGCCGCCTTCATCCACAATCTCTTTTCCGAACGGATTCAGCGAAATCGACGACAGCTTAAAACACTGAAGCCCGACAGGAATTCCCACAACCGTGATGCACCACAAAACGCCTGCCAGCCACCAGCCGATCGCGCTCAAAAGTCCGCCGCATATTATCCATATCACATTCCCTAAAAATCTCATATATCCTCAATCCTTTCACAATGAACTCTTTGTTCTGTCTATTGTACCATTTTTTATAATTTTCACTTAGGAATTTTGGAAAAAGATGACACTTATATAATAGAGAGACTTATGTTATATGTTTCGCCATTAGGCGCCCGGAGGATAAAATTTATGAGGAAAAGATTTTCATGTGCACCGAAAAAATGTATGATAGCCATCACTGCCGCTTCAATAAGCATGTCAATAGCCGCAGGTCTGATAGCTGCGCCTATTGTTGCCTACGCGGAAAACTACGATCTTGTAAACGGATCGGTCAATGTTAATTCTGATGAAAACGGAGAAAGAACCGTAACCCAAGACACCAATACACATAACGAAACTACAGAAACCGTCATAACATGCAGTGACGCCGGCGGTACTTCAAATACTATAAGCATCGAATCCCACGGCGAAGGCGAAAATGCCGCAAAGGTCACGATTGAAAACGTGAATATAGATACCGAATCGAGTGGCGGAGCAGCAATCTCCACCTCAGGTAATGGTGATGTTGTGATCGAAATAAACGGAACCAATACAGTTCAATCAGGTGATAATCACGCAGGAATTGAAAAAGGGAACGACGGAAACCTCACAATACAGAACGAAGAAATCACTTCCGGTGATAAATTAACTGCCACAGGTGGAGAAAACGGCGCAGGTATCGGCGGCGGTCAAAGATATGTTAATAATCCGGCAACCGGCGGCGGATTCAGCATGACTACAATCGATGGCAGTGCTAATGATATTACAATCTCAGGTGGCGATATCACTGCTACAGGCGGAAAATACGCAGCAGGTATTGGCGGCGGATATAATGGTGATGCTGATCATATCACAATCTCAGGCGGCGATATTATTGCTACAGGCGGATTAACCGGAGCAGGTATCGGTGGTGGTTACGAAGGAACTGCAAGTGAAATAATTATTAGCGGTTCTGCTACCGTTTCAGCCGCCGGAGGAAGTGGAGGAAATGAAAATCTTACTATTGCACCTATAGGAGGTGCTGGTACAAGTTTTTCTATTACTTATGGTGCAGGAGCCGCAATAGGAAACGGTTCACACGGAACAATGCAATCGGGACAAACACCCGCTCCGGGAACCCCTGTAGAGCCCGATACATCAGCATTATATACTTCAGGAAAAATAAATATATACCCGGTCGGTACAACAGCCGATGATATAGAAAACAATAGAGTCGCACCGATATCGACTACAGAAGGTACAATTACTCCTCCCTCAACAGGCACAGGTAGCGGAGAAGGCACAGGTACACCCACCACTCCTCCAAGTGCGCCCACAAATACCGCTTCACCGGGTAGCACTACCATTCCGGAACAAATAACCGAACCCACATCACAAACCCACGTAAGCTCAGATCACAGCAGCAATGCCGGAGCTCCGAACAATGTGGCAGCGCCGCAAACCGGCGCAATGAATGCAACGATCATCACCGATATGATAAATACAGTCTTTAGAAAAAATCCCAACGCGGATTCTATTGACCTTGATTTTGGAAAAAACATTTGCTTCTCTCCCGCACTCATGCGCGCATTATATGAAAAGCCAAATGTAGCAAAGAACTGCAGATTCATCCATAACGGTGAAGTATATATACTGCATATCCCTAAAGCAGATACCGGCAGTACAAAATTCGAGACCTGCCTGGATACTCTCTCCAAAGAGCCCAAAGGCTTCGCAGGCTTCATGAGAATCAACCAAATATTCAGCGAAATGGGCACAACAATATCAAAAGAATAATACAACACCAAAACCGGATCACACGATCCGGTTTTTTATCTCTTCAATCAGCTCCCGATCCGCCGGCAGCCAGTTGACCTCATCAAGCTCATCCTTCGTAAGCCACCTCGCAGCCTCGGCTTCCTTGAGCACCAACTGCCCCGATTCCACCTCAGCCAAAAAACAATCCATAGAAAGATGAAACTCGGGATAGTCATATTCAATCGTCTTAATTAGCTCGCCCACAGCTATCGTCGCAGTCAGCTCCTCTTTTATCTCACGCACAAGCGCTTCCTGCGGCGTCTCACCGGCCTCGATCTTTCCGCCCGGAAACTCCCACATACCCTTGTAATCTCCGTACCCTCTGGCCGTTGCGAATATTCTTTTTTCTCCCCCGCTGCAGTCCCAAATAACAGCTGCAACAACACGTATCGTCTTTTTATTCAAGTTGGTCTCACTTTCGTTATAAGGCAAAAGAGCTTTCTCCGCCCGGCATTTCATCCGTTAAGCTGTTCACGTATAATCAGCGCATTGTTGTAATAATCTTTCAGTTCTTCTGTAGTCAAAAATCTCTCAACATGTTTATATGCTTTTTCTGCTTTAACATCACTATCTATCACCGTTTTTGACTCAATTGATGAAGCATCAAATTTCTTATCGCATATATAATATCTAACAGCATATTGCTCTTCCTCGTAGCCATCGTCATTTATCAACACTCGAGAATCATGAACTGTAACACGGACCTTATTTCGATTTTCATTTTCGATAGAAATAATAGCTTCGCCTTTTTTAACTTCCACGCCTTCTTCCTCCACCTTGATCTCGCACCTATCAAAACTCACGCCAAATATCCAAATATTGTAATAATACTTAGCGTCACCGTCTTCCACGCAAACAGTCCTATTATCTACAGACTCTAAATCATATCCGTTCTCTTTTGCTTTTTCTTTTATGCTCGTCATGTTCCCCGAAGCACACGCTGTAAGGCTAAAAACTGCTACAATACACATTATAGTAATAGCAATAATTGCTTTTGCTTTATTATCTTTGTATCTACTCATTTCCTTTTATACCTTTCAATATTGGCCCATCACCCCCATGATAAGGATTGGGCAAAAGAGCCGGTGTAAAAAATAGCTGAATATGATCAGTTATACATAATCACTCACTATAATATTTCCATAATCATCATATTTCACACGAATCAACCGATTCCTATTGATGTTATGTTTAGGAAAAAGAGTGTGCCACACATTATCATGTCCAAACATCCTATCCAACTCATTTCTATGAGCAAAGTAATCTTCATATATCTTTACTCCGCCATCATCCTTTACACTAGTGCAAATTATAGCGTATGCATCTTTTTTATTTCTCAAAGTCCTTCCGGTCAACTGCATTAATCGCATAT
The DNA here is from genome assembly GCF_003625505.1 of Butyrivibrio sp. XB500-5. Classification (NCBI taxonomy): domain Bacteria; kingdom Bacillati; phylum Bacillota; class Clostridia; order Lachnospirales; family Lachnospiraceae; genus Butyrivibrio; species Butyrivibrio sp. XB500-5. Next base: position 4,891 of record NZ_RAIS01000012.1, read on the forward strand.
TCGAGCAATGATGCGGAACATGCATGAGCATAAGCTGCGAAAGATCAATGGTTCTCTCCATGCTATTATATGGAACATCTGCTCCAAGCAATGTATGAAGCTTATTTTTGTAAAAGAATTCAAGATACAATCCTTCTCGATTTCTCAACGTGATTCCAGGTTTACTTATATCCTGTGGTAATCCACTATCTCCACCCATTTTAAGTTGAATCAAATAATTGCTTCCGCCACATGATAAAGTAGCCACATTATGTTGTATCCCTGTTCTATTCACCAACAACAAATTACCTTTGTGAATAAGAAACGCTGCTAAGCGAAAAGCCGATATACTAAATTTCATATCCTTTCCCGGATGGACCAACGTAGGTGCAACCCATTGCAAATCTAGAATTCTGGGATTTGCAAATATATACCCCATAAAATGATCTGTATCCCAATGCGAAACAATAACAGCAGAAGGTTTCATTCTATTTATCGCCCTACGCGCTTTTGGGTACGGATATGATCCTATACCTAAATAATACCTATACAAATTATTACGATCATATCCAATATCAAAAAGAAGTCTTTTCTTTTTCCCTTTTATATAATCAGCATTACCGTGGCCAATATTATATAAATCTACTTTTTTGATTGCATCATCATTCCAGATGCCATTTAGTGTTCCTCCCACAGCACCATCAGACGCTACAGGAAAATGATCCGGTTTATAATGATTTAAAACAAACCTATTCGGCTTCACTTTACGAAAAAACGGCTCATCCGACAAAATTTGCAGCTTACCATATCTGTTTTTCACCGAGTTTGCTGAAAAAAACAGCATCGCATCAAGCGATGATTCTTCCGTTGTTACATCTTGTATTAATTCATTATTTATAGCTTCTCTTGGATTATTTGGGATAAACCTTGCTTTATACCACTGATACTCCAAGCTGTCTATTATATGCTTACTATTTTCATTTACTTCTACAAAGAAAGATACAAAAAAAGGATGATAATCTCCGGTCCACTCAGGAATCTGATCCGTAAATTCGTTTAGGATGGTCTCTCTGTCATAATCGTATATCTCTTTTGTCAAAACGGAAAATTCTACTATACGATTATATTTATCATGCTTTTTCTCTATATCTTCTTCATTATTTAATTCGCGAATCTCTTCATCAACAGACAATGAAGTTTCTAAACGAACTATCATCGGAAAAGAGTAATCCTCTTTTTGATTTAAGAGATTCTTCCAGATTGCTTTGCACCTTTGTTTATAAGAAAATGAGTTTTCTATCAATTTGTTTGTCTTATTATCGTTATGCATCTTCTATCACTTTCTTCAGAAATATTCTTTTTTCAAAGCCGCCTCTTTTCTCGGCTTTCTCCGCTCTGAGTGCTTCCAATTCTTCTATGCTATAGCCTTTCGCTTTAGCTAACGCATACAGCACTTCAAGAACATCTGCAAGTTCTTCAAGATTTTGATCTTCGTGATATTCTTTGACCTCTTCATCAAGTTTTGAATCAAGCATCTGTAAATACTCTGCGCTATCCAGGATTCGTATATCACATTGCTTCCCATCTTTCTCGATAATATCGGGAATTCTATCTCTAACAAGCTTATTATAGATTTTCACTGACATGCTGTTTCCTCATATCTCCAATCTTTGAAACCATTGTTCTTTGCTGCATCGTAAATTGGTCGGATTATATTCTGTAACCTGCAGCCAAATTCATTTTCTGACAAGCCATCACAATATAACGTTCTATTCACCTCATCATTATTCAAATGGTGTTTTGATATCTTAGAAAACTCCTCTGCAACAACGTTATTCTCTTTAGATAGTGAGTATGACAAAAATTCAAGTTTATATAATGGTTCAAAATATAGTTCCCACTCAGGTAAACCATTACTTTTACTGCTATTAATTGATTTAGTAGTTGGATGAAGATTCCACAATTCATCGTGAGCTACATACTGCCATGGAACAAAATGATCTACTGAAATAGTTGTATTTGAAAGATCTTTATGTCCGTAAATATCCCTAATATCAGGTCTGATATTTATAATTAGTTTCCAATATTTCCGAACACGTTCAATATCTCTATTTTGCGGAGCACTTAGTTTATCTGCTATTCCCGGAACACTTGGATTTCTTTTCTGCAAATAATGAATTAGATTTAATTGCAGCCACCCATGTAAAATCTCTTTGTTTCGAGTGAGATAAGGAATCCATTCATCATTAATGTATATTACTGTTGATAGTTGTCCGAAAGCATCATAATAATATAAAAGTCTTCGCTGTTGATTTATCTTATGTGATAATTCCTCTGGTCTATACCACTCTCGCTTATCAATTTTAATATCATCAAGAAATGGAGAATGGATTCTGTAAGGAACATTTTTAATTAGCTCTTTCTTGTATCCTGTTAGCACTTTATCATCGCTATTCTCAAGATAAGAAATGATAACTGATCTTTTCTCCGAAGCGGGAAACTGCATCACTTTTCCAATATATTTCACAGCTTCTTCAAGATTATCAGTCACGCCAATCGGTCCTAATCTAAGATGATACTCTGTAACCATATACCAAGCATCAGCAATCATCTCGTTTATTAATTCATCGTAAGTAAATCTTGTCTTATTCTCAGTAAGCTTTCCAAGAATCGCTTGAAACCAAAAGAATTTATAGCAGTTGCTTGTATCATCAAACAATCTGCTCAGGTAGCCAATATTGAGTTTTTCATCGTAAGGAAGTTTACTCATATCTTTCTCGTATATTCAGCTTTCTTCTTAAAACCTACTGTGCCACTCCAAAATCATACTGAAGATATTCCGGTAGTACTTCAGTCATGTCTATATCATATAGATATGTGGTATTTGTTTTACCTGTAGCTTTATCTACCTTTTCTTGTTTTCTTTCATTAGAAAAAGTTCCTGTACCAACATAAGTGTAAGGAAGTCTCACACCATGTTCTTCCGCCACCTTCCTAATAAACAGATGTGCATATTTAGATAATCTTAGCGCCTGCAAATCTGCTGCCGAGATATTATTCTCACACTCCCACTGGAAGAGGTTTTCTTCTAAAAATTTATCCTTATAATTTAAACGTTCTTCCAGTGATGCATCTTTTTTCAACGATGCAAAAATAATAACCTCATCCCCATAGAAATACGTGCCTTTTTGATTATGTTCAGGATCCTTAAGCATCTTAAGCTGCACTTGATCCATGCGATAATTATTCCAAAGCACAAACTTCTCATGATACATATACTCAGCGTCATAGCGAACTAAACCATACTCAAGAAGATCATCCATGTATTCGTGAAGCTGATCATCCATATCAACATTGAGTTTTAATGTATCTTCATCTCTAATTATTGCCTTATTCTTAAGCATGAATCTAATGGCATGCTCGACTTCCTCAGATTTAAAATCATCATAATCTTTTTTGAAAAACTCATATATTTTATCTTCTTTTAAATCTTCGTTCAGAAGAAGCTTTATTATTTCATATTCATGTCTGCGAACTAGCGGGAGAAGTGAAGAAACATACTTAATAAATCCCACCTGCGCATCTGTAAAAATTGGAAGATTTTCCTCTCCAATTCCCAACAGAAAACTGTAATAGCATCCTGTTTTACGATTACTGATCTTAGTACTAAAAAATCTCATCAAGTCAGGTGCGCAATCATTGTTCAGATAATCTATATGTTTAGGATAGAATTCACTATTACTGTATTTCTTGAAGTTATAATAATCTTGCTTTAAATAATTAAGTCCATTGAAATTCTCATTATCGATGTACTTTATGATTTCTTGCTGGCTTTCTTCATCGAAATGTATATTTACGCCATATTCTGAAAGACCTAATGCCTTAAAATCATCTTTTACAAGATCTTGCATTAATCTTTTTTCAAGAATGAAATTCTTTGCAAGACTTCCTAACGCAAAAGCTACCTGTACACTTCTCTTATAGCTGTTACCTATAAAATCCAGAACAGTGACATGAGTCTTTCCCTCAAATTTTCTAAGTCCTCTTCCTAATTGCTGAATAAAAATAGTCGAACTTTCTGTAGGGCGCAGGAACAGTACCATATTGACTCCGGGTATATCAACACCTTCATTCAATATGTCTACCGTACAAATAATCTCAAGTTCTTTGCTATCATCCTGAAGATCATCATATGCACTTTTTCTCTCAGTAACAGTATTTTTACCGGTGAGATATGCAGTATGATAATATTCCCCAAGTTCCTCAGCCATCATTCTGGCATGAGTAATATTCTTACAAAAAGCCAACACCTTCAGTTTGCCTTCTGGTCTGTATTCTTCTATTTTATCTTTAATAAAATCACAATGATCCACCGCTGCAAGCTGTGAAATAAGTTGTCTTTCTTTATCCTTAGTCAGGCCATAATCTACAAGACTGTCCCTAATTCCATAATATCTAAACGGTACGACAAGATCGTTTATTATTGCATCCCTGAGTCGGAGTTCATACGGAACGTTAGAATCAAATAATTCAAAAACATCTTCATTATCCATTCGTTCAGGTGTAGCTGTTAATCCAACCAAAAACTCCGGTTCGAAATAGTTAATAATCTTTTTGTATGAATCAGCTGTAGCGTGATGGCACTCATCGAGAATTATATAATCAAAATCATCTTTTCCAAACAGTTCCAAAGATCTACTGAGGATAATGTTTCCGGCAAACAGAAAATCAGCGTCAAGCTCATGTGATGATTGATTATAGATACCATAACTTTTCTCTGCCCCAAAAACTTCTTGGAATGTTTCCAATGATTTCTGCATAATTGAGCCTTCGTGAACAACATATAATAGTCTCTTGGGATCAAAGTTTCTGGCATCAAAAGCAGCTAGAAAAGTTTTTCCCGAGCCTGCCGCCGCTACAACTAACGCTCTCTTCTTGCCCATTGTCCTGTATCTATTCAGTTCTTTCAGAGCCTTATGTTGCATATAATTCGGGCGAACATTTTCTATCTTCTGCCCATAATCCATATCCCAACATTCTATGGCAAAATCTATTCTCTTTTTATACTTATTGATTAGCTCTCTATCTAGCGGAAATGTCCTATTCCATTTATCCTCAAATTCTTTCTGCATATCCAAAAAGACGTTTGAGTTTTTATCCCTTATTACAGCAATATCCCACTCTATATTTTTCTTTAGAGCGTACTTAGTTATATTTGAAGATCCTATAATAAGCTCTGCTCTATCATTGAATTCAAAATAATATCCCTTTGAATGATAGCCAATAACCGAATAACTATTGTCATGAAAGCTCTCATAATCAAGATGACATTCAAATCCATCATATATATCTTGTAGCTGTAGGAATCTTTGAAGAGACTCGACATCGGTGAAATTCTGATATGTAGAAGTGATTAGCTTTCCTTTGCATCCGCGCTGCAAAGCAGATTCAATATCCTTAATAATCAAAACGAGGCCAGCCTTTTTGATAAAGCTAACCGAAAAACAAAAAGAATCACAGCTCCTTAAATTATCTTTAAGGCGCTCTAGAAATGTCTGTTCTGTGTAGTTAGTTAAAAACAAGTTATCATCCATATTTGCCATATCAACGACCTCTTCGGATAACAATCAGTTTCAACAACAATTATACTATAAAACCCGCACCGAATTTAAAGTGCATATATTTCGCAATCTCTTTTTCCTGATTCTTATTTCAACCTCAACCTAAAATCGCAGAGTTCATCGCCGTTTCCGATTGTTTTGGTGCGGATGAATTCAAGGCCGGGGATGTTGCCGTAGCAGTAGATGTCGTTGTCACAGAAGAGTCTGTTGATCTCGGGGCAGCCTAGTTCTGTGAGGTAGGTGTGGTAGGGACACTTGGTTATGTCCATGGCGAACTCGCCTTTTTTCTTGGGGTAGAAGACGTTCTTGAAGCCGGCGGTCTCTCCGAAACTTTTCTTGGCGACGGGTCCCCACATAGCGAGGAAGAACCTCGTGAAGCCGGGGAATCTTGCCGACTTTGCAAGGGAAGCGCCTGCTTTTTCGCTGTTTGCTTTCATGGATACTCGCATTACCTCAAATGCTTTCTCAGGGTCTTTGTCCTTCATAGAAAGGTAGATGGCTGCTGACGGGAAGATATTTCCGTCGGTGTGAGCGGCAACGCCCTTGGGAAGCCCTTGGTGCTCCGCATAGATCTTGCCCAGCTTTTCTCCGGCTCTTTTCCATATCTCATCCGCATCCTCTTGCGTGAATGCGTTGTAGAGCTCTTCTTTGATAAATGCTTTTCCCTGTAATGCTTTTTCTACTGTTGTCATAAGTGAGTCTCTCCTTGAAGTCTTTTTTAACACAATAATATGTTATCATGTATAAAACGCTTATTGGAGGAAAAGAAATGAAAACAAAATATCTTTTGACCATACCGGCTCTTATGCTGGTTCTTTCAGGGTGCGATTCGGAGGTTTCTTCGATTGCGCCGTCAGTGGATTCTACCGAGGCTGTCGCAGCTTCCACGCAGGCTACTTCAGAGAGTAGCACAGCTGCTGCCGAGAGTACCTCAGAAGCTGCCGAAAGCGAGAATTCGGCCACAGAGGCTTCAAGTGAAGTATCTTCTACAGAAGCATCATCGGAAGCGACCTCTACGGAAACATCTTCGGACGCGGCTTCTGTAAGCAGCGAATACTCAAGCGGAAGCGGCTATCAAAACAATCCCAAGGAGCGAAAAGAAGTAAAGATCGATGATGATTCCGCAGCTCTTTATGATTCATTTTTGGAGGGAACTGCCAAGGCAACTTACAGTAGCAAAGGCGACAAGTGCGAATACCTGAATTTTTCTTCCGTTTTGGATGACGGAAAAAACTATACGCTTAAAGAAATGCTCTCGAACATCGCAGCCGGCGAAATACCGGACTCTCCGATTGCTTGCAACAATATCTCGGCTAAATATCTGGACCTTGGCTTGGACGGAAAGATTGAAATGCTCATCCTTCCGGAATTTGAAGGTGAATTCCAGCCTTCTATCGTTGTCAAAAATGTCGGCGGCTCGTTAAAGGTCTGTTTCGTCGCTGATTCATGGAGTAGATGCACTACTATGATCGGATTTAACGGCAGTGTATCTTCTACAGGCTCGGGCGGAGCGACTTCACACGGCGACGATGAAGGCTACTTGGACGCTTCGGGTGAGTATCACTTCTGGCATAGATGTTGGGAGGAGCTTTACGGAGAGCGCGATAACGATAACAAGCTTTCATTCCGTTTAGACGGAGAAGATCCCGAATACAATATTGACGGCGCTGATCTTATGTATGTTGTGAGATATGATCTTGATGAGAGCAAAAATGACAAGGACGCTTTCTACATGATTTATCTGACGGATTCGGATTACAATGATATCGAGGACGATCCGAGTAATCCAAACAACCCATATGACGCCGCAAGGGACATTCTTGTGAAGGAAAAAGGGCTTAAAGTCGTTTCCGAGAAAGAAGCGGCCGATCTGCTTGCAAAGGCGCGAAAAAAGATCGGATTTAGCGATGAGGTTTATAAATTTGGGGAGTGACCCCATTGCTATAAATATAATCTAAATTTTCGCCCAAAATCATAAAATCGAGTTTATACATACGCAATATTGTTCATATTAGTATATAATAATTAGTATCCGGAGATATGTTCACTATGCATGCGTAGCGAGGTTGCGAGATGGATTTTCAGACTCTTGTTGATGATTTAAAGCCGATGGCGTGCGTTCTGTCGGTCGAAAAAAAGGAAGACGGAGGATACGGCGAGATACGAATAGTCACGGGCAACAAAGTATTTGTTGAGTTCGTGGAACACCCGCTTTTTGCCGTGAAGCCGGGCACGATCATCGGAAAGTTTAGGAAGAACAATATCTACGACAAGTATCTTCCCAAGTCTCCCGATTTCGAGCATAAGTGCCATCAAAGCGCCATCTTAAAGAAAACAATCCACACATACCTTAATATAGATGTTGCCAATCTGTGGTTCAATCTGTTCTTTTTGCCTTTGGACTACGAGGAAGACAATCTCTGCTACTGCGTTTTCCTGAATGAGAAAACCGATGTCGATGATATTGATATGGCTTCGTCAAGCTCCATGAGCATCTCCAACGATGTTTTGAAGACTTGTATCAAGCTGCGCGGATCGAGTGATTTCAACGCGACGATGAATGAAGTCATACATGATATCCGCAAGCTGTGCAATGCGGATATATGTACCATTTCGCTTGTAAACCAAAGCGCTGGTACGCTGTCTATCCTCGCAACGAGCAAGTCGGAAAGCTGCACAGTCAAGCCCTTGACCGAATACCCCAACCAGTATGATCTTACCATGTCATGGCTTGATATGATCGGAGAAAGAGACAGTTTAGTCATCGAAAATGACAAGGACCTTGAGTATGTAAAAGAGGTTAATTACGCATGGTATCAGAATCTCAAAGAAGCAGGGGTAAAGAGTATCATTATTTTCCCTCTTCGGCACAACTGGGAGCTTATGGGCTTTATATGGGCAACCAATTTTGACACGGACAATACTTCCAAGATAAAAGAGACTTTGGAGATTACCACGTTCTTTATTTCTTCAGAAATTGCCGGCTATATCATGTTAAAAAAGCTGGAGCACATAAGTTACACGGATACGCTCACGGGTGTATTTAATTCAAATGCGATGAACAGCATGATCCTCGATGTTGTTTCCAAGAAGACTGTCATCCCAAAGCCGTACGGAGTTGTGTTTGCGGACATCAACGGGCTTAAGCGTGTCAACGATGAGAGCGGTCATCAGGCAGGTGATATTTTGATAAAAAAGGCAGCTCTTTTGCTTCAGGAAGTATTCCTTGACCAGGACATCTACCGCGCGGGCGGTGACGAGTTCATGATCGTAGTAAAGGGCTGCACCAATGAAGAGTTTTTTGAAAAAATCGATGAGTTAAAAGAAAGAACGAGTGATCCGGACAAAGTATGTCTGTCGGTCGGATGCGTATTTAACGATTCCGACCTATCCATACGCGAATGTCTGAGGCTTTCGGATGAAGAGATGTATAGAAATAAAGATAAGTTCTATGCGGATCATCCCGAAATAGACAGAAGAAAAGGATAAGATAAGGGGGCTGCCGAATATCATCGGCAGGCCCCTGTTTATTGCATTTTTTCACCGGCTTTTACGCCGATTGTCTTTACTGGTTGAGCGCTACGATAAGTCCGTTTATCTGGGCGTCTTTTTCCGCGCTCGGGCTGTCTTTTGGATCTATGAATATCGAAGTTGCTTCAAAGCCTTTTATTCCTATTGCCTTGGCGAGCTTCTCTATTGCTTTTACCCCGCCGCTTCCTGCCATGCAGGCGTAGGCGCAGTTTCTTTTGCCCTTAAGAATTTCCTTGTTGTCGGCTACAAATGTGCGGATAGGCGGCGTGATGGTTCCCGCCCACACAGGAAAGCCGTAGATGATGCGGTCATACTGCGAAAGGTCGACACTATAGTCTTCGAGCTCAGGCTTCTCCGCCATGAGCGCGCTCTTTCCTCCCCAGACGAACTTGGCAAAACCTGTATCTTTGTAAGCTTTCTTGGGAACAAGGCGCAGTGTGTCGGCATCTTCGATACCTGCCTTGATCTTCTCTGCGACGTACTCAGTGTTCCCTCCCATTGAGTAGTAAACGATCAGTGTTTTCATTTTTTCTCCCTCTCATATAAGTTTTATCTTTAAGTCATATTTTTACAGAGTTAAAGATAAAATTCAATGCAAGTTTTATCTTTAACTCACCTAAAAAAGCACTTAAAGATAAAAATTACATCCTATATCTCTTCAAGTCAACTTTCCCGTTTATAACCTCTACGCCCTCTGACTGCAGGATTTCCCCTTGCTTCCAGGCACCGCCGAAGGCGAATTCGCCGGCGAGTTCACCTTTTGAGTTTACTACGCGGTGGCACGGGATCTTACCGGGCTCGGGATTTTTGTGGAGCGCGTTACCAACGGCTCTTGCCATGTTCTTATCGCCCGCCATCTCGGCGACCTGTCCGTAGGTTGCGACTTTCCCTTTTGGAATGCGCTTAACGGCTTCGTAGATTCTTTTGCTCGGGCTGTCTGAGATAAGATCGTAGCTCTCGGCGATCATGGTCTTTACGTCCTTGTCGGGAATGCTCCCGTCGAGGATTATGGTGTTCCAGTGTTCTTTATTCTGATGGTATCCGGGTATAACAGCTTTGTAGATCTTGCGCCAGAAGTAGGCTTTTTCGGGATCGACTTTGACGTTCAGATTGATAAGTCCGTCTTTTTCATACGTCCAAAGAAATGCTTTCTTGTTGCCTTTATAGCGCACAAGCTGCCAGTTGTTGTCGTGAAAGGGCGCATCCTGATATGCGCCGTCAAAAGATAGTCCGTATTTTAAGGCTTCTGCCCTGGTTTTCATTATTGTCCCCCCACCTCATCGTAATCCGTATTCTCATCAAAACAGACCGGATCAACTTATTATTTCATCACATAAATCGCCACTCGTAAAGCTACCCATGCCAACGGAAACAGTATATTCCACAGCATTTTGTATTTAATTACTTTCCCGTTTTTCTCCATGTGCTTGATCACAAAATATATGACTGTATACATGATTAAAAAGCTAAACACGGAATAACCCGCAAGCTCATACATTTTTTCTACCATTTATGCGTTCTCCTAACTAATTAAAATCACTGTTGGAATATCTTATGACTTATACACATATATCCACTCAATGGGCGCCGTTAATTCATCCCAATCATCAACGTCCTCTAGCTCAAAACCTATTCCGTCAACTCCCGGTATCAAATAAACTTCCCCATCATCTTCATAATTTCCAAAAGTTTTTTTCACATCAGAGAGCGTATCTCCTACATGGATATCATGAAATCCATCCAAAAAACCTTTCGTAACACCAATTTGCTGCAACTCTCCATTTACATCAAACCATAATTTCACATTATCAAAGGTGTATGTGCAGAAGCCGTCACCTCTCTCCCACAACTTAAATTCAGAAGAAAAAAGTCTTAGTATAACCTCTTTTTTAGCTCCTAGCCTAACCTTTCCGATTCCAATATTTGGTTCAATCTCTCCATGTATTAGTTCCATCACTGTATCCTTTCAATATTTATAAAGCCATCCAAACTCGTTCCTTCATAAAAATCAATAATCTGTCCCGTCTCTTTGTTAATTATAAGCTGTTTTCCGTTCTGTCTTACAACAATCTGAACTTGCCCACTTTGCGCGCCTCTAGAACTATTCCAAATTCCTTCATAAATTTCAGCTGTTTCTTTGTTTTTTTCAAAAAATTTTCGCGCGGCAGCTTCATATTCAGCTTTTCCAGCATACCCCATATCGCGCCCGTGCTTATTAAAATGCTTACCTAACTGGTACATTTTTTCTTCTGAAACCTTAATAGACTCACCTGCGCTTTTAGTTATAGCTTCAACCTCTTCAACACCTGTCGTTGACTCAGTTAACGCTTTAACTCCTGCTCCATCTTTTGTAGCCTCAGCTACATTGCCGGCCTTCTTGACAACAACAGGATCCACCGCATATTTAGCCTTGCAGATATCCACAAGTTCGTTGAGCTGTGAGAA
>NZ_RAIS01000013.1:0-1940 GCF_003625505.1 Butyrivibrio sp. XB500-5
CCGGCCTTCTTGACAACAACAGGATCCACCGCATATTTAGCCTTGCAGATATCCACAAGTTCGTTGAGCTGTGAGAATGCCAAATTGTTCATGGCGTTCAGTAAGACATTAGACCCTAAAGCCGCCCAATCGGAGCCGGATAAATTGCCATCCTCAATAAGTTCATTATACACGCTAGTGGTATCTAGCATCAGGTCTTGCGCGTTTTCTGCAATCTGTACAGCTGCAAACTTACTTATCTCCAGACCTTCTGCTGCCGCTGCAAACAACCCTTCAGTAGCAAAATACATTATTGCCTTAAACGTGGTATCACCTGCCATAAATGCATCAGGATGCTGTGTCCTCGCATTTTGCTTAGCAAGCTTCAGATCAGCTTCCTGCTGACTGATATTACTCTGCATCTGCTCTCTTAAATTCCTTACATCAGATGACAGATCTGTGCCAAATGTGTTGTCTACCATTGTCGCGCCTATCTCACCAAATCCACCGACGATGATATCTTCCACTATGTTTTGTGGCACTGTCGCAATATTTCCTATCAAACTCATAAAGCCTTGGCAATACGAAGCAACTCCTGAGCATTTATTCATAAGTGCCAGTGCTTTTTTATAGTTTTCTTCTTCAGTCTTATTATTGAATATCGGTTGGTGCGTACCTTTGACGCGCTCAACGCCATCCAATTCTTTTCTTGCCAGCTCTCTTGCTTCTTTTATCTCCTCAGGAGTCAGTTTGTAATCCGGTGATAGCCACTTATCAACTTTTGAACTGTTCAAGATAGAGAGATTAGTTGTATTACTGTTCTCTCCATTTTGAACATTCCCTACCATCGCTTTGACGCCAATAGCCGCGCCATTAGTAATAGTAGACAGATATGTATCGTCTACCTTCGGAGTTTCGATCTTAATACCTAGGAGGTTGTAAGATGTTTGAGATATAGCCTGCTGATAATCGTATATATAGGCGGCGATGCCGGATCTATTGACCGCATCGCACGCTTGTTCATCAAAGTCCTCAAAGCTTTTGATAGTCTTATCTATAAAACCGTTCGGGCCCGAAAACTCGCTGTAGGTATCTCTTGCTTCCTGATAGCTTGGCTGAGTGAAATCAACGTCACACTCTGCCGAAAAGTTATCCTGAAGATACTCTGCTATCTTTTCGATATTATATCCATGATCCGATACAACTTTTCTATAGCCTTGGAAATCCTTTTTTACTTCTTCAAGAACGTCAGTATCTATCCTTGCTTTAGGCGAAGAATCCACCATATCCTCGAACAGGTCTTTCATGTCCTTATATCTGGCAAGTGCTTTCTTCTGTACTACAAGGTTTTCTTTATGAAGATTCCTCTGTCCGCAGTCGATGCATCTTTTGGCCGCTTTCGCAGCCGTTCCCCTAAATGTATCGTTACCGGCATATTTGTTGTAAGCATTCTCAAGCTTATCTGCATCCGCCCTGTACATGTTAAGCGAACTGCACATGTCACTCATGAAGCCGGATACTTCTTCGGCGTCATAACTCTTTCCCATTATAAACTCTCTCCTTATTGTGCTTCGTTATTCCCCTGTTGCTGTCTTTCCAGCTCTTCTATCTTGTGTCTGAGATAACTGATTCTTCTTTTGCATGCTTCTATCTTATCCAGAAGATTTTGGATCGCTGTCTCGATATCATCCAGAAGCTGTCCTGTAGCGGTGATTCCCTTTTTTGTCTTTTCTTTTATCTTATCCTGATGATCTTTAGCATCTTCCTCGCGTTTTCCCCTCCACTTGGAAGATCTTGTCATGTCGTAAGCTTTCTCCGGCGCATAAGCATCATTGATTATGATTCCTCTTTCTTTTTGTAATTCACCGCGCTTTTCCTCAAGTATCTTGATGATATCATTGTATTTCTCTATCTTTTCCTCGAGCTCATGTATCTCTCGCTCCATCTCTCCTATACTGCTC
>NZ_RAIS01000001.1:0-1040194 GCF_003625505.1 Butyrivibrio sp. XB500-5
TTCTCACAGCTCAACGAACTTGTGGATATCTGCAAGGCTAAATATGCGGTGGATCCTGTTGTTGTCAAGAAGGCCGGTAATGCCGCTGAGGCCGCAAAAGATGGAGCAGAAGTAAAAGAATTAACGGAAACAGCTAATAATTCTACAAAAGCAGCATCTGAAGATTGTAAACGTCCTTCTTGGAGACAGTCCGAAATAGATGCAGCAAAAGATTATCCTAATTATAAGGAGCAGGTTTCTTTCAAAAATGGAGAAGAAGTTCCATATGGTACTAAAGGAAGTGTTAGACCAGATTACTATAATCCAGGTAGTAGTATAGATGTCAAGAATTACAATCTTACAAGCCAGAGTGGAAGAACAAATCTAGCTAGAAATATAGAAAAACAATATTATCAGCGAATAAAAGAATTACCTGCTGGTACAAAACAATCTGTACAAATAGATATACGTGGTCAGAATGTAACTGAAGAGCAATTAGAAAGCTTATATAATGATATTATGGAAAGAACTAAAGAAGGAATAACGGTTTACTTTAAGAAATAATCTGGAGGGATATAATATGTCAGTAGGATTTACAGTCAAATTTTATTGGTTTCAAGTTGGAACAGGAGATTTTTTACATTCTTTTTTTTCAACTATTGCGTATAATTTAGAAGATAAGAACTGGGGAAGTAAATTTCCTACTATTATGAATGAATTATATTCTGGAGAATTAAAATATGAAAATATTCATAATGCTATAAATGAATTAGATGAAATAAGACATGAATTATCTAGATTCTCACCTGATAAAGTTGTATGGGATATTGAAGATTTATCCAAGCAACCACCATGGGAAGATAATATTAGCGATGATATTACAGATTTATCAAATTATTTTGTGACAAGCGATGGTGAAGATTTAATTGAAGTATTAAAAAGAGCTTTAGAGACAGGTATAGAAAAAAAGGAAAGTGTTAAGATTTCAAAACTATAATAATTGTCTTGGAAAAAAATGAATGAAAAAGCCCTATAAATGCTTGGTTTCTGAATAAAAAAGAAAGCATTTATAGGGCTTTTTAATATAAAAATAATACTAACTTAGTTTTCTGTTATCATCAACTTTCTTCTGAGCTGTTGAGAGCATAAGCTTGATACGGTTAAGTTGGTTAACTTCAGATGCACCGGGATCGTAATCGATAGCTACGATATTGCATCCGGGATACATGTTGCGCATCTTCTTTATAACGCCTTTACCCACTACGTGGTTGGGAAGGCATCCGAAAGGCTGCGTACATACGATGTTTGAAGCCCCTTCCTTGATGAGCTCAACCATTTCACCGGTAAGGAACCAGCCTTCACCTGTCTGATTTCCGATATCTACGATAGGAGCGGCGTATTCAACCAGTTTGTATATAGGCTCAGGAGGAGTGAAGTGAACACTCTTTTTGTAAGCGTTTGTTGCTCCGCTTCTGAGTCTTTCAAGTACCCATATTCCAAGCTTACAAAGTGTCGCTGTTACAGGGCTTGTTCCAAGCTCTTTTGCCTTATAAATCTGGTTGTAGAAGCAGTAGAGCATAAATCCGATAAGTTCGGGAACAACTGCTTCGGCACCTTCTGCTTCGAGTAGCTCTACGAGGTGATTGTTTGCTGCCGGAGCGTATTTTACTAGGATCTCGCCAACTACGCCGACTCTTGGCTTAACTTCATCCGTGATCGGTATCTTATCAAAGTCTTCAACAATCTGTCTGCACAAGCTTTCAAATTTAAATATATTGTTATGCTTGGCGGTTAAGAATTCCACGCATACTTTGAGCCATTTTTGATGGCATGCATCAACAGAACCGGGAACCTGTTCATAAGGTCTCATTCTGTATACGCACTTCATGAATATATCGCCGAAAATAGCAGCGTAAGCGGCTTTTACGAACATCTTCTTATCAATCTTAAAGCCGGGATTGGCTTCGAGTTTAGAGAGATTAAGTGATACTACGGGAATCTGCTCCATACCGGCTTTTTTAAGAGCTCTTCTGATAAAGCCGATATAATTGGTCGCTCTGCATCCGCCACCTGTCTGAGACATGATAACGGCAACTTTATTAAGATCATATTTGCCGCTGCTAAGTTCATCCATAATCTGACCGACAACCCAAAGAGAAGGGTAGCAGGCATCGTTATTGACGTACTTAAGTCCCATATCTATCGCATGTCTGTTATCGTTCTGCATTACGACAAAGTTATATCCGCAGGATGAGAATGCCGGCTCTAACAGATCAAAGTGAATGGGAGACATCTGAGGGCACAGAATAGTGTATCTGTTTCTCATTTCTTCCGTGAAAATAACTCTCTTATTGGCTGTAGATCTGATATCTCGGATCTTATTCTTTTGTTTTCTTACACGTATAGCGGCAAGAAGTGAACGAACACGGATTCTTGCACTTCCGAGATTGTTGACTTCATCAATCTTAAGGCAGGTATAGATCTTGTCTGAACCAGAAAGGATGTCGTTGACCTGATCGGTAGTAACGGCGTCAAGTCCGCATCCGAATGAGTTGAGCTGGATAAGATCCAGATCTTCTCTAGTTCTTACAAATGAAGCCGCAGCATACAGTCTTGAATGATACATCCACTGATCTGATACGATAAGAGGTCTGTCAGGTGTTCCCAAATGTGAAACACTGTCTTCTGTAAGAACCGCAACACCGTAAGAGCAGATCATATCAGGGATACCGTGATTGATCTCGGGATCGATATGATAAGGACGACCTGCCAGAACAATACCGTGTTTATTGTTTTCTTTCATCCAACGAAGAGTTTCCTCGCCTTTATGAGCAATATCTTTTCTCATATTGTCCATTTCTTCCCAGGCAAGCTTGGAAGCCTTTATAACTTCTTCCGCAGGGATCTCGGAAAACTCTTTTACAAGTGACTTCGTGGCAACTTCAAGATTGGTGAAAGCCATGAAAGGGTTTCTTAGTTTAACATCACCGTCTGTTATTGCCTCAACGTTATTCTTGATGTTTTCGGAATACGAAGTGACGATAGGGCAGTTATAGTGATTTGTAGCACCCGGAACTTCCTCTCTTTCATAGAAAAGTCCTGGATAGAAGATGAAATCAACCTTCTGTTTGATAAGCCACTCGATATGTCCGTGTGAGAGCTTGGCAGGGTAACATTCTGATTCGCTTGGAATTGATTCGATTCCAAGTTCGTAGATCTGATGAGTTGATCTTGGTGAAAGAACAACTCTGTATCCAAGCTCTGTAAAGAATGTGAACCAGAAAGGATAGTTCTCATAGAAATTAAGAACTCTGGGTATGCCGACAGTACCTCTTTTTGCCTTATCGGGAGTAAGAGGCTCGTATCTGAACATTCTTTTATATTTGTATTCAAAGAGATTGGGGATACCGTCGGCATTCTTGACCTTACCGATACCTCTTTCACATCTGTTTCCTGAAATATGCTGACGACCGCCTGTGAACTTATTGATGGTAAGTCTGCAGTGGTTCGTGCATCCCTGGCATGTTGTCATGCTGGTCTTGTATTCAAGATTGTTTATCTGATCGATAGAGAGCATTGTTGTCTTGTAACTTCTATCCTCGTTAAATCTGTCTCTCGCGATAAGAGCCGCACCGAAAGCACCCATGATTCCTGCAATATCGGGACGAATGGCCTCAGCGCCGGAAATAATCTCAAATGCTCTAAGCACTGCATCATTATAGAAGGTTCCGCCCTGAACGACTATATGGCTTCCGAGATCCTTGGCATCGGATACTTTGATAACCTTAAACAGAGCATTTTTTATTACGGAATATGCAAGACCCGATGAAATATCCGCAACATCGGCGCCTTCCTTTTGGGCCTGTTTAACTCTTGAATTCATAAATACGGTACATCTTGTTCCGAGGTCAACGGGAGACTTGGCGTAGAGTGCAACCTTGGCAAAATCCTGAACACTGTAGGAGAGTGATTTTGCAAAAGTTTCGATAAATGAACCGCAACCCGATGAACATGCTTCGTTAAGCTGAACCGAGTCAACGGACTGATTCTTGATATGAATGCATTTCATGTCCTGACCGCCGATATCAAGGATACAGTCAACTTCCGGGTCAAAGAAAGCGGCAGCATTGTAGTGAGCGATTGTTTCAACTTCGCCGTCATCAAGTAAAAGCGCAGACTTAAGAAGCGCTTCACCGTAACCTGTTGAGCAAGCACGCGTAATATGAACATCTTCAGGCTTAAGCTTATAAATTTCCTGAATAGAAGAAATAGCGGTCTTTAACGGACTTCCGTTATTGCTTGAATAGAACGAATACAGAAGATCACCGTCTTCACTGATAAGAGCACACTTTGTCGTTGTACTTCCCGCATCGATTCCAAGGAATGCATTTCCTTTATAATCATCAAGCTTCTTGGTCTTAACCTTATACTGATCCTGGCGGTTTCTGAATGACTTATATTCATCTTCGTTATTAAATAACGGATCAAGTCTTGCAACTTCGGCATCCATAACGATTTTGTGAGATAACTTGGATACCATATCATCCATTGTATAGAATGTGTCTTCTTTTGCATTAAGAGCAGAACCGATAGCGGCAAAAAGATGCGAATTATCGGTATTTATAGTATGTTCTTCATCAAGTTTAAGTGTTCTTATAAAAGCTTCTTTTAACTGGTCAAGAAAATGTAGGGGACCACCCAAAAACGCAACGTGTCCTCTGATGGGCTTACCGCAGGCAAGTCCTGAGATAGTCTGATTGACAACAGCCTGGAAAATAGAAGCCGATAGGTCTTCTTTGGTAGCGCCTTCATTGATAAGAGGCTGAATATCAGATTTGGCAAATACTCCGCATCTTGCGGCGATAGTATATAGAGAATGGTAATCTTTGGCATATTCATTAAGACCGGAAGCATCAGTCTGCAAAAGAGATGCCATCTGGTCGATAAAAGAACCTGTACCGCCGGCACAGATACCATTCATACGCTGTTCAACGTTTCCGCCTTCGAAATATATGATCTTGGCATCTTCACCGCCGAGCTCGATAGCTACATCAGTCTTGGGCGCAAGCTCTTTAAGCGAAGTGGAAACAGCTATAACTTCCTGAACAAAAGGAACATCAAGGTGTTTAGCGAGTGTAAGTCCGCCGGAACCTGTGATCACGGGATGAAGAGTAACATTTCCCGCAGTTTCTTTTGCTTCTGACAGAAGCTCTGCAAGTGTTTCCTGGATATTGGCAAAATGTCTCTTGTAATCGGAGAAAACAATATTTTTCTCACAGTCAAGAAGAGCTACTTTGACCGTGGTTGAGCCAATATCAATGCCTAATGTGTAATCCTTAGAAATCATAAAAAACCTCACTTATATAATAAGTAGACAAGCTTAATAATTATAATGCACGGATACCCAAAAATCAAATTACGAAAGAGTTGTAAAAAGGGCTTTGGCTCATTCAAGAATGCGATGTTT
Organism: Butyrivibrio sp. XB500-5; assembly: GCF_003625505.1. Taxonomy (NCBI): domain Bacteria; kingdom Bacillati; phylum Bacillota; class Clostridia; order Lachnospirales; family Lachnospiraceae; genus Butyrivibrio; species Butyrivibrio sp. XB500-5. Next base: position 5,447 of record NZ_RAIS01000001.1, read on the forward strand.
ACAATAACTTCGGGCGATGATAAAATCAAATGATCAGCTTAGTTTAGGAATCGAGGATGCTTATGAATAATTTTATAGATAAAATGGAAAGAAAAATCGGAAGGTATGCGATAGTTAACCTTACCAAATATATAATCGGACTTTATGTTGTCGGCTACATACTTCAGTTTGCTCCTGCAAGTGCAAACATCACGAGATTTTTATCTCTTGATCCGTATCTTGTCTTGAAGGGACAGATATGGAGACTTGTCACATGGGTACTTATTCCGCCGAGAAGCTTTGATCTTTTGATCATCATTACATTGTTGTTCTATTATTTTGTCGGAACGACTATGGAGAGGACGCTCGGTAGCTTTAGATATAATCTTTTTATCTTTACCGGAATGCTCCTTATGATAGTGGCTTCTTTTGCAACACTGCTTGTCTACAGCAAAGTGTTAGGGCTTAATTCGGAGCAGCTCGCCGCAATAATGAATCTTTACTCACCTGCATTCAGTACATATTACATCCAGATGATGGTATTTTTGTCTTTTGCCATATGCTATCCGGATATGCAAGTTCTTTTTATGCTGTTTATTCCTCTTAAGGTAAAGTGGCTTGGAATCTTTTACGGACTGGTACTTGCTTACAATAGTTTCATGGCTGTTAAGGGCTCTAATTATTTCCTGTTTTTCGCGATTCTTTCGCAGGCGATCAATCTTTTGCTCTTTTACTTAAGCCTTGGTAAGCTCAATCATATGCGCCCCAAGGAAGTAAAGAGAAGAACCGAGTTTAAGAGAAATACTCAGATGAGACCCAAAGGGATAACAAGGCATAAATGCGCGGTATGCGGCAGAACGGAAGAGGACGATCCGAATCTCGAGTTCAGATTTTGTTCCAAGTGTAACGGCAACTATGAATATTGCCAGGATCATCTTTTTACACATGAGCATGTTAAATAATGTCAATAAGGAGACATGATGGGAAACATAGATAATAAGGAAAAAGAATTTGCGGAGATACTTAAGAGTGTTACAAGAACAGCCCGCGAAAACAGAAATACAATATCAAAAGCTGAAGTAATTGAGGCTTTTTCCGAACTTGACCTTGATGATAAGCAGCTTACAATGGTGCTTGATTATCTTAAGAATCATAAGATAGGTGTCGATGAAGAAGCTGTATTTTCCGAGGAAGACCTTACCGAAGACGAATCCAATTATCTGAATGATTATCTTGAGAGTCTTGAAGCTCTTCCCAAGGTTTCCGACGGTGAAAAAGAAGCTACGACAATTGCCGCACTTGCCGGAGATAAGAATGCTCAGAACAAACTTATAGAGATATATCTTCCTATTGTCGTTGATGTAGCCAAGATGTATGCGGATCAGGGCGTATTTATCGAGGACCTTATCGGAGAAGGAAATGTTGCTCTTACCAAAGGTGTGACCATGCTTGATGCTGTGGGAGAGCCTTCGGAAGTTGAAGGATTTCTTTATAATCTCATGCTTGATGCAATGGAAAACATCATTGAAGCCAACCTCGCGGAAGATGCAGGTGCACAGAAGGTTCTTAAGCTTGTTCAGGAGGTTGCCGATAAAGCCAAGGAACTTGCCGACGATCTTCGCAGAAAGGTTACTGTAAAAGAGCTTATGGATGAAACAGGCTGGGATGAAGAAAAGATCAGAACAGCCATTGAATTTAGCGCTGATAATATCGAAGATCTTGATAGCGGAGCAGACAAGAAAAAGAAATGAATAATATAATAAATGAAGATGATTTCAAATATTATATGCAGGATATCGAAAGATATTACTTCGGAGCCCGCTATAATTACAATGAACTATTGCAGAACGAACTTGTTCCTTTTAAGTTTAAGACTGTTATAACCAAGTATATAAAAGATGATATCGATCTTTCTAATACGCTTGAAAGTCATATCTATTATCTTACAAGAGAGACGTACGATTATAAGGTTTTAAAGCAATTAAGGTGCAGAGTTCGCACCTCAATATACAAGAATCCCGATAAAAAAGATAAAGGATTCAAAGAAAAGATCTACAAAATAGAAGAGATTGCCAAAATCTCGACCGAAGATAAAGAAAAGCTCGGAATGATAGTCAGAGAGCTGATCATTTCAAAACTCGGTCTTTGGAGTTTTCAGGTCTGAAATTAGCAAAATGACGGTTCACACTAAGCGGGTGTTGTTCCTCATTTAGCATTCTAAACTTTGAAGGCGGATAGCCGGTTGTTTTCTTAAATGCACGCGTAAACGCTGTACTGCTCGCAAAGCCTGCCTGATAGGAAATGTCAGTGATCGACAGTTCCGGGTTTGACAAAAGCGTTTGCGCATAATTTATGCGCATTTTCTGTAGGTATTGATAAAAGGTCATACCTGTATATTCCGTAAATATTCTTTCAAAATGATATTTGCTGAAGCCCGCAAAGGCAGCAACACTCTCAAGAGAAATATCCTCAGTAAAATTTTCCGAAAGATAAGTACATACATTGCTAAGAGATATACTATTTTTAAAAGCGGAAGAAGTAGCAATCGAATCAGAATCTTTGATAAGATTTATATTTTTTCCGCAAAGCGCGATAAACTGCATAAGAATGGAATAAATCTCAAGCTCACCATATGGCGCAAGCTCGGTATAAGCCATAAGACTTTCGTCATAATCGTCGTAATGCATGTCGAGGGAAGGATCCGACCCGAAGTTTATGTTCATTATCTTGATCAGCCATTCACATAGCTGGTCATAGATATCCCTTGGACATGTTTTTTTCTTGATATGAAGAGCAGGAGACATAAGACGGAAAGCCTTATCAATTTCTTTTAAGGCTGTAAATCTCGAAAAATCGGCTTGGATATATATTCGTGAACCCGGAGACAGCGAAAAGATCTCATGCAGAACGGAAGGGCAGATAAGCAAAATGTCGCCAACTTCAACGTTATATGTTTTACTTTCGCAGATTATCTTGTACGGAGCTTCCTTGGGCCAGATAATCTCTATATCAGTATGCCAGTGCGGCGGATAATCCGAATGCATTTTGTTGATATACATTCGAAGGCTTGTGTTTATCTTGTGTTGTACGGTTTCTTTAGCACTGGCGATCCTACTTTTCATCCCCCAAAAACTCCTTTTTATAATAAGCAATTTTTTATTTTAGATATAAGTATAAAATTGCTTTAAAAACAGTGGTTAATCATAAAGTATTTTAGATTTATCTTTAACTAATAGTAATTATAACATATACAAAATAAAATAATGCCCAAAAAAGCGACATATTGTATAGTAAAAATCACAAAAATTTATTTAGCACAAAAAATCGCACTGATAAAATAGCAATTTTGGTATATTATATAGCAACTTTTTATAAGCAATAATTATCCTGTTCATTTATAGTATGTCCTAAGTAGGAAACATTTATGTTTCAAAATATGGATGTTTTACGACGCTAAAATATCCGATCCATACAAAGGAGGACAGTGTATGAATAAAAAGGTATTGGCTAGTATTTTAGCTACAGTCTTAACTGTAACAACACTGGCAGGTTGTGGCAGTAGTTCATCAGCACCCGCAGCGGGCGGTTCTGATGCTAACGCACCCGCAGCTTCAGGTGACGCGGCACAGGCTTCCGATTCAGCAGGAAAGCAGACGGACGGAAAGAATCTTCCTACGCTTACAACAGAGCCTATGGAGATCACACTTTGGGATATCGCTACAGAGGATCCTTCCAAGAGCACACAGGAAGGTGCTGTTCAGAGATTCATGAAAGATTATCCCAACATCAAGATCAATCAGGTACATCAGCAGAACGATAACTATAAGCAGCAACTTGTAGTTGCAATGAGTTCAGGACAGTGTCCAAACATCTACGTTCACTGGGGTGGCGGCCCTATGGCTGAGTATTATAAATCAGGCTATGCCAATGATCTTACAGAAATGTATGCAAAGTATGATCATCCCGAATTTATTGATGCAGCTGTAGCTCAGTCAACATATGACGGCAAGATGCTTGCCATTCCTTTCGGCGGACTTTCAGGCTGCGATATCTTCTATAACAAGACAATATTCAAGGATCTCGGACTTGAAGTTCCCACAACAATCGATGAGCTTGAAGCAGTATGCGAGAAGCTTAAAGAGAACAATATTATTCCTTTCACACTTGCAAACGCATCAAAGTGGACAGGTTCAATGTATTATATGTACCTTGTAGCTCGTCATTCAGGAAATGCTGAATTTGATGCAGCTTACACACAGGAGAACGGCGGAACATTTACCAGTGATGCATTTATCTGGGCAGGCACAAAGATTCAGGATTGGGTTAAGAAGGGATATTTCCCTGACGGTGTTAACTCACTTTCAGCCGATGACAACCAGGACAGAGCACTTCTTTATGACGGATCTGCAGCTATGATGCTTCATGGCGCTTGGCAGGTTTCCGGTATCAAGAACGACAGTGAAGAGTGGTACAACGAGAATCTCGGTGTATTCCGTTTCCCTGAAGATTCAGAAGCTAAGGCTAAGGGAGTTCCTCAGGACGTTGAGATCGGCACAGCAATCGGTATGGGTATGTCATTCAACTGCTTCAAGGAAGACGGTTCTGTTGACCAAGATATGCTTGATGCTTGCTATGTTCTTGCAACACAGTATTTCAACGATGATACTTATAACAACGATCAGATGACAAGCGGAACACAGCCTTCAATCAAGGGAATGGAAGAAAACATCGACGATCCCAACATGAAGATTATCGCTGATGTATTCTTCAACGCTTCAAACGTACAGCTTTGGTATGACCAGTATCTTCCCGCTTCTGTAACGGAAGTACACAAGAACTGCATGACTGAGCTCTTCGGACTTGAGAAGACTCCTAAGGAGATAGGCGAAGAACACGATGCGGCAATGAAAAAAGCTATTGCTGAACAGTAATTAAGCTATAAGAGTATACGATAGTATACGCTGCGGCTAAAGTGATAATAAAGCTGCCCGCAGGGATAAATATTCCTGTAGGCAGCTTTTAACTAAATGAACGCGGCGGGAAGGAGATAACGTGAAAAAAGAGAAGAATGTCAGCCTTGCTCAGGCTAAGGCGAGAAGTACAGCCAGAGCGGCAACGGTGTTTCTGATACCGGCGCTTTTGCTTATAGCGATTTTTATAATCTATCCTGTAATCGATACTTTTGCGATCAGCGGAAACAGATGGAATGGTATTTCTGCGGATAGAGTATTTATCGGATTAGACAACTGGAAAGCACTTATCAAAGATGAAATGTTCTGGAAATCTTTCCGGCACAATCTCATTGTTATGGTATTTTCCATTCTTTTACAAATTCCTTTAGGTATGCTTCTTGCTACTTTTTTGGATGCGGGAGGCAAGAAATTCAATATTTTTAAGATCATATGGTTTTTGCCGTATCTTATGAGTTCTGTAGCTATCGCATTCCTTTTTGTATATGCACTTGCAACCAACGGAGGTATTGTTTCTTCGCTTGCAAGCATTATTCAAGGTAAAAAAACAACCATAGATCTTTTGGGAACGGCTCCCAATGCCTTATATACGATCATAGGTGTTATGGCTTGGCAGTTCACTCCCTTCTATATGGTTTACTTTATAGCCGGTTACGGCAATATCGACACATCAATCTATGAAGCTGCCATTATCGATGGTGCGACAAGATGGCAGTATATTAAACATATCGCAATTCCTCTTTTGGGACCTATCTTCAAGACAGCATGCACGATGTCACTTATAGGTTCACTTAAGTACTTTGATATGATCTGGAACATGACACAGGGCGGACCTGCGGGTTCAACAGAACTTATGGCTACTTATATGTATAAGCTTTCGTTCCAGCAGTTCAACATGGGTTACGGTTCAACGGTTGCAGCGGGAATGTTCTTGCTTATAACCGCCATTGCACTGTTATTCAATAAGGTATTTAAGGTTAAGGAGGAGTATTGATTATGGAAAAAGGCTATTTGGATGATTCGGATTTTCGTAAGGCCAAGATAAAATCAAAGATTGCATGGACAATTGCAATTTTATTTGCGTGCGTTCAGGTTGCCCTTACGCTTACTCCTTTCTTCTTTATGATAATAAATTCATTCCGTAAGCAGTTTGATATGCTTCAGCAAGGTGTATTCCACCTTCCGGATCCATGGTATTTCAAGAACTACGTAGATGTTGTAACTCACGGTTTCTTCAGCTATTTCTTTAACTCAGTGATAGTAGTGGCAGTATCTCTGGTTCTTATGCTTGCAATATCATCATTTGCCGCATATCCGCTTGCGAGAATGAAGTTTAAATTAAATCCGTATATATATGCGCTTATAGTTGCAATGATGTCTGTTCCGATGCACGTAACTTTGATACCTATTTTCAAACTTACTCAGACATTCGGGCTCTATGACTCACTTTGGTCACTTATCGGACCATATGTAGCATTTGCGCTTCCCATGTCGGTATTTATACTTACTGCATTTATGAAGACTATTCCCAAGGAGATAGAGGAATCTGCTGAAATCGACGGCTGCAATCGCTATCAGAATTTCTTTAAGATGATACTTCCTTTATCTAAATCGGGATTATCTACACTTGCTATTTATAACGGCGTATCAATGTGGAATGAATTCGCTTTTGCAAACACTTTGATCATTACTCCGGCAAAAAAGACATTACCTCTTGCGCTCGGACAGTTCAAAGGTGAACATTCGCTTGATATTCCCATTATCCTTGCAGTTCTGACTTTGTCGGTTCTTCCTATGATTACTTTGTTTATCATCTTCCAGGATAAACTTGTTAAAGGAATGATGGCAGGCGCTGTTAAGGGTTAATAACAGAAAGAGGGGCTTTCTTATGGTTATTTATGTAGATGTAAATGCTTTACACGATGGAAACGGCAGCAAGAATCTTCCGTTTAAAAGAATTAATGAAGCTGCCAAGATTGCGAAACCGGGGGATGAGATACTTGTTGCTCCGGGAGTTTACAGAGAATATGTCAATCCCATAAACGCGGGAACGGAAGAGGAGCGTATAGTTTATAAGAGCAGTGAGCCGCTCGGTGCAATTATCACAGGAGCGGAAAAGTTGACGAATTGGACCAAATTTAAGGGTGATGTTTGGGTAACCAAAGTTAAGAACAGTATCTTTGGAGAATACAATCCATATACTACGCTTGTTTACGGAGATTGGTATTTTGCTACTCCGAATAAACACACAGGTTGTGTTTGGTTAAATGATGAAGCACTTTATGAGGCTTTGAGCATCGATGAATGTCTTGAAGCCAAAGTATATGAATGCTCATGGGATCCCGAGAACTCAAAGAGAAAATGGTATGCAGAGCAGGATTCTAAAACCGATGAAACTATTTTCTATGCTAATTTCGGCGGCGCAGATCCCAACAAAGAAAATGTTGAAATCACGGTCAGACGTGAATGCTTTATGCCAAGCAAAGAAAGAATCGGATATATCACCGTTAGCGGCTTTAATATCAATAAAGCCGCAACAACATGGGCACCGCCCGCAGCATATCAGGACGGTATGATCAGCCCTCATTGGAGCAGAGGCTGGATTATTGAAGATTGTGAGATATGGGGAAGTAAATGCGCCGGAATCTGTCTTGGACGCTATTATGATCCTGAAAACAGCAATTTCTATACAACCAAGCATGTAAAGAGTCCCACTCAGATGGAGAGAGATTCTGTTTGCCGCGGTCAATTCTATGGTTGGATCAAAGGAAAGATAGGCGGACATATTATCAGAAGAAACAACATTCATCACTGTGAGCAGGGCGGTATTATCGGCCGTATGGGTGGTGTTTTCAGTACCATTGAAGATAATCACATTCATCATATCAACAACATGATGGAGCTTGGCGGAGCAGAGATTGCCGGCATTAAGATGCATGCAGCCATCGATGTTACAATGAGAAGAAATCATATTCATCACTGCACAATGGGAATCTGGTGTGACTGGGAAGCACAGGGTACAAGAATTACGCAGAATCTTTTACATGATAATGAGCGCCCTTCATTTGCCACACAGCTTGAGGGCGGAATGACATGTCAGGATATATTTGTAGAAGTAAGCCATGGACCGACGCTTATAGATAACAATATTCTTTTATCCGATGTATCACTTCGAATTGCCACTCAAGGCGTTGCGATGGTGCATAATCTTTGCGCAGGTTCTTTTACCTTCGTAGGAGACGGAACAACATGGAGATATACTCCTTATCATATGCCTCATAGAACGGAAGTTATGGGCTTTATGACCATTCTTCACGGAGACGACCGCTTCTATAATAATATCTTCATACAGAAATGGCCTTCGGAAGACTGGGTTGTAGGAAACGATTCAAGACCTGAGGATAAGTATACTGAAAACAGAAAGGTCGGAACATACTGTTTTGATGAGTATCCAACTTTCGATGAGTGGATACTGCAGTTTGATATGGAAGAAGAGTATCCCAATATGAGAAAGCATGAATCCGCTCATTTCGGTCACTTACCTGTATGGATTGACGGAAATGCTTATTTTGAGGGTGCTACCGGTTATATAAAAGAAAAGAATGCATTTACCGATAACTCCGGAAAAGTTCATGTGGATGTTATTGAAAAGGACGGAAAGTACTTCCTTGATACCAATATCTATGATGTTCTTAAGGGCTTTAAGATAGACATGATATCAACAGAAACTCTGGGTGAAGCGTTTGAACCTTCGCAAAAGTTTGAAAACCCCGACGGAACACCGATCACATTTGACAGTGATTATCTCGGAGAACATCGCAGAGCAGAAGTTATTCCCGGGCCTTTTGCAACAGCGGAAGATGCTAAGAAAGAGCTTTACGGAAAGCTTTCGATTGAGTAAAGCCTGTTGAATAAAAAGATTATAGAGCATAAAAATAGAGCGGTGAGTAAATCACCGCTCTTTAAATTCATGTTTATAAGAGATTAAGCTCTCTCAACTTTGTTTGATCTAAGGCAAGCTGCACATACATGCATTCTCTTTGTTCCGCCGTTTACCTTAACTGCAACGTGCTGAACGTTAGACTTCCAAACTCTGTTAGATCTTCTATGAGAATGGCTTACGTTGTTACCGAAATGAACGCCCTTGCCACAAATATCACATTTAGCCAATTTTGACACCTCCTTATAAGCCATGTAATCAAATTCTATAGCAATATTGTGCTGCTTTGTTCGCAACATTGATATATTAGCAGAAACATATACAGAATGCAAGTAAAATATGCAAAATTTGTAGTTTATTTTTTGGAGAACTGCTATTATAATACTATATGTATGCGAAAACGGTGGTCCCATGGGCTATCGCATTAAGGAGGAATAATATGAAGGCTTCTTCTATGAACACTCACATGGGTAGTATATCAATCGATAACGAGGTTATAGCTCAGTACGCAGGTGCTGTTGCAATGGAATGCTTTGGTATCGTAGGTATGGCCAATGTCAATGTTAAGGACGGACTTGTCAGCCTTTTAAAGATCGATTCTATGACAAGGGGTATCAACGTATCTCTTGATTCCAATAATAAGCTTATACTTGACTTTCATGTCATTGTTGCTTATGGTGTTAGTATTTCGGCAGTGTCTGATAACCTTATAGACAATGTTAAATATAAAGTAGAAGAATTTACTGGACTTGAGATCGAGAAGATTAACATCTATATCGAGGGTGTCCGCGTAATTGATTAATTCTATCGACTGCAAGTTCTAGGAGGATTTTTGTTTTGAGTAATAATGTAATTGACGCTAAGATGTTGTCAAAAATGTTCTTGACCGGTGCCAAGAATCTCGAAGCTAAGAAAGAATGGATCAACGAACTTAATGTTTTCCCCGTTCCCGACGGCGATACCGGTACCAACATGACAATGACCATCATGTCAGCAGCCAAAGAGGTTGGATCTCTTGGCGACAACGCAGATATGTCTGCAATATGCAAAGCGATTTCTTCAGGATCTCTTCGCGGAGCAAGAGGTAACTCCGGAGTTATCCTTTCTCAGTTGCTTAGAGGTTTCACAAAGGTTGTAAAAGAGCACGACGAAGTTAATGTAAGTATTCTTGCCGAAGCTTTTGATAAAGCTGTAGAGACTGCTTACAAGGCAGTTATGAAGCCCAAGGAAGGTACAATTCTTACCGTTGCCAAGGGCGCAAGCGAGAAAGCACACGAGCTAGCTGTAGAAGGTACTGAAGATATCGAGTTTTTCTGCAGCGAAGTCATTAAATACGCAGACGAAGTTCTTGCCAAGACTCCCGATATGCTTCCTGTTCTTAAACAGGCAGGTGTTGTGGATTCCGGCGGACAGGGTCTTGTACAGGTTCTTAAGGGTGCTCTTGACGGATATCTCGGCAAAGAGATCGATATTACCATTACAGAAGAGCAGGTTACTCCCGGTGCCAAGACAATGGGAGAGCCCAAGGAAGAGGATATCAAATTCGGTTATTGTACAGAGTTTATTGTTCTTCTTTCTAAGCCTCTTAATATTAAGCAGGAGATTGATTTCAAGAATTTCCTTGAATCCATCGGTGATTCGATTGTTATGGTTGCAGATGATGAGATCTGTAAAGTGCACGTTCATTCCAACGATCCCGGACTTGCGATCCAGAGAGCTCTCATGTACGGTCAGCTTTCAAACATGAAGATTGACAACATGAGAATGGAGCACAGAGAGAAGCTTTTCCATGAGAACAATGACGGATCATGGGCTGAGATAGAGACAGAGATTAACGGAGCTGCAGAGCTTACACCCACATATCTTCCCGGTGATGATATTCCTATCGGAAAGAAGGTTGAAACAGAAGCTCCCAAGGCTGCTGAACCTGAGATGCCTCACAAGGAAGTCGGCTTTGTAACCGTATGCGCAGGTTCCGGACTTGCCGATATCTTCAGAGGACTTGGTGTAGATTACGTTATTGAGGGTGGTCAGACAATGAACCCTTCTACAGCTGATATTCTCGATGCTGTTGATAAGGTCAATGCCGATACCGTTATTGTACTTCCTAATAATAAGAATATTATTCTTGCGGCAAATCAGGCAGCTATCATGTCGGAAGACAATGATTCCGATAAGAAGATTGTTGTAGTTCCTTCAAAGACTGTACCTCAGGGTATCACAGCGATCATCAACTATGTGCCCGATACTCCTGTCGAGGACAATGTTGCGGCTATGACAGAGGCTCTCGGAACAGTTAATACAGGTGAAGTTACTTACGCCGTAAGAGATACGGTTATAGATGATGTTCAGATCAAGCAGGGTGACTACATGGGTATCGGAGATTCCGGTATTCTTGCTGTCGGCGGCGAGATAGCCGATGTTACATTCGATATGCTCGATAAGATGATGGACGATGATCTTGAGCTTATCAGTGTATATTACGGTGATGAAGTTGACGAGAAGGACGCAGAAGCTCTCAGAGAGAGAATCTCCGAGAAATTCCCTTCATGTGATGTTGAACTTCAGTTTGGCGGACAGCCTATTTACTACTACATTGTTTCTGCAGAATAAGGTATAATTTAAATATCGATTTTCTTATAAGCCGGGTTTATTTTTACCCGGCTTATATTTTAATAAGTAATCAGCAGATGAGGTTTTGTTATGGGAGAAAGAGAACTTTCCGAGCTTATAACCGACCTTAAAGGAGTCGGCGACAAGACAGGTAAGCTTTTTAATAAGTGCGGAATTTATACATGTGGGGATCTTTTGACCTATTTTCCGAGAGATTATGACTATTTCGGTGATGTCAAAAACGCTTGCGATGCCTCGGAAGGACAGATGTGCGCAATGAAGCTCACCATTGTCGGTTCTGTTTCAAAAAGACGTGTTCGTAATCTTTCAATTCTTTCTTTTGAAGCCGCGGATCAAACCGGCAAGATTAAGATGACATATTTTAACGCGCCTTATCTTATTAATAGTCTAAAATCCGGAACAACGCATATTTTCAGAGGAATCACCCGTAAAAAGGGCAATTTCTTTTACATGGATCAGCCAAAGATGTACAAGATTGAGGAATATGCTGCTTTATCGGGTAGTATGAGACCGAAATACTCACTTGTAAAAGGACTTACCAACAATGCAGTGACCAAGGCTGTAGAACAGACCTTTATAAACGCCGGCAAGCTTGAAGAATATCTTCCGGAAGATTTGATAAATAAGCTTAATCTTGTATCTTATTCAGAAGCTGCATACGGAATCCATTTCCCAAAGAATTCAAAAGAACTTGAGGATTCCCGAAGAAGGCTTGCTTATGATGAATTTCTTTTATTTATTTTAAAGCTTCGACTTTTAAAGTTGTCGCAAAAAGAGATTCTTAACTCTTTTCCCATGATAGAAGTATCTGATGTAAACAGATTATTGGAACAGCTTCCTTATGATCTGACCGGCGCACAGAAAAAAGCATGGAATGATATATTAAACGACCTTTCGGGAAAACAAGTGATGAACAGGCTTATTCAGGGTGATGTTGGTTCAGGTAAGACTATCATTTCGTTTATGGCTCTTTTGACAGCTGCGGCAAACGGATATCAAGGCGCTATAATGGCACCGACGGAAGTACTTGCAGCGCAGCATTTTGAGAATTTCAAAAAGATGATAGATAAATACAAGATTACTGCGCTTAAACCGATTCTTTTGACAGGATCTCTTTCCGCAAAAGATAAGAGAAACGCACAAGAACTTATCGCAAACGGTGAAGTTAATTGTATCATCGGAACCAATGCGCTTATTCAGGAAAAAGTCAGTTATAAGAACCTTGCTTTGGTCGTTACCGATGAGCAGCACAGATTCGGCGTAAGACAAAGAGAATCTCTTGCCGGAAAAGGTGAGAACGTGCATGTTCTTGCAATGAGCGCGACTCCGATTCCACGTACTCTTGCGATCATCTTATACGGAGATCTGAGTATTTCTGTTATCGATGAGCTTCCGAAAGGACGCCTTCCGATCAAGAACTGCGTTGTAGGAACCGATTACAGAGATACCGCCTATAAATTTATAAATAAACAGGTGGAAGAGGGGCACCAGGCTTATGTCATCTGCCCGATGATCGAAGAGGGCGAGCTTAACGGTGCGGAAAATGTCATGGAATATGCGGAAAAACTTCGCTCCGCGCTTCCTTCAAACATACAGGTGGGAATACTTCACGGTAAGATGAAACCCGCTGTAAAAGATGAGATAATGGAGTCTTTTGCAAGGAAGGACATCGATGTTTTGGTTTCAACAACGGTTATCGAAGTCGGAATCGATGTTCCCAACGCTACTGTAATAATGATCGAAAATGCCGAAAGATTCGGCCTATCTCAGCTACATCAGCTAAGGGGAAGAGTCGGAAGAGGAGATGCGCAATCATATTGTATCTTTATCAATACTTCTGAATCGGATGAGACCAAGAAAAGACTGGATATTATGAACAGATCTAATGACGGTTTTGAGATTGCAAGGGAGGATCTGGAGCAGCGCGGTCCCGGAGATCTTTTCGGCGTAAGACAGAGCGGTGAACTGTGTTTTAGAGTTGGTGATATCTATCATGACAGCGATCTTGTAAAAGAAGCTGCGATGGATGCGGACAGAATTTTGGCAAGCGATCCGGAATTGTCTCTTCCACAACATAGTGTGTTAAAGAATAAGATAAGCACAAAATCTGCAAATTTTATTGACTTTACAACGCTATAAAAGTAAACTTATTTTATTAAACAGGATGAAAATAGGAGGATTATCGGCATTTTTGTCGAAATTGCTAGAATGGCTAAAGTTGCGATAGTTACGGACAGTAACAGTGGAATTACACAATCACAGGCTAAGGAACTTGGCATATATGTTGTACCGATGCCCTTTATGATAAATAACGAAGAGTTTTTCGAAGATATCAATCTTACTCAGGAACAGTTTTATGAGAAACTCACGGGTAACGCTGAGGTTTCGACCAGTCAGCCCACACCCGATTCTCTTATGACACTTTGGGATGAGCTTCTCAAAGAATACGATGAGATAGTTTATATCCCTATGAGCAGCGGACTTTCGGGTTCTTGTCAGAGTGCATTTATGCTTGCCGGCGAGGAATATGAAGGTAAGGTCTTTGTTGTTGATAATCAGAGAATATCCGTGACACAGAGACAGTCCGCAATAGATGCCAAGGCTATGGCTGATGCCGGCTTTTCTGCTGAAGAGATTTCCAAAAAGCTTTTTGATACCAAATTTGAGTCCAGCATTTATATTATGCTCGATACTCTTTATTATCTTAAAAAGGGCGGAAGGATCACACCCGCAGCGGCTGCGCTCGGAACGCTTTTAAGACTTAAGCCCGTTCTGCAGATCCAGGGTGAGAAACTCGATGCTTTTGCCAAAGCTCGTACAACTTCTCAAGGTAAGAACATTATGCTTACAGCCGTTAAGAACGATATTGAGAACAGATTCGGCGGTATGGAGGCAGGCGACTTCTGGATAGAAATAGCCTATTCTCATGACACTGAGGCTGCAAATGAATGGAAAAAAGAGGTAGAGGCTGCATTCCCCGGCCACGAGGTTCATATGGATCCCTTATCTTTATCTGTTTCATGTCATATAGGACCCGGAGCGCTTGCTCTTGCGGTCACAAGAAAACTGCATTTTTGATGCGGTAATAGATTATTTTGATATTAAAGTTTTGCAAAGGGGTTTACACAAATGGCTTCATACGAACAATATGATGCTTCCAGTATCACTGTCTTAGAAGGTCTTGAAGCGGTCAGAAAGCGTCCCGGTATGTACATCGGAAGCGTGACCACAAGAGGCCTTAATCACCTTGTTTACGAGATTGTAGACAATGCGGTTGATGAACATCTTGCAGGTTTCTGCACACAGATCCATGTAACATTGGAAGCCGACGGCTCAGCCACGGTAGAAGATAACGGACGAGGAATTCCCGTTGGAATGCACGCTAAGGGCATAACAGCAGAGCGTGTTGTTCTTACCATGCTTCATGCCGGCGGTAAGTTTGATAATAATGCATATAAAACAAGCGGAGGTCTTCACGGTGTAGGTTCATCCGTAGTTAACGCTCTTTCTACAAGAATGAGTGTCAGGATAAAAAAAGACGGATTTATCTATGAAGACAGCTATGAGAGAGGAATTCCCACAACCAAACTTAATAAGGGACTTCTCGATCCTGTCGGAACAACAAAAGAAACGGGAACAACCATCAACTTCCTTCCCGATGACACTATTTTTGAAAAGACAAGATTCAAAGAAGATGATATAAAATCAAGGCTTCACGAGACTTCTTATCTCAATCCTTCACTTACTATTATTTTTGAAGACAAAAGACCCGGTGTCGAGGAATACATTGAATTCCATGAACCCGACGGAATCACAGGCTTTATCAAGGATATGAACAAATCCAAAGAAGCCGTGTGCGACGTTGTTTCTTTTAGTGGAGAGAGCGAAGGCGTAGAAGTAGAAGTTGCTTTCCAGTACGTCAATGAATTCCACGAGGATGTACTCGGATTTTGTAATAACATCTATAATGCCGAAGGCGGTACGCATCTTACCGGCTTTAAGACAATGTTTACCAATATCATCAATCAGTACGCAAGAGAGCTTAATATATTAAAAGATAAGGATGCCAACTTTACCGGTACCGATGTTAGAAACGGTATGACCGCGGTTATTTCGATCAAGCATCCCGATCCAAGATTTGAAGGTCAGACCAAGACCAAGCTTGATAACCAGGATGCAGCCAAGATCGTATCCAAGATAACCAATGATGAGGTTACAAGATTTTTTGACCGTAATTTGGAGTGCCTTAAGTCTATCATCGGCTGTGCAGAAAAGGCAGCAAAGATCAGAAAGACTGAAGAAAAAGCCAAGACGAATATGCTTACCAAGCAAAAGTATTCTTTTGACTCAAACGGCAAGCTTGCAAACTGCATAAGTAAAGATGCTTCCAAGTGCGAGATCTTCATCGTAGAGGGAGATTCCGCGGGTGGTAGCGCCAAGATGGCAAGAGATCGTAATTATCAGGCAATCCTTCCCATCAGAGGTAAGATTCTTAACGTCGAGAAAGCAAGTATCGACAAGGTTCTTGCTAATGCCGAGATCAAAACCATGATCAATGCATTCGGATGCGGTTTTTCCGAAGGATACGGCAATGACTTTGATATTAACAAGCTAAGATATGACAAGATCATCATCATGGCCGATGCCGACGTCGACGGTGAACATATCGCGACACTTCTTTTGACTTTATTCTACAGATTTATGCCGGAGCTTATCTATCAGGGGCATGTATATATCGCCATGCCACCTCTTTACAAAGCTATGCCTTCAAAAGGCAAGGAAGAGTATCTGTATGACGACAATGCTCTTGCCAAGTACAGAAATGCTCATAAAGGCAGCTTTACACTTCAGCGCTATAAGGGTCTTGGTGAGATGGATCCCGCGCAGCTTTGGGAGACAACACTCGATCCCGAAAGACGACTTCTCAAGGCTGTTGAAATTGAGGACGCCAAGATGGCTTCTCATATGACAGAGCTTTTGATGGGCGTTGACGTTCCACCCAGAAGAGAGTTTATTCATCAGCATGCGACAGACGCAGAGCTTGATATTTAAGATTTTTTGACCAATAATTTGGAGTGATTTATGGAAGACAGAATTATCAGAACCGAATATTCGGACATAATGCAAAAGTCATTCATAGACTATGCGATGAGCGTTATCGTTGCGCGTGCGCTTCCCGATATCAGAGACGGTCTTAAGCCCGTTCAGAGAAGAACTCTCTACGATATGTATGAGCTCGGAATAAGATATGACAGGCCTTACAGAAAGAGTGCCAGAATCGTCGGTGATACGATGGGTAAATATCATCCTCACGGCGACAGTTCAATCTATGACTGTCTTGTTGTAATGACACAGGACTTCAAGAAGATCGTTCCTCTTGTCGACGGTCACGGTAACTTCGGTAACATCGAGGGTGACGGCGCTGCCGCAATGCGTTATACAGAGGCTAGACTTTCCAAGATAACACAGGAAAACTTCCTTGAAGATCTGGACAAAAACGTAGTTGATTTTCTTCCCAACTTTGATGAGACCGAGAAAGAACCTGCGGTTCTTCCCGTTAAGATACCGAATTTCCTTATAAACGGATCGGAAGGTATCGCCGTTGGTATGGCTACAAGTACGCCGCCTCACAATCTTGCTGAAGTTATCGATGCCGAGATCGCATATATTCAGGATGATACACTTACAACCGCTGATCTTATGAAATACATAAAGGGACCCGATTTCCCCACAGGCGGTATCGTTATTAATAAAGACGAACTTAAAGATATCTATGAGACAGGTACAGGTAAGATCAGAGTTCGCGGTAAGGTTGAAACAGAGAAGGGTAAGAACGGTCATATAAATCTTGTTATTACCGAGATTCCTTATACAATGATCGGTGCCGGAATCGGTAAGTTTATGGCAGATGTTGCCGAGCTGGCCGAGAAGAAGATCACCAATGACATTATCGATATTTCCAACCAGTCTTCCAAAGAAGGTATCAGAATAGTTATCGAACTTAAGAAGGACACCGATGTTGAGAACTTCACCAATCTTCTTTACAAGAAGACCAAGCTTGAGGATACCTTCGGTGTAAACATGCTCGCTATCGACAACGGAAGACCGGAAACAATGTCTCTTAGAGAAATCATGCGTGCATGCGCAGATTTCCAGTTTGAAGTTGCGACAAGGAAATATACGACTCTTTTAAAGAAAGAGCAGGAGAAAAAAGAGATACAGGAAGGCCTTATCAAGGCTTGTAATGTAATCGACCTTGTTATTGAGATACTAAGAGGCTCCAAAGACAGAGCAATGGCTAAGAACTGTCTTGTTAACGGTGTTACGGACGGGATAAACTTTAAATCCAGAGAATCCAAAGCAATGGCCGCACAGCTTCTTTTTACTGAGCCGCAGGCTGATGCAATTCTTGAGATGAGATTATATAAGCTCATCGGACTTGAACTTGACGCTCTGATCAAAGACCACGAGCAGACTGTAGCCAATATCTACAGATACGAGGATATCCTGGACAGCCACGAATCAATGTCCATGGTTATCCAGAATGATCTTAACAGGATCAAAAAAGAGTATAAGGCAGAACGTAAGACACTTATCGAGAATCGTGAGACTGCCGTATACGAAGAAAAGCCAATCGAAGAGATGGATGTTGCGTTTATTATGGATAAGTTCGGATATGCAAAGACTATCGACGCAACAACATATGAAAAGAATAAAGAGACTATTGAAGCCGAATTCAAGTTCTCATTTATCATGAAGAATACAGGTAAGGTATGCTTCTTTACCAATACAGGTAATCTGCATACGGTAAAGGCTACAGATCTTCCTCAGGGCAAGATGAGAGACAAGGGTGTGCCGATTGACAACGTCAGCAATTTTGATACTTCCAAAGAGACTATCGTTCTTGCATCAAGTCAGTCAGACCTTAATCTTTACAGAGTTCTTTTCACAACCAAAACTGCAATGATGAAGGTTGTAGACGGCGGTGAATTCGATGTTTCTAAGAGAACGGTCGCTGCGACCAAATTAAATGATAATGATGAAGTTGTAAGTGTAGAGATACTACATGAGCAAAAAACTGTTATACTTAAATCAAACGAAGGTTTCTTCCTTAGATTTTTTGTTGAGACTATACCTGAGAAAAAGAAGGCTGCTGTCGGCGTAAGAGGAATGAGACTTGGAAAGAATGACTTCATCAGAGATGTCTATTATTTAAATGACATGGAAGAGAAGCAGGTTGAGCATAACGATAAAAAGGTTGAGCTTAGCCATCTTAAGATCACAAGCAGAGATACAAAAGGCACGAAGGTGAGATTATGAGAGTAATTGCAGGTTCGGCAAGAAGACTAAAACTTGTCACTCCTGAAGGAAATGATACCAGACCTACACAAGACAGGATAAAAGAGACATTATTTAATATGATACAGAATCAGGTTCCGGGATCGGTATTTATTGATCTGTTTTCCGGAAGCGGAGGTATCGGTATAGAGGCTTTATCGAGAGGCGCAACAAGAGCATATTTTGTCGAGAATGCCGCAGCGCCGTACAAATGCATCCTTGCCAATCTTAAGACAACGCACTTCGAGGAAGATGCCACTGTTTTTAAGCAGAACGTGGTTATAGCTCTTAGAAATATACACGAAAAAGAAGTTGATATCATCTTTATGGATCCTCCGTATCACGGAGATCTATATGAAAGAACTCTCGCTCAGTTACAGGCAATGAGTTATGTGACAGAAAATACTATGATCATTGCCGAGAGCCCCGTTGACCTCGATTTTTCTTTTGCCGAGGATTACGGATTTGAAGTCAGAAGAGAGAAGGAATACAAGAATAATAAGCATGTATTTCTGTATAGAAAGGACAAAGCATGAAGGTAGCGGTTTATCCCGGAAGTTTTGACCCTGTTACTTACGGTCATCTCGATATAATAAAGCGTGCGTCCACAATGTTTGATAAGGTAATAGTGGCTGTGATGTGTAATTCTGCCAAAACTCCATTGTTTACGCTGGACGAACGTGTTAAAATGTTAAAAGAGTCTTTAAAGGGCGTTAATAATGCTGTTATTGAGTCTTTTGACGGACTACTTATAGATTATTGCAAAAAAGAAGATATCCATATTGTCATTAGGGGGCTTAGAGCTATCACTGATTTCGAGTACGAACTTCAGATTGCTCAGACCAACAAGGAACTTTCTCACAACGAGGTTGATACCGTTTTCCTTACAACGAACCTTAAGTATTCATACCTTAGCAGTTCTGTTGTAAGAGAGGTTGCAAGCTACGGCGGAGACGTTTCTCCTTGTGTTCCCGAGCATGTAGAACAGGCACTTAAGGACAAGTATGGAAATAGATAAAGTTAGGGGGATCCTACTATGACCAGCAGAATTGAACAGCTGATTGACGAGATCGAGACTTACATTGACAACTGTAAACCCCAGCCTCTTTCTCAGACCAAGATTGTCGTTAACAAAGAAGAGATTGACGAACTTCTCAGGGAACTTAGATCCAAGACTCCTGAGGAGATCAAGAAATATCAAAAGATCATAAGCAATAAAGAGGCTATTTTAAATGATGCTCGTAAGAAGGCCGAGGATATAGTAAATCAGGCTACCATCAAGACTCACGAGCTTATTAACGAGCACGAGATCATGCAGCAGGCTTATGCGCAGGCCAATGAAGTTGTTTCTCAGGCAGCTATGCAGGCAAAAGAGATCCTGGATAACGCTACTTTGGAAGCAAACAACATGAAGGCCGCTGCAGTTCAGTATACCGACCAGCTTCTTGCAGGAGTTGAGGATATCATCACTCAGTCTATCGATGCGACTACAAAGAGTAATGACGAGATCATCGAGAGCATCAAGCAGAGCAGTGTCAATATGGTCAAGGATATCACAGCCAGCACAGACACTGTACTTTCTGCATTTGCTCAGTATAGTGAAGTCATTAAATCCAATAGAGCGGATTTAAGACCGCCTGAGGTTGCTCCGATTCCTGTAGACGGACAGGCACCTGTTGCCGAAGGTGGTATTTCTCAGCAGGACGCACTCAACCTTGATATGATCTGATTAACCGACAAACGGAATAAAAGCTGCCGCGACTGCGACAGCTTTTTATACGTATATCAAATATAAACATCAATTATCATGCATTATTCGCATTATAAAAGGAGTTTTTCATGAAAAAGAAGATTTTTGCTTTGATACTTACAATTGCATTAGCCGTTTCAGGAATAATCCCTGTTAGCGGAAGCGAGGTTTTCGCTGCCGAAAAGCAGCATGTTATCGTTATCGATCCGGGTCACGGCGGATTCGGCGACAGAAATCTCGGAGCACAGTATAACGGATTATCTGAAAAAGTTCTTACTTTGCAGGTTGCCAATGTAATGAAGACAGAGCTTGAAAAATATGAAAACGTGACTGTTTATCTTACAAGAACAGACGACAGATTTATATCACTTGAAGACAGAGCCGCTTTTGCTCAGAGCGTTAACGCAGAATTTGTTTTCAGTATTCATTTCAACGCTTCGGCAGAGCATCTTTTCTATGGTTCAGAAATTTGGACATCTGCTTTTGATAAGTATTACCAGGCCGGCACCAACTTCGGTAATATTGAATCTAATGAGCTTGCTGCTCTCGGTCTTTATCAAAAGGGCGTTAAGACCAAACTCGGATCCTCAGGCAAGGATTACTACGGAATAATCAGAGCAAGTGTTGCCAGGAATATGCCTTGCGTTATCATTGAGCATGCATATCTTGATCACGGATATGATCTTCCTATGGTTAAGAACTCAGATTTCATTAATAAGCTTGGCGTAGTTGATGCAACTTCCGTTGCCAAGTACTTCGGTCTTAAGTCAACCACATTGGGAGTTGATTATTCGGGAATTAAGAATCCTTCGGTTGCTATACCTAAAGGAGCTGTAGGTCAGGACAATACAGACCCTGAAGTATGCTCGATAAGTGTTCTTGGTACCGATAAGGCAAGCGGTAACGTACTTGTTGAAATGACAGCCAAAGATAGCAACAGTCCCATTATCTATTTCTCTTACAGCTATGATGGCGGTAAGACCTACAGCTATCTTCAGATGTGGGACAGATCCAAGGAAACACAGTCATTTAATGTTACTGTTCCAAAGAGCTGCAAAAATCCCGTTATCGTATGCAAAGCATATAACAACTATGAGCTCTTTAAAGAAAGTAATCAGGTAGCGGTTACAGGCTTAGAGTAATTGATGAGACTAGATAAATTTTTAGGTGACCACAATATAGGCACCAGAAAACAGATAAAAGAATATGTCAAAAACGGCAGATGCTCGGTAAACGGCAATCCCGTTCTTAAAGCAGACATACATATTGATGAAAACTCGGATGAGATTTCTTTTGACGGAAAGGTCTTATCTTACAGCAAGAATCATTATTATATGCTTAATAAGCCTGTTGGTGTAGTTTCCGCGACTTTCGATAAAAAGCAAAAGACCGTTATCGATATTTTTAAAGATGAGAATGTAAAGGGCTTAAATCCTTGCGGAAGACTTGATATTGATACGGAAGGACTTCTTCTTTTAACTGATGACGGAGAGCTTATTCACAGGCTGTTATCACCCAAAAAGCACGTTGATAAGACTTATGAGGTTCATATAAGTCATGAGCTTTCGGATGATGATATAAAGCTCTTGGAAGAGGGCGTCGATATCGGCGATAAGAATGACGACGGTTCAAAAAAGCTTACGCTTCCTTCAAAGATTTCTTTCAAAGAGGGTTCTGAACGCGACGAGAACGGTAATCCCGTTATTTTGCTTACGATTCACGAGGGTAGATTCCATCAGGTAAAACGCATGCTCGAAGCTGTCGGTAACGAAGTACTGTTTTTAAAGAGGCTTTCTATGGGAAGTCTTTTGCTTGATCCGGAGCTTAATCCCGGTGAATACAGAGAGCTTACGACAGAAGAGAAACGTGCTCTTAATATAAAATAAAAGTTTTAATTCAGAGGTTTTATAATGCTTGGAAAAGTAAGTAAGGGTGAATACGGATATATTTCATACAGAAAGAAGCTGGCTCTTTTAATAACGATTATCAGCCTGGCTATAACTGTAGGAATTTACCTTACCGGAATTATTATGTACAAAAGCCCTAAGTCGGCATTTAGTATCATAGCTGCGCTCGGCTGCCTTCCGACAGGTTGGTGTGCCGTTAATCTGATCATGTTTATCAGAGCAAAAGCATGCAGCCCGGATGATCATAAAAGAATTGAAAACTGTCGCGGCGGTCTTCTTATAAGATATGACCATGTGATCACTTCATATGATAAAAACTATTATGTGAATGCATCTACAGTTCTTGATAAAAACATATGCTGTTATTCGGCCGATGAAGACATTGATGTTTCGGATTGCGAAGCTCACATCAAGAAAATGATGGCACAGGGCGGTTATTCAAGTTACAGCATCAAGATATTCACGGATATCGATAAGTTCTGCGACAGACTGATTCAGCTCGATAAGCTTAGAAGCGATAAAAGTATCGATCCTTTGGCTATCGAAGATGCCTGGATACCCGGAACAGCGCAGACTCCTGCGAGCATTCTTTTATCAATTTCACTTTAAGGAATAATATGAAAGAAATTATTGTCGGCGTAAATGAAGAGGGTAAGAGACTGGATGGATTTTTAAAGTCATATCTTCCCAATGCCTCAAAGGGCTTCATTTATAAGATGCTTAGGAAAAAGAATATCACGCTGAATGACAAAAAAGCTGATGGGCTTGAGAAACTAGCCAAAGAAGATTCCATCAAGATCTTCTTTTCCGATGAGACTCTAATGAAATTCAAAGGCGAATCCACAGCTAACGGTAGAGCAGACAATCTTGATACGGAGAAAATAGATCTTTCTAAATACGGCGATGTATCTGTTTTGTTTGAAAATGACCATGTTTTGTTTGCTTCAAAACCGGCAGGTCTTCTTTCTCAAAAAGCGGATGCGAATGATATGAGCATTAACGACTTTCTTATCGATTATCTTTTAAAGAATAAAAAGATAACGCCGGAAAGTCTTGATACATACAGACCTTCTATATGCAACAGACTCGACAGGAACACAAGCGGAATGGTAATCTGCGCTAAATCTCTTGTCGGCGCGCGCTGCATGAATACGATGCTTTCGGACAGAGCTCTGGATAAGTATTATATTGCCGTAGTTTCGGGTTTAATCGAAAAAGATTCGTTATTAAAAGGCTATCTGAAAAAAGATACGGATTTAAACAAGGTTGATATTCTTAAAGAAAATCCGAATGATAGTAATTATTCTTATATAGAAACATATTTTACTCCCGTTAATTATAATTCAGATTCGGATACGACAGTTCTTTTAGTCAAGCTTATTACGGGAAAGCCTCATCAAATAAGAGCGCATCTGTCTAAGACGGGGCACCCTATTATAGGAGATTCCAAATACGGCGGAAGAAAAGTAAAAGGCATTGGCAGACAGTTACTGCACAGCTACAAGATTTCTTTTCCCGAAAATATGCCGGATACACTATGCGATCTAAGCGGAAAAGAATTTATAGCTCCGTTACCGGCTGAATTTGCTTTATTTTGTAGTGGAGGAGATTTATGCCTACATGGAAAACAAGGGGACTGAGAGGTTCTACGCTTGAGGAGCTCATTAACCGTTCGAACGAAAGGTACAGTGAGCTTAGACTTGCGCTTATTCAAAAGATCCCGACACCTATAACTCCGATAAACATCGATAAAGAAACCAGGCATATTACGCTTGCTTATTTCGATCAGAAGAGTACAGTCGATTACATCGGCGTAGTACAGGGGATTCCTGTATGCTTTGATGCAAAAGAGTGTGCTTATGATACTTTTACTCTTGAAAACATTCATCCACACCAGGTCGCGTTCATGGACAGTTTTGAAAAACAGGACGGACTTGCATTCTTTTTGATCTACTATACAGCCAGAAACGAGTTTTATTATCTCCCTTACAGGAAATTAAAAGAGTTTTGGGACAGAGCCGAAAACGGAGGCAGAAAGAGCTTTAGACATGATGAGCTCGACCTTTCTTTTATAATTCCTTCTCCGGGAGAACAGGGAATACTTATTCCTTATCTCGATGCAATTCAGAAAGACCTAGAACAAAGATAAACACGGTTTATACTTGTAAAGGCTTTTTGCTTGACAATGTAATTAAATGAATGTTAAACTCTCTAATATAGTAACGAATTATTAGAGTAGCACTGTACCATGCTAAAGTATATTAAATGAGGTAATTATGAATAAAGTACTGTTACATACACCTGACGGCGTGCGCGATATATACGGCGCTGAATGCAGCGACAGATTGATCCTCGCCGGTAAGATCCATGAAGTAATGAAGAGTTACGGATATCTTGATATAGATACTCCGACTTTTGAGTTTTTTGATGTATTTGCTGAAGAAATAAATGCAAGCGACGCTAGAGAGCTTTTTAAATTCTTTGATAAGGAAGGCAATACGCTCGTTCTTCGTCCCGACTTTACTCCGTCGATCGCTAGATGCGCTTCAAAGGTAATGCTAGAAGATAATGAGCCTGTGAGAGTTTGCTATGAGGGCAAGACTTTCCTTAATACATCCAATCTTCAGGGGAAGCTCAAAGAGAACTCCAATATCGGTGTGGAACTTATGAATGATTCATCTGTATACGCCGATGCCGAGGTGATAGCTCTTTTGGTAGAAGCTCTTAAATCAACGGGACTCAATGATTTCCAGATCAGCATAGGAGATGCCGATTTCTATAAAGGAATCTGTGAGGAAGCCGGAATTGATGAAGAGACCGAAGAGAAGATAAGAGGCTATATTACAGAGAAGAATTACTATGCTGCAGAGAATATATTGAATGAGAGCGGAGTTTCGCCCAAGCATTCCAAGCTTATTGTCAACGTTGCTGAGTTTATCGGTTCAGATGAAGCACTTGATATGGCTCAGAGCATGGTGACCAATAAGAGATCGCTTGATGCCGTTAAGAGGCTTAAGGATCTTTATAAGGTTCTTACAAATTACGGTGTTGAGAAATACATATCTTTTGACCTGGGTAATTTAAGTAAATTCAATTATTATACGGGTGTGATCTTCAGTGCA
This sequence comes from Butyrivibrio sp. XB500-5, assembly GCF_003625505.1. Taxonomy (NCBI): domain Bacteria; kingdom Bacillati; phylum Bacillota; class Clostridia; order Lachnospirales; family Lachnospiraceae; genus Butyrivibrio; species Butyrivibrio sp. XB500-5. The sequence continues at coordinate 31,087 of NZ_RAIS01000001.1, forward strand.
TATACATACGGCGTCGGTGATGCCATTGCCAAGGGCGGAAGATACGACAATCTTACGGGTAAGTACGGTAAAAAAGCTCCCGCTATCGGCTTTTCTATTGTTATTGACGACTTGATGTCCGCATTATACAGACAAAATGCCGATGTAGAACACGAATCTGACATTGCTGTCGTAAATTATACACCTGATACATTTGAAGCTGCTCTTAAGCAGGCTAAGGAACTTCGTAAAAACGGCACGCATGTCGTTTTAAAAGCGAAATAATCGGAGGAATTATGAGATATCTTACTTTTGCGCTCGGAAAAGGCCGACTTGTTAATTCTTGCATGGAACTTCTGAATAAATGCGGAATCGAATGCGAAGAGATTTTAGATAAAAAAACACGGAAGCTTATATTTACCAATGAAGAGCTTGGTCTTAAGTTCTTTTTGGCAAAGGGTCCTGATGTTCCGACTTACGTTGAATACGGCGCTGCAGACATCGGTATTGTCGGTGCCGATACAATTATGGAAGAAAACAGAAGAGTATATGAGGTTCTCGATCTGGGATTCGGCAAATGCAGAATGTGCGTCTGCGGCCCTCATGATGCCAAGGAACTTCTTGAGCATAGAGAGCTTATCAGAGTAGCCAGCAAGTATCCCAATATTGCCAAAGACTACTTCTTTAACAAGAAGCATCAGACTGTCGATATCATTAAGCTTAACGGCTCTGTTGAGCTCGGACCTATCGTTAATCTGTCGGATGTTATCGTTGATATTGTAGAAACAGGCTCTACTCTTAAAGAGAACGGTCTCGAAGTATTGGAAGAGATCTGTCCATTATCTGCCAGAATGATCGTAAATCAGGTCAGCATGCAGATGGAGACTGAAAGGATCAGAAAACTGATCACAGCTATGAAGGAGAATTTATAAATGCAGACGTTAAAGCTTACAGAAGAAACAAAAGAACAGCTTCTCGGAAACCTTCTTAACAGAAATCCCGGTAGCTATACGGAATACGAAACAATCGTAAGTGACATTATTGAGAATGTAAAAAAGAACGGCGATAAGGCTCTTTTCGAGTATACTGCCAAGTTCGATAAATGCGATATTGACTCATCTTGCGTTAAAGTTACAAAAGAAGAGATTGAAAAAGCATATTCACTTCTTGATGCAAAGTTTGTTGAAGTCATGAAGAAGAGCGCTGAGAACATCAGAGAATTCCATGAAAAGCAAAAGAGAAACACATGGATAGATACCAAGGAAGACGGAAGCATTCTCGGTCAGAGAATCCTCCCCATTGAGATCTCCGGTGTATATGTTCCCGGCGGAAAAGCAGCGTATCCTTCCAGTGTTCTTATGAATGTTGTTCCCGCCAAAGTGGCAGGTGTAGAGCGCATCGTTATGTGCACACCTCCCGGAAAGGACGGAAATGTCAATCCCGGAACTCTTGTAGCTGCCGATATTGCAGGTGTTACAGAGGTATACAAGGTTGGCGGAGCTCAGGCTATCGCAGCTATGGCATTCGGAACAGAGAGTATTCCCAAGGTTGATAAGATCACAGGTCCCGGCAATATCTTCGTAGCCCTTGCCAAGAAAGCTTGCTTTGGACATGTATCAATTGACTCAATAGCAGGTCCAAGTGAGATACTTGTTCTTGCAGATGAGACAGCCAATCCAAGATATGTTGCTGCAGATCTTTTATCTCAGGCAGAGCACGATGAGATGGCAAGTGCCATTCTTATCACAACATCTCAAGAACTTGCTGATAACGTAGCAAAAGAGATCGACGGCTTCTTAAAAGAGCTTTCAAGAGCTGATATTATCAAGAAATCACTTGATAATTACGGCTATATGTTTGTGGCAGATAATATGGAAGATGCAATAGATGCTGCCAATGCAGTAGCTTCTGAACACCTTGAGATAATTACAAAGAATCCTTATGAGGTAATGACCAAGATCAAGAATGCGGGCGCTATTTTCCTTGGAGAGTATTCTTCAGAACCACTCGGAGATTATTTTGCAGGCCCCAACCACATTCTTCCCACAAACAGAACAGCAAGATTCTTCTCACCTCTTAATGTTGATGATTTCATGAAAAAGACAAGCATCATCGCATATTCCAGAGATGCTCTTGCTAAGGTTCACGAAGACATCGAGCTTTTTGCCAAGGAAGAGGGACTTACGGCTCACGCCAATTCAATCGCTGTAAGATTTGAGTAAAAAGAAATGATCAGTTCTTAATTGATTGGATATAAACATAAGATTTTGCAAGTTTTCTTTCCAAAAAGTCTATAAACTGCAAGTTTATCGGATTTTTATAGTTTTTTAACATAAAATAACACCATATATTGTTATCGACAATAAGGAGACACAAGTTATGGAAAATAGAATTGCAAGTGTTACTCGAAAGACTAAAGAGACCGATATCACTGTAACCATCAATATTGATGGAAAAGGAACAGGTGATATTTCTACAGGAATAGGTTTCTTCGATCACATGCTTGAAGGATTTGCCAAACACGGTCTGTTTGATCTGACTGTAAAAGTGAAAGGCGATCTTAATGTCGACGGACACCACACAGTGGAAGATACAGCAATTGTGCTTGGTCAGGCTTTTCTCGAAGCTATCGGTGACAAGAAAGGGATCAAAAGATACGGAAACATGATTCTTCCTATGGACGAAACACTTGTGATGAGTGCCGTGGATCTTTGCGGAAGACCGTATTTTGTAATGGATGCAGGTTTTGAGTCACCCATGGTAGGTGATTTTGATACTCAGCTTGTAAGAGAGTTTTTCTATTCATTCTCTTACGCGGCAATGATGAATCTACACCTTCGTGTTATTACAGGCTTCAACGATCACCACAAGATAGAAGCTATGTTTAAAGCTCTTTCAAAAGCTTTGGATGAAGCTACGACTTATGATCCCAGAATAACCGATGTTTTAAGCACAAAAGGAGCTCTTTGAGAATGAATTATAACAAGAAATTTATACCATGCATTTATCTATTTCAGGGAAAGGCATATTTGGATTTTAATAAGTCAAATGCTTTGTTTGACGATCCGGTAAAGCTTGCTTCTCGTTATTCCGACTGCGGTGCCGATGAAATAATCATATTTGACCTTTCGACCGAAGGAAACGATAAGGAGCATGAAGAAGCTCTTGATATCATTAAGAAGATATGTAAGGTTGTCGATACCGATGTTATCGGTGCCGGAAACGTTAGGCGTATGGAAGATATCAAAAAGCTTCTCTATGCGGGATGCAAAAAGGCTTGTCTTAATTTCTCAAAACAGGGAAATGTTGAGATCATCAAGGAAGTATCCGATAAATTCGGCAAGGATAAGATCTGTGTTTGCTACAGCAACAACGGACAGATTTATGATAATAAAGAGCTTGTAAATACTTATGCGTGCGAACTTATAAATATTGCAGATGAAGATCTTACAAATGTTACCTTTACAGAGCTTCCCATCATCGTGCTTAAAAAGGCCGCAGGCATTGAAGATGTTGAAAAGCTCTTTTCGGAAGGTAAAGTATCCGGTATTAGCGGAAATGCCGTTAATGATAACTGCGCTAAGATAGATGAATGGAAAGCGGTATGTAATTCCAAGAACATACCTATCTGCAAACTTGAAGCAAAGTTCTCATGGGCAGATCTTAAAAAAAATTCAGATGGCATGGTTCCCGTTATTGTTCAAGACTACAGAACCGATCAGGTGCTTATGCTTGCTTATATGAACGAAGAAGCATATAACAAGACTCTCGAGACCGGGAAGATGACGTATTACAGCCGTAGCAGACAGAGCCTTTGGCTTAAGGGCGAGACAAGCTCTCACTTCCAGTATGTAAAGGCTTTGTACGCAGACTGTGATTATGATACAATTCTTGCAAAGGTAAAACAGATAGGAGCTGCTTGCCATACCGGAAACTATTCATGCTTCTTTAATAAAATTGCAAGCAAGGATTACAATGAAAAGAACCCTCAGAAGGTTTTGGACAGTGTCTTTAACGTTATCAAAGACAGAAAAGTAAATCCGAGAGAAGGCTCTTATACAAATTATCTTTTTGATAAGGGAATAGATAAGATTCTTAAGAAAGTGGGAGAAGAGGCTACAGAGATCGTTATCGCAGCCAAGAATCCCAATGAGAACGAAATTGTTTACGAATTATCTGATTTCCTGTATCATATGATGGTCCTCATGGCAGAAAAGAATGTCAATTGGGAGGACGTTACAGACGAACTGTCAAGAAGATAAGGAAATAATATGAATTATAATTTAGCCCTGCCGGATGAGATACTTCTAAGTATAGAGAAACCGGAGAGATACATAGGCAATGAGGTTAACAGCGTAACCAAAGATAAAGAGAGCGTTGATATCCGATTTGCCATGTGTTTCCCTGATGTTTACGAGATTGGAATGTCTCATTTGGGAATTCAAATACTTTACGGAATGTTCAATTCTTATGAAGACGTATGGTGCGAACGTGTCTATTCTCCTTGGACCGACATGGACGCTGTCTTAAGAAAAGAGAACATTCCTCTTTTTGCGTTAGAATCACAAGATCCCGTAAAAGACTTTGATTTTCTGGGATTCACACTCCAGTATGAGATGTGTTACACAAATATCCTGCAGATACTCGATCTTTCCAAGATAGCTCTTTTAGCAAAAGACAGAACATGGGATGATCCCATTGTCATAGGCGGAGGACCATGTACCTATAATCCCGAGCCCATAACGGATTTCTTTGACATATTCTATATTGGTGAAGGCGAGACTAAGTACAGAGAGATTTTTGATATTTATAAAAAAGCCAGAAAAGACGGAATGTCCAGGATTGACTTTTTACATGAATGTGCCAAGCTTCAAGGCATCTATGTTCCCGCTTTTTATGATGTAAAATATAAGGAAGACGGAACAATACTTTCCATGCTTCCTATCTATGATGACATTCCTAAAGTTATCTATAAAGAGATGTGCCTTAATCTCAATGAAACCTTTTATCCGACAAAGCCGGTGGTTCCGTATATAAAGATCACACAAGATAGAGTCGTTTTGGAGATCATGCGTGGCTGTATCAGAGGCTGCAGATTCTGCCAGGCGGGACAGCTTTATAAACCTCTCAGGGAAAAAGACGTTGAGCATCTTAAAGAGCTTGCCATAGAGGCTCTAAAGAACACAGGATATGAAGAAATATCATTAAGTTCGCTTAGCTCAAGCGATTACACCATGCTTTCCGAGCTTATTGATTTCCTGATAAAAAGTTGTAATGAGAAGAAGGTTAATATTTCGCTTCCTTCGCTTCGTATCGATGCATTTTCATTGGATGTTATGAGCAAGGTTCAAGATGTCAAAAAAAGCAGTCTTACATTTGCTCCCGAAGCAGGAACACAGAGAATGCGCGATGTTATAAACAAAGGCCTTACGGAAGAAGATATCTTAAGAGGATCTCATGAAGCATTTTTAGGCGGCTGGAATAAGGTTAAGCTTTATTTTATGCTGGGTCTCCCCACAGAAACAGATGATGATATTCTCGGTATCGGTGATATCGCCAACAAAGTTGCAGTTGAATATTTTGAGACGGTACCAAAGGAAAAGAGAAACGGTCGTACGATAGATATTGTTGCAAGTACATCTTTCTTTGTTCCCAAGCCATTCACTCCTTTCCAGTGGGCTCCCATGAACACGAAAGAGCAGTTCCTTGATAAAGCGGATAAAACACGAAAAGGCATTATGGCTCAGCTCAATCAAAAGCACATTAAATACAACTGGCACGAAGCTGATGCCAGTATGATGGAAGGTGTTCTTGCAAGAGGCGACAGAAGACTTAATGAGGTCATTCTGAAAGCATATAAAAGAGGATGCATATTTGATGCCTGGGGAGAATACTTTAAGTTTGACGTTTGGATGGACGTATTTAAGGAATGCGGCGTCGATCCGTTCTTCTATACGACAAGAGTAAGAGAAGATGACGAAATATTCCCTTGGGACATCATCAATCCCGGCGTGACCAAAGCTTTCCTCTTAAGAGAGTGGAAGACAGCCCTTTCAGGTAAAAAATCAAGTAACTGCAGACAACAATGTCTTGGATGTGGAGCTGCATCGTACGGTGTTGGTGTTTGCTTTAAGGAGCGTACATAATGAATAAATTACGCTTGAAATTTTCAAAAAACGGCCCGGTTAAATTCATAGGACACCTTGATGTAATGCGCTATTTCCAGAAGGCAATAAGAAGAGCGGAGATAGACATCAAATACTCCGAAGGCTTCAGTCCGCATCAGGTAATTTCTTTTGCGCAGCCCCTTTCCGTAGGTGCTACCAGTGATGGCGAATATATTGATATGACCGTTAATTCAATGGTTAGCACATCAGATGTTATGGATAGAATTAACGCTGTAATGAACGAAGGAATCGAGATTCTTGCTATAAGAGAACTCGGTGAACGCGAAGAAAAGGCAATGACCGCAGCTTTCGCCGCAAAGTACAGAATAAAATTCAGAGATAGTCTAAAGCCTGATTTTAACTGGATAGAGGAATTTGAAAAATACCTTCAAAATGACAGACTTCCTGCCATGAAAAAGACCAAGAGCGGCGAAAAAGAGATTGATATGAAGCCTCTTATTTTTGAATACTCTTTTGACAGAGAAAAAGAGAGTGTTACACTGCTTCTTAGCATGAGCAGCGCAGCTACTTTAAAACCGGCTCTTTTATTTGGTGCATTCTTTGCTTCACTTAACAAAGAGCTTTCAACCAACGCTTTGGATGTACACAGAATAGATATTTACAAATATGCGGAAGATGGCGATGTTAAATACATCGAGCCATTCATTACAGATGATATCAATACGAGGTTCATACTAAATGGCTGAGATTATTGTTTCAAGCTACAAAGAAACTCCTGTTGTTACAACGTTTATCGATAACAAGCTTGAGTTTTTATCCTTTGTAAGAGACAGTGAGATTCATAATATTTATGTAGGCCGTGTCGATCACATTGTGAAGAATATCGACGCAGCCTTTGTTAAGTATGCGGAAGATAAGATTGGATATCTCCCCCTCAAAAACATAACAAGCGCTTGCGTTCTAAATAAGAAGTATTCTACGGGTGATAAGCTTTGTAACGGAGACATTGTTCTCGTCCAGGTTGAATCCGAAGCTGTAAAGACCAAGAAAACAAAACTTACAACCAATCTTTCCATTCCCGGTAAATATGCCGTTCTGACACTTGGTAAAACCGGAATAGGAGCCTCGGTCAAGCTTTCAGATTCTCTCAGATATAAGTACACAGAGCTTGTAAGAGATGATTATTTTGGTTTTCTTAATGGTATACGTGATTCATTATATGATTCCGATATCGGTCTTATTATAAGAACAGAAGCATCAGAGCTTGATGAAAAAGTATTAAAAGATGAAGTTTTGGAGAGTTGTAAGGAAACGGCCGATATACTATGTAATATTTTAAAGTTATCAAGAAATCGCACCATATACTCATTGATGTACAAGGCTGATAACAACGATCTGGACACCCATATTAAAAAAGCAACTGCTTTTATTAAAAACCGTGGGATCTCAGATATCAATCTTATAGAAGACTCATGTATATACGGTATACCTTCCAAGATCGAAGAACTATGCAGAAACAAAGTATGGCTCAAGAGCGGCGCTTTTATTATCATCGAACAGTTGGAAAGCTTTAACGCCATTGATGTTAATACCGGTAAAGCCATCAAAGGCAAGGATATAGGCGAAGCTGTTAATAATGAAGCGGCTGTAGAAATAATGCGACAGATACGACTTCGCAATCTTACAGGCATGATACTTATCGATTTTATAAATATGAATGATGAAGAACAAAGGCAAAAACTTATCGATAAAGTGAAAAAATTATGCAAGCAAGATCCCATACACACATCCTTTATTGATATTACGGGCCTTGGCATCATGGAACTCATAAGAAATAAAAACGATAAATCATTAAAAGAAATATTAAAGGATGTAGAAAAAGCTGTTGACAACAGCAAACATCAATGTTAATATATCTTGGTATGCCGCATAACTAGGCTTAAGTGGATTTATCCCGCCAAAGTTAGCGAGTTTTTTTGAAGAAGGAGGTAACTTATGTACGCAATTATTGTAACTGGTGGTAAGCAGTACAAAGTTTCCGAGGGCGACGAGATCAGAGTTGAGAAGCTCGACGTAGAGCCCGGAAAAAAGGTAACATTTGATAATGTTATCGCAGTAAACGATGACAAGGAACTTAAGGTTGCTGACGATGTTAGCAAGGCTAAGGTTAGCGCTACTGTTGTTGAGCAGGGACGTGCTAAGAAGGTTGTTGTTTACAAGTACAAGAGAAAGACTGGCTATCACAAGAAGAATGGCCACAGACAGCCTTTCACAACTGTAAAGATCGAAAAGATCACATTGTAATTGATTTATAAGCCAAAGCAATGACAACTATTACGATTACAAAATCATCCAATGATACATATAAGAGTATAGAATGTCTCGGACACGCAGGTTTTGCCGATTACGGCAATGACATTGTTTGTTCGGCGATATCTGTACTTACCATCAATCTTATAAATTCGATTGATAAGCTGACAGATGATAAGATCTCTGTCGATCAGGATGAAGAACAAGGTTTGATAAGACTTTCCTTTGAAGGCAATCCTTCCAAGGAAGCAGATATTCTACTTCAGTCTTACGAACTCGGAATAGACAGCATTTCTAGGCAATACGGTAAGAAATTTTTGAACATTAAATTTAGGAGGGAATAAGTCATGTTGAATATGAACCTTCAATTTTTTGCTCATAAGAAGGGTGTTGGATCAACCAAGAACGGTAGAGATTCAGAATCCAAGAGACTTGGAGCAAAAAGAGCTGACGGACAATTCGTAAAGGCCGGTAATATTTTATACAGACAGCGCGGAACACACATTCATCCCGGTGTTAATGTAGGAATCGGTAAAGATGATACATTGTTTGCACTTGTTGATGGTGTTCTTAGATTTGAGCGCAAGGGCAGAGATAAAAAGCAGGCCAGCGTTCATCCTGTAGAGAATAAGTAATTATTTAATCGGGCTTCAAACTTAGTGTTTGGAGCCCATTTTTTCACAGCGCATATATTCGCATATTTTATTATAAGAAAGGTAAAAAGATGCCTGTATTTGTAGATAAAGCCAAGATCTTTATACAAAGCGGAAAAGGCGGCGACGGTCATGTTTCTTTCAGAAGAGAAAAATATGTGCCGAACGGCGGCCCTGATGGCGGTGACGGCGGAAAAGGCGGCGATGTTATCTTCGTTGTCGATGAAGGCCTTAATACGCTTGCCGATTTTCACTACGGCGGAAAGTATAAAGCAGAGAACGGTCAGGATGGAAATAAGAGACGTTGCCATGGTAAAAATGGCGAGGATCTTTATATAAAGGTTCCGGAAGGAACTGTCGTTAAAGAAGCGGTTACAGGCAAGGTAATTGCCGATATGAGCGGCGATAACAGAGAAGCTGTAATACTTAAAGGCGGACGCGGAGGTAACGGTAATATGCACTACGCAACCTCAACAATGCAGGCCCCTAAGTATGCACAGCCCGGCCAGCCCGCAATAACTCTTGAAGTTCTTTTGGAACTTAAAGTAATTGCAGACGTAGGTCTTGTTGGATTCCCTAATGTCGGAAAATCTACATTCCTTTCAAAAGTATCAAATGCCAAGCCCAAGATCGCCAATTATCATTTCACAACACTTTCTCCAATGCTCGGAGTTGTTGATCTTAACGACGCACCCGGATTTGTAGTTGCCGATATTCCCGGTCTTATTGAGGGTGCAGCTGACGGAGCAGGCCTCGGTCATGAGTTTTTGCGTCATATCGAGCGAACACGCATGATGATACACGTTGTAGATGCGGCATCAACAGAAGGACGTGATCCTATAGAAGATATCGAAGCAATCAACGCTGAGCTGGCTAAATATAACGCAGATATCTCAAAGAGAACTCAGGTTATTGCAGCCAACAAGATCGATATGTTGCCTGACGGTGAGGATGCGGAGATCATTTGTAAAATCCGCGAAAAGTACGAACCCATGGGCGTCAAAGTGTTTGCGACCTCAACACTAACTGGAAAAGGTATTAAAGAATTGTTATACTATGTAAGTAAGACGATATCTGAGATGCCTAAGGAGAAAATCGTATTCGAGCAGGAATTCTTCCCCGAGACAATGGCTCGTGAACAGGATGAAGCATTTACAGTCGAATATGATTCGGATGCCGGCGAATACGTTATAGAAGGACCTAAGATTGAGAAGATGCTTGGTTATACCAACCTGGATTCCGAGAAAGGTTTCGCATTTTTCCAGAAATTCCTTGCAGATAACGGTATTTTGGACGAGCTTGAAAAGCTTCATATAAACGAAGGCGATACCGTAAGAATGTACGGATATAGCTTTGAATATTACAGAAATGCCGACACACAGCCGGTAGATGATGATATTGATAACGAAGAGGATGATATTTAAATGAACCTTACAAGTAAACAACGCGCTTATCTTAAGAGTCTTGCTTCAGAGCTTGAACCTGTATTCCAGATCGGTAAAGCTACTGTTACTCCCGAAATTACAGATGCCATTGCCGAGACTTTTAATACACACGAGCTCGTTAAGATAACTGTTCTTAAGAATTGCATAGAAGATGTAACCAATGTAGCGATCATGATCTCGGAAAGAACACGTTCCGAGCTTATCCAGGTAATCGGAAGAAAGATCGTTTTATACAAACCCTTTAAGGATGAGCCTAAGATCATTCTTCCAAAGGCCAAAAAGGCTAATGCTTAATCAGAGTATTCTTATCTTTATTTAGTTCTATCAAATCAATACCATATGGAGGCATATTTATGGAATGCAGAAAAATTGGTATACTTGGCGGAACATTCGATCCTATTCATAACGGACACCTTTTACTGGGAGAAGCTGCCAGAGAGCAGTTTTCTTTGGATAGAGTAATATATATCCCGGGTAATCTGGCGCATATGCCAAACAGAACAGAGGTGTCAGACGGTGATACCAGGTATCAGATGGTCAAAATGGCTATCAATGACAACCCGTATTTTACTTGTTCCAGAATAGAAATAGATAAGGAAAACGGAACCTATACATACAATACGATCGAAGAACTAAAGCTCATGTACCCAGGAGATGAGCTATATCTTATCCTCGGTGGTGATTCAGTAATAGGAATAGAATCCTGGTATAAGTTCAAAGACCTATTACAATCATGCATTATACTTGCAGCGGTTAGAGAAGAAGACGATCTTCCCGCCCTTGATAAAAAGAGAAGAGAACTTGCCAAGATATATGGTGCGGATATAAGACTCCTTGCATTTAACAGAGTTGATATCTCCGCTACCGATATCAGACAAAAGATAAGAATGGGAAGATCTGTAAGATACATGCTTCCGGATGAGTGTATTGAATATATCTGCATAAAAGGACTTTATAAATGAAGACTTTAGATAATGATACAGTGCAAAAGATAAGAAAAACACTGGAGGGAGAACTTAAACCCGAAAGATTCACCCATACACTCGGTGTTGCATATACCGCAACAAGTATGGCAATGGTCTTCGGTGCTGATATTGATAAAGCTCTTATTGCCGGACTTCTTCATGATTGTGCGAAATGTATGTCACATGAAGATCAGATCAAGCTCTGCAAAAAGAATAATATCGAACTTTCGGAAACCGAAAAAAAGAATCATTCGCTGCTACACGCAAAAGCAGGAGTATATTTGGCAAGAACCAAATACGATGTATATGATACAGAAATACTTAATGCCATAAGATGGCATACTACCGGAAAAGAAGATATGTCTTTACTGGAAAAGATCATATATATTGCTGATTTTATAGAACCTTCACGTAAACCGCTTGAAGGAATGGATGAGATCAGGAAAGAAGCTTTTACAGATATTGATAAGTGTCTTGCTCATATACTTCATGATTCGGTGATATATTTACAGACTATCGGAAAAGAGATAGATAACTCCACCATGGATGCCTATCTTTTTTATAAAAAGTACTACAAGTAAAGAGGTGACTATGTCAGATATAGATATTTCAAAGAAGATGGCGGCACTTGCCATAGAAGCTCTCGAAGACAGAAAAGGAGAGGACGTTCATACAATTGATATCAGCAACATTTCAACAATTGCAGATTACTTTGTAATAGCAAGCGGAACCAACATCAACCAGGTACAGGCACTTGCAGACAATGTTCAGGATGTACTCGGAAGAGCCGGACATATGACCAAAAATGTCGAAGGCTATGATACAGGAAAGTGGATCCTTCTTGATTTCGGCGATATCATAGTTCATGTATTTGATAGTGAAAATCGTTTATTCTACGATCTTGAGAGAATCTGGAGAGACGGAAAGCTAATCGTAAAAGATGAATTAAGCAAATAAAATACATAGTAAATAAAACAAGCGTACAGATACATTTATCTGTACGCTTTTATATTACATAAGCAAGTATTTGGGATAGCTATAATCAATAAAAACGCATTATACCGAAAACTTTACCCAAAATAGTGCAGTCACTGACAATGATCGGATCCATATTGTCATTCTCAGGCTGAAGTCTTATATGATCCTTCTCCTTGTAAAAGGTCTTGACCGTAGCGGAATCATCAATAAGCGCAACTACCTGATCGCCGTTTTTTGCAGTATTGCAAACCTGAACAAAAAGCTTGTCACCATTGAAAATACCTGCATTTATCATAGAATCGCCCTTAACGTTAAGAATAAACGCATCGGCTCCCTTGGGGCACATACTGGCCGGAATGGGGATATAAGAATCTATATTTTCTTCCGCAAGAATGGGAGTGCCGGCAGCAACCTGACCTATAACCGGAATACTTACGATCTCGGTTCTGACCATATTGAAGCCGTCATCGCATATCTCAATAGCACGCGGTTTGGTGGGATCACGTCTGATATATCCGTTCTTTTCCAAAGTCTCAAGATGTGCATGGACAGAAGAAGTAGATTTAAGATTAACCGCTGCACAAATATCTCTTACAGAAGGAGGAAATCCTCTGGATAATGTCTGTTCTTTGATGTAGTCAAGAATCTCCTGTTGTTTACGAGAAATATTGCCTTTTTCCATATAATCCTCCTTATCTTTTTTAACAGTATAACATACCCACATATAAAAAAGCAAATATTTGTTCGGAATATTTGTTCGATTTTTGTTGACAAACGAAAATATGTTCGGTATATTATTTTTAGAACAGTTGTTCGTAACATATGTTTGTATTTATGTGAGGTGCGTTATGAGTGAAGCGATGGCAATAGCAGCAAGTTTATACAACAATCCGAGATTCAACAGTGAGAGCGAGATCCGTATCAGGAACAATAAGCTCAGAAGACAGAAGATTGTGAGAAGACAGTATATGCTTATATCAGCAATTGTTTTTGTCGTTATGTTCGTTGCGGTTTTTAATATCTTTTCATTCAAGGCATCAGCTCAGTCGGATTCATATGTTCCGGAGTATAAGTATTATAAGACGATAACGATTCATTCCGGTGATTCACTATGGAAGCTAGCTTCAAGCGAATATAATGAAGATCATTACAAGAATATCGAATCATATATTTCAGAAATCTGTAAGATCAATTCACTTGATAGCGATACAATTTTATACGCCGGAGAATCACTCGTAATACCTTATTATTCCTGCGATTATAAATAATTTCTTAATTCTCTTAATTATCGCTAAAACGTGTTTTTGTACATTCTATTTGCGCTATAATTATTTCATGAAGTGTATTTTCTTTTATGAGGAAAGGAGTGCATTAACGTGAAGAAGAATAGCGCAAAAGCAAAAACAGAAGGACTTAAGTTTTTTCAAAGAATCGGATTCCAAAATTTAGCGGTTAATATCGTTATGCTTGTTATGTTCATAATTGCTATATTCATTATGGACAGCAATATGAAAAACATTATTCATATTGCAAATAACGCAAGTATCGGAGAAATAGAGCTTTTGAGTAATGAAGCACAACTCCGTGAGGGTATTATAACAATAGATGGTAATATATCCGCACTATTGGGTGCGGTATCAATGGGTACCAACGATCCGGCTAATTACGAAGTATATTTTCAGAATATTGATGCTGTAGAAGGTAAGATTGATGGCCAATTACAATTCATGGAGGAAAGTATATTCGTAAGTGAAGCAGCCAACGGTCCCGAGCAGATGGCTGAAGTTCGAAGGTCAACGGAAGAATATCGTGCCGTCGTTGATGAAATGATCGTTGCACTTAGAGCTGCTGATGCCGCTAAATCAATGGATATATATATAAATAAATATCTAGCTGCTCAGGAAGCTACATATGCAGCATATGATGTTGCTGAAGAAACAATTTCACAATTGGCTGCTCAGCTTGAAATATATCTAAATGTGCTATATCAGCAGGCATTCAGCAAGACAATTGTTCTTGTTGTTATATTCGTTATTATCATTATTATCAGCGTTATCCTTAGCGAAACAAGAATCAGTAAGAAGATCACAAGCATTGTCGGTGAACTTCAGAAGATCATTAAAGGAATCAATGATAATGAAGGTGATCTTACCTCCAGAGTTAAGACCAAGACCAGTACAGAACTTGGCTTTATTGTAAGCGGTATTAACAACTTCATCGAAACCCTTCAGGGAGTTATCAAGGAAGTTAAGGACGGATCCAATGTTCTTACATCTTCATCCGATTCCATGACCCTTAAGATTGAAAAGGCCAGCGATAATATCACCAATACATCGGCTGCTCTTGAGGAGTTGTCAGCAAGTATGGATACCGTTTCAACAACTGCTGATCAGATTTCCGGAAAACTTGATGAAGTCAAGACCGCTACAGATGAGATCAGACAGGAAGCTGCCAACGGTGCAGAGACTGCTGAGAACATCAAGCGTGAAGCTGATGATATTAAGAACGAAGCACTCAAAAAGAAAGAAAATACAGGAGTCAAAGTCGAAGAACTCAGCGCAGTTCTTGAGAAATCCGTTAAAGATAGTGAGAAGGTTGCACAGATCAACGAACTTACCAAGGTTATTCTTGATATCGCATCACAGACCAACCTCCTTGCTCTTAATGCATCGATTGAGGCTGCAAGAGCAGGTGAAGCAGGTAAGGGATTCGCGGTTGTTGCTGAGGAGATAAGCGCACTTGCTGAAAACAGCAGACAGACAGCCGGCAACATCCAGGTAATCAGTAATGAGGTTACCGAGGCTGTTAATTCACTCTCAACCAATGCTATGGACGTTATCGAATTCATCAATAATGACGTATTAAATGATTATGATACATTCGTAGAGACAAGTGACAAGTATGAGAATACAGCTGTAGTTATGGATGATATCCTTGAGAAATTCAATATGAAAGCCGATAACCTCAACAATATCATGGATAAGATGGCTGAATCTGTTGTATCCATCACTGATTCCGTTAAGGAAAGTACTCAGGCTATCAACCTTTCAGCTGCCAATTCTTCTGAGATCGTCGGACAGATTCAGGGTATCAGTGAAGCAATGGGCGAAAACAACAAGGTTACCGAACAACTTAGCGACAGTACCAAGAAATTCACGAACTTGTAATTTTTTCAAGTCTGTGGACTTAATTTTGTTATAGAATTTTAGTTATATAATTTTGTTGCTTTTCAATATTGAATACAACGGTCGATAGATGATACTATTGTACCGTTGTATTTTTTATATTAGGGTGGAGTTTATATTGGGAAATTATAGAAAAGCACATTACAGAAAACGAAACGGAGAAAGATTATCCGCTTCTGAATATAAAGCGCGTCGCAAAAAAGAGATCATCTTACATTTTATATTACTTATCGCAATTCTCTTATTTTGTATAATCGGATTGGTTTTACTTATAAAAAAAGTCACACACAAAAAAGAAGAAGTTGTTCCTCCCGATAATTCTACGGAAGAACTGACTGTTGTTGATACTATAGTAAAAGAAGAAGAAAAAAAGGAAGAAGAGAACCCTTTTCTAAAAAAATCTGAAGATGCATCATCTTTTTTTGAAGGCTATGAAGTCTCATTAAGCGATGATACCGCTTATATTTCGAGTGAGAACACGATCAGCACCTACGCACTTTTGCTTGATCTTGATAACGGTAAGGTTATTGCTTCCAAGGATGGGAATGTTAAGATCAATCCCGCATCAATGACTAAGATACTGACACTTCTTGTTGCTGTTGAGCATATCGATAATCTTGATGATACCTTTGCTATGACTCAGGAAATCGGGAATTACGTTTACAGCAACGATTGTAGCTGTGTTGGACTTAAAGTTGGTGATACGCTTACTATCAGGGATTTATTATACGGAACGATACTTCCTTCAGGCGCAGATGCGTCCATGTGTCTTGCCGAGTACGTCGCAGGTTCACAGGAAGAATTCGTAAAGCTTATGAATGAGAAGCTTGATGAACTCGGCCTTTCAGACACCGCGCATTTTACCAATTGTATAGGTATCTATGACGAAGATCATTATTGTACTCTTATGGACATGGCAATGATCTTAAAGGCAGCGGAAGAGAACGAACTATGTCATGAGATCCTTAATACCAGAACCTATGTCACTTCTCCGACTTCCGAACATCCGGAAGGAATTACCATATCAAATTGGTTCTTACGTAGGATAGAAGATAAGGACACCCACGGACAAGTAGCAGGTGCCAAGACAGGCTTTGTTAATCAGTCCGGCTGTTGTGGTGCCAGCTATCAGGTTTCAAATAACGGCAATCACTATATCTGTGTCACAGCAGACAGTTATAGCCCTTGGAGATGTATTTACGATCATGTGGATATTTATTCCAATTATACTAGTTAACGTAGTCCCTGCAAAAGAGATCTCGAATCCTTCATCGCTGTATCAGACGCTTTCGCATAGATATTGGTGGTCTGTATACTCTTATGATTCATCTTTTTCTTAAGTAATAATATGTTATTGTCGCTTGCTGCATAAAAGCTCATTGCAAAGCTTGAACGCAGCTTATGCGGCGATATTATCCTTGTTTTTTCCGGTAAACAAACAGATACATACTTCTTTACAAGCATCTCAACAGCCCTTACTCCAAGTCTGTTACCCGTTGTTGTTGTAAAAGCGGGAAACTTAAGAGAAGAGTTGGATAGACCGTATTTAGCTTTTTGAGAAGAGAAGTAGATATCAAGATAATCCCTGCATTCATCTGAATAATAAATAACCTGAGTATCACCGCCTTTACGCGTCACAACAACGCTGCAATCCTCAAGATTATAGTCAATAATGTCCGTATCAAGCATCTCAGATACACGAAGCCCCGTATCCAATAATAATATAAACATCGCAGAATCCCTGTCAGCATAGATATAATGGACTTTTGCGACAGAATCATGCAAATGTGTACCGTGACGAACAGTATCAAGCAAAATCCTTTGCTCATCGTTTGTTAAATATATAACATCCTTTTCGGGGATTTTAATTGTCTTGGTAGCGGCTATGGGATTTCTTGATAATTTGCCTGTAGCTACGAAGAATCCGTACATACTTGATAGCGAAGCACGTTTTCTTTTAACAGTAGTTTCTTTGTGATTACCGGCAAGCGTTGTAAGAAATCTGTTGATATCAAGGACCTCAATTTCGCCAAGATCCTTAAGAGTGATTTCTTTGATGGATTTATCACAGTATTTTGGAAGAAAATTCGTGATAAATTCAAGATACGTTTTTATGTCACGACAATATTCGAGCTTAGTCGCATAATTTTCAACACGACCGAAGTTATAGATAAAGTCGGATACAAAATCAGGCAACTGAGCAAGAAGCTCATTAATCTTGTCGGAATAATTCATCTTAGAAGCAGGCATAGGATTAACCCCCAAAAACTAAAGCATTTATAGAAAAAAAACGCTAAAACCGTATATATTGTCTATAATGGCATTATATCACATATTATCTTTTCGTAAAACTAGAATTTTGCGAAAAAGTATATCTACTCAAAAAAGGCATTCTCTCATATGATCTTTATTACATATAAGCAAAATGCCTTTTGAATCCATATTATTATCAAGCTTTATTGCTCATAACCTGCTCAAAATCTTCAACATATTGGATGATAAATTTTACAGTACCTTCGATACCGAGCTTACTTGAATTAATGCAGAGGTCATAGCTGTCGGCTCTTCCCCATTTCTTGGAAGAATAGTAATTGTAGTAGCTCTGACGTTGCTTATCTTTCTTATTCATCATATCTCTGGCTTTATCGTCGGATTTAATATCGTCAAAGCGCTCTCTGATACGTCTTATCTTGGCGTCCTCATCTCCGTAGATAAAGAGATTTATCGCATTAGCAAACTCACTTAACGCGTAATCCGCACATCTTCCTACTATTACGCAAGGTCCTTCGGAAGCAATCTTTTTGATAGTATCAAACTGTGCAAGAAAAACCTTGTGGCTGATCGGCATATCAACAAAGCTTGAAGAATTATAGCCGAATGAATAAGTGTCCATTACAAGATTATATAAAAAAGAATTAGTGGGACGTTCGTCGTGATTCTGGATCATCTCCTCACAAAAACCACTCTCTTTTGCTGCTCTTGAAAGAAGCTCCTTGTCATAGCACTTAATCCCAAAATGGTCAGCAACCATCTCTCCTATTTCTCTTCCGCCCGAACCAAACTGTCTTCCGATAGTGATCACTGTATTCATATTGCTCACCCCTTTTTTGCATAATATAAGAACTTCTCTGTATTTTTATTTTACATTATTTAAGAACATCAAGCAAATGGCTAAAATACTCAGGTAGAGGTGCATCGGTCTCGATATACTCTCCTGTTGTGGGATGTTTAAAGCCTAGTATCTTTGCATGCAAGCACTGTCCCTGCGTATTGAACTTGCTTTTCCTGGAAAGCGCATAAATATCGTCTCCCAAAAGAGGATGCCCGATATGAGCCATATGGACCCTAATTTGATGTGTTCGACCTGTTTTGAGCTTACACTCGATATAGGTATAATTATCGCCTTCAAAGCGCTTTAAAACACGATAATGAGTAGATGCAAACTTTCCACCCGATGTGACAACAGCCATCTTTTTTCTGTCAGAAGGACTTCTCCCTATAAGAGTCTCAATATCGCCCTCATCATCTTTTATGATCCCATAGCAAATTGCGTGATATACACGATTTACGGTGTGATCCTTAAGCTGATCCGCAATTTTCTGATGTGCATTGTCATTTTTACAGATTATAACGGAGCCCGTGGTATCTTTATCTATTCTGTGAACAATTCCGGGTCTCATAACGCCGTTTATACCCGATAATTTATCCTTACAGTGATACATAACGGCATTTACAAGCGTATCCTTATAATGACCCGCAGCAGGATGAACAACCATCCCCTTAGGCTTATTTACAACCAGTACGTCATCGTCTTCATACAAAATATCAAGCGGAATATCCTGCGGTAATATGTCCGGAACCTCTATCGGAGGTATTTCCATAACAATATGGTCACCCTCACTTACAACGAAACTCGCTTTTACCGTCTTGTCATTGCAAACAACCTTTTTATCATCTATCAGTTTCTTTATGTATGAACGCGAAAAGGAGTCAATAAGCTCACTTATAAGCTTATCGACTCTCATACCTTCATACTCATCGGTTACAACATACTCAAAACTATTATTTTCTTCCATGTTCATTATTTGAATTCCTTAAACTTCTTTTGCTGTCTGAAGCTCAAAAAGCTAAAGTCATTTTCCTTATAATAAAAAAGAAGCAGAATTGCAAAAAGAAATGTAGCAACCGTCACATATATATCGGCTACATTGAAAATCGGGAAATTGATAAGAACAAAATAGAAAAAGTCCACAACATAGTCGTATCTTATTCTGTCTATCATATTTCCGGCAGCTCCGCTGGCAATAAGCACCAGCAAAATGTGCATGATATTATACTTCTTATCATCAGGCATTCTGAAAAGAACGTATGAAATGATTATAAGTATCATAAGTGCGATCAGAATAAAGAAAACCTTCTGATTTTGCAATACACCGAAAGCCGCTCCGCTGTTCTTTAAAAAATTAAGCTCAAAAACACCGTCAATAATCTTAAACGACGGCTTATCCTGAAGATGTTTAACAGCAAGGTGCTTGGTAAACTGGTCCAAAAATACAAAGAGCGCGATCATAAGATAATCAGCCAAAAGAAATATCTTTTTCTTTTTAGACATTTTAGTATTCATACATCAACCTCTTTAATCATTATTTTCAACATAAAGGATCTCGTTAAGAGCTGCCTTCATCTCATCATCCGTCACAGTGGTATCTGTAACTGCTTTACCCACCTTTTTAAGAAGGATGAACCTGATCTTATCAGAATCAGCTTTCTTATCGGATTTAGTGAGCTTTATAACCTCATCTACGTCAATATCCTCAACAGAGATTGGAAGACCGAACGGAACAAACATATCCCTGATCTCGTAATACTCCTCCATCGAGATCATGTCCTTCTTCCAGGAAATATAAGCTGCAGCTACAGAGCCCAGAGCAACACATTCACCGTGCATAAGCTCAAAGTTCTTGGCTTTCTCGATGGCATGTCCCAGAGTATGTCCGAAGTTAAGGAGCGCTCTGTCACCCTTTTCCGTTGGATCCTTCTCCACTACTCTTCTCTTTATATCACAGCTTCTGGGAACCATCTCTGAAAGAACATCAATATCTCTTTCGCAGATCTCATAGAGATTATCGATAAGCCATGTGTAAAACTCAGCATCCTTAATAAGTCCGTGCTTCATAACCTCAGCAAAGCCTGATATATACTGACGCTCATCAAGACTTTTCAAAGTAGAAAGATTCATATAAACAAGCTTCGGCATATGGAAAGCGCCGATCATATTCTTATAGCCTTTAAAGTCTACACCTGTCTTACCGCCAATACTGCTGTCGGTCTGAGCAAGTAATGTAGTGGGAATCTGGATAAAAGAGATTCCTCTAAGGTAAGTCGCAGCCGCATAGCCTGCCATATCACCTACAACACCGCCTCCCAAAGCAATGATAAGGTCATGCCTGTCAAAATGCTCAAGTATAAGCTGTTCATATATTTTCTCAATCTCTGAGAGATTTTTGTTGCTCTCTCCGGCAGGGATCACACATTTTATAACTTTACCGGAGATTCCTGAAATGATATTCTCAACCTCTTTTGAGTAAAGCTTATCGACATTTGAATCTGTAACAATGGCAAATTTTCTGTTTTCAAAGCCAAGATTCTTTATCGCTCCCGAAAGGCCGTCAAAGCTACGATCAAAAATGATATCATAGCACGGCTTTTCCTGATAATTAACTGTAAGAGACTTCTCCATGATGTCTTACTCCTTCGTGTAAAAAATACAAAAAAGAGCTGTTGACTGAAATCATCCGTCAACAGCCTTGTCTTGACTTAATCAATCTGCTGTGGTCCTTCTGAAATGCCGCCACCGAATCCGCTAAGCAAATTCTGGAAATCACCTGAAATATCAACGGATGCCGGTGTGATGATGAAAATGTATCTTGAAATCTTCTGCAGATTTCCGGAAATGGCAAATGTGGAACCGGAAGTGAAATCGATGATTCTCTGCGCAATATCAACATCAAGACCTTCAAGATTAAGTACAACCGTACGATTTGCCAAAAGAGTCTCTGTAATCTCTCTTGCATCCTCTACGCTTGTAGGCTTGATAACGCAAACTTCCATTCCTGCGCCGCTTAAATTCTTTCTCTTGGAAGGTACAACCTTAGGAGCGACCTTTTTTACCTTCTCTTCCGAGATTTCTATGCTCGGATCGTCCTTCCCTATCGGAGCTGAATTACTTAAAGATTCAATTTTCGAACCGCCAT
This sequence comes from Butyrivibrio sp. XB500-5, assembly GCF_003625505.1. NCBI lineage: Bacteria > Bacillati > Bacillota > Clostridia > Lachnospirales > Lachnospiraceae > Butyrivibrio > Butyrivibrio sp. XB500-5. Next base: position 52,984 of record NZ_RAIS01000001.1, read on the forward strand.
CATAGTAGCCGTCGTCCGAATCGTAATATCCGCTTTCATCATCCCCAGTAAGCTGAATTGCTTTTAAAAACTTGTCCATTACGTTCATAATATCAAACTCCTAACTCTTATTATTCCCAACAAAATCCCATCTAATATTAACGTAGTTTTACATAAAATGTCAAATTCTTATTGTGTTTTTTCGTTGGTTTTTTCAGCCGAAGCCTTGTTTTCTGTTGAAGAAGCCGACGATGAAGAATCAGCAGCAGATTCTCCGGATTTACTTGCTGAAGCTTCATCCTTGGAAGAAGCTTCAGAACTATCTGAGGAAGCTTCTTCGGATTTTTCTTCCGCAGCCTCATCGGAATAATCGCCTGAATCCGCTTCGGAGCTTACCGCAGTCGAATCTTCTTCGCTTGAAGCTTCTTTAGAATCGGATTTATCCGATTCATCGCTCTTTCCGTTCTTACCGTTCTTATCAACGGTAGCGGAATCAAGAACAATATAGTCATAAGCATTAAGTCCATACATAGTATTGGACTTAACTATCGAATATTCATCATTTTGATATAAGATCTTGATCTGTCTGAAATCGGGATAACCTTTATTTATATTATAAACTCCGATCAGACTATCTGTCTTGCTAATTGTATATCTATCATTGGAATCGGGCTTTATCAAAATATCACCGGCTCTCAGAACCTCATTATCAATATAATACTCCGATGTAGTCTCATTATAGATTGATATATTCACAAGTTCAGATGTTTCATTTCCTTGTTCATCATACTTATCTTTAAGAACATCAAAGTTACCGTCATTATGCTTGATCACATAGTCTTTCGGAACAATGAAAAAGCTCTTATTTACTATAGATGAATTGGGAATCTTAAGGCCCTTCTCATCCTCTGTTATAAGCTCGATATTCAGGAATCTGTCACGGCAAAAGGTGATCATCGAATTGGTGAAGGTCAACATAACGAAATTATCACCGTCAGAATTGGTAAATGTGGAGACCTTACCGTAGGATTCGTCCTGATTCTTAATAAATCTGACCTTTATATATCCGCTCTCTTCTTCCTTCTTTTTGATCTCTTCAAACTTATCCTGATCCTTAACCTGAATTATAACCGACCAATCTTCCGAAGTGCAGATCTTATATACGGGATCTCCCGCTTTAACAAGATTGTTATTGATCAGCTGCTTCTTTTCATACTGAGTCTGATCAAACTTATCGGCTGTCATCGCATCAAGTCTAAGATCCTCGTAACCGTCAACGGAATAAACAACAATACCTGTATCTTGAGAATTCTTATAATTGATCGATTTAATTGAACCGCTGCCTTCATTGAGAGACTGGATGTTCTCAAGAATACTTCCGTTTGCAAGCTTCTGAACCGTACCGTCAAGGCTTATCTTAAAATCATATACAGTATAAAAATCGTGAACATCGAAAGAAGAATCAAAGTTAACTATCTGTGATCTAAGCTCGGCCAGATCTTCATCACTTAACGAAACCTCTTCGGAACCCTGAGACTTAAGATACTCAAGAAGCTGTCCGGATTCATCAAGTGTATATACAAGATTTCCGACCGCAACTCTGCTTCCTTCAGTCTGGAAATAATTGACATAACCGGCTGCATCGGAAGCGATTATTTTTTCTTCTCTTATAGCTATAGCTTCATAAATGTTGTTGGTGGACAAAGACCCTTCATTAACCTGATATCCGATAATATGGTCTTTTCGCATGTAGGTAATAACACTGATAATGATATAAAGAGCCATTACGGCAAAAATTATCATACCAATGTTGATGTTATTCAGATTTTTGGGATACCTTGTAATCTTACGGCTACCATTATCAGCCATCGTGCACAACCTTTACGAATAATTTTTAGCAATAAACAAATGTATAAGCCGCGGTAGTTTTCCGCGGCTTATATACTGATACTTTAATTAAAGTGAAATAACAACTTTAGATTTGACACCTTCCGGAAGCTCAGACTCATCCATTGAGAGACTGAGAACAAAATCAATATTAAACTTCTCACTAAGAGTTTCAAGCTTATCAATAGTATTACTGATATCTTGACCTTCTAAACAGGAAATTTTGAGGAAGCTGTCAAAATACATTTGCTGGAGATCGTGGTCCTGAGATATGATACCACTTACGAAGCCAATAAATTCATCAGAATTAGAAATCATAAATTCCGGTACTACAATGAGGCGAATCTTGTTATTAAGCTCATACATGTGCTTGGTGTTCTTATCAAGAAAGGCTACTGAGCCGAGAACATTCTTAACCTCGGTATTAACCTTGTCCAATAAGCATTTGGTCTTTCCTTTACCCTTTTTCCCAACAATTAACTGAACCATCGGCATACCCTCCTGCAAGTAAGAATTTTATAGATGAATTAATTATAAAATATTACCCGTTAAAAGACAACCTTAACCTACTATTTCCTCGAGCAAACGAGCCATGTCAGTATAAAGAATTCCGGCGTCCTCATCACGCATGATTACTGAGATGTAAGGGTCCCCATTAACGTCCCTTGCAAGTAAGATAAGGCAATGACCGGCCGCATTGGTCGTACCTGTTTTACCGCCTATAACGGTAACACCTTTCGGAGCGGATTTGGCTCCCGATAAGAAACCGTTGGTGTTCTTAACGGAAATATCCTTGGTGCCGCCCTTGCCATCCTGGTAAGTGGTTGTATACTCCGTCATATTGATTATCTCACTGAACGTATCGTACTGCATTGCAGCATTAAATATCAGATACATATCATATGCAGTGACATAATGTTCATCTGAGGTAAGGCCATGTGGATTTTCAAAATGTGAATTGGTAGCTCCGATATTTTTAGCCTCTTGATTCATCAGAGTGACAAAGTCCTCTCCCGAAGGACCTGTGATATTTGAAGCTATAAGATTGGCTATGTCATTGGCTGAATAGATCAAAAGAAGATGCAGAGCCTGATCCAGGGTCATCTTATCTCCTTCTTTGACATTGACTTTCTGCGCACCGCTCTCGTTGACATAGACATCGGAATTTGCGGTAAGAACATCATCGAGCGAACCATATTTAAGCGCAACATAAGCAGTCATAACCTTTGTTAAACTGGCAGGCATGACTCTTAGATTGATATTCTTGGCATATATGGTTTCTTTTCTTGTAAGGTCAAAAAGACCGGCACTTGCCTTATCGGATATCTCAAGCTTGGAATCCTCGGGCTTCTTATCCTCATCGGCTACACAAAGATCTGAAGCAAATGTAGGATAAACATTCTCATCTCTTTTACCCGATACCGATTCGTCAATAGAATACTTGGCTGAATAAGATACGCCTTTACATCCCGTCAAAAGAACCGCAAGAACAAGTACACAACAAGAAATACGCTTACTTGTACATCTCACGCCACTCAAGATCTCCTCGGTCCAAAGATTTAATTAAAAGCTCCGCAGAAGCAAGATTGGTTGCTACAGGAATATTGTGCATATCACATAAAGTCATAACATTGTTGATATCCGGCTCATGGGACTTAACAGTAAGAGCATCTCTAAGGAAAATAACAAGATCGATCTCATTATGCTCTATTGCTGCACCAAGCTGCTGAGCACCACCTAAGTGTCCTGCAAGATATTTGTGAATGCTTAAGTTGGTAACCTCTTCGATAAGTCTGCCGGTTGTTCCGGTGGCATACAGATCGTTTTTACTGAGGATACCTCTGTAAGCAATGCAAAAGTTCTGCATTAGTTTTTTCTTAGCGTCATGCGCTATAAGTGCAATATTCATCTATTTACACCCTCCCCGATTAATACTTGTTACTTTGTAGTCTGATATTTAATACAAAGCCTATTCCCGCAAAAGTAGCAAGAAGTGAAGTCAGTCCTGAACTGACAAAAGGAAGCGGAATACCCGTATTAGGTAAAACGCCGGTAGCAACGCCGATATTAAGGAAGCCCTGGAATCCTATCCATCCTCCTACGCCGGCTGCGATCAGCTCACCCGCTTTATCTCTGGCTTTCATCGAAATCATAAAGCATCTTATCGATATCATCAGAATAGCTAAGACTACAAAACATGCTCCGATAAAACCAAACTCTTCCCCTATAACCGTAAATATAAAATCTGACTGCGACTCGGAAATAAATCCGCCGTTAAGTACAGATGTTATCTCATTGGTATTGTATCCTTTACCGTACAATTGCCCTGAACCTATGGCCATCATAGAATTGAGCGTCTGATAAGCCTCTTGGTTGGCGTAATCCTCAGGATGAAGCCAAGCGAGAATACGTCTCTGCTGGTAACCACCGAGCAAAAAGCTACTGCCCTGTATAGCATTGTAGATTACAAACAGTGCTGCGGGTACAGAAATACCCAAAACTGCTGCGACAATCTTCCAATCGATCCCCGCAACAAAGATAATCGTGCAAAAAATAAGCGATATCATAATACATGTGGATAGATCGGGCTGCTTATAAATCAGTAAAGCCGGCGGTCCCAGAAGTATAAGACATATCACGATAAAGCCAAAGGATTTAACTTTATCTTTATATTTCATGATAAACTGCGCAAAAAATAAAATCAATAATAATTTAGCAGCTTCCGAAGGCTGAAACCGCACTCCCAGCACGTCTATCCATCGCTGTGAACCATTGAGCTCTTTACCCAAAGGTGAAAGTACAAGGCCCAGAACAACTACATTTACCATGTAAAAAAGCGGATATAACTTGAGGATAAAGCTGTAATCAAGGAGCGAGATACCTATCATAAGGAACAAGCCGAAAGCCAATCCACCGATCTGCTTGTAAATAGTGGAGGGACTTGCTGAATTTACGGCCATGGATCCAAATATCGTAAGCGCGACAACGCAAAGTACCAGGAAAAAGTCATATTCACTTAATTTGTATTTCTTGAACATTAAAATCTCCTTTTAATCTGCGTTTGCTGCGCCATCCTGCAATGTCTGAGCTGTACCTGAAAGGATCTCTTCGTCTTCCTTAAGATTATAGTAGTATTCAAGTACTCTCTTTGTGATTTCTGCTGCGTAACTGGATGTATAACCGTTAGCAACTCGTGTAGCAACAGCGATCTCAGGTGACTCATAAGGTGCATAGCAAACAAACAACGAATGGTTGGGTTTACCCTCCTGCTGTGCAGTACCGGTCTTACCTGCTACATTTACACCGAAATTATCGTATATCTTCTTGGACTGAACAACTTGTCTCATTCCGAGATGTATAGCATCCCAATATGCAGAAGGCATATCTATCTCATTTCTGACATCTGCACTGTAATCCTCAAGTACATTGGCATTAGAATCTGTCGTTTTGTCTATTAAAGTCAGATTAAAACATTTACCGCTGTTGGCAACGGTTGTAACATATCTTGCAAGACTGACGGTCGTATAGTTGGCACTACCCTGACCGATTGCGGAACGAACAGAGTCCTTATCGGAAATCTGAGGTTCTGACTCAGTTATCTCAACACCCGACTTTTCATTAAGACCATAAAGACTCGCATACTTGGCAAGCTTCTGAAGACCTATATCCGATGAATAGGAATTGGTTCCGTCAACAATACCCAGTCTGTAACCAACTTCATAGAAAAATACGTTACATGAATTCTTAATTCCGCCTGTCACATTGAGGTCTCCGTGGCTTCCCGGATGTATCCAACATCTGGGCGGCTTGTTATCATCAAGCTTTGTAAATATACCTCCGCAATGGATAGTGGAACTCGTAGTAATAACATTCTCACTAAGTCCGGCCGTAGCGGAAACCATCTTAAAAGTAGATCCGGGCGCAGTTTTCTGCATAGTCGCATAATTAAACAAAGGATTGGATTTATCACTTCGAAGTTTAGCATAATATGCGGCATCAACGCCGTTAGCCATCTTGTTGTTGTCATATCCCGGATACGAAACAAGAGCACGAACTTCACCCGTATTAACGTCAGTAATAACGATAGAACCTGTGCAAGGATAAAGCGCAAGCTGCGCGGGAGTGATATCAAGTTTTTCAATCCTGTTTCTCATAAAGGTATATGAAGACTCGCCTCCTCTTTCCCAGAGTCCGCGTTCCTCATCGTCAAGTGAAACAGCCTCCTGCTCAAGTAAAAGATTGCAGACCTGTGTTCCGCTTATCCTATCTTCGAGCAAAAGATATTTATAAAGCCTTGCATCAAAATCAAGATCGGGATTAGATTCAACACCTTCACTTGTAACCTTTTCGCCGCCAAGTTCTCCGGCGATATAATCAACTATCTGTGCAAAAACCTCTTCCGAAGAAGCATATTGATTGTCAAGATTAAGTCTTGAAACATCGATCCACCCCTTGGCATATGTATATTTAAGGTATTCTGTAAGCGATATTTCCTCGGTAAGATGATAAGCCTTGTACATCTCATCTTCTTTGTCGATTTTATCGGAATTAAAAATCTCACTCTCAAGCATATCGGAGATATGCGTCATATACCATTTATATTCTTTTGAAAGATCTTTATAAGGTGTCTGCTTTTCATTAAGCTCAACCCTGATTCCGTTAATAACCTCTTCCTTCTTTGCAAGCCATGCCTGGTACACTTTTTGCTCAGTGTCTTTTGCATCCTCATCATCAAAATGAGATATATCTACAATGGCATTGTCAAACACAGAAAAATACACATCATAAATCGGAATAGGCGTATTACTTGAACCTAGATCCGCATTGTCTGGATTAGCCTTGATGTTTTGGATTTTTCTTACAAGAATACCTGCAAGAGACTGCTCCAAGATCTTATAGCATGCTTCTGTAAGATCCTTGTCTATCGTAAGCCAAACGTCATTACCTCTTATAGAGTCAACAAAGCTGTTAACTTCAATAACTCGTCCCGTATTATCAACCGAAAGTGTCTCCTTACCCTTTGTTCCCTGAAGTACACTCTCCATAGATTCCTCAATACCCGACTGACCTACAATATCGTTGGAATCATAGTTTTTGTTAACCTGTTTAAGCTCGGCAAGCTGATCGGGAGTAACCTTACCGGTATATCCGAGAATATGTGAGAAATACTCGGAATCGGGATAATATCTGGCAGTACTGAGTTCTATATCCGCACCGTCAAGTATACTGGCATTTTCCAAAACATCGGCAACTGTCTGCTCACAAACATCAGAAGCTACGGTTGTATCAATATATTTCTGATAACTGTTGTTGTACATCTTGTATCTTACGATAACAAGATTAAGAACTCTGTCCTTGGAATAACCTTTTCCGGCAATAAATTTGGCATTTATACCGGAGCCTTCTTTTTCACCGATCTCGAATTTCTTACACAGATCTTCTATTACTTCCTCGGCAGTCTTGGTCTTCTCCTCGTATTTAAGCTCATCGGTCTTGGCATGACCGTATACATCAGCAAGAAAACGGATAAGTGCGGAACCGGTGACATTGTATTCATAGTTTCCGCTTCCGTTTATGATTATATTAAAGTCCTGATCAACGCTGTCGCCGTTCTCTTCGATAATATCGATAAGTCCGTTAAGGGTATCGTTAATAGCTTTGTTCTTGCCTTTACCGGACTTGTAAACGTCCTCAATGGTAACAGAATTGGCGTCCTTGTTATAAGCAAGAAGATTGCCGTTAACATCATAGATATTACCTCTTGCAGGCTGAATGGTCTTAACTTTGGTGATCTTAAGCTGGAATGAATCAAGATAATAATCACCATTAACTATTTGCAGCCAAAAAAGCCTGTATATCATAATACCGGCAAGACAAACAATTAAACCGCATACAATAACGGCTCTGGATGTTATGAACTTTATAAATTCATCCTTTATATTCTCAAACAAATTTCTTTGCGCTCCTTTGTTCTATCTCATCAATCTTATTGTTGACCTTTAAGATGATAGGATAATAAATAATCGCTACAAGGGCTGTATAAACAACTTCAGGAATGATTATGTTCATCATATAAAACTTAATATCAAACCTATTTCTAAACATAAATAAAAGAACATAACATATAAATCCGTAAACAAAATCAGCAATTGTGATAAAAGTGATCGGAATAGCTACGTTATTTGAAAAAAAGATCTCATGGAGCTTGCCGATAAGGAATCCCACATACATAAAGATAAGTGCATAGAATCCCAAATAAGCACCAAAAAACACATCATACAGAAGTCCGCAAAAAAAGCCGGCTAACAATCCGGCCTTGTCTCCTTTTATAAATCCCAATGATGCGGTGAATATCAATAGTAAATTAGGAGCAATACCGCCAAAATCCAGAGCCCGAAATACGGTCGACTGTAAGATAAAAGATGCCAATAAGAATATGAAGTTAACAATAACTCGTCTGATATTCATTAGCCTTACATTAATTCGCTTTCTTTTTTAATTCTGTAATCACAAGTACTTCACTGAGATGTTCAAAGTCAACAACCGGTCTTATTGTTCCCGACTTGGTAATATTGTTTGAATCATCTTGTATATCTTCAATATATCCGATAAGAATTCCGGGAACGTAGTTGGAACTTATATTGGATGTTACAACCTTATTGGTGGTAGTTACTTCATCTCCGTCATCATGAAGATAAGAAAAACGAATAACACCGTCTTTGTACCTCTGAAGATCACCTTCAACAACAAGATTATCGCCTGTTGCAAGTACCATACCGCTGACAGCGGCTTTATCTTCGATAATAGTTTCGACGGTTGACCATGAAGGGCCAACTTCTATGATCCTTCCGACAAGTCCGCTTCCTGCGATAACGTTCATATCAACCGAAAGGCCGTCATCGGAACCTTTATTGATAACAAAAGATTTATACCAGTTACCCGGATCACTACCGATAACCGTTGCACCGACCATCGGATATTCAGCATACTCGTTTTTGAGTTCAAAAAGCTCGCGAAGATGCGCAAGCTCATATTTTTCCTGCCAAAGAAGTGTGTTTTCTTTGGTAAGATCATCAATCTGCGCTTTAAGCTTCTCGTTTTCATCAAGAAGCTTGGTTATTGATTCCAGTCTGTCCGTAGTATTTTTGATATGAGTTCCAACCTTTGTTATTCCTTTTTGGAAAGGCACAACAAAAACACCTGCAAACGAATTAAGCGGTCCGGAAAACAGGTTTGTATTAAATGTGATCAATATAAGTGCGGAACACAGCACTGTTAAAATAAAGAGGAGATATTTACTCGGAAGAGTAAATTCTTCTCCTCTTCTTTTGATTATGGGACTCATTATTACTTATCCTCTTCAATTCCGTAAGCAAGAACCTTGTACTGATCCTCCTTGATGATCTTGGCAAGACCAAGAGCAACAGATCCAACGGGATTCTCGGCAATATTAACATTAAGACCTACGCCGTTAGAAAGTCTCTGCGCAAGGTGGCATACCTGTGAAGCACCGCCGGTGAGATAAAGACCGTGCTTAAAGATATCGGCTGCAAGCTCCGGAGGAGTCTTCTCAAGTGTAGCCTTTACGTTATCAAGAATCTGGTTGAAGTTCTCAACAAGCGCGCTGTTAATAAGCTCTGTAGGAATCTGTCTCTCAACGGGAAGACCTGTAACGATGTCTCTTCCGTAAACGACAGCATCCTTACCCTCTTTCTCAAAATCTTTGAGAGCAATCTTAACGTTCTCTGATGTCTTCTCTCCGATAAGAAGTCCGTACTCTTTACGAACGATATTTCTGATGGACTCATCAAACTTCTTGCCGCCTACTTTTATAAGTTTGCTGACAACGATACCTCTGAGTGAAAGAATTGAGATCTCTGTAGTGTCATAACCTACATTGACAACAAGTACACCCTGAGAATTCATAACGTCTATATTCATTCCGAGTCCGTCTGCAAGAGGCTTCTTGACCATCATGATCTTCTTTGCTTTAATTCCGGCGTCATTGATAAGATCGTGGAAAGCACGTCTCTCAACTTCTGTTACATCCTTGGGAACGGCGATATAAACTTCGCAAGGCTTAACAGAACCTTTCATCTGATCTGTGATAAAGAGCTTGACCAAAGTCTCCATGTGCTCGATATCAGCGATAACACCACTGTTCAAAGGATAAGAGATCCTGATCTTATCGGGAGCCTTCTCATACATATCGTATGCGGAATTACCGTAAGCGAAAACATTAGTCTTATTCTCGATAGCTATCATATTCTTTTCAACTGTCAGACCATCCGCATCTCTGTTATAAATCTTGATGTTACTGGTTCCAAGGTCGATTCCAAAAATATTACTCAAAACTTCCTCCTTATTGCCACAACAGCCCTTTTTCTTCAAAGCTGTAAAATGACTTATCTCCTATTATTATGTGATCTCTGAGTGCGATATCAAGCATAATGCCCGATTCGCGGATCTTGTTGGTGATAGCAACATCCGCCCTGCTGGGGGTCGGATCGCCGCCCGGGTGATTATGAATAAGAATTATACCCGAAGCACCTGTTTTAAGAGCATGCATATATACATCTCTCGGTGATAAAGATGCTGAATTGACTGTTCCTATAGACAAAAGACATTCCTCAATAAGCCGCAGCTTATTGTTAAGGCATAATAATATAACCTTTTCTCTTTCCTCGTGTCTAAGCTTTTCCATATAGCTAAGCGCAACCTCGGAAGGTTTGGAACAATCAAGCGAAAGTGATGCGCTTCTCCTGGACATGCGCATAGCCATCTCGGCTATACACTTAAGCTTAACTGCCTTGACTTCCCCGATACCGTTTATACGCTTTAGCTCATCCAAAGAAACTCCGTATAAACAATTAAGTCCCTTTTCCTTGCCTCTTCCGAGTGCCAAAACATTTCTTGCTATATCGATAGGCGAAGAAGTATTACTCCCCGTCCTGATAATGATCGCAAGAAGTTCCGCATCGGTAAGCGACTGTGCACCGAATCGCATAAAACGTTCGTAAGGAAGCATGTCACAAGACGCGCTCGCACCTTTATTATCAAATGTATTTGTTTTCATAAGATTCCCTCCGATAAGATCGCTTCCGGGCGACAGAAAGGAATTCTTACACGGTTGTTACTTCAAACAACCAAACTCATACAGATTATAGTTTAACACATCACAACGCCACTATCCACAAGATTTTGCAAACTCTTTAATATTCCAAGCTTTGCATGCGGCCATGTAAGGCCTCCCTGGAAGAAAACAGAGTAAGGTTCTTTTATCGGTCCGTCCGCCGAAAGCTCTATTGAAGAACCGGATACAAAAGCGCCTGCAGCCATGATTACCTGTGAATCGTACCCCGGCATATCCCAAGGCTCGGGATCAACAAATGAATCTACGGGAGCCGCAGCCTGAATTCCACGGCAAAAAGCAATTACACCTTCGGGCTTTCCGAAAGTAACCGCCTGAATAATATCATGTCTGTCCTCCGTAGCATTCGGAACAACATCAAAACCAAGCTTTTCATAAATATTTGCCGCAAAGATGGCTCCTTTAAGCGCCGAAGCCGTAACAGTAGGTGCCAGGAAAAATCCCTGATAGAACTGAGGCAGAATTCCAAGTGAAGCACCGACCTCTTTTCCGAGTCCCGGTGAAGTAAGTCTGTATGCCGCATTTTCAACACATTCTTTTTTGCCTGCGATATATCCGCCGATAGGCGCTAGACCGCCACCGGGATTCTTTATAAGAGAACCGACAACCATATCTGCTCCGAGATCTGTTGGCTCAATACGCTCAACAAACTCGCCGTAGCAGTTATCTACCATGCAGATAACATCCTTTTTAATTCCCTTGATAAAAGAGATCAGCTCTCCTATTCTCTCAACAGAAAGAGTGGGTCTGGTCTGATATCCCTTTGATCTTTGAATGGTAACAAGCTTGATATCATCATTATCCAAAAGAGTTTTCTTGATATTATCATAATCAAAGCTTCCGTCAGGTAAAAGATCCACCTGGCTGTATTTTACGCCGTATTCCTCAAGCGATCCCTTGGAAGGTCTTATCCCGATAACTTCTTCCAAAGTATCATAAGGCTTGCCAACAGGTGAAAAGAGCCTGTCTCCAGGTCTCAAATTACTCATAAGAGCAAGCGCAAGCGCGTGAGTTCCGCATGTGATCTGCGGTCTTACAAGTGCATCCTCAGTATGAAAAACAGAAGCATAAACGGCTTCAAGCTTCTCTCTTCCCATATCGTTATAACCATAGCCGGTTGTTCCGAGAAGGCATGCTTCGCTAACCTTGTTATCCTGCATCGCTTTCAAAACCTTAAGCTGGTTATATTCTGCGGTTTCATCTATTTTCTTAAAACGCTCCTCAAGATCTTTTAAGATCTTTTCGCCAAAGTCATATACCTTTTCGGAAATCCCAAGAGCTTTGTACATTTCATTGTTTGCTGTATTATTCATCTTTGTATATCCTTATCATTTCTTCCAAGATTCGTTCATCGTCTCTGCCAAATTCTCTTTTGTCTATCCAACGAACATCTTTTTCTCTTCTAAACCAGGTAAGCTGCCTCTTTGCAAAGTGCCTTGTATTTCTCTTTATAAGATAAACGGCTCTTTCAAGATCGTATTCGCCGTCAAGATAGCCTAACATCTCTCTGTAGCCAAGCCCCTGCATAGAAGTCGCTGACCTGTCTATGTTCATTTCAAGAAGCTTTCTCACTTCCTCTTCAAGCCCCTCTTCTATCATCAAGTCAACACGTTTATCTATCCTCGAATAAAGAACCTCTCTGTCATCGGTAAGCACGAAGTACTTAAAATCATAAGGCGAAGTTCTTTGATGCTGTTCCTCGTTGTGCTCTGAGATAGGTCTTCCTGTCTTTTTATAATATTCAAGTGCCCTTATCACGCGCTTTACATTATTGGCATGAATGATATCTGCCGACTTTGGATCTATTTCTTTCAGCTCATTAAAAAGAGCTTCCGTCTCGCCGTTTTTTGCCCTTTCTTCAAGCTCATTTCGTATCGATGTATCTTCATCGGTCTCGGTAAAGTCGATATCATAAAGGACAGCCTGAATATAAAATCCGGTTCCTCCTACAATAATAGGAATCTTGCCTCTTCCGGAAATATCACAGATAGCCTCTTTTACAAGCTTTTGGAATAAAAAGACATTAAAATTCTCGGACGGATCCAGAATATCGATCAAATGATGCGGAACTCCTTCCATTTTTTCGGTCGAAATCTTATCGGTACCGATGTCCATATATTTATAGACCTGCATAGAATCAGCGGAGATGATCTCTCCGCCTATTCTCTTAGCAAGCTCTATTGATAATTTTGATTTTCCGACAGCCGTCGGACCTGTTAATACTATAAGCTTTTGTTTACTCATTCCACCACTCGTTTGAATTTCTTATCAATCTCATACTTCGTCATGGATATAATTGTCGGTCTTCCGTGAGGGCAATTATACGGATTATCAAGTGTGAGAAGCTCATCCAAAAGAGCTTCCATCTCCTCTTTGGTCATCTTGGTGTTGCCCTTAACGGAAGCCTTACAAGCCATACTTGCAATCTTATAATTTATCACATCGGGTGTCCTGTCAAGATTGGTCTCATGAGACAGTTCGTCAAGTATCTGAACGAACATCTCTTTTTCATCCGAACATCCGAAAAGATCGATCGGAATGGCTCTCATGGCATATTCATGGCCACCGAAGTTCTCAATGTTAAAACCAAGCTTTTCAAAATACTCTCTGTAATGTAAGAATATATCTTCCTCAGCCGATGAAAGGCTTATGATCACAGGAGGATTTACCATCTGCGAAAGCATCTCTCCCGACTTATATCTTGCCAGCATTCTCTCATAATTAACCTTCTCATGAGCCGCATGCTGATCGACTAGGAACATCTTATCCTTAAAGCCGATGATCCAATATGTCCCGAAAATCTGTCCCAGGATCTCGTATTCCTTAACGTTGTCCTTGGTAAGAACCTTTTCTTCAAAAAGATCAAGCTGAACCGGCTTTTCAACAATAATCGCCTCATCTGATTTAATAATGGGAGAAGGCCTTTCGTTTTTCTCTGCAATGCTTCCGTCCGAGTCCCCGAATATCCTCGTCCAAACAGCGGATTTATTGCTGTCCTGAATCCTTATGGGTTCTTCCTTGACACCTGTTGCATAAACAGGCACATCCTCATTCACCTTGTTCTCTTCGAACCTAGACTTTTCAAAAGGTTCGGGAGCGTGCTGTTTATCCTCCTTTTTATTTGAATCCGGATCACCGGAAGTCTCTTTTTTATTGTCAAAAGAGCTTTCTTCTTCCGTAGCTTCTACATCCGCAGCCTTCTTGGCATCCTTAAGATCGTCACCGAGAAGCGCATCAGGTATCATCTCATGATTACGAAGCGTCTCTTCAACATTCTTTCTTATGAACTCGTAAAGTGCCGTCTGATTGTTGAATCTGACCTCAAGCTTTGCAGGATGTACATTGACATCAACAAGTGAAGGATCAAGTCTTAAATGCAAAATCGCAAACGGGAACTTATGCATCATAAGATACTGTTTATAGCCCTCTTCAAGCGCTTTTGAGATCACTTTATCCTTTACATATCTTCCATTTACAAAGAAGATCTCAAAGTTTCTGTTGGACCTGTTTATCGAAGGCTCTCCCAGATATCCTTCAAGTGTGATCCCATTCTCTGTAACGTTAATGGGAACAAGACTTACAGAAATATCTCTTCCGTAAATTCTATAGATTATCTCTTTCAGATCGCCGTTTCCGGAAGTATTGAACTTATCGTCCTTGTTGTTGATATAGTGAAAAGAAACTGTGGGATTATCCAGAGCAAGATGCTCCATAACATCACCTATATAGCTTCCTTCCGTCTGCGGTGTCTTTAAGAATTTCTTTCTCGCGGGAGTATTGTAAAAGAGATTTCTCACAATAAGCGTAGTACCGTCGGGAGCTCCGATTTCTTCAAAAGCAGCTTCCTCTCCGCCATTAATGCAATATCTAATTCCCTCAAGAGAATCCTTGGTCTTGGTTATCATATCAACCTGAGCGACCGCAGAAATACTTGAAAGCGCCTCTCCTCTGAATCCAAGAGAATGTATTGAAAAAAGATCGTCTATGGTCTTAAGCTTACTTGTCGCATGTCTTTTAAATGCTTTTCTTATTTCGCTTTTCTCGATTCCGGACCCGTTATCCGTAACACGGATCATATCGATGCCGCCGCCTTTTATCTCAACGGTAACGGCAGTCGCGCCGGAATCAATCGCATTTTCAACAAGTTCTTTTACGACACTTGCAGGTCTCTCAACCACTTCACCCGCAGCAATCTGATCAATAGTCTTTTTGTCCAGTTCATTTATGAAAGCCATTTAGTTTTTCCACCTGTTTTTCAAATCGCTCTGAAGCTTATAAAGTGTATTCAGAGCGTCCATCGGCGTAAGAGTCGTTATGTCGATTTCCTGTAGTCTCTTAAGCACATCTTCATCAGTTACGGTATCAAAAAGTGACATCTGATCAATATCGACATCGTCATAATGCGTTACTTTAACTTTTTTATCGCTCTTGTTTTCTCTGGCAATTGACTGAACCTTCTCGGTTATATCATTGTCCGTAAGCTCTGTAACAATCTCCTTGGCCCTGTCTATAACCATATCGGGCACACCTGCGAGCTTGGCAACCTGAATACCATAGCTCTTGTCCGCACCGCCCTTTATGATCTTACGAAGAAAGACTATATCATCTCCGTTTTCCTTGACGGCAATGCAGTAGTTATTGACGTTATCCATCTTACCTTCAAGCTCAGTGAGCTCATGATAATGCGTCGCAAAAAGCGTCTTGGCTCCGAGTATCTTACGGTTACTGATATGCTCGGTAACAGCCCACGCGATCGCAAGTCCGTCATAGGTAGAAGTTCCTCTTCCGATCTCATCAAGGATAAGAAGGGAGTTGGGCGTTGCATTTCTTAAAATATTGGCGACTTCGTTCATCTCAACCATGAAGGTGGACTGACCGCTGCCAAGGTCATCCGAAGCACCTACTCTTGTAAATATCCTGTCAACTACACACATATCCGCTTTTTCAGCAGGGACAAAGCTTCCTATCTGCGCCATAAGAGTAATAAGCGCTGTCTGTCTCATGTATGTTGACTTACCTGCCATGTTGGGACCGGTAATAATGGATATACAATGCTTTTTATTATCAAGATAAGTATCGTTTGAGATAAACATATCCGACGCATCAAGCATCAGCTCTACAACAGGATGTCTGCCGTTCTTAATGCTTATAACGCCTTTTTCATTTATTGTAGGCTTAACGTAATGATTCTTCTCTGCAACATACGCAAGTGAAGCATAAACATCAAGAAGTGCCAGGGCTTTAGCAGTCGTCTGTATCCTGTCTATCTCAAGAGAAATAGAATCTCTTATCTTGCAAAACATCTCATACTCAAGGTTATTAAGCTTATCCTGAGCATTAAGAATGGTATCCTCAAGTTCTTTAAGCTTGGGTGTAGTATATCTCTCGCAGTTTGTGAGAGTCTGTTTTCTAATAAAGTAATCGGGAACCATATCCTTGTTGGAATTGGTAACTTCAAAAGAATAACCGAATACATTGCTGTATTTTATTCTAAGGTTCTTTATTCCCGTCTTCTCTTTTTCTTCTTCCTCAAGCTCAGCAAGCCAGCTCTTTCCGTTTGATCCGGCTTCTCTGAAATGATCTATATCTTTATCAAAGCCCTCTTTTATTATTCCGCTCTCTTTTATCGTAAGTGGCGGCTCTTCAACGATCGCACTGTCGATAAGATCGTGAATATCTATAAGAGGATCCAGCTTGTTCGTAAGCTCTTTTAACTCGTTATCATCCTGAACATCCAAAAGAGATGTGAGGATGGCGGGGATCATTGCGATTGAATTTCTAAAAGCCAAGAGATCCCTTGGATTGGCGGTCTTAAATATTATCTTGGACATCAGTCTTTCAAGGTCATACACAGGACCGAGATACTCTCTTATTTCTTCTCTCGTGACTACATTTTTTACAAGAGTCTCAACCGCACCTTGTCTTTTTATTATCTCTTCTTTATCGATAAGCGGCTGCTCAATAAACGAACGAAGCGTTCTTGCACCCATCGCGGTCTTGGTCTTATCAAGAACCCAAAGAAGCGTTCCTCTTTTTTGCTTATCTCTTAATGTCTCAACAAGCTCTAAGTTCCTTCTTGTAAAGCCGTCAAGAAGCATATATTTACTTGTAAGATACGGATAGATATGCGTGATATTTGTTATCTCCGCCTTCTGCATGTCCGTAAGATACTGAAGAAGTGCTCCCGCCGCGATCACACCGCAAGGAAAATCATCTATGCCCAGACTTATAAGTGATGAAACTTTAAAATGCTTAAGAAGAAGCTTCTTGGACATATCATCGTCAAAATACCTTGATTCAAGCGAATTGACAAAGACATTCATCCTGTTTTTGATCTCATCCATATCGATACCGCTAAGATTAAAGGCATCATTACAGATAAGCTCCGTCGGCATATATTTACCGATCTCATCCATAACACCGCGAAGTGTATCAACTTCAGTAAGGAAGTAATCGCCTGTTGTAACATCGGCAATGGAAATACCGGTAATATCGGATGAGTAAAAAATACTCATGATGTAATTGTTCTTGGTCTCTTCAAGAGACTGCATATTAAGATTGGTACCCGGAGTAACGATCCTGGTAACTTCTCTTTTTACGATGCCCTTGGCAAGCTTAGGGTCTTCGGTCTGCTCACAGATAGCAACCTTATAACCTTTTGAAACAAGCTTGGTAAGATAAGTATCCACCGCATGGAACGGCACGCCGCACATCGGCGCTCTTTCATCAAGTCCGCATGCTTTACCCGTAAGTGTAAGCTCAAGCTCTCTTGAAGCAACGATCGCATCGTCAAAAAACAGTTCGTAAAAGTCACCCAGTCTGTAAAATAAGATACAGTCCTTATTCTCAAGCTTAGTCTTAAGATAGTGCTGCATCATGGGTGATACTTTTTCTATATCAACATTATCATAATTGAAGTTCGTGGTATTTTCCACGGCATAGTTCCCCTTACTGCATTAGATTTTTTCGCCAAAATAATAGAACCCGTGACATTCGATAAGCTTAACCTTCACAAAGCTTCCGATAAGTTCTTCTCCTCCAGGGAAATGCACCAAAGTATTATTGGACATTCTACCCGTCATAAGTGATGAATCGTGCTCGTTAACTCCCTCAACAAGTACATCTTCACATCTGCCTATAAGCTTTGCAGCCTGCTCCTTGGCCGTTTCCTGAACAACCTTAAGAAGTCTGTCGAAATTCTCCTTAACTTCCTTCTCCGGAACCTGATCCTCGAATTTAGCCGCGGGAGTGCCTGCTCTCTTTGAATATATAAAAGTAAAAGCGTTATCAAACTTTACTTTATTCACTACATCGATGGTGTCATCAACATCGGATGCCGTTTCACCGGGGAAGCCGACGATGATATCCGTTGTGATCGCAACATCGGGAATACGCTCTCTTATCTTAGCTGCAAGAGTAAGGAACTCTTCCTTAGTATAGCTTCTGTTCATCCTCTTAAGTATCTTGGAACTTCCCGACTGAAGAGGAAGATGGATATGACGCGCGATCTTGGGATTATTTGCAATGACATCGATAACGTCATCCTTAAAATCCCTCGGATGAGGAGTCATAAATCTAACTCTCTCAATACCCTCAACCTTAGCTACTTCATCAAGAAGCTGAGCAAAAGACATTGCGTCTTTATCAACTTTCCTAAGGTCATTGGCATATGAATTGACATTCTGACCAAGAAGCATGATCTCCTTAACGCCGTCAGCAGCTAGCTTCTCGCACTCTCTTATTATATCCTTGGGATTTCTGCTTCTCTCACGTCCTCTTACATACGGAACGATACAGTAAGTGCAGAATTTATCACAGCCAAACATAATGTTTACGCCGGATTTATAAGCATACTTACGTACAACCGGAAGATCCTCAACGATCTTGTCCGTCTTCTCCCAAATATCTATGATCATCTTATCAGCGCAAAGTGTCTGATATAAAAGCTCGGCGAATTTATAGATATTATGTGTTCCGAAAATAAGGTCCACAAATCTGTAGCTCTTTTTGATCTTCTCAACAGCACCGGGCTCCTGCATCATGCAGCCGCATATAGCAATCTTCATGAAAGGATTCTTTTTCTTAAAATTGCTGCACTGGCCGAGCCTACCCAGAACCCTTTGGTCCGCATTGTCTCTGACTGTACAGGTATTGTAGATAACAAACTCTGCATCCTCTGAATCAGTCTCTTCATAGCCGACAAGCTTAAGAGCCGCAAGAAGTTTTTCGGAATCCCTTGCGTTCATCTGACAACCAAAGGTCACAACGCAGGCTCTTGGCTTTCTTCCAAGCTCTTTTTCAAATTTGGAGACAATGCTCCTTGCCTTATCGATATAATCAAGCTGCCTTATGCTTTCTTCGTCTGTAATCTCTTCCCTGCAAGAATTTAAAATATTTATCTTGTTCTTTTCTTTGTTTATTGCCATTATTAAAACTCTTTTCCGTATGCATCCACTATTCCGAGAAGGATGTCAACCACCTTTCTCATCTCCTGAACAGATGCATATTCATATTTGCCGTGATAATTATATCCGCCTGTGCACAGATTGGGACAAGGAAGTCCTTTATAAGAAAGAGCTGCGCCGTCCGTACCTCCTCTGATCGGAGAATCTATCGGAATAATATCAAGATCTTCCATCACACGCTTAGCATTCTCAACAAGATGCATATGAGGTCTGATCTTCTCGATCATGTTGTAGTACTGATCCTTAACGCTCGCTTCAACCGTTCCTTCGCCGTATTTTTTATTAAGGAAATCGGCAGCTGCTGCAAAGAGCTCTTTCTTTTCGTTAAATAGATGCTCATCATGATCTCTTATGATGTAAGTTGCAGTCGCACTCTCAGTGCTTCCTTCAACACCTATCAGATGGAAAAAGCCTTCTCTTTTTTCTGTGTACATAGGATTTTGAAACTCGGGTAAAAGAGAATGGAATTCATAGCAGATAAGCGATGCGTTAACCATCTTGTTCTTGGCATCACCAGGGTGAACGCTTCTGCCGTTAACCTTGATAATGCCTTCAGCTGCATTAAAGTTCTCATATTCAAGCTCTCCGAGCTTACCGCCGTCAACGGTGTACGCATAATCGGCGCCAAATCTCTCAATATCAAAGAATGCTGTTCCTTCACCGATCTCTTCGTCGGGAGTAAACGCTATCCTTATCTCGCCATGCTTGATATCGGGATTATTCAAAAGATATTCCGCCATCGTCATGATCTCCGAAACGCCCGCCTTATCATCGGCTCCGAGAAGTGTTGAACCGTCGGTCACGATCAGGTCTTCTCCGATATGATTTAAAAGCTCCGGAAAATCCTTGGGCGACAGAACGATCTTTCCTTCTTTATCAAGAAGAATATCGGTTCCCTCATAGCCGTCAACAATCCTTGGCTTTACATCTTTGCCGCTTACTTCATCGGAAGTATCCATATGTGCAACGAAACCTATAACAGGTCTGTCCTTACCGTCATCAATATTTCCCGGTATCTTTGCATACACATAGCAATGCTCCGTATCATAATAAACATCGCTTGCACCGATCTCTTCAAGCTCTGCTTTCAAGAGCTTGGCAAGATCATGCTGTTTCATGGTTGACGGTGATGTACCTGAATCCGGGTCTGACTGTGTATCAACCTTCACATATCGTAAAAATTTCTCAATAACATCAGGTTTATTCATTTCTTTTTTGCCTTTTTATTACCTTTCTTCTTGGCATTTTCATTAAAGCGGCTAATATAGATCCTTGCAGATCTGGAAGCCAAAGTATGCATAACCGCATCCATGGGCTGTTCCTTATTACTTGCCGCCGTATCCGATATAAGCTCCCATTCATAGCCGTCGGGAAGCTTTGGAAGCGCCAGCTCCGCATCAGTCCAATGCATATTGTAGCAAGCGTAGATAAACGGCTCTTTCTTATCCTTTTCATATAAGCCGCAGTAAAGCATTCCGAGTATATGTGAATGTCCCGAAAGATCGGGTCTCCAGGCTTCTCTTCCGTGGCACGAAAGATCGGGATAGCCGCAAGATATATAGTCCATAAGCCTGAAAGCATCCTTACTGTGAAGAATATTATATTTCTTCCTTAAGGCTATCAGCGACTTAACATAATCGAACAATTCGGCGTTCTTGTCAAGAGCCTTCCAATCAACCCAGCCGATCTCATTATCCTGGCAATACGGGTTATTGTTACCGCTCTGAGAGTTTCCAAATTCATCTCCCGAAAAGATCATAGGAGTTCCCTGAGATAAAAGAAGCATCGTCATAATGTTCTTCATCTGACTGGTCCTAAGCTCCAAAATACTGCGTTTCTTGGTCCTACCTTCGATTCCGCAGTTCCAGGAAAGATTATTGTCACTTCCGTCTTTGTTATTCTCACCGTTCTCCTCATTGTGTTTGTGCTCGAAAGCAACAAGATCTGCAAGTCTAAATCCTTCGTAGTCGCAGACATAATTAACGTTACCGTACTCCGGATTATTTAAAACCATAGCCTTTAAGAAATCACCGCAACTATTGTCATCACCCTTTAAAAATCTTCTTGAAGCATATAAAAATGCGGTGTTGTAGCTTGCAAGATATTTCTCTTCTTTTGGTAGATCCGTATGGTAATCCTCGTAATCAAACCAGTCGTACCAGATCTTAACATCTGTAAAAAGAGGATCCTTAAAGATGAGCTTCTTAGGAATACTTGCTCCCTTAATATGAAAACCGTCTACATGATATGAGCATCTCCAAAACCTAAGGGCATCGATAATAAGGCTCTCGCTCTCATCCTCTTCAAAATAAAACTGAAGAACTACTTCGATTCCGTTTTCATGCATGGTCTTAATAAAGCTCTTTACTTCATCCTCGGCTTCTGTAGGAACGGCACAATAAGAAGTCCTGGGCGCAAAGTAATAACCCTTTTTAAAGCCCCAATAATTGAGCCTGTGCTTTATCATATTCTTCCCGACAATACTTCCGTCCCTTGAATAAACAAGTTCTTTTGCATTGCCCGGAACTTCATTATCACTTCCGCGTCCCTTGGATTTCTTTGGTTTATCAAGCTCATCCATCTCATAACAAGGCATAAGCTCTATCGTTGTGATTCCGAGAGATTTAATATAAGAAAGTTTTTCAAGGATTCCCTTATACGTTCCACGAAGCGACGCAGAAACACCGCTTGATGGGCTCTTTGTAAAACCTCTTACATGCATAAGATATATAAGACTCTCGTTATAAGGAATGCAGGGATTCTTGTCATCGCCCCAATCAAAACAGTTAAATGAATTTCCGGAAACAGATTTATTCCTAAGAACCGCTCTGATATCGGAAGGATCAACATCCTTGCCAAAGCCTTCCAGTCCCAGGATATGCTCAGCGTATGGATCGCAGAAGCAATCATCATCGGAAAAGAAGTTATATGAAGTGTACTCATCTATATTGTCGATACCGCTGATCCTGGCAGAATAGATATCACCTCTTTTTACATCCTTAGGGAGCTCTATCTTAAGAGTTTTGCTTTTCTTAGCTTTCAAGGACTTAAGCTTATCCTCGCTGTAAAGCTTTAAACCACATTTATCCGCATCCTCAAAGACTGCTCTGACAACAAGACTTTTATCATAATCTATATAACATCCGAGCGGATAAGGTTTTTCTTTGTGTATCACATAATTTAAAGACATACAGTCTTCCTTTCGTGACAGATTTTAAGAGCTGAAAATGCTTACTTTTTTGCATTACATAAGCCCTAATATTTTATCACATAATCAGTTTATATGCACTCGAAGTATGCTATAATCATGATATAGTCTAAAGATAAGTATTTCAGGAGGAACTTTGATGGAATTTTCCAAGATTGCTACAGATATGAATACCAAAATAGAAAACGATGAGCAGATGACTGTTGATATCGAGCTTGATGACGGCAAAATTGTCACATGTGCCATCATAATCGTATTGACCGTCAATGCAAAGGATTATATCGTTCTTCTGCCTCTTGATAAAAACGGCCAGAACAACGACGGAAACGTTTGGTTCTATGAATTCATCTACAAAGGAGACGATAAGGAGCCTGAACTTGGCTACATATATGATGATGCAGAGTACGAAGCTGTTGCCGAAGCATTTAACCTTTATCTCGACGATGTAGAATTTGATGAGCTTATTGAACTTCCCGAAGAAGATTCTGAGTCTTTATAATTCTTTGATATCCACAGATCTTTTATAGGTTTTAAAAACCGTGACGGAAGCATCTTATTATCTTCATCACCGGTAATATATGACATTATGAGCGCCTCTTTTGCACGTGTCATCCCGACATACAGCATTCGGCGCTCTTCTTCTATCGATTCGTCCGAAACCGCACTTCTTGACGGAATTATTCCTTCATTTAAGCTGGGAAGCCACACATATCGAAACTCAAGACCTTTAGATGCGTGCATCGTATAGATCTTAATGCAGTTTGAATTGCTTTGCCGCGTTCTATGCTCTTTTTCCGAAGTGTTATCTTCATGTTTTCTCCTATAATCTTCAATAAACTTATGTGTATCCTCATAGTCGCAAGCTTCTTTAGAAAAGATATCAAGAGCGCTCTGCGATCCCGGATAAAGCTTATCTATTCCGACCTGTTTCCTCAAATATCTGACACACAGCCCGGGTCTTAAGTGTGCGATCATGCTTATATGCCCAAACAACCGTTTTATCTCATTACATCTTTCTTTGTTTCCCTTGTAATACCTAAGAACATCGGCTTCATTGACCATTTCATTTAATACGGCATCCCTTGATATATATCTGAGAGGCTTATTCATTATCTTAAGAAAATCGCTTCTCTTTTTACCAAGATAAGCAAACTCCATATATGAAAGACAAAGTAAGACCGCATCATCAATCCCTCTTCTTCCGATAAGATTCTCAAGATTAGTCGGTATTTTATAACTCTTAAGGATTTCGGCTATATTCAAGCATTCCGAATTAGTTCTGAATATGATCGCGATATCGGAAAGATTTCCTTTATAAGAAGAGATAAAAGATACTACTGCCAGATCTTGAAGCTTTTTATTATGATAAGCTCTTGCATAAACATGACCTCTCAAGCTTTTATCAGCGGCATAAACAGTCTTTTTAAACCTAAGCTTATTCTCATCTATTACAAGATTCGATGCTCCGATTATCTTATCTCCCGATCTGTAATTGGCTTCAAGCTTAATAAGAGCCAAACGATCATCCATGTTTTCCTCATAAAAGAGCTTCATAAGACCGGGATTGGATCCTCGAAAACCGTATATAGACTGATCGTCATCACCGACAATAAAGAGATTTCCGTTATTTCCTTTAAGCAGATCAACTGCTCTTTTTTGCATAGGATTAATATCCTGATATTCATCGATGAGGATATGCTTGTATTTATTCAAATACGGATTTCCCGGTCTTGATAATTCATTGCAGCTTTCAACGATCATATCATCAAAGTCTATCTTCCCAAATTCTTTTAAGCGACGTTCATACTCATCTTGAATTTCCCGGAAATACTCATGAAAAGGGATGTTGCTGTTGTTTGTATTATTGGCATTGTTTTCTGTGTTTTTAGAGCCCGTATTTTTAAGCCTTGAAATCTCAGAAAGAATGTCTTTAGATGCATCGACAATCTCAGGATCAGTGAGTTTTTCATTCTTTTGTTCACTGTAAACGCGGTTATTTACTCTGTGCAGAATATCGCACATTATCTTGAGTTTAAAGCTTTCGCTTGCAACTTCTAGCTTTACCCTTTTTCCCGGCTTTGATCTAAGGTCTATAAGCATTTGATAAAAGATGGAATGAAAAGTGCCAAACGACACTTCGGGATAAGAACTATCCGTGATCTTCATAAATCTTTGCTGCATCTCATAGGCAGCTGATCTTGTAAATGTGATAACTAAAACAGATGACGGCATTACGCCAAGATTTTCAATTAAGAACTTGATCCTGTGAACTATAACGAAAGTCTTGCCGCTTCCCGGCCCCGCAAGGATCATTGCAGGGCCGTCTTTATGAGTTATCGCCTCATACTGCGCGGCATTTAATGTAACACTGCCATCCTTAAAATTAAGGATTTTATTTTTCAAGTAACTCGATTCCTTTTTTGATTCTCTTGATTGTCTCTTCTTTACCGATAACTTCCATAAGCTCCGTTGCTCCGCAAGGAGTCATCTCTTTACCGGAAACGGCGATTCTTACAGGCCAAAGAACATATCCGTTCTTGTATTCCTTGTTCTTGATGTAATCCGAAAGAAGTGCATAAAGCGTATCGTTTACATAATCTTTCTCATCAAGACCCTCAAGCAAAGGAAGAACCTCTTTAAGAACCGCAAGTGAAGTCTCCTCATTGGTCTTCATCTTCTTGTGTGAGTAGATCGCTGTGTCGTACTCGGGAAGCTTAGCAAAGAACTTGACCATATCAGCAATATCGGGCCAGATCTCGATACGAGTCTTGACCATGTTAGATATCTGCTTAAGCTTGGCTTCATCAGCTGAAATAACACTGTCGCCCTCTTCCTTAAGTGCATCGACAATATAAGCCTTAGCTGTCTTAAAGAACTCATCTTCGTCCATCTTCTTAAGATACTCGCCGTTCATCCACTTAAGCTTAGTGTAATCAAATACGGCGGGTGACTTATTGATACGTCTGTAATCAAATTTCTCGATAAGCTCCTGAAGGCTCATGATCTCATTGTTATCTTCGGGTGACCATCCAAGGAGTGCAACAAAGTTAACAACTGCCTCTGGAAGGAAGCCCTGCTCGATAAGATCTTCGAATGAAGAATGTCCGCTTCTCTTAGAGAGCTTCTTGTGCTCCTCATCAGTGATAAGAGGGCAATGAATGTACTTGGGAATCTCCCATCCGAAAGCATCGTAAAGTCTGTTGTACTTAGGTGATGAAGAGATATACTCGTTACCTCTTACAACGTGTGTGATTCCCATGAGATGATCGTCAACAACGTTGGCAAAGTTGTATGTAGGATAGCCGTCCGACTTAATAAGGATCATGTCATCAAGCTCTTTATTATCAACCGTTACATCTCCGTAAAGCTCGTCGTGGAAGGTTGTTGTTCCTTCAGTCGGGTTGTTCTGTCTGATAACAAAAGGCTTACCCTCTGCAAGGTTCTTCTCAACCTCTTCTTTTGAAAGAGAAAGGCAATGCTTATCATAAACGCTTATCTCTTTTCCCTCAACAACCTGAACAAGAGAAGCAAGTCTCTCCTGGTCACAGAAGCAATAATAAGCTTCACCCTTCTCCACAAGCTCTTTTGCATAGGTCATATAAATACCGGCCTTCTGTCTCTCACTCTGAACGTAAGGTCCGACATCTCCGCCTACATCGGGGCCTTCATCATGGATAAGTCCCGTATCCTTAAGTGTTTTGTATATGATCTCCGTAGCACCCTCAACATAGCGCTCCTGATCTGTATCTTCAATTCTGAGAATATAATCGCCGCCCTCATGCTTTGTTATAAGATAAGCATAAAGAGCTGTTCTTAAGTTTCCGACATGCATACGTCCCGTCGGGCTCGGCGCATATCTTGTACGAATTTTAGCCATTTTCAAACCTCTGTTTATTAAGTATTTTCTTTATTCAAACGATTTATTATTGTAGCACAGAATACTATTTTTTCAATACTACGTATAGGTCAAAAGATACTTCATCAGTTCTTTCCTGTAGAACCAAAGCCGCCTCTGTCGGCACCTTCAAGGTGATCGCACTCGTCAAATACTATTGCAGGCTGATTCTCCATAATCCTAAATTGACAGATCCTGTCATTAAAACCAATATGTGTATCTCTCATTGCGATAACAGGCATGAACCACTGATCGTTGTCTCCGCAATATGAATGATCGACAACACCCATGTGATTGGCCTGAATAACGCCGAAATTCTTGAATGTAGAACTTCTTGGAACAATGTGTGCTTCATATCCTTCAGGGATCTCCATTGCTATTCCCAAAGGAACAAGCTTAAATTCTCCCTGCTTAAGGTCAATATCCTCAGCACTTCTAAGATCGATCCAGTCTGATTTTCCGTCAATATAAGTCAGCTTTTCAAGCTTATCGTTAAAGTATTTAATCTTGATCTTTTTTTCCATTTTCTCCTCCAATTTATGCTTTGTAATTTCTTGTCTTTACTTGAATCAGTAATATCTTTTTCCCCGGTAGTAAGAGCATGTGCCGTAAAAAGAACTGAAGAAAAGCACATAATTATCGCAAATAGTAACGGGCTTATAAGTATTCCGAAGATAACTTCCAAACATCCCGCTGCTATCGGAATCATTATTATATTATATATTAAGAACCACAAAAAACTATGACGAATATTTAAAAGTGTATTTTTTGAAAGCCTGAAAGCCGCAGCAAGCATGGACGCAGAGCCTTCGGGAATTATAAGTTCATCGTCGTTATTATCATTCAAAACAATCGCGCAGCTGCCCTTTTCCATATAATCATCTGCAATTTTCCGCTCTTCTCCTGCTATTATTCCGGAAACAACTTCAAGACCGCCCGCCTGCTCGGCGATTGTCTTTGCCGTCTTTTCATTATCTCCGGTTAACATCACTGGATTTATTCCCATGTTTTTGAGCTCAATAACACCTTTTTGAGTATTTTCTTTTATATTGTCAGAGACAGCAATTATCCCAAGAAGTTTATTGTCCTTGGAATAATAAATGGGAGTCTTACCAAGTGAAGAAAACATCTGGGCGCGCTCTTCTATCTCAGCCGGGATGATAGCATGATTACTTATAAAATCATGACTTCCACACCTGATAATATTTCCGTCAATCTTACCCTCAAGGCCTTTGCCTTCAAACTTGATAAAACCTGACACTTCGTTACTTTCAAATTCGCAGCGGTTATATGCATATTCGGTAACAGCCTTTGCTATCGGATGCTTACTGTGTGATTCCATTATTCCCGCGAGTCTTATAAGCTCATCTTCCGAAGGATTGGCTTTCAGCGCACTGTAACCACTCTTAGTAAGTGAATCTGAAGAAAAGACCTCCGTCACAACAGGTTCACCCTTTGTTATGATACCAGTTTTATCAAATAGTAAAATGTCTGCATCAGCGGCATTTTCGATAATTGCATCGTCTTTAAAAAGAATCTCATTCTTTTCACTAAGTTTTCTAGCCGATTTAAAATAAAGAGAGGCTGAGATAAACAAAGCAGTCGGACAAGCACAAATAAGTACAGAACATGCTTTATCTAACGCCGTCCCAATTTGTGCCCCTGCGATCATCCATATCATAAAAGTAATAACGGATATTCCGATCACTATAAACACAAAGCACTCTGCCTGTTTTTTATAAGACAGAACAATAGGTGCGTTTACTTTAAGCAAATCGCCATCGTATTCTCGGATCAAATAATCGATTATTAAATTAAAAATAGCGAATAAAGTTATGATGATCGCGGTCTTTAAAAACGACCTTAAAAAGATTCCCTGAATAAAAGAAGCGACGCTTCCAAGGGCCATAAGACTGTACCTGTTGGGTACTCTGTCCAAAAGCCCTTTGAAGCCGCTTATAAAGATTTTCCTATTTAATATTAAGACAGCGATGCACAGAAGCATCTGAAGGACTACTGCTACGGCATTCTTATCCATATCTCCATCCTTTATGTTCAATGCATACTTACATAAGTTTATAACTTATACATCATGACTGATTCTGTCGTTCCACAAGATGTGCTCCGCAGTATTTCTCACGAAGCTTGGGCTTATCGATTTTACCTGTGGGATTACGAAGGACCTTATCAAATATGATCTTTCTGGGTCTCTTGTATCTGGGAAGATCAACGCAGAAGCGCTCAACTTCATCCTCTGTAAGAGTCATGCCCTCTTTAACCTGTATGATCGCAGCAGCGATCTCACCAAGTCTGTCATCCTGAAGTCCGATAACGGCAGCGTCGTGAATCTTGTCGTTCTTCATAAGGAAGCTCTCAATCTGTACGGGATAGAGATTCTCACCGCCGGAAATGATAACGTCTTTCTTACGATCAACAAGGAAGATGAATCCATCTTCGTCCTGACGTGCCATGTCACCCGTAAAGAGCCAACCGTCTTTTAAAATCTCGGCTGTTGCCTCGGGGTTCTTATAATATTCTACCATGACTCCGGGACCTTTTACACAAAGTTCTCCGATTTCACCCTGTTTAACGTTCTTGCCCTCTTCGTCGACGATCTTGGTCTTCCAGCCATAGCCCGGAATTCCGATAGCACCTACCTTGCTTACATTCTCAACACCGAGATGTACGCAACCGGGACCTGTTGATTCAGAAAGTCCGTAGTTGGTATCGTACTTATGATTAGGGAAATACTGAAGCCATCTCTTAATGAGGCTCGGCGGAATAGGCTGAGCACCGATGTGCATAAGTCTCCACTGTTTGAGATGATAGTCTTCAATCTTGAGCTTTCCGGAATCCAAAGCTGCAAGAATATCCTGAGCCCACGGAACAAGAAGCCATACAATAGTGCATCTTTCCTCAGAAACGGCTCTGAAAATCGCCTCAGGCGAGTTTCCTTTTAACAATACAGCTCTGCTACCTGTGTATAATGAACCGAACCAGTGCATCTTGGCGCCGGTATGATAAAGAGGCGGAATGCAAAGGAAATTGTCCTCGTGAGTTGTCTCATGATGAATTGCTTCCATCTTGGCTGACTGCATAAGCGCTGTGTGAATATGTAAAATAGCCTTGGGAAAGCCTGTCGTCCCCGATGAAAAATAGATTGCAGCATCATCCTTGTCCTCGATAAGGATCCTTGGAGCAACGGATGAACTGTTGGAAACATGTCTGTAGTAATCATCCGCATAGGACGGACACTGATCTCCCACAAAGAAAAGAAGAGTTTCTTTCTTGATCTTCTGGGCTATATCCTCGATTCGACCGATAAATTCGGGACCGTAGAAAAGAACATCCGAATCCGAAGCTTTAAGACAATAATCTATCTCTTCCGCGTCAAATCTGAAATTGAGAGGCACTGCGATAGCTCCCGCTTTAAGTATTCCGAAATAAATGGGAAGCCATTCAAGACAATTCATAAGAAGGATCGCACATTTCTGTCCTTTTTTAATCCCTCTTTCTATAAGCATATTGGCAACTCTGTTTGCCTTTTCATCAAATACAGACCATGTGATCTGTCTTCTGTAATATGCTGTGGAAGTCGGCTGAATAAGCTCATATTCCTTCCATGTAACCCTTTGCTCTTCCTTGATCTCAGGATTGATCTCGACAAGAGCAACCTCATCCCCATACAACTTGCTGTTGCGTTCCAGTAAATCTGTTATTGGCATAAAGAAATCCTCCACTTTAAAGTGATAAAGTAAAGTATAAACATATTTTATTTAAAGGTCAAATATGATATATTAGCTTTATCGCGTTAAATTGGTATATTTATTCTGTAGGAGGTTTTTTACCATGGATCAAACAAAGAACGGGCAGCTCATGCTGGGCAACAAGGCAGTTGCTCGCGGTCTTTATGAGGCCGGAGTCTGCTTTATTTCCAGCTATCCCGGAACTCCAAGTACCGAAGTTACCGAAGAAGCTGCCAAGTATGATGAAATATATTGCGAATGGGCGCCGAACGAGAAAGTTGCTATGGAATCGGCTTTCGGTGCATCACTCGCAGGTCGCAGAGCATTCTGTGCTCAGAAGCACGTTGGACTCAACGTTGCCGCAGACCCTCTTTATACAATGTCTTACACAGGCGTTAATGCCGGTCTTGTTATAGTCGTTGCAGACGATGCAGGAATGCACTCTTCTCAGAACGAGCAGGATTCACGTCACCATGCTATCGCTGCCAAGGTTCCCATGATCGAGCCTTCGGATTCCAAAGAAGCACTTGAATACACCAAGCTTGCTTATGAGATCTCAGAGAAATTCGACACTCCCGTACTTCTTAAGATGTGCACAAGAGTTGCTCATTCTCAGTCAATCGTAGTACCCGGCGAACGTGTAGTTCCCGATAAGCCTTATGAAAAGAATATCGCAAAGTACGTTATGATGCCCGGTAATGCCAAGAAGCGTCACCCCATCGTTGAACAGCGTACCAAGGATCTTATCGCATTCGCCGAGGAGAATCCTATAAACAGAGTTGAAATAGGCGGTACTGAAATAGGTATCATCACCTGCTCCACTTCATATCAATATGTAAAAGAAGTTTTCGGTGATTCCGTAAGTGTTCTTAAGCTTGGAATGACCAATCCTCTTCCCTGCGATCTTATTAAGAACTTCGCAGCTAAAGTTGATAAGCTCTTTGTTGTTGAAGAGCTTGATCCCATTATCGAAAATCACGTTAAGGCTCTTGGAATCGAAGTTACCGGAAAAGAACTTCTTCCTATCTGTGATGAGTTCTCTCAGAATCTGCTTGCAAGGGCTTTCGGCAAGGATGTGGATGACAGCTTTGCAATTGATGAACAGATTCCCGCAAGACCTCCCGTTATGTGTGCAGGCTGCCCTCACAGAGGACTCTTTTACACTCTTAAAAAGAATAATTGCACCGTTCTTGGTGATATCGGATGTTATACACTCGGCGCAGTTCCGCCTCTCGGAGCAATCGAGATGACTCTTTGCATGGGTGCATCAATCGGTGCCGTACACGGATTTAACAAGGTCCGCGGCGCTGAAAGCGAGAAGAAAACTGTTGCCGTTATCGGTGATTCAACTTTCATGCATTCCGGTATGACAGGACTTGCCAATGTTGCATATAATCAGTCCAATTCAACTATCGTTATCGTAGATAACTCAATTACAGGAATGACAGGTCATCAGCAGAACCCAACTACAGGATATAACATCAAGGGTGACCCTGCAGGAAAGATCGACCTTGAAGCTCTTTGCAAAGCTATGGGCTTTGAGCGCGTAAGAGTCGTTGATCCATATAACTTAAATCAGTGTGATGAGGTACTCAAGGAAGAGCTCAATGTTGAAGCTCCTTCAGTTATCATTTCAAGAAGACCTTGTGCACTTCTTAAATACGTTAAGCACAACAAACCTCTTAAGGTTAATACCGACAAGTGTGTTGGCTGTAAGTCATGTATGAAGATCGGATGCCCTGCTATCTCTATGAAGAACGGTAAGGCTACAATAGATAACACATTATGCGTAGGATGCAATGTATGTTCACAGATGTGCCCTGTTGGTGCATTTGAAAGCACTGCGGAAAGTGAGGCCTGATAATGGAAACTAAGAATATTATGATCGTCGGCGTTGGTGGACAGGGTTCACTTCTTGCCAGCAAATTATTGGGACATCTCCTTCTTTCACAGGGCTATGACGTTAAGGTGTCCGAAGTTCACGGTATGTCTCAGAGAGGCGGATCCGTTGTTACATATGTAAGATACGGTGATAAGGTTTACTCTCCCGTTATCGACAAGGGTGAGGCAGATTACATCGTTTCATTCGAGATACTTGAAGCAGCAAGATGGCTTCCTTTCCTTAAAAAGGACGGACAGATCGTTACAAATACTCAGCAGATCGATCCTATGCCTGTAATTACAGGTGCTGCAGAGTACCCGGAAGATCTTGTATCCAAGTTAAAAGCTTCAGGAGCTAAGGTTGATGCTCTTGATTGCCTTTCACTTGCAGAGCAGGCAGGTTCAGCCAAGGCTGTAAATATCGTACTTTTAGGAAGACTCTCACACTACTTCGATCTCCCGGAAGAAGCCTGGATGAAGTCTCTTGAAGCCAATGTACCCGCCAAGTTCCTTGAGATGAACAAAAAAGCTTTCGAGCTTGGTAAGAATCAGTAAGCATTACTCATATTAACAACAAAGGAGAAAGACATGGAGCGATATTATCAGAAAGAAATCGAATGCGCCCCTTATGAGGAAATTCGCAAGATTCAATCAGAAAAACTAGTTAAACAGGTTAAGCATGTATGGGATAATGTCCCCTACTACCGCAAAAAAATGGAAGAAAAAGGCGTTACACCTGATGATATCAAGTCAGTTGACGATCTCCATAAGCTTCCCTTTTTATCAAAAAAAGATTTAAGAGATGCATATCCTTACGGACTTCTCGGTAAACCCTTAAAGGAATGTGTACGTATCCACTCAACATCCGGAACTACTGGTAAAAGAGTTGTTGCTTATTATACTCAGCACGACCTTGATCTCTGGGAAGACTGCTGTGCCCGTGCAATCATGGCTGCAGGCGGAACTGATGAAGACGTCGTTCATGTTGCATACGGATACGGTCTTTTCACTGGCGGTGCCGGACTTCACGGCGGTTCACACAAGGTAGGCTCTCTTACTATACCAATCAGTTCGGGAAATACAGACAGACAGATTATGTTCATAAATGATCTTGGTGCTACTATCCTCTGCTGTACTCCAAGCTATGCAGCTTATTTATCTGAGCGTTTTAAAGAAATGGGCTACGGTCCCGATGATATTCCTCTTAAAGCCGGGATCTTCGGTGCTGAAGCATGGAGCGAAGAAATGCGTGCCGATATCGAGAAAACTCTCGGAATAAAGGCTTACGACATTTACGGACTTACAGAGCTCTCAGGCCCCGGTGTTGCATTTGAATGTTCTGAACAAAACGGAATGCATATAAATGAAGACCACTTTATCGCTGAGATCATCGATCCCGATACAGAGGAAGTTCTTCCCGAAGGATCACAAGGTGAGCTCGTATTTACTGCTATAGATAAAGAAGCATTCCCCATGATCAGATATCGCACAAGAGATATCTGTAAGCTCACAAGAGAGAAATGCTCTTGCGGAAGAACCCACGTACGTATGGCTAAGCCTATGGGTCGTTCAGACGATATGCTTATCATCCGCGGAGTAAACGTATTCCCCAGCCAGATCGAAACTGTTCTTATGAACAACGGCTATGCAGCTAACTATCAGATTGTTGTAGACAGAGTTAACAACACAGATACTCTTGATGTACAGGTTGAGATGACTCCCGAGATGTTCACAGATAACGTCGGTGAGATTGAGGAACGTCAGAAGAAGCTTGTAGAAGGCCTTAAGTCAATGCTCGGCATCAAAGCCAAGGTTTCTCTCCTCGCTCCCAAGTCAATCGCAAGAAGCGAAGGAAAAGCCGTAAGAGTTATCGATAACAGAAAGATTTGATAATAGTCTTTAAACCGAGATTTTAACTGCAAAATCATATATAATATAAATATAAAAAGACAAGGGGGATACAGCTATGAGCGTTATGCAGATTTCAGTATTTCTTGAAAATAAACCCGGAACCTTAAAGAAGATGACAGGTGTCCTTGCAGCCAATAAGATCGACATGCGTGCTACTTCTCTTGCAGAGACCAAGGACTTTGGTATCGCAAGGCTTGTAGTAGACGATGCTCTGTCAGCTGTTAACACTCTTAAGGAGAATAACTTCGTTGCAAGCCTCACTCCTGTTCTTGCAATCGAGATACCGGATGAAATGGGCGGACTTGATAAACTTCTTACAGTATTCGATGAAGCCAAGGTAAACATCGAGTACATGTACGCTTTCTCCGGCGGTTCCAACAAAGATCACGCTTACATGATCTTCAGAGTAAGCGATACCAAGAACGCCGAAGCTAAGCTTGCCGCTAATAAATCTATTAAGATGCTTACGCAGGAAGATCTTGAACAGATCTGATTTTTAGCAAAAACAAATAATACGCCGTTTGGCGTCAAAAAAGAGCTGTGAATCTTATGATTCACAGCTCTTTGAATTTTATACTTTTATCTCCATCGTTGTCTTCTGAGGCTTCATTCCCATCTTTTGATAAAAAGCAAAAGCTCTTCGATTGCCTGTCCAGACATTTAAGGTTATTTCTCTGCAGCCGAGCGCTCCGGCTTCTTCTTTGACATGTTCAAATATCTTCGTTGCAACACCTTTTCCCCTGAAATTGGAATCGATACAAATATCATCGATGTACATGTACTTAAAATGTTGTACGAACGGCTTAGCAGGCATTTCCTTAATATCGCAGAAAGCATATCCCACGGCTGCTCCGTTGATTTCTGCGACATACACTCTCTTACTCTCATCATCAAGTATATCTTCAAGCTCGGTTGAGTTGTATTTAGTATATCCGGATACAAAATAATCAGGCTTGATGCTTGCATGAACTTCAAGGACCTGTGAAAGAAGGGTAATCAAAAACGGAATATCCTTAACGGTAGCTCTTCTGACGATTACGTTTACGGTATCCAAAGATCTATGCTCTTCTTTTTGTTCCTCTATTTTTTGTTCCTCTTTTTCAGCATCTTCTCTTATTTGTTCAGCCATGACCTCGGATTGCCAATGAAATTCACCGTCTAAATCTTCACCGCAGTACATACAATGAGTTTGGAACATACTCTCTATTCTCAAACCTCTTCCGCATCCCGGGCACCTACACAATGTATAAGTTATACATTCGGTGAATATAATAATTAAAACCACTACGACTAATACAGCCAATATAATCGTAAATGCATCATCATAAAAGTGACCCATGATCAAATAAACCAAAAACGCTATCGGAGCACCTATAAACACTTCAAGTATATGCAATGAATGATATAACCCTAATGGCGTATAGCCGTTTTCAACCAAATACTTTTTTATCTTTTTCATTTGTTTATCCTTTTATAAGCCTAACAGATCACGTGCATTGTCTGACATGATCTTTTCAAGATCATCGTCGCTAAAGCCAAGCGACTTAATATATTCCGTCGACTCTTTCTGTGATGACCAAGGGCTGTCGCTTCCAAACAATATCCTTCTGCTTCCGAATGCAGTAACAAGCTTGATAAAGCCGTCCTTATCAAGCATAGCTTTGTCTTTATTATCCCAGTAACCGTCAGAAAGAGCCTGTATTCTTCCCGATGAAAAAGACGTATCAAGATATACGGAAGTATCTTGAAGATAAAGCGGAACTTCATCCCAATTGCGCCAACCACCCATATGAGCCAAAACAAACTTAAATTCCCCGATGGTGTTGATAACATTTCTGCACATCTTTGGAGAACAGTTTACAACTCCCGGAAAGCCGATATCGAGACCCGCATGAGTTATAACAATAAGATCATTTTCACACGCGGCATATATGATATCAAGAAAAGGCTTGGAATCTATGTCAGCCTTCTGATAAACCGGATGAATTTTAATCCCCTTTATACCTTCATTCTTAAGGCGTCTAAGCTCCTCTTTGTACCTCGAGTACTCAGGATGAATGCAGCCAAAAGAAATAAGTCTGTCATGATACTTTTCATTTACACGTAAAGCCTTATCATTAATGCCTTCAACCTGAGATGCATTTGTCGCAACTGGTAAAAGGACGGACATATCAATGCCGCCCTTATCCATCGAATCTATAAGTCCCGAAACCGTACCATCCGTGTAAGCCACAATATGAGCCTCTTTACTAAGGCTATCTACAGCCCGCGCCGCAATAGAATCGGGAAATGTATGGGTATGAAAATCAATAACCATATATTCAAACCTTTATAAAATCTCTATAGAAAAAGCTGTGTTGAAGCTCTCTCCTTTTTCTAATCTGTTGCCGTGTTCTCTTTTTTCAAGAGCGTGTCCATAGCCAACTCTGTCGCATCTTCCGTTCCAAGGCTCGATGCATACAAACGGCGCATTCTTTTTATCGGGAGACCAAACACCGAATAAAGGCGCATCAAAGCTGACCTTCACCTTATCCGCATCGTCCTTACGAATGATCGTAACGCTATCTGACTGTCTGTCCTCAAATATAAGTGCATCCTCATCAAAAAGCTTTGGCTCGAGCGCAAGAACTCCTTCGGTAGTCTTAACATCTATTACCTTTTCGGAGAGACATCCGCTGCTCATATCGATAACACCTGACTTAAGCGTATCTTTTACCGCAGCTCCGTTTTTTTCAAACAAGAGCTCATCGGTGTTAAGATCGCAAGTAAATGCCGGATGAGCACCTATTGAGAAATAAAAAGTTCCGTCATTGTCATTCTTAACGTTATAAGTAACGGTAACCTTACTTCCTTCAAGCTTATATCCTATCTGCAATGCAAACTTAAACGGATAAACTTTCATAGTTTCTTCTGTATCTTTTAATTCAAATAAAAGCTCATCAGAAGTTTCTTTTACCAAGTTAAAATCCATGTCTCTTGCAAAACCATGCTTGGGAAGCTCGTAAGTGACACCGTCATAGATGTACTTATTCTCCCAGAGTCCACCTACTATAGGAAAAAGAACCGGTGAAGTTCTTCCCCAGTACTTGGGATCAGCCTGAAACATAAATTCTTTTCCGGAATCAATCTTGGTCAAAGATCTAAGCTCTGCGCCGTGGTCCTCAACCTTAATTGCTATATCATTATTTTTTAAAACGTGTAGTGACATAAAAACCTCTTTTTACAAACATTACTCAGAATCATCTGAAAGTGATGTGCTCTGATGTACAAGAACTTCCTTGTTGTAGCAAGCAAATGCGCCGTCCACAAGATCCTTCGGAGGCTTCTTGGTAAATGCAGAGATCAAAGGAACAATCACAAGTCCTGCAAGCATGCAGAATGCACCGGCATTGATGGGTGACTGTAAGAGTGTAGGGAACTTAGGTCTTACAAGCATATTTGCGATCATTACTACTGTAGAAAATACGAAGTTAACCCAAACGGCTGCCTTTGTGATGAACTTAAAGTACAATCCGTAAAGGAAAGGTGCAAGGAATGCTCCCGCAAGTGCGCCCCATGAAACACCCATGAGCTGAGCGATAAACGTTACATTTCTCTTGTACTGAACAATTGCGATAACAACAGAGATTCCAACGAATACAACGATCAGGATTCTCATGATAAGGAGCTGTTTCTTTTCATCCATGTTCTTAACTACGTGACCTTTCAAAAGATCCAGTGTAAGAGTAGAACTACTTGTAAGAACAAGTGATGAAAGTGTTGACATTGAAGCTGAAAGAACAAGCACTACAACAACAGCAATAAGGAAATCGGGAAGTCCCGAAAGCATTGTAGGAACGATGCTGTCAAAGCCGTTTGCCGCAATATCAATCTTATCGGAAAAGAGTCTTCCGAAGCCGCCTAGGAAATAGCATCCGCCGGCAACAATAAATGCAAAGAATGTAGAAACTATTGTTCCTTTTGAGATTGCTCTCTCACTCTTGATCGCATAGAACTTCTGAACCATCTGAGGAAGTCCCCATGTTCCAAGCGATGTAAGGATTACGACACCGAGAAGATTGATGGGATCGGGTCCAAAGAATGATGCAAAAACACCGGGAGTCGTTGAAACAGTTTCATCGCTTATTCGTGCAAGTCCGTCGATAGCTGCAAGGAATCCGCCCTGTGAATTAAGAACGGCAAGTACAACTGCGCTGATACCGATCAGCATGATGATACCCTGAATAAAATCGTTGATCGCTGTAGCCATGTAACCGCCGGCGATAACATATATACCTGTAAGTACGGCCATTACAATTACACAGATTGAATAATCGATGTTAAAAGCCATACCGAAAAGTCTTGAAAGTCCGTTATACAATGAAGCTGTATATGGAATAAGGAAAATAAATGTGATAACGGATGCTGCTATCTTAAGAGATCTTCCGCCGAATCTAGCGGCAAAGAACTGCGGCATTGTTGCCGAGTCAAGATGCTGTGTCATGATACGTGTTCTTCTTCCGAGGATAACCCATGCAAGAAGTGAACCGATAAGAGCATTGCCGATGCCGACCCATGTTGAAGCAATACCGTATTTCCATCCGAACTGTCCGGCATATCCGACAAAGATAACCGCCGAGAAATAAGATGTTCCGTAAGCAAATGCCGTAACCCAGGGGCCAACGGATCTTCCGCCCAATACAAAACCACTTACGTCAGTAGAGTTCTTTCTGCACATCATTCCGATGTAGATCATTACAGAAAAGAAAACCAGTAACATTAAAACTTTGATAATCATACCTTCTCTCCTCTAATACAAATAGTCTTTCTACACTTTAACACTTTCAACCGGTAAAGTCAATTGATAGATAGCAATATTTGGGCAATTTTAGCTAATAATTTCATATTGAAAAATTACGAAATAGTGTTATATTTTAAGTTGTGTTAGTTTGGTAGTAAAAAGTATTAATGTATTAAAACAAGGAGTTAAATTATGAAGTTCTTTCTTGACACAGCTAATGTCGATGACATTAGAAAAGCAAATGATATGGGTGTCATTTGCGGAGTTACAACAAACCCATCACTTATCGCAAAAGAAGGCCGTGATTTCAATCAGGTAGTTGCTGAGATAGCTTCTATCGTTGACGGACCTATCAGTGGAGAGGTAAAAGCTACAACAGTTGACGCTGAGGGCATGATCAACGAAGGCCGTGAAATAGCTAAGATTCACAAGAACATGGTTGTTAAGATTCCTATGACCACAGAAGGTCTTAAGGCTTGCCACACACTTGCAGCCGAGGGAATCAAGGTTAACATGACACTTATCTTTACAGCAAACCAGGCTCTTCTTGCAGCAAGAGCAGGCGCTGCATTTGTAAGTCCTTTCCTTGGACGTCTCGATGACATTTCTGTTCGCGGAACAGATCTTATCTCTGAAGTTGCTGAGATCTTCAACATACACAACATCTCAACAGAGATCATCGCAGCAAGTATCCGTCATCCTATGCACGTTACCGATTGCGCTCTTGCAGGTGCGGACATCGCAACTGTTCCTTACAAGGTTATCGAGCAGATGACACATCACCCTCTTACAGATCAGGGTATCGAGAAGTTCCAGAAGGATTACATCGCTGTATTTGGCGAGTAATTATTACATTCATTGCATACAAAAACGTCGAAGGCTTATGCCCTCGACGTTTTTTATTTCCCATAAATACAAAACAGACCGCCCATAAAATATGAACGACCTGTTTTGTAAAAATAACTATATATTAGATTTAAGTAACACCCGCAAATTAAAAATATTAAAAATTACTCATTGGTATCATCGATTTCTGCATTATCAGTTTCTTCTGCATCCTGATCATTCTCAGGGTAATTGATACCCTCAGAAGAGCAAAGATCTTCTTCATCATCCTCAACAATTGCATCCTTTGCAGCTATAGTAGGAGTACCAACAGCAGCAACTGTCGGAGTACCTACAGCTGACATCTCTTCCTCAACTATAACATTGCCGTCCTGATCAAATGCAACAGGTGAGCCTAACATAGACATCTCTTCCTCAACTATCATATTACCATCCTGATCAAACACAACCGGTGAACCAAGCATATGTAACTTTTCTTCCTCATCATCGACATCGGGAACTGCTACAAGATCATCCTCAGAACCAACTTCGATAATCTTTCCGTCTACGATTTTAACTTCTACTGTATCAGACTCGCTCTCGGTATCCTCTGTGGGATCATCCATTCCATCAGGAATCTCTGCGTCATCAGAACCTACTTCAATAATCTTACCGTCTACAATCTTAACTTCTACTGTGTCAGACTCGCTCTCGGTATCCTCTGTAGGATCATCCATTCCGTCAGGAATCTCAGCAGCATTAACAGCATCGTTCTCGGGATAGTTGATACCCTCTGAAGAGCAAAGGTCTTCCTCAACGTCCTTGTCATCCTTCTCTGCATCGGGAGTCTGTACAACAGGCTCTGCAACAGCTGCCACCTTTACAGGAGGCTTTGCAGGAAATCTAAAAGGCATCTTCATGCAGGGCGAAAATGCCAGACTGGCATTAAGTATTACAAAAGCCACTGCTTTTGATAAAAAAACAAACTTAAACATTTCATTTCTCCTTCCATTTATTAAGCGTCAATGGGTGTTATCAAACCCTCTGAGATGAATTATAACATATTACATGCGAATTAACAATAGTTTATTTTTTGTGAAATCATTTATTTGCAATTAGTCATCATAATAAAACTCTCTGACCTCGTTTGTTTTGTATTCGCAATAATAAACAATATTATTTTCCGTATCCAGATCGACAAAATATCCATGCCAAAGCTCTTCATATCTCTCATCTGTAGCCTTATACATAGAATTGTCATTCACATCTTCTTTTATTGCATTCATTTTGTAGTAGGCCGGATCGAATTTGCCCCTCTTCTGTCTTGCATCATCAGACATAAGGAAGAAATTAAGCCTTGTGTGGTCATCGGCTTTATCCGGTTTATGTAAAGAGTATGTCGGATCGATATGATAATCGATACCGTTTATTCTGGCAAAGCTCCACTGATGCCCGATCCTATCGGTTTCAATTACGATTCCCTCGCCGCCTCGCATAAAATCAGCCTGTATTCCGCATTGCAAGAGCAGATAAGAATACAAACCGCTAAGCTCCAGACAAATGCCAGTTTTCGCTTCAAACGCCCTATAGGGATTTAATCCGCTTCTATCCTCAAGGCCAAGAGCATCGTAGTCATAAGTATAATTTTGACTTACGTAATCATACAAAAGAAGTGCTTTTTCAAAGTCCGAATACTCAGGTCTGACAGTTGTATTTAATACATCTTCTATCTGATATTGGAATTCATTTACTCTGTTTAGAAATTCATCCACGGGAATCAGATATTCTATTTGAGCAACACCGTCATTGTAACTGACAGGCTTGATACAATTACTTGCCGGCGGGAAGAAATAATCTATAAACTGTTTCCTTGTCGCCCACTTTAAAGCCTCTTTGTTGGGACATTCAAAAGTGTCGTTACCTGCCATGAGTGCATCAACAAGATTAAATAGTGCTTCGCGTTTATCTTCCCCAAGCATCTGAACGTCTCTGTCCGAACATACATGAGAATTAAATACATATCTTCCGTCTACAACATTCTGCCCAAATTCATAACCCGTCTTAGGACTAAACTGATAAGCATTTTCCTCATAATTCTGTTCCTGCTGATTATTCTCATATTCTACATAGTTCTGATTATCCCGGTATTCTTCATAATCTTGATTATCTTCGTATTCCTCAATTTCATAAAAGAACCGGGTTCCGGTATTACCTGAATACTCAT
This sequence comes from Butyrivibrio sp. XB500-5, assembly GCF_003625505.1. Lineage (NCBI taxonomy): Bacteria > Bacillati > Bacillota > Clostridia > Lachnospirales > Lachnospiraceae > Butyrivibrio > Butyrivibrio sp. XB500-5. Next base: position 94,936 of record NZ_RAIS01000001.1, read on the forward strand.
TGTCATATGTTTCATAGTCGGTTTCTGCATAAGTTTCCGTTTCCGTCTCCGATCCGGTTTCCGATTCAGATTCGGTATCGGATCCCGCATCGTACTGCGTCTGCTCATAAGCACTGTTTTCGTTCCGTGTCGAACCCAGCTCGGATATAGCAGATTCGGGAACTGCCCCAAAAACAAGTGCCAAAATCAGCACCAAAATTAACATGTTAGTCTCCTTCCGTTTATAAGCAAAAAAATAAGTAGTAATAATACTACTTATTTGACAGTCTAACACATTACATTAAATTTAACAACTGTGAAATTATAATTTAATCCATTCAGAAAGAGTAAGCGGCGTGTAATCCGATCTCATACAAAAGCAATTGATCATATTACACGGAATCGTACTCTCATGCTCACTTCCTATCGGATAATACGGAGTACTTCCGATCATTTCTATTATCTTTTTCATAAGGACCTCGTCCCTTGTATCATGGACATGGCCGTATAACATATATGTCTTCGGATCGCCGTTATGTCTTTTCCTATATTGCCCGTCATAAAAAGGAATCGGATAATGGCAACATACAACCTTTTTCTGTGAATCAGTGATAACCCTATAATTATCTATCCATTCAAATCTGTCTCTGTCAAAATCCGGAGAATTAACGTATTTATCATGATTACCTGTGATCAGACAAAGCTTACCTTTAAGTTTGTTGACAAGCTCGTTGGTCTCATCAACCTTACCAAGAGAAAGATCTCCGAGAATAACAACGGTATCTGCTCTCGTAACCTTGTCATTCCACTTTCGGATCATATACTCATTCATTTCTTCGCAGCTCTTAAAGCCGCGCTTATCCATCTTTTCATTAAGTGCATTATGAAAAAAATGGCAATCCGCAATATAATAGATCATCTGAGATCACCGCCATCATCATGAAGTAATGTTGTTTCATCAGCGTCAGCCGCAGATGTTGCAAGCTCATCGCATCTTTCGTTTTCAGGGTGTCCCGCGTGTCCCTTGACCCAGTTCCATTTAATATTATGAGGCTCGGCTGCCATAAGAAGTCTCTTCCAAAGTTCGACATTCTTAACCGGCTGTTTCCCTGCTGTTTTCCAACCTCTTTGTATCCAGCCTTCAAGCCACTTGTCATTAAATGCCTTGATAACATACTGAGAATCGGAATAAAGCATCACATCGCAAGGCCTGTTAAGGCTCTCGAGACCCACTATCGCACCCATAAGCTCCATTCTGTTGTTGGTAGTCTTATCGTATCCGGCGCTTAATTCCTTGATATGTTCTTGACCTTTGGCATCAACGTAGCGCATTACAACGCCGTATCCTCCGGGTCCCTCCGGGTTTCCCCTTGCCGCACCGTCTGTAAATATCTCTACAAGCATTATGCCCATACTCCTGTTTCGGTAAATTTATCAGCAAGCTTCTGCGCCCTGTCGACGATTCCGCTATCGTAAGCAAGAACACCGAGAAGCCTAATAGCGTTACGATTGATCGCAGCGCCTTCTTTTATCATATAATCAAAATGAACATCATTATCGGTTACATTTCCCTCAAAATGATATAGATTAAAATCCTTATTCAAAAGAGCTGTCAGCTCAATATCATGCGTCGCTGCAAAACAAAGAACTCCGCTGTCCGCGAAAGATTTAAGTATCTCAGTGGAAGCAGCGATCCTCTCGACCGTATTGGTTCCCCTCAGTACCTCATCAACAAAACAAAGAACCGGCGCGCCCGTAGTCTTGGAAGCATCAATGATTCTCTTCATAGACTTGATCTCAACGATATAATAACTGTCGCCTTCAAGGATATTGTCGTTAAGAGCCATAGAGGAATATATCCTATAAAGAGGAGCCTTATAGCTCGTTGCCATCGCTGTATGTACGCTCTGCGAAAGAATGGCATTAATCGCGGCCGTCTTAAGGAAAGTTGACTTACCCGAAGCATTGGAGCCTGTTATAAGCAGCCCCTTATCGGTATTAATGCTGTTTGGAACGGGTGTCTCTATAAGGGGATGAATAAGTTCTTTTGCACTGTATCTTATTCCATCAGCGTCAGTCGTAAACTCAGGTACAGATACGCATCCTTGCAAAGAAGCTCTAAAACATGCAACACTGATAAGTGCATCCAATCTTCCGAGAATGGTAAGAATGGTATCCATCTCATTTCTCTTTTCCAGGATAAGCTTGTACATCTTGTTGAATTTAATAATGTCAACATGCGTCCACATCCTGATATAGTCAAGAAAAAGATCTGTCAGATTCGCAGAAGAATTCATTCTGGTCGGAGACATCAAAATATAAGATCCTCGTCCGAAACCTTTAAGCTCATCGGCGGCACTCTTAAGCTTCTCTATATCATCCGAAAGCTCGGGATAATTATTCTTAGAAAAAAGAGCTACCGAATTGATCGCTTTAAGAACATATCTGTAGGTCTCAAGATAAGGCTCTATAGTGTTCTTTTGCCCAAAATACATGACAATATTTCCCACAGTAAGTGCAAGCAAAAGAATAATTCCAAGTCCGAATTTAAAGAAGCAAAGGACGATGGAAAGCAATATCAATACGATCATCAGATAATGACGCTTATTGCTGAAATCGATGTTGTTATCAAGAACTTTCAGATAATCGTAAATTGAATACCTTGATTTTCTTCCAATCTTATTAAAAATAAGCTGATACTTAAGACGCGCTTCGCCGTTTTCCGAAAAGAAAGAAATCTTTTTTTCCATGTCATCGAAAACAGACTCGCAATCATCGCCGGTCTGTGGCGTTCTGAGCATGTAATATAGATACTCTTCACCCGTAGCGGACAGGCAATAATTCATCCTGGCAAAGACACCGTCCATATTAAGATCGTTCCAGGTGATATCGTCGATCTGAAATTCTTCTGTATGATTTTCATAATAACCCCTAATATGATCAAGCTCATAATCCTTATACTTGCGCATAGGGGCGTTACCGTAATTTTCTTTAAGCCATGCGGTCAGCTTTTTTTCAGAGACTATACTGTCTCTTACTCCAAGTAAATATGCAACAAAGACGAATCCAACAAGGACTACCAAAAGTGTAAATGATTCCATGTAAACTCTGTTCCTTTTATTTTTAGTCTCTTAATAATATGATCAAGCCTTAAATTTCTTGATAGACTCGGTAACAAGCTTGGTAAACAAAGGCGCAGCCTTATCTGCAGCCTCCTGAACTTCTTCATGTGACAAAGGAGTATCCGATAATCCCGATGCCTGGTTTGCAATGCAGGAAACGCCGCAAACCCTAAGTCCCATATGATTGGCAGCGATTGCTTCGTTAACGGTACTCATTCCGACAGCTGAAACTCCGAGCTTAGCAAGAAGCTGTATCTCTGCAGGTGACTCAAATGAAGGGCCTGTAAACTGGCAATATACGCCTTCTTTAAGAGTGATACCGTTCTCCTTTGCAGCTTCTTTGATGACAGCCTGAAGATCTTTTTTATAAATCTCGGACATATCGGGGAATCTTGGTCCGAGCTCATCAAGATTAGGTCCGATAAGCGGATTGGGTGCAAAGCATGAAATATGATCCGTAATAAGCATAAGATCACCTGCTCTGAAGCCTTCTCCGAGTCCGCCTGATGCGTTTGTAAGGAAAAGTATTTTTGCTCCGAGCATACCCATAAGTCTGACGGGAAGAACAACATCACTGATGTCATATCCTTCATAAAAATGAACTCTTCCCTTCATGCAGACAACTTTTACATCGCCCACATATCCGAAAATAAACTTTCCTGCGTGACCGGGAACCGTTGAAACGGGAAATCCCGGAATGTCTTTATATTCAATCTCTGTCTCAACCTTAATGTTCTCGGCATAGTTTCCAAGGCCCGAGCCAAGGATAAGCGCAACATCGGGTTCAAAAGATGTCTTTTCTCTCACTGCATTTTTGCATGCGACCAATTTATCATATAACTTATTTGCCATAAAATAAGCCTCCTTTTTGAAATTACTTAATCAGTATACCATGTATTACGGGCTGTATCGAATTCTTTATAGCTTCAAGCAATACGTCCTTAACACCGCCTTTTATTATCCTGTTAAAGATCATACCATGCATGCCGCCAAGTCCTTCAGGTGCTATGTTATTCATCCCATCGACCAAAATATCCCAGCCCGGCGTTTCATTTAATCTGATTTCGATACCCGTAGGAACGGAAGGATGGATAAACGTGCCCTTTTTGTCCTCTCTGTCGTAAGCACTGTCTTCAAAATGAATATTAAAAGTGCGCACGCAAGCTTCTTCAAGAAAGCTTATCTCATTACGGATAACAAGCCTGTTGTACTCATCCGTCGTGCAAAAAGAGGTCATGGATACCTTATAATTTTCGCCGTGCATGTTTATGGTATTTACATATCTTTTCCCGCCAAAGCCGCATCTTAAGCTGTAGATCTGCGTTCCCTCATATATATCTATAAAAAAGAAATTGCTGTCAAAAAGTCTGAATCCAATCTTAGATATTCCGTCGGTAAAATTGTTGTGCACAACCTGCATCAAGATAGGAAAAATACCAAAGGTTTTATTTTCAAGCTCATATACTTTGCCGTTTAGCTTATGAAGCCAGGTCGCAATAAGCATATTCTCATTTCGGACATTATAAGACGCAACGGATGCTTTAAAGCTAGCTCTCTTAGACTCAAACTCAGCGACCTTTCTTTTGGTCCTTCCGCTTGTCATCGCAACCGTACGTTTCTTCCATCCGCCTGCCTTTATTGTGGGAAAAGAGCTTGTCTCTCCGCTAAGTGACTTGCAAAGAGCATGCAACTCAGACTCTGCCTTAAAATCTTTTTCCAAAGCATGATCAAAAACTTCAATTTCTTTCATGCTGTTTCTTATCATAATCGCCATGGGCGAAGTCTGGAAAAGATCTGCGTTTCCCGCGTTTGTAACTACGATCATATCGATATCGGGATAAACAAAAACGTTCTGTCCAAGCATTCCGTTAAATGCATAAGAGCCCGGTCTGTCATCATTTATCCAAAGTTGATATCCGTAGTGCTCATTATCGTCTTTTCCTGTCTCAATCTGATGAGAAACAGATTCTTTTACCCATTCCTCGGGAATAAGCTGTACTCCGTTCCACTTACCGTTCTGCAGATAAAGTTGACCGAACTTAGCCATATCTTCCGTACGGATAAAGAGTCCCCATCCGCCTTTGGTGATATTCTGCGGACAACTCTCCCAGAAAATTCTTTTAATACCCATCGGGATAAAGATTCTCTCTCTGCAGAACTGAAACAATGATTGCCCCGTAATCTCGGTAACTATCGCGGAAAGCATGTAAGTATTCATGCTGTTGTATTCAAACTGTGTTCCGGGCTCAAATTTGGAACCTGCTTCAAGAAAGCCCTTTCTCCAGTCATTTCCGCTAAGCGCACCGGCTTCGTTAAAATCAACTCCGCTCGACATATTCAAAAGATGCTTAACCTTGATAGTCTTTTTGCGAAATGCGAAAGGATTCATCCTCGAACTGAAGATATCGCTTAACTTATCTTCAACGGTGAGTTTCCCTTCTGATACAAGAATTCCGATAGCCATCGATACTATGCTCTTACACATTGAATAAGAGACATGCCACATATCAAGAGCATACGGAGTAAAAGAACTCTCGGCTATAACCTTTCCGTGACGAAGAAACATAACCTTATGCATCTTACAATCTTTATTTTCGGAAAGGCGCCTTATAAGAGACGTAAAAAAAGCAGAACCGACGCCTTCCTCTTCAGGTAAACTCCTCTCCAAAGGTGTCTCATCCACAAAAGCCGGATTCTCGATAAAATCCGGTTTCTGAGGAGCATAGTCAACTTTGCTGATCTCGCCGGTCTCACCGGTTACGATCTTTAAGAGAAGTTCTCCAACGTCCAGTCCTGCTTTTGCCATATTATTTTATTTCCTCCGACAAGCACAAAAAAGATTTACTTTATTTATCAATCTTAAGTGCTCTCATGGAGTTAAGAATTGCGATCACCGCAACACCCACATCACCGAATACCGCAAGCCACATGGTAGTAAGTCCAAGCGCTCCGAGAATAAGAATGGCAGCCTTTACCACAAGAGCAAAAGTAATATTCTCTTTTACTATTCTAAGAGTCTTGCGTGCAATCCTGATAACAGTGGGAATCTTGGAAATGTCATCGTCCATAATGACGATATCCGCAGCTTCAATGGCGGCATCGCTTCCAAGTGAACCCATAGCAATTCCGACATCTGCTCTCATAAGAACAGGCGCGTCATTGATTCCGTCACCTACAAACGCAAGCTTACTACCATTATCGCCTTCCAAAAGCATTTTTTCAACCCTGTCAACCTTATCGGCAGGAAGAAGCTCGTACAGAGCATCATCAATTCCTATCTCATTAGCAACATAAAGAGCAGCTTTTTGTCTGTCACCAGTAAGCATAACGGTCTTCTTTACTCCGGCAGACTTCATCGCTTTAAGAGCATCCTTAACGCCGTCTTTTATGATGTCAGAGATAACAACGCAGCCCATGTACTTGCCGTCATAAGCAACATATACAACGGTTCCCGCACTGTCAGATTCGGTAAAAGAAATCTTGTTTTCATTTAGAAGCTTTTGATTTCCGACAAGAAGCTCTTTTCCCTTGTAATTAACAGATATTCCGTGCCCCGCTATTTCTTTTGCATCGGACAAAAGAGATCTGTCAACGTCTGTGTCTCCGCTAACCTTCTTGTAATGATTCATAATTGAAAGAGCTATCGGATGATTGGAGCTTGCTTCACCTGCAGCTGCCATCGTCACAAGCTCATTCTCGCTTATTCCGGCGCCTGTATCTACATTTACTTCTGTTACAGCAAACTCGCCCTTTGTAAGCGTTCCGGTCTTATCAAAAACAATTCTTGTTATTCCTGCGGCAGCCTCAAGGAAATTGCTTCCCTTAACAAGCACACCGATCTTGGATGAAGCTCCGATTCCACCGAAGAATCCGAGAGGAACCGAGATAACAAGTGCGCAAGGGCATGAAACTATAAGGAATATACAAGCTCTTTTAATCGAATCGGCAAAAGAGAGCTGACCGAAAAGCGGCGGCAATAAAGCAAGAAGAACCGCACCTATCGTAACTACGGGAGTATAGTATCTTGCAAATCTCGTGATGAAATTCTCCATCCTTGATTTCTTGTCGCTCGCATTTTCTACAAGCTCAAGGATCTTGGCAACCGTACTGTCCTCATATGCCTTAGTTGCTCTGATCTTAAGAACTCCCTCACCGTTAAGACAACCGCTTATTACTTCGCTTCCTTCAGAAGCTCTTCTGGGAACGGATTCTCCTGTAAGAGCCGCAGTATCTATGAAAGACTCACCTTCCACAACAACGCCGTCTACAGGTATCTTTTCACCGGCTCTGATAAGAAGGATATCTCCGACACTAACGTCCTCGGGATCGGCTTCCCTTACCTGTCCGTCCTCACCGATGATATTGGCATATTCGGGAGCAATGCTCATCATATCGGTGATCGCCTGACGAGACTTTCCTACGGCAACACCCTGGAAGAGCTCTCCTATCTGGTAAAAGAGCATAACCGCAAGTGCCTCAAGATACTCGCCGATTCCGAATGCCCCGAATGTTGCGATCATCATCAGGAAATTCTCATCAAAAACCTGTCCGTGCCTGATGTTTATCGCAGCTTTTTTGATAACATCGTAACCTATTGCAATATATGGGATAAGGAAGATGATAATCTTCAAAAGTAGCGGAACATTATCAAGCATTCCTGTTTTTTCCAAGATCAAAAGTACAAAGAATACCGAAAGAACAACCAGTATTCTGTTTCTCATTTTCTTTTGTTTCTTCGTCATAATGTTTACCTCTAAAAAAGGGAATGAAGTTTAAGTCTCCTCAAACATCACTCCCCGATTTTTATATCAAGCCTCGATCTCGCAGTCGGGCTCAACCTTCTTGCAGGCTGCTACAGCCTTTTCAAATACGGAATCAAAAACATCATCATTGGCTTCAAGAGAAAACTTCTGAGTCATGAAATTAACTCTGGCATTTATAACACCTTCAACCTTTTTAACCGCATCCTCCATCTTTGCTGCACAGTTTGCACAATCTACTTCACACTTAAATGTCTTCTTCATAATCTTTATCCTTTCACTATTTATTCATTTATATGATTTATGCCCTGATCGATAATGGTACGCACGTGATCATCGGCAAGAAAATAGATAATTGATTTACCTTCACGTCTGTTTCCGACAAGCTTACTCTGCTTAAGTATCTTGAGCTGATGTGAAATAGCCGACTGAGTCATCTTGAGAGTCTCGGCAATATCGCACACACACATCTCGGATTCAAACAAAGCAAACAATATCCTGATCCTTGTTGAATCGCCGAATACCTTAAAAAGCTCCGCAAGATCGTAAAGCTCATCTTCTGAAGGCATTTCTTTATTGATCCTACTAACCAGATCTAAATGAACATCATGTAATTCGCAGTGTTCTACATCATTTAAAGCCATTTCTTTCCCTTTCATTTAAACATATGAATAACTGTTCATATGTTTATATTAAAACCACTTCTTTATTTTGTCAATAAAATAATTATAAAAACAACCCATACTGTTGGTATAATATTTTTAATACAACTCGTATTACCGGTATCTGTTTATATAGATCTTCAAAATATATAATCTTATTGACCTGAAACTGATTTATAGGAGGAAACGCTCATGAAACTGAATCTTGCTGAAAACATAAAAAGCTTTAGAAAAGAAAGAAAAATGACCCAGGAAAAACTCGCCGAAGCTCTCGGTGTTACAGTTGGCGCCGTGTACAAATGGGAATCGGGGCTCTCCACTCCCGAACTTTCTCTTATAGTTGAAATGGCTGATCTTTTCGATACATCGGTAGATGTTCTTCTTGGTTATAAGATGAAAAATAATCGTGTCGATCATATCATAAAAAACATAAACAAGCTCTGTATGTCTTTTGATAACGAAGCTATTACCGAAGTGGACAAAGCCTTGGTTAAATATCCCAATTCATTTGAGGTCCTTAATATCGGTGCAGAAACATATGGATACTATGGTATAACCAGACGCGACTGCGCAATGATGCGTAAATCACTCGATCTTTACGATAAAGTGATCTTATTGCTTCCTCAAAACAAAGATCCAAACATAAGCGAAGCTACGATAAGAGGACACATGGCTAATATCCTTTTCATGCTTGGTGAGACCGATAAAGGACTTGAAATTCTGAAAAAATATAACGCCTCAGGTATGTTTAGCAGCGTTATAGGTTCCTACATAGCCTTTTTTACAGATAATAAAGATGAAGCCGTTTCTTATCTTTCACAAGGTCTTGCAAGAGCTTTTTCCGGAATGACTACTTCAATCGTAGGATTTATCTTCTATTTCTGTCATAAAAAAGAATGGAAAAAAGCGATAGATATAAATAACTACGCTATCATTTTGATAAAAGGCTTAAAGTCTGATGAAGGATTCAATTCACTTGATAAGATACACTCAGAACTTCTTGCCACTCTTTCTTATGTTCAAAAGAAATCCGGTAAGAAAAAAGAATCTGAACAAACATTTAAGGAAGCAATCGAAATGGCTAAGCGATTTGATTCAAATCCGGAATACAGCATGAATTCGGCGCGTTTCATAGAAAACGATGAAGATATTATCGTATATGATGTTTTCGGAGTCACCGCAACCGAATCTATTCTAAAGATTTTCACCAAACTTGATGACGATGATCTCATCATAAAATGTAAGGAGTTAATTTAATTTGGAACCGGCAGTAATAAGTACAAATAAAGAAAATGTATTTCATAATAAAAACTTTTTCCTTGCATTTCTGGGCGCGCTTGTATCAGAGCTTGGCTTTGTCCTTTATAACTTTGCGGTCGGATTCTATATCTTGGAAATAACAGGAAACAATGCATTTATTCAAGGATTGTATCTGGCGGTCAGCGGACTGTCCATGCTTGTTGCAACTCCTTTTGGAGGCGTTTTCAGCGATAGATACAACAAAGCTCGCATAATGTATATCTGCGACTACTTAAGAGGGGCAACAATAATCATTGCTACTGTTTTGATGCTTATTTTTAAAAATGCCGGTGCTCACGTTGCAATTCTTTTTGTTCTTGGAATGATAGGAAATGTAATAAGCGGAATCTTCGTTCCGTCTGCTGAATCTCTTTTACCTATTATCGTAAAGGAAGAACAGCTTCAGCAAGCCAACTCATACAATGCCATGAAAACCGCTTTTGAAGGTATCATCGGAATCGTCCTTGCAGGAATATTGTATTCAATACTCCCCATTCACATACTGTTCTTTATAGTAGGACTTTGCTATGTGATATCGGGTGAATCCGAGATGTTCATAAAATATAAAAAAGAAGTTATTAAAGAAAAGATCACAGTAAATATCGCTTTAAAGGATATGAAGACGGGATTTGATTACATAAGAACGAAGAAGGGAATCACAGTATTACTTGTAGCTATGCTGTTTATCAATTTCTTTTTCGCACCGGTCATGAATAACTTAATTCCTTATTTCATCAAAACCGATGTTGCCTACGCTCCTTCGTATCTGTTTGACAGTTTTTTAAAGCCTGAGATGTGGTCATCTGCATTTAATCTGTGCTACGGACTTAGTTCGTTTGTAGGCGCCGCTGTATTAAGCACAAGATTTCATGATGAAAAATGCGGAAAGAAAACAGCACACAGAATATGCGTGATCGCAATCGTAATGCTTTCAATGACTGTGAGTTATATCGCACTTGTAAAAACAGGTGTTTCGCTTAATGCGTTTTTGGCTGTTTTATGCCTTATCGGAATAATACTCGGAACTTTGATCGCATGCGTAAACATACCGACTACTACCGCTCTCATGCGCATGGTAGATAAAAACATGATGGGAAAAGTCAGCAGCATCACGTCAATAGGTGCTCAGGGAATGGTCCCTATCGCAAGCGTGCTTGCAGGTTTGATCCTAAAGTATATGGGAAGTGCATCTTTATTGATGTTCTGTTCCGTGGGTTTTACATTAACAGCCCTGTTCTTGATAAAAAACAAAGATATAAACGAATTCTAAGAGCACATTATTTGGGCTTATGCGCTCTATACTGTTCGTTGTAATCTATACCGAATATTCCGCCCTCTTTAAAGAGCTTTTCATATGGCAATCCGCCTGATTCTCCGACACCTGCATCTGATTTGATAGCCCTGTCTCTCCATGGAAAAAACAGCGGATTACTGTATGCTCTTGCATGAAACTGATTCTCCGCAGCATAAGCATACTTATCCTTATCCCCTGTCTGAATAAGCAAAAGAGCTGTCTTTTCATCTTCTGTCAGATGATCCGGATCCTTGATCGTCATGGTGTGATCTTTTTTGTTATAAACGCCGACAGTAGAAAGATACTCAAGCGTCTTCTTACCGCCGTACTCATCAAACTCTTTGTACTTAAAAGGTAGTTTATATGCGGCGCCGTTTTTAAAGACATCATCATGAGCAACTTTATCAATAGCAAAATCTGCGATCAGATAACTTCCATCGCTCTTAGAATCGCAGAAATATTTTAATATGGCTTTATCGTTACATCTGTAAAACTTTTCTGCATGGATCATTTTATTGATCTGATCCATAGCGGAAGCGGAAATTTCTTCATCTATTTCTTTTCCGTCTTTAGAATCGGATATTATCTTTATAAAAAAACTAAGATCTATTGAATTAAAGACAACGGCAGTAGCTTTACTCTTCTGTTCATCCATCGGTTCTCTTACTTTTATCATCGAATAAACAATACTTCCGTCATTTATTTTTAAACCTGTGATATACCAATCATCTAAACCAATATAATCAAATCTTTCATGATCGACTCCGGCGTCTTTACAGATATCTTCAATAGATTTATCAATAATAAAATACCCGTCTTTTGTCTCTAATTTATTAAAACTTATTCCGCATTTATCCAGTAGTTCTGTCATTGTAGGTCGTTCTCTTTCCTTCACTTATTATTTATGCCTTGATTGCCCATCTAAGCTTCGTCGATTTACTTCTTGGATTAACTCTGCATTCCTCAGCAGAGGGTCTAATCACATCGGATGATATATCACTGTATAGCCCGGCTTTCAGTCCCTCCTTGAACGCCTTCTTTACAAGTCTGTCCTCTCCCGAATGAAATGTTAGAATTGCAACTCTCGCTCCGGTATTAAGAATTGTTGGGAGCTTTTCAAGAAATGTATACAGCACTTCGAATTCGCTGTTAACGTCAATTCTAAGAGCCTGAAAAACTCTTGCACAGCTCTTTTTTATAGCATCTTTCTTTTCTTCTTTGGGAACCTTCCACATCGCATCTTCTATAGCTTTACGAAGCGAAGTTGTACTGTCCATCGGATCGCCTTTTTTCATCAGATTAAATACCTTATCCGCAATCTCTTCCGCATAGGGTTCGTCCGAGTTTTCTATCATCATGCCTACAAACTCATCTCTTGTGATATTATGAAGGCGCTCGGCTGCAGAATCTCCTTTTGTCGGATCAAGCCTAAGATCAAGTGGTCCGTCAATCTTATAAGAAAAGCCGCGGCTCGGATCGTCTATCTGCATCGAAGATACACCAAGGTCCGCAAGTACAAAATCAAATTTACCGACTTCATCTGCGACTTTATCTATATTGGCAAAATTGGTAAGTCTGAACTTAAAGACATCCTCAGAAAATCCAGCATCCCTAAGGCGTTTTACTGTCTTTTCGGATTCAATTGGATCAACATCAAGACCGTAGATGCAGCCTTTGCCATGGTCTCCTCCTGACGTGGTGCAAGCTTCACTACCGGTGTTTTCCTTTGATTCACCTACAAGCTGCTCAAGCATCTTACGTGCATGACCGCCGTATCCGAGCGTACAGTCTAGCCCCTGCTCTCCCGGCTTTATTTTTAACACATCAAGTATTTCTTTTACCATAATGGAAATATGCATTCCCGCAGGAGTAGATCCTTTGGAGATTACTCGCGCAACGGTATCCGCATACTTCTCAGGATTGTGTTCTTTATATTTTTCTTCAAACTTCTTTGGGTATTTACCTGAATAATGTACCCTTCGTTTGTGCTGCTTCTCTTCCATTCTATAACCTTTCATAATGCGTAATTATATTATCGCGACAATGCCCTCAGTAAATAATATCAGCTATTCCAAGCGCTTCATCAAGACTTGGCATAAGCGCGGCGTAGACAAAATCAATGTTTTCTTTTAAGGCCGCATCAAGCTCCCATCTATGAAATTCGGATGATTGTTCTCTGCTAAGGCATCCTTCCGCCGTGTATGCATCGCCCTTACATCCGACCATATAGCCTATAAAAAAATCAATAATACATAAATATAAATCACTTTGCTTTATCTATATAAATCTGAGTGTATTCTAACTTCTCGAACTCCTCGTCATCAACTACTTCTTCGGATACACCAACTTCTTCTAACCTCTTCTTTTTCATCTTATCAAACTCATCAATGGATAAAGATTCGGTTGCAAAACATTTGTCGATAGATTCTTTAAGATTAGGAATGTCAGGATCCTCATCAATGTCTTTATCAGGATTATAGAAACCAAATGTGTGATACTTTTGGGTATCATAGCTTAATGAGTATTCGGTAACAACGTATTTTTCATCAAGCTCCTGCAGTGATGGCATTGCCTCACCGAGCCCATCTCTACGTACCGCTTCAATGTCATAAATCGGCTTTATCTCACCGGTATTATCCATAAAATAATAAGCATCATACTACATACACGCAGCATTTCCAGGGACTCCCGAGTTTCTAACACCTCCATACTCGTTAAGATCAACATCCCAACGCTCGCCCTGACAATAGCATGCAAAAACTACCTGCAACCTACTATCAATGTCTTTTATCACCATTTTAGAATCATAAAAAGGTGTGGTTGTACAATCTATACTTAATACAAGCTCGCGATCTCCATCCATACCGCAGTCAATAAACGAATAGCTTACCGACTCAACTTTGATATTTCTCTCATGTTCCTCATCAGATGGCGCAAAAGCATCATTGATTTCCTTTACCAATTGCTCAAGTGTGACATCCTGTTTTGGCAAAAGATTAATCAATCCACCATCATTCCATGAGTATGTAGCTTTATTTGTATCCTTTATATAATTTGAAAAGCTAATCGTGCCTTTTCCTGCCAGAAATTCATCATATAGATCACCGGATTCATTCGTGGCGAACATAAATTCTCCAAGCACTTCTTCCTCGGTGTCTGTTTTATTACCGGCATCTTTAGAATCTTCGGTTTCAGCATCTTGAGATATGCCAACTTCACTCTCATCTGTTTTATCAATAGCTGACTCTTGAGCCTCTTGCTCAGTTTCTTCGACATTAGCTTTCCCCGGCTTACATGTGTGAAGAATAATAGCAACAAGCATCACTAAGATAACGGCTACTACACCAATTATTAACATTGGTTTTTTGTTAAATTTAAACTTATTCATAGAAAAATCACTTGCGTTGTCACGCATTACCCCTTCCCGTATTTATAAGCATCATTGTTAGTATATCAGCGATAGCTAAGCCGCTCAACACCGTACATAGAAAAAGGATCGGATTTTCATCCGATCCTTCTCTACTCAATTTTTATGTTCAAATTCATGATATCAACTTTTCAAACACTTCCATCGAAAGCTCTGACGTACTTCCAAGGATCACATCTGCTTCATGCATCTGCGCGGAGCTTCCGACTCCGACAGCTTTCATTCCGGCGGCTTTGATCGCTGCGATTCCGGCTTCGGCATCTTCAACTCCGATCGCATCATTGGGAGCAACTCCCAAAGAATTTATGCAATCAAGGAAGATATCAGGAAAAGGCTTACTTCTCTCAATCTTTGCTGCATCCGCTATATAATCAAAATAATCTTTTACACCAAGTCTATTGATTATAAAAGGTGCATTTTTACTGACGCTTGCAAGTGCGACCTTAATTCCTTTTTCTCTTAAAGCTTTCAAACTAGGAAGGATTCCCGGAAGCAGATCGTCCGGAGTTATCTTTTTTATAAGCTCCTTATAGATCTCATTTTTCTTAGTCGCAATCTCATTTTTCTTATCTTCGGACATCGAATACCTTCCGGGACCGTTGTCCAGGATCAGATTAAGAGATTCCATTCTGGATACACCTTTTAACTTCTCGTTGTAATCCTTATCAAATGAGATCCCAAGCTCCTTCGCAATTATACTCCACGCCTCATAATGATACTCGGCGGAGTCGGTAATAACTCCGTCAAGATCAAAAACAACAGCTTTTAACATACCAAATAAACCTCATACTTTTACAACAGTTTTTTTCTTAGTGATCTTTGTCTTTTTGCCATAGATCTTCATGGCAAAAGCCTCTCCCTCTTCTAAGACCACAGACACTTCTTCTTTGGTAACATCGATGCGTATTCTGCTTCCCATAAATCTGATCTTAAAGCTGTAACCGGACCATTTCCCCGGAACAAAAGGCGCTATCGATATTCCCTTTTCGGTGATGGCCAATCCCGCAAAGCCGTAAACCACAGCCATAAACGAACCGCCCATATTTGCGGTATGAATCCCGTAAGAAGTATTATCGTGAAGATCTCTAATATCAAACTCCGCAGAATTTCCAAAATACTTATATGCCTTATCCTGCATTCCAAGCTTTGATGCGACTATACTAAAAGCACACTTTGATAAAGACGAATCATGCGTCGTGATCTTCTCATAATATTCAAAGCTCTTTTTTTGCGTATTCTTCTCAACCGCATCAGGAAAAAGAAAGAACGCCATAACCGTATCGGCCTGCTTACAAACCTGATATCTGTACAGATGTAACGGATGATAATTTAAAAGAAGCGGAAACTTATCCTTTGGCGTCGCTTTAAGGTTCCATACCGGCTTATCAAAGAAGGAATCATCCTGAGGGATAACTCCATCCTTTCCGATCTTAGGGAAATACATCTTCTCTGCGGCTTCTTTCATTTCATCGAGCTCGTTCTTCGAAAATTTAAGCTTTGAAGAAAGCTCTTTTGCCATATTAAACTCTTCTAACTTTTCAAAGAACTTGACCGCCCAGATCAGGTTATACTTAGCAACTCGATTCGTGTAATAGTTGTTGTTGACCATACACGTATATTCATCGGGGCCTGATACGTCATTTATCCTAAAGGTGTCATTTACATAATTTCCGACATCAAGCCAGAGCCTTGCAGTCTCAATAAGGATCTCTGCGCCGCATTCCTTGATAAATTCAAGATCACCCGTCGAAAGATAATAATTTACTATCGCATATGCAATGTCTCCAACAATGTGATACTGCGCGGTTCCGGAAGGGAAATAACCTGAACACTCAACACCCGTTATAGTTCTCCAAGGAAAAAGAGCTCCCTTCTTATGTCCAAGTAACTTCGCATTTTCTTTTGCCTTTTCCAAAGTCCTGTATCTGTAGGAAATAAGCATCTTTGCAAGATAAGGATCCGTAAGAACAAAGAACGGGATCACAAACATCTCGCTGTCCCAGAAATAATGCCCCTCGTAGCCTTCACCGCTAAGTCCCTTTGCAGCAATGTTTCCAAAGCTATCCTTCGCGGACGAACAAAGAAGCTCATACATATTGAAATTTACCGCCTCGTTCATCTTGGGATCGTTGTGTATCTCAAGCATTGAACCACCCCAGAAATTCTCAAGATACTCAGCCTGTTTCTTGTAATAATAATCAAGACCGTTTCCTAGTACCTTCTTCATTTTCTCTTTTGCTGCTGTCAAAGGCTCATCGCATCTAAGAGAGTCCGTAAAGATCGAATACTTAATAAGTGTTACGCTCTCGCCCTTTTTAAGATCACTCATGACATCGCAGGTCATTGCACCGTCTTCGCCTTTTGCAGTGCAGAGCCTAGCCTTTTTATCGGTGATCTCATGACCTACAACAGAACAGCATTTGAGCTTGCTTCTTGAGGTCTCGCAAAGCGCATAGCTTATCCCATCACTTATTCCGTCGTCAACAACACTTATAAACTTAGGACTCTCAGCCGCAAGTCTGGGATCCGTCGGATCGCTGTAATTGGAAACCTCAGGGATGTGCTTGGATGAGAACATAAGACTTACGTTTCCGGAAAGCGCGGTAACTTGATATTCGATGGTAAAAAGAGACAGCTCCTCAAACGAAGTCATTCTCTTAATGCTGATCTCGACTTTATCTCCCTTTGGAGATTTCCAGACTACATCTCTTTTGGTGAATCCTCTGTCCATATCGAGAGTTCTTTTACACTTAACGATTGTTCCCTGCGCCATGTTAAAAGACTCGCCGTTAACGGAAAGGTAAACGGTCTGAGTATCCGCAATGTTCAGCATAGTTTCTTTTTTCTCGATAAAATTGCAGAGATTCTCAGCCTGCTTCATGTCAACGATGTCATAGAAACCATTGATATAAGTTCCTCTCATCGTGTTGTAATCAGCGGGAACGCCTTCTTCGAGCGTTCCTCTGACTCCGATATATCCGTTGGCGTTATGAAAAAGAGTCTCGTAAAGAAAGCTATCCTTTTTCGATAGCGCCTTGATATTCTTTTGAAATGTCTTTCCCATAAAACTCATCCCTTAACGGCACCTGCCGCTACACCTTCTACAATATATTTCTGACAAGCCAGATAAAAGATAACTACAGGAATGATGGTGACAACAAGTGCTGCCATAGCTTCATTCCAGCTGATCGTATACTGCCCGAAAAACTTGGCTGTCGAGATCGGAATGGTCCTGTTTGCCGTTGATTTAAGAGTCAGTGAAGGCAAAAGATAGTCATTCCAGATCCAGATAACATCAAGAATTATCACAGTCATTGTCGTAGGCTTCAGCATCGGAAAAACAATCTGCCAGAAGGTCTTCCATGTGTTGCAACCATCGATCGTCGCAGCTTCTTCAAGTGATACAGGTATAGAAGAAACAAAGCCGTGATAAAGGAACACGCCCATGCCCGCTCCGAATCCGAGATACATAAAGATAAGTCCCGGAATGGTATCGGTCATCTTGATACCAAGTGTATTTCCAAACCAGTTCATCTCCTGCATAAGAGGCATCATGATCGTCTGGAAAGGAATGAGCATTGTCGCAACAAGCAGATCAAATAAGATCACTGAAAGTTTATTGTTACTCCTTACAAACATCCACGCCGTCATAGAAGCAAATATCACGATCACTGTTATGGAAACAACTGTGAGGATCAATGAGTTTTTTAGTGATGTAAAAAAGTTCATCTTCTCAAGAGCACTCATGTAATACTGAAGTGACAAGCTCTTTGGAAGCGCGACCATGTTCTCATACATCTGAGACCTGCTCTTAAAGGAGTTGGTCAGGATGAGATAAATAGGAAAAAGATACAATACACAGAAGAGAACGGTGATCACATTTAAAAATGTTTTAAACGGTTTTGAATAATACATCATTACAGTGTCACCTCCCTCTTCTTTGTTATGCTGACCTGAATAAGCGTGATAACGGCGATGATAAGGAAGAATATGATAGCCTTAGCCTGGCCGTATCCAAAGTTACTCAAGCTGAAAATTTCGTTGTAGATATTGAGCGAGAACATTTCCGACTGGTAATTGGGGCCTACACCTGTGAGTGAAATGTTTACGTCGTAGATCTTAAAGCAATTTGACAACGATAAGAAAAGACATATCGTAAACGAAGGCATAAGCATCGGAAACTTTACTTTGAAAAGAGTCTGCATGTAATTAGCACCGTCAACCTGTGCTGCCTCAAGAACGTCCGCAGGAATAGCCATGATTCCGGTAATGTAGACGATCATCACATATCCGGCGAGCTGCCATGTCGTAACAACGATCATCGCAATTATTGATTTAACGGGATCTGTAAGCCAATTGCCCCATTCAATTGATAAAAAGAACTCCTGGAATACGCTCTTCCATATATAACCCAAGATAAGTCCGCCTATAAGGTAAGGCATGAAAAGCATTGTCCTTGCAACGTTTCTTACTCTGAGCTTGGTGGTAACTATGAGCGCAAATATAATTCCCAAAAGATTCACAGTTACTACAGAGATAAGTGTGAATATAGTTGTTCTTACAGTTGCGTTTAAAAACTGCTGATCCTTAAATACATCAATATAATTACTAAAGCCCACAAATGTTGCGGCGTGCTTTGCCAGTCCATCCCACTCAAAGAATGAATAACCTATACCGATAACAAACGGTATGACCACAACGATCATGAATATTATCATGAGAGGCGCAGTAAACAGCGCGTACCACCCTTTTCCTATTTTCATCCGAAGCCTCCAAAAAAATTATGTGCTGATCATTTTGCTGCCACGAAAGCATCATTGAGCTTATCAACGAGCTCAGCCCCTGTCATATCAGTAGTAAAGAACTCTTTTGTGATAGGTGAAAGATCTGTTGTAACGATACCTGCAGGCCAATCGCTCATTACCCAAGGAATAGTATTTCCTGAGATAACAGCCTCAGATACAGCCTGGTTGATAGGATCGAGATTATTGTTCTCCATACCCTCAACTACAGGAATGAAATTAAACTTATCCATCATGTATGACTTACCTGTCTCGGATGTGTAAAGCCACTCAAGGAAGTCTTTTGCAAGCTTCTGATCTTCTTCGGAAGCATCTGTATTTACGTACCAAGCGATCGGAACTGAAACTGAAAGCTTTTTGTTTCCTTCAACGGGAACGGGTGCAAGTGACATATCAAAAGTAACATCGTAATCAGCGAACATTCCTGTACACCAGTTACCTTGATGGATCATTGCAGTTTTACCGGTTGCGAAGTCACCGCAGTTGTTATCGTATGTGATATCAACGGGATTCTTACAGTTTGCTCTGATAGCTTCCATGATCTGTGCAAATTCCTGGAAAGCCTTGCTGTCGTTCATCCTTACTTCACTATTAAGTACGCTCTGAAGATATCCGTCGGGATCCTGCTGAACTGCAAAAGGTGCGTTAAGAATATGTGCGATAAGGAAATAATCTTCCTGTGAAAGTCCAAGTGCATTCTCGGCATCGCTGCTCTCAAGATAAGAGATCAGATCTGCAGTAGTTGTGATCTTGGATGCATCAACCTTATCTTTGTTATATACAAGTCCAAATCCTTCAACAGTGTAAGGAATTCCGACTACTTTACCGTCAATCTCATCAGCCATACCGGCACCGATCTTCTTTACGAAAGAAAGATCGCTTAAATCTGCGAGATAGTCAGCCATCTCTCTTGACTCAGCTCCGGGCTGAAGTGAGAAAAGTGTTGCTCCCGCCTGTGTTGATAAACCTGTCTTAAGGTCTGAGTAGTAGCTGTCGCCTGTTGTCTCCCAAACCTCAACCTCTACGCCGGTTTCAGCCTGATAATCTTTTGCAAGCTGATTAAGATCAGTCATGATCTCAGTCTTTGACTGGAAGATCGTGATCTTTCCGCTGCCCTTTGCAGCTGCCCCTTTTGCCCCACAACCGGTTAAGCAAAGTCCTGTTATCATTGTTGCTATAAGTGTTAGTGCTATAACCTTGTTCTTTTTCATAATAAAAACCTTCTCCTTCCATTTCTTTCGAAATAGTAAATCGTTACATTTTTATTCTAGAACTGTACGATATTTAGGGTCAATATAACGCGAAATTTTCGGCTTTTATAACGATTTTGATATGGCGTTTTGTGTGATATTTTCAATATAAAAAGCTGTTTTAGTAAAACGTGAAATTATTTTACTAAAACAGCTTAAATTTTACCTGTAAAACGTTATGTTATTTATGGTCTTTTTGTAGATGATCGCCACTTTACATTGGTCGAAATAAGAAACGGTTCGTAATTATCATTGCCTTCTATCATTTCGATCAGATACTGCGCAGCAAGATAACCTCTCTCATAATTTGGTATATCCACGGTCGTCACGCCCTTTTCAACAGCCATCCTTGTATTGTCAAAGCCGCATACCGCAATATCTTCCGGAACTCTTATGCCGTTCTCATGAAAAGCTCGCATTGCACCGATCGCCATTTCATCGTTGGCACAGACTAAAACGTCCGGACGCTTTTCGGAAAGCATGATAAGTCTCGCCATCTGATAGCCACTCTTCTCGGTATAATCGCCATCGAAGTAGTTTTCCTTTTTAAACTTGATGCCGTTTTCTTCAAGCACATCTCTGAAAGCCTTGTATCTCGCACTGTTGTCCTCACTCTCAAAACCGCCGAGATAAGCAAAGCGCTTATACTTACATGAAACAAGTCCTTCCATAAGCGTTCTCTCTGCAGCATAGTTATTGATAACAACACTCTTTATGTGCGGAACCTCTATGATCCTGTCCATGACAACGATAGGATAATTCTTTTCTGCTTTCTTAAGAAGCATTGAATCCGAACATCTTCTGTCAAGAAGGATACAGCCGTTGGTAAATGCTTTGTTCATGAACTTATCCGTACTCTTATTGGTACAGATGATAAGATCATAGTCCTTAGCCTTAACGTAGTCGGATATGCCCCTTATTATTGACAGATAGAACATTCTGTCAAAATCGGAAAAAGAAAACATGATAGTCCTGTTACTTCCGGTCTTAAGGCTCTTACCGATGATATTCGGCTCGTAATTAAGCTCTTTACATATCTTGAGAACACGTTCTTTTGTCTTTGCTCCGACATTGCTTCTACCGTTAAGTACATTGGAAACCGTAGAGGCAGAAACCCCCGCAGCCTTTGCTACATCTTTTATTCCGGCCATATCGATACCTCATAGTCTTAATAAGATAAAATAGTTCCTTATCGATACTTTTGCATCCATTCTTCTCTTGATATTGATATACAACTCTTTTTTCCGTAAAACCTTGCTGTCATAATATTATTAATGTTGTCAGGGTCTGAAACTATAGGCATATGCATAAGCGGACCTTGTTCATTATTGATCTGTGGAACAATTACTTCTTGAACAGCATCATCTTCCATTAAACATCTTTGCAAATCCATCTGCTCAAGATAATCATCTGCATGACCGCTAAGAAAATATTCCAAACAAACATAACCAGTATATTTCTTTACACCATGTCTACCGACAAAAGCGATTATAATAGCTGCGATTATTGTTGCAATAACTAATACTCTTCTTTTAAGCGAATCTAAAACAATGTTTTTCGAAATCACCCATCCTTCAATGTATATAACACAACCAACAATACACAAGAAGAAAACCTCAAAATTAAAATTAAAGTATCCTGAAGAAACCATGTTACCGGCATACATTCTGGGTGTATAAATAGCTGCGTTTATAAGCAAAGCTGTAACAACAAAAAGAAGCGGATGTTCAAATCGCTTAGCAAAGGTTTTTTCATCTTTTTCCTTAGATTCAATCAGCGGAGTCTTTATAAGTATTATGATCAGAAGAATAGCAATCAATATAAAGGTTTTTTCACTTATAAAGCTATCCCAAGCATCTGTAAATGAATAACGGATACTACTAATGATTGTAGAAACAACTCCACCGGACGGTTTTGCTCCATCACTAATATCTGACGCACTCCTAACAGCATTTCCGGGAGAAATAAAACTTATAAAAAGACCTGCAAATTCTAATGCAAAAGGTATCAATAAAAAGAAATTTCTGGAATCATTATTTTTCTTTATAACAACTTCCACGAGCCACAATACAAAAATCACTACAAAAAGCAGTATAGCAGCAGGATATGTAGCTCCACCAATACAAGCGGAAACTATTGATAATACGATAACATCTTTCATGTGATGATCACTAAGAAAACGATCCGCCAAAACTATTCCAACAATTGAAAGACACATCGGCATAGCATAATGCACACTACCTACCCACCAGAAAAAAGCTGACTTTT
The DNA here is from genome assembly GCF_003625505.1 of Butyrivibrio sp. XB500-5. Lineage (NCBI taxonomy): Bacteria > Bacillati > Bacillota > Clostridia > Lachnospirales > Lachnospiraceae > Butyrivibrio > Butyrivibrio sp. XB500-5. Next base: position 117,799 of record NZ_RAIS01000001.1, read on the forward strand.
GAGATGGCACAAGTTGAAACATAAAAAGCAGAAACACTAAAGTTATTTCTAACCAGCTATAACCTTGAAGTTTCCATCTTTCTTTTAAAAAATGATATCCCAATAAGCTAAATGCCGCAAACTGTGCCACTACAAAAATGTAAGGAACAATTGGATAAAACTTATCCGAAAAGACCTCCGGATGCAAGCAAAATACAAAACAGTCAAACCATGTACCCTGCCAAGAATACCATGTCTCGATAGTTGTTTTTACTGCAGCAACCACAGCACTCCAAACAGATCCGGTAGACAAAAATGCCTGATGCGCTAATGCTCCATAATTGTAATCATCGCCACTTGCACAGTCATATTTTGCCAGAACAAAAATTGGTATTACTGATATAACAAATGCAAGTGACAATAATACTAACTTCCAATGCTTTTTTATATTGCTAGTCATCCACACCTCACAAGATTATACACTTATTAAACAGTTACCTTCTTGAAAGACTTCTTACCCTTCTTTACCATTACGCCATCTGCGAAATAATCTTTGTTGTATGTTGTCTTTACGTCAGTAACCTTTTCATCGGCTACAGTTACGCCGCCCTGCTCAACAGCACGTCTAGCTTCACTTCTTGTTGCGCAAAGTCCTGCAGAAACAAGTACCTGAAGAACATCAACAACGCCGTCTCTAAAGTCCTCTTCTTTAAGAGCAACAGAAGGAACGTTAGCCATATCTCCGCCGCCTGCAAAAAGAGCTTTCGCAGCATCCTGAGCCTTCTGAGCTTCCTCTTTTCCATGAACAAGTGATGTGAGCTCGAAAGCAAGGATCTCTTTCTTTTCATTTACTCTTGAGGGATCCCATTTCTCCATCTCAAGGATCTCTTCGATAGGTATAAATGTAAGCATCTTGATGCACTTATCAACGTCTGCATCAGATACATTTCTCCAGTACTGGTAGAAATCGTAAGGAGATGTCTTCTCAGGATCGAGCCATACAGCGTTACCTGCAGTCTTACCCATCTTCTTGCCCTGTGAATCGGTAAGAAGTGTGATAGTCATGGCATGAGCATCCTGACCGAGCTTTCTTCTGATAAGCTCTGTACCGCCAAGCATATTGCTCCACTGATCGTCTCCACCAAACTCAAGATTACAGTTGTACTTCTGGAACATGTAATAGAAGTCGTATGACTGCATGATCATGTAATTAAACTCAAGGAATGAAAGACCTTTCTCCATTCTCTGCTTGTAGCACTCTGCTCTAAGCATGTTATTAACTGAGAAACAAGCACCAACTTCACGAAGAAGATCCACATAGTTGAGGTTAAGAAGCCAATCCGCATTGTTTACCATCATTGCCTTGCCTTCGCCAAACTCAATGAACTTCTCCATCTGCCTTTTGAAGCATGCTGCGTTGTGATCGATGTCTTCTCTTGTAAGCATCTTACGCATATCGGTTCTTCCCGAAGGATCACCGATCATTGTTGTACCGCCACCGATGAGTGCAATAGGCTTGTTTCCTGCCATCTGAAGTCTCTTCATAAGTGTAAGTGCCATGAAGTGACCTGCTGTAAGCGAATCAGCTGTACAGTCAAAGCCGATGTAAAATGTTGCCTTTCCTTCGTTTACAAGCTCTCTGATCTTCTCTTCATCAGTTGTCTGAGCGATCAGTCCTCTGGCCTGTAACTCTTCATAAATCTTCATATCTTTTTCCTCCTGATAATGAATACACGATTGCGAAGGATCTTATTTTTTGTAAAAAAAACGCCCCTCACAATCAAATCTGATTGCGAAGGACGAATAATTCGTGTTACCACCTTCATTCACATATAGCTCACGCCATACGCCTCAGCAAGTACGATCCGCGAAATATCACGAACGATACTCTTCCGATATAACGGTCAGTCCCGTCAGAGCCTACTAAATCAAACATGATCTTCTGCTCTGCAGCTCACGGAGGTATTCATCATCGCCCTTAACTTACGCCTCTCACCACCCGGCAATTCTCTGTTGTCAGCTTGCGATTCTTACTTATTCCGGTCACAGCCTTTTATGTTTTATATGATAACAAATTTTAGTGAAATATCACGTTTATGTCAAGCTATTAAAGTCAAAATGCTTTATACCGTCAGTATAACCGATCAATCCTCAAAATACGGCTTTACAACTTTGCTCATAACCGTGAGCATCATAAACAAGATCGCACTGTCAATCGGAAGCATTATCGAATTGGACAAGATTCTTCCGGGAAGGATTGATGAAATAGCCTTTCCGTAAAGCATGTTGAGCCATAACGTATTAAGGCCGACATTACAAGATATTTTTACGCAAAGCTCTGCGGCTACAACTCTCCATAATTTAACAGGCTTCTTGTAAAGGAAAAATGAGTAGATCACAGAAGCAACCATTGCAGTAACAGTAAATCCAAAGAAGAAGTTTCCGTCACTTGATAAAAACCATTTGATTATATCAAGTGAACCTCCTAAAATCGCGCCGATAATAGGTCCAAATAAGTAATCAACAATTCTGTTCGGAAGCCCTGAGAATCCGACTTTAATGTACGGACCGAATTTGATTGTGGCTACTTTACCAAGGACAATGGCCAGCGCCGCCATGAGTCCGCAGAAAGTCATAACTTTCACTTCTTTGAATTTTGAGATGGGATTTGTTTTGATTGTTTTGAATGTTTCGTTTGTAAAATCAGACATAAAATTACCTCCTTTGCAGTTTCCTTTAACCACACCGGAGGCATAATTATTCTCAAGCGATGTAGCAGCGGGATGCGATATTAGTACCGCGGATCATGAAAAAGATCCTTCGTCCCGATGACAACTCCCTGTTCACCGAGCACTTAACGCACTAACGTCTACTCTGCACTTCATAATATTTTTTCCAAAAGAAATAATATCATCGCTTTTATTCAATTGCAACTATTACATTTCACCGGCCATCTTATCGGTGATTTCCTTGATAATGAATGATCCGACTGCCCATCCGATAATTCCAAGGATCATATAGAGTCCATCAGAGGGGATGATTTTGTAGGCAAAACCACATGCAAACAATGCTGACCAAGCAATATTCCCCAAAATATTCACTGCCGTCGCCTTTTTATCATCCGGATAAGTCTTAATAAAAATACGCATTTTTCATACCTCCTATATTTATGTATATATTAACCAACTATATAATACACAATTACAGAAGATATGACGTTGCAAAAATTATATTTTTTTACATCAGCCCGTATATTTTATTTCGCTGACGGTTTGATCGATCACAAAAGAGATCGTGTAATCATCAAATGAATAAGTTAAAATATTCATGCTATCTATAGACACACCTTGAGTTTCTCCGTATGCGGCCTTAACTTCCTCTTCTGTACTTCCGACACTTATTCCTTTTGAAGTCTTGATATTCTCATCTTTAATAGAGATCATATCGGGAAATTCCTGTCTTTTTTCTTCATCAATCTCGTTTATGATATATGATGACACCCCAACAAGACCCGAATCGAAAGTATAATAAAATCCCGGTTTATCACCTTCCTTGGTCTCGGGCTGTCCAAATGCTTCAAAAACATTATCCATGTTTTCATCCTTTATGGACACAGTAACTCCGTTATATTCAAATGCAGCATCTTGTGATGAATCTGCAGAAGCTCCTTTTGATCCGCCAATGCCACAACCAACAATTGATACGGTTAATAATGAAATCAATATCATTCCGATTAGTTTAGTTTTCATGATATTTACTCCTTCCTTTAAAAACTCATTAAAGCGTTATTCCTACCTGTTCACAGACATTATTCAAAATATAATCATATACGATATTACTTCGAGATTCACATAAATTAATATCAGCCGGATTTTTTATTTTTTTTGCAGCTTCAACAAAAGCGTGCAACTGTTCCTTTTTAGATAAAACCTTATCAATTGAATTATTAAAAGCATTTCTAAGCGAAATCTTATACTCTTTCAAAGCTATGAATTCTTCTTCTATAATATTTTGTGCTACTTCATCTACTATTTTTTGATTAAGATCATCCGGAAAGCCTTTAAAATCAAATCGTGATTTACATCCATTATCATAAATAAACTTACAAATATCTTCTCTTAATACTTCCGGTATCGGATAATGATATCCACCAAATAAAGTCTTGGCCTTAAATCCAAATACTTCTTTGTCTCTCTCATCAGTTTTCTTTATAAACAGAACTTCTAAACCGGTGATATTATCTCTAATATCGACAGTTTTATGGTAATAATATTCGGCATTATACCAATCATAGCCTGAATCTATCCAGCCATCATCAAGATAGGACTGCACAGGTTCTTGAGACAATGAAGTCGTAGATATATGAATATTAGGATAATTCAAGTCATCTAAACGTCGCATAAAGTGTTTATATATATAGCTAACTTTGTAGATTTTGTATTGCTCTTTATATGTGAGATCTCTTATGGATTTTTTCTCAAACATTCCGTACCCTCTGCATTGCGCACAACCTCGTATATATCGATTGACTGATCAATCAGATCCTTTGACATTACAAAACAACAAGATCCGGCGTTAACGGCTATAAAATCATCCTTAGCACTGGTTAGTTGTGATGCATCCCAAATCCATCCTCCCCACTCATCTTATGAATATACTTTATTAAAATCTTCCCAGTCGGTAAAAAAGGCGTAGATTTAACCGAGTTTTCTCCTTCTCCTATAGTCATAGATGGAATCGCTATTGTAGTTCCTTTTTAATTCTTATAACTTTTCCAAATTCTTCTATATGAGGCAATCCTTCGCGCTCATTAAAAAGATGATTATATAATTCATCAAAATAAGCTTCTACGAACTTAGTAATCCAAATCCTAAACTCTTCAAAAGAATTGATAATTTCAAAAATCTCGGTTTCTCTCTCGAATCTAAATTCTCCGCTTAAAAAGTATTTCTCATCAATCAACCATTGTCCTTGTCCTAAATTTCTTAAAGCCACTTGCGATTCCTGATATCCCAAATAATCATGAGAATATAGCAAGACATCCTGACCGTTATAATCTTTACAATACTTTTCAATAAGCGTCTTTTTATTATCTTGATTTATTACTTCTTTTTCATGAGCTTGTTTTATAGCATTTATGATTTCATCAATTATCTCATTTACATCTTTACTTTCAGTCCTGACGCATTCGCCTAAACAGTGTATCTTTCGAGCCACATGGCTCTTAACAACAGGATTGATTCTTTCTTCTATATATCCTACTTTTTTCTCATCCAGAAAAATATCATAATCCATCTTAGTTTCATCTAAAGTCTCAATAGTATAACCAGTCATACATTCTGAACATATACAGATAAAATGATTTTTATTTTTTATCTTATATTCTTTATCACATTTATGACATCGAATTATCTTTTCACACATTTTTCTACACCCGCGCTATGTATTTCTTTGGTTATTTGAATTTTTTATCGCATTATCAGCTATTTTTTCAGCCCATTTAAATTTACAAAGCGCACCGAAGATTACAAGCACAATAGAAACAAGAAGAAATATCATTGCTTCATCGTCTTTAACACCTTGCGAAATTAGTACCACTATAAATAATAAAACAGGAATCCCCACTTCAAGAGCCGTCGCCCCGATAGCACTTATCAAAGTTGCAAGTTTGCTGCTTTCATAAATCGTATAATCAATATATCTCCTATGCCTTATCATAATATCATCGTTCCTTTAAAAACTTAGGATTTAAACTCTTTTTCATATATATCAAAAGATTGTTCAATCATTTTCTTTGACATTTCAAAGCCTAAAGAAGCAGCATTTATCACAACAAAATCATCAGGCGCTCCTGCCAGATCGGACGCTTTCCATATCCATCCTCCCCATTCATCCTGTGAATACACTTTATTAAACTCTTCCCAGTCAGTAAAAACCGGCGTGGCTTTGGTAAAAGTTTCACCTTCTCCCTTAGTTAAAGATGGAATTGTTATAGTAGTTCCTTTTTTTAATACCGCTTCACCATTACCGGAATCTGTTGATTCTGGATTCTTTTTAAGTTGATCCATTCCTTTTACAGGGATCAGGAATCTGGCCTCACAGAAGGTTTTAATCATATCATCTTCTAACTTACGAAGTTTATCTTTCTTCCCATCATAATCAGCTCTGTAAAATCGTTCCTGTTGAAATTTAGCTAAAGCTCTATAATAAGTGGGATTCATAACAGGACGATTGATCATTGGAACATTACTAAAATCAGGTGGAGTGACAACATCGCTGTTTTTTAATTCTATATTGGCATAAGCTCCTTCATCCACATGAAAAAATAGAGCTCCTTTCATATATGCTGTTGTACCCATAAATTTATATATATTTTCATGCGGTATTTCTGCCACTTCAAAAGTCGTTCTGTATCGTTGCATAAAATAATCAACGCATTCGTCGGCATAATCTTTTTCTGTAAAAAGCCATACCCCGTCATTATCATTTAAAAAAGGCGAACGAGTTATTTTATCCGTGATTGTCCAAAGACACTTAGCATCTTTAAGATTATCAATTATTATTTCTTTTAAAAAATCAATTGCTTTTACGAATACAACCGCATCATATTCACGATTCTCATATGCTTCAAGATTAATACCCACATACAAATTATTTTTAAAAGCATAGCGAGCATTTGAATATATAGTAATAATATCCTGAATAGGCAATTGCTTAATTTCTTGCATGATTTCAGTATTCTCAGGGCTTATCCGGGATACATACTTACTACTTATATCAAATGCATGCTGTGTTCTCTCTTCTCTAGTCATTTATTTCCCCTTCCATTCCAACAAATACTTTTTTATAGAATATTATATAATGTAACTCTTTGCTTAACATTATAATATCCGTCTATTAATAAAACAACCGTTTCTCTATATATAACACAATTATTCCTCTTATTATGTTGCAATAAAAAAGCGACTGCAAGAACAGTAAGTTCCTGCAGTCGTTTCATTATGTCCCAATCTTAATTCACCACTCCAAGTTATTATTTTCTATCTTCTTATCTCTTAACATAAGATCTTTAACAGCTTCTTGAAGAGACTTTCCGCTAAATAAGATATCGTTAACGGCCTTGATGATTGGCATCTCAACATCGTACTTCTCAGCAAGCTTAAGAGCTGCCTTGGCGCTGTAGACGCCCTCTACGACCATCTTAACTTCGTCCATGGCTTCCTGATATGTCTTGCCTTGTCCGATGAGGATTCCGGCGCGTCTGTTACGGGAATGCATGGATGCGCAAGTAACGATAAGATCACCGATACCGGAAAGACCTGCGAAGGTCTCGAACTTACCGCCCATAGCCATTCCAAGTCTTGAGATTTCGGTAATTCCTCTTGTAATAAGCGCAGCCTTGGCATTATCACCGCAGCCGAATCCGTCCGCAATACCTGCTGCAAGAGCAACGACATTCTTAAGAGCCGCTCCGATCTCTATTCCAAGCATGTCCGGACTTATATATACTCTGAAATAATCGTTCATAAAGATATTCTGAACGTATTTAGCGATATCTTTATCAAAAGCACCTACAACTATTGTGGTAGGCATACTCTTTCCGACTTCCTCGGCATGAGAAGGTCCGGACAATACGCATACATGGCAGCCCGGAAGCTCATCAAGAATAACGTCGCTCATCACCATAAGCGATTCTTCTTCAATACCTTTACTGCAATTAACGATTATCTGCTTATGTTCTTCGCTCTCGTTTATAAAAGGCTTCATGCGCTTAATCGTTTCGCGCATATGTGCCGAAGGAACAACGACAACGATTATATCCTTATCCTTAACTGTCTCTTCCATATCCGAAGTGAACTTAACGCTCTCGGGAAGCTTAATACCCGGAAGCTTTTCTTCGTTTCCTCTGTACGCACGCAGCTTGGAAACGCTGTCTTCACTCCTTGACCATACCGTTACGTCATGTCCGTTACCTGAAAGCACGTGCGCCAAAGCAATACCCCAGCTTCCCGCACCTACTATGCCAACTTGTGTACCCAAATCAGGTCCTCCAAAAATATATTTTAGTCTATCTTATTTTTCTTAGTTAAATAAGTCTTTCTCTCAGTACCCGATATGAGCTTTTTGATATTTCCTCTGTGCTGATAGAAAGCAAGCGCTGTTAATACAGCAACGATTATATAGATCTCATTGAGCTCACTCTGAGGAAGTGCTCCGAGAAGCCCCATCTGTCCGAAAATAACTGTCTGGATAAAAAATACAGTGTAGAGACAAAGGCTGCTGACTGAGACAAAATGCGTAATGTTAAAAGGAATAAAGAACGCAAGAAGGCCGACAGCGACAAACTTCCATCCCATAGAAATAATATAGCCTGCAGTACATGCGATTCCCTTTCCGCCTTTAAATTTAAGGAAGAACGGAAAATCATGACCAAGTACACAGCCTGCAGCCGTATAGATCATATAAAGGTACTTATACTCAGGATTTCCTTTTGTAAAAAGGAAAAATGTAACAACAATAGCAAGTATGCACTTAAGCATATCTCCCAAAAGAACGATAAGACCTGCCTTAGTTCCCATAACCCTCAGTGTATTGGTCGTACCTGCATTACCGCTTCCGACGCTTCTGATGTCTACTCCTTTCATCTTGCCGTACAAAACAGCGGTCTGAAACATGCCAAATACATAACCGATAACCAAACACAATACTCTTTCTAACATTACTTATCCTCTTTTCTCTCCCTGATGATGAATCGTAGCGGCGTACCTTTAAAGCCAAACGCCTCTCTTATCTGATTCTCGATATATCTTGTATAGCTGAAATGCATCAGCTTTTTGTCATTTACAAAAATAACAAAGGTCGGCGGTTTAACGGATGCCTGCGTGATGTAATAAAGCTTAAGGATCTTGCCCTTATCACTCGGCGGTTGCTGCATAACAACGGCCTGCGTCATGATCTCGTTAAGAACACCGGTTGCAACTCTCATCGAATGATTTTCGCTAACGATATCTATGAGGTCATAGAGCTTAACAAGTCTCTGTCCGGTCTCTGCGGATATAAAGATTATCTCCGCATAGTTCATGAACGGAAGCGTATTTCTGATATTCTTCGTAAACTCTTTTACCGAATGATTGTCTTTCTCAATAAGATCCCATTTATTTACCGCGATAATGACTGCCTTGCCGCTCTCATGTGCAATACCGGCGATCTTGGCATCCTGCTCGGTAACACCTTCCTCAGCGTTAATAACAAGGATAGCTACATCGGCTCTCTCTACGGCTCCTACGGTTCTTACGATCATGTAGTGCTCAAGCGCATCCTTGACCTTACTCTTACGCCTAAGTCCTGCTGTATCGATAAATGTATAGTTCTTGCCGTTATACTTGATCTCGGTATCGATGGCATCACGTGTAGTTCCCGCAATATCAGACACAATAAGTCTGTTCTCACCGATAAGCTTGTTGATAATTGAAGACTTACCGACATTGGGCTTTCCGATTATCGCGATCTTGGTGGTGTCGTCCTCGTCATCATTGATCGAATCCTTGCGGAAATGGCTTACAACCTCTTCAAGAAGATCGCCGATTCCCTGCTTGTTAACGGCTGAAATAGGGAAAGGCTCGCCGATACCAAGATTATAGAACTCGTAAACATCAAGTGAATCTCTTGTGTAGTTATCCACCTTATTGACGCACAGAACAACAGGTTTACCCGATCTTCTGAGCATATCGGCAACCTTGGAATCAGAATCCGTTAGTCCCTGCTTGACATCGACCATGAAAATAATAACATCGGCAGTGTCTATCGCTATCTGAGCCTGTTCTCTCATCTGAGAAAGAATGATATCTTTGGAATCGGGCTCAATACCGCCTGTATCGATAAGGGTGAAGTTGTGATTAAGCCACTCAACATCCTGATATAATCTGTCTCTTGTAACGCCCGGCGTATCCTGAACGATAGCGATCCTGCTACCTGCCATTGCATTAAAAAGCGTGGATTTACCGACGTTTGGTCTTCCGACCACTGCAACTATATTTTTTCTACTCATATTTTTTCCTTTATAAAAGACTGTAATTAATAAGTTTCTTCAACCGGAATATCAAACAAAAGAGCTGCAAGCTCATGTCCGTCGCACTTGGATATCCCAATATCTACCGAAAGCTCTTTTTCCACATCCGAAACCCTTAGATCATCGAGGAAATAATCCTCTCCGCTTCTAAGCAGGTTCTCGGGTAGATAAAGCATAGAACCAAGCTCTTTTTCTTTTAACTGCTTAATAATGTCCTGACCTGTAAGAAGCCCCGAAACGGTAATCCTCTCACCAAAGAACTCATTTACTATCTCATAAACATTAACTTTAAGACCCTCGCACAGTTCCATGGCCTTATCTGCCATAGCTTTGATACAAGGATAAACAAGTCTTCCCGTTGCTATGGAGATATTTCTTTTAACAGATAAAAGATGCTGTGCATGTTCGCTCTTAATAACTTCAAGCGCCTCATTATATTCATCTATGAGAAGTCTCATCATACCGACGCCGTTCTCAAGCTGAATATAGCCATCGTATGTCTCTGCCTTGGGAAAATCCCTACCCGCCAGGAAATACCACTCATCACTAGCGTGAATGAAATGGAACCCGTGCTCGGCATATACCTTTTTCTGCCAGCTTTCTATAAGATCGATGACCTGCTCGGCATCCTCTTTGTTAAAAGGCTCGAGCGGATAAAGCCCGTCTCTGTACTTGGAAAGTCCCACGGGAACAACTGAAACGCTCTGAAGGTTGGGGATATACCCGGCAAGGTCACGTATCGACCTCTCAAGCTCTTTTCCGTCATTAACACCCTTACACAGAACTATCTGGCCGTTAAGCTCTATTCCGGTACCCGGAGCACAGAGCCTGTCGACTTTCTTAAGTGCTTCGCCCGCAAACCTGTTACCAAGCATCTTGCAACGAAGCTCGGGATTAGTGGTCTGAAAAGATACGTTGATAGGCGAAAGGTGATATTTAAGGATTCTGTCTATGTCCTTGTCGGACATATTGGTAAGAGTTACATAGTTACCCTGCAAAAAAGAAAGCCTTGAGTCATCATCCTTAAAGTACAGAGTATCACGCATACCCTTAGGCATCTGATCTATAAAACAGAAAATGCATTTATTGCTGCAGGACCTGTAATTGTCCATAAGTCCGTTATCGAACTCTATGCCAAGATCCTCATCGAACTCTTTGTCGATGTCGAGAAGCCACTCTTCTCCGTTTGATTTAAGAATAAGTACATCAAGATGCTCATCCTGAACAAGATACTGAAAATCAAAGATATCCCCGATATCCTGATCGTTGATCTTAAGGAGTCTGTCGCCCGGCTCAATATTCATTTCTTCGGCAATACTTCCTTCTACAACGTTGCCGATAAGATGACCTTTTTCTGAATTCATCTAATATTATTACCTCTTTTAAGCTAATACTCCCGGGTGTTATTATACATGAATTTCCTTGACGTGTCAGTAATTATGATGATAAAACAATATATGGAAGAAATACAAACCATATGAAAGGAATTATTATGCCTGATTTTCACCTTTTGGAAGGTACTATTCCCGTAGCGCCTCTTAATCTTATCGTTATGGAGTCTGCTTTGGAACTGGGAAACAGCGTAGATTCTTACATTTCACAGTTCAGACACGAGCTCTATTCAATGCCGGGTAACGATCCCGCATTTCACGGTTATGTTAAGGACAGCTACAAAATCCACTTTACCATGGACAGATTCGGAAGCGGCGAGTCTAAGGCCACCATTAACGAGAGTGTCCGCGGTAACGATGTCTATATCCTTACGGATATCTGCAATTACAGCATTACTTACAAGATGTACAACTACGTTAATCACAAATCTCCCGACGATCATTATCAGGATCTTAAGAGAGTTATCGGTGCCCTTACAGGCAAAGCCAAAAGAATTAACGTAATAATGCCCTTCCTCTATGAAGGAAGACAGCACAAGAGAAACGGAATGGAATCCCTTGATGCGGCTCAGATGTTTAAAGAGCTCTATGACATGGGAATCTCCAATTTCATCACCTTTGATGCTCACGACCCAAGAATATCCAACGCTAAGCCTCTCGGAGGATTTGATAACTTCCTGGCTTCATATCAGTTTATGAAGGCCCTTCTGTCACATATCGATGACCTTATCGTTGATAAGAATCATCTGACGGTTATCTCTCCCGATGAGGGTGCTCTTGACAGAGCCGTTTATTTTGCGAACGTTATCGGCGCAGATACCGGTATGTTCTACAAGAGACGTGATTATGCTCATGTCGTTAACGGTTCCAACCCAATCGTTGCTCACGAATTCTTAGGTTCCGATATAAAAGGACGAGATGTTATCGTAATCGATGATATGATCTCCTCAGGTTCGAGTATGATAGATACCGCAAGACAGCTCAAGAACATGGGTGCCAAGCGCGTATTTATCTGTACTACATTCGGTCTTTTCACCGACGGAATGGACAAGTTTGATGAAGGCTATGAAAAGGGATACTTCGACGCCGTTATCACAACAAATCTCACATATATGGATGAAGAGATTACCAAAAGAGAATATATCTTCATCGCAGATATGGGTAAATTCCTTGCAACCATCATTAACTTCTTAAATCACGATGCTTCAATGTCAACGGTTAACATGCCTACAGACAAGATCCACGAGATCGTTGAGAAATATAACTCAGGTTGCAAGACACCGACAGAGCTTTTTGATTAAAATAATACTTATAATATAGAGAAAGCGCCTTGGCAAGTCGTAACTTGTCAAGGCGTTTTCCCTCTCTTTTCTCTTTCCCTTTATGTATTGTTAAACAGCCTCAAAGCTGATAACAACCTTAAACAGGTCTCCGTCTAGCTTTATATCAAAGCTTCCGTTCTGCGCCACGGTGAGGTTCTTGGCTATTGATAATCCAAGTCCGCTTCCTTCCGTCGCTCTCGATACATCTCCTCTTATAAATCTCTCCGTAAGCTCGCTTACATCAACATTTAACTCAGTAGCGGAAATGTTTTTTATGGAAAACTCAACGTTGTTTCTGTTGTCTTTTCCGGGAACGTATTTCATATCCATATATACTCTTGTTCCGGAAAGCGCGTATTTACAAACATTGTTGAGTAAATTCTCTATAACTCTCCAAAGATGATGTGCATCAGCCGTAATACACATGCTGACAGCCTCATGCTTAAATATCGGAGTAAGCTTACTGTCCTCAAATTTCTCGTAGAATTCGCCAATAGTCTGATTAACAAGCTCTACAAAATCGGTTCTCTGAAGATTAATATTGATATTACCCGAACTGATCTTGGCTACTTCAACAAGATCCTCAGTAAGCTGTTTAAGCTTCTGAGATTTCTGATCAAGGACATCTACATACTCTTTAACCTTGTCATTATCAATCTTTTCTCTTTTTATAAGATCAACATAATTGATGATCGAAGTAAGAGGCGTCTTAATGTCATGTGAGACATTGGTTATAAGATCCGCCTTCATCTTCTCATCCTTCATGCTGGTATCTACAGCCATCTTAATACCGTCACCGATTGAATTAACGGCTTCGGCAAGTGCTACGTTGTCGGAACGAAGATTCTCCACATCAACCTTGGCACTGACATCCCCGTTTTTGATATTCTCAATTACATGGATGATCTTATCTCTGTCAAGATTCTGTCTGTATACGAATACTCCGATCATTATATCCATGATCACCGCAATAACGATGCCGGGAATACCAATAAGCACAAGAAGAATATTGATCACAACAAAGATCGCATAAGGAACCCATGTGCGCACAATTACGCTGGCGTTATTTGTTGTATTTACAACAACATCCTTCGCACCGAAGACAAGCTTCTTGATAAGGCTGTCTTTCCATAAAAGACCGCTCTTTCCTTTTTCTGTAAGGTTATATATAAGATCAAGAAGTCCGATATCCGCGATAAATACGCCAATTCCTACAAGTATCAGGACAACCGGATTCTCTAAAAGTCTGTCCATGCTTCCCTTATAAGTCATGGAAGCCAGATATGTTATTCCTAAAGGAACCGCCATTATAGCAAGTCCTCTAAGAGTAATAAGCTCTGTCGCCGTTCTGTTCTCGGTCGTTTCCGGTATAACGGAAATCTGAGAAATAGATACGATCAAAAGAAGGATATATATAAACGCACACATAGCACAGAAGAAATAAAGCTGTGATCTGTATGGGCTATACTTGGTGAAACCGGCTTTACCCTGCGTGAAATCATCCTCGCAAGGATAAGCATTCGTATCAACACCAATGTAAACTTTAATCTGATCGGGATAAGCATAGCTGTAATTCTTGATCATCGATCTTACTATATTCTCTTTAATGAGCGTATTGGTTTCATACGAAAGCTCATTTGGACAATAATAGATGTATTTTCCGTATTTTTTGAATTTATCAAGAATGTTTTCACCGTCTTCAATACGGACATTAGTATAAATATCAGTCTTGTCGTTTATGGTTCTTGAAACGTAATATCTTAAATTGGTGTTCTGATAGCTGTAATAAGAAATGTTATTTACATACTCATTGTAGCTGCTAAGCAAAGCTACAGAAGCGCTCTCGACAGACTGGCGCAAAGTATTGTATTCATCCCAATTTGAAACGATCTCTTCAATGTTCTTACCGTCAGCGGTCTGATATCTGCACTTAAGAATATCATATTGACCGTCTTGAAACTCATAGTCTCTGGGCTTGGTTGAAGTGATACTGTTCTGATCAAGCTGAGAACTTAAGTATGAGTTCATTCCTCCGGAAACAATATTGTTTTTTAGATGAGTGTATGTGGTTTCTTCCGCAAGAAACTCTTCGCACTCTTCTGCGGTCATATCCTTTCGTTCAGTCTCAAAACCGTTCTGAGCCCATTTTAAAAGATCTGAAAGGCGGTAATGAGCAGTTATATAACCGCCCAAAAGAACCGAACCTCTGTTAACGTATGCGGTAACGTCAATTATCTTGTCACCGTCATACTGTCCGTCCATCTCAAGCTGGCTTCGCTGAGCAACCAACCTAAGAACATTGGATATGTTATTCCCAAGAATATTATTGAAAAGATAAGATTCCTCATAAGGTCTGGATTTATCGGCTTCATGAAGGCTGTATGAAATATCTCCGCCTACGCCGTTTATAAGGATATTGGTTCCAAGCATGGAAAATAAGAGTATAAGAACGATAAAAGCCGCCAGAAAATGCTGTATAACACTTCGTACGTTAATTCTCCCAAGTCGATTATCTTTCATATAACCTCATCCTCAATCTTGTATCCGACTCCCCAAACTACCTTGAGGTATTTGGGGTCCTTCGGATTAATCTCAATCTTTTCTCTTATATGCCTGATGTGTACGGCGATGGTATTATCAACACGAACAGCTGAATCCTTCCAGATCTGCTCGTATATCTGATTGATCGAATATACCTTGCCTTTGTTCTTAACAAGAAACGCCAAAATATTGTATTCAATGGGCGTAAGTCTAATGCTCTCTCCGTAGACAAAGCATTCCTTGGAATTGTCATCAATGACAAGACCGCCCGTAGAATATACATTTTCCTTGTCTTCAACACTACCAAGTGTCATAAATCTGCGGATATTGGACTTAACTCTGGCTACAAGCTCAAGTGGGTTAAAAGGCTTGGTGATATAATCATCCGCACCGATATTAAGTCCCAATATCTTGTCCGAATCTTCGGATTTAGCTGATAGAAAGACAACAGGAATAGTGCTGAATTTTCTTAGTTCCCTCACAAAATGAATACCGTCCATTCGCGGCATCATTACATCGACAATCGCAAGCTGAATCTTGGCACTCTTAAGAACTTCCAGCGCTTCGATGCCATCGTAGGCTTTATAAATCTTGAAACCCTCCTGCTCAAGATAGATCTCGATCGCATCTACTATTTCCTTATCATCATCGCATACAAGAATATTTTCCATACTATCCTCTCAATCCCTAATTAATATTAAAACAGATAAATCTTAAGATTTGCTGTAGAAAATTCTTAAGATTTCTTAAGAATCTCTTTTTATCGATAAAAATGCAGCAAGATTACCTCTATCATCGTGATGAATCCTGTGAGAAAACAAAAGATCAGGATTACATCTGGTGCATATATCGGTGACAATTATATTTTCCTTCTTTACTCCCTTTTTTAAAAGAGTCAGCTTAATGGCATTCCACAGATACAATCTGTACTTGCCTTTAGGATACTTTATCAGTATCTTTTCGTTCTTTAATTCTTCTTCCGTGTAATTCTCGGAAAACTCTGTGGCAACATCTTCTTCTATCTCATAGCATTCGCCGCAGATAGACGGGCCGATCGCACAGATCAGATCTGATGCTTTCGTTCCGTAATTCTCAGACATCTTTTCTATTGTCCTTGCAGCAATCTCTCCCTTAGTTCCCTTCCAGCCCGAATGCGAAAGTCCGATAGCCTTATTTACAGGATCAATAAAATATATGGGAGGGCAATCTGCGTGAAATGTCGACAGGATAATACCCGGAACATTTGTTATAAGTCCGTCTATATCGGTGTAATCCCTTGACTTTGCAGGTCCTTTGCCTCTGTCTTCTTCGGTGATAACCTTGATGTTGGTGGTATGAGTCTGGAACGTCGATACAAAATCATCAAGATTTTTTCCATGTCCCATTACATCTGCTATTCTTCTGTAGTTCTCATCTACGGCTTCCTTATCATCGCCTCTTGTATAGCTTAGGTTCATCTCACTGTAGCAGCCCTTAGAAGCGCCTCCAAGTCTTGTACTGAAAAGATGGTCTATAAAATCTATACTTTCAAGTCTTGGGAAAACAAGGTATTTAACGCCGTTTTTCTCCCGAAGCTCCATCGTTCTTTCATCGCCGGTTCGTTTTATTATTGTATCCAAATTTCTTTCCTTCCAAATGTTTAATATACGTATTCAAACGCATCTTTAATCCATTTTATCTTATATTCTCCTTCATCGCCATAAATTGCGACAACATCGTAGCGAATAGGTGTATTTTCAGACAAATTTTTGCATTTAAGATAAACAAGAGATGCCTTTGATATCTTTTTCCTTTTAGAATAATCTACGGCAGTCTCGGGACTGCCGTATTTAACACTCTTTCTGTATTTAACTTCTATAAAACACAGGTATTTTCCATCGCGCGCGATTATATCGATTTCTCCGCTCCTACAACGAAAATTTCTCTCTATAATGCTTGCACCTTTGTCGCATAAGTGATCAGTCGCAACATCTTCAAGCGCGGTGCCTAAAACTCTTTTATTTAATTCCATCACTTAACTGTCTTTCTATTGTATTACTATTTCTTAATGCCTTCTCGTCTTGTCCTTTGCCTTAATCTTATCCATCGCATCGACGAATACCAGAATCTCAGCCACAACCTCATAAAGTTCGGGAGGGATCATCTCACCGATCTCAAGCCTTGAAAGGGTGTCGGCAAGCTTGTCGTCTACATGAACGGGAACCTTGCTCTCCTTAGCCTTTTCGATGATCTTTTCGGCAAGAGCTCCTTTTCCGGATGCAACGACTTTGGGGGCACCGTCTTCATTGGGGTCATAGGCCAGCGCGACCGCGGTTTTCACTTTTTCGTTGTCATTATTGCCATTGTTTGCCATTGTCATTTCCTCGTGCAAAAAGTTTATGCCAAAACCATCTTTCCGTCATGCTCTGGCATCAAAGGAAGCCGTAGAGATAAGCGTATTTCTCGATACATTAAGCATCTCGTCAACAGCTGCGTCTTCACCGTCCTTTTCATCATGAAGCATCATGTTGACCTGCATCGAATAGCCTCTCTTTTCAAGCCTTTCATTAAGAATGTGGATGTTGTCATTTATAAGATCAAGCACAGAATCATCAGCCACATAGAAATTCGTCGTAACTTTGGTATTAAGCATCTTAACGTAAACATCGACAGGGCCGAGGTTTTCCATATCAAGATGAAGCACCGCACTGACAGATCCGTCTTCCGAGAGCTTCTTATGCTTATTTCTGTAGACAAAAAGATCTCCGTGAACATCCTGCCCCGCCATACGAAGAGGAAGCTGAACATATTGGAACATTTGATTAAGCTGATTTATAAAATCAAGGTTGTTCTGAATATTACTTACCGCCTGCCCAAGCTTCGAATCGGCTCCGACGGTATTCACTATTGCATCCGACAAGCCCTTCATCTGAGAATTCAGTCTCTGATACAGATTGTCGATATTCTCTTTCTTTTGAACGTCACCCGGTTTTAACAGCCATTCCGATGACATGGCATCCTTAAGAACCTTATTATAGTCATTACTTGTAAAAAGATTCTTCCAAGCCGCGCTTTGGCTCTTATCGGAAAGATCCGCGGAAGCATAACTGTTATTAAGCTCTTTTAAAAGAACTTTCGCAGCTTCGCCCGCATCTGTCTTTGAGGTCTCAATATATTTATTTATCGTTTCATCCGAAAGGTTCAGAGCCTTCAAATTATTGCGCAGTGCATCAAGATTGGACGCTCCGGCCCCGCCTTCAACGTTTCCGGCAGCGTCTTGTGCACCTGCATTGGAAGAAACGGATGCACTTTTGTCATCTGCCACGGCCTCATCTGCCTTACCTGCGGCTACTGCAGCACCCGCGATAGTACCGTCAGTTTGTTCTGAAGCCTCTGCGCTTGCCTGCCCTAATGCACCCTCGATTGTACCGTCAGCCCCCGTTTGTCCCGTGATTCCGGCTTGTCCGGCGACAGTTCCGCTCTGTGATGCAACTTCACCGGCCTGTGCTGCTGTTTCGCCCGCTTGAGCTTCTACTGTTTCACCCGCCTGCGCTGCAGTGGAATCGCCTGCAGATACAGCGCCTTCCGAAAGCTCTTTTAACAAAGCTCCGTATAATTTCATGGCACCTTCTTCGTTGCCGTTAGCGGAAAGCTCGTTAAATGCGGCGGGAAGCTCATCCATAAGCTCATTTATCTGGCCTATGACCTGATGCTCATAGTTTTTGTAGCTCTCAAATTGAATAATGTTGTTTTCGCTTATTGGAATATTGAGACTCTTCATCTCCACCATAGAAGAAATGGAAGAATTCGGAAACATGGTAAGATTTTTGTTCATGGCAAGCAGCGCATCTCTTCCAATGGGAAGACCTGCTTCCATCATATTTTTGACCATTTCGACGCTGTCGTGCGTAACTTCGATTCCGGCTGCGTTAAGCGCCTTTAATGTACTCTCTGTAACCGCTGTATTCTCGTACAACGGCGTTATGGCGACTTTACCGTTTGCCGTGGACCTGATCGCAAAATTAAGTGTCTGCCCCTCCCTAAGCCCCATCTCATCAGAAAGCTTGGCAGAGATCACGTTATCGCCCACACTTATATTGGCGACCTTCTCTCCGTCAACATCGGTAACAGAAATAACCGTACCCTGGATAGATGAGCCCGCCTTAAGCTCCAGAGGCTTAGAGACGCCTTCCGGAGTATTCAAAGTCTTGCCGTCAATTATATACGCCGAACCTAATTGTGATACATTCTGAATGATGCTCATATAAAGTTACCTATAAAGCTTCTGCGATGAATCGGGCAAGGACCGTATTTCTTGATAGCCGCTATATGTTCCGCGCTTCCGTAACCCTTGTTGGAATCAAATCCGTACTCGGGATACTTGATCGCATAGTCCTTCATCACCCTGTCTCTTGTAACCTTAGCAATTATGCTGGCAGCAGCAATCGAGATACTCTTTGCATCACCTTTAATAATAGATATCTGCTTATACTTCTCAAGCTGCGGAATATGCACAGCATCTATCAAAAGAGCTCCCGGCTTGACCGAAAGTTCGTTGACAGCCATAGTCATAGCTTCAAAAGTAGCCTGAAGTATGTTGATCTCATCGATCCTCTCATTTGAGACATGACCGATGCCAACTGCGAGAGCCTTATTCATTATTTCGATATAAAGCTCTTCTCTCTTTTTTTCGGATAATTTCTTAGAATCATTAATATAGAGAATATCAGCATCCATGGGAAGGATAACGGCAGCTGCATACACAGGTCCCGCAAGCGGCCCTCTTCCTACTTCATCAATGCCGCATAATAAGCCAAAAGACTCATTCTCCCTCTCATATTTTTTCATCTCATATGTACGACGGATCTCTTTTTCGATCGCATCGATCTTCTTACCGGCATTTTCAACAAGCTTTTGCACACCTGCTCTGTCATCGCCGGAATACTCAGAAATGAAAACCTTATATCCATCAACGCTGTCAAGATTCTGAAAGATATCTTTGATAGCAGAAATTGATTCCATTATTTAATTCCCCCAAATTTGTTCAAAGGAAAAATTCTAAATACGGCTCTTCCCATGATACGGCTCTTTTTAATTGTTCCTACGGATTCATCCCTGCTGTCCATACTGTGGTTTCTGTTATCTCCGAGAACAAAGAATTCTCCCTCGGGAACAGTTATCTCCTCAGCCGCTCTTTGCGGATCCTGAATAACTTCAGCCCCGTAATTCTCTTCAAGGATCTCACCGTTAATATAGATATTGCCATCGTAATCGATCCTTACCTTCTCACCGGGAAGACCGATAACTCTCTTGATAAAGTTCTGTTTGTTTCCATGCTCATAAGGGAAAACAACAATATCAAATCTCTTGGGATCGTGGAATCTGTAGCTAACCTTTTCAAGTATAAGCGATTCCGAATCGTATACCGTCGGATTCATTGAAGAACCGATAACCTGTGTTCTCTGTGCAACAAAGGTTATGAAAAGAAGGGTCAAAACAAAGACCACCGCAAGATAAATAAGTGTATCCAATATTTCTCTTGCTATGCTTTTTTTAGATTCTTTACTCATATTATGACTGTCCTTATATAATGTATTTTGGTAAAAAGAAATTACTCATTAGGTCTTTCAAGAGTAATCTTGCCAAGTCTTCCGTTTCTGAAATCATCAAGAAGCATTGCTGCAGCTCTTGAAATATCAGGCTCAGCTCCTTGCTTAAAACACTTTCTGTTAATGGCAATTGCAGAAAGTACAGCGCTAAGGTGCGTGGAATAAGGAACTTCCTCAAGCTCATCAACCTGTTCCTTGGTTATATTATACTTCGAAGGAATGGCTTCTGCGTAATTCTCTTCAAGAAGTTTAATAAGTTCACACGCAAGCTCCGTTGTATCAAGATTCTCATCGTTCATGGAACCGATAAGTGCAAGATGAAGACCGACCGTATCATCCTCAAATTTAGGCCACAAGATACCGGGAGTATCAAGAAGCTGCATATTCTTACCAAGAGAGATCCACTGTTTTCCCTTGGTAACACCGGGCTTATTTCCGGTCTTTGCGGAAGCCTTACCTGCAAGCTTATTGATAAAAGTAGACTTTCCGACATTGGGAATGCCTGCAACCATTGCTCTTATGGGTCTTCCGACTATTCCTCTTTTTCTGTCTTTCTCAATCTTGTCGGCGCATGCCTTAAGAATGAGATCCTTAACCTTTCCTGCCTCGTTTCCGGTCTTTGAGTTCATCTCAAGCACAAAATAGCCTTCGTTCTTGTAAAACTCTTTCCATTTAGAGGTTATTGAAGGATCGGCCAGATCGGCCTTATTAAGAAGAATAAGCCTATACTTATTCTTTCCGAGCTCATCTATATCAGGATTTCTCCCTGATGCGGGAATCCTGGCGTCTGTAAGCTCTATAATTATATCGATCAGCTTGATGTTCTCTTGCATCATTCTGATCGCTTTGGTCATATGTCCGGGATACCACTGAAAATTCATAAATTCACCACTTACTTTTTCCTAAATATAAAACCTGACTTGTTATCGCCGCTTCTTATCTTAAACCAAGCCTTTCCAACGATCATATTGGTCTTGACGGGGCCTATATTGGCACTTCTCGAATCCTCAGAGCTGTTTCTGTTATCTCCAAGGACAAAGAATTCACCCTTTCCAAGAACTATCTCATTGGATGCGATTCCTTCATCTTCCATTTTATCATATAAACTGTCGTCGTCTTCCTGTAAGCTGCCATTAATATAAAGAGAACCGTCGATGATCTGTACCTTTTCTCCGGGAACAGCCACCACTCTTTTTACATAATAATGTGAATTGGTATTACCGTTAGGCAAAAAAACGATAACGTCACCCTTCTTGGGACTAAGTATCATGTAAGCAAGCTTGTTTACAAGTACTTTCTGTCCGTTATAAAGCATGGGTTCCATTGAATCCCCGATTGTACCGACCTGAAGGCCGAAGATAGTCATAAAAACGACCGCACAAAAAACAGCAAAGGCCGTGACTCCGATCCATGAAAAGATCTCTCTTATAAGCGCTCCGGAAAATGTCTTCTTTTTATGATAAATATATAAGCTGTTACGACGTCTTCTCCTAAACATTGTTCCCCCTTAAGGTTAAACAAATAATATCACAAATTCCTCGATAATAAAGAAAAGGCAATTACTGTGAAAAGTAACTGCCTTTTGTAGCAAATTATCTGGTAACAAGCTCCTTAACCTTAGCCTTCTTACCTGTAAGACCTTTAAGGTAGTTAAGCTTAGCTCTTCTAACCTTACCTCTTCTAACAACCTCTACCTTCTCAACGATAGGTGAGTGAAGGGGCCATGTCTTCTCAACGCCAACACCGTAAGACTCTTTTCTTACTGTGAAAGTTGTACGGTTGCTACCGCCCTGGATCTTCTTAACAGTTCCTTCGAAAACCTGAATTCTCTCACGGTTTCCTTCCTTGATCTTAGCGTGTACTCTTACAGTATCACCTGTGCTAAACTGAGGCGCATTAGCGTTCAGCTGCTCTTTCTCGAGCTCCTGGATAATTGTACTCATATATATTTCTCCTATTCAATGGACGTTCTTAATACACTATCTGTAACAGAGGACCGTCTGATTATCACAACGTACACTAATATAACACATAAACAGCCTATTCGTCAACACAAAAGATCTTTCGGCCCAAATCTTTCCGGAAGTATCTCCGTAAGGGAAAATGTCTTATATTCGTCTACCGATTTCGCGATTATAACAAGGAAATTGTCCCTGCAAAACTCGCTCATAACCTGTCTGCAAACACCGCATGGGAAACAATAATCAAGTTCATCAGCGGCACTATGTCCTCCGACAATGGCTATTGCCTTAAAATCCTTAACACCTTCGCTGACGGCCTTGAAAAAAGCAGTTCTCTCAGCGCATATAGTGGGTGTATAAGAGGCATTTTCTATATTACAGCCGGTATACACCTTGTCATCGCCCGCAAGAAGTGCTGCTCCGACATTAAAATGCGAATACGGCGTGTAAGAAAAAGCTCTCATATTACAAGCATAAGTTATAAGCTCTTTTATCTTTTGCTCATCCATACATAATACCTCGATTATCTGGAGCCCTTGTCGTAAGGAATACCCTCAGCCTTGGGAGCTCTTGAATTGGCAGATGTAAGTGCAAGAACTATAAGCGAGATGATGTAAGGCATCATATTGTATACAGATCCGGGTATATTGAGGGCTGCAAGGAAATCAAAGCCCGAATATACGTTGGAAAGTGCCCTGAAGAATCCGAACAAAAGTGCAGCAAGTCCGATATTAACAGGCTTCCACTGACCAAAGATCATAACGGCAAGTGCAAGGAAACCAAAGCCCGCAACACCGTTTTCAAACTTCCACTCACTAACACCGGCAGTTATGTACACAATTCCGCCGATACCTGCAAGAAGTCCGGAAATAAGCACTCCCGCCCAGCGCATTGTATATACATTTATACCTACACTGTCGGCTGCCTGAGGATGCTCACCGCAGGCCATGAGTCTGAGTCCGAATCTTGTCTTGTAAAGCACGATGTATGAAGCGATAAGTGCTATCAAAGCAACAAGCATAAACCAGTTGAACTGGAATTTACCGATATTTACGACAAGTGCCTTCTTAGATGTTACATACTGAACAGTTGAAGAAACGTTGTCGGGATTCTCAGCGATGTTGATCGACTTAACAATAACGGTTGCAGCCGCAGCGGCAAGCATGTTAAGAGCGGTTCCTACAAGTGTCTGATCTGCCTTAAAGTTGATGCAGGCAAATGCAAGAAGCATTGAATAGATAACACCGCACAATATTGAAGTACCAAGTACCGCAAGTACGATCAAAAGCTTGGGAAGTGAAGGATTGATGTACTTAAGGGTAAGTGCTCCACCGAGAGCTCCTATAACCATTATTCCTTCAAGTCCGAGATTGATAACACCCGAATGCTCTGAGAAGCATCCGCCGAGAGCAACCAGTATCAAAACCGAGGCAAACAAAAGTGTATATTGAAGAAGTAATACCATTATTTGTTACCTCCTTCTGCATTATTCTTTTTATTTCTGATCCTGCTGTTTAGGAAGTACTTAAAGAACAGTACGAAACCGCAGAGATAGATGATGATCGCCGAAATGAAATCGGAAATCTGTGAAGGATAGATATTCTTATCAAGATAAGATCCTCCACTGGTAATGTGCTGTATAAAGTACGAAGCAAAGATTGTTCCTATAGGATCAAGTCCTCCGAGGAACGTAGCTGCGATACCGTTAAAGCCCATTCCCGGAACGGATGACTGTGTTACGGACCACTGCTCATATCCCGTAAGGTAAAGGAATGCGGCACCGAGGCCCGCAAGAGCACCACCGATAAAGAGTGTGAGAATAATATTTCTCTTCTCTTTCATTCCGCTATACTTTGCAGCATCTTTGGCAATTCCGGTTGCCTTGATCTCATAGCCGAATACTGTCATTGAAAGGATTACCTTAAGAAGCACAGCTATAAGAATGGCAAGCGGGATCGCTATAGTAACGTATTTATTGTTTGAGAAGAACTTCTCAAGTCCTATTGAAGGTAAAACAGCAGCTTTGTTTGTGCTTGCAAGAGTTACCGTATAAGGGCTCGCTGTTTCTTTTACCCCTGAAAGGAGCATGTTAACCGTATAAAGACCTATCCAGTTAAGCATGATACCTGAAATAACTTCGTTAACGTTAAGATATGCCTTAAGGATACCTACAACGACACCGAAGATACCGCCTGCAACGAATGCGGCGATAAGGCATACATACCAAGGAAGGCCGAGCTTAAGAGCACAGAAAAGAGATGCTCCGGCGCCCGCTACGTACTGTCCTGCAGCTCCGATATTGAAAAGGCCTGCCTGATAACAGAACTGGATTGAAAGCGCACACATAAGAAGAGGCGCAGCCTTAACAAGTGTATTCCCAAAGTACTTAAGTGCAGCTGCCTTGGTAGGATAAGTGAAATAGTTCTTTATGATAGTGATAATAGCTTCTGTCGCACCCTTTGCATTGATAAAAAGAAGTGCGATATAACCGATCAAAAGACCAAATACGATACAAAGAAGTGATGCAAGTATTGACTGCACAGCAGGTCTTGCAAAGAAGCTTATTTTTTCAGTCGATTTATTTTCTGCAGACATTATGCACCTACCTCCTTTCTCTTGGCTCCGGCCATGTAAAGTCCGAGTTCTTCGGGAGTTGTCTTCTTAGGTTCGAACTCTCCTACGATCTCTCCCTCGTACATTACGAGGATTCTGTCTGAAATGCTCATAACTTCTTCCAGCTCGAGCGAAACAAG
Organism: Butyrivibrio sp. XB500-5; assembly: GCF_003625505.1. Classification (NCBI taxonomy): domain Bacteria; kingdom Bacillati; phylum Bacillota; class Clostridia; order Lachnospirales; family Lachnospiraceae; genus Butyrivibrio; species Butyrivibrio sp. XB500-5. The sequence goes on from NZ_RAIS01000001.1 coordinate 143,403, forward strand.
AAGAACCGCATGTCCCGAATCTCTCTGAGCGATGAGCTGTTTGTGAATATATTCGATGGCACCTACGTCCAAGCCTCTGGTGGGCTGAACCGCAATAAGAAGATCGGGATTCTTGTCGATCTCTCTTGCAATGATCGCCTTCTGCTGATTACCACCGGACATGCTTCTCGCCGATGTAACAGCGCCCTGGCTGGAACGGATATCGTACTGATCAATAAGCTTATCTGCATATTTGTTGATCTCGTTCTTTTTAAGGAAGCCTGCTCCTGTAGAGAACTCAGGCTCAAAATATCTCTGAAGCACGAGATTATATGCAAGTGAATAATCAAGTACAAGGCCGTGTTTGTGTCTGTCCTCGGGGATATGGCTCATACCGCTTGTTGAACGCTCTCTGATGGAAGCATGAGTAATATCTTTTCCGGAAAGTTCGATCTTACCTGTTGTAATATTCTCAAGTCCGGATAATCCGTAAACAAGCTCTGTCTGACCGTTTCCGTCGATTCCGGCAATACATACGATCTCGCCTTCTCTTACGTCGAAAGAGACGTTCTTAACGGCATTGTTATGATGAAGCTTGGAAGGAACCGTCATATTTTCAACATGAAGGATAACCTTGCCGGGCTCCTTATCTTCTTTGGTAGCTACAAGCTGTACGTCACGACCGATCATCATTCTTGAAAGCTCTTCCTGATTGGTCTCGGAAATATTAACCGTACCGATGTACTTACCTCTTCTAAGAACCGAACATCTGTCGGCAACTGCCATGATCTCAGCAAGCTTATGAGAAATAAAGAGAATTGATTTGCCCTCTTTTGCAAGATTCTTCATGATCTGCATAAGCTCATCGATCTCAGCGGGTGTAAGAACCGCAGTGGGCTCATCAAAGATAAGTATCTCATTATCTCTGTAAAGCATCTTAAGGATCTCGGTTCTTTGCTGCATACCAACCGTGATGTCCTCGATCTTGGCATCGGGATCAACCTTAAGTCCGTATTTCTCGGAAAGCTCAAGAATCTTCTTACGAGCCACGTCCTTCTGCAGGAATCCGTGCTTAACCGTCTCATCACCGAGAATGATGTTATCGAGAACAGAAAAGCACTGAACGAGCTTGAAGTGCTGATGAACCATTCCGATACCAAGGTCATTGGCATCATTGGGATTGTTAATCTGTACTTCCTTTCCGTCCTTCTTGATAACACCTTCTTCAGCCTGATACAAGCCAAAAAGCACGCTCATAAGAGTAGATTTACCTGCTCCGTTCTCACCCAAAAGAGCATGGATCTCGCCTTTTTTCAGCTGAATGGTAACATTGTCATTAGCGATAATACCCGGGAAACGTTTAGTTATGCCAAGCATCTCAATAGCATATTCGCTGTTATCTGCCACTTTTGTCTCCTCCATAAATTTAATGTACCTAATTGGTAAAAAGGACCGGAAGACTATGAATCTGCCGGTCCCTATCAGCTTAATAGCTGTTAAAAGCAAAATTACTTAATGTTGCCCTGGAAGTTAACCTTAATGTTCTCAGCAGAAGGCTTCTCAGCTGATGTGTCGTTGGAAACTTTGATTGTTCCGCTTGCCATATCAGCAACAAGCTTGAGATAATCATCCTTGCTAAATGTATCGTTCCATACTGTTGAATCCTCAGGAAGTCCTACATAGTTAAGTGATGTGTCATCGCCTGATACAAGACCGAGATTCTCGATCTTTCCTGCGAACTTATCCCACTGTCCGTCTCTGATTGCTGAAAGAAGTGTGTTAACTGTAGCCTGAAGTCCCTTCATAGCTGAAGTAACTGTCATGCCTTTCTCATACATTCCGTCGATTGTAGGAGCCTGGTCAACGTCAACACCGATTACCTTGCCGCCAACCTTAGCAGCAGCCTCACCTGCAGATGTGAAGATACCACCGCCGCAAGCGAATACAACTTCTGTGCCGCCCTGATACCAAGTATCCATAGCTGCTGTGATATCAGCATCGCCGTAGAACTGGTTACCGTAAGCGTAGTTAAGTGTTACGTCAGCGCCTACTTCCTTAGCGGCTGCGTCAGCACCCTGAACGAATCCGTAACCGTAACGGATAACAGCGGGAACTGCCATTCCACCGAGGAATCCGAGCTTTGTGAAGCCCATCTTTACTGCTGCGTAGCCTGCCATGTATCCGGGAAGCTCTTCCTGGTATACTGCAGAGAATACGTTAGCATATGTCTCATTGTTGAAATCTGAATCATCGCCCTCAAGATCATACTCTGAAACGTCAAGAGCAACGAACTTTACATCGGGATACATGTCAGCTGTCTCTTTGATAGCTCCTGCAAAAGCGTAGCCGGGCATAACGATTACGTTATAGTTATCAGCTACAGCCTTGTCGATCATAGCTACTCTCTCAGCGTCTGAATCGCCTTCGGGCTTGTAATATGTGAAGTCACATCCGTTAGCCTCTGAGAAAGCCTTACATGCCTCGTAAGTTGACTGGTTGAATGACTGGTCTGTAATGTCACCGTAGTCAGTGATCATTGCAACTCTCATGTCAGTAGCAGCAGCTGTCTCTTCAGCGGCAGGTGCCTCTGTAGCGTCAGCAGCTTCAGTAGTCTCAGTAGTCTGTGCAGGTTCTGATGTTGTAGCGGTATTTGTATTGTTAGAACCGCAGGCAACAAGAGAAGCTACCATTGATGCAGCCATAATTACTGCAAAAAGTTTCTTTTTCATAATTGTCCTCCATTATTTTATGATGTACTACTGTATAATAAAACCGTTTAGGCTTTATCCGATGCAATAAGGCGTCTTACCGCCTCAATGGTGGTCTTGTACACCACTTCCATGTCATGAGCCTGTGGATTGGGAAGTCCCTTCTTGGCTCTTTCCTGATTGGCAACAACAAGCATAACAGCTCCCGTTCTTGCTCTTAAATAGTCTCCTACTACAAATAATGTGGATGATTCCATCTCAGAACATAGTGCTCCGCATTTGATCCATGCGTCCCACTTGTATAAAAGCTCGGGTCCTACAGGCTTGGTCTCAGGTTCATGCTGACCAAAGAATGAATCCTTACACTGTACAACACCGACATGATAATTTGCTCCGGCCTTCTTGGCGCCTTCTACAAGAGCACTAACAACATCAAAGCTTGCAACTGCAGGATATTCAATGGGGGCATACTCTTTGGATGTTCCTTCCGCACGAATAGCGCCGGATGCGATCACGATGTCGCCTCCGATAACATCCTCCTGCATACCTCCCGAGGTACCCATCCTTATGAAAGTATCGGCTCCGCACTTCCTGAGCTCTTCTACAGCGATCGCGGTAGATGCGCCTCCGATACCGTGTGACATAACGGTAACCTTCTCTCCGTCCAAGGTTCCCGTATAAGTATTATATTCTCTATTATAAGCAATAAATTCAGGATTATCAAAAAGCTTGGAAATAGTCTCACATCTTCCGGGATCGCCTGTCAAAATAACGTATCTTCCTACGTCTCCGGGTTTAACATGAGTATGATATTGATATCCCGCACCCTCAGTATAATCGACCATATTCATTCCTAACCGCTAAATATTGATATTAGCAATAGTTTAATCACAATATAACTAATAATAATTATATCACAGAAGTCCGTCCATGACATGAATAATGATCTTTTTGTTTTTTATATCTATTTCTTTCACGCAATCCTTGATGGCAGGGATATAAATCTTATTGCCGTCACCTGTCTCCATCTCGTATACATCGTTGGCTCCGGTCTGAATAACATCCGTAAGAACGCCCAGCTTGTTGTCATCTTCATCGACAATATCAAGTCCCAGCATATCGGCAATGTAGTATTCACCGGGATTAAGCTTAATGGCATCTTTCCTGTCGATAGTAAGCTCACAACCTCTGAATTTCTCTACATCCTCGATTTTATCGAACTGCTTAAATTTCACTATCACAAATTTCTTAAAAAACTTGGCGCTCTGAACGTCAAGCAAGAGCTCTTCGCCTCTCTGAGTGTGAAGAGTTACTTTTTTAAGTTTTTTAAATCTATTGGGATCTTCCGTTGTGGGAAATACATTAACTTCACCGTGAAGACCGTGTGTTGAAGCAACAACACCAACCTGAAATCTATCTGTCATACAATTCTCCGTCAAATACTCTGTTCCGAATCCGGATTCTTTTTCTTTCTTCTTGGCTTCTTGGGAGGCTTGGGAGGATTCTCTTCAATGTATTTCTCGTAGAGATCCGGCCTTCTCTCCTTAGTTCTTATTATAGCCTGTTCAAGTCTCCATTCATCAACTTTTTTATGATCTCCGGATAAAAGAATCGGTGGAACCGACTTCCCCATCCACTCTTCGGGCCTTGAATACTGGGGATATTCAAGAAGATTATTGCTAAAGCTCTCCGTCATCGCGGATTCATCATTATTAAGAACGCCCGGAACAAGCCTTGCGATCGCATCGATCATGACTGTAGCAGGGAGCTCACCGCCCGTAAGCACATAATCTCCAATTGAAATATAATCCGTAACTATCTCTTCAAGAACTCTCTCATCCACGCCCTCATAATGTCCGCATAAAAAGATAAGGTCATCTTCCTTGGACAATTCGCTTGCAAGCTTCTGGTCAAAGACCTTGCCCTGCGGAGTGACGTATATGACTCTGGGGTTCTTGGTATCACTCTTTTTATTTTGTTCGATCTTATCTTTTATTGCAAGATAACAATCATAAATAGGCTGTGCCTGCATAAGCATGCCCGCACCGCCTCCGTATGTATAATCATCAACCTTGTGATGCTTGTTGTCATTGGAATAATCCCTGATATTGACCGCTTCAAAGGAAATATGTCCCTTGTTAATGGCTCTTCCAAGAATACTCGTTGAAAGAATCTGTTCGATCATCTCGGGAAACAAAGTCATAATATGAAAATTCATAATAATCCTTTTATAAATTCAGAGGTAAAAAAGAGCCGAATAAGAGTTTCCCCTATTCGGCTCATTGTTCGTAAATAAGTCTTAAACAATCTCCACATCAACCTTGATATTCTCTCTGGTAGATGCTGCCTTAACAACAGCTCGTATAGCCTTTGCGATACGTCCCTGTTTGCCAATTACCTTGCCCATGTCAGAAGGTGCAACATGAAGCTCGATCATATAATTGCGCCCGTCTTTCTTCTCGGAAACAACAACTTCATCCGGATTGTCTACAAGCGCTCTAGCGATTACTTCAACTAATTCTTTCATTGTTTTACCTCCGGCGTAAGTAATTATATGTATATGACATGATATACGGATTGCTCCACTTTGTTCTCGCAATCCTGCAAACATTCGGAATTCGCATTATCATGCTTCTTCCTCATGTTTGTTCGGGTCACAAATTCAAAATGCTTATCATGTAAACATGAACGCATTTTCGACTTTGTGACACCTATATCATTCAATTACTTGCTAATGCCGGCCTGTCTGAACAACTTAGCAACAGACTCTGTAGGCTGTGCACCGTTAGCGATCCACTTCTTTGCAAGCTCCTCATCAACCTTAACTGTGCTGGGATCTGTGTTGGGATCGTATGTTCCGATCTCCTCGATGAACTTACCCTGTACAGGGAACTTAGAATCAGAAACGATGATTCTGTAGAAAGGAACCTTCTTCTTACCAATTCTCTTTAATCTGATCTTTACTGCCATTTTAATTTTCCTCCATTTAATAAATAAGATAGATAATAAATTGTCTTTTTATATGTGTGAAACAGCTGTGTGCTGCATGACATATCATAATTATTAGTTAAAAGAACTTGTTTCCGCCGAACATTCCGCCAAGGCCGCCCATTCTGCCAAAGCCTCCGCGCTTGCCGCCCATAAGTCCCGGCATCTGCTTCATCATCTTCTGCATCTGCTCAAACTGCTTGATAAAGCGGTTTACATCGGCAATATCATTACCTGAACCCTTAGCGATCCTGTGCTTTCTCTGAGGAGACATAAGCTTGGGATTCTTACGCTCTTCGGGAGTCATCGAAAGAACGATAGCCTCCATCTTGGCAAGTTTCTTTTCATCGGGGAGCATGTCATCGCTCACCTTACCCATTCCGGGAAGCATACCCATGATTGAAGAAAGGCCACCCATGTTGCGCATCTGCTTCATGCTCTCGAGATACATCTCAAAATCGATCTTACCCTTCTTCATCTTGGACGCCATCTCTCTGTCCTTCTCGGCGTCTCGCTCGGCATTGGCTTCAACTGCCTTGTCGATAAGACTTAAGACATCGCCCATACCAAGAATACGGCTTGCCATTCTGTCGGGATAAAACTGCTCAAGATCTGAGAGCTTCTCACCCATACCTACAAAAAGAATGGGCTTTCCCGTAACTGCTTTGGTTGAAAGAGCCGCACCACCTCTGGAATCACCATCCATCTTGGAAAGGATGATACCGTCGATTCCGACTTTCTCGTCGAACTGCGATGCAACATTAACCGCATCCTGACCTGTCATGGCATCCACAACAAGGAGCGTCTGATGAACGGTTACGGCTTCCTTGATATCCGTAAGCTCCTTCATCATCTCTTCATCTATCTGAAGACGGCCTGCTGTATCCAAGATAACAACATTGTTGCCGTTCTTACGAGCCTGTTCTATCGAATTCTTAGCAATCTCAACAGGGCTAACATCCGTGCCCATTGAGAAGAAATCAACTTCCTGCTTGCCTGCGTTGATCTGTAACTGATCGACAGCGGCAGGTCTGTAAATATCGCCTGCAACAAGAAGCGGCTTTCTGCCCTTCATCTTAAGCTTGCCGGCAATCTTAGCTGCGGTGGTTGTCTTACCTGCACCCTGAAGACCGCACATCATGATGACTGTGATCTCGTTTATAGGAAGCAGCGAGATTTCGGTAGTCTCGGAACCCATAAGGGCAGTCATCTCTTCATTAACTATCTTGATGACCATCTGTCCGGGATTAAGTCCGTTAAGAACATCCTCTCCGACAGCACGCTCCTGAACGGAACCGATGAACTGCTTTACAACCTTGAAGCTTACGTCAGCTTCCAAAAGGGCCATCTTAACCTCTTTAAGAGCTGCCTTTACGTCTTCTTCGGAAAGACGTCCTTTTCCTCTAAGATTCTTAAATACATTTTGTAATTTATCTGTAAGACTCTCAAAAGCCATTAATTATGTTAACTCCTCTATAATGCGACTTGATATCTCTTTGGTGCTCTTCTTAAGTTCATCCGTGGATAAAGAATCCGCGGAATCGGAAAGCTGCAAAAGCTCTTCCGCACTGCATTTGATTGCTTCAAATCGTCTTATCATGTGAAGCTTGTCTTCGTAACTCTGCAATGTCTTGGTACATCTCTTGATGAGGTCATGAACTCCCTGCTTGCTGATACCGTGTTCATCGGCAATCTCTGTAAGGGACATATCCTCATAAACGGCAGCTTCATATATGCTCTTTTGATGCTCTGTAAGAAGCTCGCCGTAAAAATCATACAACAAGCCCTGCTCTACGATTTTTTCCATATACCATCCTTTGGTCATTAAGACACATTGAATATAATAAACAAATAAATAAGAGGTGTCAAGTATTTTTTCTTGACACCTCGAAGCTTAGATTTTAACGTCGGAAGGAAGAATTCCAAGCTGATTTTTAAACGCTCTGCTAAAAGACGAATAGTCTTTAAATCCGCTCTCGATACAGGCTGCTGTCGTCGGCATTCCGGATATGATCAGATCTCTTGCCTTAAGTATTCTCTTTTCCGAAATATATCTGTGAATCGAATATCCGGTTTCTTTCTTAAACGTACGCATCATATGATATCTGCTCATATAGAATTTATCTGCCAAAAGATCTATCGAAAGATCACTGCCCAAATTATCCGTGATATATTCTATAAGCTCTATTACTCTTCTGTTGTAGCGTGCCTCAGCACCAAAGGCTCTTTCTTCCGAAATACATGCTTTATTAAAAGCTATAAGCATCTTAAGAACATCAAGCCTTGTCGTAAGCTCACCCGCATATTCAGAAGACTCTTTTGCCATATCATCTTCTATCAGCTTGAGCATATCAAGAAGCTCCGCGCTGATATTGGCTGAAAATCGCGCAACATGACTGTCTTTTTCGGCAGAAATATTAAATGCATCCAAAAGGCCGTTGCTTTCAAGAAAACTATGGCTCAGATACAGGATAATCCTGTCATATGTTCCACCGTCACTTGATACAACCGGTCTGTGAATATAGAACCTGTTAACCAGCACAAAATCGAAGGGCAAAAGCTCATACTCCCGTCCTTCGATCATATATTTAACGTTACCGTCAAGTATCAGTATCAGCTTATGGAAATCGTGATAATGATACGGTATATCCAGTTCTTCCTTGTCTGAAATATGAAAGAAACGAAAATCCTTATTCAGATATCCCTTCTGCTCATATTCCTTGAGATTATCCTTAATATTCATGCTCAGTACTCTGTTATGCAGACATTGAGGTCAACGTTACCGTCTATTCCGTTCACTTTTCCGGCAGATGTATACTGCCACATGTTGAAATGATAAGGGTAATACAAAGGAGCGCCGTAATAAGCGATCCAAATATCGTAATCATCCACATCCACGGCATCCATCAAAAGAGCAAACGACTTAACATTACCGTAGATCATGGGTTTATAACCTGCAGCGCTTACGGTATCACAGAAAACCTTGGCATTTTCTTCATATACATCGGAAGAAAGCGTTGCGGTACGTGCTTCGTCGGATTCAGCCGATTCAATATCTATAACAACGGGATACTTGATATCATAAGGCTCTATCATATCAAGCAAAAGCTGTGCCTCTTCAATGGCTTCTTTTTTATTCAGAGCCTGTGAATAAAAATAAACTCCGACATCCAGTCCGCTTGCGAGTGCACCTTCAATGTTATCGATGAACTTATCGTCCTGAAGAAGCTTACCTTCAGTCGTTCCTCTGTAACCGGCTCTGATCATGGCATAGTCAATGCCGTCCGCAGCAACCTTGTCCCAGTCAATATTTCCCTGAAATCTTGAAACATCAACACCCTGTTTGATATAAATATCATCGTTTCCTATATATTTAAGAAAACCGTTGTCGGTAAACTCAAAGTCATTTTCGTCAAAACCGTGATGTTCGATCTCATCGGAAATAGGAAGGAAAAAGTATCTTCCCGAACTGGACACAACAATCTGATCCGGAAAAAGAGTTCTCACAGCCGAAATGGCTCCTTCTCCCGATTCAAGCTTCCTACGAAAAGTCTCCCTTATGGAAGCCTTGGTGCGCTGCTCCGCTTCATTTGAAGCCTCATCAATAAGACGCTGCGCCTCTGTAGCGGTATAATAGCCTTCACTTGTTATCGCATCAAGCTCGCTTCTGAAAGCAGCCTCTTGTCTTTGAAGTGATGCATTTTTAACGAGAAGAAAGATACTAAAAGACAGCGCCATAATAGAAACAAGACTCAAAAATATTATGGAAACAATATTATGAGAATTTCTGACGCCTCTTTTTTCTCTTATATCCTGAAGGTTAGTTTTCATAGTCACATTCTCTCATCAAAATAGCTCTTATAGCCTTCACCGAAGATTTCACTTGCGCTTGTGATTATCATAAACGCATTCGGATCCTCATCTCTTACGATATCCTCCGCAAGTGGAGATAATCTCTTTTTAACGGCGCAGAGAATTACTTTTTTCTCTTCACCGCTGTAAGCGCCCTGTCCGAAAACATGGGTGGCGCCGATATCAAGCTCTTCCAAAAGCCTTGCGGTAATGATATCCGGTCTGTCGGATATGATGTAGATAAGCTTCGCTTCATCTCTTCCGTATAGAACAAGATCAAGAATAAGTGAAGTGATGATAACGCATAGGAACGAATAAAGCGCAACGGTAATGTCGTGCAATACAAACGTAGCAGCGATCAGCACGAATATATCGGTCAACATATACAAAATACCGGTCTTGATATGCGGATACCTGATGCGGAGAAGCTTGATGATAACATCAGTTCCGCCGCTCGTGGTATGGCACTTAAACAAAAGGCCTATCGCAATTGCGGTTGTCGCACTTCCGAACGTGATCGCCAGAAGCCTATCATAAATTGCGTATTGAATAAAATACTTGGAGCAAAAATCAGTTGCAAACGATATGAGTCCCGTAGCATATATGGTCGATATCGTAAATCTGATACCGAATTTATATATGGCGATGATCAGTATCGGTATGTTCATGATAAGGAACCACATACCTGTTCCGATGCCCCAGATTCTGTTAAGTACAATGGCAAGTCCGGTAAGTCCTCCCGGGGCGATATTGTTGGGATCGATCAAAAGAGCCGTTCCAATTCCGTAAAGTATTGCCGCAAAGGTTATTATCAGGTACTCAAAGCACCTTCTTTTAATAGTTACCGGTTTGCTCATATTTTATTTAAATATTTGTCCTTACTATTCTTGGCTTGTAGCCGTTTTCTTCAAGCGCATTAAGGATCTGCTCCTTATGCTCACTTCCGAACGCCTCAAGTGTGATCCTAAGCTCAACGGCTGCATTTCTGTTTATTGATACGAACTGATTGTGCTCAAGCTTGATAACATTACCGCTCACATCAGCTATTATGCCTGATACTCTCGAAAGTTCGCCCGGCTTATCGGGAAGAAGTACAGAAACGGTAAAGATTCTGTCTCTCATGATAAGTCCCTGCTGTACTACGGATGACATTGTGATGATATCCATGTTTCCACCCGAAAGTACGCATGCTATCTTTTTATCCTTGCAGTCAAGCTGCTTAAGTGCAGCTACTGACAAAAGACCTGAATTCTCAACAACCATCTTGTGGTTCTCGACCATATCAAGGAAGGATACAACAAGATCTTCATCGGGAACAGTGATGATGTCATCAATGTTCTTGGAGATATAAGGGAAGATCTTTTCTCCGGGAGTCTTAACGGCGGTACCGTCAGCAATTGTGTTAACTCCGGGAAGTGTTACAACGTGTCCTGCCTTTATTGATTCCTGCATACAATTTGCGCCCGCAGGCTCAACACCTATTACCTTGATCTTGGGATTAAGGAGCTTTGCAAGTGTTGATACACCGGTTGCAAGTCCGCCTCCTCCGATGGGAACAAGAATATAATCAACTGTGGGAAGCTCTTTGATGATCTCCATTGCGATCGTACCCTGACCTGTTGCGACATCAAGATCATCAAAAGGATGAACCATCGTATATCCGTGCTCCTTGGCAAGCTCGCATGCATGCTCGTAAGCTTCGTCATAAACATTACCGTGAAGAACAACCTCGGCTCCGAGTGCCTTGGTTCTGTTAACCTTGATAAGTGGAGTTGAAGTAGGCATTACGATCGTAGCCTTAACTCCGTACTGCTTAGCCGCATAAGCAACACCCTGCGCATGGTTGCCGGCTGAAGCGGTTATAAGCCCTTTGCTTCTCTCTTCATCTGTAAGAGTCGTAATCTTGTAATAAGCGCCTCTAACCTTGTAAGCACCTGTTCTCTGAAGGTTCTCGGGCTTTAAATATACTTTATTGCCTGTGTTGTTGCTCCAGTAATCACTGTATATGAGCTTAGTCTCAAGAGTTACCTTTTTGACGTCCTCATATGCTTCTTCAAATTTCTCCAGTGTCATCTTATTCTCGTCAGCCATTTCTTTTCCTATCTCCCAACTTGTATTTATACCGCAAAAGCAGTGTATTAGCTAAAAAGTGCATCGACAAACTCATCAGAGTTAAATCTCTCAAGATCGTCGATAGCTTCTCCGACTCCGATATATTTAACCGGAATATTAAGCTCCGAAACTATAGCTACGGCAATTCCGCCCTTGGCAGTTCCGTCAAGCTTGGTAAGAATGATACCCGTAAGATCGGCAGCCTCACCGAATTCTCTCGCCTGCATGATAGCATTCTGTCCCGTCGTTCCGTCAAGAACGATAAAGTTCTCTCTGCAGATATCCCCGAGCTCCTTATCGATGATCCTGTTCATCTTGGCAAGCTCTTCCATAAGATTCTTCTTATTGTGAAGTCTTCCGGCTGTATCAACTATCAAAATATCGCAGTCTCTTGATTTAAAAGCAAAGGCCGCATCATAAATAACACTCGCGGGATCTCCGCCTTCTCTTCCGGTAATAATTGGACATCCCGCTCTGTCAGCCCACTCTTTTAACTGTTCAGTAGCAGCGGCTCTGTAAGTATCTGCAGCTGCAATAAGAACTTTTTTTCCTTTATTTTTGAAAATAGATGCAAGCTTACCTACGGAAGTTGTCTTTCCAACACCGTTAACTCCGATTACAAAGATAACCGTTTTCTTATCCTCAAAATCATAAGCATGCTCATCAATGCTCATCTGCTCTCTGATATTCTGAATAAGAAGCTCCTTGCACTCGGCAGGATCGGAAATATGTCTCTCTTTTACCTGTTTTCTTAAATTGTCTATAATACGGCTTGTTGCATTGATACCGATATCCCCCATGATAAGAGTCTCTTCGAGCTCCTCATATAAATCGTCATCGATTCCCGAAAAGCCGGAAAAAACATTGTCGATTCCCTTGGCGATATTTTCTCTTGTCTTGGACAAGCCCTGTTGTAATTTGGCAAAAAAGCTGTTGGCCATCAGTTCGTAAGCTCCTTATCAATAAGATTAACACTTACAAGAGTGGATACACCCTTCTCCTGCATTGTAATACCGTATAATCTATCGGCACTTTCCATTGTACCACGACGATGTGTAATTACAATGAACTGAGTACTTGAAAGCTTATGAAGGTACTTGGCAAAACGAACTACGTTATTTTCATCAAGCGCAGCCTCTATCTCATCAAGAAGACAGAACGGTGAAGGCTTTAAGTTCTGGATGGCAAACAAAAGAGCTATCGCGGTAAGTGCCTTTTCACCACCGGACATCTGCATCATGTTGACAAGCTTCTTTCCGGGCGGCTGAGCGTTGATCCTGATACCCGCTTCGAGAATATCCTCATCCTCGGCAAGCTCAAGAGTTCCCTTACCACCACCAAACATCTCTTTAAATACCTTGTCGAACTCGATGTTTATGAGCTTGAACTGTTCCATAAACTGCTTTCTCATGGACTCGTCAAGGTCTTTAATGATCTCTTTGAGCTGTTGCTCGGCTTCTATAAGATCGTCATGCTGAGTCTTCATGAAGGTATATCTCTCAATGAGATTCTTGTAATCTTCAATAGCGTTGACGTTGACATCACCAAGCTTTCTGATAGCATCCTTGAGCTGTGAAGTTTCTTTCTTCATAGCCGGAACATCGTTCATCTCTTCGTCGCGAAGCTCGGCTGCATCGGAAAGTGTGATCTCATACTCATTCCACATGTAATTGATCTGTGTTTCAATGGCTTCCTCACATTTTTCCTTGCGTGATGTAAGCCTTATAACTTCTTTTTCAAGATCGGACATTGTCTTATTGAGCTCTTCTGTCTTACCAAAGAACTCTTTCTGAGAAATGGCAAGATTATTCTTCTGCTCTTTCTTGGCTTCAAGGTCCTTGGTCGCATCGGACTGCACATCAAGCGAAGCCTCGATCGTAAGCCTTATCTCTTCGATGTCCTTCTTGCTCTGATTGAGGTTCTCCTCATTCTCGCGCATGGATTCCATAATCTCGGCAAGAGCCTTCTCTTCCGTTTCTATATCTTCATCCACACGCTCGATATTCTGTCTGAAGAATTCCTGCTTCTGATGAGCTTTCTCGTACTCGATCTCTTTCTTGGAGACTTTATCATTCTCCTGTTCTTCTATCTCATGAAGGCCTTCAAGTTCTGCTCTGAACTTCTCAACCTTCTCTGTGCAGGTCTTCTCAATATTCTCGGATTCTACAAGAGCTGCCTCAGACTCTTCCTTCTCTGAAGCGATCTCAAGGATCTTGCTCTCAATCTCGTCATTCTCAGCCTTAAGGTCTGAATAATTGCCTTTCTGCTCTTCCTGACGGCTCTCTTCGTTTTCTACGTTAAGACGAGCGGTATTCTGAGCAATAAACTTACTCTGAAGCTCTGTTCTGAGTTCCTCGGCTTCTTCACGAAGTTCGTTACGCTTTTTCTTGGAATCTTCGATCTCTTTTTGGAGCTCGTCCATCTGCTCTTTATACTTCTTAACGTTGGCCTCCATCTCATCCATCTCACGACGTCTTCCGAGGAGGTTGGAATTGTTCTTAAATGCACCACCGCTTATGGCACCGCCGGGAACAAGAAGCTCACCCTCTAAAGTAACCATACGAACAGTGTAATTATATTTTCTTGCGATCTTAACGGCGTTATCCACGTTATCAACCGCAACGATCCTTCCAAGCATAGCCTTGGCAACTTTCTTGTACTTGGGATCTGTGTCTACAAGCTCATCGGCCATACCGAGAACGCCGGGCTCATTAAGGGCTTCTTTTGCCTTAAGCTCCGGAGGATTATCAAGCGATGTAAGAGGAAGGAATGTAGCTCTACCCGCCTTGGAATCCTTAAGATACTTGATCATCTTCTTGGCTGTCTCTTCATCGTCAGTAACGATGTTCTGAATATTACCGCCAAGTGCTACTTCGATTGCGGTCTCATACTTGGGCTGGGTCTTGATAATATCGGCAACAACACCGATGATTCCCTTGGTGTCGTCTTTTCTCTCCATTACTTTCTTGACACTGCCGCCGTATCCTTCATATCTCTCTGTAAGATTGGCGAGAGCTTCAAGTCTGGATTTCTCCTGCTGATAAAGTCCCTGTGTCTTACGGAGCTCGGTATCCTTAAGGGACATATTCTCACGAAGGCTGACAATTTCCTGCTCGCAAGCCTTCTGTTTCTTGTTCATCTCGGAAATCTCCGCTGTGATCTTATCGAACTCTTCGCGAAGCTTTTTGATGATCTCTTCCTGCTTGGACTCATCGGACTGTGCTCTTACAAGCTTACCGGTAAGCTCAGCTTTCCTGATATTGACCTGTTCCTTCATGGTCTCGAGTGAACTGAGCTTGGACTTGATATTGGCTCTTGTATTAAGAGTCTCGATAATTGTGCTCTTACATTCCTCGATATTATCGTTGATCTCTGTAATCTTGGATAAGATGTTATCAAGCTCTTTCTTGGCATTGTCTCTGTCTTCCAAAAGAGCCTTAACTTCCTTATCTATCTCTTCTTTTTCTTCGAGATACTTATCTTTTTCCTTGTTCTTTTCGTCTATCTTGGCCTGCTCATCCTTCATTCTTGTCTTGAAATGAGCATCGTTAACAGAGGCAGAATTGATCTTCTCATTGAGAATACCTATCTGTCCTTCAAGTTTCTCTTTCTTAACGGATGAATCCGTGATCTTGGCTCTGGCCTCATCGATCTCGGCGTCCAATCTCTCAAGCTCTTTCTGGAGATTCTCATACTCATCCTTAGCCTTCTGATAGCTGTCCTTGGCCTCTGTCAAAGATTCTGTCGCTATCTCGAGGTTCTTGCCCGCTTCTTCAAGCTGATCCTTCTGATTCTTATTCTCTAAAAGGAACATGTTAACATCGAGAGTCTTAAGTCTCTCTCTGTGCTTCAAATATTCCTTGGCAACCTCAGACTGCTTCTCCAAAGGCGCAATCTGCTTCTCAAGCTCGGATAAGATATCGGAAAGTCTTGTAAGATTGATCTTCTCTTCCTCAAGCTTCTTGATCGCAGTTTCCTTACGGGACTTGAACTTAACGATACCTGCAGCCTCATCAAAAAGGTTACGTCTGTCCTCAGGCTTACTTGAAAGAATCTGATCGATCTGACCCTGTCCGATAATGGAATAGCCCTCTTTACCGATACCGGTATCCATAAAGAGCTCATTCACATCCTTGAGCCTGCACGCAGCACCGTTGATCATGTATTCACTCTCACCGGAGCGATACAAACGTCTCGAAACGGTTACTTCATCATATTCAATTGCAAGAGAATGATCGGAATTATCCAATGTGATGGCAACATAAGCATAGCCAAGGGGCTTCCTTAGCTCTGTTCCCGAAAAGATGACATCCTGCATGGATCCTCCACGGAGCTGCTTGATACGCTGCTCACCGAGAACCCATCTGACTGCATCGGCAACATTACTCTTACCTGAACCGTTAGGTCCGACGATACCGGTAATGCCGTTATGAAAATCGAATTTTATTTTATTGGCAAAAGATTTAAAGCCATGAATCTCAATACTTTTTAAATACATTATTTTGAATCGCGTAAAACAAGAATAGCCTGGTAAGCCGCGCTTTGCTCGGCAGCCTTCTTGGTTTTTCCTGTCCCCTCTCCCATAATCTTATCTGCGACATAGACGCGCACCTTGAATATTTTATCATGTTCGGGACCATCTTCGCCACAAATTTCATACCTTATTTCTTTATGCTTCATGCTCTGGGCAAGTTCCTGAAGTTGAGACTTGCTGTCCCTGTATTTCTCCAAACTCTCGGTGTTTGTAAGAATATAATCATCTATATAGCGCTTGGCTACAGGGAGTCCTCCGTCAAGGAAAAGAGCTCCGATAACAGCCTCCATAACATCGGCTATTATAGAATCCTTATTACGTCCGCCCGTGTGTTCCTCGCCTTTTCCAAGCTGAATATAGCTTTTGAGCTCAAGCTGTTCCGCATCTGATGAAAGAGCCGGCTCGCATACAAGCGAAGCACGTATCTTGGACATCTCACCCTCTTTTTTATCGGGATATGTCTTATAAAGAAATTCACTGGAAACCATCTCAAGAACGGCATCTCCCAAGAACTCGAGTCTCTCATAATCAGGCTTTTTGTTGATACGCTGCTCATTGACAAAAGAGCTGTGAGTAAATGCCTGTATCAGAAGATCCTTATCCTTAAAAACATATCCTATCTTTTCCTCAAACTTACTAATATCATTATCATTCAACATAAATATATTACCCACTTAACAAAAGTGAGGCAGTTACATCTGCCTCACTAAACTCCGGTATATTGTTTTGCAGCTTATTTACTAGTGATGGCTGCCTTCAAAAGCTCTACGGCTTCACCGACTGTCTTGATATTCTCTGTCTTCTCAGGATCTATCTGAACATCAAATTCATCCTCAAGTCCCATGATGATCTGGAAAAGATCAAGGGAATCAGCCCCAAGGTCCTCTGTAAATGTTGTCTCCATTTTGATCTCCTCGGGATCAACATTGAGTACGTTGGCAATAACTTCTTTCAACTTTTCAAATTCCATAAATTCCTACCTCCACTGCTCAGCAGTATTAAATATATAGCATATATTTGACCAATGCGTCAATTTTCTTGCGAAAGCTTAGCACTGATTTTTTCTGTTATCTTTTGCTCCGTGAATGAAACGCACTGTAAGATTGAATTCTTGATCTCTACAGGGCCGCTGCTTCCGTGAGTCTTGACCACAAGTCCCTTGAGTCCCAGCATAGGCGCTCCGCCGTACTGATCGAGACTGTAATTACCGAGAGCCTTCTTGAGATCCTTCTTGATCAAAAGAGCTCCGATCTTGGTCTTAAGATTGGACATGAGGCTCTTCTTGAGCACGTGCATAAGGGATTTCGCAACTCCCTCGTACATCTTGATAATAACGTTACCCGTAAAAGCTTCGCATACGATAACGTCCGCATATCCTGCGGGGATCTCTCTTGCTTCGATACTGCCGATAAAATTGATATCGGGACAGTTCTTAAGAAGCGGGAAAGTCTCTTTTACAAGGGCATTGCCCTTTTCTTCCTCGGCACCTATATTAACAATGGCAACCGTAGGATTCTTCTTGCCCATGATGTTCTCCATGTAAACGGTTCCCATCTTGGCAAACTGTACAAGATGATTGGATCTTGCATCTACATTTGCTCCGCAATCAATAAGGAGCGAATTACCTTTCTCAGTGGGAATAATAGGTGCAAGCGGCGCTCTGTCTACGCCCTTAAGTCTTCCGACAATAACCTGTCCTCCGACAAGTGTGGCTCCTGTGCTGCCTGCTGATACATACGCATCGGCTTCACCGTGGTTGACCATATACATCGCTTTAACGATCGATGAATCCTTCTTGGTCCTGATAGCCATTACAGGGGGCTCAGCCATCTCTATCTCTTCCGTCGCATTGATTACTTCCAGTCTGTTCTTGTCATAGCTGTACTTAGCCAGTTCTTTGTTAACGACCTCTTCCTTACCTACAAGAAAAACCTTAAGGTTATCAGCCTCAGAAAGCGCATCTACGGCTCCTTTGACTGTGGAAAAAGGTGCATTATCACCTCCCATAGCATCGACCGCAACTCTAATAAGTTCCGACATATACGGGACCTCCCATCATTTATAGACTTATTCTAATATACTAGAGTAAAATACAAAAATCAAGGCTTTCCGACAATGCCGGAAAGCCTTTAAATTACGCACATTTGAGGTTGTACCAAAAGTAATCAAGCCTCAGCTTCAATGATGCTCTTCTTGTTATAATAGCCGCACTTCTTGCAAGCCATGTGAGGCTGCATAAGAGCTCCGCAATGACTGCACTTAACCAAAGTGGGAGCTGTCATTTTCCAATTAGCTCTTCTCTGATCTCTGTGGCCTTTTGATGATTTATTCTTAGGGCAGATTGACATTTGAGTAACACCTCCTTACCAGTAACCGTATAAGAAACTGCCTATGTTTTAAGGCAATTGTTTACGTTTATTCATTAGCATACCTAAGTAGTATACTTATGCGAAATAGATTTGTCAACAGTTTTTTTCGCGCTATCTGTTGCAGTTCTGCGAATATTTCTTAGGTGAGATACCAACCGATTTGGTAAATGCTTTAAGGAAATTGCTGTAGTCGGAAAATCCGCATTCTTCACACACATCACTGACGCCTCTTCCATCGGCCAGAAGCGACTTTGCGATAGATATCCTACGGGCCGTCATGTATTTTCCTATAGTTGTTCCCGTCGCGGACTTAAATATCCTGCATATATAGGATTCACTGATATAGAACTGCTTTGCAAGGTCCCCGATACTGATAGGCTCATTAATATTGTTATTGATATAAGAAAGGATCGCATCCACCTGCTCGTTATAAGTGGCAAGCTTTTCTTCGGAAAAATTGTTGTCTCTTGCGCTTACTATCTGATTTATCATAACAAAGAGCTCGGTAAAGGTAGCTCTTTCAAGCAGGTCATGACCGAAGCCGTTGCTGGTAACTATCTTATTAATAAAATATAGAAATCTCGTTTGCTGTTCCTGTGTAAGTCTTATCCTATGTGAAAAGCCTTCGCTTCTGTTATGAAAACAAGCATCAAGATCCGTTTCCTTACTGGATATGCTCTTCATAAATTCAGGATCGATCATGATAACGATCCTCTCATGAAGCTCTTTGTCTATCTGAGTAAGATAATGCGAATCATACTGACTTATAAGGAAGATATCTCCAGGCTCAATATCATAAAGCTTATTATCTATAAGGAATTGTTTTCCTCCGGATATCGAATAGTAAACCTCATAACAGTCGTGAATATGCATTTCCATAGCTTTTTCATCTTTATACAGATGAGCAACGCTAAAATACTTATTCGCAATACTTTCGGCCATAGCGGCCTTACATGAATTTAATTCCTTCATAATAAAATACCAAAAACAAAAACTCTTTACCAATAATATCTCCAGACAGGAGCCCCGCAAACTTCATCAACCATTTCCATGTTGATGCCCGGTCCGTACTTCTCGTTTAAGAAAACATATACATATCCGGCTCTCTCACCGCCGCCTATATAAAAGACATCATCCCTGTCCACAAGTGCTTTCATGGGATTGTCTATCTCGTTGACATTGGCGTGATAAAGCCCGATAGGTGAAGGCTGGATCCAACCGCCTATTTGACAGAAATTCGCATAATAATCAAGATACTTTCTGTCCATATCAAAAATATTCTTGGCTCCGCACAGATCACCGTACGTAGTATCGACATCAACAATATAAAAGCCGTCTCTTTCGGTTATAGCCTTAACCTTCTCATAGGTAAAATCGGGATCATATACAACATGTCCGTTCTTCTCTGTAATAAAGAAGCTATACTGTCCGCACACGAATACGATGCATGAAAGAACAGCAATCATCGCAGCTGCAATAGAAAAGCCTTTTCTGCGCTTTTCATATAATCTGTACAGCGCATTATCCTTATAAGCTCCGGTACATATTATAAATGTAACCGTAGTAAGAATCGCCGAAAGCCACACTCCGCTCTCAACTCGCCACATTATCCTCTTTGAACAGGTAAGAACATAATATAAAACAAATATCCAAGCCGTTTGGATAACCAAAAGCAGCTTGTATCTCTTTTTAAGAAACAGTAAAGAGAACAATAATAATAGAACAAAAACAACACTGCTCGCACCGTACTTTGGTGTCTCAACAAGCTTTTGGAAGGTGTATTTAAAGACCTCGGGATCGAGTCTTAGCTTATCCTTTCTCGTTCCCTGCCCGATCTTCTGCATAGTCCTTAACTTATCGAGGTTGAAGTACTCGGTATCATTCCACACCCACTGGTCAAGCAGCTGGAAATCCGTTTCCGTAAAACCGGCTTCAAGATATGCTTCCTTGTCCCAATTAAAATTATAGTTACCGTGATCGCATTTCTCGACCATGATAGTATTCCACTCCATGAAATACTTCCAATCGGGATTCATATAATAAGCCCAGTAATTGGCCAAAAGACATATCAAAACCGCTGCGATCGGAGCCACAAATGTGATCAGTGCATTCTTAAGCTCTTTCTTGAAAAAGCAGGGAATAAAAAGCATCACTGTTCCGAGGAACGGAAGAACAATACCCGCTCCGACTGCTCTTGCCATAACCCCCATCGAAATAAGCAGTGTCGCAATAACAATACCGGAAATGCTTCTCTTTCTTTTCAGAACAAGAGAAAGAAGAAGCACACAGCCCGCTATGGCATAAAAAGACGCATTCTGCGTAAACTGTATCTCGGTATAAAAATCATAGGCAAATAAAAGATTAAGCGCCGAAGTTATAAACGCGGTTACAGGAAGAGAAAATCCATCCGTAAGTACTGCGCTTATAACTATCACGGAAAACAGATTAAAGATAAGATATGACCACAAATACCAGTTAACACCGGGGATTACGGTATACAGAACCTTTAATACATATCCGAATATAATGTTGTTATAGACAAGATACTGCGAGCTCTCGCCAAAAGCCCCTGCGGCGATAAGATTCATGATCGTATCGTCATTGGTAGAATATTTAAGTCTTCCGAGAATAATACAAGCAAGGAAGAAAACAAGGCTTATAAGCGAGATCGAAAGATATCTCTTCTTTTTTAAACTCATAAAAACTCCGTATTATTTGCAAAGTGCATAGGTATCTCTTGCGATAGCAAGCTCTTCGTTTGTGGGAACAACCATAAGAGTTACCTTGCTGTCTGCACCGGAAATGATCTCTTCCTTACCGCGAACCTTATTGGCCTCTTCATTGAGAGTAGCTCCGATAAACTGTAACTTATCGCAGATGAGCTTACGAACAAAGCCGCTGTTCTCGCCAACACCTGCTGTAAAGCAGATAGCATCTACTCTTCCTAGGGCAGCCGTATAAGATCCGATATATTTAACCACTCTGTATACGAAAGCATCTACAGCACGCTTAGCTGCGGGATTTCCGGCAACGTATGCATCCTCGAGATCTCTGAAGTCAGAAGAAAGATCGTTCGAAAGTCCAAACACGCCGGACTTCTTATTAACAAGATTCATAACGTCGGCAACGGTTGAATTCTCTTTTTTCATAATAAATTCAACTACAGAAGGATCGATATCTCCCGTTCTGGTTCCCATGATAAGCCCCTCAAGAGGTGTAAGTCCCATTGAAGTATCGATGCACTTACCGCCGTCAACTGCTGAAAGTGAAGCACCGTTTCCAAGGTGACAAACAATAACCTTAAGATCCACAGCATTCTTGCCAAGAATCTCAGCCGCTCTCTTACTTACGAAAGAATGGCTTGTTCCGTGGAAGCCGTATCTTCTGATTCCGTATTTTTCGTAATATGAATAAGGAAGACCATAGATATAAGCCTCCTCAGGCATTGTCTGATGGAAAGCCGTGTCAAATACCGCAACCATGGGAACACCGGGCATAACCTTCTGACATGCTCTGATTCCGATAAGATTGGCGGGATTGTGAAGAGGTGCAAGATCGCTCACATCCTCGATGGCCTTGATAACTTCATCATCTATCACAACAGACTTGGTAAACTTCTCTCCGCCGTGAACGATACGATGTCCGACAGCGCCGATCTCATCGAGTGAAACAACACCGTCTTCTTTATTTGTAAGAGCTTCGATAACAAGCTCGATAGCTCTGTTGTGGTCGGGCATAGGTGATTCCTTTGTAATCTTGTCCTTACCTGCGGGAGTATAAACTATGCGACTTCCGTCAATACCTATTCTCTCGCAAAGACCTTTGCAGATAACATCTTCGGAAGCTGAATCTATAAGCTGAAACTTAAGTGATGAGCTTCCACAATTGATAACCAGGATTTTCATAACTAGCGTAACCTCTTTTCGTACATTTTTTATTTATGATATCATAATAGTTAGATATCGTATCATTATCATATTCACTGAAAGCGCTTTCACATGAATACAATAGGAATTATAGCCGAATTTAATCCTTTTCACAATGGGCATTTGCATCTTATAAACGAGTGCAAAAGGCTGACGGGTGCCGATAAATGCATAGTTATAATGAGTGGCGACTTCGTTCAGCGAGGCGCTCCCGCTCTTACAGACAAATTCACAAGAGCCAAAACAGCGATTTCCTGCGGTGCGGATCTCGTTCTTGAGCTTCCTGTTTATTACGCTACCGGAAGCGCTGAATACTTTGCAAGAGGCGCAGTTTCTATCCTTGATAAATTGGGAGCAGTCGACTACCTATGTTTTGGAAGCGAATGCGGTGATATAGACGCGGTAAGCATAATTGCCGGCATATTAAGCGCCGAGCCTCGTATCTATAAAGAAGCTCTGTCAAAAGAACTAAAGAAAGGAAGCAGCTTTGCTTCGGCGCGGGAGAAAGCTCTTTTATCCGTTCTTGAAGATGAGTCTTTTACAAAAAAGAATCCCATAAAGCTTTCCACGACCAAGTTAAAAGAAATAATCTCTTCCCCCAATAACATTCTGGCCATCGAATACGTGCGTGCTCTTAAGCTTTTTAAAAGTAAGATAAAGCCATTTACGATAAAAAGAGAAGGCGACGACTACAAGTCAGAGGCGCTCTCACAGATTCCGAGTGCGATGGCTATCAGAAATACCATATTTAATGATATTTCTAATAAAAAAGAGCTTAAGAAAATGCTCAAAGCTTCTATACCCAAAGAAGCGCTTGAACTGCTTTTATCAAAAGAAACAGGTTTTGTAAGCAGCAACGATTTCTCCGATATCATGCGCTATAAACTGCTTCAAAATGCTGATAAAGGTTTTGAAGAATACGTTGATGTAACAGAGGATATCTCAAATAAGATCATAAAGAATCTCGATGAATATGTGGATTTTGAAAGCTTTTGCATGAAGATAAAGTCAAAAGACATCACATATTCAAGGATAAGCCGGATCTTAATACATATCCTGCTTGATATCAAAAAGGACGCCATGAATGAATACGCCGGTGATTCTTATACGGGATATGTCAGGATCCTGGGACAAAAGGCGTCCGCAAAAGATCTTTTGTCAGAAATAAATAAGAAAACCAAGCTTCCTGTACTCAACAGACTAAAAGATGCTCCGCATAAGCTAAACACGCTTCAGATGAGGCTTTTTGAGGAGTCTCTTAATGCAGGAAGGATTTACAACATAGTAAATAAGCAAGGTTACAAAAACGAATATCGCTTAAAGCCAGTAATCATGTGATTGCAGCCGTTTTATTATCGT
Source organism: Butyrivibrio sp. XB500-5 (assembly GCF_003625505.1). NCBI lineage: Bacteria > Bacillati > Bacillota > Clostridia > Lachnospirales > Lachnospiraceae > Butyrivibrio > Butyrivibrio sp. XB500-5. Next base: position 167,230 of record NZ_RAIS01000001.1, read on the forward strand.
GATAACATTAATCTATGGGAATTTAAATCAGTAAATTTCGGAGGATAAAATGGGTCTTCAAACGATAGCCAAGGGGCAGATTCTTCACAAAGCGGGAAATGACAGCGTTAATACCATAGAAGTCCTTGTCAAAGGTAAATTCAAGGTATACGATCAGTATTCACAAGTCGTACTTACCGTCGGTGGACTTTTGGGCATTACCGAGATCCCGGGAAAAGAATATTCGTTTACCTATGAGGCTCTTGAGGACAGCGCCGTATACTCCTACCCTTTCAATTCGGATGAAGACGTTGAAGTCGTGATCAGGTCCAATCCAAAGATCGCATCGATACTTTCATCACAGGCTTCCGACAGCGTATATCAGTTTTTTAACGCTTACGATAAGCTCTACGATGATGCTCTCGCTGAGTATGAAAAGATAAAGTCAGATTACGCAGACTACCCTGTTTTATGCATAAAAGCAGGTGAAACTCCGATCTCTTTTGAAAAGATAGATCTTCTTATTCCACCCGAAAGAACCGATAAGGTCTCCGAATGGGAATTCAATATGGTTAAGAGTCTTAAAGAACAGGAGGTCAATCTAAAAAAGTTCTTTTACCCTCTTAATATTGATATCTGTATCGGTGTCGTTATGCTTGCGCTGGAACGCTGCAGGCTTATTGTTGATGCTTCAAGATTTATTGTCGCATACAGAAAACAGCTTAAGAGAAATACAACCGACTTTACAACAACAATGAAAATGATCAACGGAAAGCTTGAAAACATGGCTTCTTCCGACTCAGAAGGCGGTTCATCCGATATCGTGATCGTAAATGCTCTTAGCACGATCATTAGCTACTCTAAGGTTGCTCCGGAGATTGCCGCAAAATTTGAGGATCGGATACATAAATTCAAAGCTAACGATAATCGCTATGATTCCGCTGATGAAGCAAGGAGTCTTAGAAGGAAGCTCTCTTCCTCTTTCTATGATGTATTTAAAGGTGCCTTTCTCCACAGCCTTGAAGACAACGACATACCGATAGAGCTAAAGATGTTCTTTATGTTCGGCTTTGTCGATGAAGAGCTTGCCGGTGATAAGAACACCCGGATTCTCTGCAACATGGCAAGGGCATATGTTCCGGATCCTGAAGGCAATGTCCTTCTGTTATATGAATGGCTTAAGAAAGTATATGCACTTGAGGTTGAGCCTTCCAGAAACGAATTCGACCAGGATTGGCCTACATATCTAAGAGAACAAAAGGCAACGGGAAATCTCAATCAGGCACAGATCGATGCGATGACGGACGATCCGCTGAGCAGACTTGAGTTCGAGATAAATAACCTCTTTAGTCTCGGAAATCGTATGACTTTCGGACGTATATCTTCTTTCGTGCCCGTATTTGATTCAATGAATGTGTTAAGGCCATTGGATATGGCGTATATTACCGCATCCAAGATAAACGAATTCTATAGCTATATAAGGAACATAGACTACGGCGTATTCTGCAGACAGGCGCTCTACTCCAACCCGGAGATCGGTATCACTCAGCTCTTTTACGCAGAAGATGTAACTCCGTATATGATCCTCATGCCCAATATCGGAAGCCGAGCTTCTTTGTGGCAGGAAATCGAGGGTAAAAAGAGAAGCACTAAAGCCAGAATGCTTGTTTCCATATTCAATACAGAAAATACCGAGGAGTGCATGATCAAGCTCTTTGGCGAGTTCAGATGGGAAATGTGTAAGACCGAGCAGGGCGTACATTGGAACGATGTGACAGATCCTTCGCTCACATCAATGTACTGCGATTACCTGCAGTTCTTTAAAAAGAACTCCTCTCTCTCACCTGAGGTAAAAGAAAAGCTTAAGCTCGACCTTAAGAAATTCAGCAATAATTATAAGAACGTATTTATCGCGGATTACCTTGCTTATGTAAAGTACGAATCCGCCGGATCGCCCAGACTTAACAAGGTAAGTCGTGAGATCCTGTTTACGTTCTGCCCGTTCTCGAAAGATATAAGAGATGCGATCGCGGAGAATCCGCAGTACAGAGATCTTATAAATCACTTGGCTTCGCATAATTCTAATCTTTCCAAGCCGCTTCTTAATCTTAAGAACAAGCTTATCCGAGACGGTATCCAGGTTCCCGAGGTACTTTCAGGACAGATCGAATATCTGGAAAGCAGATAATATTTTGCACATTAAATATAAAAAAGAGGCTGTTAATAAGCTCCCACTTTATTGGGAAGTTTATTAACAGCCTTTATATTTGTTATTTTATTTTAGGATTTGATAGCGCCGTCAACAAGTCCGCCCATGATCTGCTTCTGCGCAAACAAGAACAGAATGATCATAGGTATTATTGCAAGAAGCGCTGCGGTCAGGATAAGATCCCACTGCTTAACGTAAGAACCCACAAAAGCCTGAACCGCCACGGGAAGCGTCTTGACCTTTCCGTTGTGACCAAGCATAAGTGACGGAAGCAGGTAATCGTTCCATATCCACATACCGTTAAGAATGGTAACCGTCACAACAGGCGGCTTCAAAAGAGGAAGAATAATATTAAAATATGTCCTCTCCGGTGAGCAGCCGTCGATGGATGCAGCTTCCTCAAGCTCAAACGGCACTGTCTTGATAAATCCGGTAAGGATAAATACCGTCATGGCACCACCAAATCCAAGATATGCAAATATGATTCCCGGAAATGACTGAAGCATGCTTATACCAAGGAACTTTCCGACATCTCTGAATGTAGAGATAAGAGGAAGCATAACTACCTGGAACGGAATGATCATTGACGCAATAAAAGTCATGTAGATAAATGTCGACCATTTTGTCTTATTGCGACAGATTACCCATGCTGCCATTCCTCCGAATAGAGCCAAAAGAACCAGCGAAACTATCGTAACTACAGCTGATGTCATGAAAGCCGACCAAAAGCTGAAGTTTGAATTGTTTATAACAGAAACAAGATTGTTGTGCAGCTTAGTTAATGACATTCCTGATACGCTTACAGGATTTGCCACTATATCATTGGCGCTTCTGAATACGTTTATGACAACAAGCGCAAACGGGAATAAAACGTATATCGCTATTATCAGGAATATATACCTTATCAAAATACCCAAAGGTGTAAGCTTTTTTACCATTACATCTCCACCTCCCTCTTGTTAGAAATTCGCACCTGTATGATCGAAACTATCGACAGGATGATGAAGAACAAAACAGCCTTGGCCTGACCCATTGCGTAGTTGTTCTTGGTAATCGCAGTATTGTAAATATTAAGCGCAAGCATCTGCGTACCGTTTGAAAGATACTGCCCCATAAAATCCTGCACTGATCCGGTTCCGTTTGTAAGAGCCATATTTACATCAAACTGTTTAAAAGCAGACTGCAGCGTTAAGAATGTACATATTGTAATAGTCGAAGCTATCATCGGAAGCTTGATCCTAAAGAATGTCTGGACCGCATTGGCTCCGTCAATAGCCGAAGCTTCTATAACATCTGTCGGAACGGTTGTAAGTCCCGTGATATAGATCATCATTATATAGCCGGCATACTGCCAGATATAAACCAGAACAATAGCCATGAAACCTGTATTATATTTTGAAAGCATTGAACTGTTATAGTTAAATGCATCTAATGTCCACTTGAGAACTACATTGTTAAATATGAATTGCCAAATATAGCCAAGTACAATACCACCAATAAGATTGGGAATGAAATATGCGGCTCTGAAGAATCCCACCGCACGTATCTTACTCGTACATAAAACCGCTAAAACAAGGCCGATAACATTTACGGCGATCATATTGATAATTACAAATACCACAGTTATGATAAGTGACCAAAGAAAGCTTGGTTCGTTGAACATATCCGTATAATTCTTAAGCCCCACAAAACCTGTCATTCTGATTCCGTTCCAATCGGTCGTGGAATAAAAAAGTCCGAGACCAAACGGAATTATAACGGTAACGGCAAAACAAAATAATAACGGGAATAAAAATATAACGTTGATTATTGCTTTATGATGCTTTTGAGTCGGAATAAAATATAGCCCTGTAAAAAACAAAATGATACCCAGGATCAACATTGCTCCCCTGAAGCTAAAATCTATACGTAATATATCAATGATCAAAGAAACAACAATACTTGAAAGTCCTGCCAATAACACAAGTATCGATGTGACAAGCCGAGCCGACTTATTGCTTTTCATTAGGTAGACCCCCTTTATTTATAAACATAGGATGGGCTGTCATATGGCAACCCATCCTCAAAGTTTATAGTTTAAGATTACTTAGCATATGCCTGCTCAGTTACCTGCTTAAAGATCTGGATGAATCCGTCTTTATCAATTGTTCCCGAAGCAAAGTCTGCAAAAACCTGACCTGTGTAATTCTGTGCATAGCCGTCTGTCATGTTAAGCCAGTGCCATGCGGAAGTCTTTCCTGCAGCTGTGTAGTCAGAAATGGTCTGAGCAAAAGGATCGTTGGCAACAAATGTGCATGACTTGAAGGGGCTGATGAAGCCTGCTTCCATAACGAGAACTTCCTGTGCGGGATCAGTTGTAAGCCACTGTAAGAAAGCCTCTGCCTCCGCAACATTACCATCCTTGTAAACTGCCCACCATGAAGGTGAATTTGTAAGGATTGTATCCATACCGTCTTCGAAAGCATAAGGAGCCATTCCGCACTTGAAGTTTCCAGCCTGTGCATATGCATCCTTATCATCTGTAGTCATTGTCGCACCAATCCAAGATCCCTGAGTAACAAATGCATACTTACCTGATGCAAAGTTGAGGATCTGCTGATCGTAAGTACCCGAAACAAGAAGTGCCTGATCTGAATACTTGTTGAAAAGCTCAACCATATCAGCGAAATCAGCAAATCTCTTCTCATCAAGTTTTCCGCCGTCGTTAAGCATGTCAATGTAAGTTGTATCCTCTCTCTTTAATCCGGAATCAAGATATGTTCCGAAGAGATGGTTACCGGTTGACCAATAAAGGTTAACGGGCTCAGCAAAATATCCGATTACAGCTGTAAGACCAAGCTCATCCTTCTTGGAATCAAGAGTCTCAAAAGCAGCCTTCATCGCTGCGGGACTTGTGATCGAAGCGGGATCAACGCCTGCTTTCTCAAGAATGTCTGCATTATAAGCAAGACCTACAGCCTCTGTTGTGTAAGGGAAACCAACGGTTCCGTCAGCACTTACATAAGCGGCATCGGTATCTTTAACCCATTCCTGATCGCTCATATCCTGAAGCAAACCATCCCAGTTGTTAAAATCAGCTTCTCCACCGCATACAAAAACGTCAGGCATATTGTCAGATTGATAGTAAGCTTTCAGCTCCCCCTGAATATCAATACCGCCGCCCATTGACTCAATCTCAACATGGACGCCTGATTCCTTCTCATACATCTCAGCGAGCTTCTTGAGCTGTGAATCAACCTCAATCTTTCCGTTAACCACGCGGATTGATTTTCCTGATGATGCACTTGCCGCTCCGGCTGATCCTGTGCTTGTGGAATCGGTTGTTGCGCCGCTCTCGGCACCTCCGCATCCCACGAGGCTTATTGCCATAAACCCTGCAACCATAAGTGATAATAACCTTCTTCTCATAATCTTCCTCTCCTTTAATACATTTATTTATAGAGCCAAGACTCTACCAAACTAAATTATTTGTTCAGATTGATTTCCCAAACTCCGGCAAACCAAGGTGGAAGCTTTATATCTTTTTGAAGCTTTACATTTTCATTATCAGAGATCAATAAAGCCGCTTCATCTTTAAAATCCACAGGAACTCTGTATTCAGTTTCCTTGCTGCTTACATTGCATATCACCAACAATGTTTTATTATTCAGTTTTCTGAGATAAACAAATACATTTTCGTCTTTCGGATCTAATAATTCATATTCACCATATACTATTATATCTGACCAATCGCTATTACGCCTAATATTAATCAGTCTTTTATAATAATTATATACTGAATCTTCATCATCAACTTCTGCCTTGGCGTTAATCTTCTCGTAGTTGGGATTGACCATGATCCAAGGTTTTCCGGTTGTAAAACCGGCGTTCTCGGATGAATCCCACTGCATGGGCGTTCTGGCATTATCTCTGCCCTTTGCTTCTACCGCCTTCATAAAGTCGTCTTCGGTTCTTTTACCCGAACCGACTATGTCCTTATATGCATTTATCACTTCGATATCTCTGCAGTTATCGATCTTTCCAAACCTGCAGTTGGTCATACCAAGCTCTTCGCCCTGATATACATAAGGTGTACCTTTCATCATATGAAGAATTGTAGCGATACACTTTGCGGACTGAGGTGTTTCATCTCCAAGCCTGGATACTATTCTCGGCTGATCGTGATTATCCCAGTAAAGAGAATTCCATGCCTTTCCTTCAAGCTCATACTCCCATTTGGTTAGGTTTTCCTTAAGATCGGGTAAATAGAATCTCTTTGTTGTCCACTTACCGTTTTCATCATAATCAAGGCCCATATGTTCAAACTGAAATACCATATTAAGCTCAGTCTGATCGTCAGAAGCGTACTTCTTGGCTTCGCCTATCGTAACTCCTGCGCATTCTCCGACAGTCATGATGTCATATTTTGAAAGAACTCTTTTATTCATCTCTTTCAGATAATCATGTACATGCGGTCCGTTAGTAGTATTGGCAAGATCTCCGTATTTACTTCCGGGCCAAACCTTTCCGTCGGGAAGCCCCTCAACTTTAGAGATCATGGAAATAACATCCATTCGAAATCCGTCGATTCCCTTATCGCACCACCAGGTCATCATGTCAAATACTTCATCTCTTACCTTGGGATTGTCCCAGTTAAGATCGGGCTGCTTTTTGGAAAAACAATGAAGATAATACATCCCCGTTGTCTCATCAAACTGCCATGCACTTCCGGAAAAACAGCTTCCCCAGTTATTGGGTTCTTTGCCGTTCCTTGGCTCTCTCCATATGTAATAATCTCTCTTGGAATTGTTCTTGGATGAGCGGCTCTCTATGAACCATTTATGCTCATCGGATGTATGATTTACAACCAGATCCATAACGATCTTGATACCATGTTCATGCGCTTCCTTAAGGAGCGCGTCGAAATCATCCATAGTTCCGAAATCGTCCATGATATCTCGATAATCGGATATGTCGTATCCGTTATCATCGTTAGGTGATTTATAGACAGGGCTTAGCCAGATAACATTGATACCAAGGTTCTGAAGATAATCAAGTTTACTTCTGATACCGTTTAGATCACCGATACCGTCTCCGTTGGAATCACAAAAACTTCTCGGATAGATCTGGTATACAACACTCTCTTTCCACCACTTCTTTTCCATGTTGTCCTCCAAAGCACTTCGCTTTAGTTACGCGAATAACTATCTAAATTCAAGGTAACTCAGTCATTGTACCATGTCAACGGTTATGCGCATAACTATTAAAGCTATACATGTTATGGAGGATATTTTTAGACATTTTTCACAATGCCCTTGTTGATTCTCTTATAACAAGTTCAACCGGCATCTTTATATTATGTTCAACTTCTTTTCCTTCGATCATTCTAAGCATGCTATCTACGGCATATTTAGCCTTCTTCTCGATGTCCTGACTAACTGTTGTTATTTTCGGAGTACAGATTGTTGAATAATTGATATTATCATATCCCGAAACCGATATATCCTCGGGAACTCTCACACCTTTACTCTGAAGGAAATTTATGACCTGAAGAGCATAGAAATCCGAAACGCAGAAAATGGCAGTTTTCTCGAGCATCAATGGATACATCCTGTTAAGCCCCTCTGTCATCTCCTCTTTTTGGATATCTATTATAAAATGGGATTTTTCATCGATCGGTATTCCGGCATCTTCAAAAGCCTTACGAAAGCCTCTCCATCTGTGCCTGTCAGCCTCATAATCGGTATCGTCTATCATGGCAACATTTCTGTGCCCTGCGCTTGCCAAAAACTTTCCGGTTATATAACCGCCGTTATAATCATCCACAAAGATCTGAACCAGCTTATTGTATTCATAGACAAAAGAGGCATCGATAGTGACAACGGGCTTTAGATACTGGCTTGATATATCTACCATGACATCCTTGTGATGATTACAAAGGATAAGTCCGTCAAGATTCCAACGCATAGCATCCTTTAGAATCTCATCCGATTTCTGGTTTAATATGATCAATATATATTTATCATTCTTTCTGAATTCACTTTCAAGATATGCAAAAAATGCACCAAAATAAGGGTCTGAAAGAATGTTCTTCTTATCCTGCCCGTTCGCGACCGCAACGCCGATAAGTCCCGAGCTTCTGCTTACAAGAGACATCGCCGATTGATTGGAAACATATCCGCTTGAAGCTATCTCTTTTTCAATCTTCTCTCTGACCGCAGGAGAAACCTTATCCGTTCTTCCGTGTATAACATAAGAAACGGAGGCAGTGCTGACTCCGCACTTCTCCGCAATATCCTTGATACGAACCATTACTATAACCCTCCTGTTTTTAGTTATACGCATAACCTATTTACCTGTCAAGCTTTCTGTGATACTTTCAAATTAAAATAAAACTGTATTTTATAAATAACGGGGGTTAATCCTATGGAACGCAAATGGTGGCATAACAAAATCGCATATCAGATCTATCCCAAGAGCTTCATGGATTCTAACGGTGACGGAATCGGCGATATCAAAGGTATTATAAGTAAACTGGATTATTTTAAAGAGCTTGGAATAGATATCCTATGGCTTTCTCCGATCTATAAGTCTCCCCTTGCAGATCAGGGCTATGATATCTCGGATTACTACGATATTGACCCTCGCTTTGGAACCATGGAGGATCTTGATGAGCTTATCGCAAAGGGAAAAGAGCTAGGGATCGGCATCGTTATGGATCTTGTCGTAAATCACTGCTCAGATGAGCATGAGTGGTTTAAAAAAGCCTGTGAAGATCCCGACGGACCTTACGGAAAGTTCTTTTATATCGAGGATCATAAAGAAGGTCAGCCCTTCCCCTGTAACTGGCGAAGCTACTTCGGCGGTTCATGCTGGGAAAAGCTCCCTGGCCACGATGACAAGATATACCTCCATGTATTTCATAAAAAACAGCCTGACTTAAATTGGGAAAATCCCCTTCTTCGCAAGGAAATCTATAAGATGATCAATTGGTGGCTCGATAAAGGTATTGCCGGTTTTAGGATCGATGCAATCATCAACATCAAGAAAAAGCTCCCTTTTTCCGATTATCCCGCGGACAGAGACGATGGGCTTTCCTCGATGGACAACATGCTTAAGGAAGCTGTCGGCATCGGTGAATTCCTAGGCGAGATGGCAAGAGAAACCTTCCGAAAGTATGACGCCTTTTCTGTCGGCGAAGTCTTTAACGAGAAGGATTCCGAGCTTCCTCTTTTCATCGGCGAGAACGGCTATTTTTCATCCATGTTTGATTTCTCGACGACACATCTTGATGAAGAAAGCAAAACTCGATACGAGGAAAAAGAAATAACCGCAAACGAATACAGAGATGCGATTTTTGCAAATCACAAAAGAATTGAAGGCATAGGCTATCTGTCAAACATCATCGAAAACCACGATGAGCCGCGAGGTGTATCAAGATATATCAAAACTTCCGACTTATCGGAGCACAGTAAAAAAGCCCTTGCCGGAATTTATTTCCTTCTACCCGGAATTCCTTTTATCTATCAGGGTCAGGAAATTGGAATGGAAAACCTTAAAACTTCCGATATAGACAGCACAGACAAGCTTGATGACTGCGCCAATGCAGATATTTACAACACTGCTATAAACGCCGGTCTTTCGGAAAAAGATGCTCTTAATGTACTTATCAAGCACTCCAGGGACAATGCGCGAACACCTTTCCAGTGGTCATCGGAAGCTCATGCAGGCTTTAGTACCGCCAATCCCTGGCTTTTGGTTAATCCAAATTATAAGAAGATAAACCTGGAAGCCCAGAAAAAAGACGATGATTCTGTATTTAATTTCTACAAAGAACTGATAGCTTTAAGAAAAGACCCGGAATACACAGATACGTTTGTTTATGGCAAATTTACACCCATGTATACCGACATGGATAATCTTATCTGCTACAAGCGCACCGGTAATAAGACTATTATTATTTATACCAATTATCAGGCAAAAGAAATTGATATTAAGCTTGAATCACCTATCAAGACGATCCTTCTTTCAAACAGCAAAGAAGTGCGTTTCAATGAAAAAGAACTGCATCTGAACGGATATGATCTTGTGGTAGCGGAAGTTTAAGAGCAAAAATATGCATTATTATAGGGGCTGAATGATCAGCCCCTTTTTTATTATATTTATAACGTCACTCCACGTTTCCAGATCGCCATATCGTGGAAACCTGCTATCTCGCTTTTTACTTTTTCTCCCGATGCAACGCGAAGAATCTGAACAAAAAGCTCATCCGTAAGATAATCAAATGAGCAGCCGTTTAGGATCTTGCCTGCATTGTAATCGATCCACTTTTTCTTTTTCTCTGCAAGTGTGTTATTGCTTGCTATCTTAAGAGTAGGTACGGGACAGGCAAATGGTGTTCCTCTTCCGGTTGTGAAAAGAACTATCTGAGCCCCCGATGCCGCCAATGCCGTTGCGGCACATAGATCGTTTCCCGGAGCGCACAACAGATTAAGACCTGTCTTTTCAGTAACTTCGCCGTATTCAAGGACATTCATAACGGGATACCCGCCTGATTTCTGCGTGCATCCAAGTGATTTATCTTCAAGAGTCGTTATTCCGCCCTGCTTATTTCCCGGAGACGGATTCTCATAGATCGGCTCACCTTGCTTAGTAAAATAATCCTTAAAGCCGTTTATCATCGAGACTGTATCGTTAAATATAGTCTCGTCTTTGCATCTGTTCATAAGTATTGTCTCGGCTCCAAACATCTCGGGAACTTCTGTTAATATCGAAGCTCCTCCATGCTCTATTATCCTATCGGAGATTCTTCCGACAAGAGGATTTGCCGTAATTCCGGAAAAGCCATCACTTCCGCCGCATTTAAGTCCTATCGTAAGCTTGCAAGCATCGACTGTTTCTCTTACATCCTCCGAAGCCGCATCAATCAGCTCTTTTAACAAAACAAGTCCTTCTTCCATCTCATCTTCGGAATCCTGGCAGACAAGGAATCTCACTCTTTCTCTGTCATATTCTCCAAGATAAGGCTTAAGGACATCTATATTGCTGTTCTCGCAGCCAAGTCCAAGAACCAGCACACCTCCTGCATTTGGATGCTTAATAAGGTCTTTTAATATAATCCTTGTGTGTTCCTGATCGTCGCCGGTCTGAGAACAACCGTAATTATGAGTAAAAGCGACTACTTCGTCTATGCTGCCTTTTATATAATTGCCGGCTATCTTGGCGAGCTTGGTCGCAATATTGTTAACGCATCCAACTGTAGGTATTATCCAGATCTCATTCCTAATGCCTACTTTGCCGTTTTTTCTGACATAGCCGTTGAAGGTAGCTCTTTTTGAAGACATCTTTGAAAGCTTTTCTTCGATATCGGCCTTTTCCGGACTATATTTATAATCAAGGATTCCCTCCAGATTAGTAGCAAGATTATGCGTATGAACCCATCTTCCGGCTTTGATAACCTCGGTCGCATGTCCTATCGGATAACCGTATTTAATTACGTCTTCGCCTTTATTAATATCTTTTATCGCAATCTTGTGACCGGGTTCGATCTTATCAAGAGCTGTTATCTCGCCAACTCCCTCAACAAGTACGACCTCACCCTTTACTATAGATTCAAGACAAACAACAACGTTGTCGGCAGAATGAATCTGTAATGTTTTAGCCATATAAATCCCCTTCATACATAAATGTAAGCATTTACATTTTTATATTATATTTTCGTGCCTACATCGTCAACAAGTTTTGCAATGGTTTTAAATAAATACCACTTGTATAATATTCCTGATAATTAATGTAAAGGCTTACATAATTTTATAAAAAACACTATAATTAAAAGCGGAGGGTTATTACTAAATGAAGAAATTTATGGACAAGGATTTCCTCTTACAGAGCGAGGCTGCCAAGACTCTGTATCACGATTATGCAGAAAACATGCCTATTCTCGATTACCACTGTCACATCAGTCCCAAAGAGATAGCCGAGGATCGTCACTTTGAGAACATAACTCAGGTTTGGCTCGGCGGAGACCACTACAAATGGCGTCTCATGAGATCTTTCGGCATTGATGAGAAGTACATAACAGGAGATGCATCCGATAAAGATAAATTCCTCATGTTTGCCAAATGTATGGGAAAAGCAGTCGGACACCCCATTTACCACTGGGCACATCTGGAACTAAAGAAATATTTTGGTTATAATGGAATCCTGAATGATAAGACAGCTGAGGAAGTATATGATATCTGCAACAAAGTGCTTCAGGATCCCGATATGAGTGCCCGTAAGCTCGTTAAGATGTCAAATGTAACCCTCATCTGTACTACAGACGACCCGGTTGATTCACTTGAATGGCACGACAAGATCAGAGAAGATGCTTCTTTTGATGTTAAGGTATTACCCGCTTGGCGTCCCGACAAGGCTATGAACATCACTAAGCCCGAGTTCGTCAGCTATATGCAGACACTTTCCGATGTAAGCGGTATCAAGATTGATTCCTTCAAGTCACTTAAGGAAGCTCTCAAGATCAGACTTGATTACTTTGCTTCAAAGGGCTGCAATGTCACTGACCATGCACCTTCATACGTAATGTACCATCCCGCTTCCGGCGATAAGATCGAAGAGATCTTTGCTAAAAGAATGCGCGGTGAAGAGCTTACTTCAGAAGAAGAGCTTCAGTATCAGACAGCTTTCCTTCTCTTTGAAGGTGAAGAGATCGGTAAAAGAGACTGGGTGATGCAGCTTCACTTTGGTTGCAAGCGCAATAACAATACAGCAATGTTTAACAAGATCGGTCCCGATACAGGATACGATGCGATCGATGCTTACTACCCTATGGGCGAGCTTGCCGATTACCTTGATGCTCTTGCACAGAAGAATGTCCTTCCCAAGACTATACTTTACAGTCTTAACCCCAATGATCTTATGATCATCAACACTATGCTAAACTGCTTCAACGAGGCTCCAAATGTTGCCAAGATCCAGCAGGGAAGCGCATGGTGGTTCAACGATACCAAGCTTGGTATGGAACAGCACTTAAAGGCTGTTGCCGAGTCAAGTAACCTGTCAGGTTTCGTAGGAATGCTCACGGATTCAAGAAGCTTTACTTCCTACACAAGACATGATTACTTCCGCAGAATCCTCTGCAACTATCTTGGTTCACTCGTTGATAACGGCGAATACCCTGAGGAAGATATGGATATTCTCGGTGAGATTGTAAAAGATATTTCATACAATAATGCTGTAAGGTATTTCAAATTTCCTTTAGAAACGAGATAAGAATGAGTAAAATGACCATTTACGACATTTCCAAAAAAGCAGGTGTTTCAATAGCCACCGTATCACGTGTACTTAACGGAAGTTCCAATGTTAAGGCCAAAACCCGTAAGAAGGTAATGGACGTTATAGAGGAATGCGGCTACAAACCCAATGCTTTTGCAAGAGGACTTGGCCTTAATTCCATGAAGACCGTCGGCCTGCTTTGTGCTGATGCATCGGACCTTTACCTTGCCAAGGCCATTTATTTTATCGAGAGGAATTTAAGAGAAAGCGGATATAATTCGATCCTATGCTGTACCGGCTATGAGATTGAATCACGTAAGAATTCGCTTAATCTTCTGCTCTCACAGCACGTAGACAGTGTCATAATGGTCGGTTCCAACTTTTTGATGAATAAACAGGAAGATAATCGCTACATCATTGATGCGGCAGCTTCCGTTCCGATCATGCTGCTTAATGCAGACTTTGATTGCCCCAACGTATACTGCACTCTGTGCGATGACTACAAGGCAACATCGGATGTAACCGAGAAGATGATCGAATCCGGAGTAAAAGACATCCTGTATTTATACAACAGCAAATCATACAGCGGACAAAAGAAGCTCGCAGGCTTTCAGAACGCTCTTCTTACAGGTGACATACCTCTTAGAAAAGAGCTTATCCAATGCTTTAACGGAAGTCGTGAAGATATAGACGGGGTAAAAGATTTTGTTCAAAAGCTATATGATAAGGGAATTCGTTTTGACGGCATCGTTACAAGCGAAGACTTCCTCGCCGTCGGTGCCATGAACTTTGCCAAAGCAAATAAGATCAAGGTTCCCGGTGAACTTCAGATAATCGGCTACAACAATTCAATCCTTGCACATTGTTCGGAGCCCAACATATCTTCCGTAGACAATCGCCTTGAAGATATGTGCATTCAGCTTGTAAAGACACTAACAGGAACACTTAGCGGAAGCGAAATGCCGCAAAAGACGATATTCTCAGGTGAACTTATAAAAAGAGGTTCCACGAAATTTTAAAAGGTATCCGGGTTTAATCCCGGATACCTTTATCTTTTGTAACCACAATCTGTCGTAGCAGCATCCATCAACTGTTACTTATTATTCCTCCGCCGAGAACAACATCTCCGTCATACAATACTGCAGATTGTCCGGGAGTTATGGCTCTTTGACCCTCATCGAAAACAAGCCTTGCTACGCCGTTCTCTTTCTCGGGAGGATAAAGTGTTGCAGGCTGCTCTTTATGTCTGTAGCGGATCTTGGCACTGCATCTTATTTCTGTAGTCGGCATTTCGCCTGTGATCCAGTGAAAATCACGTATAAGCAGCTCATTTTCAAATAGTTCTTCATTATCCGATAAGACAACTTGATTGTTCTTAACATCAATCTTACTAACGTAAAGTCTTCTGTCTGCGGGAACGCCAAGTCCTCTTCTTTGACCGATCGTATAATTGATAAGTCCGTCGTGCTCACCAAGAACATTACCCTTGGTATCCACGATCTTTCCCTTGGGATAAGTCTTACCTGTATATCTCTTTATCATGCCGGCGTAGTCTCCGTCGGGGACAAAGCAGATATCCTGGCTCTCGCTTTTGTGCGATGTCACAAATTCGTTTCGTTCCGCAATCTTACGAACTTCGTCTTTGGTGAACTCGCCAAGCGGGAAAAGAGTGTGTGAAAGCTGCTCTTCGGTTAGATCGTAAAGAACGTAGCTCTGATCCTTATTAAGATCTTTTGCCTTAAGGAGATAAAAATGACCGTCCCTCTCTTCTATCCTTGCATAGTGCCCCGTAACGATATAATCATATCCAAGCTCTCTGCCCTTATTGTAAAGGCTGTCGAACTTAAGATATCTGTTGCATCTGATACAGGGATTTGGTGTCTCTCCAACCTCGTAGCTGTGAATGAAAGGCTCTATTACCTTCTGCCTAAACTCAGCTTCGTAATGATATATGTTATAAGGAATGCCTATCTTGTCGCAGACTGCTCTCGCATCGTTTGTATCATTTATGCTACAGCACGTTCCCAAAAGGTCCATCCCCACTATGTCGTTTTCATAAAGGCGCATGGTACATCCCATGCACTCGTAACCTCTTTTTACAACTTCAAAGGCTGCGACTGAGCTGTCAACACCTCCGCTCATTGCAATAAGAGCTTTCTTGTTATTACTCATTTCGTTCTCCGTATCACGGCATATTCCGCATATAAGTTATGCGGTCAATCTATGATAATCTCAAACCTTTGCTTTTGACAAGCACGAATAAATATAATCCATATCCATGTGCGCTCTCAAAGTACTTTCAAGGATATCATACTGACTTTCCTTAAACTGTGCATATGAAAGACCGGAACTTACATTTTTGCCAAAATAAGCTGTGATAGCTGCTGCAATACCGCCCTCGTCAAAGAGGCCGTGAACATAGCTTCCGTAGACATTTCCGCCATCACTGAGTATCACATCGCCGTAGACATTATCGCTGTCTCCTATGGTGATGCCCATGTGTATCTCATAGCCTCTGTATTCCTTATCTTTTATGCTCTCAAAAATACCCTTGGGAAAAGTGGTTGTGCCTGACACCTGTTTTCTTATCTTGTCATCACCTATCTCAGTTTCAATATCAAGAAGTCCGAGACCTGTGATCTCATTAACCGTGGATTCTATATTTGCGGCGTCACGTATCTTCTTTCCGAGCATCTGAAATCCGCCGCAGATTCCAAACACCGGCTTATCGAGCGCAAAACGCTTTATCTTAGCTTCCAAGCCGCTCTCGCGAAGCCATTTCATATCCATAATGGTATTCTTGCTTCCTGGAAGGATTATCATATCGGGATCGTCAAGCTCATAGACGCTGTCAACATATCTGACATTAACGCCTTCCTGCATATCGAAGGCTCCAAGGTCCGTAAAATTAGAGATTCTGGGATACCTTATAACAGCTATATCAAGTCCGTTTGCAGATCCGAATTTCTTATTTTCAAATTTCTCGGTAAGTGAATCTTCATCATCAACTTTGATATTCATATACGGAACAACACCTGCTGTTCTGATGCCTGTTTTTTCCGTGATCATATCAATACCGGAATCAAGGAGCGTAACGTCTCCCCTGAACTTATTGATGACAAAGCCCTTTATCCTTGCTTTCTCTTTTTCCTCTAGAAGCATGGTCGTTCCGTAGAGCTGAGCAAAGACACCGCCTCTGTCTATATCTCCGACAAGTAAGACCGGAGCATCGACAAGCTCCGCCATCCCCATATTAACGATATCGTTGTCTTTAAGATTAATCTCCGCAGGACTTCCGGCGCCCTCGATAACTATGATATCAACCTGTTTTGCAAGAGTTTTAAAAGCCTTCTTTATATCGGGCAAAAGTTTTTTCTTATAATCAAAGTACTCTCTTGCGGTCATGTTTCCTATGACCTCACCGTTTACAATGACCTGCGAACCCACATCACTTGTAGGTTTTAAAAGAATCGGATTCATGCACACAAGGGGTTCGATTCCCGCGCATTCGGCCTGCATCACCTGGGCTCGACCCATTTCAAGGCCTTCTTTGGTAATAAATGAATTAAGAGCCATATTCTGCGACTTAAAAGGCGCACAGGAATAGCCGTCCTTCTTAAATATCCTGAGAAGGCCGGCAACTATTAAGCTTTTTCCCGCACCCGACATGGTGCCTTGAACCATTATGACTTTTGCCATTGTTGCTCCTTAAAAAGAAAAGGCAGCACTTTCATGCTGCCTTTCTATATAGTCCATATTACTCTGTAAGCTCTGATGTACAATGAGGACATCTTGTAGCGTCGATAGCAATCTCTGATTTACAGCGAGGGCATATCTTTGTTGTTGCAGGTGCCTCTTCCTGCTCCTTCTTGAACTTATTGGATACGTTGTTCATGCACTTAACAAGAGCAAAAATAACAAGAGCCATAAGTAAGAAGTCGATAACTACGGTAATAAATGTTCCGTAATTAACGGTTACGGCACCGGCTTCCTTAGCTGCCTCAAGTGTAGCATATGTTCCTCCATCCAGTGTGAAGAACATGTTGTTGAAGTCGATTCCACCTGTGATAATACTGATAAAAGGCATAATGATGTCGTCAACCAGTGATGAAATGATCTTCTGGAAAGCGCCACCGATGATAACACCGACTGCCATGTCCAGAACATTGCCGCGCATGATAAACTCTCTGAATTCGGCTGCCAAACCCTTTCCTTTACCTGCTACGTTGCTAATTTTGTCTTTCATACCTTCAATCTCCCATTCCACAATACTTCGCGGTTTCAGTTACAAACAAAATTATAGCACATCTCAGTTAAAATGAAATAGTTGTAAATACAATTTAGCCCATTTTAGCTAAAATAATCAACCATTCTCGCTGACATAGATCTGAGTCCTACTCTGTATGATCTTGGCGACTTCTTCGGCACTCTTTTGACCTGCGAAGTAAGCCGCAGCTTCTTCAAGGATTATTGTTGCAATTTCCCCATCATAGATCGTCGTTCTGTCCACAGATAATATATAATCGGTAAGCTCATCAATTTCCTCCTGCGAAAGAGGTTTGATCTCTGTCGTCACATCGCCGATAGTCCAAACCAATTTTTCACCGGTATAATCATCATATGGCTGTTCAAGCATACTTTTGGCATCTGCTTCAAATCCTGCCTTTGTTGAAGGGAATGAAAAATATTTATTGTTTTGGAATTCATCATCAAGTAGTATCTTCAAAAACTCCCATGCAGCATCGGGATATGGTGATTTTGCACTGATAGCGATCCTTGAACCGGGATAGATAAGAGACTCATTCTGTCCTTCATCATTTGGAAAACCTATGAATGCAATATCTTCACCAAAAATCGCCTGTTTATGTGCCCTAAAATAATCAAATCCGGAAATAGTAAGAGGTTCGAACAAAGCTACATCCGGTCTGAACCACTTTTCAGATTCACTGTCATACTTCTGATAATTTAATTCCTTCGGGAATCTGTTTGCAAACTCAAGAAGTTCAATAAAACTATCGGAATCAAAATTACATTTCTTGTTTTCAAGGTCAATATAATTGGTCGTAGCACAAGTAAGTCCAAGTCCCAGAATATCTTCCGGAGTGGCAAAACCGAATGCGATCTCATAAGAAGTATTCTTAGCCTTGATCAGATCGTCGCAGTCTTTTAAAGTCAAAACATCTTTTCCGTCTGTAAATTTCTTCTTTGTAACGACGGTTCCCACCGTGAAATCAGGAATAAGAGCATACATCTTATCTCCGGTTGTCATTGCCTTAAGAACATTTGGAAGAAGCTCAATCTTATCTTTATCTTTTTCATAATAAGGCTTTAGATCGACGAAAAGTCCTTTATCACTGTATTTTTCGATCGGCTGTGTGCCAAATGCCATAATGTCGGGAATATTACCGGAAACTATATCCTTATCCAGCTTCTGCATTCCGACGCTCCAGTCTTCATCGGTCATCTCTACGTACTCTACGAGATTGATCTTATATTCATCATTTTCTTGATTGAATTTGGTCACTGCACTACTGATCGTATTATCAACCGCAGTGCTTGCAAGTGTAAGTATTTTCTTTTCTTTAACCTGATCAGCAGGGACCTTGGTAAGTCGCTTGATCGAAACACCGCCGGCACTATCGGGAATGGCTGTAATAAATTCATCATAGCTAAGTGCACATACCGCATCAAGAGCATTTTTAATTCCCAGATCTGAATCCAAATAATCCAAAAGCTTAACGATTTTGTGAGGCTCACGGTCATAACATGATATTGCATCCTCTGAACTTAAATAAAAATCATGTCCCGCTCCCGCAAATAACAATGTTCCGGGTTCAACGCCCGGTAATTCGGCAGTATCATTGGGAGATAGTTCTCCTTTTTCGACATCATAAATCTGAACATAGAATTTATTATCTACCTGAGAACAAACAAAAACGCAATCTGTCGCAGATTTAAGAAGCTGAGAATAATCACTTAAATATTCAACTCCCGGCTTTCCGATCTCTATTACGTTCTTAAATCCCTCATCAAAAGAAAAGGTCTCAAGACCTCTGTCGGATATAGCCAAAATGGTTCCGTTCTCCAATTCGATCAAGGAATTTACAAAAAAGGAATCATCCTCCTCCAGCATTTTAGAACAATCATATGTCTGAGTTATGTTTCCTTTATTGTCAAAGCTGACGATCGATTGCTTTGCAGTATCATTTTCATTTTGCTTCTGATAATAGCAAGCCACACCGCTACCGTCAGAAATAAAACTTTCATATTTATAGAAATCAGCATTTTCGGTAGGAAGCGTAAAGCTCGTGAGATTACCGCCTTCAGTATCAAAAGATACATATTTATAACTTGAATGTCCGGATATTATCGAACAATAAATCCTGTCACCAATGTATGAAATATCAGATACAAAATCTTCCGGACTAAGCTCAAGACCTTCAACAACAAGGTCTTCACTCTTAAATACATAGTCTTTCTTCTGAGTGCTTGCCTCTTGAAGAATGTTTTCATCCTTGGAATCGGAAGAGCCCTTAGCGGCTCCTCCTTTTCCACAGCCTGTAAGAACAGACATTATCATTGTCGCTGTAATAATAATGCTTATGCCTCTTTTAAAAATCCCCTTCATATTGTTGTTTTCTCTCTTTCTTTTATAAACATTTTTTATCGGCAATCGGTTCCCCTATCAATTGCTTTCATTTACATATATTGAAGCTCTGTTCTGAATAATCTTTGCAACTTCATCAGCGCTCTTTTGACCGCTAAAGAAAGCTGCAGCTTCTTCCGTAACTATCTTCTTTATCTCGGGATCATTGCCATCAACCTTATCTACCGAAAGAATAAAGTCGGTAAGGTAATCAACTTCTTCCTGTTTGAGAGGTGTGATCTTAACATCCGTACCGCCTATAGGATAAGAATCAGTGTAGTATTCTTTCTCTCCGCTTTCATTTATAGTATAAGGATTATCCATAGAGTTATCCGCAACAAATTTTAGTCCGCTTTCCGTAACAGGAAAACCGTATTCATAATTTCTTTTTGCATAGAAATCATCATACCAAAATCTCTTGAGGAAATCCCATGCCACTTCAGGACACTCACACTGGGCACTGATCGCATATCTCCAATCGGGAATGATAACCGATTCATTAACGCCTTCATCATTGGGACAACCGATATATGAAATCTCATCTCCTAAAATAGCACGTTTAAGCGTTCTGTAATCGGTGTATCCGGAAAGCTGCTTATACATAAACAGCGACTGTCCGCTTCCGTAATTGCTATATGAATCCTCCCCAAGTTTTTCATAATCTATTTCCGCAGGGAACTTAGCCGCAAATTCAAGAAGCTTCTTGAATTCATCACTGTCAAAAGCACATTTCTTATTCTGTACATCAACAAACTTATCACCCGCATAGAATATTCCGTATTCAAGTGCGGTGTTCTGATCCATCGGTCCGAATGCAAGATCGTACTTATTACCCGTCTGAGAAATAATGTCATCACAGTCTTTGTATGATAAAGTCTTCTTGTCGCCGGTATTTTTCTGACCTGCGAGAACTGTTCCGATAAGGAACTCATTAAACACCGAATATAACTTACCGTCATCGGTCATCATTGCCTTTTCCATGTTAGGAAGGAACTTTATCCCCTTAAGGTCTTCGTCCTTGTCAAACAAAGGTTTTAAATCATAGAAAAGACCTTTATTCTGATATTTTTTGTATGGCTGTTCATCAAAGAACACCATGATATCGGGAATATTTCCCGATACGATATCCATATCAAATTTCTGGATGGCTTCATCGTGCGAACCGTCAACAGTGTTTTCACCGTTTGAATAATCAACGATCTTTATCTGGTATTCATCATTGGTACGATTAAACTTAATGGCTTCCTGACTTACTCTCCAGTCAATAGCGATACCACCCAAGGTAATTATCTTTTTATCTTTTACCTGATCAGTAGGAACCTTGGTAAGTCTGACCAGACTGTATTTATAATCAAATCCCGGAATGGCTCCAACAATCTCACCGTCACCGACAGCTGTCATTGTAGAAATACCGGAATCAAGCTCTATCGCTGAGTCTATATAATTGATAAGCTTAACTGCTTCTTTCTTTTCAGCGCTATAACCGTAAATCGCTTCGCCTGTCGAAATATAAAGGTCATAGCCTGCTCCTCCGAAGAAAGAAATACCGAAATCCGTTACTTCATTCAATTCTTCGAGAGGCTCCGAAAGCTCTCCTTTGGCGGGATCAAACTTAAACACGTTGTCTGTACCGCCGAAATCATATGCATAGATTTGATTGTCTTTTCCGTCATATATCCTAAAATAACTTTCTTTATAAGGGCTGTCGGATTTCTGAGTATCAATAACGGTCTTTAAGCCTCCGTCAAAAGAAACCTCCTGAATTCCTTCTGTATCGGCAACATATAGCTTACCGTCACCGGAAATTGCAAGATTAAAAACATTGAAATTATATCCGCCGGCAGACTTATCGGGACAAGCGAAACTGTTTACAACCTTTCCCGAAGCATCATACTGCTCAATAAAAAGATCCTTGTTTTCAACCGAAAACTTATCAGATGCCGTAGGAAGATCCTCATCCGTTGAAGCTTCGGATGAAGCATCGCCTCCTTTTGGAGCCTCTCTTAAAGCATAGAAGCCGCCGTCATTATCTATAGTCACGTATGACAGTTCCTCATCTTTGTTTATAGAGAAATCGCTGCTTTGGACGTCTGTACCGTCAGGATTAAAAGTGACAACTTTTGCATTACCGTCTTTGTAAGTGGCGACCAGCTCAATCTTATCCCCTACAGATTTAAGGCCGCAAATATTTGCCCCTTCAAAGTCTATACCGTCAAGATTAATGTCTTCTGTCTTATAAACATATTCTTTTGAACCGGAGCTTTCTTTTTGAAGAACGCTCTCTTCGTTTTTCTTTTTGGAATTACCGCAGCCGACAAGTACCGATGCTGCCATAGAAAAGACCATAGCAAAGCTAAGGCCTCTTTTTAAGATACCTTTTATCTTCATATATACACACCTCTTTTCCTTTTACAAACGTATCTATAAATCACAAATGTCATGGGGCGTCCCCCATGACATTTGTATTAATATCAGTCGGGATCAGCTATTCTCATTGATGTAAATATTGATTCTACTCTGAATGATCTTAGCCACTTCCTCGGCACTCTTCTGACCGCTAAAATATGCTTCGGCTTCTTCGGTTATGATATTATGGACATCCGTGTTATAGTCATAGAACTTATCTATGGAAAGAACATAATCAGCTACGATATCCGCTTCTTCCTGTGTGAGAGGTGAAAGAGTTACTTCTTTACCGTCTATATAATAAATGTCATCTTCATACTCTTTCTTACCGTCAACCATTTTGTAAGGTCTTTCCAATGATTTTTTCTTGGCCTCTTCAAAAGCTGACTTAGTTATAGGAAAGCCATATTCTATGTTATTCTGGTACTCATCCGTAAAGAATGATTTTACGAAATCCCAGGCAATTTCAGGATACTTAGTCTGCGCACTGATCGCATACATTCCTGTAGGATAAATAGCTGCCTCGTTAACTCCTTCATCGTTGGGAAGTCCCACTAATGCTATATCATCTCCGAAGATTCCCTGCTTATATCTCTTATAATCTCCGAAACGTGAAAAATCGGCAAATGCGAAAAGAGCCTTGTTGGTTTTATAGTAGCCCTCATATTCATCGTATTTTTCATAATCCATTTCGTTAGGGAAGTTATTTGCAAACTCAAGGAGCTTTATAAATCCATCCGATTCAAATGAACACTTCTTATTGGGAGTATCCATATACTTATCACCGGCAAAGATAATGCCCATTCCAAGTGCAGTCTTCTTATCGGTAAGGCCATATGCGGTTTGATAAGTTACATTATTCTGCTTCATGATATCTTCGCAGTCCTGATATGTAAGGCTGTTCTTTCCCTCAGCGAATCTGGCTCTGGTTATCATAGTTCCTACCATAAATTCGGGAATAACCGTATACATCTTATCTCCGGTAGTCATTGCCTTAAGGATATTGGGAAGAATCTCAATTCCTTTTAGATCTTCATCCTTATCAAATAAAGGCTTAAGATCCATAAACACACCTTTATTACGATACTTTTCAATAGGCTGATCCGAAGAAAGAGCAATTATATCAGGTACATTTCCCGATACGATATCCATATCAAACTGCTGATATCCGGCATTCCAATTTTCATCACTATTGAACTTGGAATAATCAACAAGCTTAATCTTATACTCATCGCTTGCCTGATTGAACTTAACCACCTTCTCTCTGAACTTGTAATCAATATATACGCCGCCGATCGTGATCACTTTTTTATCTTTAACCTGATCTGCGGGAATCTTGGTAAGTCTTACAAGCTTATAATCGTCTTCAAATCCGGGTATAACAGATATGAATTCTTTATCGCTTATAGCATAAGCTGCGGGAATAGTGTAATCGGTTTCAATATCGGAGTCGATGTAATCCATAAGCTTAACGATCTCATTTTTGCTTGCGTCATAACCGCAGAAAGCATTCTCGGTTGCCAGATAGATATCGTATCCTTTTCCGCCAAAAAGATTTGAAGCATAACCATAATCTTTGGTAAAGCTTTCAATAGGATCTGAAAATTCACCGTTTTCCGGATCAAACTTTCGAATATTGACGCCGGTATCTCCATAATTCTGGGCATAAATCTGGCCGTTAGCTCCTTTATAAAGAGCATATGAATCCATATAAGGATCGTTGCCGTTATCGACAGACACAAGTGACTTAAAGTCTCCTCCGTCTGAATATGTCTCAATACCCTTGGTTGATGAAATAAGGAGCTTTCCGTCATCCAATACAAGTAAGGATCTTATGCTGAAATATCCGTCATCGCCACCCTTTGAAGTAATATCAACTTTATCAAGTACATTTCCTTTGTTATCTAACTTAACAAGGAATATCTGCTCTTCTCCGCCTTCGTAGAAGCCCATTCCTTCTTCATGTACCTCTGAGCCTTCCTCGGAAGAACCTTCAGCTGAAGCATCACCTGTCGCATCATCCTTAGATGCATCTTTGGCAGCATCGTCCTTATCCTTGGAAGAAGCTTCTGATGCAGCGTCCGCAGGAGCCTTCTTGGAATCTGTCTTTTCATCCTCTTTAGATGCATCCTTGGCAGCTGCATCATCTTTTGAAGCATCCTTGGAACTTTCTTCGGCTGCCTCATCAACGGATGCCTCAGATGAAGCCTCACCGCCCTCTAAAGTCTGAGGCTGTCCTTCCTCCTCATCATATGATGAGATTGAAAGACATGCATAAAAGCTTCCATCGGGAAGAAATGCAAAACTTGAATAATACTCACCTTTATTGGTCGGAATATCAATAAACTCTACATTGCTTCCGTCTGTATTAAAGGTAATGATCTGAGTGTTGTTTTCATCATAGTTTCCGGTAGCAATATATACCTTGTCACCGATAACATCAATTCCGGTAGGATATCCATTGATCTTTTTATCGCCGATATCGATATCCTCAACCTTATAAACATAATCCTTAGAACCGTTAACGGCCTCATTCAGGATACTGTCATCGTTTTTCTTCTTTCCTTTTCCGCAGCCTGTAACAGCTGCTACAGTCATTACGGTAATAAGAGCTACCGTAACAGACTTTTTCAAGATCCCCTTCATTTTCATAATCTCATTCCTCTTCTTTTTCCTTAAGTTTGTTTTCTTTCTTTTCTTTGCGTCTTACTTCGTAATCATATTTTTTATCAGAAAGATAGCTTACTACCCCCGATACAGTCCATGTCTTATGTCTGTAGAGATTGACAATAAAGATCACGGCCATCAATATGAGCGTGGCTCTGCAGATAAGTCTGATCAAAAGAATCAGAGCCAATATATCTTCATACCCTCTGGCAGCATTCTCCCAGTATGGATAAAAGATAGCTTTGTTCCACATACTTCTTGTGATAAAAGTTGAAATTACATTTATCAGTGAAAAAAAAGTAAATCTGTCCGTATTATCAATTACGGAAATATATCTTTGATCGAGTCCGGTACTCTCGGTAATATCTTTTTTAACAAGTCCGTCTACGGGATTGGGAGAAACTATCTCATAGCAATTGATCCCACCGAAATTGGCAGACTTGCCATCCTCGGAAAGCTGAACATTTTTGGTTCTTCCGCTCAGGATCGTACCGTACTTACATAAACTGTCATACGATATGTACGCCATAGATGCATTAAGGCCTGAAGCCTCACTCATCTTTCCCTCTTGTCTTTTGACAACTCCGGTGACATAATGCGGAACTTCATTTATGGTGATCATCTGTCCCGCAACATCATTGGAACCAAAAAGCTGCCATGCAAGATCCTCGTCTATAACAACGCCGTCCTGCATAAGGTCATTTGCTCCAAAAAACTGACCGCTCACCAGTTCAAGAGGGTGAAAGAGAAAAAAATCTCCGCCGACTCCTATAGTCGTAACATTCTCTGCAGTCTTCTTTTCAAAAGACATTGTTGTAATTCCCTGCGCCGAATAGCAACTTGTAAAAAGACACGCCTCATTCTTAGAAGCTCCTTCCCCTGAGGAAGCATTTTCTTCGCCTGTTTTGGAAACATCTATTGTCTCAACGATCTGAGGCTTGGCAGACTTTCCGCTTGCCGCATCTTCTTCGGATACTATTCCGTCGTTAACAAGCATCTGACCAAAGTTAAATTCCATCTTTTTGATGAAGTCCTGATCTATCAGCTGATCCTCCGTAAAAAAGACTGACACCTGAGCCATTCTTCTGTCTTCGGACCATCTTTCGGCTTCGTGCTGCTCCGGTAAAAGCCCCGTAAGATACCTTGAGATAAGTCCCAAAATAATATCCACAAGGAGCAAAAGAATAACCAGAAGCACGATCTTTTTTGACTTTAATGCTTTTTCCTTTATTCTGTTTATAAACGCTAATATTTTATCGGTTTTCATTACTATTACTCGTCTGCCAGTCTTACCTGTTCTCCTGCTTTAACCGGTTTGGTTGCTGTTGTGATGACATATTCGTTTCCCTCAAGTGAACCTGTGATGGCAGCGTTTTTATCATCCTCAGCTTCTACGTTAACATCAATTCTGGTTGCAATATATCTGTTTCCGAGAGGACTTGATTTACCCACAACGGCAAGGACGAACTTACCGTTTGAGTCAGACTTGATCGCACTCTTTGGAACGATCATATCGTAGTCCTTAGATCTTTCTCCGATAGTAAGTGCAATGCTCTGACCGGGCTGAACCTCGGGACTTTCAATCTTGAAAGTAAGCACCTTTTTACCTGCAGGATCAGTCTTGTCATTCTTAATTGAAGTAAGTGTTGCCTTGAAGTCATCACCGAACTGCCACTGATTCTGAGGCTTAGCCGCATCTCCGACCTTAAGCTTCTGAGCCTGATTGTTGGGAACAGAAAAGCTTGTTGTCATATCCTTGCCGTCAACCTGGATGACTGCAATTGTTTCATCGGCTGCGGTTGACTCTCCGGAAGCTTTGGCAAGTGATGAAATAACGCCGGCAACAGGAGCTTTAACCGAAGCACCTACGGAGTCTGATTCAAGCTTATCTACTTTTTCCTTCTGAGTTGCGATCTTGTCGCGAAGTGAACTTAAGCTGATCTCTGTATTGATACTCTTTAATAGCTCATCTTTATCCTTCTCGGCGTCCTTAAGTGCCTGGGCTGTCTTATTCTTGTTATCCTGTGCCATGGCAAGCTTTTGATCGTAGCTAAATGAAAGCTGATCTCCGTATGTTCCGAGCTGAGCTGCATTCTTTTCAAGCTCTGCAATCTTTTTCTCAAGATCCTCGGAACGATCCTCATCTTCAGGATCAACTCCCGCCTGATCGGCCTGTGCCTGTGCAAGCTCATAATTCGGTGTGGCCGCATTATAAGCCGTTCCTGCGCCATCATAAGCTTTTTTCTGTGTAAGATAATCTACAACAGCCTGAGCTTCTTCATCGGCATCAAGCGCTGCCTCATATGTATCTTTTACAGCTTTGAGCTCAGCCTGAAATGAATCATAGCTGGATTTCTTTCCGTTTCTGACACTTGAGATAACCTCGTCGGGAATATCTCCCGAAAAAAGAGCCTGTTCATAAGTAAGCTCGAATTCGTCAAGCTGTGTCTTTGCTTCTGCAAGCTCAGTCGATTCCTTATCCTCAAGATAATAGATAACATCGCCCTCTTCGACGTGATCGCCTTCCTTTACGGCAACACCGGAGATCTTTCTGGTCTCTTTTACCGTGACATTGTAAGGATCCTCGGCGTTAACATCGCCCGTTCCTCTTACCTGCGGTGATACAGGTCCGCTTGAGATCTGCTGTGATGCGACCTGCGGAAGCGAATAATTCATGATCGTATTGGAAAAGAATGTAAGAACAAGCATTACGGACAAGAAGCCAATTGCAACGTTCTTGATAATGTCTTTTCTGGATGCTTTTTCTTTATTCTGATTCTCGATAACTTCGTTCATCCCTTAATTCCTCCTTGGTATGATATTCCTTCAACCAAATAGTCCTCTCCGTATAAAAATATTAGTAACGGAGGAACAAGATATATAACTGCAACAGCAAAGGCAAGGCTTATCTCACCTTCGTTGATCTTTGACAAAAACACCGACAGCGGATGCATATCCGTATTCGTTAACAGGATCAGCGGTTGTTCAACCATGTTCCAGTAATCGAAAAATAACAGGATCGCAATCGACGCTATTCCACCTTTACAGAGCGGCGTACAGATCTTTGAAAACACTTCCCATTCTCCCGCTCCGTCTATAGCCGCGGCTTCAATTACTTCCTTGGGTATCCTTCTCATGAACTTGGTCAAAAGAAATACCGCAAACGGGGAAAAGAATCCCGGAAGCAATATAGCCCATATTGTGTCATAGGTTCCGAGCCATTTGGATACCAAAAAGTTCGGAACAAGTGTTACCTGATAAGGCATCAACATCAATGTAATATATCCAAAAAACAGAGCCGATTTTATTTTGTTGTCATACCGCGCAAATCCATAAGAAGCCAGCGTCGCTATAAGTAGCTGTATAACAACTATCGGAACTGTATATATAACCGAATTCCAAAATTTAAGTAAGTATTCCGGACTCTTGAAAAGTACTATATAGTACTGTGAAAATGTAACCATATCCGGAATGAGCTTAAGGTTTACCGTCTTGGAAACAAAGGTCTTTCCGCCTTTTTCCGAAGTCTCAAATATGCTTCCGTAATTGGCTTTGATCTCCGTCGGCTCCATAAAGGAATTGCTGACGGTCAATATGATCGGAAGCAAAAATATAAATGCAAACACGATCGCACAGACAGTAACCAAAATTGTTTTTGTCCTATCGGACATTTCCCGTCTCTTATGAAGTTTTTCAAAATATTTCTTCTGAATGACGTTTTCCATATTACTAACCTTCAATGTCCTTGCCGTATCTATCCTCTAGTTTGTACATGAAGTAGACAAGTATACTCACTACAACAAACATTATGATTGCCGCCGATGACAGCTTTTGATAATCAAGCGAAGCAAATGTATTGTTCATAAAATGCTGGAGCATATACATTGAACGATATGGGTAATCTCCCGTCATCAAATACACTTCCCTGAAAACCTTAAAGGAATTGATTAGCGACATGATCGCTACAAAGAGAATTGTCGAAGACATATATCTGATCTTGATATACCAGAATATCTGTAACTTATTGGCATTCTCCAGGGCAGCAACTTCCAACAGGTCCTTTGGAATGCTTGCAAGTGCAGACATAAAAAGAATCATGTTATATCCGAGATTCTTCCAAAGAAAAAGAAGTACTATAACTATATGTGCCTGATCCGACTTAAGCCAATCAATCTTATTGTTTCCGAATACCATAAGGAACTTATTGACAATACCGTTGTAATTAAACATTACCTGCCAAATAAGTACTATGGAAGCCGTCGGTACCATAAGAGGGCTCAGGAAAAAAGATCTGAAATAACTTTTAAAAGGAATCCTCGATTCCATTACAGCCGCCAGAAACAGTGAAAAAACAACTGCCAACGGGACGGCTGTAAATGAAAACTTAAGGGTGTTCATTGCTGCGGCGCCAAACGCCTCATTGTTCCATACATTTGCGTAGTTGCTAAAACCAACAAAAACTTTTTGGATCGGGTTATTGATAAAGGAATAATATATAACCACGCAGAACGGAGCAACAAAGAATAAAAGTACGCCCAGTAGCGAAGGCATCAGGAAAAGCCAGGAAATAAGGCTTTTCCTATCATTTGCCGTCAGTTTTTTCTTTTTAAAAACATCTCTTTTGACTATATTCTGTTTCTTAAAAATGCTGCCTAACTTCACTTATTGGTGTCCTTAACTACAAATTCCGGTACTTCGCCGGGTTTAAAACTGAAAAATCCGTTTCCGTAACCGCCGTATACTGTCCTTCCGCTATTTATATCAATCGAATACTGCGGTGAGAAATATGATCCATGGTTATACCATTCACCGGGGAATGAATAATTAAACATTGAATCCAATATCTGCTGTATCTGTTTCTTATCCGTATATGTAACCTTTACCTGATTGGCGATAAGTTTGTCTCTTTCTTCCTGAGTCATACTTTCAACGTCAAATCCCGAATAATAGTTGTAAACCGTAACGGAATCGATCTTGGAAATATCATATTCTGCAGGAACAAAAACTTCATACTTCTTCAATGCTTCTATCGTATTGGTAAAGCCCGCATACACATCAAAGCGCGCATCGGCAAAAAAGTTCTTGCTTGTGGAAGAAAATACGATCTGTCCGATAGGAAGTTCTTCTTTGCACAGTGTAAAGCTGTAATTCTCAAGCAGATCTTTTCTGTAAGCATCGCTTATTTCCTCATAACTAAGCTTGGTAGTAGATGCTGCTTCCAATCCATTGGTATATTCAACGGTACGATTATCCTTTTCCTTATCAAGAGCTCTGAAACGATCGTCATTAAAACAAGGGAACTCGCCCTTTATAAACTCTTCTCCGGAAACCATTCTGTCCATGAGCTCAGGATCGATATCGTAAGGGATTGTTATCTCCCTGTATACTTTCTTTCCGTTCTTCAATCTGTACAGAATTGTTCTGTTCCATCCGCTATCTCGATACCTTCCGGATTCATTCATTTCCTGCTTGGTGTTCTTAATTGTTGCCATTCCGATCTTAGCGATATCAACAAATAGATCTACATCGGTAATGCGCATATTTTCTTCGGCATAGTCCGAATAGATATTTCCATTATTTTCGTAGTACTCATATGAGATCGGACCGTCAAGGAATGCACAACTTTCAATTGAATCTGTATTGGGTATATAGCTGTCAAAGCCGCACAGATCACCCTTGTGGATCATAAAAATAAGGAATAAAACGGCAACAGCCATAAGTGTCTGAGCAATTCCCTTGTTAAAGCTCTTGATGTTATTGTTATCAAACAAAACTTCAACAATACATCCTACTATAACAGCGGTTATTACCATGATCACGCACATAAGCAAATATGTTCTTGTATTTTGCTTGGAAAAGGCAATGTTAGTCATTAAGGATATAGCGAACAGTCCTGATACCACACATATAGAGATCTTTACAAACCATCTGAACGGTCTGAAGATAATACTCTTTCCGGTATCTTCGGCTTTTCTTACCTTGCTGACAAATATGAGTAAAACGATCGCTATAATACCGACCAAAATAGTATCCAGATCGCGAATCATGTTGCTTTTCAAAAACTCAAATACCGCTTTGCAGTTTTGATTGTAATTGAGCTTCTCAATATAATCATGAGCTGCACTCGTAGAGAATACCCTGTCGGCCAAAGGTGACAGATATACATTGGTCTCGGATTCACTCGAGAAGGTCGCGAAAAACATCTGCTTTAACTGAACAAGCTCTAAGCTGATAATACCCGGAAGGAATGCAAAGAATCCCGTAAGTAGGATCGCAGTCGGGAAATTACCACTAAGAAACATAGCGAGTACAGTAACCGAATAAACTACAACAAACGTTATTATCGTGCGGATTGTTTCAACCAACACATTAAGGAGCACCGGTCCGTTTACCGCGCCAAAGCATGCGGCAACAATAAGTCCAATAACCTCTACCGCAATGTACATAAGTGTAAATGTACCGATCGCATTGGCAAAGTTCTTTCTTATTCTCTGATGCCTTGTCGTTGGCTGACTTAAATAAAAATCAAGCTTACTCTGTGAAAAGAGATATGAAAATCCCT
Source organism: Butyrivibrio sp. XB500-5 (assembly GCF_003625505.1). Classification (NCBI taxonomy): domain Bacteria; kingdom Bacillati; phylum Bacillota; class Clostridia; order Lachnospirales; family Lachnospiraceae; genus Butyrivibrio; species Butyrivibrio sp. XB500-5. The sequence goes on from NZ_RAIS01000001.1 coordinate 198,952, forward strand.
GATATGCAAACATAATGGCAACAAACATTGCAAGAAGCCATCCTATCTGCTTAAAGCCCATAACCACAATGACCGCGTCCAGCTTGGAGTTATAAAACTTCTCCGCACTCTGTCCGGATACTTCGGCATAGTTAATGGTCCTTGTGATAGTCAAGACCATACCGAAAATATAGTAAATTGCCATGAGCGGTAATGCGATAAGTGACGTCCACAGAGTTCTGTTTATGTAATTCTTTCTGTTCTTGATCCTATCACTCAAGGATAAATTTACGGATGTCATATCCAACTACCTCCGTCTCACTAATAAAGATCTCTTCCAATGTAAGTGCCAGTATTTCAAAGAAAATCGGATTTCCTCTCTTAAATGCATTCTCGATTTCTTCTCTCTCACCTCTTATAGTGAGTGTATGAAGGCGTCCGCGTTTCTCATGAAGCATTACATCGAGTCCTTCAAGAGCATTTCTCTCATTGTCTTCAGACTCAAATACGCATTGAACCTTCTGCATGCCAACCTTCATATCGGCGATGTCCTCAGAAAGGATCACTCCGCCCAAATGAAGGAGTCCTACATGATCACATATATCCTCAAGTTCTCTTAAATTATGAGAAGCTATGATGGGAGTAAGTCCTCTGTCTGCCATCTCGGCAGCAAATAGACTCTTAACGCCTTGTCTTACAACAGGATCAAGACCGTCAAATGTCTCATCGCACAAAAGATATTTAGTCCCCGCACAGATTCCAAGTAAAATGGAAACCTGCTTTTTCATACCTTTTGAAAAATTGACTATCTTTCTCTTTACATCAAGTCCGAACCCCTGGGCCAATTTGAAGAATCGCAATTTATCAAAGTTTGCATAGACTCCTTCATAGTAATCAGCCATCTCTTCGGGTGTGCTGTTCGGAAGGAAATACTGCTCATCCGAGATGTAGAATAAATCCTTCTTGACATCGGGATTGTCGAAAACCGGTCTCTTATCAACCAGAACGACTCCCTGATCCGGTCTTATAACTCCCGAAATAGTTCTTAAGATTGTACTCTTTCCTGCACCGTTTGTTCCAACGAGTCCAAAAACTTCCCCATCTTTAATACTCAGTGAAACACGATTAACGGCTTTGATTTCATCAAAAGATTTTTCAAGATCAATTAATTCGATCATGTCGTTCCTCCTCCTTTGATCATTCCGGAAAGGTACATCTTTACTTCATTAATGATCTCGTCAAAAGTTATACCTATCTCTTCTGCTTCTTTGAACAGACCTGCAATCTCCTCTATAAGTTCAACTTTCTTGTTGTCCTTAAGGAGTGCGTCTCCTTTAACAAAATTGCCCCTACCCTTAACGGTATAGATAAAGCCCTCACGTTCAAGCTCTGTGTAGGCTTTCTGTACAGTATTGGGATTGGTCGACAATTCCATAGCAAGACTTCTCACCGACGGCATCTGGTCGTCGGCCTGCAGGATTCCCTTAAGAATCTGCATCTTGAAACTCTCTGCTATTTGTTCATAGATTGGTCTGCTATCTTGGTAATCAATAATCTTCATAGCGCTCCCACTCATTAATAAAAGTGAACAATATGTAACAAAAAACAAGTGTACTATGTTTACTAGTACACTTGTATTGTATGATATATACTGTAAAAAGTAAATACCCCAAATTAAATTTATTTTAATTCTTGAAACTGTGAACCGGTGCAGGTATTCTTCCGCCCCTGTTTACAAAGTCATCACAGGAAAACTTATTAACCGGCATGATTGGCGCATATCCAAGGAGTCCTCCGAACTCAACCGTATCACCGACAGTCTTTCCGATAACGGGAATAAGTCTTACCGCCGTAGTCTTCTGATTGATCATACCGATTGCCATTTCATCGGCTATTATACCTGCAATTGTTGTGTCCTTAGTATCTCCGGGAACCGCGATCATATCAAGTCCCACAGAGCAAACACAAGTCATGGCCTCAAGCTTTTCAAGTGTAAGACAGCCTGCTTCAACGGCATTGATCATTCCCTGATCCTCGGATACAGGGATAAACGCTCCTGAAAGTCCTCCTACATAAGAAGAAGCCATTACACCGCCTTTTTTAACCTGATCGTTAAGAAGCGCAAGTGCTGCGGTCGTTCCGGGTGCACCTGCATGCTCAACACCGATCTCGTGAAGGATATCGGCAACGCTGTCACCGATGGCGGGTGTAGGCGCAAGTGAAAGATCGATTATTCCGAAAGGAACACCGAGTCTTGCGGAAGCTTCTTTAGCAACAAGCTGTCCGACTCTTGTAACCTTGAACGCTGTCTTCTTGATTGTCTCGCAGAGGATCTCGAAATTCTCTCCTCTTACTTTTTCAAGAGCTGTCTTAACAACGCCGGGTCCGCTGACACCGACATTTATGATCTTATCAGCCTCTGTCACTCCGTGGAATGCACCTGCCATAAACGGGTTGTCATCGGGAGCGTTGCAGAAAATAACAAGCTTGGCACAGCCAAGTGAATCGCTTTCCTTGGTAGCCTCTGCGGTAGCTTTGACGATGGAGCCCATCAGTCTTACGGCATCCATGTTGATACCTGTCTTGGTAGAGCCTACATTAATAGAAGAACAAACAACATCGGTTGTAGAAAGCGCAAGAGGAATCGACTCGATAAGAAGTCTGTCTGCACTAGTCATACCCTTACTTACAAGTGCTGAGTATCCTCCGATAAAGTTAACGCCGACTTTCTTGGCGACTTCATCAAGTGTCTTTGCAATCTCCGCAAAGTCTTCTTTTGTCTTGCAGGCAGCGCCACCGACAAGAGCTATGGGTGTTACGGATATTCTTTTATTTACAATGGGAATACCGAATTCTCTTGAAATCTGATCTCCGGTCTTAACCAGATCTTTGGCCGAATCGTAGATCTTGTTGTAGATATTCTTTTTAAGCTGCTCAAGATCTGAGCTGATGCAGTCGAGAAGGCTGATGCCCAGCGTAATTGTTCTTACGTCAAGGTTTTCCTTCTCTATCATTTCATTGGTCTCAAGGACCTCTTTAGTATTGATCATTATATTTTTCTCCCAAAAAACCAATTAGATTCTGTGCATGGAATCAAAGATTTCTTCCTTCTGGCACTTAATTACAACGCCGATATTCTTACCAAGCTCTTCAAGATCGTCAGCAACGCTGTTAAAGTCCTTGGTAGTGCCTGCCATATCAACGATCATCATCATATTAAAATATCCGCCTACGATGGTCTGTGAAATATCAAGAATATTGATGCTTGAATCTGCAAGATAGGTGCAAACCTTTGCGATAATTCCGACTGTGTCCTTGCCAACAACTGTAATGATAGTCTTTTTCATAAGTCCTCCGATAAATAATTATATCTCGATAACAGGCGATAGCTCTGCTCTCTTAGCAACCATAATGGGAAAATCCGATGAACTGTACGGATTGTCGCCCATATCAACTTCAAGTCTGACCGTCTCATAAGCAAGCTCCGGCAGATTGTTCTCTTTGGACAGATGCCCGAGGAACACTCCTTTTATCTTGTCATTAAGGAGCTTGCAGAGGAGCTCTCCGCTCTTTTCATTGGATAAATGCCCTCTGTCACCCATTATTCTGGTCTTTAACATATAAGGATAAGGTCCCGTCTGGAGCATCCTTATATCATGATTTGCTTCTAATAATAACGCGTCGCAGCCCGATAAGCAACTGACAGTATAATCATCGTAGCAACCAAGGTCCGTGGCAACGCCTATTTTCTTATCGCCTATATACACTCTGTATCCGCATGGCTCTGCGGCATCATGCGATATTTTCATGGGATTGATCGTCATGTCGCCGACACAGATGCATGTATCTGTAAGAAGCTTGTTAAAAGAGGCATTTACCATCTCGCCTTTTTTATCGCTCTTAATTATACCGTCTATCGTTCCTGCGGTTCCGTATATCGGAATGTCATGCTTTTTAAGAATGGTGTGAAGCGCCGCTATATGATCCACGTGCTCATGTGTCACGAAGATCGCATCGAGATCGTCAAAAGAAAGATCGAGTCCCTTAAGGCCTTCTTCTATTCTCTTTTTACTGGTCCCGGCATCAATCAATATATGTGTGTTGTCGGAGCCTATGTAGGTACAATTGCCGCTACTGCCGCTGGCAATACTGGTAAAACGCATATAAATAAAAACCTCTTACTTCCAATATACTTCTATCTTATCGCCCTCATGAATGGCCTGCATATAATCGGGAGTCGCACCGTTAAGCGTTGTTACAATGCTTCTTCCGTTGGGTTTGGAAAGATCAAAATCTATGGCATCGAAGATATCTACAAAGATATAATCAGCCTTTCCGTGAAGAGTCACGGCGTCGTTGTTTACAAATATATGTAAGTCGTGAGCAAGAATATTCTTTACAGGCTCTTGCTCGCTGCTGTTTTTCTTGTACTCGCCGTCATCATCGGGAAGATCGTCAAACGAAAGCTGCCCGTCCTTCCCCTCAATTATCTTGACGTCATCGGAGTTTGCATAAGACTCCTGATTAGCCTGTGAGATCGCAACTTCATCGGCGTTCGGGAAATCCCTGTAATAATCCATGATAGCTTCTTCCTGAGCCTTGAACTCGATCTTGAAGTTCTCATAGACAGGCGTGTCCTTATCTCCGCGCTCGTTGTTAACGATGATCACTGTATCTTCATTGATCTCAATGTCCATAAGAGCAGCGATCTGCTCGGCTGTATTGTAATCGAGCACCTTGACTTCATCGCCGGAGTTAATGCTGTAAAGCGCAGTCTGAGGCTCGCCGTTAACTGTTGCAAATCGTGAAGCCTCTACATTCTTGCCGTTTACATTGACATTGAACTTGGTCTTAAACTCAGGGATACTCTCGATAACGGCTTCTCCCGGAGCTCCTGCTGTTGAAGGAACAACCTCGATAATGTCATTGGCATGGATCTTGGTGTGAATATCTGCGGGCTTACCGTTAAGTGAGATGACTGCCGGCTCGCCGGGCTCACCTCTCGATGCTCTTTCTTTGCCGTTGACAGTATATCTAAGCTCTTCACCTCTCTTAGGGAAAAGATCTTCATTCGGAAATGCAGCCTGCATAGCGGCATCCACGATCTGAAGCTTACCGTTGTCATATATCTTGGTCTGAATACCGTTAAAGGAAACAAAGATAAAATTATTGGCTTCCTCATAATAGCTTATGCAGATACCAAGCGGTGTAACAAGAAGAGAATCTCTCTCGATTCCGTCGTTATTAAGGAAAGTAATGTTCTTCATTACTTCCTCGCCTCTAAGAGCAACACGTTCTTCGGGAATATCCATTTCTTTTGCTATAGCCTTGGTATAACCGGGCACGCATCCGCCACCGCCGACTACAAATACAGCGCTGACAGCTTTATCGCCGTTTAGCTTCTTGATCTCTTCTACAGCTTTCTGTGCCATCATATCTACCTGAGGCTTGATGATACGAGCTATCTCTTTGGCTGTTATAGTTTTACGAAGCCCCATGATATCAATATATTCAACTCTGTCGTTGTGGCTTGCCGCGATCTTGATCTCATCTGCCTGGTTAAAGTCAACAAGACAATGATGAGCGATTATCTCGGTAATATCGTCACCTGCTATGGGAAGCATACCGTAAGCCGTGATAGATCCGTCATCGGTCACACAGATATCGGATGTTCCCGCACCGACATCTATAAGCGCAAGATTGAGCATTCTGAATCTGTCGGGAATAGCTACCATCATTGCAGCGATAGGCTCGAGTGTAAGATTGGCAACGTTAAGCTCCGCTCTCTCGCATGCCTTGTAAAGACCGTCAACGCAGTCATCGGGAAGGAAGGTCGCAATAAGCTCAACACTCACCTTGCCGGCATTATGTCCCTCAAGATTGGCAATCTGATAACCGTCCAAATAATAATGCATCACAGAATATCCAACCAGATAGAACTTAAGGTCGGATGTATTATTCTTAAGGAATTCCGAATAAGCCTGCTCAACGGCTGCGGAATTAAGATTATATATATCTTCATCCGTTATATCATGAGATTCCGGATACTCATATTCATATGTGGTCCTGACCGTTCTAAGAACACGACCTGCGGCAGCTATACAAACATCGGTAAGATGAATGTCTGTCTGCTGCTCAAGATTTTCTTTTACTACCTTGATGGTGGCGCCGACTTTTCCGATATCGTGAATCTGTCCGTCAAGCATAGCTCTTGTCTGGTGTTTTTCGACGCTCTGAGCAATGACATTGAACTGTCCTTCATTCATATAGCCGACAGTACCTACAACGCTCCTTGTTCCGATATCAAGTCCAAATACCACCTTCTGATCCGATTGCTCTAAACTTGCCATCATCTTCTCCAATCCAATAGTTTCTTTCCGATAATATCCGCAACAGTATCAAGATCCCCACTGTTGTCCAAAACAAAATCGCAATGCTCTCTGAAGTCATCGTCAGAAAGCTGCTTTTTAAAGATATCCGTGACCTTCTCATCCGAGTATCCGCGTGAATCCTTAAGCCTCTGTCTTCTGACGTCTTCGGAAGCATATACATACCACAGCTCATCGACTATATCTTCATAGCCGTTTTCTATCAAAAGAGCTGCCTCCACAAAAACAAAGTCCAGCCTATTTCTAAGCCTTTCTTCATCTATAATATTAATAATATACGTATTAACTGCAGGATGCAAAATATTGTTGACTGCCCGGAGCTTTTTTTCATCTCCGAAAATAGCCTTGGCCATTTTGGCTCTGTCTATCTCGCCGTCTTCTCCCAGGATTTCTTTTCCCAAGAGATTTACCAGCTCATCATAAGCGGGATAACCCTTCATCTTGATCTCGTTGGCAACGTCATCGGAATACACCACCTTACAATTATAGTTCTTCTTAATGTATTCAAGGACCGTGGTCTTTCCGGCTCCGATGCCGCCCGTTATTCCTATGATGTTGGTCTTTCCTTTTTGCAGTTTATTTTGCTTCATACCAGTCGTTTCCGGTGTGGCAGGTTGCTTCCATGGGAACAACCAGTGTCACAGCACTCTCCATCTCTTTAGTAAGTAATTCTTTTACAATGTCCGTCTCATCCTGCGCAGTCTCGATGACAAGTTCATCGTGAATCTGCAGGATAAGTCTCGACTTAAGGTTATCCTTCTTAAGTCTGAAAAAGACATTTATCATTGCTATCTTCATAATATCAGCAGCAGTTCCCTGTATGGGAGCATTCATGGCAACTCGCTCGCCAAACTGCTTGATATTGAAATTACTTGCTCTAAGTTCCGGAATGGGTCTCTTTCTTCCGAAAAGAGTGATACTTCCGCCGCTCTCCTTGGCCTCCTTGACGACTCTTTCCTGATATTCCTTAACTCTCGGGTATGCCTCAAAGTATTTATCCATGTACTCTTTGGCTTCCTTAGGCGATATGGAAAGGTCTCTTGAAAGTCCGTACGCACTGATTCCGTAGACGATACCGAAGTTAACGGCTTTGGCGCTTCTTCGCTGCTCGGAAGTAACTTCCGAAAAAGGAACGTGAAATACCTTGGATGCGGTACTTGCATGTATATCCTCACCGTCATGATAAGCCTTTATAAGACCTTCATCGCCTGACATGTGAGCAAGTATACGAAGCTCAATCTGTGAATAATCGGCATCCGCAAACACATAACCTTCTTTTGGAACAAAGACTTTTCTTATCAGTCTTCCAAGCTCAGTCCTCATCGGAATATTCTGAAGATTGGGCTCTGTGGAGCTGATTCTTCCGGTTGCCGTTATCGTCTGATTAAAGCTTGTGTGAATCCTGTCGTCATCTTCTATAAATGCGGCCAGTCCGTCTGCATAGGTGGACTTTAATTTCGCTAGTCCCCTGTATTCGAGAATATCCGATACTATCTTGTGTTCGCCCGCAAGCTTTTCAAGTACGTCCGCTGCGGTAGAATAGCCGGATTTGGTCTTCTTTTCTGCGGGAAGTCCAAGCTTTTCAAAAAGGACTTCTCCGAGCTGCTTGGGAGAATTGATGTTAAATGTAACTCCCGCAGCGTCATATATTGATTTTTCAAGCTCATCTATACGAACCTTGAGCTCATCTCCGTATATCTTAAGCTGTTCTCTCTTGGCGATGATACCCTCTTTTTCCATAGAGAAAAGAATGTATGAAAGAGGCATCTCAATATTGTAAAACAGTGCTTCCATTCCGCCTTTTTCAAGCTTTTTCCTTATAAGAGGCGCAGCCTTTCTGCATATGAAAGCAGCCTTACTTGCATAAGCCGAAAGCACGTTACTGTCGGCGTTTGATAAAAGCTCTTTTCCGAAGAGATCTGCTCTTTTCTCAAAATTTATCCCCAGATATTCCTTGGAAATATCTTCTATCATGTAATCGTTCTTATTTGGATCGTTAAGATACGCACCTATCAAAGTATCAAAACACCTTGGCTCTTTGCTGTAAGTATCATCTTCAGTGTAGCCGTAGTCTCTTTTTTCTATTTCATAAGGAGTGAAAAGATTGTATGAGCTCTTGATATCAAATGTCGCAAGATTACTGTTCTTACTGAGCTCGGCAAGCTTACCTCCGAGGTAATCTCCCGTTATAAAGCCCTGAATGGGGATATAAACCGATGTCTCATCTTCAAAGCAAAGAGAAATTCCGATGATATCTTTCTTCTTGATACTTCCGTTTGAGTCAACGGTATCTATTATCGGATAAAAGCCCACATATGATTCCGTTCCTGTTTTGGCGGCTTTATTAAATAGGTCTTCAACCTCCGAAAGATCTGATGTCATGCCCGTCTTGACTTCAAATACAGGTGTAGCGGCAGCTTTTCCAAGCGGAGATACCTGCGCGATCTCTTTTTCCAAAAAATCAACCAGTGCATCGTTGCATTCGCAGCCATCGGCGCCAAGCAAAGCACTGTCGGTATAGATTTCCAATATTTCTTTTAACCTTGCTGTCTGAGATGCAACGGCAGGCGAAGGCTCTTTTCCACTATCATCAGAATCAAATAAAACGCCAAGCCTCTTGTGTTCTCCGGATCTTACAATGCTCTTAAGCTTAAAAAGTGCACCGTAAATACCGCTGACGAATTGTCCGTCAGCGTCCGTAAAAGCAGGCATAGCGTTATATGCGTCATGTATTAAATTAAATGCGTTAATCGTTAGGATATCCAAAGAATATATTCCCCGGCAAATATGGATTATAGAAACAGATTAAGAACAAATGCCGTCGCAGCAAGGACTACAACACAGCCCTCGAGGACATAGCTAAAAAGAACCAGAGAACGTCTTACTTTAAGTCTTCTTCCCGCCTCAGATAAAAGTCCGTCGAGCTCCCTCTTAAGGTTGAAGGTATTACCATCCTCAAGTCTCTTCATGCCGACTTTTACAAGAAACTGAATAGTGAGTTCCTCTTTGCATTCCGCGCAGTTCTCCATATGACTGAGAAAATCGGAAAGATCGCGATTGTCGAGATCGTCATCCAGAAATAATGGAATTAACTTTTCAGCATCTTTACAAGTCATATAAAGCTCCGCACGTCAAATTACTAACCATTCAACATGTTGTATGGCAGAACGTGCAGCTGCAATCTGTCTCTACAACATCTAGAATACTACAAAAGAGTGTTATTTACAATAATTCCGAGCATTGTAAATACTGCCGGATCAGATCACGGCAACGATAGAAACTTCTCTTCTCGAAGAGAGGTCAACGAAATTCTCACCGCATCTGATAACGGGTCTTGAGAGGTGATCGGGATTAACGAACACGATCTCTCCGGTCTGACCGGTACTGAGCATAACCCTGTTGGCGATAAATGTATTAACTATATTGCTAAGGAAGGTCATGATAACGTTGGGATCAAACTTGTTGATGCCCTCTTCCTCAAATCTTGAGATTACGGTGAACGGGCAGATAGGCGCTCTGTACGTCTTCTTGGCAGTCATTGCCTCATAGATGTTGGCAACCGTAACAATGGATGCTATCTCATCAATCTGCTCTCCCTTTAAGTGGAAAGGATAACCTGAGCCGTCTCTGTACTCGTGGTGCATAAGGATACAATTCTTGATCCTGGGATCGATATCCTTATCCTTGACGAGCTCATATCCCTTAACCACATGGTCTTTCATGAATCTCTCTTCGTATTCGGTATACGCATCTCTCTTGTTGAGTAGATCGGGTGGCATAAGAACCTTACCGATGTCATGCAAAAGGCCTCCGGCGGTAGCAAGCTGCACCTTTTCCTTAGGGAGTCTCATCCATGTTGCGATGGTATTGCATATAAGAGATACATTAAGGCTGTGCATATATACAGCATCGCTGTTGTCTCTGAGGTTATGAAGCATATCGAAAACACCTGCAGTTCCGCCCGCCTCAACAAAGAGATGATAAACGGGTTCTGTCAGCTTCTCTATATCAAGAGACATTTTCTCATTGACAATAAGCTTAAATGACTCTTCAAGCTGACGCGCATTATTCTCAATATCCTGCTTGAACTTAATGAAAGCCTCGGAATTGCGGATTTTCTCGGCATATGAATAGTCAGGCTGTTTCTGTACCTGCTCTTCGCTCTTGTCGGGAACCGGCTGTTTCTCATCTTCTACGAAAATATTGTACAGAGAATGTGACTTGATCCTATGAATGTCATTCTCATCAAGCACCGTTCCTTTCGGAAGTACAAGTCTGTCATCGATTGTATAGATATTCTCGGAAACCATAAGGCCCGGTTCAAGGTTGTCTACTGAAATCAGTTTCATTTCTTTTTCCACCTAAATTAAGAGATATAGAATCATTATATCAGCATTTTTTATTTTTTGTGATAAAATGATGATATTCGCAATAAATCTAGCAAGATATGACAGTTTTGCGGTGTGACAGCTGCATAAACGCATAAAAAGGATAAAAAATGTCAGCAAAAGATGATAGTCTCAGATGGAAATTAAAAGATGAACAGCATGTGATCCAAGACGAATGGATCGATTTCAGGAAAAATATCTATGAACTTCCAAATAACGAAGAGATAGGCCCTGTCTACAACTTTTCCAAGCACAGCTTCTCTCTCATCGTCGCCACCGACGAAAACGGCAAGTTCATCTGCGTGCGCCAGTACAGACACGGCATTGATGAAATCTGCACCGAGTTCCCTGCTGGAGGAATCGAATACAAGGAAAAGAGTGATGTTCCATATATTACCAAAGGAAACATAATCGCGACCGAAGACGATGCTTTCGCAGCAGCCAAAAGAGAGCTCATTGAAGAGACCGGATATACATCGGATGAATGGACTCATCTTCTGACTCTTCCATCCAATGCCACAATATCCAACAGCAATGTACATATTTACGCTGCAGCAAACTGCAAGCATGTCGCTTCTCAGGAGCTTGACGACTCCGAGTTCCTCGATGTTCTGCTTCTTGATGAAAAAGAGCTTGTGAACAGGATAAACGGCGGTGATTTCAAGCAGGCTCTCCATGTACTTGCATATTATCTTTATAAAGAAAGGTGCAATTGAAATATTAAATAAGCCTTGATAATAGGCTCCCCGTGTGATATATTATGTAGGCGTGCTGCAATCGGCATTGCCGATGCATTCGCATCATTTTATTATATTTGTAAAAGCCGGCATGTCGGAATGGCAGACGATGCAGACTCAAAATCTGTTGTGGGTAACCACGTGTGGGTTCAAGTCCCACTGCCGGCAGTAAAAAACCTCTACCATTTACTTGGTAGAGGCTTTCTTTTTTTATCTATTACATTGCAAAAGCAACTGTTCCTAAATATTCTGTGGCTATCTGAACTTTACCCTTTGTTACTACTGCATCATATGAATGGACCTCACCTGTAACCGTTCTCACATATACTGTTATTGTCTTTCCTTCATAAGACTTATCGAGAGTAAATGTGTATTTAGCAGGTGTTTCCAGTTTTGTAAGGCTTACTCCCGCTGCATAAGCTCTGATAAAGAGAGAACCTTCAATCGGAGTTTTCCCGGACTCAGTTATTGCTGTATTAAGAGCCTGTGCTATTTTATCAAGTCCGTTGATTGATTTTCCGTTTCTGTCAAGAGCAGGAACAATTGTTGCTGTTATCTTGGATGAATAGCCCTTAGGAGCACTTGCGGAACTCAGATCAACAGCAACCTTCATTAACTTTCCATTTGAATCTTTTACTAACACACTAGATGAACCTGAATTATTGGATATAGCTGCAAAATAAGCGTTTGATGTATCAGATTTGTAAACATTAGCATAATCTGTCGTGGTTGTTACATATGCTTCCTGCGAATTATTGTCATCTGATGATGCACTACTCTTTGTACTGGAAGACTCTGCGTCCGATGATGTACTACTGCTATTATTGGTATCAGAAGACGCTGAATCTGATGAAGGCTTTGCACCGGCTGTAATTATGACTTTACCTTTATATACATATCCTCCTTCAGCAGATGTATCTACTATTCTTCCTACTTCACCAAAATGAATATCTGTTCCATAATAACCTTGATTAAGAATTGAGCCATCAGAAGGTAATGAAATATAACTTTCATTAATGGTAACTGTTCCACCAACTGCAGCTAGAGGAGAATGAAATCCTGTAGCATCGTAGTTCTTAGCATCAGCTGTAACATTTGAATTATTGATAACAATATTATGATTTCCGTATCCACCCATGGCATGGGAAGATATCTGTTCGACACTACCGGCTGCAATAGTATCGGTACTGGTTACATTCGAATCAGTGATAATAACATTTCCCTCTGTTCCTTTACCGTCTTTGCCACCGTTTATGCCATCAGCTGCTACAGTTGAATTTATTATCTTCACATCCCCATCAGCAGAAATAGAACCGCTTGTAGTAATGTTAGAATTATCAATTGTCAGATCGGCATCGGTTGAAGGGCCATCTGTACTTACTTCGATGTTTCCGGAAACTGAAACAGGATTATCATTTGTTGTAATAGTAATATCATCATCAGCCACGACATTACCATTTACATTATCTGTCAAAGTTAGTCTGCTATCGTCCGAACTCCAGGTAAAGCCTTCGCCGCTATCAATATCATCATTAAATACATTGGTATCTTCACCAACATACCCTGATGTTCCTGCATAAACGGTTATCGGAGAACCGGCAAGACTTGCTACAACAAATCCACTCATAATTTTTGCTGCTACCAGATATCCTTTCATAAAAAATCCACCTCCTAGTATTGATTTTTCATCGTTATTATATCTGCACAATGTCCACGTCGGCACTATATGCAAATATATCTTTGTCATTTAGTACACAGCCGGTAACTAAGTAGTCCATTCCGCTTGTTCCGAGGGCTTTTTTGCCCTTGAGGATAAGGTGGACTTTTTTATCTTCCGTCATGTATTCTTCTGAGACAGTCTTGTTATCCTTGGAATCTTCGAGCATCTTCTTAAAATCTCCGATAAATGCCGGGATTATGACCGATCCGATACCCTGCCCGACTGTCGGGCCGTAAATGCCGATTATTTCATGAAGTAATAACTTTCTAAGTTCATCCATAGGTTGCCTCTCATATTACTGCTGAATTGTCTCTACAATTGCGGGAAGAAGCTGCTTCTTACGTGAAACAACTCCGGGTAATTTCGCCGTATCTCCTGTCACATTGATTCCGAATGCATTATTCAAAGTATGCTGAGCCTTGGCGCCTTCAAATATGATCTCAGATGACTCCTCTATGATATTCGTAAGCATAAAGAACAGCATATCAAGGCCGTCTTCCTTTGCTACATTGGAAAGCTCGGGTTCAAGTTTCTTTTTGATCTCAACAAGTTCTTCTGCGCTCATCGAATTGATCTGACCGATTCCGATAGTAAGATCGTCTACAGTAAACTTCTTAAAGTCCTGATGAAGTATCTCACCGGCGGACTTTCCGCTGAGATTAGATCCGGCATGGAACATCTCTTTTGCGAACTCTTCAAAATCCACACCTGCTATCTTGGCAAGCTCTTCTCCTGCATTCTTATCTATTAGAGTGCATGTAGGAGATCTGAACATAAGTGTATCCGAAAGGATCGCTGCTAGAAGAAGTCCTGCAGTTGTCTTATCTATATCAACACAGTTTTCCTTATACATCAAATAGATGATAGAACATGTTGAGCCAAGAGGCTGATTTCTAAAGAATACAGGGCCTGCAGTCTCGATCGTACGAAGTCTGTGGTGATCCACTATCTCTAATATTTCAGCTGAATCGGCGCCGTTTACTGCCTGGTTTTTTTCATTATGATCAACTAAGATGAGCTGTTTCTTTTTAGCTCCCAAGAAGTTACGTCTACTGATCATTCCGATGTAATGATTGCTCTTATCAAGGATCGGGAAGTATCTGTGACGGGTCTGCGCCATAACATCCTGAATATCCTCGATGTAATCGTCCATGTGGAAATGAACGGTACTGTCTTTTTTCATGACATGTTCAATCGGAATACTCTGATTTATAAGCCTTGCGACGATAAATGTATCGTGCGGCGTTGTTATTATCTTGGTTCCATGCTCTTTTGCCTGTGTCTGAATGGTCTTTGCAACTTCGGCGCCTTCACAGACTATGATACATCCCGCATTCATCTCAATGGCACAAAGCTGAGTCTCATAGCGGTTTCCAAGTATAACTACATCGCCCTCATTTATAAGATTTTCCATGATCTCGGGACTTGCGGCCGCAATAACTACTTTTCCTTTTGTAAGGTTATCGCTTATATCTCCGACGATGAGCTCCCCATCGATAGTCTCAACAATATTCTTATATGAAGTGTGAGCCTGTGAAAGAATACCCGGATCTATAACATCCATATATGTTTCTACAATATCATTGGTAGTAACGATACCGCTAAGTTCATCGTTCTCAGTGACGCACAAGGTCACAACCTCGGCGTCTCTCATTTTTGCCCAGGCTTTCTTAAGAGAAAGATCGGAGCCGACTCCCTCAAGAATCCTTATCTCCATGTCGCGCACCTGCGTCCTGACATCTTTGATGTAGGCCGGTACTTCAACACCAAAATGAGACAGAACAAACTGAGTTTCCTCATTGAGGTGTCCTGCTCTGCACGCTATATACTCATCCCCTGTTATCTTACTTTTGAGATTAGCGTAAGTTATTGCCGCACATATCGAATCCGTGTCGGGATTCTTGTGTCCTATGACAATTACAGGTCTATTCTGCTTTTCCATACATGTTCTCCCAAAAATGAAAACGCAAAAATGCGTTAATACTGTTATATACAATATTAACGCATTTATGGTTACATTTTCTATAGTTTTTAAAGATATTTATGAGATCACTCTACAGCGGAATAACATGCAATAGTTTTTTCGCAATCGCTTTCGGACATACATAAAACAGAGACATATCCCATAAAATCATTTTTTATAAACTTAAACTCTTTCGTATGGGCACCGGCGCCATTTAACAAAGTAATCTGTATATCTTTAACAATAGCGGGCCTTCCGCAAAATTCTCCTTTGGAAACGGTTATATCTACGTCCTTTGCCTGCTCATACGTGCTCAAATAATAATCCTTATCTTTTTGAATCTGGTCTTCTCTTGATTCGCTCTCGCAAAACTGCTCAATTATTTCATCCTCGGTTTTGCCGGCATATTTTAAGAATATAATGCCAATGTTACGGATTACTCTAAGTTGGGTTATACCGATATTGGCGTCTGTAAGTTCGGTTTCAGCGAGCATCTCAGTCCTGGGTTTACTCGAATCAATATCTTCTTTGAGCTTTTTATCAAAATCATCGGATGATGAGCCATCACCGCCTGCAAGCTCCTCTTTTGATAAAAATGTATAATTTGAAGGTTTGTTAAACTTAATGCCCACTGAATGGCTGATAAAAGTATCTCCGTCATATTCGGGAACCTCATAAGGTGCTCTGTCCTTAAGCACGTCGTGACCGGAACTATTTGAATCACTTGCTTCCTCATCGGACTTATCGGAAACTTCCTCGGCCACTTCGCTATCCTCTTTTTCTACTGCTTCAGTTTTCTCTTCAACAACCGTTGAAGTATCCTGTGAAGCATATTCAGTTGTAGAGACTCCTATAGTGGGATCTTCAGGCTGTGAATGAGTCATCTTGTAATTGGCAAGCGTAATAAGAAGAAGCGCCGCCACAACGGCTCCGCCAATATATAACCATTTCTTGTTAATTCCGCCCATAGTCTGCGGAACCTGCATATTCGGATTAATCTGTCCGAAAGGATCGTTCTGAAAATTCTGTTCGGGCTGAACGTTCATATTGGGCTGAACGCCAACGTTAGGCTGAACGTTTACATTATTCTGCATTCCCGGATTGGGCTGAACGTTTGCGCCCGTCTGCGCACCGGCATTAGGCTGAGCATTTGCATTCGTCTGCGCACCGGCATTTACCTGCACATTCGCATTATTCTGCATGTTAGGAATGTACTGCGCATAAGGATTGTTCTGCATGCGCTGCTGCGCATTCATCTGTGAATACTTCTTTTCAAGAGCCTCAAGGCTCATTTCAGTATCCTGCTGCGGATTATTCTGATTATTCATTTTTTACTCCCTCAACAATAATAATATATTTCTTTTTTCAAAGTATAACATGACACTTTTGTGAAGTAAATGTTAATTTTGTTATTTTTATAATAAAAAAGAAGGTGATATTAAAATCACCTTCCATCAGATGCTCATCATGCAAATTGACTGTTATACAGCTCGAAATAAAAGCCTTCCTTGGCCAACAGTTCTTTGTGATTGCCCTGCTCGATAATATGTCCGTCCTTCATTACAAGAATAACGTCCGCTTCGCGGATCGTCGAAAGTCTGTGAGCAACAATAAAGCTTGTTCTACCGCTCATCATCTTGTTAAATGCCTTCTGGATCCTCATCTCCGTATTGGTATCAATTGAAGATGTCGCCTCATCAAGAATCAGCATAGGCGGGATGTTGAGCATAACTCTGGTAATGCATAGGAGCTGTTTTTGTCCCTGAGACAGATTACCTCCGTTCTCGGAAATAACTGTATTATAACCATCCGGAAGTCTTTTTATAAAGCTATGCGCATGCGAAGCCTTGGCTGCTTCTATTATCTCCTCATCGGTAAAGCCGTCTCTTCCTAGCGTAATATTTTCTTTTATCGTACCGCTTCTAAGCCAGGTTTCCTGAAGAACCATTCCGAAGTTATTTCTAAGATTCGCTCTCTTTATATCCCTTATATCTGTTCCGTCTATGCAGATCTTGCCCTTATCAACGTCATAAAATCTCATAAGTAGATTGATAAGCGTTGTCTTTCCGCTTCCTGTAGGACCTACGATTGCTACTCTCTGTCCCTTCTTAATATCAAGATCAAGGTCTTCTATAAGACTCTTATTCTTATCATAAGAAAAGGCTGCATCCTCTATAACTATGTCTCCTTTAGGCTCAAACGCCTTCGGAGCATCGGAAGGATCCGGAATCTCAGGTTTTTCTTCGATAAGAGCAAATACTCTTTCGGCACAAGCAAGCGCATTTTGAAGTTCGGTAACAACGCCGGAGATTTCATTAAACGGCTTGGTATACTGTGTTGCATAACTTAAAAAGATAGTAAGGCCACCGACAGTCATCCTTCCCGTAATACAAGCAAATGCTCCGAAAAGAGCTACTGCCGCATAAACTATATTGTTGATAAACCTGGTTCCCGGATTGGTAATGGCAGAAACAAATACAGCTTTGACAGAAGCATCGAAAAGCTTGTCATTAACGTCATCGAAGACTTCCATGTTTTCATCTTCATGCGCAAATGCCTTAACCACGGGAAGATTCCCGATCATTTCATCGATAAAGCCCGTCTGCTCAGATCTAGCCTCACTTTGTCTTTTGAATAATTCAAAAGACTTATTTGCAATAAATCTTGCAAGCAAAAGTGAAAGCGGCGTTAACGCAACTACCACTATCGCGATCCTGAAATTAAGATAAAACATAAATACTAAAGTTCCGACAATGGTGACTATTCCGGTAAACAGCTGTGTGAATCCCATTAAAAGTCCGTCGGCAAAAAGATCGACGTCAGCTATGATCCTACTCACAATATCGCCTGTCTTAACCTTATCAAGATATTCAAAAGGCAAAATCTGAAGTTTATCAAAAGCTTCCGCTCTTACATCTCTCACCACTTTAAAAGTGATAGCGTTATTGGCTTTATTCATTATCCACTGCGAAGCAGCTACAATTCCGATAACTATCAGCATCTTGAGAAGAATAAAAGATACTCCCTCAAAATCAACATTATCTTTTCCGACAATACAATCAACCGCATTACCGGCAAGGATCGGAACATACAAAGAAAGTGTAGCCGTAAGTACAGCCAATATCATTGATAAAAGAATGAGCCCGCGGTATTTTCCGGCATGTCGCAGTACTTTTTTAAGTGTCTTCTTTTTCATACCGCTCCCTCCTGCTTAAACTGAGAATCATAAATTTCCTTATAAAGCTCGCAAGAAGTAAGGAGCTCATCATGCGTTCCCATTCCTGCGACAACGCCGTTATCAAGGACTATTATCTTGTCGCAGTCATGAACGGAAGATGTTCTCTGAGAAACAATAAATGTCGTCGGAGCGTTCTCCATATTTGAGATCGCATGTCTTAAATTTTTATCCGTAAGAAAATCAAGCGCAGACGCACTGTCGTCAAGAATAAGTATTTCCGGTTTTTTTACAAGCGCACGCGCTATCGTAAGTCTCTGTTTCTGACCTCCGGAGAAGTTTTTACCTCCCTGTGAGACCATATGATCAAGCCCGCTTTCTTTGCCGCGAACTATTTCTTCTGCCTGTGCAATCTTAAGAGCGTAATAAATGTCTTCATCCGTAGCCCCGGCGTTACCCCAGCGCATATTGTCCCTGATCGTACCGTGGAAAAGAACTGCCTTCTGCGGAACAATACCTATTCTCTCGCGAAGTGCCTCAAGCTTATATTCTTTGACGTCTTTTCCGTCAATTACAACGCTTCCTTCTCTTACATCATAAAATCTTGGGATTAAATTAATAAGCGTCGATTTACCGCTACCGGTTCCACCGATGACGCCAATCTTCTCGCCTCTTTTAACCTCAAAGCTCACATGCTCAAGCGAATCCTCGCTGTCTCCGACGTAGCGCATACATGCATCATTAAATACAATATGAGTCTCTGTCTTATCAAAAACATCCAACTCGCCATCCTTCATTGAGGGCTTAAGCTCGAGAAGCTCTTGCACTCTGTTACCCGATGCAATTGCCTTGGTTATTGTAAGGATCAGATTGGCAAGCTTAATAAGCTCGATAAGAATCTGGGACATATAGTTATATAGCGCAACAACCTGACCTCGTGAAAGCTCACCGATATTTACAAGCTTAGCACTCTTATATATCAGATATGCGATCGCTAGATTAAGTATCGTAAAGGTCAGAGGATTCATAAGCGCACTTACGCCGCCCACATGCTCCTGAAGAGACATCAGCTCGTTGTTACTCTTATTAAATCCGTCTTTTTCTCTTTTCTCAAGGCCAAAGGCTCTGATAACTCTTACACCAGTGTGGTTCTCACGCGTAAGCCTAAGAAGAGTATCCAGACCGTCCTGTATCTTCCCGTATCCGGGAATGCTCCACGCCATTATCGCTCCGACAACGGCAAACAAAAGTATGATCGTAACAACAAAGATAAGTGCCTGCCTAAAGTCGATGGTAAACGCCATTATCATGGCACCAAATACAACAAAAGGAGATCTTAAAAGAAGTCTTATCGTCAGATTGACTCCCTGCTGAACCTGATTGACATCGCTTGTCATACGCGTGATCATTGCGGAAATTCCGACTCTGTCCATATCGGAAAACGAAAGACTTTGTATATTGGAAAAAAGAGCTCTCTTAACCTTCCTGGCAAATCCCGCAGCGGCTTTTGCCGCAAAATACTGCGCTGTTATCGCAGTTATAAAGCCGATAACACAAAGCACAATGAGGATCGCACACATCTTAATGACATATCCTCTGTCACCGTTTGCAATTCCGTTGTCTATCATTGAAGCGATGACAAGCGGAACAAGAAGCTCAAACGATGCTTCGAGAAGTTTAAAAAGAGGTCCGAGGATAGTCTCTTTTTTATAATCCTTTAAATAAACAAGAAGTTTCTTCACTTTTCCACCCCAAATCAATAATTTATTCTAAGTCCCTTAGGATAATGATTTTTGATCATCCCTCCCGAAGCTTTACCCCATCCGATACTGTAACCGTCCGTAGTAACAAGGCACCAGCCTTTCTTGATATCTTCGGTTATACGAAGTGTCTGACCGTTTAAATAAGCCTTGATATCTGCAGAATCGGAAGGTAAGTCGAAGCTCGCATTAACGTCCTCAGTTCTTAGAAAAAGAGCCAGCGCATGATTGGGCTCAAACCTGTCTTTTATTATCTCTCCCAAATGAAGGCCCGTTCTTAATACCTTAAGACCATTTACTGATGGCATAAACGTCGGTTCAAGAAAAAGCTGTTTGCCAAACATGATTATATTCTTGGATTCCATGAGCTTTTCCAAAACACCTTTTTTAAGTGTCTCATCGCAAAAAGCATAAAAAGGCTTTAAGACATCTTTTTTTACCGGAACATTCTTTCCACCGGGGATATATCTGTTTCCGTCGTTTACAAGCTCTCCGTCTCTTTCAAGCACACACAGGAAATGTCCTTCCCCATGATCCTTGTGAGGCCACAATCTCCTTCTGTCCACTTCCTTGAAATCCGGATGCCTGTTTACAAAAGCATATATATTATCTTCGTTCTCTTCCTTTGAAAAAGTGCAGGTCGAATAAACGATGCGCCCTCCCGGAAGAAGCATTTTGGATGCAAGATCCAAAATCTCTGCCTGTCTTTTAGCACAGGCAAGAACATTGTCAACGCTCCATTCATCTGCGGCATTATCGTTCTTTCTGAACATTCCTTCGCCGGAGCAAGGAGCATCTATAAGGATCTTATCAAAATATCCTTCAAACACTTCGGACAAATGCTGCGGTGTCTCATTAAGCACCATAGCATTTGCGATGCCAAGCCTTTCGATATTAAGAGATAATATCTTGGCTCTGTCTTTATTTATCTCATTTGTCACAAGAAGGCCTTGCCCTTTTAGCTTGCAAGCTATCTGCGTGGTCTTTCCTCCCGGAGCAGCACACAGATCAAGTATCTTATCTCCGGGCTGTACATTCAGATAGCTTACGGGTGCCATTGCACTCGGTTCCTGAATATAATAAAGCCCTGCTTCATGATATGGATGCTTACCGGGAGTCGCATCCTCAGCATAATAAAATCCCGTCTCTTCCCACGGGATATTTCCTGTTATATAGGGCAGGTTCTTAATAAAAGAAACATCGCACTTAAGAGTATTGGCTCTTAACGCATAATATCTTCTATCCTCTTCAAAAGCCGTAATAAAGGCATTATATTCTTCTTCACCAAGGAACTGTTTCATCCTCTCTTTAAACTTATCAGGTAACAATAAACAACCTCCAAAGAATAATAAGCTTATTTCCAAAAAGATAAAAAAGCTGCCCGTAAAAAGGCAGCCCGTATATCATTATTATTTGTGCTCTTTAATATATTTCTTGATCCCCTTAAAAGTCTCGGGACTGATTATATGCTCAATCCTACAAGCATCTGTCTCGGCAGTCTCAGCATCAACACCGGCTGTAAGCATAAGAAACTTGGTAAGATTGGTATGCTTCTCGTAGACAGCCTTGGCAGTCTTCATACCTTCTTCGGTAAGAACAAGCTCACCATCGTTTTCTACTGTAATAAGACCGTTATCCTTGAGTATTCCGACAGCTCTGGATACGCTTGGCCTTGAATAGTTAAGCTCATTGGCAACATCTATAGAACGTACTGTGCCGTTACGTTTCTTCAAAATGTATATTGTCTCGATATAATCTTCACCGGATTCATGCATATTGTTAACCCTTTCCAAAAGAGGCCACTTTGCTTATCGCAAAGTGGCCTCTCCACTACATTTTCAAAATTGATGGCCAAATATAATGCTAAGCATTATTATTTAGCAAAGTCTGTTGCTCTGCTCTCTCTTATGATATTAACTTTGATCTGTCCGGGATATTCCATCTCGTCCTCGATCTTCTTGGCGATATCACGAGCCATGAGCACCATGTCTGAATCTGAAACCTGCTCAGGAACAACCATTACTCTGACTTCTCTACCTGCCTGAATAGCAAATGAGTGATCAACACCCTTAAAGCTATTGGTTATGTCTTCGAGTTCTTTAAGTCTTGATGTGTAAGTCTCTAATGTTTCTCTTCTTGCACCGGGTCTTGCTGAAGAAATAGTATCAGCAGCCTGTACAAGTACAGCGATAAGTGACTGCGGTTCTACGTCACCGTGGTGAGCCTCAACGGCGT
Organism: Butyrivibrio sp. XB500-5; assembly: GCF_003625505.1. Taxonomy (NCBI): domain Bacteria; kingdom Bacillati; phylum Bacillota; class Clostridia; order Lachnospirales; family Lachnospiraceae; genus Butyrivibrio; species Butyrivibrio sp. XB500-5. The sequence goes on from NZ_RAIS01000001.1 coordinate 221,298, forward strand.
TGATAACAACCTGAGATTCTTTATACTTCTTACAGATATCAACACCAAGCTGGATATGTGAGCCTTCAAGCTCATGATCGACAGCTTTACCGATATCATGCAAAAGTCCTGCTCTCTTAGCAACTCTGACATCGAGTCCAAGCTCGGATGCCAACAGTCCGCAGAGCTGTGCTACTTCAACAGAATGCTTAAGGCAGTTCTGTCCATAGCTGGTTCTGAACTTCATACGTCCAAGAATCTTGATAACTTCGGGATGAAGGCCGTGAACTCCCGCCTCGATAGCGGCATTCTCACCTTCTTCTTTGATCTTGGCAGCAACTTCTTTCTGTGCCTTCTCAACCATCTCCTCAATTCTTGCGGGATGGATACGTCCGTCCACGATAAGCTTCTCAAGAGCTATACGTGCAACTTCACGACGAATAGGATCAAATCCTGAAATAACTACAGCTTCAGGTGTATCATCAATAATAAGATCTACACCGGTCATAGTCTCGAGAGTTCTGATATTTCTACCCTCTCTACCGATGATTCTGCCCTTCATCTCATCATTGGGCAACTGAACAACAGAAATGGTAGTCTCGGAAACATGATCTGCTGAACAACGCTGAATAGCATTTACAACAATTTCCTTAGCTCTCTTATCTGCTTCTTCCTTAGCCTCAGCTTCCATAGTCTTGATCATGACAGCTGATTCATGCTTTACATCATCTTCAACAATCTTTAAAAGATACTCTTTTGCTTGCTCGGAGGTTAAGCCAGAGATTTTTTCAAGTTCCTGTATCCTCTGTTCGTTAAGCTTCGTAACCTCTTCGTTCTTCTTACTCAAAGCCTCTTCGCGGGCGTTTAAGCTTTGCTCTTTCCTTTCGATCGCTTCGGACCTTTTCTCGACGTTTTCCTCTTTCTGCTGAATACGTCTCTCAGTACGCTGAACCTCATTTCTTCGGTCCCTGACTTCCTTTTCGAGATCATTACGTGTTTTCAGTGCCTCTTCCTTTACTTCAAGAAGTTTCTCACGCTTCGTTTCTTCGGCAGTTTTGAGTGCTTCGTCAATAATTTTTCTTGCCCTTTCTTCAGCGCTACCGATCTTCCCCTCAGTAACCTTTTTGTGATAACCGGTTGCCAAAAACCAAGTTAAAATAGCTGAAAGAACAAGAGTCACTACTGCAGTAATAACAACATAGGTCATTACAGGAGCACCTCCTTATTCAATTTTCATTGTACAATATTTTGTATAGTGGGTATAAAAAACTCGCACTAATATACAATTTTACAACACTTAAATTTTACATTTTATAAATAACAGTGTCAAGGTCAAACGCCTTGCCAACTGAATCTTTAAGTATTTTCTTGCTATTTGATAAAACGTTTAATCAATGAAAATGAATATTGTGCTTTTTTTTCATAATTTTATCTTCCGCTTAGCTGACAATTTTTATATATATAACTTCTGTTACTTTGCCACCCTCCTTCTTTAATTCCACATAGAAATCCTCAGGGTTAATAGCATAATAAGTTGAATACACACGGGTATTTTCCTTTAAACCATTGTCAATAAGAGCCTTTACCGCTTCCTCATAAGACATTCCCACGCTAGCTCCGAAAATTGAAAAGTTATCCGTTTCCTTTAACTGGGTAACAAAAAAACCGTCTCCGTAAGCCGATCCTAAAATCTCTACAGCGCCGTCACAAAGATAGAAGCACGTTCCGGCATCTTGATCAGAGTCTACAACCGTTGTATTAAGAGCATTGGCAAGTTCCTGTTCAAGATCACCTCCATACTCAGAAGTAAGCTTATCAGTATAATCCATTATATCCACGTCAGACTCACTTGTAGAATCATTCGAACTTTCCTCCGTAATCTCATACATAGAATCATCAGAAGAAAGTGTACTACTATTTCCCCCATCATTAGATGAACAGCCGGCGATCAATATAACACATGTAAGTCCTGCCGTTAAAAGCCTCTTTCTCATAGCATTTTTCCGCCTTTACTTTATCATCATTTAAAAATTATGTCCTTAGCGCGGGTATTATTATAATAATTCTGTAAATCCTCCTGAGTACCATCATAATACTCTCTATTATCCTTGTTTGAACTTCTTCTGTATGAATGGATTACTTTACCGCTCTGTCCGTTGTCAATCTCGATATAGTCCTTGTGCTCAAGCATTGTTCCATCCTTCGATAAGAAATATGTCTCAAAAGTGAACTGGGTAGAATTAGCAACAATAACACCATTACTTGTTATAGCTATTGGATCATGTGCATCAAGCGTGCCGGCAAGATACACCTTATCACTATCCTCTTTCTGAGTGAAGAATCGCACATCTTCAGCGGTAAAACCACCATTTCCATCTTTAGCGATTCCATCCATTGCTATTGCCAGAACCATAATATTACATCCCTGAACATTAACATATGTAGAATGATTAAAGCCGTTTTCTTTGTAAGCCTTTCTTACCTCCTCAAGACTTTTATAATTAGAAACATAACCAATTTCTCCATTGTAATCGCTATCAGACAAAGATGAATCATTCTGTTCCATAGGAACTTCTACTTCCTGAACTGTCTCAGTCCCCACTGTATCGGGAGCTGTATTATCTCCTGTTGACTGTGTGCTACCACATCCTGTCATTGCAAGCATACCTGCAAAAATAAGACCTGTAGCAATCTGTACTCCTCTTCTCTTCATTTTTAAATTTCTCCTTTCATTTATAAAGCGTTATATAAAAAGGCATGGGGTATGCATATACAAGCCCCATACTTTTATCCGAATTATTATTCATTGGCCATAAGTTATGTAAATCAACCTATAGTCCTTCCCCAAAAACAACAACATGTTAACTTACGGTATTATAACACGTAACGATTCATCCCGCAAATCGTAACAACATTCTTATTCAAAATAAATATCGTCGTTATTAATAGCACCTCTGATGGCATCCATGGGATAGCCTTTCCTTAACAAAAATGCTATTATCTTCTGTTTATCTTTATAATCCATGGATGGGTCATAATGTTTCTTAACGAGAAGCTTCTTAATCTGATCCAACTCAGCTTCACAGCCCTCTTCATATGTAAACTCATCAAGAACATTTTGAATAATGTCCTTGGGCACTCCTCTCGAAATAAGATCCTGTTTGATCCTATTTCTGCTGCGAAGCTCTATATTATAAGCAACATAGTCACGCGCATATCTCTCATCATCAAGATATTTGTATGACTTAATGTATTCTATCGCAGCATCAATGATATCATCGGAATACAGGCCATCAGCAAGCTTATCCCTAAGCTTCTTCTCCGTATAGTCCTTCTTTACAAGAAGTTCCATAGCTCTCTTGGTGGCCCTTTTGGGTAAAAGAGATCCGGTAATTTCATTGTATGTTTCTTCCGAAATTTCCTCACCTTCTTTAATCCCAAAACTACGAAGTTCGCCCTTGTATAATACAAAGGCGAACTCACCGTCAATAAATATTTTATTTCTCTTTTTATCGAATTCTACAATACTTGATATTATCACTTTGAAGCCTTCGTTTTCTTAGGTGTCTCCGCGTCATCTGCTTTGGGAGCAGTGGTCTTAACGTCTGACTGAAGTCCGTAGTGTGCTCTTACCTTAGCCTCGATCTCATCCTTGATCTGAGGATTGTTCTCAAGATACAACTTAGCATTCTCTCTACCCTGTCCGATCTTCTCGTTTTCATACTGATACCAAGCACCGCTCTTGTTAACGATATCAACATTGGCAGCAAGATCGAGAATATCACCTGTTGAAGAGATTCCCTTACCGAACATGATATCAAACTCTGCCTCTTTGAAAGGAGGAGCGATCTTGTTCTTAACGACCTTAACTCTTGTTCTGTTACCGATGTTCTCGCCGTTCTGCTTGATAGCCTCAATACGACGAACATCCATACGAACCGATGAATAGAATTTAAGCGCACGTCCGCCTGTGGTTGTCTCGGGATTACCGAACATAATTCCAACCTTCTCACGGAGCTGGTTGATAAATACAACCGTACAATTAGACTTACTGATAACTGCTGTAAGTTTACGAAGAGCCTGTGACATAAGTCTTGCCTGAAGACCAACATGAGAATCTCCCATGTCTCCGTCAATCTCAGCCTTGGGAACAAGAGCTGCAACAGAGTCAACGACTACTATATCGATAGCGCCGGAGCGAACCATTGTCTCAGTGATCTCAAGGGCCTGCTCACCGCTGTCCGGCTGTGAAATATAAAGGTTATCAATATCTACACCGATATTCTTGGCATATACGGGATCAAGAGCATGCTCTGCATCAATGAATCCTGCAATTCCGCCTCTCTTCTGAACTTCTGCGATCATATGAAGAGTAACGGTTGTCTTACCGCTGGACTCGGGTCCGTATATCTCAATAATTCTTCCCTTGGGAATACCACCGAGGCCGAGAGCAATATCAAGGCTGAGTGAACCTGTAGGGATAGTCTCTATATTCATTGTGTCGGTAGAATCACCGAGCTTCATAACAGCTCCCTTACCAAACTGCTTCTCAATCTGTCCGAGTGCCGCATCGAGTGCTTTCTGCTTATCTTCTCTTTCCATACACATCTCCTTCTTAGAACATCCGTTCTGTATATAAATTATACTAAAACAAACGTTCGATTATGTCAACATATTTTTTTATAAATTTACAAATAAATGAAACTTCGGCTGAAACGCCGTAAGAATCGCCCCGATAACATACAAGTCATTGCTCATGAAGAACAATGACTTGATAACCTTATCATATATGTTTTAAATAAACAACTTAAGATTTTCTTAAGACGAAATCTCATCAATTGATCATCGTAACGTCATACACTCTGCAAAGAGAGCTGTATTCGGCGTTGATAAGCTGAACCATCTCCGCATCACCGCTGACATTGTCCGGATGGAACATCTTCATAAGATCCTTGTAGCGTTTCTTAAGCGTCAGAGCGCTGTTTACCCCTCTAAACAGAAGATCCAGAGCATCATACTCATTTTCTCTCTGATATGCTTTCTCACGCTCCAGTCTGACATATTCTCCTTCGAGCTTTTTCTTGTCGCTGTTGAGCTGATCAAATCCATTGTTGAGAATCTTGAGTCTTTGATCAAACAAAGCCTTGTCGTTATTAAGCTTTCTACTCTCGGTATCAAGCTTCTTCTCGGCTTCGTCAACACGGTCCTTAAAGGATCTCTCATCGGCTTCAAGTTTGGCGTAACGCTCGGAAAGAGCACTCTCCTGGTTCTCGAGTCTCACACTCTCCTTAAAGAGCCATAGCCTCAGCTCGTTAAGTTCATCCTCGGTACCGTTTAAGATAATTTCTTCAAGGTTTCTCTTTTCTTCCATTGGGCCCCTCACCTTCTGGACGACTTACTTCTCCTCACCCTCATCGGGAAAAGCAATCTCTACTGCATCGTCATCATCCATAAAATTTTCTTTTTTGGCTGAAAAACGGTCCATAATATCGGGCACGAGATCAAGAACCTTGTTTACAACATCCTGATTCTTGATATTAACTAGTTTGGTAGAACCATTCTTTATAACAAGAACAGCGCTCGGTGACATCCTGGCACCGAATCCGCCTGCTCCGCCATTCTTTTTATCACTGTCGTTGGAACCTGCACCGACACCAAATGATACATCAACAAGCGGTAACACTATGGTATCTTCTATTTTGGTAGGTTCTCCGACAACTGTCTTGGTAGCAAGGATTGAATTCATACCATGAAGTAAAGACTCAACTACGCTGTTAAAATTACTCTCTCCCATAAAAACCTCCAAGATTAAATCTATCTTTCGGATATCTTCTTAAATCTGGCAATAACCTTTTTGACATCCTTGTTGAAATAGCAAACGCAAACACAATATAAAACAGTAAATAATGTTATGTGTCCCTTTAGATGTATATCGGCTTCGATTATCTTTTCATTAAAATCAGGGACAAACACAAGCTTATTCTGAAAAAACGAATACATCATTCCGTATACGGCCATGATATCGGCTTCCCACGCGGGATCTCCGACTCCGAGATAAAGTCTTGAATTACTTTTATCCGGCATTATCATCTTAAGAAGCCTTATAAGCTTGCCTTTAACCAGGCTGTAAGCCCTCTTGAAAACTTCACTCTCAAGGGTGGACTTAATCATATTTATCTTACCACAAACTCTAGATATTGTATATTTTATTTTTCGGAACACATTTTGTGGCGTTTTTATAAGCTTTATGATAAAAGAAATAACGTGTTCCACTATGTCGAAGATTGTTTTTTCTTCATCTACTACTTCCGAATAAGAGATTTCTGCGACACTTGTGTCATTTTCTTCCTCGGATCTCTTTTTGTCCTCTTTTTTTTCTTTAATTTCAAAAGAAAGATCGTCTTTATCTTCTATTTTTGCTTCCGATGCTTCGAAATTTGGCTCTTCATCTTTCTTTCGATCTTTGTTTTTCTTTTTTTCAGGTTTTTCTTTTCTCGGAAAGACCTTGATACCGAAAGTCCTTATGACAAACGTGTCATCTTTATGATGAATATATTTGCCGCTAAGGATATGTAAAAGCCAGTGGAATCTGATCGCAAACTCTATTCTGTCGCTGTCGAAATCTTCTCCGAATCTCATTGTCGGAACATCACCGTCAATCTTGTATCTGATGGGTACAAACAACAATAGCAAGATGAGAAAAAGAAGTACGGCAAGAATAACAAGTATCGTGATCCCAACTATTTTAAGTACCGATAAAATCACTGCCAACATATATACTCCCAAGTTAAGTCTTTATCACGCATTCTTATCGAGATATTCAATGAGCTGCCCTTCCATTCCGGCCTCGCAAGCTCTGTTGGAAATATCAACGACCATATCGAGCGCCTCTTCATAGCTTCCCGCAATTCCGTATATATATGCAGGATGCTCTCTGTAATACGCTTGCTTAAGGAATGCGGAATGAATGATCTCAAGCTGATCATTCTCATTCATCGCCCTGACAAGGCAAAAAATGGTGAACTGCCCGCTCCCATGGTATAACTTCCACTTAACAAGAGAATGTCTTTTTACTGTTTTTCCAAAGTACAGATTCTTATAAAATGTGCAGAATCCATTTTTTTTCATAAAAATACAATTCTCCCCAATTATCGAATTGACCTACATGCTCCTGTTTATGTATAGTAGGATATATAGGGGTTATACAAAACTTCTTCAACAAACATTTTAACACATGAAAAAAGTTTATGGAATTGCGACGGGACGCAAATTGGGAGGTCCTTAACATGAAGGTAGTTGCACGTATTGAATTAAAGCCGGGAATGGTGATCGCAGAAGACATTCTCAATTATAAAAACGAGATCATTGTTATGGCCGGCACAAAAGTCACAGACAATATCATCAAAAAGCTTGCAAGACAGTCCATCATCGCCGTTCCGATCAAGGAAGAGATCGATTATTCCACCACTCACTTTGAAAAAGTGCGAATGACAGACGGATTCAAGAACTTTGAATCAATCTACAACATATATTTCCCTGTTTTCAAAACATGTATGCTGGGTGCAGTAGATAAAAGCCAGCAGATCAACCTCTCGCAGTTAATGGAGATCTATAAGAGTATAATCGCCGGTGTTAAGAGCGGAGAACAGCTTCTTGACTATCTGTACAATCTTATTCCGGATGAAAACGATATGACACTTTGCCATTGTCTTAACTCCGCACTTATCGCGGGTGTATTTGCCACATGGCTCGGTCTTTCAAACAAAGACAGCACTCTTCTTATCGAGTGTGCGTTTTTATATGATATAGGTAAATTCAGCATTCCTTATCAGATACTATGGAAACCTCAGAGACTCACTCCCGAAGAGTACGCTCTTGTACAGGAGCACACAAGAATAGGCTATGATTTCCTAAAGCAGGTCGGCTCTTTTAACCATCACATATTAAGAGCAACGCTTCAGCACCATGAAAGATGTAACGGAACAGGCTATCCTGCTTCATTGACCTCCTCTGAGATCGATAAATTCGCCAAGTATATTGCGATCATCGACACATATGAAGCCATGACTTCACCGAGAACCTACAGAAATAAGCTGCACCCGTTCCAGATCATTGCCAACTACGAAAACGAAGGCTTTGAAAGATATGATGTTCAGGCCCTAAAATCCATTCTTTCTCATATCGCAGCTTCACAGCTTGGCTTTAATGTGCAGCTCAGCAATGAGAGACTCGGAACCGTAATATTAATAAATGAGAAGGCGCTCTCACGCCCTCTCATCAAATTAAACGAAGATAATACGCTTATAGACCTATCAAAAGAAAGAAACATCAGGATCACTCAGGTCTTTTAAGCTCTTTATTCCTCTCCGAAATATGCATCGAATATTCTCTTTGCTATCGGAACGGCATAGCTTCCGCCGCTTCCCGCTTCTTCAACTATTATGGTCACGCAGATCTGCGGATCTTCAGCGGGGGCATAGCCCGTAAACCAAGCATGAGAATCTTTGACATCATTAAATTCAGCAGAACCGGTCTTTCCTGCCGCAGTGTAGGAAAGGCCTTTTAATTTGCTCGCAGTACCCTTTTGAACAACCTGTTCCATCATTGAGCGAAGTATCCTTGCTTCCTCACTGCTCATAAACCTCTTGTATTCCTCAGGAGAATATGTCTTTATTTCCTTGCCGTCCTCACTCTTTACATTGCTCACAACATAAGGCTTCATAAGCATACCGTCGTTTGCGATCGCACATGTGATCATGTTGAGGTGTTCGGGAGAAATTGAAGTTTTACCCTGTCCGATGGACAACTGCATCACAGCATTGGGATCGTGATTCTTGGGATAAGACGAAGAACTCACCGCAAATCTGCAAAAATCAAGAGGTAGATCCTGATTAAACATAAGATCGTCAAGTACAGCGTCAACAGTCTCTCCTTTTAAGCCCACACCGATATTGGCAAACGATGAATTACATGACTTGGCAAAAGAGGTCTCAAGATCGAGAGTTCCGTGTTTTTCGCCATGATAACAAGAAATCGTGTTTCCTTCATAGTCGAATCTTCCGCCACAGCTAAAACTGTAATTCATGTAATCGGTCGGATGCTCCTTCAAATAAGAAAGTGCCGTCACTATCTTAAAAGTCGATCCCGGCGGATATTTTCCCTGAGTCGCTCTGTTAAGGAGCTTAGCATCAGGTGATTTATCCTGAATAAGCTGATCCCACTCTTGTTCCAGAGTATTAGGGTCAAAATCTGGCTTTGAGACCATTGCAAGGATCTCACCCGTCTTTGGATCAGAAACAACAACCGCACCCTTTCTTGAAGAAAGCGCTGAATATGCAATCTCCTGAAGATGAACATCGAGCGTTGTTGTCACGTTGTCAGCAGGGTACTTCATTCCCTTTGTATCATAAGCGACCTTCTTTGAAAGATCGATATTAGTGTTTATCAGGTAATAGTTTGAAAAACCTTCTATTCCGGCTTTTCCTTTTGATACATAACCTACTATATGTGAAAACTCATTACTATACGGATATACTCTTACTTCTTTTCCGTTTTCGTTCTTTTCCGAATAAGCAAGAATATCTCCGTCTCTTGAAAGGATCTTACCACGCTGATTCTGCTTAAGAAGTATCTTTTGCCTTGTATTATGGTCGTTATTTATAAATTCCTGTTTATGAGTAAGCGAATAATGAGCGATATATCCGATCATACCGACAAACAAAAGAACATATATGCTTGTCAGAACGATTATCGGATAAGACCTTACTCTTCTTCGTCTGTTAGTACTCTTCGTCCTCGTATCTTTCATATCTGTTTCTTTTCCTCTCGTAATAGCGTCTTTCTTCCAGGTATTCCTCATACCTTTCATCCGAACCGATCATACAGATGCCTTCAACAATCATAATCATAACAATGGTGACCAGAACCGACGATCCACCGTAACTTAAAAGAGGAAGAGTAACACCCGTAAGCGGAATAAACTTACATCCTCCGCCGATCGTAAGAAAAGTCTGGAAGATATATGATATGCCGATACCACATATGATCATCCTGTAAAACTTATCATGAATGTAATAGCCTTCCTGCATGATAAGAAGGAAAGTGCTTAAGCATACAAGTACCATCAGTATGGAAAAAAGAATTCCCATCTCCTCTGCAATTGCTGAAAAAATAAAATCCGATTCAACAAACGGTATTGTCTTCGGCGACCCGCCGTATAATCCAAGGCCGAACATTCCGCCGCTACTTATTCCGAAAAGAGACTGCGAAAGCTGATAGCCCGTGTTTGTTATATCACTGAACGGATCGAGCCACGCATGTACTCTTACTCGAATATGTGCAAACAACCTATAAGATACGGCACTTGCAAACGTCACAAAGGCAAGTCCCATAATGAATAATCCGATATTCTCCGTCGATATGTAAATAAGTGCAAGATACAACATAAAAAAGATCAGTGCACTTCCAAGGTCTTTTGACAGAACAAGTATGATAACATGAACGGCCGCGACAGCCGATGCTATCAGGATATCCACTATTCCTTCCGCCTTATACAGCGCTCCCGCCATAAAGAACAGGAACAATACCTTTACAACTTCCGAAGGCTGGAAAGCTATTCCCATTATCGAATAATTAAGCTTTGATCCGTTGATCGCAACACCAAGCACCAAAACCGCTCCTATCGCTGCGATTCCGACAGCGGCATAGATCCAGGTAAACCGTTTTAGGAAGTTAAACCTGAAGATCATCTCGGGAATAAAAAAGCCTATCAAAAAAGATATTGCCACGATAACAAACTGCTTGACCGCCTTCTCATACGAAAGCCTCGTCAAGATCACCACTCCTATCATCAGAAGCAGACAACAGTTGTTTATGATAAGCCTGTTTCCGTCCGGATAAATGAAATAAAACAGCATAAGCACGGCGGAAAAAACAACTATCTGAAATGCAAAGAAAAACAGATAGAGTACCTTTCCGGTCCTTGCAATTATCTGGATAAAACAAGCAATCTGGATCATGAATATCAGCATGATCTGTGCTACATATATTTTAGTCCTTGCTTCTCTGCTCCTAAGTCTAAACGCCATAAATGCCGTGACGGTATACAAAAGCAGCATTATCGCAATGACATATTTAGATATTTCTGTTACATATAACTCCATTCCTTTATTCTACCTCGCGTTTATAATGTCCATTAGTAGATTTGATCCCCTGCAAAAAAGAATCTCTGAATTCTTTATCTTCTTTGCATATGCCGGCTTTAAGTACTTTTTTGGCCATATCCTTATCTTCAACGGTAAGATCGATCCTAAAGTGATCGAAAACATGCTTTTCATAAAGCGCATCCATTTTATTATACAAAGCCGTCGGATTCGTATTCCATATTATGTTATAACAATTCCTGCAATTAGTTGTTACAGGCATTCTGTTCCCCATCCTGTCCGTAATTGCAAGCACCTCACGATTGTACGTATTTAGCTTACCGCTGCATTTATCAAGTGTCTTTTTGATACAGCCCGCGCTTATCATCATGGGCACATGTCCGTATATATTATACGAAATCGGTATGCCGACTTCTTTCGCAATACTTTTTACAGCCTCAAGGGTCTCATGTATCGTAAGCTCGTAAGGGACCGATATCTCAGAGACAAAAGAACTTCCGGCGGCGCCTTTTATTTCCGACAAAAGCTTAGAACTTTCGGCATTCCATACATACACGCCATAATCGAGTATGATCTTTCCCTTATAATCTTTTTCCTTAAGATATCCAAGCTGTTCAAGATTCCTTACAAGAACTCCGGATACAGAACTACCGGGCATGTCACTCAAAGCCTTGATATCACTAGTTCCGTCAAAAGACTCTTCTCTTGTCACGTAAGGAAGAGCCGCTATGATCTCTGTATGCGAAAAAGCAGGATTATCCAATAACTCTTTCGTTGCAAAAGAATATTTGTCATTAAGCAAAAGCTCGCTATCAAGATATAACCTTGTGACAGCATGTGCTTTATTTTCCGCATTATCGCCTTTACGAACAACCAAAAGAAAATCCTTCAAGGCTTCAAGCTGATCTTTTGTGTTAACCAGAACATGAACATCAGTATCCTTGTGCACGGATCTGTTGTCTTTCTCGGCGGCAACACTTCCTTCTTTTCCGGCAACACTTCCCGTTGATGAATGCTTAGATGTATTCTCACCATGGCTATCGGAACTTCCCACGTTTAGAAGCTCTGCTTCCATATCTTCACATAACTTTCTTCTAAGCTCATTTAGCTCACTTACAGGAATAAAGATTCCGTTTCCGGTATTATTGTCATCAATTGAGATTTCGATGGAATCAGCTTCAAAAGGTGTATTACCGAGACGCTCAAGCTGTTTTCTTACGCTTTCTTCGTCCATCGGTCTCTTAGACGCTGCCTGAACTTCGTTTCCGTATACGGTCTTAGATACAAAATCACCGTTATTATCTACATTCATGATAATCTCAGCCTTTTCACCGAGCTTTAGCTTGCAGTAAATATCGCATTTGATCTTAAGCTCGCGGCCAAGATAATCCTCTCTGACTTTCTTAAGGACTTCGTCTTTGGTTCCGTTATAAGCAGGTGAAACAACTGTCACCATCTCTTTTCCGTTATGCTTATGATAATAGCCCGAACTGATACCTGTTCGAAGATATAAAGACTTAAGGATCTCCATATCATCTTTGGATACTTCATGCTTTTTATTAGGTTCCGCATAATAACGGTCAATATATTTCCTGTAAAGCGACGTAACTCCCGCAGCATATTCAGGCTTCTTCATACGGCCCTCTATCTTGAAAGAATCAATTCCCGCTTCAATAAGCTCAGGGATCATATCGATCGTGCACATATCCTTAAGGCTAAGCGGATATTGTTCACCTTTATCTCGAGATAAATCGGAAGTATACGGAAGTCTGCAAGGCTGGGCACATCTTCCCCTGTTTCCGCTCCTTGTTCCGACCATACTGCTGAATAAGCAAGCTCCCGAATAACAATAGCACATAGCTCCGTGAATAAAAGCTTCAACCTCAATATCAGCCTTTTCCCTGATAGCCTTCATCTCAGACAGACTTAGTTCTCTTGCGGGAACAACACGGCAGCATCCAAGCTCTTTTAAAAGCTTTGCTCCGTAAATACCCGTAACGGTCTGCTGAGTGCTTGCATGAAGCTCGATCCCCGGGAATTCATCTCTTATAAAGCGCATGACTCCGAGATCCTGAACGATCACGCCGTCCAGTTTCTTTTCGGCATACGGAAGCATAAACTCATAGAGTTCTCCGAATTCTCTTTCTTTAACAAGGGTATTTACAGTAAGATATATCTTTTTCCCATGCAAATGGGCATAAGAAACAGCGTCAAGAACCTGATCCCTGTCAAAGTTATCGGCATAGGCTCTGGCGCCAAATTTGGAACCTCCGAGATAAACGGCATCGGCGCCTGCATTGAAAGCGCATACCATTGTTTCATAACCCCCTGCGGGGGCAAGTAATTCTACCTTGTTCATAATCCTTAAAAAAGAAAAGGCTGTCATTAATTAGACAGCCTTTTAAATGCAATCATTTCTTTGTTCCGGTACCTTTGACCTGAGTTTCAAGCTGAATGATCTTCTTTGATGACTCATCAAGCTTGGTCTGAAGGCTCTTACCGTTCTTCTCGGTATTCTCGAGCTTTATCTGCGTAGCAATAAGCTCATGTTTAAGATCGTAGAGCTCCTTCTCCTTCTCGGCAAGTTGCTCTTCCATAAGCTCAATCTGCTTCTTAGACTTGAAATAGTCATCTGCAATATTTAACTGAAGAAGAACATTCTGAGTATCTATCGGCTGTCTCTTAAAACTGTCGATCTTGTTGTACTCACCGATCTTATTGTTTATATAAGACGCCACCTTCTGTAAATATTCTTCACTTTCGTATCCGCTTAAGGTAAATACCTTCCCCCCGATAATTACCTCGGTATCTGTTTTAGATGCCATAAATCCACCCCTGCTTTTAATTCTTTTTAGCTTGGTTGCTTTTTAATTATATCTCTGAGGAAGCTCTGTTTTCAAGCCCCAAATGGGTATAGGCCGTATCCGTCACAACTCTGCCCCTCGGAGTCCTATTAATGAATCCGTTTTTGATCAGATAAGGCTCATAGACGTCCTCTATTGTTCCCGAGTCCTCTCCGATCGCGGCGGCAAGCGTATCAAGTCCCACCGGGCCGCCTCCGAATTTATTTATCATTGTAAATAATATATTTCTGTCGGTATGATCAAGGCCCATCTTATCAACATCCATAAGATCAAGGGCTGTAACGGCAACATCCTTGGTTATAACGCCGTTATGCTTGACCTGAGCGTAATCTCTTACTCTCTTAAGTATTCTGTTTGCAAGTCTTGGTGTTCCTCTGCTGCGTCTTGCCATCTCGGCGGCTCCGTTTGGATCAACCTCGACATCAAGAACCTTGGCCGATTGCATGATTATCTCGCACAGCTCGTCAGGCTCATAGAATTCCATCTTATGGATCATTCCGAATCTGTCTCTTAAGGGTGCGGATAGCATTCCCGCTCTTGTTGTTGCACCGATAAGGGTAAAATGAGGAAGATCAAGTCTTATAGATCTGGCTGTCGGGCCTTTTCCGATCATGATATCAATGGCGTAGTCTTCCATTGCGGGATAAAGAACCTCTTCAACCTGTCTGTTCAATCTGTGTATCTCATCAACAAAAAGAACATCGTTTTCCTGAAGATTATTGAGTATCGCAGCCATATCACCGGGCTTTTCGATTGCCGGTCCGCTGGTGATCTTGATATTTACACCCATTTCCGAAGCAATGATTCCTGCTAGTGTTGTCTTTCCAAGACCGGGTGGTCCGTAAAAAAGAAGGTGATCGAGGCATTCTCCTCTTTTCTTAGCCGCCTCAATATAGATCTTAAGGCTTTCCTTTATCTTCTTTTGTCCTATGTACTTATCAAGGCTTCGTGGTCTTAATGAGCCTTCAATCTTCTCATCTTCCACATTTACATTGGCATCAATGCCTCTTGCGGAAGTAACGATTTTTCTTTTTTCCATGCTTTTAGAACATCTCCTTAAGAGCAAGCTTTAAAAGAACTTCTGCATCAAGCTGCGCATCGTTTTCTTTTAACACCTTTCTGACAGCCTTGACGGCATCCGAAGAATTGTATCCAAGTGCGACAAGCGCTGCGACTGCTTCGTCTTTTGCCATTGCGGCTTCGCCCGTAAGATCGTCGCCGGAAACAGCTCCCGAAGGTGATAAAAGATCATCCTCGGTAACCTTGATCTTATCTCTAAGCTCAAGAGTGATCCTCTCGGCAGTTTTCTTGCCGACACCGGGTGCCTTGGCTATAGACGCACTGTCACCTGAAATGATGGCAAATCTAAGGTCATCGGGAGAAAGAACCGATAAAACGGCAAGTCCGCCCTTTGGTCCTATTCCGTTTACGGTTATCAGCATCTTAAAAAGATTAAGCTCATCCCTTGAAAGAAAACCAAATAAAGAAAAAGCATCCTCTTTGACGTTGGTGTAAGTATAGAGCTTGACCATCTCACCGATACCGGGCATTCTGTCCATAGTTGAACCCGAGATATTAACATTGACGCCAAAACCGCTAACGTCTATGACAGCATTACCCTCTTCGAGGTTTTCAAGTATTCCGTTTACATATGCTATCACGTAATTATCCCCCTGTAAGTCAAAGCGCCGGGCTAATTTGACTTAGCCCGGTGCTATTTAGTTAATATGATTATACTATAAATTATTTATTCTGAAGATACTCGTCGATTCCCTTTGCAGCTGCCTTACCGGCACCCATAGCAAGGATAACCGTTGCCGCACCGGTAACGGCATCACCGCCCGCAAATACGCCGGGCTTAGATGTCTGACCTGTAGCTTCTTCAGCAACGATACATTTTCTTCTGTTTACTTCAAGACCCTTTGTTGTTGAAGTGATAAGAGGATTGGGTGATGTACCGAGTGACATGATAACAGCGTCACACTCAATCTCAAACTCAGAACCGGGAACCTCTACAGGACTTCTTCTTCCTGACTCATCGGGCTCACCAAGCTCCATTCTGATACATGTGATGCTCTTAACCCATCCGTTCTCATCAGCGTGGATCTCAACGGGATTGCAAAGAAGATCGAAAATGATTCCCTCTTCCTTAGCATGTCCAACTTCTTCCTTACGTGCGGGAAGCTCTTCCTCACCACGACGATATACAACGTGAACCTCAGCACCGAGACGAAGAGCAGTTCTTGCAGCGTCCATAGCAACGTTACCGCCACCTACTACTACGCACTTCTTGGGTTTCATGATAGGTGTTCTTGAATTCTCGTCAAAAGCTTTCATAAGATTGCTTCTTGTAAGGAACTCGTTAGCTGAGAATACACCCATAGCCTGCTCGCCGGGGATATTCATGAATCTGGGAAGACCTGCACCTGATCCTACGAATACAGCCTCAAAGCCTTCTTTTTCCATAAGCTCGTCAACTGTAACTGACTTACCGATAACAACGTCAGTCTCGATCTTAACGCCGAGAGCCTTAACGTTCTCAACTTCTTTCTTAACTACAGCGTCCTTGGGAAGACGGAACTCGGGAATACCGTATACAAGTACTCCGCCGGCCTCATGAAGAGCCTCGAAAATAGTTACATCGTACCCCATCTTGGCAAGGTCGCCTGCGCATGTAAGACCTGAAGGGCCTGATCCGATAACGGCAACTTTCTTGCCTTTCTTCTCCTTTGCTCCTTCGGGCTTGATGCCCATCTCTCTTGCAGTATCTGCAACATATCTCTCAAGCTTACCGATTGAAACGGCATCGCCCTTGATTCCTCTTACGCACTGGCCTTCGCACTGGCTTTCCTGAGGACATACACGTCCGCAGACAGCGGGAAGAGCACTTGCTTTGCTGATCTCCTGATAAGCACCCTCAACATTTCCCTTCTTAACTTGCTCGATAAAAGCAGGAATGTTGATAGATACGGGACATCCCTGTACACATTTGGGATTGGGACAGTTAAGACATCTTAATGCCTCTTTTTCTGCCTCTTCCTTGTTATATCCAAGACAAACTTCTTTAAAATTGGTAGCACGTTCCTTGGCGTCCTGTTCGCGGACCGGAACTCTTACAAATCCATCCATTTATTTAATCTCCTATATAGTAATCACGAAACATGGTATTTTCTTAGTTACAATTGCCGCAGCCGCCGTGGTGTGTATCACCTTCCTGAGCCTTGAGGAAAAGTCTTCCCTCCTCAGTCTTATACAGCTTCATACGGTTCATAGCCTGGTCAAAGTCAACCTTGTGTCCGTCGAACTCAGGTCCGTCAACACAAGCAAACTTAACCTGACCGTCTACTGTAAGACGGCAAGCGCCGCACATTCCCGTTCCGTCAACCATGATAGGATTCATGCTGACAATTGTAGGAATTCCGAGCTCTTCTGTAAGCTTGCAAACAAATTTCATCATGATCATAGGACCGATGGCAACGCAGTGATCGTACTTGTTGCCCTCATCCCAAAGATCCTGAAGTGCCTTTGTAACCATTCCGCTTCTTCCGTAAGAACCGTCATCTGTTGTGATATGAAGGTTACAAACCTTCTTGAATCTATCTTCAAGAATAACAAGATCTTTTGTCTTGGCACCGATGATAACGTCGCAGTCAACGCCCTGCTCCTTGAGCCATTTAGCCTGGGGATATACGGGAGCTGTTCCTACACCGCCTGCGATAAATACGATCTTCTTTTTCTTAAGCTCATCAATGCTCTCTTCGCAAAGATCTGAAGGCTTACCGAGAGGTCCGACAACATCGGCAAGAGAATCGCCTGCCTTAAGCTTGGAAAGTTTAAATGTTTCAGCTCCGATAGCCTGAACAACTATCTCGACAGTTCCCTTTTCTCTGTCATAATCACAAATTGTCAGCGGTATTCTTTCCCCCTCTTCATCTACACGGATAATAAGAAACTGTCCGGGTAAACACGCGTCTGCTACACGCGGAGCTTCAACGATCATCTGAAAAATGTTCGTAGTAAGCTCATTAGCCTCTAAAATCTTGAACATAGTCATCCTCCTACTAGATATAAAAATAAATATTTTAAAGCCAAATAGCTTCTTATCGATTGGAAATAGTTATAAGTATATATTTACCGCCGGAATCATATCCCAGTCTGTTTACGGTGCCGTCATGTGTGTTGACTGCATATATTCTTCCCGAAGGATTTCTGGAACCGTCATTACCGACACGTATCTCATCGATGACATAATACTCACCGGCGCCTTCCACTTCAATCTCGGAGCGATACACATACTCATTGTGTCCGGGTACACCTATCTCCTTACCCGTTTCGTCGAGAAGATAATTAAGTCTTACAAGTGTACTTACCACACTGTTTACAGCCTGCTCCTTGGTCACAAGTCTGGCAAAAACAAGGTGATAGTCTCTTTCCACTATCTCGCTGCAAAGACCTTCGTTGTTATAGGCAATAAACTTAAAGTGCGAAGTACCAACCGGCATCGATATCGGTGAAATATACTGCTTGGAATCCATTGTCGGGTCCGATCCGTCCGTCGTATAAAAAATCGAAGTTCCGGGTTCGGTAACGGCAACAATCATAGTGTTCTGGCTATACTCTCCGCTTGCCTCCATTATAATGGGCTCATCGGGAGTTCCTGCCTCAATGGTATAAGTATTTTCGGCAACTGCACTTAAGAATCCATATTTGTTTACGGAAACCGCCTTTATCTTATATTCGCCTTCTGCGTCAAGCACGATCTCTTTTTCATAAGGGATACCGCTGTTGTCGGGATTATCACCGTTTACAGTGTAGTATACCTTAACTTCATCATCAGGCGCTCCCTTGGAAACAGTTACTGTGATACTGTCCTCATATGTATCCCCTTCGGGACTCATAACGGGCGTCGGAGGAATATATTTCTCCTTAAGCCCCTTGGCTATTTCATTCTCATCGTTACTCAAAAGCTCAACTATCTTGTCGTAATCGCCGTTTTCCTTATATATAGAGATAATTCCTTCATATGCATTGGTTACCTTCTCATCGGAAAAACAATCTGAGTTTGTTATAAGACAAAGTGTCTCGGCTGCCTTATCGGGATCACCCGCTTCCAGATAATAATCTGAAAGCCTGAATATGATCTCAGTGCTCTCGGGATTATCTTTATTACCCTCAACCAGATACTCGATAGCCTTATCAAGATCTCCCGAATTTCTTGAAGACTCTGCGATACTAAGATAATAAAGAGGCGTTTTGTTGTGAAAAGCCAATAATAATGTCACAACAATCACTATGATGATAATAGTAGCAGAAAATAATAAAATTGTCGTGCTTTTTTTCTTTAACGCGCTAAAAAATTCCTTTCGCTTTTGAATACGCAAGGCTTTTAGCTTAGCTTCCTTATTCAGTTCATCGGCAACTCCCGAAAGTGTGGCATTTATCTCATTTTCAACCTCCGGATCGAAATCCGGAACGAAATTGATCTCTTTGCCGCATTCGTCACAATACATGTGCCCTTCGGGAATTTCTTTACCGCAAACGGGACATATCATTAAGATCAACCTCAAATAGAATTATGCATAAGTGCCGCTTCATAACAATTGTTCATAAGCATCGCGATGGTCATGGGACCTACGCCGCCGGGTACCGGAGTGATCGCACTTGCAATCTGTGAAACTTCATCGTAAAGGACATCGCCGCAGAGCTTTCCGTCTGCGCCTCTGTTAATTCCGACATCAATAACAACCGCGCCCTCTTTGACATGCTCTGCAGTGATCATGCCGGCTTTTCCTACAGCCGCTATAAGAATATCCGCTCTCTTGCAAACATCCTTAAGATCTTTGGTTCTTGAATGTGCGATCGTAACAGTCGCATTTTCTCTGAGCATCAAAAGAGCCATAGGCTTACCTACAATATTGGATCTTCCGACGATAACGCACTCTTTACCGGCAATATCTATTTTTCCGTCGCAACCTCTTTTAAGAAGCTGGATAACTCCTGCGGGTGTACATGATACAAAGCCCTGCTCACCGATGCAAAGAGCGCCGACATTCATCGGATGGAATCCGTCTACGTCCTTATCGGGAGATATCGCATCAATAACAGTCTTTTCATCAATCTGCTTAGGAAGCGGCATCTGAACAAGAATACCGTCTACATCCTTTCTGTTATTAAGCTCATCGATGAGCTTAAGGAGCTCTTCCTGAGTTGTATCTGCCGGAAGCTCATAGGATAAAGACTTATATCCGATATACTCGCAAGCTTTCTTTTTATTCCTTACATAAACCTGCGAAGCGGGATCCTCTCCGACAAGGATAACGGCAAGAGTTACCTCTATACCCTTTTCCTTTAAAAGAGCTGTCTTTTCCTTAAGTTCGTCCTTAATATTCTGTGAAATTGCTTTTCCGTCAATAATCTGTGCGCTCATCGTGTCTCCTGTTTTGTAGAAAGATTTTTGTAAATATTATATGCGAAATCCGCATTAACTCTTAGAACAATCCTGTGATCTTGCCCGTCTCATCGACATCGATGTCGTAAGCTGCAGGATGCTTGGGAAGTCCGGGCATTGTCATGATCGCACCTGTAAGTGCAACAACAAAGCCTGCTCCTGCTGAAACATAAGCTTCTCTTACTGTGATGTTATAACCTGTAGGTCTTCCGAGCATTGCGGGATCATCCGAAAGAGAATACTGTGTTTTTGCCATGCAGACAGGAAGATTTCCGAAACCCATCTCTTCAATCTTGGCAAGCTGCTTGGACGCAGCAGGTGTATATGTAACGCCATCGGCGCCGTAAATCTCAGTAGAGATAGTATTGATCTTATCTTTGAGCGAAAGCTCATCCTTATAGATAGGTGCATAGTTAGAAGGCTTGTTCTTGATGCTCTCGACAACTTTCATTGCAAGATCCTGTCCGCCTTCTCCGCCTTTTTCCCAAACCTCTGAAAGAGCGAAGTTACAACCTCTCTCCTCGCAGAACTTCTTGACGAACTCTGTCTCTGCTTCTGTATCAGTAAGGAATGAGTTAAGCGTTACAACAACGGGAACACCGTATTTCTGGATGTTCTCTATGTGCTTCTCAAGATTAACGATTCCCTTCTTAAGGGCTTCAAGATTCTCTGTTCCAAGCTCAGCCTTGGGGATTCCGCCGTTGTACTTAAGAGCTCTGATAGTTGCAACAAGAACAACAGCATCAGGCTTAAGTCCCGCGATCCTGCACTTGATATCAAGGAACTTCTCTGCACCGAGATCGGCACCGAAGCCTGCCTCCGTTACAGTATAATCTGCTATCTTAAGTGCTGTCTTTGTAGCTCTTACGGAGTTACATCCGTGAGCGATATTTGCAAAAGGACCGCCGTGTACGATTACAGGTGTGTGCTCAAGTGTCTGAACAAGATTGGGCTTAAGTGCATCCTTAAGAAGTGCGGCCATAGCGCCGACCGCCTGAAGGTCACCTGCGGTAACGGGTTCTCCCGCAAAGTTATATGCAACAATAATCCTTGAAAGTCTGTCCTTAAGATCGTTAAGATCGCTTGCGAGACAAAGAATTGCCATTATCTCGGAAGCAACCGTAATAACAAAGTGATCTTCTCTGGGAACACCGTCAGTCTTGGCTCCAAGACCTACAACGATATTTCGAAGAGCTCTGTCATTCATATCCTCGGCTCTTTTCCATATGATCTGTCTTGTATCGATCTGCAGTTCATTACCCTGCTGAATATGATTGTCCAAAATAGCCGCAAGCAGGTTGTTTGCGGATGTAATGGCATGGAAATCACCTGTAAAATGAAGGTTGAGATCTTCCATCGGAACTACCTGTGCGTATCCGCCGCCGGCCGCTCCGCCCTTTATTCCGAAGCAAGGTCCGAGTGAAGGCTCTCTAAGAGCTATAACAGTCTTGTATCCAAGTCTTCTGAGTGCATCTCCGAGTCCAACACTTGTGGTTGTCTTTCCTTCTCCCGCAGGAGTAGGATTGATGGCTGTTACAAGGATAAGTTTTCCTTCCTTGTTACTCTGTACCTTTCTAAGATACTCCTCTGTAAGCTTAGCCTTGTGCTTACCGTAGAATTCAAGATCGTCCTCTTCAATCCCGATTCCTTCCGCTACATCTCTGATGTGTAGCATTTTTGCTTCCTGTGCGATTTCAATGTCACTTTTAAAAGCCATTTATTCTCCTCCTACATACCTATCAAACTCAGCTTTGGTCATTAGTACCTTTCTGGGTTTAGTACCTTCTTCATCGCCGACCACCCCGGCTTCACATAACTGATCCATAATCCTTGCGGCCCTGTTAAAGCCGATCTTGAATACTCTCTGGAGCATTCCTATGGACGCTTTTTCTTTTTCTATGATAATCTCTCCGGCTTGTACAAAATACTCATCTCTGTCCGAATCTCCACCTATGGAAGCACCGCTACTTCCGCCGGACTGACTCTGGTAATTTGCAAGCTGTTCTTCAACACCTTCGCCGTAGCTTGATTGTATATCCTGATTTCTTATGAAATCCGTAACCGCCTGAACTTCCTTGTCAGAAACAAACGCTCCTTGAATTCTGGCAGGTTTCGTATAGCCCTGAGGATAGAATAACATATCTCCTTTACCAAGAAGCTTCTCGGCACCGTTGATATCGAGAATGGTTCTCGAATCAACACCGCTCGATACCGCAAACGCAACTCGGCTGGGCATGTTCGCCTTGATAAGACCCGTGATGACATCAACGGAAGGTCTCTGAGTAGCAATAATAAGATGAATGCCCGCAGCTCTCGCAAGCTGTGTAAGTCTGCAGATAGCATCCTCAACCTCGTTGGCGGATACCATCATAAGGTCTGCAAGCTCATCTACAATAACCACGATCTGAGGCATAACGCTCATTTCGGGATCGCTGCTCTTTTCTGCAAGCTTATTATATCCCTTGAGGTCACGAACACCCGCATCGGCAAACTTCTTATATCTGTTAGTCATCTCCGCAACCGCCCAGTTAAGAGCTGCAGCAGCTTTCTTGGGATCAGTCACAACGGGGATCATAAGGTGCGGGATTCCGTTGTAAACACTAAGTTCAACGATCTTGGGATCGATCATGATCATCTGCACTTCTTCAGGCTTAGCCTTGTAAATAAGGCTCATGATGATCGTATTTATACATACCGATTTACCCGATCCGGTAGCGCCCGCAATAAGAAGGTGTGGCATCTTGGCTATATCGGTAACAACCGTCTTACCTGCGATATCTTTACCAACCGCAAAAGCAAGCTTGGATGAAAAGTCCTTAAACTCTCTGGATTCAAAGAGATCTCTTAAGGCAACGGCCTGATTTTCTCTGTTCGGAACCTCGATTCCCACAGCTGCCTTGCCCGGAATGGGAGCTTCTATTCTGATATCTCTTGCGGCCAGATTCATCTTAATATCATCCGCAAGTCCGACTATCTTATTAACTCTTACACCTGCCTCAGGCTGAAGCTCAAATCTTGTGACAGAAGGTCCCTGGCTTATATCGGTAACGGTAACGTTAACTCCAAAGGTCTTGAGAGTCTCCTGCAATTTAAGCGCAGTCTCTTTGAGCTGCCTTGCAGAATCCGAATTCTTATTTCTTGTACCCTTTTCCAAAAGAGAAAGCGGCGGAAATACATACTTCTTGGGCATAGCCTTCTTGTGCTGCTCAATCTCTTTTTCCATACCGACATTAACCGTATGAGGACCCGGGCCGTCAGGCACATGGGTGCTTGTAGGCATTGAAGCCGATGACGTTATCTTAGAAGAAGCACCGGGGCTCCTTGATATATGATCCTGAGCATGTATTGCATATTCGCCGTTCATTCCGTTTCCAAGGTTCTCCGCATGAATAGGAACATCCGGAAGAATATCATCTTCCATGGGAGCTTCCTTAGCCGCTGTGGCAACAAGCTTACCTTTAGTCGAAGGCTTAATATCATGTATTTCATCACGTGCTTCGTCTTCGGGCTCGTAGTCGTCATAACCCATTCCGTGGATCTTGATGCCTGTTTTAAAGGCTCTTTGTCCGTCGGGCTCAACATCAGTCTCTATCTCATGTTTCTTAAGTACGATCTCATGTATGTCATCGTGGAACTCATCTTCATCGGGAATAAAGATATTCTTCTTATCTTCCGTGTCGGCGCCATGAATACGGATCTCGCTCATATCATCCGCTTCTTCATCTTCCTTGGAAAGCTGCGTATCGATCATAACACCGCGCACATTCTTTTCCATGCGAAGGATCTTCTCATCCTCTTTTTGCTCAATGGCAAGACGTCTGTCTTCCTCAATCTGAGCACGTCTTTGTTCAATCCTCTCTCTGCGCTCTCTTGAGTATTCTCTGTAGTTGGCGGCGTCTTCCTTGGTCTTTTCGATGATCTTGCGGCCGCCCTTCTTGATACCGCCTACAAAAGACTGCTCGGTAAAGATAACAACGCTTGCTATACCGATCAAAAGCAGCAAAAGAGCCGTTCCGGCAAGTGATAAATACTTATATGAAAGATATGCAAGTGAGCCTGCGAAGAATCCTCCTCCGTTGTGCGCTCTTCTTGCTTCGTTGAAAACATATGAAATGCTGTAAGACTCGGTTCCCTGCGGTCTTCTGGTGAAAAGCTCCAATATCATACCTAAAATGATAAAAAGAACGATCCCGGAAAC
Organism: Butyrivibrio sp. XB500-5; assembly: GCF_003625505.1. Lineage (NCBI taxonomy): Bacteria > Bacillati > Bacillota > Clostridia > Lachnospirales > Lachnospiraceae > Butyrivibrio > Butyrivibrio sp. XB500-5. Next base: position 245,949 of record NZ_RAIS01000001.1, read on the forward strand.
TATCTTTCTTGTAGAAGCGCTGGATCCGAAGTTGGCAACGCCTATAACCACGCAAAACAGCGCAAGTAAAGGCGCAAGATAAGCCGTGAAACCGAATAAGCCGAACAATACTCCGCTTATGGTGTTTCCTATGCTTCCGCAGATACCGAAATTACACAAAAAAAGGAAAATGGTAAGAGCTACCATTGCAATGACAATAAGCTCGCTTCTTAAGGAATAGTCAACTTCCTCATTAATATGACGCTGAGTAGTCCTTGAACCGCTCCTTGATGACGAGCTGTTGGATGATTTTCTTGTCTGTTTTCTCCCCTTGTTACTCTGTGACATGTTATCCCCTTATTTCTTTACAAAATCTCTATTAGTATACCATTTTTAGCACCCTTATGCTATACTTACGTTACTGTAGATTTAGAAAAAAGGAGATCACAATGGAATTCAAGCAGGAATTAGAAACCGGCACCTTTAAGATGATCGGATCAAACGAAACAACATTAAAGATTAAAGAGGTTGCCGAGAAATGCAGGCTTGTACGCTCGGATTCGGGAGTAAGAGTTGAACTTGCTTACACTGGTCCCAGCGCCAGCAAATATATGCAGTATGTAGAAAAGCACAAGGATGAGCTTACAAAGTTCCTTTTAAACCCTGATGAAGCAGATCTTTACGAGTGGCTCGAGACTTCTCATCAGAATGAGAACACACTTAAGAAGCATGAGAAAGAAAAACTTATTCTCTATGTCAACTTCGATCCCACAACACGTATGATGCTCACAGGTATCGCTGATGACAACGTTACACTTAAGCTCGGTTCACCTCTTATGCAGGTCAACATCGACGAGCTTGACAGAGATCAGTTTAAGCTCAAAATCTACAATATGCTTCTTCTTGCAGATGAAATTGCCGTAATGATGGGCAATTCCGATCTTCGAAAGATGACCAATATTCAGATAGTTAAGTCATATCTCACCGAGATCTATGACAAGTATCATGAGAATATTTGATCACCAATAAAATAATTGCCTTATGGTATAAAAAACGGCATCGCCTATATAAAGGCGATGCCGTTAATATTTATTAAACTTAAACGGTCACAAACTGCTTTGTGCTGTCTGAAAGCTGACTAGTAACTCTGTTGTTGTTGTCCATAGCTTCTCCGATGCCCTGCATCTGTCCTACAATCTCTGTTGAGTTTGTAGCTGAAGTATTGATGGCAACCGTACTCTCCTGAACCGACTGGTTGATCGATGTAACATGCTCTGACATCTGCTCCATGATAACGCCGAGATTCTCAGCTTTTTCACTGAACTTATTGAGCATATCATCAATTATTGCCGCAGTATTCTCATACTTCTCTCCAACCTCTACAAATGAATCGTAATCGGAAAGAACAGTGGTGTTGATGAATTCAAGCACCTGCATGGCATTATCTGAAAGAGCCTTAACCGCATCGGTAACATCCTGACTGATCTTCTGGATATTACCCGCTGTCTGTCTGCTGTTCTCGGCAAGTGAGCTGATCTCCTCAGCAACAACCGCAAAGCCTCTTCCGGCTTCACCTGCTCTTGCAGCTTCAATGCTGGCGTTAAGAGCAAGAAGATTGGTCTGTGATGCGATATCAAGAATTACATTGGTAAGCTCACCGATCTGGTTAACCTGCTCGGAATCCTGAACTGACTGCTCTAGAACGGCACTGAGCTCTTCCATCTTACTTCCTGTGTTGCTCTTCTTCTGGTTAACTTCTTCCTGAACGGATTCAGCCTCAATCTTGATGTGCTCTGCTGTCTCTTTTCCTTCCGCAACCTCTGCATTGATGCTGTCTGTAGCGCTCTTAACATCAACAAGTTTCTCAGTCATTGTTGTAGCTGTAGCCGATACAGTGTCCATGCTTGCAGAGAGCTCCTGAAGAGCTGCCGAAGTATTGGTAACATTGTCGTTGGCTTTCTGTATCTTCTCGGAAACCTCTTCCTCCGATGTTGTAAGTACAACCGTTCCGTTCTTAACTTCACGCATAACGTTCTGAAGATTCTCAATAAATCTGTTGAAACCGTTCTTAAAGAAAATAAGCTCGGAATTAGTCTTGGTATTGATCCTTGTCGTAAGATCTCCTTTGCCGTTATCAATATCATCTATGATGGCATTAACTTCATTGGAGATAGATCTGATCTTCTTAACGATAACAAAGTAGTTAAGCGCAAATGTTAATGCAAGACAGATAAGGAATATAGCAAGTCCGATAACAGACTTAAGCACTGCCTGATTCCTTGAATCTATCATGTTGTTTATCGAACCGTATGAAAGAGCGTCAACCGCAGCGTCAAGCTCTGCCAAACGACGGTCGATATTTTTCATAAGTTCTTTAACCTCGCCCTCCATGACAACGGTACACTGAGCACCTGCTCCGGATTTGGCAAGATCCATGGCGTTTGTAACGGAAGAAATATACGTATCGACACGTACACTGAGTTCCTTCGCGATCTTGAGAGCATTGGCGGAAAATTTATCGTCGTTCTTGGAAAAAACTCCGATAAGTGAATTCATTGATGTCTTGAGTTCTTCAAGATCTGCCCTTACCGTTGTATCAATCTCGGGTTTCTGATCTCTGCTCGCGTAAATATAAACAAACGGCTGAGCATAAATATCATATATTTGTGTTGAAACTTTCCCTTCATACATGTTGGCTTCAGCAACATAATTGATCAAAGCGTTAGAATTGTTGACAGTGTTATCGAGTGAGTCCATTGTGAGGAACATTACCGCTCCGAATACGACCAACATCGCAACGTTAACGGCGATAACCTGAAATAAAATTGAATGATACCATTTTACCCCTTTTTTCTTTTTGCTTTTCATACACTGGCCTCCATATTTGATTTTTTATACACCACAGGGGACGTCTCCCCTATGATTAGGTGCACGCGACTTGCGTCACTCTTTTGCGACGAACAATGTTCCGACCTTCTTTTTCTCTATGATGTCATAGAGCTTCTCGGGATTCTTGCCGTTTGTAACAAGAACATCGATTCCGTGAGAAGTAGCAAGCTCAGCCGCTTCCAATTTGGTGATCATTCCGCCCGTCCCCCTATTAGAGCCTGATCCCGAAGCAACTTTCCTAAGCTCGTCTGTAATCTCCTCGACTCTGCTGATCACCTTGGCATTGGGATCCGTCTTGGGATTACCGTCGTAAAGTCCGTCTATATCGGAAAAGATGATAAGCTTACTTGCATTGCAGAATACCGCAACAAGAGCCGATAACATGTCGTTATCGGAGAACAGCTTCTTTTCCGATTCGATCTCCGTATGGCTTACGGAGTCGTTTTCATTAACTATTGGAATAATATGATTTTCCAAAAGAGCATCAAATGTGTTCTTTAGATTCTCACTTCTGACAGGATTGCTGAAATCCGCATTATCCAGAAGTATCTGGCCTACCATTCTGTTGTATTCACCAAAGAACTTGTCATAAAGATGCATAAGCTCTGTCTGACCTACGGCTGCAGCCGCCTGCTTCATCTTGAGTTCCTTTGGTTTCTGAGCAAGCCTCATCTTTCCGGCGCCTACAGCGATGGCACCCGATGATACAAGCACCAGGTCATAACCAAGATTCTCAACTCCCGAAAGAGCTCTGCATAAATGATCGAGAGCACGAATATCTACATTACCGCTCTCGTTAGTGATAGTGGATGTTCCCACCTTAACAACAATTCTTTTTTTACTGACTGCCATGTCTTCTTACACTCTCTTATAATGTTTATTATCAATCCGGCCAATATGACATTTCATTATATATCGGTCGATCTCTTCTGAATTATTATAGCGTTTGGATCAATTTTTCCTTTTATTATGCTACCGGCACCTATTACAGCGCCCTTACCGATATGAGTTCCGCGGAGAATCACCGCTCCCGCGCCGACCCACACGTCATCTTCAATAACGACGTCGGCACTGATGAACTCACTGTCAGTCTTATTCCTGAAATCATGATCGTGATCCACGATAACAACGTTGTTGCCGAATTTGCAGTTATTTCCGATGGTTACGGATTTGGCTGCGGTAATACATGTTCCCGTGTTAAAAAAACAATGATCACCGATCTTAAGCTCTCCGCCGTCCGCTACAAGATAGAGATTACCTCTGTTCTGATTGTAGCTTCCGAGTTTGATCTTACCTTTTTTATATATTTCTACATGAAGCTTATCGAAAGTCTGGATCGCTCCCGCAGAAAAAGCAGATAAAAAGCGAAGTTTCCTACATCCGATTCCTATGAAATTTTTAAAATACAGAAAGGGTGATCTCATTTTTTCCTCCGTTTTTTATTTAAAGGAAAGTATCATATACCTTTTCAAGCTTGGAAATATGTGTATCAAAATTGTACTCTTTGTCAGCTATTTCATAGCTTCCCTTTGAAGCACGGATATATACATCCTTGTCAGATAACAACTTAGCGATCCCGTCGCTTATACTGTCGACGTCACCTGGTCCTGATATAAAGCCGTTTACTCCGCCTCGTACGATCTTGGGAATTCCGCCTACATTGGTCGAAACAACGGGTAGTCCGTAAGCCATCGCATCAAGAATCGACATCGGAAGTCCTTCATCATAAGACGGAAGAAGATATATTGAGGATTCTCTAAGGAACTTATCCTTCTCTTCTCCTCTGACCCAACCGGGAAAAAGAGCTTTCTCCTTAGTGGTCACGCTGTATACATCATACGTTATCTCTTCAACATCGGCCTCATCTCCGCTTCCGCAAAAAACAAAGGATGCGTCCGGAACCTTGGCCAGCGTCTTTTTTACTATAGGCGCAAAATCATAACCGCCTTTTCTTTTCCCGAGTTCTCCGAGGAAAAGAATCTGCTTTTTATCAAACCTGTCGTCAAAGAAGCTCTCTACAGTGCTTTTGTCTTGGGGTCTGCAATAATTCTCGATAACTGTAAGCTTTTCTGTTGGGACAATATGTGACATAGTCTCTTCCCACTCTTTGGAAAGAACTATTATCTTAGAAAAATCGTTATAAACCTTCTTGATGAGCTTCTTCTTTTTATCCGAAGCTTCCTCGTAAAATGTCTTAAAATCAGCGCCGTGAAGGTGATCTATAACGGGGATTTTCTTTCTTTTGGCCAAATACAAAAAGGGTTGCATCCTGTAAAAGCTCGGACCGAAAGAAGAGTGAATATGAACAAGCTCGGGCTTAAAGGTTCTGAGTACCTTGCGATACTCCATTAAGCCTTTCACTGCTTTTATAAGCTTTTGGAATTTGCTTCCGTCACAATACGATTCAACATACCTGATATCATAGTCATCTTCCAGTCTGCTTCCATAATATCCGGAAACAACCGCGGCGATACCGCCTTTGACATCACGCTGTTGCACGATCATGCAAACTCTGCGTTTATTCTCTGACATATACCATCCCCCGACGCTTCAATTCCCTTATTTTCAAGAAAAAACGCCACCATATGCAAATAATATACCACACTGCGACATTGTTTAACAGTATCTGTTTTTCGCTATTTCTTCTCTAAATTATAGATAAAAAGCGGAAAAATAATATGCCTTAAAACAACTTGTATATTGCGGCGGTAACATTTATTCCCGGTCCGTAGCATGCAACAAGTGCATCTGCGTTTTCAAGTTCCCTAAGATCATACGGCAGATTTGTGCTTAAAACCACAATCTTTTTATCTGCGAGTTTAGTCTTTTCAACAAGCGTCTTTACCTCAGTATTCTTATGTAACTCTTCCCCCGTGGCGCAGGTCGATAAGCACACCACTACATCTGCGTTTTGTATCGCGGAATCTGCCGAAGCATCAAGACCTTTTCCATAGCATATAAGTGAGGCCGCAGAAGCTCCTGCAATATCTATACCGTTCTGTATGGATCCGAGCTGATCGGCTTGAGGATAGAAAACAACTACCTTTTTATCTTTTTCAATAGGACATACTCCGTCATTCTTAACGGCGGTAACTCCGGCCTTTGCAATCTCCCATTCAACGGCCTTGTTCTGCCTTGAGCCCACAACATCCGCAGCCTTTTTTGAAGAAGCTTCAACGCTTGTATTTAAAAGCCCGTATTTATTCTTGGTCTCTATGATTCTTTTTACAGATTCATTTATTCTGTCTTCGGATATCTCTCCGCTCTTTACCTTGGTCAAAAGACCGTCCATATATGCGTCAAGCTCCTTCAGAGCCTTGTCAGAAGACAGCTGAACCGGCATCAAGATCATATCCGCTCCTGCATTTATAGCCATTGCGGATGCATCTACCTTGTCAAAATTGTCGGAAATGGCTTTCATTTCCATGGAGTCGGTAATTATAAGTCCCTTATATCCCAGTTTTTCTCTAAGGATTCCGGTCAAAATCTTTTTGGAAAGTGTCGCAGGCAAATTTATCTTTTGCCCGTTTGCTTTGGAAACATATGTATCTTTCTCAATCTGAGGATATTGAATATGAGCCGTCATTATGAAATCCGCATTGGAAACCAAAGAAACATACGGAACAAGCTCATTTTTTTCTAATTCCTCGTAGGTTTTGTTGATCACTGGAAGTCCCGTATGACTGTCGACATTCGTATCCCCGTGTCCCGGAAAATGCTTAAGGCATGCCATCACTTTTTGGCTGTGAAGTCCCTTTACAAATTGTGCACCGAAACGAGCCACAACAGCAGGATCATCCGAAAAAGACCTGACTCCTATCACAGGATTCTCAGGATTATTATTTACATCGACAACAGGTGCAAAATCAAGATTAAATCCTTGAACGGCAAGTTCTCTTCCGATCACATTTGCGGCCTTAAAAGCATTGGTGGCATTCCCCGTTGCAGCAAGAGCCATATTACCGGGCATCTTAGTACCTGTCTGCAGCCTAGTAACTCTGCCGCCTTCCTGATCTATCGCAACAAACAGCTTGGATTTAAATCCGCCGCTTAGGTGTGCTTTTTGAATGCCGTTTATAAGCTCGGTAGTCTGCGCCGCATCCTTCGTATTCTGTGAAAACAATATCACCCCGCCGAAATCATACTTTGCCAAAGCAGATGAAAGTTCACCGTTCATAGCCGTAAGATCCTGATCGTTCCATGTCCTCAGCGACGGCATTATCATCTGCGCAAGCTTCTGATCTATCGTCATTGACGCGACAACGGAATCAGCGGTTTCTTTAGCTTGTACAAAGACAGTGTTCCGGCCAAACATACCTATTCCCAATATACATGATAATAATAACGATGTGATTCTCCTCATAAACTCTCCCTCTTATCAAACAATTATAACATTAAAGAAAAAAGCGCTTAACCAAGCGCTTTTAAGAGTGGATTAGACGGGAGTCGAACCCGTGTCCAAAAATTCATCCCCTGTACTTCTACTATCATAGTCAATTATTTCGGGATTCTGCATCCCTGTTCCCTCATGCTCGCGGTAATTGACAACTGCAAACAATCGGTAGCTTCATGATACGACCATGACCGCAAAGCTTAGGCCATGTCGTTTCCTACAAAGTTTGACGCCGATTACTAAATGTGTAGGTGCACTCAGGTCGACGAGCTGCGCTTAGGCAGCAAAAGCTAAATCTGTTTTAGCGTTTAATTTTAATTTGAGGTTTAACGCACCATCCTGCGGATAGCTTCTCCAGCTTCAAAATCCCTGTCGAAACCTTTACTAACCCTTATATATGAAGCTTACGCTTCCATAAGTATATCGACAAATAAAGCTAAAATCAATATACCTATAGTTTAATGAATGAAAACTTACTTGAACTTCATCTTAAACTCTTTTTCAATTTCTCTCTGCTGATCCTTTTTTGCCATATCGGCTCTCTTATCATAGAGCTTCTTACCTTTGGCAAGACCGATCTCAACCTTAACCTTGCCGTTCTTAAAGTAAACCTCGAGAGGTACAAGTGTATAACCCTGAACCATTCTCTGCTGGTCGAGCTTTCTTATCTCGGCTTTGTGCAAAAGAAGCTTCTTAACCCTTAAGGGATCCTTATTAAAGATGTTGCCCTTCTCATACGGGGTTATGTTCATGCCCATAATAAAAGCTTCGCCCTTATCAATGCTGATCCATGCTTCTTTTATACTGCACTTGCCCTGACGGATTGATTTTACCTCGGTTCCGAAAAGCTCAATACCCGCTTCGTACTTCTCCTCGATAAAATAATCGTGATATGCTTTTTTGTTGTTAGCTACAAGCTTTCTAGCCTTGTTATCTTCTGCCATGTTACTTACCTGTTCTCTTTATCTTTTCTTCTTTCTGCCCTTACCCTGCGCACTTCTTGCAGCCTTGCTCGTTGCAGATTTCTTGTACTTGTGGACCTTATAGACCTTCCTTGTGGACTTAGACTTCTTATCCGCGTTCTTATCGGATTTCTTATCGGATTTCCTATCAGATTTTTTAGAAGCTTTTCCTTTGGAAGTCTTTGATAATTCCTTCTTGGCCTTTTTCAAAAGCCTGTCTACTTCTTCGGAAATCTGCGCATTATCGACCTCTTCCTTGGCTTTTTTGCTGAGAGTTCTTATCTTTTTGGCTTTATCGCCCGCAAGCTTACGAGCCTTGGGGACATACTCTTCTTCATAATACAATTCATCTTCATTCTCATCAAAGTCCTCATCGACAAGCCTGAAGTCGATTGTCTTTGAGATTCTGTCTGCTCCTACAACCTTGATCTTAACCTTCTGACCAAGAGTGTATTCCTTGTGATATCTTTCGCCGACAAGCTTCATCTGAGCTTCGTCATATACGTAGAAATCATCGGCCATAGATGCAGCAGCGACCATTCCTTCGCAGGAATTCTCAAGCTCAACAAAAAGCCCCCAAGCGGTCACACCTGATACAACGCCCTCAAAAACTTCTCCGACATGATTTTCCATGTACTGAGCTTTCTTGAGCTTATCGGTCTCACGCTCTGCTTCCTCAGCTCTTCTTTCCGTCTCCGAAGAATGCTTGGCAACTTCATCAAGGATCTCGCTGTAATGAAGCATCTTGGCTTCATTCATCCTGCCTCTTAAATGATCTTTGATTATTCTGTGGATCTGAAGATCGGGATATCTTCTGATGGGAGAGGTAAAATGGCAATAGTAGTCAAATGCAAGTCCGAAGTGTCCCGTGCATTCCGTGCTGTACTTAGCTTGCATCATACTGCGAAGAGTCATCCTGCTTATAACAGCCTCTTCCTTGCTTCCCTCTATATTCTTAAGGAGCTTCTGCAGCTCTTTTGGCTTAACTCCCTCATCGCGTCTTGTCTTTATATGAAGTCCGAAGCTATTTACAAAAGCAGAGAGCGTAGCGATCTTCTCGGGATCGGGCTGCTCATGTATACGATATACGAACGGACTCTGAAGGAAATAAAAGTGTTCGGCAACCGTCTGGTTCGCCGCAAGCATGAAGTCTTCGATAAGCTTCGTTGCCGTGTTTCTCTCATGAGGAACAATATCTATGGGATTTCCGTCCTTATCAAGGATAATCTTGGTCTCGGGGAAATCAAAGTCTATTGCGCCCTTCTTCTCTCTCTTTTTTCTAAGAATGGACGAAAGCTTGGCCATATCTTTGAACATGGGCACAAGTTCTTCGTATCTTGCGATCTCTTCTTCGTCCTCATCCTCAAGTATCTTGGCAACGGAAGTATAAGACATTCTCTCGTTGACATTTATAACAGTCTCAGCGATCTCATGATCGATAACGCCGCCGTTCTTATCAATTGTCATAAGGCAGGAAAGAGCAAGTCTGTCCTCGCCGTGATTAAGCGAGCAGATACCGTTCGAAAGCCTGTGAGGCAACATGGGTATAACCCTATCCACAAGATAAACACTGGTTCCGCGCTTTAATGCTTCTCTATCGAGAGCCGACTTTTCCTGAACATAATTGGTTACATCCGCAATATGAACTCCGAGATGGTAAAGACCTTCATCGTCAATAGAAAGACTTACTGCATCGTCAAGGTCTTTTGCATCCTCTCCGTCTATCGTGACCATAGTAACGTCTCTGAGGTCCATTCTGCCAAGCATATCCGCTTCACTTATGACATCGGGACATTTATTGGCCTGATTTATAACTTTCTCGGGGAACTCCGTCGGGATATCGTAGTTCTTTACAATAGATAAGATATCGACACCCGGATCGTTGATGTTTCCGATAACCTCTTTTACCTTACCCTCGGGCTTCTGTCTCTTCTTGGCATCGCCGTAATCCGTTATGGTAACTACAACTTTATCTCCCGTAACAGCGCTTCCGTGAAATTCAATCGGAATAAAGATATCGCTTGTAAACTTATCGCTGTCTGGAATGACAAAACCGAAATTCTTCTCGGCCTGATAAGTTCCGACAATCTCCTGAATACCTCTTACAAGGATGTTTCTGATACGTCCCTCTTTACGTTTGCCGCTCTGAACGGGAAGAATCTCGACTTCCACAGTATCTGTATGAAAAGCTCCGTGAACGTAATCTTCGGGAATAAAAATATCCTCATCTTCCCCTTCTACAGTCACAAAGCCAAATCCTCTTGCATTAGAAATAAACTGACCTACCACATGGTTGTCAGCATATTTCTTGCTATTACCGAATAAGCTTTCTTCTACTCTTTTAAGTCTTCTTCCTTTACTCATATTCCCTCATAAAATAATCAAGGCACTCTATTTTATTATAGAGTGCCTTGCGATAATCTTACAATAACAGTTCTATCAGAACAGTTTCATGTTCAGAAGTATACTGAGTACTATAAACAACACAGATAAAACAACCGTTATAGTCTTGAGAATTCCCTCTCTTGAACGGCCTCTGTTCTTGCCCCAATATGTATTCTCAACTGTTCCCTGAATAGCACCAAGTCCCTGATTCTTACCTTCCTGCGCAAGAACAAGCACAACAAGTGCAAGGCAAACCAATATAAAAATAATTCCTACTACATAACTTAAAGTACTCACGAAATACATTCCTCCCGGTACATATTCTGCATATTATAGAATCATGCGCTAAATGTCGCGCACAAACTACTTTATCATATTATCACTTTTTAATCAACAAAGACTTTCCTGTCATCTCTGCAGGCTGCTCTTCTCCCATGCACTCGATAAGTGTAGGAATGATATCAGCAAGGCAACCGCCCTCTTTAAGAGTATATGCGGGATCATAGTTAACCAAGATGAAAGGAACAGGGTTTGTTGTATGAGCTGTCCAAGGCTCACCTGTCTCATAGTCGATCATCATGTCGGCATTACCGTGGTCTGCGCAGATGAACATTGTTCCGTTAACAGCCTTGATAGCCTCAACGATCTTTCCAACGCACTCATCTACAGTCTCGATAGCGGAAACCGCTGCAGGGATAACACCTGTATGTCCTACCATGTCGGGGTTAGCGAAGTTGGCAACCACAACATCGTACTTCTGAGAGTTGATGGCATCAAGAATCTTCTCGCATACTTCGGGTGCGCTCATCTGAGGCTTAAGATCGTATGTGGGAACATCCTTAGGGCTGTTTACAAGCACTCTGTCCTCACCGTCGTTGGGCTTCTCAACACCGCCGTTAAAGAAGAATGTAACGTGTGCATACTTCTCTGTCTCAGCGATACGAGCCTGCTTAAGTCCCTTAGCGGCAAGCCACTCACCGAATGTATTTGTAAGAAGAACCTTCTTAAATGCAACTTCTTTATTAGGAATAAGAGGATCGTAGTCTGTGAAGCAAACATAAGTTACATCAAGTCTCTTACCTCTGTTAAACTTATCAAAATCATCATCGCAGAAGCAATGTGTGATCTCTCTTGCTCTGTCGGGACGGAAGTTAAAGAAGATGATCGAATCCTTATCCTTAACCGTAGCAACGGGTGCTCCGTTCTTCATAATAACAGTAGGGATAACGAACTCGTCTGTCTTACCGTCCTTGTATGTCTGAACCATGCACTCGTGAGCGCTGTCAGCCTTGTTGCCCTCGCCCTTTGTAATTGCGTTGTAAGCAACCTCAACACGGTCATAGTTGTTATCTCTGTCCATAGCATAGTAACGACCTGAGATAGAAGCAATCTGGCCAACGCCAAGTTCTTTCATCTTGTCCTCAAGCTGCTGTACAAAGTCAATTCCGCTCTCCGGAGGTGTGTCTCTTCCGTCAAGGAAGCAATGAACATAAACTTTACTAAGTCCGTTCTTCTTAGCAAGTTCAAGAAGTCCGTAAATATGAGTGATATGGCTGTGTACACCGCCGTCGGAAACAAGTCCGTACATATGAAGTGCAGAATCATTGGCTTTGCAATTATTGATCGCTGCCATAAGTCCTTCGTTAGTAAAGAAATCACCGTCCTCGATTGACTTTGTGATTCTTGTGAGCTCCTGGTAAACAATTCTGCCGGCACCCATGTTCATGTGTCCGACCTCTGAGTTACCCATCTGTCCGTCGGGAAGACCTACTGCAAGTCCGCTTGCAAGTCCCTGTACGAAAGGATACTCCTTCATAAGTGAATCCATAACGGGAGTCTTTGCCATAGCAATGGCATTTCCCTCAGGATTGGGGTTGATTCCGTATCCGTCAAGGATCAAAAGAACTGTTGGCTTTGAACCTCTCATTTATATATCCTCCATCTTCTACGCATATAGCGATTAAAAAACTAATAAAATTATATTTTTACCACTGCATAGTATATCTCAAATAATGGCTTTATGACAAGATGGGTTTGATTTTGTTTTGGACAACAGTATAAGACTGAACGGATACAGCACCAAACCTATGTACAACAGGAAGATCAGTATATATATCTGATAAAAATACGCAACAAGACCTGCAGCAGCTTGTCCGATCGCTATATATATCGCAGCGGATACTCCAAGCCATATAAGCGATATAACTCCCGCAACCATTACTTTCAGAATATACATTCCTGCCGGCAGGCCACTTGCTTTATAAAAATAATACAAAGCAAAAATATAAGTGATAAGCACAAAGATCAGATTGATCACAAACTCAGTATTGGCCATGGTTAAAACAGTTTTTTCCGTAAACCCGAAACTCTCTAAGTTTCTCGCCAATCCTTCCGTTGTCGTCGATGAAAAAATACCGTTTGCGATACCTAAAATAATCCCTATTGCCGTTACCGCAATAAGCGCTGCGATAAATCCGCCTTTCTTTCCGCTGTTATCATCGGACACATTCTTTTTCCATGCGCGATAAGCTTCAAAAGGCAATATTGCAAATGTAATTCCAAAAAATATACCCGAAAGACAACTAAACGCCTTATCGCTCATTGAATGATATGTAGGCATAAAACTCATGGTAATACTTGCAAAAAATGTTGCAACCAAAAAACATGCCACAGAAAACCAATGTTCCCTAATAATCTCCTTATATGTCCCTTTTAATCTAAACATCTCTTTCCTCCAAATAAAAACAAACTATTAAATATTATTTCTAAAATATAACAGATTCGTTAATTATTTGCAAGAGATCTTCTTCTATGCCTTATTTAAACACATATCCGTCTACGTATACATTATCTATGATCTTACCGTCATCACTTAGATCAATACTGAGCCAGCTTATTACAAGTTCACCGCCGTTCTCAAGTTGTATATTCTTATCGAGTACCCGATTAAGTTCATCATCTTCAGCTCCGGCTTTATACAAGGTCATAATATCACTGACAATATCATTAATATTGATCGTATCGACAACTTCGTCTTCATTACAAACTATTTCAAGTTCCAGAGTCTTAAGATCAATACCATCATCCTCTCTATCATAACGGATTTGTACATTGTAAAAATCGGTATACGGTACGCTGAAATTATAATGAGCATCTTCAGCTCTCTGTACTACTATATATTCTAAAGTATTCTCACTTTCTTCAATAACTCTCGCAGCCTTTTCCAGCTCTCTTAACTGTTCATCACTGTAATGATTTTTGATATAGATTTCACCTGTAGCTCCGCAAAAATACCTGAGGGTCGAATATGCTTCAGATGCTTCCTTTACAGTTCTTTTACCTGCTTTGTCTTTATTATTGAAGTACTTTACGATCCTGCCCTTTTGCGATGCTATAACAGAAGAATATGCATTGATCCCGGGCGCCAAATAAGAGATCACTACTATAACTGCGATCAAAGGAAGCGCTAAATAAATTACTTCTTTCTTTTTGGCTATACCGATAAAATACAAAACAAAATATCCTATCTCAAATGCAACTACCGCTATTCCCGCATATCTTGCAAGAGTAAGTCCGTAACCTGAAATACGTATAGACATCGAAATGATCTGCAAGATGATAAACGGAATAAATATAAGCGGCATTATCCTAAATATCTTCTTTGTATTCTCTTCGCAGATTCCCTGTGCCATTGTCCAGATAAACACTCCGAAAGCGAACATCGCCGTAAGAATACCAAATACCTGATTTGAAGGGAACTTAAGCGTAACTATGATCTTGATGATATAGATATAGACGATCAAAAAAGCAATCGCCAGAAGCCCCGGAAGTACAATAGTCAGCATCACTTTGCCGAATTTACTGATCTCGCCATCGGTCTTGGAAAGTCCGACAAGAATGCAAGGAAACTGCACAAGTCCAAGAAGAAATATCCAAAGTCTCTCATATACGCTATAGTCAAGTTCAAACAAAAGCGCATTGAACGCCGCCACTATAAGAAACAAGCCAATCGTAATAACAGCATAAACAAGCTCGGCCTTCAAAAGACCGCAAAAAGCCTTAGCGGTATAGATCTCGAATGAACATTTACTCTTTTTATAGAAAAAATATAAAGTCGCGCAGATTGCTGCAACCACAAAGCAAAAAGTAATCCTTATCGCATACTCATAAATAAACCTTACAGACAGCTCGTTAAGTCCGATTACCTTTGAAACATCTTTACTGTCATAAGCCAAAGAAACTCCGGAAAAAAATCCCAGTACCGCTGAAACAGCCATTACCGAGGCATTTGCGACAATGTACTTTTTATTCTTAAAATCATAATCCCCGTCATTTGTCTTTTTGTATAAGCGATAGGTTTCACATACCAGTGCTCCGACAGCAAACACCACTAAGAAGGTCGCTATCAGATTGATCACTTTTTCTGCCGATTCATATTTATCAAAGCCGTCAGACGTAATCGCATACAACAGCATTGATAAAAAAACACTCGAAGTTGATATCGAGTGTTCCCTCAAAATCATTAAAAATGCATCTTTTATTCTTTTAAGTCCTAACATCTCTTTCCTCCTAAAACGAATAATTTACTCAGTAAGATCAGCCTTATCGATTGTGATATCACATACGATATCAGGCTGGATTCCTTTTATATGCTCATCCAAATATGAAATTATGTTATCATCCTTGATATCATATTTATACGGAACAGTCAAATCAAATGCTACTCTTCTGCAATCACCTTTTGCATGAATAACCCTGAAATCATGAAAGCTAAGATTGGGGTCAAGCTCAGCAACAATGTGCTTTACCTTTCTCTTAAGCGCCTCTGAAAATTCATCATCCGTAACTACGGGATCCATATGTATAACGATCATACATCCGTACTTGTTTCTGATCTCATTCTCAATATCATCAATTTGATCATGAACCGTAACGATATCTTTATCTCCGGGAACCTCAACGTGAAGAGACACAAAATTTCTTCCTGGGCCGTAATTATGTATTATAAGGTCATGTACACCCAGAACTCCGTCAAAACCAAGAACAAATTCATTTATTTCTTTTACCAGTTCTTTGCTCGGAGGTTCACCCAGAAGCGGACTGATCGTATCACGCGCAGCTTCGCAGCCTGTCTTTACAATAAAAACGCATGCAAGAATACCTATATATCCGTCAAGAATTATTCCCGTCTTATGCGAAATAAATGACGACAGCAAAACAATACCCGTTGTGACAACATCGGAAATACTGTCCATGGCGGTATTCTTTAGTGCCGCACTCTCTATCTTTTTTGAAGCCTCAAGATTTCCTTGGAACATTATTAACTTGATAATTATGGAAAAAATAAGAATGCCGGCTATAACGCCGTTAAACAAAGTCTCCTTCGGATGAAGGATCTTTTCAACAGATGAATGCATCAGTTCAACTGCCATAATGATGATAAAAAGAGCTACAATAAGCCCCGCAATATACTCAAGTCTTCCGTGTCCGAACGGATGCTCCTCGTCAGCCTCCTGCCCTGAAAGCTTGAAGCCGACAAGCGTAACTATGCTTGATGCGGCATCTGATAAATTATTGAACGCATCGCCCGTTATAGAAATAGAGCTGCTTATAATACCCGCAAAAAGCTTGGATGCAAATAAGATGAAATTAAGGCAAATGCCCACTATTCCACTGAGAATCCCGTACTTATTCCTTACTTCAAGATCATCCGTGTTATTGTGATCCTTTATAAAAAAGGTTGCAAGAAAAGATATCATAAGTTGTACAAGCCGCGGTCAAACGCACAAAACTCTAATCTGCAAACTCCACACAGATAAGAAGCGTTCCCCTCTCTACCGTCAGCTCAGCCTCCTCATCAATGATAAATTCATTACTGACTCCAAGCGGAAAATCGGATGAAAGCTCGCCGTTATCAAGAGTATAGCTAAGTCCCTTGATCGTCACACCCTCCGCCTTTTCCGATAAAGAAAATACAGAAATATACCCGGTATTTCCTCTGTTAAACTTGACGGTCTCATTCTCAGCTATCATGAGCATTTTGTCATGATCCATGATGTATCCCGTTCCGCCGTTATGTTTAATATACAATAAAGTCTGTACATTGGCAAAGCTGTGATCAAACCTTCGTCCGCCCAAAGCCCCGTATAAAAAGATCTTTTTATAACCTTTTAAAAGAGCTATCTTAACAGCCTTCATCGTGTCAGTATCATCTTTTCTGACTTCAAGCTGCATTATCCTGTCAGGGTCGCTCTCTCTTATCTCTTCAAGCGTTCTTACGGCATCGGGGCCAAGCTCGTTAAGAGAATCGAAGTCTCCGACGATCAAGTCCGGCAATATCCCAAGGTCTCTGGCATACATAAATCCCGCATCGCATGCAATACAATAATCCCCTTCTTCAAGAGGAATTTCTATAGGAGTAAAACTCCCGGCAGAAATAATAACGCATCTTGGTTCTCTCATGTCTTATATCTCCCTATGCCGGATCAGGCTTTAATCCTTGATTCAATAGTGTCTATATCCATTTCCCATTCATTTTCTCCGCCCCAGTCACCGACGATCGTTTCCTCGACAGTGCCGTCACGCAGTTCGATGGTTGTATCCAACCTGTAATTCATTTTGGCTACCCTTGTTGAATTACCTGAAGTAATGTAGCTGTAAAGATAAGTAACCGAATACTTGGTGTGTGGATACATATTGTCTTCTATAGAGGCCGGTTCATATGAGATCGAATTTCTCTGAACGCCGTCATCTTCGAAATAATTGGCCCAAAGAGTTATAACACCGGAAGTAGACGGATTCTCTTCAAAGCTTAAGAATCTATAGCTCCACTCATCGTTCTTTTGATTTAAGATCACTGCCTCTCTGCTGATAGGTACATAGACTGTATTCTCCAAAGGAGTCTTTTCTTTATTCAAAAAGACATCTCTAAGCGCCAGATACTCATCGGATACAACAAAGCTTCTAAGCTCATCTACATTACCGACATCAAGCTGAGTAAAAATATCCGCAAATATAGCCTGTACTCTAAGACTGTCGTCGAGACAGGCTTCAAAAGACTTTATATTATCATCACTTCCTATTACGTTAACAGCTCTTCCAATCAGTTCTTTGTATCCGGAAATATCGGAAATATTCAACGTAAAAGATTTTTCGTTAGGTATCAGGTATTCTCTGATAACAGATTTAAGCTCATCCGACGGATTGGCATTGCAGACGTTTATCATCCTGTCAACGACGCTCTCATACTTTTCAAAAGAGCAATCGGATTCTTTTTCACCTTTTACAAATTCCGGTCTGAAAAGAGCATTGATATCGCTTCCGTAGGAATCCTCAAAGCATCTTAGATATGCCGCGTCAATAAGCTCTATCGCATCCTTGTTGTCATTATCCTCTTCAAGAACGTTCACTATGGATTCAACCACACTTATGTCGGTAGCGTTATGATTCATTTTATCAACCGCTTCATTTAAGACAACGGCATGATAATTATCAAGGAGATCTTCATTCTCGGTGTTCTTCCATCCGTCATATAAGATCTTCTTGGCCGATTCGGAATCGTCTATGCTTAGATAAGCTCCTGCCATATTGGAATAGGCAACAACAGATTTGGAATCTATACTTATCGCTTTGTTATAGGAATCTATCGCTGCGTTGTAATCGGCATTTTTAGAATATTCATTGCCTGCAGCTATCGCTTTTTTTACCTTAACTTTCGGAAGATGCGTATATATCAAAAGCCCTGCTATAAATACCACAACAAAAGAAAGAGCTATGATTCCCGCCTTTCTAAAATCAAATCTCTTTCTGCGTCTTCTTCTGCCTCTGTATGAATTTCTGCCTCTGTTTACAGGCCTTCTTCTATCATAGTAACTCAACGTAAAAGCTCTCCCATCTCTTTTATAGACTCAAATACGGCATCGGGACTGCAATCAAACTTATCCATGTCCTCGAGTTTGGTCTCTCCGGAAAGCACCAAAACTCCGATTGCGCCGTTATTAACTCCGGTCGCCACGTCAGTATAAATCCTGTCTCCGACAAACGCAATCTTCTCTTTGGAAACACCTGTCGCACCGACAACCATATCTACAGTCTCTTTAAATGGCTTACCGACAAACCCCGGTTGCTTACCGGTAGAGAGCTCTATAGCCTTACAAATAGCTCCGCAATCAGGGATAAATCCGCCCTTCATCGGACAATTGATATCGAGGTGGGTTGCAAGAAAAAGCGCACCTTCCCTTATATATGTGCAGGCATTGGAGAGCTTTTCAAATGTAAGTGTCTTATCAAAGCCCACAACCACAATGTCAGGTCTTTTGTCCATATTTGCGAGAGCATCTTCATTTTCAAGATTAAAAAGATTGATACCCGCAGCTTTAAAGCTATCTTCCAAAGGCTTTGTGCCAAGAAGATATACGGATTTACCTTTATGATTGGTATTAAGATATGCCGTCATAACATCGCCCGAAGTCATGATCATATCTCTTGTTATATGGCAATTCATCTTGGCGAGCTTTTCTATATAGAGCTCAGCCGATGTCGATGAATTATTGGTGAAAAAGATATATCTTTTACCGGCTCTTTTGACCGCTTCCAAAAAGTCCAACGCACCGTCTAAAATATCATTTTCAAGATAAAACGTGCCGTCCATATCAAGGACGAAAAGCTCCGTTTTATCAAGGATTTCTTTCTTCGTATCAAGATCAAACATCATAAAAAACTACCGCCTAAACATTTTCATTTTGGACATGCTTACCGTAGATCAGCACGGTATCGCCCGCTTTAAGAGACAGACTCCCCTTGGGAATAAGTGCTTTCCCGTTTCTTCTTATCATGAAGATAAAGCTCTGTCTTGAAATATCTATATCTCTTATCGCCGTTCCGTTCCAGGAATGGCCTTCATTTATAACGATTTCTTTAAGATCGATAGGCTGAAGATCCTTGGTCTTCTCGGCACACATTACAACCAGATCGTTCTTCATAAGAACGGTATCGCCCCTTGGTATTATGGTGTCATTACCTCTTTGGAGCGCAACTACCATCATATCTTTCGGAAGCCCGATCTCATTTATCTTCTTATCGCACCACTTATCAGCGGCGCCGAGTCTTACTCTGATAAAGTGAATATTCTCTTCTTCAGTATATTCACCGATCGACTTAAGTCTCTGATACTGCTCGACAAAGCCCGCGGAAATGATACCCGTTGGGATAGCGACCATTCCGACGCCTAGGAAAGCTATAACTATTCCAAGTATCTTACCGGCAACGGTCCTTGGATAAATGTCACCGTAGCCTATAGTCAAAAGAGTCGACGCGGACCACCAGATTCCCGAAAAAGCATTCTGAAATACTTCGGGCTGCGTCTCATGTTCCACACTGTACATACAAAGACTCGCTGACATCATGAGTATCAGGATGATAAATACCGATGCCATCAGCTGTTGCTTTTTGCGGCTGATTACTTCAGTGATAACATTGAGCTGATCGTAATAGGAATTGATCCTAAAAAGTCTTAGTATCCTTGCCACTCTAAAGAGCTTAAACACCGCAGTTCCTCTGGGGAAGAAAAACGGCATATAATACGGCAGGAATGATATAAGGTCGATAACACCGGTAAACGATGCCGCGTATTTAACAGGTGCATATCTCTCGGATTCCTTCGGATAAAGTTCCGGAGCGGTAAAAACTCTCAGAACATAATCCACCGCAAAGAAAAATGTCGTTACTGCTTCTATAGCAAGAAGGAGCGAACCGTAGTTCTGCTCCATATGATCAAAGGTAATCGCAAAAGCTGAAAACAGATTCAAAGCCAGCGCAATAATACTGATAACATCATACAATCTGTTTATGGGCTCATCGACAACACCCACGCTTACCATGTTAAACAGCTTAGCTCTTATTCTTCTGCTCTTTGTATTCGTGCCTTTACTCATTACCCCCTCCTGTATTTAATTAGTATAAAACTTCCAGGCTGCCACTCCGTCAACTTCAACCGATCTTGCATCTATGCCCGGTCCGTATTTCTCATTGAGATAACCCATCAAGGTATCTTTGGCTTCATCATCACTTACAAAAAATACGTTTTCGTTTTCAAACAATGCTTTGGCCGGATTGGAAATACCTGCCTTTCCGGCAAAATATAAACCGCTCGGAGAATTACCGTTTCCGCCCATCTCGGTGATATTCGCATAATAATCCGCATATTTACGGTCTATATCAAAAATATCCTTAGCTCCAAGAAGCATTCCGTAATCAGCTATATTATATATCACGAAATGTCCTTTTGCTTCTCGTATATTGAGAAAATCTTCATACTTGCTATCGCCGTTGGTAAATTTGGAATTATCCATCACCTCGGACTTGATAAATACGGTAGCTATAAGGAATAACAAAACGGCACATACAGCAATCTTTTCGAATCTCTTTGAAAGCTCGGTAATATTATCTTTCTTTTCAATCTTAGAAGAAAGATGATCCACAACAATAAAGCCGCTAATCAAGACAGCCGAAAGCCATATGATGATCTCAACTCTCCAAAAGAATCTTCCCTTAAAGATCAGATAATAATACTCGGCAAAAGAAAGCGCCGCATAAATGATATTCTGAGCAATAAGCCATCTGTCACCTATCGCAAGTGAAAGTAAAACGATCACCATCAAAAGGCCTGCAAGAGTCCTGTTTCCGAATCTGGATACAAACTCCTTTACTGTACTCTTAAGTACACTCATGTTTAGGCCAAGGCCGCTGTTATTATGCTTCTCTCCAACGCTCTCAAGTTTTCTTAAGTTTGCTTCGTTAAACGTCTCCGGATCATTGAACATCCAATGATGTATCATATCAAAATCCGCAGCTGTTATCCCCTCAGCTTCATAATCCTCTGAGCCGTTGGAATAATCATACATTCCAAAGTCTCTGACTTTTATAAGGATATCGTCACTCACCTTAAAATCGCGCCACTGCGTCATGTAGTAAGCATGATAATTAATTGCAAAACAAAGAACACATGCTGCAAAAGGGATGAGCAATAATCTGTATCGCATAAGTTTGTCCGTTTTTCTTAAAGCCCATGCTCCAAATACGAACAATACAAATACAAAAGGCAATACACTTTCAAAGGATTGAATCCTTACGCAAAATCCCAATACAAGCATTAAGGATGCCAAAGAAAAAGATATCTTATCAACCTTTTCATCACGCCTAAAGAGCATGATCATATAAATGCTTGCGGCAACAACATAAAGTACCGCTGATTTGGAATAATGGATATGAATATAAAATTCACCGGCCAAAAGAAAATTCAGAAAAACAGTGATGATAACAGAATGCTTTATTGACAGTTTATCCGAAAAAGCCAGCGTCAGCATGATTACCGCAAATAAGTCGGTTATAAGATAAAACCAAAGATAACAGTTTATTCCGGGAAAGATAAAATAAAAAAACTTTATCATATATCCCAGAACAATATTGGTATAAACAAGGTACTGCGAGAAGATCCCATATGCACCTGCCGCGGCCATATTCATGCCGGCGTCATCATTCACGTCATATGATACATAACCAAAGCATACACACAATGCCCATATCAATAATGATATACAAGCAATATATAATGTCTTTTTCTTCATCACAGTACCCATTTCCTTATGCGTTATTTAATTTCAGTTTATTTATTTTTCTTGCGTTTTCCGAAGCTCTCCATTACAAGATCACTTACATCCTGAAGATAATCAAGGCTTCTCTTCTTGTTATCAGACTTGATTTTCTTCTTGTCTGTCTTAGAAACGTTCATGGTATTGGTATCTTCGCTCTTCTTAGCAGGACGCTTGTTGTCGTTTGAATCAAGATACCACGCCTTGGTAGAACCTTCACCCTTTATGTTTATCCTTCCGACATTTTCAAAACCTTCGGAAGCCTGTTTCCTGGGTTTACGCTTTCTATCCTCAGCTTTTCTTCTGTCATCAGACTTTCTTCCGTCACGTGATCTCTCATCGTTTCTCTTACCGCCTGATCTTCTGTCTCCGGGCTTTCTGTCGTCATACTTGCGATCGCCCTTATAGCTGCGTCTCCTATCTCCGGACTTACCGTCACGAGATCTTGAATATGAGCCGCGTGAATCGCCTCTGCCTCTTCTTCCATAGCCGTCTCTTCTGTCACTTCTCTTTTCAAAAAGAACAAGATCTTCTAGATCGGCGCCCATCTTAAGCTTCATAAAGCCTGCAGCAAGCTGCTCGGCTGTATATTCGCCCTCTTCAATCTTCTGATTAACAAACTCAAGAACCGATGAAATATCGGAATTCTCAATAATATCAATAACCTCGGCAAATACCTTCTGAGATTTCGCCCTCGTGATCTCTTTTGCAGAAGGAACGCGTCTTTCTTCGATACGAGTATGGCATACCTTCTCAATCTCGCGAAGCTTGTACATCTCACGTCCACCGACAAGAGTAAACGATCTTCCGCTCTTTCCGGCACGACCCGTTCTTCCGATCCTGTGAACGTAATATTCGATATCCTCGGGGATATCAAAGTTAAATACAGCCTCAACACCGCTTACATCAATTCCTCTTGCCGCAACATCAGTAGCGATAAGAATATTGATCCTTCCTTTTCTGAAAAGATTCATAACGGTGTCTCTCTGATTCTGAGAAAGATCTCCGTGAAGCCCGTCTGCAAGATAGCCTTTTCCTTTAAGGCTCTCGGCAAGCTGATCTACCATTTTCTTGGTGTTACAGAAAATAAGAGTTCTTCCCGGATTATAATAGTCAAGGAGTCTTACAAGAACTTCCTCTTTCATCTTCTGAGGAACTCTGTAATATGCCTGCTCAATAGCGGCAACCGTGATCTCCTTGGGAGTCATCTTAATATACTCTGCATCCTTCTGATACTTTCTTGTTATCTGAAGGATCGGTTCAGGCATGGTAGCTGAGAAAAGAGCTGTCTGCCTCTCTTCCGGCATTCCGTCAAGGATAGTCTCTATATCCTCTCTAAAGCCCATGTCGAGCATCTCATCCGCCTCATCAAGTACAAGAACTCTTACGCTCTTCATCTTCATGGTATGTCTGCGCATATGGTCCATAACTCTGCCGGGAGTACCGACAACAATCTGAACTCCGGCTGAAAGTGCTCTTATCTGTCTGGAAATGTCCTGTCCGCCGTATACGGCAAGGACTTTGATCCCGTGCATATATTTCGCAAAATCTCTGATATCGTCAGCTGCCTGCATCGCAAGTTCTCTTGTAGGACACAGAACAACCGCCTGTAAATGCTTATTCTCAGGGTCTACCTTTTCCAAAAGAGGTATACCGAAAGCTGCTGTCTTTCCGGTTCCCGTCTGAGCCTGGCCAATAATATCCTTACCTTCCATCATAACGGGAATCGCCGCATTCTGTATGGGAGACATATATTCAAAACCCATCTCGCTTACAGCGCGGATAATTCTTTCATCAAGGCCGGATTCATCGTATCTGACCCTTACTTCTTCTTTTTTCTTACTTACTTCCATTCAAAACATCCTTATTCTTCACCAGATAATCAATCAGTGAAACAATTGTGAGCGCAAGAGCTATCCACATAATAACTGTGGTAATCGTAGGCATGACAGGACCGCCTATATTGGCGATCATAAGCACTACCATAAGCATCTGGAAAGTAGTCTTAAATTTGCCCCAGTAGCTTGCGGCAATAACTCTTCCGTTATCTGCGGCTATAAGTCTGAAACCGCTGATTATAAATTCTCTTGCAATAATAGTAATAACAATAACCGCAGGGATTCTTCCGAGTTCTACAAGTCCGATCATTGCAGAACATACCAACAGCTTATCGGCAAGAGGATCCATAAACTTTCCAAAGTCAGTTACAAGATTGTACTTTCTGGCAATCCTTCCGTCCAAAAGATCTGTAAGTGATGCGATTATAAATGTCGCAAGCGCTGCCCACTTTAAAATATCATTGTAGGGATCGCTCAAAAGAAAGAAAACAAAAAAAGGAATCAAAACCACTCTTGCTACAGTTAATTTATTAGGTAAATTCATCGTACTTCCTCCCCTATCAGGTCGTATTCATTAGAACCTGTGATTCGAACTTTGATAAAATCTCCGGTCATAAGTTCACGTCTTACGCCGGTAACAAACAAATAGCCGTCAATATCGGGCGCATCTTTGTACGTCCTTGCAACGTAGGAATATGTGCCGTCATCCTCAATATCACCGATACGCCCCTCCACAACCGCATCAAGTGTTCTTCCGACCATATTCTCAGCTTCCTCAAATGCAATCTCCTGCTGAAGACGCATAAGCTTATTTCTACGGGTATTCTTAACCCTCTCCGTAACCTGATCCGGCATTGTTGCAGCAGGTGTGTCCTCCTCCTGTGAATACGTAAACACACCAAGTCTGTCAAACCTAAGATCCCTGACAAGAGCCATTGTCTCATTGTGATCTTTTGCCGTCTCTCCCGGGAACCCGCTTATAAGTGTAGTCCTTATACAGATATCGGGTATCTCATCGCGAAGTCTTTTAACAAGGCTTCGTATCTGCGCGTTGTTCGTGCGCCTTCCCATCTTCTTAAGGATATTATCAGACCCCGACTGTATTGGAATATCAAGATAATTACATATCTTTGGCTCGCTCTTTATCGTCTGTATAAGCTCTTCATTTATCTCCTCCGGATAACAATACAATATCCTGATCCACTTAAATCCTTCTATCTTACACAGCTTATGAAGAAGCTCGGGTAATTTCTTTTCACCGTAAAGGTCTACTCCGTATAAAGTTGTCTCCTGAGCAACAACCAAAAGCTCGGTGATTCCGGCTTCTGCAAGCTTCCGGGCATCTTCAAGAAGCTGTTCCATGGGAACACTTCTGTATCCGCCTCTAACCTTGGGTATAATGCAGTAGGTGCAACGCTTGTCACAACCTTCCGCTATCTTCAGATAGTTAAAAAGACCTCCCGTAGTGATAACTCTGTCCATACCACCGACGGGTTTCTTGTTGATATCATAGAAATAGTTCTTGTGAGAAAATAACTTGTTTCTGAAAAGAGTTTCATCGATTGCATCAATGATCTTATCTGTTGCCGTAACTCCGAGAATCTCATCCACCTCGGGGATTTCCTTTTGGATCTCCTCTTTGTATCTCTGTGCAAGGCATCCCGTAACAATAAGCGCCTTAAGCTTGCCGGATTTTCGCATATCTGCAAGTTCCAGGATTGTGTCTATGCTCTCCTGTTTGGCATCATTGATAAAGCAGCAGGTGTTAACAACTGCTGCTTCCGCTTCGTTCTCATCGTCCGTAAAGTCATAGCCTCTGCTTCGAAGTATTCCAAGCATAACCTCGGTATCGACTCTGTTCTTGTCGCATCCAAGCGACACAAATATTATCTTCATATCAGTTTTCTTCAGTATTCTCTGCTTCCTTAGCTACTTCTTCCGTAACTTCCGCAGCGTTTGCAAGTGCTGCCTTTTCCTCATCCGTAAGAATTCTGAGTGTATCCTCGTTCATCTAATCAACAGCGATTGAGAGAGGTTTCTGCTTAGCCTTAACTCTAACCATAGGCTCATCACCTGCGATGATCTGTCTTGCTCTCTTGGCTGTAGCCATAACTACAGAATATCTTGAGCTGATAACAGGCTCCTCACCTTCTTCAACGCCCTTGTTAACAACTTTCATGAGATCTACATATGAAGGATGTATCATAATAATTCCTTTCCTGCGGACTCTTCCGCAATAAACAGCCGATTATTTATATTATAATTTCTTAAGCTGCTCTCTGATAGTTTCTATAAAATCAAGATTCCTGCCGGGACTTAAATGTGCCGCATTTATGATCTTATGCACATTTTCTACACTGTCCTCAAGCTTATCATTGATGACTATATAATCATAATTCTCTATGCCAACCGACTCTTCAACCGCTCTGTTAAGGCGCTGCCTGATAACATCATCGGTCTCCGTTCCTCTGCCGCGAAGTCTCTTTTCAAGCTCTTGTGCGGAAGGTGGCATAACAAACAATAATACCGCATCCGGATACTGCTTCTTGATCTGAAGCGCACCCTGTATCTCTATCTCAAGGATGACGTCTATTCCCTGTGCAAGCTTGTCCTCAACATACTTCCTGGGCGTGCCGTAGTAATGATTGACATACTTGGCATGTTCTATAAGTCCGTCTTCCTCAATAAGCTTCTCAAACTCTTCATTGGTAATGAAGAAATACTCTCTACCGTTAACTTCGCCTTCTCTGGGTGATCTTGTAGTTGCCGAAACAGATAATGCATACTGATCATACTTGGCTGTAAGCGCCTTCATGATAGTTCCCTTACCTGCTCCCGAAAAACCCGAGACAACGATTATAATACCTTTACGATTCATCTGCAATACTCTCACTCTCCATCTGTGTCCTGCCGCTGATTGTTTCGGGCAAAAGAGCCGACAAAACAAGCATACCGTTTTCCATGACTATGACAGCCTTGGTCTTACGGCCCTGTGTTGCATCAACACTTGTTCCGTCTTCCTTGGCCCTCTGGACCATCCTTTTTACAGGGGCCGCATCAGGACTGACTATACTGATAATCTTATCGGCGTTGACTATATTGCCAAAGCCCACATGGATGAGTTTACTCAATGTTCTGAATCTGCTCCCTTACCTTTTCTATATCGGTCTTAAGTGCGATTCCTCTGTCCGAGATCTTAAGATCTGTGGATTTGGAAAGAATAGTATTGGCTTCTCTGTTCATCTCCTGTGCAAGGAAATCCAGTTTTCTTCCGATTCCATCCTTGTCATCACCGCTTAAAAGAGTATCCTTGGTAGCACCGATATGGCTGCGAAGTCTTGTTATCTCTTCATCTACACACACCTTGTCGGCGAATATCGTAACTTCCATGGCAAGCCTGTTCTCATCTATCTGCTTATCTTCAAGAAGATCGCTGATCTTCTCTCTGAGCTTGCTCTTATATTCCTTGATGATCTCGGGTGAACGCTCTGAGATATATTCAACATTCTCGCGCATACCGTCAAGCTTGGAAGTAAGATCGTTACAAAGGAACTCGCCTTCTTTTATCCTGGAATCAAGGAACTTCTGTCCGGCCTCGTTAAGAGCCTTCTTAAGTCCTGCCCAGACCTCTTCCTCATCAAGTTCTTCCTCTTCCATAGTAAATACTTCAGGAAATCTGGACAAAAAAGATATCTTTATATCCTGATCAAGTCCGAAATCGGAAGCCATCTCTTTTAAATAAGTAACATATTCTTCTGCGATCGCCTTGTTATATTTAACTCTGGAATCTGATTCCGAGAAATCCTCATAGCTGATGAATACATCAACCTTGCCTCGTTTCATATATCCTTTTAATTCGGAACGAATTGCAGACTCAAATGCATTGAATTTCTTGGGCATCTTGATATTGATATCAAGGTATCGATTGTTTACAGATTTAAGCTCAACAATATACTTGCGCTGACCCTCTGTGACTTCACTCCTGCCAAACCCAGTCATACTGCATACCATAAGTAGGTACCCTCCCTTATTTTTGGGCATAGTAATACACAAGTCATTATAATATATCGCAATATTTCGGTCAATGTTAATTGCCCCGAAAATGCGCGTTTTTCTTACAATACCTTACTCAAGAACTCCTGTAATCTCGGATGCTTGGGAGCACCGAAGATTTCTTCCGGAGTTCCCTGTTCAAGGAGCTTACCGTCTGCCATAAACAGGATCTTATTGCCGACCTCGCGGGCAAAGCCCATCTCATGAGTGACAACAACCATTGTCATGCCTTCTGTAGCGAGCTGTTTCATAACATCAAGAACCTCGCCTACCATCTCGGGATCCAGAGCCGATGTGGGCTCATCAAAAAGCATAACCTCAGGTTCCATCATAAGAGCTCGCACAATAGCAATACGCTGCTTCTGACCGCCGGAGAGCTGTATGGGATACGCATCCGCTCTATCCTCAAGGCCCACTCTCTTAAGAAGGGCAAGAGCCTTGGTTTTTGCTTCCTCTACCGGAACTTTTTTGACCTTAACGGGTGCAAGTATCATGTTGTCCATGATGGTCTTGTGAGGGAAAAGATTGAAATGCTGGAAAACCATTCCCATCTTCTGCCTGTGAATATCCATGTTGACCTTGACCCACTTGCCGTTCTCATCCTTATATTTTTTCTTGGTAATATCTACATCATTAAATATGATAGCACCGCCCGTGGGCTCCTCAAGAAGATTGAGAGACCTAAGAAATGTAGACTTACCGCTTCCCGAAGGACCGATGACAACCACAACGTCTCCCTTGTCTATCTCGGCAGTCACACCGTCGAGAGCCTTGATGGCGCCGAAATTGTAGTGTTTTTCCAAATCAGTAACCTGAATGATCTTATCTCTTGTCTCCACGGCTCATCCTCCTCTCAAAGTGTGCTATAAGTTTGCTTGTAGGGAAACATAAGCAGAAATAGATCGCCGTAGCCACAAGCAAAGGCTCGATAATTATAAATGTCGCTCCTCGAACCGCGTTAACAGCCGACATAATGTCCTGAACACCTATTGTATAAGTAATAGCCGACTCTTTTATGATAACAACGAACTCATTGGCGATCGCAGGCAAGATATTCTTTATTGCCTGAGGCATTATGATATATCTCATATTCTGTAACCAACTCATTCCAAGGCTCCTTGCCGCCTCAGTCTGTCCGCCGTCTATAGACTGGATTCCCGATCTCATGATCTCGCAAAGATATGCTCCGGAGTTCATTCCGAGAGCCACCACGCCGGGGAAAAATCTTTCAAATTTGATAAATCCAAAGAAAGTAAAACTCGGAAGCTCAATAAGGGCTCCGAATACACCGTAATAGATTATGGCAACCTGCACGATTACAGGAGTCGATCTTAAGATCTCAACATAGGCTGTTGCTATAAAAGATAAAGGATTGAATTTACTCAAAGCAACTCCGAATCCCCTTTCTTTTTGATGTCCTTCCTTATCAAGTCCCAAAAAAGCGAAAGGACAGAAATTAGACATTCTCATGGCTGATAAGATTATAGCCAAAACAAATCCGATCGCCACGGTAAAAACAGAGAGCATAACCGTTACTATCACGCCCTGAACAAAGAGCTGCGAGTAAGGAGCTATCCTTCCGAAATTCTCAATCTGTACAAAATTATCCATAAGTAATAATCTCCAACTATTGCTTAATTAACGTTATTTCCATTATATCCATCGCCGATACACATCGTCAATTACGGCATAAAAGAGCATTGGAGTATACAAAGCCCTCCAATGCTCTTACTTTATGAATTAAAAACACTTATTTACATGTAAGCTTCTTATTGTTTTAAGAAAGATCAGTTATCAAGAAGTCCTTCATGAATCTCGCCTGAAGCCTTCTCGTTTGCTGTTGCGACAAACTCATCCATTGTACCGTCTTTAAGTGCTTTTGCAATAGCTTCGTTGACACCCTTAAGGAGTTCTTCATTACCTTTGACAACTCCTACAGCTGCGCCCTCCGCTCCTTCATAAGGAACCTCAAGTGCGATGCAAAGATCGGGATAGTTCTTGGCATAGCTCTCTGCAACGGGAGTCTCTATATATGCTCCGTCAAGCTTACCTGCTATAAGCTCCGCAATTATATCCGTCACCTTTGAAAGCTGAACAATGTCAGCAGATGAGCTGTAAATATTGGCAAGATCAACCTGAATGGAACCTGTCTGTGCTCCGATCTCAAGATTGGATTTATTGGTATCGTCAAGCTTCTTAAATTTATCTTTATTGGCCTTTGTCGTTACAAAAGACTGACCTCCCATATAATAAAGCTCTGAGAAGTCCATGATGGCTTCACGCTTGGGATCGGGTGAAAGCCCTGAGATTCCGATATCAACCGACTTGGTCTGAACCTCCATAAGAACTCCGTCAAACTCAACGGGAACAATCTCAAGCTCAAGTCCGAGATAATCTGCGATATAACCTGCAAGTGCAATATCGAATCCGGCAAGCTCGGGTGTGCCATCTTCGTTGATCGCATAAAATTCATAAGGTGCAAAATCGGGTGATGTAGCTACTGTAAGCTTACCCGGTGTTACTGTTGAAATCTGTGCCTTCTCTTCTGAAGCATTATCGCCGGCAGAAGCTCCGGCATCGGCTGTCTCAGCCCCCGTCTGATCAGCATTATTTGATGTGCTCTGCGCGTTCTCTTTGGATGAACCGCATGCCGCAAGTCCTAATGTCATTGTAGCTATCATAATAGCTGCCATGATCTTTTTTTTCATAATATTCCCTCCCTAATATGCAATAACATATATGTCTAAGACGAATGATAATATCTTTTATTTCGTTTTGCAACAAAAGGTGCGCATTGTTCAATAATATTTCACAACTTGCTCAAAGGCAGGATTCATAAGCTTTTAAAGCGCCTTCTCTTTTTATGGTTTTGAGATTATCAACAACTAAATCCGTAAGTCCGTCTATCTCATTTAAATCCATGTCCCACATCCTTGTATTCCCAAGGACAGCTCTTACAAGTTCCTCTTCCGATGCATCTTTTTTGTCATTATAAAACTCAAGAACCCACCTGTCATCGCTTACAACATACTCATTTCCGGATGGTCTTTCGCAGACAAGTCCCTTGTCATTAAGCCCCTTGATATTACTTGAATAAAAAGCAATGTAAGCAGCAAGCGACATAGTAAGACAAACAGGAAGCTTACCGTTCTTTTCTATAAAGCCGAGAAACGACGGCATATTTCTTGCCTTCCACTTACTTGTCGAATTAAGTGAAATGGACATAAGCTCATGGTTAACAAAAGGATTGTTAAACCTATCTTTTACCGCTGCCGCAAATTCATTAAGATCCTTCTCATCAAGATGATCCGTCATCGTCGGTATTACCTCTTCTTCAAGCATCTTGTTCATAAACCCTGCGATTATCTTGTTGTTCATGCAATCTCTGACAATGTCTTCTCCGGCAAGATAAGCACCAAGAACAAAGCCTGTATGTGCCCCGTTAAGTATCCTTACCTTGCGATGCTTATATGGCATAACATCGGGAACAACATGTACATTAACCCCCGCTCTCTTAAACGGAAGCCTGTCCTCAAGCTCTTTGGGCCCCTCAATTATCCAAACACCGAATATCTCTCCGACATCGATAAGCTCATCGTGATATCCGTTTTCATCTTCAAGCCTTGCAATCTCCGCTTCATCCCTGATTCTGCCGGGAACAATCCTGTCGACAAGAGTTGAGCAAAAGATATTGCTCTCATTCACCCATATCTTGAAATCATCGCTAAGTCCCCAAAGATCAATATATTCGTTGACACACTTCAAAAGCTCTTTTCCGTTATTGTCTATTAGCTCGCAGGAAAGAACGACAACGCCTTTCTTACCGGCCTTAAAACGAGCATAAAGAACCTGAGTGAGCTTTCCCGGAAAGCTGTTTGCGGGAATGTCATTCATTTTACATGAAGGGTCAAAAGAAATACCGGCTTCGGTGGTATTTGAAACGATAATATCAAGGTCATCGCCGGTCGCAACATCAAGCATCTTCTGATAATCCTTGGAATCATACGGATTGACGCAGGATTTCACAGCGGAAATAACGCGCTTATTGTCTATCTTCTTGCCATTCTCACTTCCTCTGAGATATAAGGTATAGAGCCCTTCCTGCTTATTTATTATATCTGTAAGCCCCTGTGCTATAGGCTGAACAAGCATAACTTTTCCGTCAAAACCCGCTTTTTCATTACTCATGTCAAAAAAGAAGTCCACAAAAGCCCTTAAAAAATTGCCTTCGCCAAACTGAAGCACCTTGATCGGCGCATCTTTTAAAGCATATCCTTTATAACCAGACTTTTCCAAAATATCGTAATTTAATTGTTTCATATATCGAACCTCCAAAAATGTAAATATTTACATTCAGATACCATGGATATTTAGCTCATTAATAGTTATATCAAGTAATGTAAGCGTTTACAATAATTAATTATGAACTTTTTATGGATTTTATAAAATTTATATAAATTTGAACCGAAATATGGTATAAATGTTTTTATAGGGGTGTCTTGTAATAGGAGGTATTCTAATGTCAGAAGTTAATAATGACTACGTTAGGCTTTCACAGGCTGAAATTGATAGACTTATAGAAAAGATTAACGAAGAAAAAAAAGAAAAGAAAAAAGAAAAAGCAATCTAAAAAAAGAATGTCTTACGACATTCTTTTTTTGTTAAAGAAACACTTCGGCGCCCTGCATATGGCAAGGCGCCGAAGCGTATATGTTTATTGTTCATTGTTATTATTTTGATGATAGGAAACTTTTCATTCCTTTAGGTACAAGTGGCTGATGGCCATACATCATGCACCGAGTTTCCACAGTATTTCTTACTGCCAGCCTGGATAGTCTCTCCAGCCCCTTAGCCAATACTTTCTTTTTCCTCATTGCAAGATCACCTCCTACTATTACAGTTCCTCGGTTTTAATAGCCACGGTACGGGAACAGCTGATCTCGAGATTGCCGTTTCTTACACGCATCTCATCTATCATGCTCTTGGTTGATGCACCTGACTGCATGATGATCTTGTAGCTCAGTCTATATAAACTTCCCATTCCGTAGGTACGAACCTCCTGTAATTCAGACTTGGTTGTGTACTTTGCAAGTATATCATCAAAAATACCTTCAAAATCCAATCCTTCCGGAATTGTGATTTTAAGCAGCTTCTCGTTCTCTCCGATATGGAGACTGTTGAGAATCACACTCACAAGTGAAAGTATCACAACAAAGATAACGGCAATACCAATGTATCCCATACCTGTCGCAAGGCCCGATGCCATAGCAAGGAAAATACTTGTTATCTCTTTGCCGGCTCCCGGTGCCGATCTAAACTTAACCAGAGAGAAAGCTCCGGCCACAGCCACTCCGACTCCAAGGTTACCGTTAACAAGCATGATAATGATCTGCACGATTGCAGGTATCAGCGATAACGTAACAAAAAAGCTCTTTGAATAGCTGTTTCTTAGTGTATACATAAATGCTATAAAAATACCGATAGCAAGTGATGCAAAAGTTGAAACCAGGAAGGTGACCCCCGTAACCATCCCATTTGTCAT
Organism: Butyrivibrio sp. XB500-5; assembly: GCF_003625505.1. Classification (NCBI taxonomy): domain Bacteria; kingdom Bacillati; phylum Bacillota; class Clostridia; order Lachnospirales; family Lachnospiraceae; genus Butyrivibrio; species Butyrivibrio sp. XB500-5. Next base: position 279,638 of record NZ_RAIS01000001.1, read on the forward strand.
AATGGACCCAAATATATAGTCTGCTGTCATTGTTTTTTCCTTCTGTCTTTTTTATAGTATTGCCGATATTCAGTTTTTATACGGCGGCGCTCATTGCCACAAATCTGGGCTCGTTGCCGCTCATGTAATCGATATAACCTCTTCCATACTTAGAAAATGAAGTCTTTCGAATATTTAGCTCATCCAAAATCCTTGCAAGTTCTACGGACATCGCTCCAGCAATCTTAAGCTCCATAAGATGCTGCCCGGGCTCAAGAATATCCTTGCCCACATTCCCCTCTTTTAACGATAATTTGTCCGTTCTCCATCTGATGTTAGTATCAAATGTGATCCGAAGATCCGGATCATGAATCCCCTCCATTGCGATCCTGTCATAAGAAATCGCCATCGCAGGCACTAATTCCCCATAGTGCTTCTTCATATAATCAATCTCAGTAGATATCTGCGATTGATTTTCAAGCTCTTTACCTTTCACAAGATAATCAATTGCTTCCGAATAAGGCATTGAGATTCTTCTTTTGTAGACAACGCCCTTATACTTTTTCTTGATCTCAATAAAAGCATTGGTGTCGTCTGCGGCCACGCCATATGAACGCAATCTGAGCTTTTCCTTGTAGATAGGCTTATCAAGAGAATTCTCGATAAGAGCAAAATCCGGAGTATCAAAATAGATATTCAGAATTGAAGTCTTCCCATAACTATCTACCCTCGCCATACCTTCAAGTCGTTTTCTCAGCGCTACATATTGCATGTCATCCAAAAGGTATTTGACCTCGATCCTCTCGAAGACATCTTTGTAACCCGCCATATGTACCTCCTTCGCTCGAGCTAAAACCCATTATAAACGTTTTCGGAGGCCATATTTTCATGTTGTAAAAAATACGGATTTTTATGTAATTTTTAATGAATTCCATATAGAATTGCGACTACAGTGAAATCTTCAATATTGTCTTTTATCTTCACTTCACCGTCGTAATACTTAACTGCCTTCCTTACTGAGGATAAGCCTATTCCGTGGTTTTCCTTATCTTCTTTGGTCGTAAAATAAGCCCCGTCACTTCCTCTTCTTTTCTCACTTATGCAGCTGTTTTTTATGCAAATATGAAGAATACCCTTTTCATACGACACTTCAACGTTGATATATCTTAACCCCTTAGCCACCTTATAGCATGCTTCCAACGCATTTTCCAAAAGATTTCCAAGTATGATGACAAGATGATCGCTTCTAAATTCAAGCTTTGAAGGGACAAAAACGGTAGCATCAAATTTAATCCCGTTTTCCTTTGCTATTTTATATTTATGATTGATAAGAGAATCTATGATAATATTTCCGCTTCGTGATATCTCCTCCGCATTGACATTTATACCGTCTTTAAGGAGCCTTTCTATGTATTCGCAAGCCTCTTTGTTATGTCCTTGCTTGATCATCTCAAATAGTCCCGTAAGATGGTTTTTCATATCATGCCTGGTTCTTCTGATCTCTGCATAGAAATTTTCCTGATCGCTTGCTTGGGCAGAGCAAAGCTCAAGCTGCTTGCAGTATAGCCTGTTCTCCGATTTAAGCTCTGCATCAAGGCTGATCCTGTCATAAACCTCAAATATAATGTAATTCATAAGCAGAAAAAAACATCCCGAAATGATAGCTATATTGGCATAAGCTGTCTGAATTGATGCGATCATAAACAGCCAGTTCATTAGAATAATGGTTACAATCGGAATAATTAGGATTATAGAATAGATTTTTAACGGAATGTCATTATGTCTCTTTTCTCTCTTGGTCCTGCTCAAAATAATATCCATAATAAGCAATAATACCGAAGCCATATAACCGCCCGTTATATTGGTAATACTACTATCAACGCCGATAAAAGTCATAATTAATATGCCTGCAACTTCCATAAGCATATTTATAACGCAGACAATAATTGCAAAGAATGCACTCCGCATAAGGGAAGCGCCCCTTTCAATTATTCCGATCAGGAAAAGAATAAAAATATTGATACTGATCATTATCCAGGGATTTATAAAATTAATAAAATGATTGGTTAATATCTGATATACGATGAAACAGCCCCAGCCAATCCTTCCGGCAATGATTCTGTTATTCTTTTTTCCAAGAAACAGTGTCATCAGCTTACTAAAGACATAAGCATAAAGAAATGGAACAAAAAATTCCGGTATTAGCATTATTTGATCTGTCATATCCCCACCACCTATATATTTTCTATACAGCCCATCTAACCTCCATTAAAACATTTTCTCACCCCATTATGCAACACGTGTTTTCAAAAGCTTGCCAAAATATGATATACTACGTAGGAAGGCACAGAAAACGTTTAAGTGCCTTTTGTAAACACATACCCATCCTACAAAATTAACCATTACATAATGATAACAGCTTGAAGGAGATAGGATATGTTAAAAATAGCCATATGCGACGACGACGTTAAACTGGCCGGATGGCTGGAATCTCATGTTAACAATGAATGCCTAAACAGCGGCATACGCGCCGATATCGATATTTTCTATGATGGTCTTCCACTGGTAAAAAGTTTTGAAGAAGGAAAAGGCTACGATATCATCTTCCTTGATATCGAGATGGAAAATATGGATGGTATTTCAACCGCCCGCAACATACGTAAGTTCAGTAAGGATGTGATCCTTATCTACATATCGGGTTATGAAAATTACCTAAAAGAACTCTTTGAAGTTGAACCATTCCGGTTTCTGTCCAAACCCGTCAATCTGGAAAAATTCAAATTGTATTTTAATCAAGCTCTCGGAAAGCTCGAAGAAAACGAAGGCTTCTTCCAATATATCTATAAAAGAGAGCTTATTAAAGTTCCGTTCAAAAACATCGTTTATTTTGAAAGCTCAAGCAGACTCGTACATATCCATTTAAGCGACGGTTCTGTTAGGCAATTTTACGGCAAAATAAATGACATAGAAAAAAGCATCGAGAGCAATCGCTTCTTTTTCCTCAGAATACATCAGTCTTTCCTCGTAAATTATAAGTACGTTAAAAGAATCAGCTATTCGTATGTAATAATGCACGTTGGAAATGAAGAAGTCGAATTAAAGATAAGTGAGAAAAAGCAAAAAGAAATCCGCGATAAAGTGTGTAACATCGCGGTAGCACAGAGCAAATTCGAAAGTACGGGTTGTCCGAATCACAAGGATCAATAGAAAAATGGAATATCTGTCCAAGAAACTAACTGACTATATACTTAAAAAGAACGTGATAGAAAAAGAAAACTACGAGATATACAAATATGGTTTCGAATCTTTACTCGAAACAGCTTTTTGCTTTGCATCCGTTCTTGTTATTGCAGCCTTTATGCATGCAATCCCGCAGGCGCTCTTCTTCTCTTTCTTTTTTCTTATGATGCGCTCATACACGGGAGGTCTTCATCTTAAAACCTTTAAAGCGTGTTATATATTCTCGTGTTTATTGCTTGTAGCATGTCTTTTTTTGGTAAAAAAAATCACCTCACAGCCACCGGTTTCTCTGATAATATACGCTATATCGGTTCTTGTTATCCTGACCACCGGCCCTGTGGATCACCCAAACAAACCGGTTGAAGAATCGGATAGCAAAAAATTCATGCTTAAATCTTATATAATAATCGGTATCAGTATAATTACAGCTCTTGCATTATATTTTTCAGGAAACAAATCATATCTTTTCCTTGAAGCCGTAACCTTTGCTTTTACGGCAATAACGGGAATCCTGGGAAAAAACTTTAATCGATATACAGGTTCTTGAGCCTGTCTTTAAGTTCATCGGCAAATCTCTGCGCCACTTCTTTTGGCGCAGTTATTTTTACGCCGTTTCCAAGTGCAAATATCCATCCAAAAAACTGATCGCTCAAAGCGACGTTAACGATTGTCTCGCTGTAACCTTCTTCTTTACTCTTTCTTATCGTTATATCTTTCCCGAATCTATCAAGAAGAATTCCGACCATCTCATTTTTAAACATAAGCTTTACAGCTGTCTCTTCGCCTCCGAACATGCCGAAGTTCATGCGTGAATAAGCCGCCATATTAAGGGCGTTAAAGGCTTCCTTGCCTTCTCTTTTTTCTTCAAGATGAACTATATTTCTCATCTTATCGACTCTGTAATGCTTTATCTTGGATGCAGCGGAATCATAACCTATAAGATAATAATTCTCATCGTCAAAAGTTAGAGCCCAGGGACTTATCTCATACATACCGTCTTTCCTTGGAACCATCTTCTTTTCAAGATTCCACTGAAGATATTCGAATCTGATCTTCTTGTTGTGAGCGATAGCATTGTGAATCTCATCGACCACGTAGTAGATACTCTCGTTCATGGTCTTGATCCTGCCCTGCACCACAACCTGCCTTCTAAGCTGCATAGCCTCAAACTCACTGCCAAGAGCCGTAACCTTTTTTATCAGCTCGGAAGATTTCTTTTCTGTAATAAATTTGGATGACTGTATAGAATCAACTAAAAGCTTAAGCTCGGCAAGCTCAAAGTGCTTGGAGCCGACATGATAATAAAAATGTCTTCCCTCCTGCTCTCCTATAACATCAATACCAAGAACTCTGAGTGCTTCCATATCATCGTACAAACTCTTTCTGTCCGCAGTCACACCGTAGACTTCAAGCTGTTCCCTGATCTCAGGCATGGTAAGAAAATGTTCATCATCCGTCTTTTCTACCATGATCTTGGCTAAATAATATAACTTAAGCTTTTGATTGGCCCCCTTAGGCATAGCATCCTCCCAAAACTCCTATCAATAATCAATTATCTTATTGATAAGATCCATATCATCACCGCAATACTTTACATACACATCGCTCATTGCGTCTCTGAATTTTTTCTTTTCTTCAGGCGACAGCGTCGTTACCTGTGTTCCGCTGTCGATAGCTTTTTTCTTGGAGCGTTCTTCTCTTTGAATCCAGAGCTTTCTCTCATATTGAGCAGACTCTTTGGCACACTCCGTTATTATCTCTTTATCGGAATCAGAAAACATGTTCCAGACATACTCCGAACAGATCTGCATCTCGGGAACTCTCACGTGCTCATCGATAGTATAGTACTTCGCGACTTTATAATGATTCATCGATTCATATGAAGGCCAGTTATTCTCAGCGGCGTCAACTATCCCCTGCTCAAGCGCGGAATAAACATCAGAATATACAACCTCGATCGGATTTGCTCCGAGCGCAGAGATCATGTCCGCCATTATCGCAGATTCCTGAACTCTTATATTCATTCCGGCGCAGTCTTCAACCGAAGTGATCGGCTTGTCTGCACTGTAGAAATTTCTTGCACCCGCATCATACCAGGAAAGACCTACCAGGTTATAGTTCTCTGTTTTCTTAAGGAACTCATCACCGATCTCACCTTCAAGAACTCTCCACATATGCGCCGAATCATCATAAAGATACGGTAAAAGAAGTACATTCATCTCCGGGATTTTCTCGGCAAGCTGTGATACAGAAACTCTGGCAAAAGCTATTCCGCCGTACTTCATCTGATTGATGGCCTCTGCCTCACTTCCAAGCTCCGCTCCGTATTTTATCTGAATCTTGATCCTTCCGTTCGTGCGCTCATAAACAAGATCTGCGAACTTTTCTCCGCCAAGCGTAGTTGGATAGTTCGCGGACTGGTTTTCGGCATACATTAAAACATACTCGGGAGCTTTCTCAGTCTTTTTTCTGTTATTGAAAAACCAAATGCCCACGACGGCAACAGCTGCCGCAAACAATATGGTCGATGCGATTATCCATCTCTTTTTCATGAGCCCAATACTCCGTTTCTATACTCGCTGGGAGTCTTTCCCGTCATCCTCTTAAAGACCCTGGTAAAATAATTGGCATCGCGATATCCCGCTTCTGAGCTGATATCTTTAATGTTGATCGCGGGATTGGCAAGAAACTCTTTTGCCTTGCTTATCCTAAATTCATTGAGATATACGATAAAGCTCTTTCCGAAATTCTGCTTAAAGAGCTTGCAAAAATACACATCGGAATATCCCAAAACTCCGGCCACATCCTGAAGTGAGATATCCTCCTTGTAATGCTCGTCGATATAATTCTTAGCCTTTCTGACGATTATGCCTGATTTTTTACTGTCAACATCACCCTCATCAAAATCAAAAAGTGTTGATGCCATATCATTATCATTATCGCAAATTGTATCTTTTTCGCTGTTCTTATCGGCAACGCTGAATGCCTCCTCAAAAGCACTGATAAGATCCTCATCGGATCCCGGCTTAAGAAGATAATCAAGTGCCTTTACTTCAATAGCTTTTTTCGCATAACTGAATTCATCAAATGCCGTAAGAAAAATGATACTGCAATCACGATCAAACTCTCTTATCTCTTCTGCTGCTTCAAGTCCGCTCTTTCCGGGCATCGCAATATCAAGAAGTGCTATCCGGCACTTATTTTTCTTAAACTCCTCAACAGCCTCAACACCGTTTTCCGCCAAAAAAATCTCTACCTGATCCGGAAAAAAACCTTTTATTTTTTTTGAAATAACCTGTCTTTCGATAGGCTCATCATCTGCAATAAGTACTCTGTACATCAGCTACTCTCCTTGATTTAGTCAGTATCGCCCGCAAGATAAGGAAGTGTAATTGTTATAGTCGTTCCCTCACCTTCTGTGCTGTCAATCTTCATGTCGCCTTCCGCGTACATGCCCTTAATTCTTCTGTAGATATTTCCGATTCCGATTCCGACACCGCCATTCTCTTTTCCTTCAAGTGATTCATGAAGCTTTTTAAGAGTTTCGCTGTCCATACCTTTTCCGGTATCCTTGATCACGATAACAAGATTATCATCGACCTTGGAAACATCTACAGATACACATCCACCCTCAACCTTAGGAGATATTCCGTGAATGATACTGTTTTCAATTATCGGTTGTAATGTAAAAGTCGGAACCATAACATTGTCCGCATCGACTTCACAATTAACAACGTACTTAACTCTGTCACCGAATCTCATCTTCTGAAGATACATATAGTCTTCCGAAACCTTAAGTTCCTGTGACAAAAGAACCTCCTTAGCCTGGTTCTTGAGGTTATATCTAAACAGCGACGAAAGAGCCTTTATCATCTGCTCGGATGTTGATGCACCCTCTAGATTGGCCATTCCGCCGATAACGTTCAATGTATTAAAAAGAAAATGTGGATTGATCTGATTCTTTAAAAGCTCGAGATTCATTGCATCAAGCTGCTTCTCGGCTTCAAGAGTTTCAACTTCCTGCGCATGAAGTTTATCAAGTGCTTCCCTTCTTTGCTCAAGCGCCTCGATATACTCTCCCGTCGCATATTTCATCTTGTTAAAAGCAACCACGAGTTCCCCAAGTTCATCCTCGTTATCGGCTTGGACATCATCGATAAAAAAGTCGTTTGCCGCGATCCTTCTTGAAGCATTCGCAAGCTTAAGTACAGGCTCAGTGATCGCTTTGTTCATCATCCTGGATATCTCAAGGACAATCGAGAAAAGCAAGATACTTAGAGTGACCGCGATAAGAGGAACGGCAAAAACGGTCGGGATAAGTTCTCTGTACTTGGCGTTTCCGTCTTTTAGAGTAAGATCGACAAACTTTTGGGCATAGCCAAGAAGGTAGTCCTGCATTGTGTAAACGGAATACAGTCTGCTTACGTAGTCATGACTTTGAAGTTCCTCATTAACTAACTCATCTCTGGATGAACAATACACATCATAACAAGTTCTTAGAGAAAAGAGCTGAGCATACCTATTCTCTCCGAGTCTGTCGTAATCAAGCGGGATCTCGTTTATTGCCTTATCCGTCTCACTGAAAGAATTCAAAAGAGCTTCTCTGTTCTCCAAAGAATTGTTGTCTATATATGCATTGAAACAATCTTTCTCCTTATCAAGAACCGCAACTATCTCTCCGCCTTTTGAATTGTCTTCCATGATATCATTGACGTCTATAACAAAAAGTCTTATCAATATGGCATCAAAAACAATGGCGACCAATATGGTAAGAAAAACAGTTCCCGTAAAGAGAGTTATTTTGTTTTTTATGGTAATCTTTTTCCAAAAGGCTTTTAATTTTTTCATATTTTTAAAAGAAGACAGCGTATAGTTACTATTAAAGTATTATATCGCTGCCTTCGATAAATTTCTATTTTTCTTTTTATTTGCGAATCTTTTTGCACAAGAATTCGTAGAACTCTTCTTTCTCATCACCGAGAATCCTGTTGGTGAGCATATATCCGTGGGTCGCATCAGACATAACAACGATCATATTGGTCTGCTTGATGGCATTGGATATCTTGTTCCATTTGATATCCTCGTGTTTGCCTTCACTGTCAACATGAACACCGTTATCATCAAACATAAGCTCTACTCTTCCGGGCAGATTCTCGAGCTGCTTTACACTTCTTCCGTAAATAGCGAGAGGTTGAATAACAGGAAAAAGAAAACAACCGATGAGCATGAGGGTTCTTATAAAGCCTCCGGTCTGACTCCAAAAGTGAACAGTCAGCATTATCATAGCCACCGTAAACACAACATTGATAACTCCGATGAATGAACGATAGGTTCTGAGCATTGCTATGAACATAAGATCCTTTGGCTTTACATCTGAAATATATCTGTATTCCATACAATAATCCTTTTATTTAGCAAACAGGTTAGGTAAGAACATGCTGATCTCAGGTATAAATGTGAGAAGCAAAAGTACAATGATCATGCATAAATAAAAAGGAAGTGTTGCCTTAACGACCTTCTCCATCTTAACCTTACCTACAGCGGAACCGATGAATAATACAGCTCCTACAGGAGGTGTAAGAAGTCCGATACCGCAGTTAAGGATGATCATGATACCAAACTGAATCGGATTGATACCGATAGACTGTGCGATCGGAAGAAGGATAGGTGTAGCTATCAGGATGATGGGAGCCATATCCATAATGCATCCGAGTACAAGAAGTATCAGGTTAAGAAGAAGTGCTATAAGTATCGGATTACGTGTAAGTCCGATAATAGCATTTGCAGCAAGATCAGGTACATGAAGTGTTGTCAGGCAAAAGCCAAAGATACTTGAAGTTGAGATAAGGATAAGCACAATGGAAAGTGTGTCAATACACTGCTCAAGAGTCTTCCATATTCCCTTAAGGTCAAGTCCCTTATAAATGAATACACTGACAATAAGACTATAGATAACTGCAATAGCTGCAGACTCTGTAGCTGTGAACGCACCACCTACAACTCCCACTACAACAATAATGATTGCTGCAAGAGCCCAGATAGATACTCCGAGCTGTTTAATAAAACTCTTTATGTTAAATGCTTCTCCCTTGGGATAATGTCTCTTCTTGGATATGATATATGATCCAACCATAAGAGAGATAGCAAGAAGTGCTCCCGGAATATATCCTGCAAGGAAAAGGCTTCCTACAGATATACCTCCTGCACTCATGGCATAGATAACCATGTTGTGACTGGGAGGAACAAGAAGTCCCTCACATGATGATGTGATGGTTACAGCTGTTGAGAAATCGTCATCATATCCCTCTTCTACCATCATAGGTATAAGGATTGTTCCAAGTGATGCTGTATCTGCAGCTGCAGATCCGGAAATACCTCCGAAGAAATATGAAGCAACGATATTAACCATCGCCATTCCGCCTGTCATCCATCCAACGCAGGAATTTGCAAGAGCAATGAGTTTCTCGGATATTCCTCCGCTACCCATTATGCAACCCATGGTGATGAAGAACGGTACCGCCATCAAACTAAAAGAACTGATTCCCTTAACCATCTGCTGACAAACTGTTGTAAGCGGGAATCCCTGATATAACAAACAGAAAATAGATGAAAGTGCTACTGCATACGCAATCTGAAATCTGAGCAAAATCATAACGAGAAAGCTCACAAGCAATATTGCAATAGCTGTTGTATTTATTGCCATTACTTATTCTCCTCCTTAATAACTATGCTCTTAATATGGTTGTAGAACGCTTCTATTTCGAAGACCACCATTGCCACGCCCGCAACGGGAATCGGGAAATAAAGCCAAAATCTTGAAAGGAAAGGCACACTTGTATATGATCCCATGCTTCCTAATTTGAGTGCATACTTCCATCCCACAGTGATCATTACCAGCGCAAGCCCAAAAACAAAAACATCGTTTAAAATATCAAGCGCTTTAATGACAACCTTGGGTAAATATGAGTCTAAAGCTGTCATACGGATATGTGCACCGCGTCTGATAGCAAGCGCAGCTGATAATACTGCCATATACGCCATAAGTGTAAGCACTATCTCTTCACACCATGCAGGAGCGGTAACAAAAGGTATATATCTACATGCAACTGCTATGCTAGTGATAAGGATATCTGCAACAAGTAGAAGCTTGCAGATAAAAAGCATAACCTTATATGTCATATCGTATAAAGGCTTGATCTTATCAATCTGATTAAAAATGCCTTCCATAAAATGCCTCTTTTCTAAACAAGGCACAGGAAGTAAGACTCTCTGTGCCTTGTAATTTATTGCTTAATTAAAACTGTAATTTAATCTTGAAAAAAGATTACTTCATATCGCAGATCTTCTTGTAAAGATCTTCCTGTCCCTTAGTGTTCTCTTCGATAACAGGCTTAACTGCTTCCTGCCAAGGAGTAATATCCTCAACTTCAACGATGTTTACACCGTCAGCCTTAAGCTGCTCAAGTACCTCGTTCTCCTTCTCTTCAGAGATTGAACGGTTGTACTCAGAAGCTGCCTTACCTGCCTCTGTAATGATTTCCTGCTGCTCAGGTGTAAGCTTGTTCCAAGCATCGTCTGTGATAACTACCTGGATGGCACCAAGCGTATGTCCGTCAAGGATCATATTGGGAGCAACTTCAGGGAATGCCTTTGACTTGTAGTTAGCAATAGGCTGCTCAGCACCGTCAACAACACCTGTCTGAAGTGACTGATAAAGCTCGTTGAAATCAATAGGTGTAGCAGATGCGCCAAGACCCTCAACAAGACCTGTCATAACAGGGTCTGTAGAAACACGAAGCTTCATGCCCTTGAATGACTCGATACCTGTAATTGCATCTCTTGTGAAGAAATGACGGAAGCCTTCCTCACCATAGAAAAGACCTCTGATGCCTCTGCCTTTTTCTGAGGGCTCAAGAAGGAATTCCTGTGCAAGATCTGAATTGGCAAAGTTCCAGAAATGCTCACGGTTTACGAATGTGTAAGGAAGTGAAAGAAGCATTGACTTCTCTCCGCCGTAAGGTGTAAGAGCGAAAGCGGAAATTCTTGACATATCGATTGTTCCGCCGCCACCAAGCATTGAATCAAGCACAGCTGCCTCATCACCGAGAACTCCACCGGGCTGAAGGTCAATAATGATAGATCCGTTTGATCTCTTCTCAACCTCTTCCTTAAACTTAGCATCTGTCATACCAACGATGGTATCAAGGTTATTAACCTCTGCCATAACAAGTGTGATAGCATCAGCTGCAGGTGTTACTGCCTCAGCTGCTGTTGCATCTGCCGCAGGTGTCTCTGCCGCTGCTTCTGTTGCATCTGTAGCTGCAGGTGCCGCAGGAGCTTCAGGAGCTGAAACGCCACATGCTGTCATAGAAAGAACTGTTGCTGCAGCTAAAATAGTTGCGATAATTTTTTTCTTCATACCATAACCTCCCATAAAATTTGGAAATAAAAAATGACATTGTCGTTTTTCGACAATGTCATTATAGGTTATAGCCATGTTAGAAAAAATCGGATATTTTTAAGAATCCTAGTACAATCTTAATGTCTTTAATCAAATTAAAACTTATCAAGTAAGCTCATCTGCCGTAAACACGGGAGCCGGATTGGAAAGTCCGTCAGTTAAAGGCTCATTCTGGATCATGATAGCGGGATCCTGGTTGAAGAGTTCCTCTGTCTGATTATTAACCGTGTTCTGAGTATTTGTATTAACTATCTCCTGAACATTCTGAAGCGGCTGCTCATTTTGAACGGGCTGTGCATTCTGAACGGGCTGAGCGGCGAATGCATCATTCTGCATAGGCTGTGCGTTCTGAACAGGTGTATATCCGTAACCGTTCTGCATCTGATTGTAAGGCTGCTGAACGTTCTGATTCATATTTGTGTAAGGCTGCCGGAAGTTTCCTGCCATATTCTGATTCATCTGAGCATATGGCTGCTGCATGTTCTGAGCCATTCCCTGAGTCATCTGCATGCCCTGCTGCATTGCCATTCCCTGCTGGAAGGCCATTCCCTGAGGCATAGCCTGCTGCATTGCCTGCATGTTTCTTATATTGATAGCTTCCTCTGCAGTAACGCCGGGAATAAGAGGCATGTCTGTCTTAGACATAAGTTTGATCATCTTGATCGCACGAACAACCATGAATATCTCAAGTCCCAAGAATGCAAGAAGCAAGATCTCCATTTCAGCCATAAGACAGAAATCATAGAAACCGTGGATTGCAACGGGAATCCAGAAAGCCTTGCGAAGATTCATCTTCATGCCTTCCATATTTCCTCTGAGCTCATTGCCCTTGGCAAGTCCGTAATAAACACCCATGAACACACCAAAGATGCAGTGTCCGGGTACTGATAAAATAGCTCTTACAACTCCGACACCAAAACCGCCGGGAAGAACATAAAGTATATTCTCAAGTGTTGCAAATCCCAATGATGCACACACCGAATAAACGATACCGTCAAATGAGAAATTGAATTCCTTATTTTTCCATGTCATCTTCTTTAATACGAAATATTTACCGCCCTCTTCGGCAACACCGACAACAAGGAAAGTCATAAGAAATGTGTAAATAAGATTTCTCGATCCACCCATATTCATAAATGCCAGATCAAGTACATATGTACCGATCGTTTCCAAGATCATTGCTGAAATCGTGGAAAGAACTCCCAAGAAAAACACCAATGCCATAAGCCCGATAGGCTCTTTCTCGACATTGTCTGCCTTGTAGATAACGTACAATAAAACTGCGGCAGGAAGAACTGCCAAAAATGCTAGAATCGTCATTTAATTGTCCCCTTCAACTTTTTTCATAATAATAAATAATTGTCACTTTGGTAATGTTAATATATTTGTAAAGAAATGTCAAGATAAAAAAGCTGCCAACGAGGTTTTTTCGCTGGCAGTTCTTTAATCAGTCTATTTTTAGATTTCTTTACAAAATGTCAGATTTCTTCCACATAATTAACAAATTCCTGAGCATTTAATAAGTCCAATACTTCCTTATGTGAACGTCTTCTGTCAAAATCAATATCCACAATTATTGCTGCGTCCGATGATTGAAGAGTCTTTTCTTTACTCTTGGTCATACTGCTTATCTTACAGTTTTCAGACGATAAGGTTTGGATAAGCTTGTTGACGCCTTTCGCTTTATTAACTTCAACATAAACGCTCATGTACTTGCTGTTATCCTCTACTCGATGACTAAGATGAAGAAGGATGACATTGGCTATCATAACAAGAGCAAAGCATACAACTCCGATTATCAGATAGCCTCCTCCGATAGCCATTCCCATACATGATGTAACCCACAATGAAGCAGCGGTCGTAAGTCCCTTGATCTGCTGTCTTCCGGTAACAAGGATCGTTCCTGCTCCGAGAAAGCCTATACCGCTTACAACACCGGCAGGTATACGGCTAACATCGGCGTTAAGTCCCGGCAACTGTGCAAGATAAACATTAAGTGCTGTTGCGACAGCGGAGCCCAGACTCACTAGCGCAAAAGTCTTGATTCCGGCGCTGTGTCTTTTGACAATTCTCTCCCAACCGATAAGGCTGCCGAAGAATGTCGCCACAACGAGTCTTATTGCAACCGCAATATCATTGGAGCTTTCCAAAAATTCAATAAGTGACCATGCATTCATATAATAATGCTCCGTTCTTAATATTAAAGTGCGTAGAGAGTATTATCCTCAAAGCTGAGGAATACCTCATCTCCCACATTGTATATCTTCTTATTCTTTGGATTGTATTCCTGTATCTTAAGAAGAGTATCACCAACAAGGATATGGTAATCCTGATATGCTCCCATGAAGCATGAATACTTAACGCTTCCTTTAAGCACTCCACTATCTCCAAGTATAGCACCTTCCGGGCGAAGTACAACATTACAATCAGAATTTATCGTTAAATTACCTGTTGCGCAGCTGATCTGTGATCCTGCTATCTCAACCTTATCCTGAGCCGCTACAACACCCTTTAGGAAATTAGCCTCACCGATAAAGTCCGCAACGAACTTATTATTCGGATAATAATATGCTTCCTGAGGAGTTGAGATCTGCTCAACATTGCCGCCGTTCATGATGATAACCTTGTCTGAGATCGCCATAGCCTCACTCTGGTCGTGTGTTACATAGATAGCCGTTATTCCTGCTTCCTGTTGGATTCTTCTTATCTCGGTACGCATCGATACTCTGAGCTTGGCATCAAGGTTTGATAAAGGCTCATCGAACAAAAGAACTCCGGGCTCGATTACAAGCGCTCTTGCAAGAGCAACTCTCTGCTGCTGACCACCTGAAAGCTGATTGGTCATACGGTTTTCCATGCCCTCAAGTCCTACAAGTCCGAGAATATCGGTAACCTTGCGCTTAATAGTCTCTTTGTCCATCTTGCGAAGCTTAAGTCCGTAAGCTACGTTATCAAAGATGTTGTAGTGAGGAAGAAGCGCATAGCTCTGGAATACCATCGCCGTATCACGCTTATTGGGAGTAAGAGCATTGATGGGCTCATTTCCCAAATAGATCTCACCTTCGTCGGGACTCTCAAAGCCCGCGATCATACGAAGCGTTGTTGTCTTACCGCATCCGGAAGGACCGAGCAATGTAACGAAGCTACCGGGCTCAATCTCAAGATTGGCATCCTTTACCGCATAAAAATCTTTTCCTGTCTTAGGATCTTTATAAATTTTTGAAATGTGTTCAAGGCGAACACCCTTTTTCTCTTTAGCCATTTTACACCTCTTTCATTAATCGTTTGTCTGTACTCTGCGGCTTGTTCCGAAATACTTCATAAGTATGTTCATGATAAGAACCGCGCCGTAAGTTATGAGAATAAGAATTGACGCAAACGCGCAGGCAATTCCGTATGCACCCTTCTCTGCAAACTCATTGATCTGTACGGTAATGAGCAGGTACGAAGGTGTAACCAAAAGAATTATCGCACTGATCGCCGTGATGCTTCGTACAAATGAGGTTACGAAACCGCTAAGGAAACTGTCCTTAATAAGAGGAAGCGTCACCGTCATAAATACTTTCAAGCTGTCAGCGCCCATGTCGTAAGCCGATTCCTCAATACTCTTGTCGATCTGACGAAGAGCTGAGATACCGCTTCGTGTTCCGGTAGGAAGGCTTCGAACAACAAATACGATCACCAGTATCGCACCGGTTCCGTATAAGCCCTGAAGAATTCCGCTTCCGAAAAGACCTCCGGAAAAACCTCTGATATATCCGATACCGAGAACCGTACCGGGAACCGCCATGGCAAGCATTGAAACCGCTTCTATAAATCCTTTTGCCTTAAACTTTCTCTTTACAACAAGATAAGAAATGATCATGGACAAAAGAGCTGTGATCGGCGCGGAAATAAGCGACAGGATAAAGCTGTCCTTAAACGCCTTGAAGCCCTTGTACTTTTTAAACACCTGTCCGAACCACTTAAATGTAAGATGGAAATCATATCCCCATGTGCGGAACATCGCTCCGAAAGGAACACAGATGTACATGAGAATAACGAAAATGGCAAGTGCGGAACAAAGTATCGTAAGCGGAACCGTAACGCTCTTATCGGTAATAAGCATACGCTCTCTCGATGCTTTTCCGGAAAGAGTTGCCGTACTCTTAGCCTCCAGATAGTACTTCTGAACAATAAACATAAGAAGTGTTATTCCCAAAAGAACCACAGCCATTGCCGCAGCGCCCTGTTTATCATAAGCACCCGTGATCTGGAGATAGATAGTTGTTGCAAGTGTATCGTAAGAACCACCGATGATCATCGGGTTTGCAAAATCTGCGATAGACTCGATAAAAGTTACGAGAAACGCATTGCCCAGACCCGGAAGAATGAGTGGTAATGTAACCGTCGTAAATACCTTAAATCTGGAAGCTCCCATATCTCTTGCAGCTTCCTCCAAAGATGGATCGATATTCTTAAGGAGACCCTTTAGCATCATATAGCATACCGGGAAGAACGTAAGGGTCTGAACGATCGTAATTCCCCAGAAGCCGTAAACACTGTTATCGTATATCTTTAAAAGGAAACGGGTGATGATACCTGCCTTACCGAAAAGCATGATCATCGATAATGAAAGAACAAATGGTGGTGAAACAACGGGAAGCATGGATACGACTCTGAAAAGTCCCTCCATGAATCTTGTACGAAGCTTGACATACACCTCAACATAGGCAAACAAAAGACCTATGAGAGCCGATGCAATACCAACAAGAAAACCTACCTTCAAAGTATTTGTTATAGCACGTCTGAAATTCGGAAGCGCCATAACACGCTTAAATGTATCGAAAGTAAATCCCGTCTCGGAAACAAAACTGTCCACAAGCAAGATTGCGAGCGGATATAAGATGAAAACTGTCAAAAAAACAATCAAAAGCGCAATGGTCGTAACCATAATGGGATCGGCCATCAGCTTCTTCCTGTCAAGGCTGGCACTTTGACTCTTTGCCATTACTAAGTCCTCCTTGTGAAAATAAATACATTGCGGAATAAATATGGGGCGGATCTATACGCAACCCGCCCCACATAACAATCAAGATTATTCAGTCTGGAAACGATCGTCTGCTGCACTTCCGAGTGCGTTCATAACTTCTTCAACGTACTTGGGAGTATTCTCTTTTGCATCCGCAAAGTCATAATCCATAACGTTATCGGGATTAAGTCCGAACTGAGATGCTACTTCTGGCTGCTTAGCATTGTCGAGTACGAGGAACTGGTATGAACCGTTCTCTGCCGCAAGCTCAACACACTCAGGGCTAAGAGCATACTCAATCCAAAGCTTAGCTGCATTGGGGTGCTTAGCTCCCTTAAAGATAGCTGTTGCACCAACCTCGAATGATGTTCCCGATGAAGGAATGATAAGTCCGATGTTGCCGTATCCGTTATCAACGATCTGTGTAATACCATCGTGAAGGAAACCGATACCAACAATACACTCACCTGTTCCGACATTCTTAGAAGGGCCTGAACCTGACTTTGTATAAACCTCGATATTCTTATCAAGATCTACAAGGTACTGGATACCTTCATCATGTCCGTACTTCTGGATCATTGTGTTAACAACAAGCTTAGCGGTTCCGGCTGTGTTGTAGTTTGAAAGCCAGATGAGACCTTTGTACTCGGGATTAAGAAGATCCTTCCAATCCTGAGGCTGGTCAATATTCATACGCTGAAGCTCATCCATGTTAACCATGAATCCAAGGATTCCTTTATAAATACCATACCAATATCCATCGGCATCACGATATGTATTGCTGATAAGATGGCTGGCGTTCTGTGCCTCATATGCTTCAAGAAGGCCCTCGCTTGCAGCTACGTTATAAGGATCGGTTGTACCGCCGAACCAAACGTCACCTGAAGGATTACCGTTCTCTTCTTCTATCTTACTCTGAACCTCACCGGTTGAAAGTCTCTGGTATGTAACCTTAACTCCGTAGAGTTCCTGGAAGTGCTCACAAGCAGCTGCCAGATACTCTTCTTCACAAGAACCGTAAACGACAAGCTCGCCCTCAGCCTTAGCTGCTTCAATAAGCTCATCTAAGTTCGCTGTATCTCCGGCTTCCTCAGCTTTTGCTTCTTCCTGTGCAGGAGCGTCTGCTTCAGGCTTAGCTTCCTCTGCGGGAGCTGCTTCAGGTGCAGCGGGCGCAGAATTAACACCACATCCAACAACACCGATAGCCATAAGTCCTGCCAATACCATTGCTAATCTCTTTTTCATTATCCTTCTCCTTTCATCAAATAAATATTTGATAATACTATTCTAGGAAAAAGATTAATCTATAAATACCTATATTTCTGTTTAGTTATCCGATTTTCTGAACAAAAAAATGAACCTCCTATAATCCAAAGGTTCATTTTTCATGATATCGGTCTATAAATTCCGGCAGAACCGGGGTTTGACTTTAGTTCAAAAACTCCGACGGTGCGACTTCCGTATAGCGCTTAAAAACGGTGCTGAAATGCTTATAATCGGAAAATCCCGTCATATCCGACACTTCATATACTTTATACTTGCCGGTCTCAAGGAGACGTATTGCCTGCTGAACACGGTACTTATTAAGAAAATCAAGATAGCTTGTGCCTGTTGCCTCTTTAAATTTCCTCGATAAATAACTTCCCGATACTCCAAGCTTTTCAGAAAACTGCTCTATGCTTATCTTCTCGGCATAATGCTCCTTGGTCGCCTCAAGAACATATTTGACATAGTCATTGTCTTTATCCTGCTTGATATATACGGTATCAATATCTTCAAAGGATCTTTGCTTTTTGGAAAACTCCTTGAACCTGTACTCCTTCTCAAGTTCAGCGATTATCTTCTCAACATCTTTTTTAAGTTCATCCTCCGAGGCAGGCTTCATAAGATATGCGGAAACATCAAGATCTATCGCTGCTTTGGCATATTCAAAATCCGCATAGCTTGTCAGTATAATACTCTTAAAATCTCCGATGCCTCTTTTCTTGGCTTCTCTTATCATCTCTATTCCGTCCATAACGGGCATCATGATATCCGCAAGAACGATGTCGGGCTCAAGCTCTTTTATCTTATCAAGCCCCTCTTTTCCGTTGCAGGCTTCTCCCGCGATGGTGCATCCCATGCCCATCCAGTCCATCGTATATGCAATTCCTTTTCTGATGATATCCTCATCTTCAACGATCAAAACTCTGTACATTGTAAAACACCTCTGTGATCAATCAAATAATCTTCTCCTCGCCTACGCGCTTTGGAACAGTTATCCTTACAAGCGTTCCCGCATTCTTTTTACTTGAAATATCAAGCCCGAAATCACCGTTATACATAAGGCCGATCCTTCGATGAATGTTGTAAATACCGTAGTGGGACGATGTATTGTTTTCTGCCTTAAGATTGTTCCTGATCTCCTCCAGAAGCTCCTCATCAATTCCCGCGCCGTCATCCTCACAGATAAATATCAGTTTCTCCTGCATCTGGTAACCTCTGATACTTACCGTCAATTTCTCTTGTCCGTTAAAACCGTATTTAACGGCATTCTCCAAAAGAGGCTGTATAAGAAGCTTAGGGATCAGGCAATCCATAATATCATCCTGAACCTCTATCGAATACGCAAAACGCTTATTAAATCTGATCTGCAGGATATTCAGGTAATACTGCAAATGATCAAGGTCCTCTTTTACCGTTACCTCTTCTCTTACTTCCTTGATACTGTAGCGCAAAAGTCCCGATAACGACACTATCATCTTATCTGCCGCGGCCGCATCGATCCTTGCCATAAACCTTATATTATCAAGCGTATTAAAAATAAAGTGCGGATTAAACTGGCTCTCAAGCTGCTTAACCTGCGAAAAGGCAACGTTCTCCGCAAGCTCTTTATTCCTTCCTATCTGCTCCTTAAGTCCTTCCAGCATCTCGTTAAAGTCATCACCGATTGTCTGAAATTCCTTGCTGCTGTGAATATCAAGATTGACATCTAGCTTACCTTTTTGGACCTCTTCAAAAGCATCTTCGATTTTTTTGATATCTTTCGTGTATCTTACAGAGCTTATGGCCGTGCTCTTTACAGTGATAAGCGCGATTGCAAGGAAGATCACCGTGATAATGGCAATTATCGCCCATATCAAATGTACGCTTCTGTTGACATCATTTACGGTATAGACTATAAGTCCCTTTTTAAGCTCAGTTCTGTACGAATAATAGAGATTGCCGTCAAGCTTAACAAAGCCGACTTCGGAGCTTATCGTATTGTCTATCTGTCCAAACACATCCTGAAGTCCTCTGGTATTTGCCGTATATACCCATCCGTGCTTGTCTGTTATGATCACGTATCTGTTCTGATTACTTATAACGGATGACATTACTTCTTTCGGAATAATGTACACAACCGCAGCCTGCAATCTGCCGCCTTCATAAATACCTTTTGAAACGCAGAGATTACCGCTGTACAAAGTGACCTTAGTCTGTCCTTTATATGTAGTTATCACATTCCAGATTCCCCAGTTCGAATACTCGGACTGCGTCAGAAATGCCGGTACATGATCCTTACTTGAAAAAAGAGCTTCCATAGAAGGCGACATAATAAGTAGATTTCCGATGTCACCATACTCTGATGTACACTCGTACAATATTCTGAAAACATCGTTTCCCGATACATCATAGTCTTCTTTTTTGATCTCGGAAGCGACCTTATCAACCATGCTGCAATACACATCAAGCTTACCCGCTATCTCTTCGCTTGCCGCCTTGTTTTCCTGTTCATTTGATGATGCCATAAAGGTAAGCCAGGAAAAGACAAACAGTATCAGCGCAGCCATAACGATCGCAGCAACGGGAACGATAGAAAATCTTATGAAGGTTCTTCTTATATTTTCCTGAAAGGAGCGCACTTCTTTAGCCATTGCCGTCCTCCTTCCGGATCCTGTTAAATTCTTCTATCCACGTATTTTTACTTTCAATAACTTTATTTCTGTCTACGGGAAGATTGTTTATCTTATACCTCGGAACAACAAGGATCGATGATTCAACATCTCTTCTCACAGACCTTCTTCCGAGGTCGCTTGCCATATATTGCTGCGCATCCTTGGATGTCATAAAGTCCGCAAACTTTTTGGCATTTTCAAGTCTTTTGGAATTCTTGGAAATATAGATTCCATCGGGAGTCATTACCACTCCCTCATTCATATAAACAATACTTACATGCTTATCGCTTTTAAGCATGGTAACGGCAGCCTCTTCAAAGGTAAGGCCCACCGCATACTTACCGTTGGCAACGCCCTGATATACGACAGAAGAACTCTCAAGAAGATTACCGTCAAGCTGCGAAATAAAGCTTTTCACATAATTCCATCCGTTTTCGGGCTCTCCGTCACCCATCGCATAGAGCATATTTACAAGGTGCTCAAAAGAAGACGACGATCTTCCGGGATCTGCAAACGCTATTTTCCCTTTAAGCGCCGGATTCAAAAGATCCTTATATCCCAATATACTGATATCGCCTATAAGATCGGTGTTGACCATAAGAACACTCGGCACATCGGAAAAGCATGTTACCGTGCCTGCCTCATTGGTAAACGCATACATAAAGTCTTTTTTGTTGGGAGTTTCATAAGAATAGAAATTATCTAAGTAAGGGCCGACCGAAAGAAGAGATCCGCCCCACATAATATCAACATTTTCATCATTAACTATGCTGTCTATCGCTGCGGACGTTCCCATACTTTTAAGGTCCACGGAAATGTCCGTCTCGTTTTCAAATTCCTGGATAAGAGGAATCATAAACTCTATGGGATGCGGCGAAACGACAACAAGCTTATCGCCCTCCACAACCTCATAGCTTCTTCCTCTCCAATCAATATATATGACAAGCGCAGCGATCAAAATAACAACTAAAGCTGCAATACCCCACTTTTTCATACACTAAGTTCCTTACCCCAAAGCTGATCATTCTTTTTTAAGCAGCTCGACAAATTGCTCCTTGGAAAGCGGAACAGACAGATAACTGCCAAAAATATAATCAGCATAAATATCCTCTATCATATCATAGTATTCCAAAGATTCTACTCCCGTAATAAGAACCTTTTTTCCGAGCTCTTTTATCATCTGTGCTTTATTTCCGAGAGTGATGCGGCCTTGCGACATTCCCATCTTTTCAATAAAAGATTTCATGTTAAGGATAACTCCGTCGAATCCCGGAATGTTATCATCCTTGTCATCGAGATAGCTTATCCTGTAGTCTCCGAGGAATACTCGAATATCACTCTTTTTAAGCTCTTTTTGGGCATAAAGAGCCTTCTCTGCATAGGCATCGACAATATTCTGACTTATGTCGACAGCTACACCCGTAACATCGATATTGTACTTCGCAACAAGCCTTGTAATTGCGTTAGTCATATCTTCATTGAGGACTTTCTGTGAGAGCGCATGAATAAGCATCAGGTCAAAAGAGCCCGATACAGCCTCTTCAAACTCGCCGTCAAGGAAATCAAAGATGTCCTCGATCATCATCTTTTGCATGACTTCTTCCAGATTATATTTCTCCGCAACACTTATAAGCTCTTCAAAAGAAACCTCACCTATATCGGTATCTTCAAGAGCGATCAGCGCTTCCGCTCCCTTAAGCTTTCTACCCTCCTTGGAAAAAATGGGTTTGTATTTTACCTTAAAGTGTCTGGTGTTGATGCCTCTTACGATTGCTTTTTCAATATCAATCCTTCTCTGAACTTCATCAAGATCATGCCACATGTAGACGTTTCCGTAGTCATTGTCACTGATGGAAGATTCTCCAAGAAGCAAGATGTCCTCTGTGCTCTTAAACATATCCGGTGAGCTTACGCAAAGGATAACGGGATTCACATATATCTCCTGTTTCTTTACCTTAAAGCTCTTATCGAACCTTGTCTTTATGTCAAATATCAGCTTCTTGACTTCCTTTTCATGCTCTTTGGGACAGATGATGTAGAAACAGGAAATCTCATCGGTATAAACATCGAATTTATCGGCAGCAACAAACAGATACTTGGCGATCTCATGCTTAACAAGCTCAAAACAGTCGTATCCTACGATAGTCTGATAGAGCTCGACATTTTCGATTCGAATGCAGATAACATGGAATTCTTTTTTTAATAAGATATTCTTATCAAGGTCGGTCATAAGTGCATTCCTGTTATAAAGACCCGTGATGGAATCCGCCCTGTCATCGTCTTTTTCCAGAATGATCATTATTCCCATCAGTCCCACTGCTTCACACAAAAGCTCGCAGTTAAATGCAGGGAACAGCATCTGAACAACGATTCCCACAATGGCGAGTGCAAGGAAATAGACAAGTGCTATCTTTTTAAGCTTATCTATATTGGTCCAATACATCACAAGCGTAACGATACACAAAATAAAATAGAGCGCACTGATCACGTATGCTATATAAACAGCTATTCCTCTGTGAAAAATAAGATCGGAATTTGCATAAAAGGTAAGCTTTGTAAACGGATTGGAAAATACAAGAAGCTCAAGGATAGCCACAGGTATGCCGATTATCGAAAAAAGTTTTCCGGTAAACAAATGATGAATGCCGCAAACTCTTATAATGTAACAGTAAAAGATCGGCATCATAAGAAAATGCGTTGAATAATAAATATATTTGGGAAAATAGCACAGAGTTATCCTGATAAAATACGGCGCGGAAGAAATGTAAGAAATAGTTGATACTATTCCCGTTATCGAATCCAAAAATACTATAAAAAGAAGCGCAATAAGAAGGCGGTTCCTAGCATTCTTTTTCTTCCTGATAACAACCATGCATAAAATACTTGTTAAACTGACTGCCAGAGAAGCTATTACAAAATTAAGGCTTCCCGGTAAATTTCCCTCAAGCATATTTTTTCCCTTTTTATTCTAAGAAAAAGATCTATAGCTCATCATAAAAGATCGGGCCGTCTTTTTCGACGTTTTTACCGCTTCCGTGTACCTTAAAGAGCTTATCGATATCACCTATTCCGTCCTCGGTTCCGGCCTGAACGACTTTCGCATTAAGCGTAGCTATCCTGCCTCTGTAGGTCCAAAACTCTTTAAATCTTCCATATATTTCTTCGGCAGTTTTCTTGGCTCTTTTTTCCGAGATCTCAGGACAGACCACAAAGAAACTGTTCACGCCGACTCTGTATACATCATACTTTTCACTCAAGGATTTAAGGAACTTAACGACCTCTGTAAGTATCTTTTCATAATCCGTGTAAGTAAGCAGTCTTCGCAGTATTTCCTCATTGAGTATGTCTATGAATATAACATCGAAAGGTCTCTTATATTTGAAATAGATCATCATATCATTTATAAGAGCATTCCTGTTATATGCCTTGGTCGTATAATCCCTTCTGTCATCATCGTTTTCAAGGACGACCATCATTCCCATTGCACCTATTGCCTCACACAACAGCTCGCAGCTTATATTGGGAAAGACCATCTGTATAAGGGTTCCGATAAGAACGAGGATGTAAAAAAAGATTACCGCGATCTGCTCCAGTCTCTTTAACAGATCCCAATATAAATAGATAAATACGGCAGACAATATGAAATACAGACCACCTATGATGTAAACAACATAGACGCCCCATTCTCTTGAATATACTAGATTGTCGTCGATGGTATAGATAAGATGGAACCATGGATTGGAAAGAATCATGAATTCCGAGATCAAAAAAGGCAAGTGGACGGCGACCACTCTCCAGCCTCTTATCTTGTGCTCCACACCGCATTTGAGCATGGTGTATCTTGCGATAATCGGAGCGATGGCAAAGTGGCTTGAGAAGTAGAGCATCTCGTTTAGATTGCGAAGAAAAAGCGCGGTCTCGTGTGCCATATCGTAACCGCGTATAATTTCGCCATAGATAGCGGAAAAAGCATCTATGGCGAGAATAATAATAAGCGAATTAAATAATCTGTTTCTGAATTTGAGCCTGCTGGGAATTATCAGCTTGTAAATGATGCAAGTAACACTGACAATAAGTGCCGACAGGTTGTAAGCAATTACACCGAATGTCTGATCACTAAACATAACGCTACCCCACGTCGCGTTTCCTTCGTCATACGGGAATAAGATCCCTGTACCATCTCAGTGCCGAAAGATATGCTTCATAAACTTTTTTCATATCCATGTTTCCAAGAACCATAAGTCTTGAAACTTCTGTCCAATCCGCATCCTCATATTTCTTGATAAATTCAAGAACGGGTGCAAACTCTCCCTTTCCCTCAAGAAGAGCACTTCTGACGTTCTTGGATACAACTACCATATCAAGCGCTTCCTCCATAGTCTTCTCAAGCATGATATCAAGTGCTGAGAAAAGTCCCATAAGGAACAGCTCCGGAGCCTGCATTGCCATCTCAAATACTTCCGCGAGATTCTCCGCAAATTTGGCTCTTATCATTACAAGCCTTGTGATCTCAGAAGGCTTGTCCGAACACAATTCTTTCGTAACTGCCGTGTTGATCCACCTTTTAAGTTCTTTCTGACCGAGCATCGCAGCCGCGTGTCTTATCGATGTGATCTCGGAATTAAGAGCCATTCTGTTTACTATCTCAAGAAGCGAGATAACAAGCGCCGGGTCTTTTCCGATAACATCAGCCGCATCGGTAAGATCATAGTCCGGTGCATTTACAACGTTAAGAAGCTCTATATAGTTGACCTTCAAAGGATTGACCTGCTTTTCAGAATGCGTGATCGGCATTCTGAAAAAACTTCCTTCATAAAGGTCGTATCCGCCGTCCTTCGTGAGCATCTCATAATCTTCCTGAGAATCCACATTGACAACGCAAAGTTTAATATTGGGATATACATTACTGAAATAGATCTTAGCTTTGGATATATCGATCTTGGCGTGATTAAGGAAAATATAGTCACACAGATTCAAGATCTGTTTGTAGGGCTCAAAGCAAGATATCGGAAGCTTCCTTATCGCAAGCTTGTAACCTTGTTGCTTAAGTTCTTTTACTCTCTTGATAAAATTCTCTTCGGGTAAAATGGAGTTGTCCATCAAAAGGACAACCTTATTTGCGGGAACCGTACACTGAAGTGAAATCTCTGCAAATAACGAAAATTGATTTATCGGAACAAATACTTCTTTTCCGCCTGAAAGAGTGCCTACGCCCATACTGCTTACTACTTCAAGCTCATGAACCGTACCGGCACCGTCAAATCTCGCTCCACCCTCCATTTCGGGGTTTAAAAAGTGGTTTTCCTTTCGAGCAAAAACAGAATAAGCACATACTGACATTTTCTCGTCAAACAAAGGAATCAACGTTGCAAGCATTAATTTCTCCTTTCTCGTTTACACAAGATAAATTACCACTCATTAATATTTTAACCCATTATTGCGATTTAACCAAGATTTTTTATATTATTTCGTTATTTTTCGTACGTGGTTCTATCAATTATAAACTTAGGTCTGCCCTTTACTTCCTCGTATATCTTGGAAATATAAAAGCCTATGATGCCCAGTCCGAGCATGATAGCAGAACTTGTCAGACACTGAAGTATGATAACTGTCGTAAATCCTTCCTTGGCGGTTCCCATAAAGTACCTGACCAAAGCCTCTATTATTGAATAAAGTCCAAGTCCGAATACAAGAACACCAAGTAATGTCACGATCTGAAGCGGAGCTGATGTAAATGAAGAGATATTGGTCACGGCATATTTAATAAGAGCTCTGGTGCTCCACTTGGAAGTGCCGGCTTCCCTCTCTCTTACATCGTATTCAACTTCTGTGGATTTAAAACCGATCCAGGAAGAAAGAGCTCTAAAGAACGCATTCTTCTCATTCATATTAAGAAGGACATTGACTGCCTTTCTGTCGAGGAGCTTGAAATCTGAAGCTCTGGACATGTCAAAGCCCACAGCATCGGTCATGATATTGTAAAAGCTCTTGGCTGCAAATCTGTGCAGTCCGCTCTCTTTGCCTCTACTGGCCTTAACGCCTTCCACTATCTCATAGCCCTGTTCCCAGAGTCTGTACATCTCGACGATCTTTTCCGGCGGATGCTGAAGATCGCAATCTATAACAACCGCGCAGTCGCCTTTTGATTCATACAGACCCGCAAAGATAGCGGATTCTTTTCCGAAATTTCTGGAAAAGCATACACCCTTGACGAGAGGATTCTTCCTAGCTTCATCTTCTATAACAGTCCAGGTATTGTCCTTGGAACCGTCGTTTATAAAAAGAAGCTCGTGTTCTATTCCGGCTTCTTTCAATATCTTCTCTATTGTCTGTGAGGTCTTTGGGATCATTTCCTCTTCATTGTATGCGGGTATAACTACAGAAAGCACTGCAGAGTCCTCCATTCATAAGAATTGTATCTGTGGCTCATTATACCATAAATAAGCATCAAAAAAACAAGAAATGATACAAAATATTCAGTGCCGGTGCTGGTTTGAATACTTTTATTGTGATAAAATTTTATATATATAATTGAATATATCTAAATAAATTTTTCTTTTGCGAAAGGAATCAAATAATATGAATGCTGAACAATATCGTAGAGCAAACAAATGCAGCTTTATTGTATGTATGATAGTTCTGGCTTGCGGACTGTTTCTTACCGTCTTTTCTTTTGCACATAACGGACCGAGTATCGGGCGTATCGCTATCATACTTTCAACAGTCGTTTCCGCCGTTATGATCATCGTAGGAAATTACAAATTCAGCACTGTAAAAGCAGGTTCCATCCTTATCATGGGCGGTGCAACACTATTTTATCTGGTATTTCTTATCGCTGAAGACAACATAATATACTTTGCGTTCGGACTTCCGATACTTATCTGCAGCATCATCTATCTTAACGTAAGACTGTGCAGAATCGGAATATCCGCAATCTGCTTTTCTTACGTCGTTCTGGTCATAAAGACATTTATTTCAACGGGCGGACTTGATGTTAATCTACTTCCCGTGTTCATCACCCTGGCTCTTGCTTTTGTGGCAAGCCTTTCGGTTGTAGGCCTTCTCACTAGCTTTAACAGAGAAAACAATCTCGTCATCAGCTCCAACGCAGAAAAGACACTCGCAACGGGTAACAGCATGGCAGAGATTGCCAACAGCATAACGGATCTGTTCAATTCTTCACAGGAAGATCTTATGAGCCTTCAAGACATTATAGAAACACAGCACTCAGGTATGACGGATATCGCTACCAGCATGGAGAGCACCGCCCAGTCTATTACAAAGCAGGCTGAAAAGGTTCAGCAGATTCAGGAGCAGACGGATTCTACCGAGAAGCACAGAATTGAAATGAGTGCCGCTTCCGACAGCACGCAGAATGCTATCACGGAAGGTGTTCGTGTCATTGAAGATCTTAAGGTTAAATCAGAGGATGTATCAAAAGCCAGCAGGATAACAGTTGATGCTACTCAGGCCGTTATGAACAAAGTTGAAGCGGTTCAGAACATTGTCGGTTCCATCATGTCTATTTCAACGCAGACCAATCTGCTTGCTCTTAATGCAAGTATAGAGGCTGCAAGAGCCGGAGAAGCCGGAAAAGGCTTTGCCGTTGTTGCCAACAACGTTCGTGAACTCGCTGCCGAGACCAATACTGCATCAACAGAGATAACAAGCATCATTGCAGAGCTCAATGAAGAAGTACATAAAGCTATTTCCAGCATAGACGAAACCGTAAATACAGTCAGCGAGCAGAACGAAATGATCGAATCTGTCGGAGAAAGCTTCAACAGCATCAATGAAAACGTAACCGAGATGCTCTCACGCTTTGCCGAGATTGCTGAAGGCATGAAAGCTATCGCAGCGTCAACGACCGAGATCAACGACAGCATATCCAATCTCTCCGCAACAAGTGAAGAAGTCGCTTCTCTTTCCAATGAAGGCGCTCAGGCTTCCGAGCAGGCGGTTGAGAAATTCGAAGCATTTAAGATGATACTTCTCAATATCTTCCAGGAAGCAAATAAGCTAAGAGATATGCAGACAAACTGATATCAAGAAGCATAATAATATGTGGCATTGGGACCGGATCTCAATGCCACTTTTTTATGCAAAATAATAATCGTAATTCCGTTTATAAAATTTTCATAATTATTGACACAAAAAGGTTAACTTTTTAATTAAAAATACGATATAATTATAAATAACAGATAAATACGGTCATGTAATTATCTGACTATTTACGGAAGGAGGAAATACGTGTATGACAGCTACATACGACATCAGAACAGAAGTAATGGACTGCATCCGAAAGGATTTCGATAATGAATATTATCCCGATCCCGAGAAAGTAGCTCGAGTTACCGGTTTACCATTGGGAATTGTTTTTGATATGCTCATTGAGCTCAAACATCAGGGTCAACTTGGAAAACATTGATCATTTATATAAATGAATGGAGAATACAATGGAAGATCTGGTAAATTAAAGGTCCTATGCCGTCGTGAGCATAGGACCTCTTCTTTTGTCTATTATGAGCTTTTTACAACATCTCCACAGATTCATGTGAAAAGTCTGCTTTTCCGTCTTCATAGAGTTTTTTTACAAATTCTATTGCCCTTCTTCCCGATTCTTCGATCGGAACATTAACGCTGTAGATATACTCAATCCTGTCTCCGCTTGTAAGCACAAAATTAACCTGTGTTCCGCTGATCGTACCGTCGCCCAGATCCATGGGTTTGACTTCCACCGAACTTACTTCTTTGACTACTCCTTCTCCAAAAAGTACTCTCATAGCGTTACCCTCCTTACAATTCGTGGTATCACTATTCTATCATTAAATAAATGTAATTGCGATATTCTTTGGACTTTTTGCTTATATATGCTATACTAATTTCTGTGTTAATTAATCCGTAATAATAATTATAGTAGATATAGGAGACTTCCGTTCATGAATATATGTAAAAAAATAGGCTCTTTAGCCATCGTATTAACTCTCAGTACAACTGCGCTCTTAGGCTGCGCATCACAGGAAAGAACGGCTGCCAAGGAGACAGTAACCGCATTCCTTGATATTGTAAAGAGCGGTACCAATGATAATATCGAACAGTACGCCACCAAGGAAGTTACAAGCGGCGAGTTCGTAAAGACTTTCGATTCTGAATATCTGATCGAACAGTTCAAGCAGGGGCTCGAGACGGAGGAACTTGATTCTGAGACTTCTACCCTTCTTAATGAGCTATATTCCAAGATATCCGGAATGGTCACCGGCTATGAAATTACCAAAGTAAGTATAGATAAGAAAAATACCGCTAATGCGATAGTTAAGATAAATACCGAGTTTCCGGTAAATATCTTCGGAAGCGACGAGACAACCGCCAAGATCAAGGAAGCTGCTGAGAATTATCACGCAGAGCACGATGAGGAAATCTCCAAAATGTACGAAGACCTTGGTAAAGAAGAAGCCGAAGCACAGTTATATCAAAAGAGAATTCAGATTGTAGTTGATACATATAACAAGATAATCTCGGAAGCTAAGCCTGAGACATATGCAATTGTTCTTTCTCTTGAGAAGAATACAGAAACCGATTCCTGGAACGTAACCAGTGTTTCGTCTTTTGACAGTTCGGTAAACGGTAAGACGGAAGCTGCAACGGAAACCGCACCGGCAGGCGACAATTCATCCGAAGAAGCCAGTTCCGCCGAGGAAGCAAGTTCCGCTGCTCCCGATGAAGCCGAAACAGAATCAAGTGATAACTAAAAAATATTGAAACGGTCGCGACTATGACAATATAGCCGCGACCGCTTTTTTAATTTACTATGTTTCTTGATTCTCCGTTCATAAACGCAAGAACATTCTTTTTTACTTCCGTTAGACATCTCTTTCTCGCTTCTGTGCTGCCCCATGCCATATGAGGTGTCACAAAGAGCTTCCCACTGTCCTTAATCTCAAGAAGGGGCGAATTCTTTGCCATAGGTTCAGGATTAAGCACATCAAGACCTGCAGCCTTAATCTTACCCTCTTTAAGAGCATCGGCGAGATCTTTTTCGTTTACGACCGCGCCTCTGGCAACGTTTATAAGTATCGCTGTTTCCTTCATTCTTTCAAACGCATCTTTATTAAACAGCTCTCTGGTCCTCTCTGTAAGAGGACAATGAATCGAGATCACATCGCATCTCTTTAAAAGCTCGTCAAACTCAACTCTCTCATACTCGGTACAAGTGCTGTTTCCCGAAGCCGAGTAAAAGATAACATTGGCGCCGAAAGCCGTAGCGATCTGAGCTACCTTTCTTCCGATATTACCCATTCCCACGATTCCGTATGTCTTTCCGTCAAGCTCTTCAAACGGAATATCCAGGCAACAAAAATGAGGCTGATTGGCATATCCTCCGCTCTTTACAAATTCATCATAGTGACGGCTATTCTCCATAAGATAAAAAAGAAGTGCAAATGTATGCTGCGCTACCGATGCCGTTGAATAATTAACTACATTGGCAACCTTTACTCCATGTCTGTTGCATGCCTCAATATTGGCATTGTCAAAGCCCGTCGCAAACTCGCATATAAGCTTTAAATTGGGAGCAGCATCCAGGATCACATCGGATATCGCACTCTTATTTATCATAAGTACTTCCGCATCCTTAAGCCTTTCCGCCGCGTTATCATCGGTGATCTTATCGGGATAATATGTCACCTCTCCAAGATCGTCATATAGGCTGTAATCCATGTCTGAGCCTACGCTGTCAATATCTGCTACTACTACTTTCATAATAATTCTCCGTTTTCATAAAATAAAAGAGCCGCCCGGACTCTTTCAAAAATATCGCCTGAAAGACATTCTATCACATCTCTCAGGCGATGACTTATTATTTTTTGATCTATCTCTGACGAACAGCCTTCATCTGTTTCTTATTCTCATACATCTCACGGTCTGCTCTCTTAAGCACGGAGTATGCCGTCTCATCGATATTATCATCATAAATAGCAACACCGATCGCAGCGGAGATTCTCTCCCAAGGTTGAAGTTCCTTGTCGTTTTGAAGCTCTTCCATTCTGGATTTCATCTTGGCTATAAGCATATCTCGGTGCTCAAAATCTCTGTTCTCAAGAAGAACAACGAACTCATCTCCGCCGATACGGAAAACGGGTGAATGTTCGAATGTATCGCAGATAAGCTTACACATATTCTTGATATAAAGATCTCCGCACTCATGTCCGAAGGTATCGTTGATTCGCTTAAGATAATTAATATCAACCATTATCATGCCGAACTTGGCTGTCTGAGTAATAATATCGGAATTAAGTCGTACCTCGGTCTTGTCATAAGCAGCCTTATTCTTAACTCCCGTAAGGGCATCTCGGAGCGCAAAGTCATTAACCTTGGTCATCTCGAGTGCCATATTGTCAATCTTATTTGCCGAAACAATGATCTCTTCAACATAGTTCTGCATATCTTTTGACATGCTGACTATCGTATCGGACAAGGACTCAAGCTCGTCACCCGTGTGAATTCCGGGATCTTCAAGCACAAGCATTGAAGGATCCTTTTGTAAATGGCTTCTCTTTGCAAAATCGGAAGCACTCTTCTCGATTTTCTGAAGAGGATCGATAACTCTTCTCTGCAGCCAGAATACCATGATAGCCGCAAATATTATAGCAAGTATGAGGGCGAAAAGAGCTATGACCATGACATACTCTTTTAATGCCTGATCAACTTCGGCAAGGCTGACACCCGTTGAAAGGATTGCAACAGGCTTACCGTCAGAAGTTCTTATGATTGCTTCTGCTCCGTACTCATCACCGAAATCACTGTGCTCAATCTTATATATTGGTTCTTTAAGTGTATTTTGTTCTTCATAAAGGCGCGGCAGATCGTCGGGGTTAAAAAACTGTCCGATAAGATCGCCAAGGTCGGGCATCGGAATATCGGGATTAAGATCGGCTCCCGTCTTTTCTCCTTCGCTAAGTCCCGACACAACCTGCATCAGATCATACTTGTCATCAACCTTAACAGCCTTGGTAAGAACGATATAATCGAGTCTCGACCATTTACGCTCCTGCTCAAGGAACACCGTCATCTCTTCAAATTTCTCGGACTTTTGTTTAGTCTCGATACATTTATCAAGATCCTCGGCATCAATCCTGTCAATCGTAAGA
Source organism: Butyrivibrio sp. XB500-5 (assembly GCF_003625505.1). Classification (NCBI taxonomy): domain Bacteria; kingdom Bacillati; phylum Bacillota; class Clostridia; order Lachnospirales; family Lachnospiraceae; genus Butyrivibrio; species Butyrivibrio sp. XB500-5. Next base: position 312,392 of record NZ_RAIS01000001.1, read on the forward strand.
TTAACAACATCTTCAAGTCTCTTCGTATACATATCCATCATACTCGTCCTGAAGATATAGAAGCTGACAACACTCAGCACCAGACACAGGAACACAATGATCAACATGCATACCAGAATAATGTGGAACTTAAGCGAATTCTCATAATTTTTCTTCATCATTTTACCCTCATAAAATATGCTGAATAAAAACTACAATAGCCCTATGTAAATAAATTACTCTACTGAATTGATAAGTCCGAAAATTTCTTCTTTTATCTGTTTATTGGTCAAAAGAGCATTCTCTCTTGAGTTTCTGTTTGAATAGAAATAAAACTTGATCTTAGGCTCTGTTCCGCTCGGTCTTATTGCAAACCAGGAACCGTTATCAAGGAAGATCCTGATAGCGTTCTGAGGCGGTATATCCTCATAGCCATTAATATAATCAATTACCTTCTCAGTCTTTGCCCCCGCAACCTCTGAAGGTATATTCTCTCTAAACCACTTCATCATGCGCTGTATTCTCTGAGCTCCCGGAATACCCTCAAGTACGATATTGGGTTCATCCTCGGCAAAGAATCCGTACTTTGCATAAATCTCCTGAAGAACGTCCCAAAGAGTCTTTCCCTGCTTTCTGTAATATGCAGCCGCCTCGGCAACAAGCATACCCGCAGAGATTCCGTCCTTATCACGGATATCCTCGCATACCGCATATCCTACGGACTCCTCATATCCAAAGAGATATGTGTATCCGTTTTCGTGAAGATAAGGTATCTTGCCGCAGATATTTTTAAAGCCCGTTAAGGTCTCAAACATCTCTACGCCGTAAGCGCTCGCCATTATAGTTGAAAGAGTCGATGTAACGATCGACTTTACCATGGCACCCTTTTCGGGTAATGTTCCGGCGGACTTGTGTCCCTCAAGAACATAATTTACAAGAAGATATCCCGTCTGATTGCCGTTAAGAGGAATATAGTTGCCGTTGTCATCACGTATCTCAATAGCAAATCTGTCCGCATCGGGATCGGTAGCCATAAGAAGTTCTGCCCCAAACTCTCTTCCGTACTGTTCGCTTAATTTAAATGCTTTGGGATCCTCGGGATTGGGATATCCGACCGTTGTAAAATCGGGATCCGGATTTTCCTGCTCCGGAACGATCTTCCAGTTTGTAAAGCCTCTGTCAGTAAGCATCTGCCTGAAAGGAATGGAACCACAGCCGTTAAGAGGCGTATAAACAAGAGGAATACCAAGATCAAGCTCATCACCCTCGTGAATCGCCATTCCCTCAATCTTATCAAGATACTCTCTGTCATAATCTGCGGAAAGAACCGTGATCATGCCGGACTTCACACCCTCATCAAAATCAGATGTCTTGATTCCCGTCCAGATATCAACTTTATTGATCTCTTCCGTCATTCCGTCAGCAACATCGGATGAAACCTGACATCCGTCGTCCCAATATGCCTTATAGCCGTTATATTCCTTGGGATTGTGAGAAGCTGTGATATTGATTCCCGACGTTGTTCCGAGCCTTCTTATCATGAAAGCAAGCTCAGGTGTCGGGCGAAGATCCGGGAATGTATATACCTTAATACCGTTTGCCGCGAAGATACCTGCCGCGAACATAGAAAATTCTTTTGAAAAATGTCTGGGATCGTGCGCTATCACGATACCCTTGTCCATTGCTTCCTTGCCCTTTGATACAATGTATGCGGCAACACCCTGAGAAGCCTTGCCGACTGTAAGGAAATTCATTCTGTTGGTACCTGCGCCCACTTTCCCTCTAAGTCCCGCAGTACCAAACGACAGATCCTGATAGAATCTGTCCTCGATCTCCTTGTCATCTCCCTTGATTCCAAGGAGCTCTGCCTTTAACGGATCGTCGTCCTTAAGATTTGTAAGCCATTCATTATATCTCGTAATATAATCCATAGATTAACCTCCGCATATATCAATATTTTATCATTTTTTAGTTAATAAATCATCTTTTTCCAAACCGCCAAAAAACCACTGCACTGCAGGCCGCTACATTCAGCGAGTCAACATTGTGGCTCATAGGTATCTTTACGCAGTAATCGCTATCCCGTATAGTTTCCGGTAAGAGACCATACCCCTCAGAACCAAGGAGAATTGCAAGCTTATCTTCGTTGTACAGCTCTTCGTCGCCAAGATCTGTTGTATCATCCCTGAGCGCCAACGCCACTGTTTTAAAGCCATAATTTTTCAGATCACTGACAGGCTTATCCTTGGGAATATAGGTCCAGGGAATGCCGAATATCGTTCCCATTGCCACTCTCGCAGCTCTTCTGTACAATGGATCGGCGCAGCCCGATGTAAAAAGGATCGCATCCATGTTAAGAGCCGCAGCGTTTCTTACTATCGCCCCGACATTGGTGGGATTGGTCACATTTTCAAGAACTGCTATCCTCTTCGCATTCTTGCATATCTCCTCCACGGAAGGAAGCTCCCTTCTTTTCATCGCACACAAAAGACCTCTTGTAAGATGAAAACCCGTGATGGATTCCAGAATTTCCTCACCCGCAACGTACACCGGAATATCTGTATCTTTAAATCTTTCCTCATTCTCACATCGAGAAAGAACCTCTCGTGCCTCTTTATCAAGCTCCGTATCTAAGACAAGAATGGATGCAGGTTCATACCCCGCATCCATTGCTCTTTCTATAACCTTGGCAGTCTCTGCGATAAACAGTCCAAGCTTTGGCTCATAGATACGACTCAGCCGGTTCTCGGAAAGTTCATGATATATCTTTAATTCGTCACTATTAAGATCACTTACGTTTATCAGTCTATATCCCATTCTCCAAACCTAACGGCACCGGGTTTATCATTATGCTCTCCCAGCATCTTCTCCATCCATATCATGTCATACCATTTGCCGAATTTGTAACCGCTGTCATGAAAAATGCCGACTATCCTGTAGCCCATCTTCTCATGAAATCTACAGCTGTCATTGGTAAGATTGTCATCTGTTCTGTCGCCGTCAAGATAAGCAATGCAGGCATTTACATTAAGAATGCCCATATCCTTTAATGACTTTTCAAGGACATCGTACAGCTTTCTTCCAACGCCGCCTCTTTTACAATCTTCTCTGACATATACGGTCGTTTCAACGGACCAATCATACGCCTTTCTTCCCTTAAAAGTAGTCGCATATGCGTATCCTACGATCTCTCCGTCTATGACAGCCTTGATGTAGGGAAACTTTGACGAAATATCTCTTATTCGTCCTCTAAATTCCTCAAGTGAAGGAATCTCGTATTCAAAAGAGATCGCGGTTTTCTCCACATAAGGAGCATAAATTGACAAAAGCTGCGACACGTCTTCTTCCGAAACTTTCTCTATAGTCATTTCTTTTACCAATCCCTATTTTATTTAAAAACCTTTCTGCTCATTTCATCAGAAAGCTCAGCTATTGTGCCATCCTTAAAGGGGCTCTTTAAGCCTACGGCAGCAAGCTCATTCTCATAGAAGTCCTTGGCGGATAACTTACAAAGCTCAAGATAATGCTCCCAAGCCTCCTTGAAATCCTTATCCATCCAAACTTTAAACTGCATAGCGACAACGCTCGCAAGAACATAATCAATGTAATAAAAAGGATTCCAGAAAATATGTCCCTGTCTCTGCCAATAACCACCTCCGTCAAAGAACGGATCACCATCGAAATCAAGCCAAGGTCTGTAGGTCTTTTCCAACTCTTTCCATGCGTTCTTTCTATCAAGAGGCGTCATATCCGGATTGTCGTAAACGATATGCTGGAATTCATCAACCATACATCCGTACGGAATAAATGTGATGGCATCAGCCATATGCATCTTGCGATAATCACCCGCTCTTTCTCCAAAGAACTTATCCATCCAGCCGTAAGTAAAGTACTCCATGGACATAGAGTGGATCTCAGCAGTCTCCATGGTAATATCGTTTTTCTCAAGAATTTCTTCATCTCTCGTGATATAACCTTGGAAAGCGTGTCCGCATTCATGTGTGATAACATCAACATCGCCGCTTGTTCCGTTAAAATTGGCGAAAATAATGGGAGCCTTGTACTTTGGAATAAACTCCATATATCCGCCCTGCTTCTTGGTCTTTCTTCCGAGTACATCAAATAGTTCGCTCTTCACCATAAAATCAAAAAACTCTTTGGTCTCGGGTGAAAGCTCAGAATACATCTCCTGTCCGGACTTAAGTATCTCTTCGGGAGTTCCGATCGGTGCGGGATTTCCATTTTTAAAATACATATCATCATCGTAGTATTTAAGCTCATCTACGCCGATCAGCTTTCTTCTTTCTTCCTGCATACCTGTAACAAAAGGAACAAAAGACTCTTTGACCTGCTTTCTGAAATTCTCAACCTCGGCTCTTCTGTATGAATTTCTGTTCATACGATTGTAGCCAAGCTCAACATAAGAATCATAGCCAAGTTCTTTAGCCTGCTCTGTTCTATTTTTTACAAGCTTATCGAATATATCATCGATCTCATCCGTAACCGATAAAAAGAAGTCGGAAAGAGCCTTCCACGCTCTCTTTCTAACGTCTCTGTCATTGTCGGTCATCTTCTTATAAAGAAGGGAAATATTGTAGATCTCACCGTCAAAAGGAATCTTGGCGGATGCGATTATCTTGTCATACTTGGCGATAAGTGCGTTTTCCTCCTGCATAAGGGGAAGTATCTTATCGTTTATGGACTTGTTGGCAAGCTCCATGTTCTTAAATGCAACCTTACTTATCTTTTCTTCAAGATAAGCTCTGTATGGTGACTTATATACCACCTTGAGGTAATCATTTTGAAGCTGTGCAACAATAGGGGAAATCTCATCAATATACTCTTTTTCTTCTTCGTAGTACTTATCTGTGGTATCGATATCATAACGGAATCTACCGATAACGAAATTGGACCAGATCTCTCCTCTCATCTTATAGTACTTCATGTGGAGGTCAAACTGCTCCTCGCCGCTCTTGGCGTTCTTGCTGTCTCGGATAAGCTCTTCAAAGAAAGCTTTTACCTTATCCATATCAAGACGCTCATAAGGAAACTCTGAAAATTTCATAATAATTAAATCCTACTTTCATTTCTTTCGTTCCATTATAACACAAAAAAAGAGGAGCGCCTGCGTTAACAGGCGCTCCCATATTGTAACCATATACCCCTATAAGATTAACCTTTTTCTCTAAAAAATCAGTTCTTTGCGAAAAGCTTACCGCCACGCTTTGAAACAACGTCGAAGATAACGGCTGCAAGAAGAACGAGACCTTTAACCACCTTCTGCATGTTGGCATCGACACCCATAAGTGACATACCAAGGTTAATAACACCCATAAGAACCGCACCGATAATAACCCCGGGAACTGTTCCGATTCCGCCGTAAGCAGATGCTCCACCGATGAAGCAGGAACCGATAGCATCCATCTCGTAGTTCTGACCGTATGTAGGCTGAGCGGATGTAAGTCTTGCGATTGTAACCATAGCTGCAAGTGCTGCAAGGAATCCCATGTTTGTATAAGCAAGGAAGTAAACCTTGTCAGTATTGATACCTGAAAGCTTTGTAGCCTTCTCGTTGCCACCTACCGCATAGAAGTGACGACCGATTGTTGTGTTACCTGTGATGTAAGCATATACGATAATAACTGCAAGAACCCAGATAAGAACTGTAGGAATACCCTTGTGCTGAGCGAGCTTATAAGCAAATGCCATGATAACGGCTACAATTGCAACAAGCTTACCAACAAAGATCCAAAGTGCCTCAACCTCATAATTCTTGGTCTTTTTCTTGATGCGTGATCCGAACTGTGTAAGTACGTATACTGTAGCAGCTACAAGACCGCCGAGAAGACATGTGAGGTTAAGTGTTCCGTTTCCGAATACATCGTGAATATAGCAGTCAGCTCCGCCACCGAAGAGGTTAACGAATATAGTCTTATTGGTAATTGATACTGTAAGACCGTTAAGTACTACGTTTGAAAGTCCTCTGAATGCAAGCATACCTGCAAGTGTTACGATGAAAGGAGGAATTCTTACAAACGCGATCCAGAAGCCCTGGAATGCACCGATTGCTGTACCAACCAAGATCATGATGATGATCGTAAGCCAAACGGGAACACCCTTGTTAACCATAAGTGTTGCACCAACGGCACCAACGAAACATACAACCGATCCAACCGAAAGATCGATGTTACCACCGGTCAAGATACAAAGAAGCATACCTGTTGCAAGAATAAATACGTATGCGTTCTGTGAAATCAAGTTACTAACGTTCATGGGAAGAAGAAGCGCTCCGCCTGTTCTCCATGAAAAGAATGCTACTACTATGATCAATACAAAGATCATTGTATATTTTTTTAAAAATCCAAGAATTTGCTGTCCGCTCATTATTTAACCTCCTTATTTCCGGATGACTGCAAGATATAAGTCATAATTTTTTCCTGAGTAGCGTCTTTACCATCAAGCTCTCCTACCATCTGGCCTTCATTCATAACATATATTCTGTCACACATGCCAAGAATTTCAGGAAGCTCAGAAGAAATCATGATAACTGATTTACCTTCCGCAACGAGCTGGTTGATAATACAGTAAATTTCATATTTAGCACCTACGTCGATACCTCTTGTAGGCTCATCGAGGATAAGAATGTCAGGATTAGCAAACATCCACTTTGCAAGAAGAACCTTCTGCTGGTTACCACCACTAAGGTTTCCTACATTCTGTTCTACGGTAGGACATTTTGTTTTAAGCTTATCCTTATACTCAACCGCAACAGAGAATTCTTTATCCTTATCAATAACGGAACGATTACTTACTTCCTCAAGATTTGCAAGTGTTGTATTTATCTTGATGGGATTGGTAAGAATAAGTCCGTTTCCTTTACGATCCTCAGTAACATAAGCAAGCTTATGTTTAATGGCATCTTTAACCGATTTAAGGTGAACTTCCTTGCCGTTAATAAAGAGCTGACCGGAAATATTCTCTCCGTAGCTTCTTCCGAAAATACTCATGGCAAGTTCTGTTCTTCCGGCACCCATAAGTCCGGAAATGCCGAGTACCTCACCTTTTCTGACGTTAAGATTGACATTCTTTACTATCTTCTTATCAGTATATAAAGGATGGTAAACATTCCAATTCTTAACTTCCATCATTACTTCGCCGATATGAGGTTCTCTCTTGGGGAATCTGTCTGAAAGTTCACGACCAACCATTCCCTTAATGATCCTAGCCTCAGAGATGTCATCAACACCCTTTGTAAGAGTCTCAATAGTTGAACCGTCACGGATAACCGTAATCTTATCGGCAACATAAGAAATCTCGTTAAGCTTATGAGAAATGATGATAGATGTAAGGCCCTGTTCCTTCTTAAGCTTGAGCATAAGATCAAGAAGTGCCTTAGAATCACTCTCATTAAGTGATGATGTGGGCTCATCGAGAATAAGAAGTCTTGCGTTCTTTGAAAGAGCCTTCGCAATCTCAACAAGCTGCTGTTTACCAACACCAATATCCTTAATCAGTGTCTGAGTACTGTCCTTAAGTCCGACAATATCCAGATATTTACGAGCTAAAGCGTTTGTTTCGTTCCAATCGATCTTGAAAGAATTACCTCTCTCATTACCAAGGAACATGTTTTCAGCTATTGTAAGATAAGGAATAAGTGCAAGTTCCTGATGAATGATAACTATTCCTTTTTCTTCACTGTTCTTTATATCTTCGAATTTGCAAACCTCGGAGTCATATATGATATCACCTTCATAGGATCCGTAAGGATAAATTCCACTAAGCACGTTCATCAGTGTAGATTTACCAGCGCCATTTTCACCTACCAGCGCGTGAATTTCGCCCTCTTCAACCTGAAGATTTACATTATCCAAGGCTTTCACACCGGGGAAGGTTTTGGTGATATTCTTCATTTCCAATAATATCTTCGCCAAGTTTACCCCTCCTTATTAAATAAATTAAGATTAGTCATTTTTTTCCTATAAAGAGGCGGGTCTTATAAGGCCCGCCCCCCTGTTTATATTGTTTTGTTTAAATCAATTACTTAAGATCATCCTCTGTGTAGTATCCTGAGTCGATAAGAAGCTTCTTATAGCTGTCCTTATCAGCGAATACGGGCTCGCAAAGGTATGAAGGAATCTTACCTGTTCCGTTGTCATAAGAATCAGTATCATTTACAGGAGCCTCGCCGCCCTTCATGATAGCATCAACCATCTTTACAGTCTGAGCTGCAAGATCACGAGTATCCTTGAAGATTGACATAGCCTGCTTGCCCTCGATCATAAGCTTAACGTTGGCCTTATCACAATCCTGTCCTGTAACGATAGGCCACTCACCTGTGTAGTTAGCCTTAAGGGCATTGATTACACCAAGTGCTGTAGAGTCATTTGAGCAAAGAACTGCATCAAGCTTTGTGCCGTCAGCGTAGTTAGCTGAAATGATAGCTTCCATTCTTGACTGAGCATTCTCTGTAGCCCATCCCTGTGTAGCAACATTTTCGAATTCGATCTGTCCTGACTTAACAACAAGCTTACCCTCTTTGATGTAAGGTTCAAGAACTTCCATAGCACCGCCATAGAAGAATCTAGCGTTGTTGTCACCGGGATCACCTGTTACGATCTCAAGATTGAAAGGACCAGCCTGGTTCTTAAGATCAAGCTTCTCTTCGATGTACTGACCCTGCTTTGTTCCAACAAGCTTGTTGTCGAATGTAGCATAGTAAGTAACAGCATCAGAGTTCATGATCAAACGATCGTAAGCGATAACAGGAATGTTAGCTTCCTTAGCCTGCTGAAGAACTGTTCCGAGTGAATCACCTTCGATAGCAGCGATAACAAGAACCTGGCAGCCTGAGCTGATCATGTTCTCAATCTGAGAAACCTGTGTAGGTACGTCGTTAGAAGCGTACTGAACATCAACCTCATAGCCTGCGTCCTTGAGCTGTGTTTCCATGTTAGCACCGTCCTGGTTCCATCTCTGGAGATCCTTTGTAGGCATTGATACACCAACTTTTCCGCCAGCTGCAGCTGCCTCTGCAGGAGCCTCAGCTTCTGCTGCAGGAGCTTCCTCTGCTGTCTCAGCAGGTGCCTCTGCTGCGGGTGCTTCTGTTGCAGGTGCTGCAGCTGTGCCGCATCCTACAAGTGCTGAAGTAACCATAGCAACTGAAAGAAGTGCGCCAATGATCTTTTTCTTCATAACTGTTATTTCCTCCCTATGAAATATAGTTTTTTGCAGATTCATATCTGCTCTTTACAAATAACAATCTATCATAAATAAAATAGGAATAATTTATGATGTTCTGTAAATTTTTACTATCAAAAAATATAGAAATCCGACTATGCTAGCATTATATTGCTGTCATAGTCGGATATATTAATTTTGTGCTATGTGTGATTTTAATCTCGCGTTATTGCGGCATTTTGTCAGGGACAAAGCGATATACGTCCTCTTTTGAATGGAAGCCGTTCTTGATTATAACTTCATTGATATTGTCTTCCGTTACGCTCTGAGGCTCGATCTTAAGATACGGAACGATAAAACTTCCGTCATCTATCTCGGATATATCAACATCGTTATCCGATAGCTCATGTGTCTGAACAAGCTCTATAGTACTTACCGCCGCCTGTTTCGCTAACTTCTCGATCGGCTTATAAACTGTCATAAGCTGCGAACCTTCCACTATTCTCTGGCAAGCCTCGAGATCTGCGTCCTGACCTACCACGAGCTTTCGACCCGCAAGTCTTCTCTCGGCAAGTGCGTGCACGACTCTGCTCGCAAGATCGTCATTGCCGCACATTATTGCATCTGCTTCGTTAACTATACCCGTATTGTCGGACATATATTCATATGCTATCTCGGCTTTCCAGCCGTCTGCATATATGCAATCAATAATCTCGTTATTACTGCCGTTCATGACATCTCTAAAGCCTTTTTCAACAAGAGGAACATTATTGTCGGAAGGGGAACCGCATATCATAATAACCTTTCCGTCGTTTAGTCCCGCGTCAACAAACGCCTGTCCCATCATGTTTCCGACTTTTTCATTGTCAAAAGAAATATAGAGGTCCACATTCGCATTATTTATAAGCCTGTCATATGCGACCACCACAATTCCGGCATCCTTGGCTTTTTTAACGGAATCCTGAAGCGAATCGGAATCAATACATACGACAACTATCGCATCCATTCCTTTTTTGATGAAATAATCTATCTGCTTCTTCTGCTCTTCAATATCACCGTTGGCGTTCTGCACATTAACTTCCGCGCCAAGCTCCTTGGCCATGGAAACAAATACGTCTCTGTCTCTTTGCCATCTCTCTATAACAAAAGAATCAAAGCTCATTCCTATCTGTATCTTGTCTTCCTCTGTACTTCCGGAACTCTTATTCTCGGCGGCATCTTTATTGCAGCCCAAAAGGCATACCGAGACAAGCAACATGGATAAAAATAAAGATATTGATCTCTTAGCAATTTTTTGTCTTACCATCATTACTTTATTTTCCCTCCTTGTACTCGGTGGGTGTGACTCCTACATTCTTTTTAAAGCTTCTGCTAAAGTAATTGGGATCGGTATATCCGCAGGCCACACATATCTCTTTCATAGACATGTCGGAATTAAGAAGAAGCTCTTTTGCCTTATCAATCCTAATGTTTGTCAGATATTCGATAAAGTTAAGTCCGCTCTCTTCCTTAAACAGCTTACTGAAGTAATAAGGAGAGATATTTACAAAACGCGATACATCATCTAATGATATCTCCTTGGAGAAGTTATCGGCGATGTATATCTTGGCATTTTTAATGATGTCGTTACTCTTTTCTTCTCTTTTACTTATAACATTTCTGCAAGCTTCCGAGAGTTTATTTATAAACCAGTCTTTTAAACCATCCGCTGTCTCTATAGCCATAAGCTCCGGCAGATAATTGTCTCTTGCGGAATATTTATAAGTCTGGCCGCCGTTCATAAATGAAAGGCGCTCTGCATAAAGCGCAAATTCAAGTACCTTTATACGCATCGACTGAAGGTCGCCGTTTCCGGCTCTTTTACACATCCAGTCGGTATACTTCTCCGCGGTAACAAGCATCTGATTGAGATCGCCGTTACTTACCGCATCAAACATCGGCTTCTCCAGCTCTATCGGATAATCGTCCTCGTAGTCGCAGCCAATTACAAGGTCATCGGCATGTGCCACGGAACCCGTTGTCGCGATAAGCGCATTAAGGGCCTCTCTGTATGAATCACCGAGTTCGCGAAGAGGTTTCACTCCGCCTATACCTATTCTGAAAGAGATATCGGTTTTCTTCTTAAGTCCTCTTGCAAGCTCTCTTGCTCTGTCTATAAGCTCGGTTCTTTCATTGTATTCCATCTTGGAATTATCAAAAGGGATCAGAACCGCTATCTTATTGGCCATGACATTTCCTATCTTACAGGAAAAATAGTCTTTTACCGCATCTCTTATCTCCTGATATCTGGTAGATATCTTGACCGAGCTTCCGATCGCGTTGGTCATGTGATTGCCTTCCTGCTTATCACCGCAGACGATAGCCATCATATAGCCGTAGTTTTCTCCGATTCCGAGAATGGTCTTGTAGTTGTCAAAATCCTCTTCAAAGTGCTCCTGAAGAAGGATGTCGTATATAAGTCCGTTTTCAAGGATAGGTTCTATTGTCTCGAGCTTTTCTTTTATCTTAAGCTCGTTACTTCTCTTTTCTCTCTCGCCGTCGATCTTGGCCATTGCCTTTTTAAGAACGTCAACAACCTTGGTCTTATCCATGGGTTTGTTGATATATTCAAGTACACCGAGCTTTATGGCCTCTTTGGCATAATCGAATTTATCATATGCGGACATGACAATAAAAACAGTTCCGGCGGAAAAGCGCTTGATCTCTCTAATTGCTTCGATACCGTTGATACCGGGCATATGAATGTCCATTACGGCAATATCCGGTCTGAATCTCTCGGCAAGCTCTATTACGCTTCTTCCGGTCTTGGCAAACTGTACCTCGCAGTCACTTCCGAATTCCTTCTCAATTATGAATTTCATTGAATCGATAACGATACCCTCGTCATCGGCGATCATTATCCTGTACATTGAATAACTCCGTATCTTGAATTTATAACACAGCTCCTTGAAGCGGTAGTCATTGTGTCTCTATATAAGGAAGTCGTATTATGACTTCGCAGCCCTGATTTTCACCCTTACTCTCTATATTAAACGAGTTACTGTTATCGGTGAAGAGACGAAGCCTTGAAATAACATTATCCATTCCGATTCCGTTATTGTCGTACTGATGCTCCTTGTGCTGCCAGCGTCCGCTCATTATCTTATCGATATCCTCTTGACTGATACCTTTTCCGTTATCAAATATGCTGATGCAAACGCTATTGTCCTCTCTGTATACCCTGAGCGTGATCTTACCCTTATCACCCATCTCTCTGATACCGTGGTTTACGGCATTTTCAACGATCGGCTGCAAGATCATATTGGGCATCGAAACATCGAGGAGTCTTTCATCCACCTGTTTATCATAACCTATGTCGCCCGAAAAACGAACATTGAGGATCCTTATGTAGTTATCTACAAGCGTAACCTCTTCTCTTATGGTAGCTTCGGTCTTCTTGCCGTTTACGTTATATCTGAAAAAGTCAGCTACCGTCTGAACATATTCATAGGTCTTATCGGCACCCTCCATCATGGCAAGCTGGGCTCCGGCATTGAGCGTGTTAAAAAGAAAGTGCGGATTGATCTGCGCCTGCAGATATTTAAGCTGCGCATCCTTAAGATGGGATTCCATCATCAGCTCTTTTTCCTGCATATATCTCTCTTTCTCCATACTCTCGCGGAGCTTTTCGATATACTGCTTGATACTGATGACCATCTTATTGAAGGCATTAAGCACCGTTCCGATCTCATCGTTATAAGTAAGCTCGGGAAGCTCCGTATCGAAGTTTCCTTCCGCAACGCCGTTGGCTGAATCGGCAAGGCGTCTGAGCGGCATGATCATGGTGCTCACAAAGCTTGTGATTATAAGAATATTGCCGGCCATGACCAAAGTGATAACGATAAAGCTTATAAACTCATAGTGTCTGAACGCCGTATTAAGTTCCGAATAATGCTTGGAGTTATTTACAAAAAGTTCAAGGTTAAGACGTGTAATGTAATTATTGATATACTCATACATCTCTGTCGCGTTCTCATAATATGTACGGTACTCCTCAACGTTACGTCCGCGCTTTGCTTCAATGGTCTTTGATACCTCATCAAGATAGTTCTGGGACATATACTTGATGTTTCTCTCCATTCTTCCGAACGAAAGCTCGGTGATCTTGTCGTCAAGCCTGTCAGTCATCATCACAAATTGCTGAGCATTATTGTAATAGCCCGTTAGTGAATCCGTTGTCTTGGAGCTTAGATACTCAGTCATCGAATCCTGAACTTTTGTAAGTGAAGTCGACAGCTCGTTAAGATTACGGTTGTCCTGGTAAACCATCTCCATCTCAACCGACATACTGTTGATACCAAGTAGCAAAAAGATGTTTACCACAAAGATAATGATATTGGCGAGCACACAAACGCTTATGATCTTATACTGAAGAGGCTTATCAAGAAATCTATTCATCCTGCTGCGCCTCCTTCATCTTAAGATAGCGCTCGACATTTTCCCTGTTTATAAGGGTAACGTCCGCAGTATAGTACTGGTTGGTATTGCCAAAGGCATAGAAATCGGAAAGCGCTTCTATGCAGTACCGGCCAAGCTGCGTAGTATCAATCTCGATAGTCGCATAGACAGTGCCTTTTTCAATCTCTCTGATTATGGCGTCAGCATCATAATAGCCGAGGATATCGGCCTCACCGACCTTATTAAAGTCAACCAGTGCCTGATATGCACAGACCGTGTTGAGCTCATTAAGGCACACTATAACATCCGGGATATCATCCGCAAGGAAAATATCTCTTATCGACTCCTCAACCGAGAATGCGTTGGTATTGTCTATTGTTATTATGGAAAAAGAAAAATCGGTTCCTTCGGGTTTTCCTTGTTCAATAGCATCTTTTATGGCAGATATAAGGACATTCTGTCCGGTCTCTTGATCATTGGAATTGACCAAAATGGCTATATCGGTCGTGGCAACTCCCTTGACCGTGCCGTCTTCGTCATACTCATTATTGTCCTTATTCTTCATGATATTGACGATCTGCTTGCCGTATTCTCGTCCGATATTGTAGCTTCCGACACCGACAAAGCTAAGTCTGTTGGAATGTGCATTGTCGCTGTACAGCGTAACAACAGGGATTCCGTCTTCCTCAGCGTTGTTTATAAGTTCCGTCATCTTATCCGATTCGTTTGCGTAGACCATGATACCGTCAACCTTGGACGCTATCGCTATTTTCATAAGCTGTTCACAGGAATACTGCGTGGGAAGATTGTCTCCCAAAAGATCCACATAGATATTCTGCTCCTGGGCTGCTTCAAAAGCCCCCTTATATATCTCCTGCCAGAAGTCAGACTTATAGTTATCCGTAATCATAACGTAGTACTTGTCATACTCCTTGTCATCAGTCTGAACGTTGTACTTAAGAATATTGAACCTAAACACAACAAGACCCACGACAATTACAAGTATCACAAAAAGAATTGTAAGTGAGAGAATAACATTAGATTTATTAAGTTTATTTCTTATAAAACCAAGTGGCTTTTTACCCATACCATACATTATAGCATTACTTTGACAGTACGTTGTCAAAAAATAATTTTCTGTCCATCAGCCACGTATACACTTCCCGGGCTCTATCTTCTTCATCGCCCTCATCACGGGCCCATCTTATGTCATCCATTTTCATAGAAAGAGCAATGGCTGACATTTCCTTCGGAAGATAATCGTCTATAATGTCCTCCAGAGCAGGTGAAAGCTTGTCTCTGTAAACTGCTTTCGATGTTTCGGAGACATCTGTAAATTTACTGAGCTGTCCGTACCAGCCGCCAAGCTCGATACAATCGTTATAGGCAAATCTTTTATCCGAATAAAAATCATCAGTCATGGACTTGTCATAGTCCCAGATCGGTCCGCCGTAAATCTTGTCATCGCCGGCAAGCTTGTACATAAAAAGGCTTCCGTCCGAATAATCCTGCAGAGCAAAGAAATCCTGCATAAGACACATGGTACTCCAGCTCTCCACATCGAGATAATCTTTGTAAGAAAGCCCCGTATCGTGATTGATCCCATCCTCGCTGTACACAGCCTTTTCGACCTGCCTCACATAATCCGCGATATAAAAAGTCTCCTCTTTTGACGCATACTGCGGCGAATTTATCACAACGGTCTTATTCTCGGTATTAAACCAGCTGTTTACGTACTGCTCTTCCTGAGGTCTTCCCTCAAGATCAAACTCCATAAGGTAACTGCCCGTGATATCCTCGGGATTTTTATCAAGAATACTATACTTGATCTCATACCTTGTCTTTTCATCCAGAATCTCAGACTTTGGCACATCCGTCAGAAGTACACTGTTGGCAATCTTATTGGCATCATCAAGATTATGCTCAAAATCAACGCTTCCGCCTCTTGTGTTGATCCTTGTGGAAAGGAGATAGAGTCCGGCATATTCCCCGTTCACATAAAGGTTCACATGCCTAAACTGCGGTGAATACTTCATACCGATCATATCTGCTGCCTTGTAAACGATGGCATCTTTTAGATTCGAAGGGTCCATATAATTAGCTATAAGCGCATATTTGGAAGACGGCGACATACCGAATAATCCAATATCATCGGGTAAATTGATCCTAAGAGGTCTCTTGGGACAAGAAGCCCAGGTCGAACCACCTCTTCCGCCGGTAATGCAGTGTATCATCTTATCCTGCTGCCCTCTTGTATCCGTCGTTATCATCACGGCATTTATGAGCGCATACCTATCAGTAAAAACAGCCTCCGAATCCTCATCTGAGGTTGTAAGAAAAACAGAGTTTAAGCCATCTGCAACGCTCACCGAAAGAAGACCCTCGCACAACACATTTTTGCGACGATCCAATAGCCTTACCTTAGCATCTTGTAACGAAATGGGAATCTCAGAATCCGAACGATAAATATGTCCGTCAATTTCCAGATTGGTGCCCTTTGGAAGCTTAAATTTATAGCTTCCCACCGTGTCCGTGGAATACGGCAAAAAGAGATACCACTTGTCATTTTCAGTATCTTTTCCCGATTCTACATTATCAAGATCATAGCTTTTGCACATACAGATCTCGTTGCCAAAAGCTCTCTTTCCGTAATAAACCGCGACATTATCAAGGCTCGCGCTAAAGTTATCCTCCGTATCCTTGTCTTTATGTTCTATAAATGGCACGGATAGCAGAAGCAGCGAAATAACAAGAAAAATAAAAACTTTTATGTTTAATGCTTTCAAGTGTTCCCCCGACCCAACATTTTTCTTTTTTCTTATCTACTCATTATAAAGAACTCTTCGAGCTTATCAAGAAGCTCTCTTTTATCTATTGTTTTTAAAAGATATCCCTCCGGCTTAAGTGAAACGACACTCATTACACTGTCTTTATCGCTCTTTCCCGTAAGGAAGATAACAGGTATATTCTTGGTCTCCGTATCACTTCTTAGCATCTCAAGGACCTGAGGTCCCGATGTTACCGGCATCTCATGATCAAGCAAGATAAGATCGGCCTTATTCTTGCCAAGCCACTTTATTGCCTGAAGTCCGGAGCTAGCCATAGATACCTTATATTTTTCCCTCAGCCACTCTCTTACAAGATTAAGATAGCTGGGGTCATCGTCCACTACCAATATCGTCTTTTTAAATTCGCCCTGCTCAGCCTTATTGAAATGCTCTTTCACCGTCATAATGTATTCCACATTATCGATAGGGCGCAGCATCGACTTATATATAAGCTCAAGAGGAACGTTCTTTTGAATGAAAACGATGTCATTCTTCTCGCCGATAGGTATCATCATCTTGTCTTCATCGGTAAGCCTGTCGATCAAAAAGCGTAATACGCTATCGTCCGGTCTGTCACCGTCATTCATATAAATAGTGACCAGATCGGTGCCTTCCCAGTCCATTCCGATGGCGTTGACATCAAAAGGCTCAAAAACGCCGGTCATTCCGGATTCATTTATCTTTTGTACGAGTACTTTAACCAGAAAGGTCTCTTTTTCCCCGATAACCATAATACGTTTCTTTTGCATATGATCTCCTTGGCAATAAACGATTATATATATAATAATATCATAAAATTCTGATATCTGTTATTACACATTGGTCCCCCGTAATCGCCAGATACACATCTTCTTTCCCTTTGGGAACATTTGTCGTACACCTGATATTTATTCCGAAGTTTTCGGTCTCCAACGTGATCTTGTTGCGTCTTCTCATAAATGACAAAGTGCATTCAAATCCCTTTTTATTCAGCTTCTTCCATTCATCCCATCCCTTAAATTCTTCTCCTTTGTGCACACTCAGTTCATTGTCCGCAAGGTTGTTTTCCGTAGCATCTTCACCGTCAAGACGGATACAGCAATGCTCCGTATATCCGCTTCCCTCCGGAAGTCTGTCATCTGATGAAAACAGGAGTATGTAAGCACAGTGCCATATAAGATTGGCAGTGGGAAGACTCATTGTTCTAAGCTTGATCCTCATTCCGTTGATAACCGGAATTGCTTTTGAATATGCCTTCCTATACCCCTCTATCTGCACATTGGGAATATCCCCCTCTATCTTGTCGGTATAGGTTATTTCCTGCACTATCCTCGGGATATACTTTTCATCGATCTGCTGCCCCGTATCATTAAATGAAGCATTCATGATATGGCAATGCTCTCCGGTGAATGCCAGATAACAGTACCTTATTGCATCCGGAAGCGCTACGGTCACATCAAAAATACGTTTTGATGTGGCAATCTTAAGCCGTACATGATCTCTGTATTTTGAAGCTTCGATCTCATAGTGCGTTACACCCTTTTTATCTTCAGCGAATCCTTCATCTGCCGGCAACTCCTGTACACGTATATCTCTGGCCTGCGTAGCGATCACATGACCGTCAAGCCATATCTCTGCATACTCTACATACTGAAGCAGTCTTATCTCTCTGTCATCGTTATGCACACAGGCATCATGTGAATCAAAAAGAATTATCGTAGGAATCGAAATATCTTCTTCAAATCCCACCTCTGCCTGGCTGTCCAGCTTTATCTCCATTTTACTTTCGGTAATCTGTATTCCCTCCGAAATATGCTCCTTGTACTCGTTAAAATACATTTCACCCGAAGTTACCAGATCTTCGCTGTTTCGTGATGCAAGATAGTTTTCTTTGTATCGCATCATATATTCCGTATCGTGGTCGATCATATCAACCATGATCTCACAGAATTTCGGATCAAGCTGAGTTCCTGCCTTTTTGATGATCTCTTCTCTGACTGTACTCTGAGGCATGATCTCTCTGTTACTTCTCTTGGATGTCATCGAATCATACTCATCAGCCACCGCAACTATTCTGGCATACACAGGAATATTCTCCCCTGACAGTCCTTCGGGATATCCCTTACCGTCATATCTTTCATGGTGATACTTAGCGCCGATATAAAGAGACGGAAACTCATCTATATTTGAAAGAAATTCCGCACCTATCTCGGAATGCTGCTTAAAAAACTTATCTTCTTCCGTAGTCAGCCCGGTATCCTTTTTTATTATCTCATCGGGTATTCCGATCTTTCCGACATCATGCATAAGCCCCGCAAAGTATGCCTCATCACATTCTTTTTCATCCATCCCCGCAAGTCTTGCTATTTCCCTTGAATACTCAGCAACTCTTAAGGAATGTCCTTTGGTATATTCAACTTTCGCATCGATAGCCGTCACAAGCGCCGTCGCGGTTTTTTCATATAAACGCCTAAGACTTTCATGTTCTCCTTTTAAGTTATCAATCTCAATCTTGTTGGCTCTTTCCACTCTCTCATTCATATCAAGCAGCGCAAAAATATACAATCCTACAACCATCGATACCGCAGCAATATCAACAAACGAGAAGCCTGCGATGTAATACTGTGCAAGTGATGCAAAAATACAAACAGCATCAAAAAGAAATACCGATAAAGCCAGCTTTCCTTTAATACTCTTTCTGTATATGAACAGAGTGACGATCTGCAATATCATGACCGCGTACGGGAAAATATAACTTACATAAAACAACGAAGACCTATGGTACAGGTTGTATTCATCAAAAGTATAATAAAGTCCCGTAAACTGTGATAGGATCACAAGAAAAAGCGCTATTGCACCTAAAACATAAGAAATCTTAAGAGTTATCGGTATCTTAGGTACATCGCCTTCATTTCTTAAAATATCATCCAGATAAAAGTTTATTGTAAGTAAAACGAACACTGTCATGAAAAAGACAAAGAAATTACCGACTCTGACCGCATAATAACTATGCGTATCAAGCAATCCTTTGTACAAATAGGAAATCCTGTCCGCTTCAAGCCATATCGCCGCGCCCACCTGCATCATCAAAAGAATAATCTTTCTGCGCCTTGACATGATCTTACTTATAAAGGTAAAAAGAGCTATGATGGCACATACGGATGCAAGCGCAAGCATAATATCAACTTGATATAGTTTAAGCGTATCCAACATTCTCGTTTTCCTTTCCCTACCGTTCTTTCGATGTCTTTACTCAATTCCCAATAGCTTTTCCATATCATCCCAGTTAAAGATCTTTAGATTCTTTCGCAGATCTTTCATCTTAGCGGCATCTTCTTTCGGGAGTCTATATTCATCAACCTGATCAAGCACCATCAAAACACCGTCATAATCCATCATTGGAACAAGCTCTTTTAATGCTTCATAAGCATCAGAAAGATCCTCTGCGGATATTTCAGCCTTATTGGCATCACCTGCTTCATCAGACATTTCTCTGAGCTTTTCAAGCTTATATTCATACTCTCTGTAGTCCTTCATCAGTTCATCGATGCCGTTACTGATATATTCAATATCATGCGCATTTCCCGCATCTTCCATCAGGCGGAATCTCTCGGAAAGATCAAGCGCTCCTATTATCCTTGAGGAACTCTTTAGCGCATGCACCTTTATGGTATACAGCTTGATATCGTTATCCTTATACGCTCCCTCAATAAGCGCAGCATTATCTTCAATCGTATCAAGGAACATATTCAGCGAATCGATAAATGCATCCGCTCCTCCGCAGTATTTGATTCCGTCATCCACGGATATCTCCGGAATATTTCTAAGCCACTCATATTCATTCGGAAGCTCATTTTCTACAGTCTCGGCGTCGGCATCCGTAGGCTTCATCATGATATTCTCAGGCAGATGCTTCATTATGGCATTTTCGACCTGAACCGTATCTATAGGTTTTGCAAGGAAACCGTTGAAGCCTTTTTCCAGATAGAACGATTCTCCAACCGTCTGATTGGCGGTAAGTGCATATACGGGAAGATCGGGATGATTTTTCCTTATATGCTCAAGAGTCTCGATTCCGTCCATTCCGGGCATCATATGATCAAGCAATACCACATCGAATTTTCCCGTCTTTAATTTTTCAAGACACTCTTTTCCACTCTCGGCTGTAGTTATAAACATCTTCGTTGGTTTCAAAAGACCTTTAATAACCGCAAGGTTCATCGCATTATCATCTACAACGAGGATATCCGCTTCGGGCGCAATAAACTTAGGCACGTAAACGCCCTTGCCCGCCGTGTCGTTATCTTCATGGAATGCTCCTATCTCATGGTCGTCTATAATCTTCTGAGACAGCGTTAAGATAAATTCACTTCCTTCACCATATTCACTCTCGCACCAGAGCTTGCCGTTCATAAGAAGCGCAAACTGCCTAGATATATCAAGTCCGAGTCCCGTTCCCTGGATGGAGCTGTTCTTTTCCTCGTCCAGACGTTCATAAGCATTAAAGAGCTTATCAAGATCTTCTTTCTTAACGCCTATTCCGGTGTCTTTTACGGATATCCTAAGTGCGCATGAAAGCTCACTTTTTTCCGTAACCCAGACCTTTAAAACAAATCCGCCTTCTTCCGTATATTTAACGGCATTGGTAAGCAGATTAAGTATTATCTGTTTGATCTTTCCCTCGTCTCCGTACAGTCTTACGGGAGTGGTAGGATCGACATCAACATCAAAACTCAGCTTTTTGGCTTCACTTCTTACCCTGATCATCTTGATAACGGATCTTAGCATCTCTACAACGTCGTATTCCTGCTCGACAAGATGCATCTTACCCGACTCGATCTTTGAAATATCCAAAAGGTCGTTTATAAGACTAAGAAGCGATTCCGTCGCTCCCTTTATGTCATGGGCATATCCAAGAACCGATTGATAATAACCCTCCGGTACACCTCGTCCGTCCTCTCTTATGATCATCTCATCCATTCCCAGGATAGTGTTAATGGGAGTTCTGATCTCATGGGACATATTGGCAAGAAACCTTGATTTTGCCATATTGGCCTTCTCGGCTTCTTCCTTACTTTCCTGTATCTGCAAGTACTGCTTTCTTATGACAGTTCCGTTCATAACACGCCATACGATAAAACCGACCAAAGAAACAAGAAGCGCGATCATAAGAATCCTGACTGTAATAAGTTCAAAGAACTGAGGCTCTTTTCTTATGTCAAAAGAGGTATCGTTAAAAACTGTCTTTCTGTCTCTTCCCAGGATCTGTATATGCAGAACATAGTTGCCGTATCCAAGCCCCGTATATTCCAGGTTGGACAGCCTGCTCTGCTCTATCGTCATACCTTCGTCATCCGTTCCTTCCAAAAATACCCTTACGGTCGGATTAGACATACTGTAATCAAGTACCGCAGGAATGATCTGGATTCGTCCGTTTCCGGCAGGGATTGAATACCCGCCGTTTTCATCCGGAAGTACCACTTCTCCGTCATATACAATCGAAGCTATCGCAACTTTAACAATAAGTTTTTCTTCCAGGAAGTTGTTGATATTAACCTTGGAAACTCCGGTCCTGCCGGCGATATAAAGATTTCCGTCATCCGAAAGAAAACTGTAGCTATGCGCAACGGGTATACTGGTAACTCCGTTTACCATGGTATATAGTCTGTAATCCGATATATTGTCATCAAACAATTCCTGTTTTTTTACAACATACAATCCCTGCGATGACATAAACCAGTAATTGTCGACGTTATCCGTAAAAACATCAAAAACGTTGTTATACGGGAATGATTTTACTTCGGTAATTTCTCCGTCTTTCATATACTCCACTGAATTGGAAGTTATTATCCAGTAAAGCCCATTTACTTTATCTTTTTTTAGTCTCATGATAACGTCGCTGGTAAGCTTTCCTTCCATTTTTCTCGCGCCGCTATCATCTATAACATATACGCCGTCTCCATCGGTTCCCGCAAAGATCTCACCGTTATCGCCCTCGGTAACGGTAAGTATAACGGTATTCATCATTCCGTCATCGCTTCCGACAGTTCTTTTTACCTGATAGTCTTTTATATAAACAAGCCCATCATTGGTACCAACGGCAACAGTTCCGTCCGTCATCTCATATGCACAGCGGATCTCGTTGGAAGGAAGCCCGTTTTCGATAGTGTAAGATTTTATCGAGGTATCTTTTTCATAACAAATAAGCCCTTTATTCCCTGAAAAAGTGGAAATCCAAAGCTTACCGTTTTTATCTTTCATAAAGTGACGTATTCTTATGTTTTTGAGATATTTTGTAAGATCGTTACTTACCGAATTATGCCCAAGTCCCGCTATATACAAGCCATCATCAGTTCCGACGTACAGTTCTCCGCCGTAGAAGCATGTGGCATTGACCACTTCATCAGGGATTCCGGAAAGCGCAGTGAAATTCAGGAAATTGTTTACTACTATTTTCATTACTCCCTGTCTGGAAGATACAAACCACATGTTTCCCTGATAGTCGGAGGTATGCATTTCAATAGCCGCATCCATAGGAAGATCTTCAATCACAATAAATCTTCCGACCTCGGTAAAATAACCGATTACCGAGCCCGAAGATGCCCATATTCTATTACAGTCATAGCTTAGCCAGTGAATATTACCGGCTTCTGTCGCATCATAGCAAATAAGACTTTCGACATTTTGACCAAGGCTACCGTAATAGATATGCCCGGTTTCCGTTCCGAAATACAGGATTCCCGGTTCGCGGGGATCCGCAAGAATAGTGGTTATAAGACCTGTCCCAAGCTCTTCGCTTTCATAGTATTGGCTCACCGTATCACGGGATAATTGAAAAACTGCACCGTTCTTGGTCTGGCCGTAAACATTTCCGACAGCATCCGAAGTAAGCTTTAATACTCTCTCCCCATTGATCCTGTCATCATCTATAGAATGAAGATTCATTTCTTTATCCACGTAGTCAACACCGGATGTTGTCGCAATATAGACGTTTCCGTGCATATCCTCTGCGAAACACCTGATTGATGAAGACGACAATCCTTCGTCCTTTGAATAATGGATAAAATCATTTTTATCAAGAACAACCACACCGTTGTCATTTGTTCCGACCCAGATACGATTTTTTCTGTCTTCAAATATATATCTTCCGTTTGTAAGTCCCATAGATGCGGGTAATCTTTCAAAAGATGAACCGTCATATCTTATGATTCCGGCATACCCGCCTATCCAGATGTAACCGTCGGAAGCTCCGAGAATACAGTTTGCTTCCGATGTTGGAATTCCGTTTGTCGCATCATAAACTTTGGCCATGTATCCGACATCGCCAAGCTGGCCGGTTGTCGCATATCCACCGCCGTTCAGAGATTCCTCTTCCTGCTCCTCGTCACCTTGTACATCTGCAAAAGCAGGTACCGATATATTTCCCAAGCAAAAGACAAAAAGAAGAATTGCAATATATATTTTTTTAATGTATTTGCCCGTCATTATCAGATACGACCTCCATTGTAACCGGTAATCATATCAGGAATATTTTCTCAGAATGTTCTTAACTTCGCTGAATGAATCAGCAAATGCCTCTACACACTTTGGATCAAATCTGGTTCCCGAACCGTCAAGGATTACATCCAACGCATCTTGGTAGTTCGACGCAGATTTATATACACGCAGTGACGTTACCGCATCAAATACATCTGCAATTGCCATGATACGCGCAGACAAAGGAATGACTTCTCCGTGAAGTCCCTCGGGATATCCTGTGCCGTCCCAGTGTTCATGATGGTAAGCTGCCATGTTCCTTGCCTCTTTGAGATAGTTTTCTCCCTTCATGGAGCTTATCGTATTGTCCAATATCTTTTTACCCTCAATTGTATGAGTCTTCATGATCTCAAATTCCTCATCGGTAAGCGCATCCGGTTTATTGAGGATTGATTCGGGTATCTTGATCTTGCCTATGTCATAAAGAGGCGTAGACATCTCAACATCCTTCATATATTTGAGAGTAAGTTTCTCAGGGTAATAGCCTTTCCTCTTTAGTCCTTCCAATATGATCCGCACATAAGCGGTCGTCTTCTGAATATGCGCTTTTGAGTCGATGTTCTGACTTTCCACGATATCCGCCATAGTGGCCACAAGTCCGGCCTGCATCTTTTCATTGGACTGTGCGAGTGTCAAAACATTTCGCATCTGTTCGGCTGTCGTATTGGCCATCTTGCAAATGGAATTATAGAGCCTCTCAAGCTCGTCATTGGTCCTTATATCAAGTCTTTCAAGCTTTCGAACACTCTCATCGAGTTCATCCTGATCTTCGATACTCTCCATAAACTCGTCAATGCGCATTTCGAGAGCACCTATCGGATAAACAAGATTGTGCGCCGCCATCATAAAACCGCACGAAAGAATTAGCGCGCAGAATCCCGAGAAGGTCAAAGTTATTTTGATCACATATTTTTTCAGGAACATGTTGTAATCTTTAAGCGAAACTTCCGCACCTACATAAAAGGCTTTATCTTCCGTTGCATGTATCTGTTCATAAGATGTGATCAGATAACCGTATTTTCCGATAGACTCGCGGGAACCGCTTTCCGGTCCGTCATAAAGAACATTCATTGAATCCATAAGGAAATTTGCATCATCTGTCTTTTCACCTAAAATGCCGCTCTTTTGGAAATCCTCGTCTGTATCAAAAATCATATATATGCTGTCATCTTTTATATCAAAAACATATAGACGTTCGATCAAAGGAATCGATTCTTTTAGAGACATTAGCATTTCGTTATACTGAAGATACTTAACATCTCTGTATTCGTTAACCTTGACATTCTTTTGGGCAAATGCCTCAAGATATCTTTGTTCTATCGAAGTCGCCACCAGTTTGGCGACATCAGCCGACATATTTCTTCCTCTTTCTTTTGCCTCATCAAAATTGACTCTGGAACTTACCACTCCGAGGATAACGGATGTAAAAATCGTAACAAGCATGAGGACAACCACAACTTTTACCATAATGGATGTGTTGCCCTTTTTGCTGTTCTGCACTATTTCTTTTCTCTCTTTGTTGGAAAGAGGTGTCTGTTTCCATCTGCTGTTCCACATTATCATCCTTAAATCCTGAGGAACCAGTCTATACAGACCATATGCAGCCAGAACGGAGATGCTCTTATCGATCACATTAAGCGTTATGACCAGAATTATCATTGCTATAACAAAGTTCTTTTCACTGGAACCGCCCATAAGCCTAGCGGTATCATTTATGTAATTGAGCTGGGGTTTTTCTAAAAGCAGCCACTGAAAGAGCGCACCGAGTACACCGCTCATAAATGCGGAATCCAGAATAAAGCAGAGTAATTTTTTAATAGTTATATTTTCTTTCCCGATATATACCGTAGCCCTGATGGCCACAAAAACTCCTATCATTGCGTAGCACATAGAATCGGGAATAAAAAAGCCATAGATAAGATATGTCAGGACCGCTACCACAATTGCAGGTAATTGTCCCCACACAAACGCCATAGAAATAGTTCCGATAGTATCAAGATATATCGGAAGATTAAAAAAAGCCGTGATTCTCAGGGCAATGATATTAACTGCCACGCATATCACTACCCAGCGAATAAACTCTATTTGAAGTTGTTTGCTCTTACTTAAATGTCCCTTCACTAAGATAAATCCCCTCATGGATATAAAGAGGCGGTAACGAAAACAACATTACCGCCTCCCAACTTCTTAATAAGTCAAGTCAAACACTATTCTTTTATTCTTCAGGTAATTCTTCGGAAATTTCTTCCGGAACTTCTTCCCAAACTTCTTCCGGAGCTTCGTCTGAAATCTTAAATACATCGATATCCTTCTGTACATCGTTTGCGATATCGGAAATCTGTGTAGCGATCGAAGAAACTTCTTCCATCATATTGCTTACAACAGATGTAGAAGCACTGGTCTCCTGAGTTGTTGCGGCATTGGTCTCTGCGATCGACGACAGCGATTCAACAACACCGACAACGGATTCACGGATATTATCAAGTCTCTCAACCGTTGATGAGATCTCATCGATACTTTCGAGGTTATTGATGATCTCACCCTCAACAGATCCGAATATCTCTTTGGTCTGCTGAACATATTCGTTCTGCCTGTCAATTATCTTCTTAACGTCATCCATAGCCTCGATCGATCTCTTGGAGTTATCAATAAGCTGCTGGATGATATCGTTGATCTCTTTCGTTGTATCCGCGGTCTGTGAAGCAAGTGAACCGATCTCACCTGCAACAACCGCAAATCCTCGTCCCGCATCTCCTGCTCTTGCAGCCTCAATAGAAGCATTCAGTGACAAAAGATTGGTCTGGGTTGCGATAGATGCAATAAGCTCGGAAGCCTTTGCAATCTGGTCTGCGGAATGGCTTGTCTCCGCCGTCTGCTCGTACATCGCATCAACAGCCTGCTTGGTCTTTTCGTTGACTTCGCCGAGTTCTCTGAGGATCTCTCCGGCTTTCTTGGAGGAATCCTGCATGGACTGAGAAGCCTCTTTAAGCTGCATTGTCTTTTCTTTGGTCTCCTCAACCATAACTCCGATTTCTTTTACGGAATCGGTAGCATTCTTGGTCTCGATAGACTGATTGGTTGCGCCCTGAGCAATATCATGAACCGCTACATCAACCTGACCGATAGATTCAAGTGTTGACTCCGAATTCTCACGAAGCTTGCCGGAACCGGACTGCAGATTTCCGGAAAGTGTACGAAGCGATCTGATCGTCGATTCAACCGCTCCCGAAAGGTTCTTGGTTGCGTTCGCGATAAGTCCGACCTCATCTTTACGTCCGTCGTACTTGGCAAGTGCGGACTGCTTGGTAATATCAAGTGTTCCGAGATCCTTGATAACGTGTGTAACGCCCTCGATATCCTTGGATATTGCTTTGGATACAAGGATGACTCCTACAAGTGAAAGGATGAACACGATAGCAGTCAAAATAAGAATCTTATTACTAAGAGCATTTATATCGCTCATGAAATCACTTTCGGGATCTTCTACTATGAAACAGAATCCGAAAGCGGGGATACTTCTGTATGACATAATCATCTTGCCGGTTCCCGCTCTGTTAAACATAAAGAATCCCTCGGGATTTTCCTGCATTTTTTCAATTGCAGCAAGATGATTTGGATCTTCGATCGCAACTCCGAGAAGCGCCGAATCGGGTGCAAATACATAAGCCGGAGGTGATCCGGTATTGGGGTCTCCACTACTTAACAGATACATCTGCGCCTCATCAAGTCCCTCGGCACTAAGTCCGACGATAATATCCTGAAGCTCTTCAACATAAACGCAGCCTCCGACAAAACCTATGGCCTTGCCGGCTGCATTATAAACATTTGAAAAAGCCATAGCAACGTTTGTATTGGTTGCCGGCGAAAGAACAATACCTGCGACAAACTGTCCGCCCAGAGTATCAATGATCTGAGTGAAGCCGGCCATCTCGGCATTGGCTATCTGTCCGACAAATGATTTATCGGTATGAGTGTAAACCTTGGTGGCATCATCGGCTACGTACATACTCTCTATGTCAGATCTGGTCGTGACAATACTCTCCAAAGTCTTCTGTGCAACCTGCTGTGCCTCCGCGTCGTCTACGTGCTCCATGAGGTAAACGACCTTAGGGTCTCTTGCATAGGTATTACAAAGCCTTTGCAATTCCGTCAGGTGCTTATCAATTATGATCGCACGGCTCTCGGTAAGCTCAGCCAGCCTTACCTCTGTCTGTTTTCTCATAATAGATCTTGTTGTTGTATTGATTATGCCGTAAATAGCTCCAAGTCCGATAAGAATAACAAGACCAATTACAAGACTCATCTTAACGTAAATCTTCAAATTGTTGATCTTCTTCATTACTCAGCCTCCTTGACGCACCAAAGAAAAACATGCCGGGAATAATTATCTGACAATTAAAAACGTTATATATACATCTTACCATTTTGTTCGTAAATTTATTCTAAATCTTATCGGCAAATCATTAACTTTTTATAAAATATTCACAGCTCGTACTTGGATTTTTTTCTTGTTATCTCATTCATGTAAGAAGCGGTGATGATACCTGTAGGAAGAGCAATGACTGCCATTCCCATAAGTGCTGATATCATGGTGATCATACGTCCTATCGGGGTCACGGGCGAGATATCACCGTAGCCGATAGTCGTGATAGAAATGGTAGCCCAATATAGGGCGTCAAAGAACGTGTTAAAAAGATCCGGCTCAAGCTGAAATACCAGCATGGCGGAAACAAAGATATAGATGACGATCAGGATAAGAACCGCAAAGAGCTGCTTCTTAACCTTTCTGAGCACATTGGCGATTATTATCATGGTCTTTGAATAACGTATCAGTTTAAATATCCTAAAGAACCTAAAGAGCTTTAAAAGACGTATGAACCCGGAAACAGGCACAAACAGTGCTATAACGGGTAGGATGGACAAAATATCCATGATTGCAAGAGGCGTAAGGATATAAGCAAAATAAGTCCTTACGCTCTTAAATCCCATCTTGTAATCAGCCGTGTAGACTCTTGCGCAGTAATCAGCAAAAAAGATAAGGCTCGTAAAAAGCTCGATGATGCGGGTGTACGTATTCTCCCCTTTCATAGTCATGGGAAGAAGACCTACAATGACGGCTGCAGTTATCATAACGTCATAGGCCCTACTGGATTTGTCACCCACACTTGAAACTTCAAGCACTTCATAAATTCGCTTTTTGATGTTATACATACTTATCCCTACCTTGTTCCGACAAACAGCGCCATAAAGCCAAGCACTGCAAGCGCAACGGTAATGATCCTGCAAAGCGCTATAAACACCTTGGCCTGTCTGATCTTGACATTCTCGTATACACCGTCATCCCCGATGAGATGGCTTGTTTCATTAACATCATTTCGCATACAAATTACCTCTATTTC
The DNA here is from genome assembly GCF_003625505.1 of Butyrivibrio sp. XB500-5. Taxonomy (NCBI): domain Bacteria; kingdom Bacillati; phylum Bacillota; class Clostridia; order Lachnospirales; family Lachnospiraceae; genus Butyrivibrio; species Butyrivibrio sp. XB500-5. The sequence continues at coordinate 341,727 of NZ_RAIS01000001.1, forward strand.
AATGGTAGCACAGGAGTGTTACAGAAGCAATTTGATTAATTTATGAAAGATATCTGCTCGTATTTATCCGGCAGATCATTTAGATATCCAAAGCACTTGTACGGATCCGATATTATCCCGTGCTCAGCACAGAACTTATTGAATATGGTCAAAAGAGCTTTCTCATTCGGGCTCTGCAGTTCATACGCATTACCATATCGCTCTATATATTTCTTCTTCATCCCGGGGAAATACTTATCGAGCGCCGCATAGTAATATTCTCTGTCGCCTTCTCTTAAAGTAAGCCCCATTCCGAATATTATGATGCCCTTTACGCCCACGCGGGCACATTCATTAAGTATTGGAATCAAATTCTCTTCCGTGTCGTTTATAAAAGGCAGGATCGGTGTGAGCCACACTACAGTCGGTATGCCTCTCTTCTGCATCTCTTCAAGGACCTCTATGCGACGTTTGGTGTTGCAGACATTTGGCTCAATGATCTTGCAAAGCTCATCGTCATAGGTCGTCAGAGTCATCTGGACAACGCACTTAGCCTTCCTGTTTATCTCATCAAGAAGGTCTATATCACGAAGTATCCTATCTGATTTGGTCTGGATCGCAAGGCCGAACTCATATCTTGATATGATCTCAAGACACTTCCTTGTGAGCTCAAGCTGCTCTTCGCAGTGCATGTACGGATCAGACATCGCTCCCGTTCCTATCATGCACTTTTTTCGCTTGGATTTAAGCGCCTTTTCAAGGAGCTGTGGTGCATTCTGCTTAACTTCGATATCCTCGAAATCATGCGTGAATTGATAGCACGTGCTCCTTGAATCGCAATATATACAGCCGTGTGTGCATCCCCTGTAGATGTTCATCCCGTGAAGGCCGTTGTTTGAAGTCAGTATTCCTTTTGCATCCACAAAATGCATAGGTCACTCCTTGTTACAAATCTTATCTATACTGGTAGGAAGATGCATCATATGATGCGAAGTCATAGGTGTTAAGATCATTCCGCCGATAGTAAGCCTTCCCCAGAATACAAGGAGCCATACAGAGCGGAAATCGGTTGTCACACCACCCTCTTCAAGGATTCTCATAACCCACTCTTCGGGAACCATGTTCTTAATTTGCTCAAGAGTAAGTCCTGCCAAAATACGGCGCGTGTTCTTGCCGACGGTTATCATGTAGTTCTTAAGCTCCTCAGCGTTTATGTTCTTGGCCCACTCTGTTAATTCATCGGGCTCAAGAGCGTTACCCGTATCGGTTATTGATGAACCGATCTTCTTCTGCCACTCATCATTAAATATCTGCTGACCGTTCTCCATAAGTATATTACTTACAAGATCCTCTATCCTATAGGTATGCCAAAGCTGCCAGCACATGGGAACCGTCTTGCTTCCCGCATAGTGAAGATCCGCATCCCAGGTTTCTCTCTGAACGATCTCATTCTGATTGCCGGAAAGAACATAGTCCAGCACTATATCCGCAACCGTCTTCTCACTTCTACCCGAGACTAACGCCGGGTGCACCATCGCATGAAGCTCAAGCGTAAGATCTTTAATCTTATCCAGATCATCTCCCTCAAGCGCAGCCTTTAGTTCCTCGAATGTACAGTTGATTGCCTTGATCATCTCGTCTTTGTTCATTGTGTTTACCCCTTTTTTTAATATGATAATTAAAAGTAATATTATCCTTTTAGTCGCTTCACTCTCTCGTCTACATTTTTCATAAACTCTTCATCTGACATGCTTGGATCTCTGGTACCAAGTATCTCTTTTTGCTTTTTCTTCGTAAGACTTTTGAATACTATGTCGTATGCTTTATCCAATATATCTTTTAACAGATCATCAGGAACTGCTCCGTCTGCCTTCACGGAGTTCCAGTGCGTCTTGTTCATATAGTAACCGGGGATAATGTCCTCATACTGCTTGCGGAGGAAATCCCCCTCCATCGGCTCGAGCTTAAGCGTTATGTAATACGGCTTATTGTCATCATCCATGCACACGGCGGCGAACATCTTTCCGCCGATCTGATAGCGCATCCAATTCCAGTCCTTCTGATGGTCTCTGGTCACACCCGGCTTCTCCATAAGAAATTCATCTATCCATGGGTATTTCACTACTCATTCCTCCAAATAAAAGTTTTTACTATAAAAAGACTTTGCTCACTTATTTGCGCAAAACAAACTCAGTCATACATTTTCTTCATCGCGATGACGATGTCACGGATTCTCTTTCGTACCTCGACAGGCTCCAGCACTTCCGCCTTGTCCCCGAATGTCATTATCCAATCGGTAAAATAGTCCGCGTCGGTGTAATCTGCCGTAAATAACAGCTTCCCATCCTTGGTCTCCTCAAAGCAACCGGGGCCGAACTCTTCTACAAGTCTCCACTTCACATCGGGGGTAAAAAGAGCTTTCACCTTGATCTCCATAGGATAGATATTCTCGGTCTCAAGATCAGGTAACGGGGCGTTTCTGCAGACAAAAGACTTATCTGTTTGCTTCACTTTGTCCATACGGTTGAGTTTAAAAAGCCTGTAGTCTTTTCGTTTCCTGCAAAAACCGTAAACGTACCAGCTGCTCCACTTAAACACAACATAGTAAGGCTCGATCGTGCGCTTACTCTCACCTGAAGGCGCATAGTACTCAAAAGACAAAAGGTGCCTGTTTTCGATAGCGTCCTGAATCGTTGATATCTTCGGAGCAAGTGATGTCTTGTACCACGAAGAAAGATCGATAAGCATAGAATCTTTTCCGCTGATAAACTCGGAAGAACCGGTCTGAAGCTTCTCCATAAGCTGCCCGTAGTACTTGCTGCCGCTTACACTATCAAGACTCCTAAGCCCCGCAAGGATCATCTGCATATCTTTGGATGTAAGAATTGTCCTATCCATGCGATATCCGCTCATTATGCTGATTCCGCCGCCGGTGCCTTGCGTTGTTTGTATGGGTACCCCGGCCTTACACAGCGCTTCTATATCTCTGTTTATCGTTCTTCTTGAGACTTCGAAGTGCTCTGCAAGCTCCGGAGCAGTCGTCATCTCTTTTTGCAAAAGTATCGATAATATTCCGATCAGCCTGTCAATCTTCATATTTCCTACTCTCCGTAAACATCATAACTTAGATAACATGACAGCTATATGTCATGTTTATAAAATAATTTTACCCGCTTATCGGAAATAATCCAAGAAGCGGGTAAAAATTTAATCAGTATTATCTTGTTTTTAATGATAAGCCATAATCATATCCAAACTTAAAAGCAAAAATAGTAGAATGCGCAAGCAACGCCATAATTCCTATTCCAAACAAAACCCCTGTAATCACTCGTCTTAGGTTTGTGCTTTCATAACTTGTTAAGCGCTGGATAAAACCATCCGCGATAAGCGGTATCATCATGATAAAAGATATAAGTACCGACGGTTTCCAAAACCAGAACAAGATTACACTTGATAAAACGCCGATCAGTTCACCTGTACATCTGGCACATATCGGAAACTGATGTCCTTTATAATAAAAGGATCTGTCGCTTCGACAGTGACAACCGAATATTCTTGGTAACCAACGATACATCCATTCAATCATATTCAGATTCTCATCATCCCATGGTTGCCATACCTATACCGAAGATAGCAACAATAATTACATAAACGATATAAATACCTACGCAAACAAGTGCACCGATTCCGGCTGCCTTAGCAGTCTTGGGCTTTGTATCCTTCCAAACAAGGAAAAGAATAAGACCAACGATAGGAATACAGCATCCAAGAAGTCCCCAAAGGAATCCTCCGTTATCAACTACAGGTGCCTGTCCCTGATACTGAGGCGCGTTGTACTGATTTTCAACGCCGTTAACATTGTTCTCGTTGTTTCCCTCAAAATTGTTTTCACTCATTTTCAATATCTCCTTCCAAAACTATGAATTTTTCCAGCTGTTATACATGTTTTTTTTTAACAGCTCCCTTAATACATGTGTAATTTTAAAGCAAACAGTATAATAATACAATAGCCAATTTAGCAAAATATAAAACAGTTATTTGATAATATGAAAAAATAAACCGTCTTTATTCGCCAATCGCTCTTTTTCCGTCATTTCGCGTGTCTAAAGCATCCATGATAATGTCCACAGTTTCTTTTACGAACCTTTCAGCACGCTCTTTGGTCAAATACTTATATTCTCTGTGAAGATCGCCATGGTTATCACTTCTGTAAAATCCGCATATATATTCACGCCTGTTCTCAAATGCATAGTCCGGAAATTCCTCCATAAAATCATTGGAAAGCTCTTCCTTTGTTGCGTTCTCATAAATATTGAACGCTCTAAAATCGGGGTGCTCTTCAAGATATAAGAAATCAAGATCATACCAGTCCGCTTTATTCTTCCAGATGAAATCAATCAGAGACATGTTTTCCTTGCGTGCATTTTCCTCGTTAACGCCTTCTGCGTGAGTCATATAGGTCCACTCTCTGTCAGTCAAAAGATGTGTGTAGTAGCCAAGGAAAAATGAATACTCACGCTTATTGTATTTCCTTATCTTTTCATCCGTAAAATAGCGATCGGCAAATTCATCTACGCCGACATATGTCCTGTCCTTTGAATCCCCTTTAAAATGAGAAATATTTTTTGACGGTGTAAATACAGACCAGTCCTCATTCGGAACTCCGCTGTCAGGTGCGATGTTTCCGATAACAAACGCGGTCTCATCAAGCTCTTTTAACCTATCCAAAAGAGCGTCCGTGATCCTTAAGTGTACCATCCATGATGCCATATTTTTCCCCTTTCCCTTCTGTCAGTCTCAAATGATTGCGTTTAACATGTATCTTGCATAGCGTTTGGCAAGCTCTGTGTCGTAAGAAGCGTTTTCTCCGGTTTCATATTCACGCATAGCTTCTTTTATCTGATCGTGATATTCCTGGGGGACCGCGTTAAGAGCCCACTCGCCGCCCTCTTTTTTGGAGAGGACGAGATCATCTTTTTTGTATGCCAAAACTCTCGCCAGATTGAGCGTTATGTACATCGTATTGTCCACGATGTCATCCTCGGCTTCCGCGATATCATCCTTGATGGAATCCATGTAGTCGGCGCTCGGAACTTCACCGAAAACCTCATCTATCGGATCGCCGTAAAGGCACTTGCCCCTTTTCTTGATGATGGTAAAATGAGCCGCAAGATCGGAATCTTCTCCGTTCATCTTCTGAATGTAGTCATCCGGATTGTCCTTGTACCATACAAGATGCATCACCGAAAAGTGCAGTTCAAACGGTGTCGGATAAACAAAGGGCTTACACACCTCTCTCTTTACGACACTCATCTCTATGCCTTTTGCCGGTCCGTTTTCATTTAGCTCAACGACCATGTCCACGAAAGCTTTTTTCTCGCTATCAGACATCTCACCGTTTACAACAATGATGAGATCGAGATCGCTCTTCTTGGGATTGTAGCATCCCATAACGGCAGAACCGTGCAGGTATACTCCTACCAGGTTTTCTTTTAAAATGTCTTTTGATCTGTCTACGAATTGAGTTAGTATTGTGTTCATAATATATCATCCTATAACTGTTGCGATCTTCTTTCCCAAGAAAACCCCAAAAAGGCAAAAGAAAACGCTCAGCGCCGTATATACTCCTCCAAGCATATATGCCTTGTTTTCAAAGAGCTTATATGCTTCAAGTGAAAACGTTGAAAATGTTGTAAATCCGCCACATACACCTGTCTTCCAAAAGAGCACTGTATTGGGCGATACGTCAGCTCTTTTATCTGTTAATCCAACGATAAAACCTATAATGATCGCACCCAGAATATTAGTCACCAAAGTAAGTATCGGAAACTGCCCTTTTACCGGTATCAAACTGATTGCATATCTTGCTACTGCTCCAAGTGCGCCTCCAAGCGCAACAAAAACAAAATTCATTTTTCACTTCCTCTTTTGTCTAATATCAAACATGACTTGTTTTATTTATTGAATTTATGGATCACTGATACATGTGTGATCTTATTAGCCTCGTCAGGATACTCCTTATCAAAGTGCATTCCTATTGCTTCTGCGGTCTTATATGAGGCCTCGTTGGTATACTTGCAGTAAGAATACAGCGAAGGATAATCGGTATTCTCAAAAGCCCAATCGCGCACCGCACTTGCCGCTTCCTTAGCATATCCTTTACGTTGGCAATCCTTGCGGATGTGATAGCCAATCTCAGGAAGCATCTTTCCATCAATGTTCTGCAATGTCAGTCCGCAGTCACCGATCATTTCTCCGGTTTCTTTCAAACACACTGCCCACAGCCCAAAGCCATTTTCCTTATAACGATTCATGTTTCGCTCGATCCAATTTCTGACGCGTTCCTCATCAAAAGTATAAGGATAGTGCTGCATAATATCCGGGTCAGCAAGGACAGCATACAATGCATCAAAGTCATCCATATTCATTTCACGTAAGAATAATCTTTCTGTCTCTATGATCATAGTTGTCTCGCTTTTCTTAAGAGCTGATGTATTATGCAACCGAGGTGGATTCCCACTTACACATCATAACATACCTGCAATCAGTGAGGATATAGGATTCTACCCACTGATCACATCTCTTCCGGACATTGTATTCCTAAAAGGCTACAACCCTCAATAATGATCTTCTGTACAGTCTGAACCAGATACAGCCTTGAAACTTTAGTACTCTCATTTTCTTCTTTAAGTATCTTGCACTCCTGATAGAACTTATTAAACGCTGTACTCAATGAAACAAGAAAACGAGCTATAACTGAAGGTTCATAGCGCATAGCTGCACTCTTTACAGCCTTTTCATAACCAGTGAGTGTTTTGATCAGTTCATATGAAACATCGTCTGTAAGCGAAGCATAGCATATGCCGTCAACATCAAGCTTTTTTCCATATTTGCGAAGAATGCTTCCTGCACGAGCATTCGTATATTGAACATAAGGTCCGGTGGTTCCTTCAAAACTAAGTACCGCATCCCATGAAAAATCAATATTCTTGATGCGCTGATTAAATAGATCATGAAAGATAACGGCTCCGATACCAACTTGCTTAGCTACATTATCCTTATCGCTTAAGCCGGGATTTTTTTCCTCTATAAGTTGCTTTGCGCGCTTAACTGCTTCATTCAAAATATCTTCAGCGTAAATGATATTTCCTGTCCTTGTTGATAGCTTCTCACCTTCAAGACTGACAAGTCCATAAGGGATGTGGACAAGATTTCCATACCATTCATTACCCATCAGCTCTATTGCTTTAAAGACCTGCTTAAAATGAAGTGTTTGCTCGAGCCCTGTTACATACAGACATTTTTCAAAATCATATTTTTCTTTTCGATAAAGAACTGCAGCGATATCACGTGAATGGTAAATTGAACTTCCATCTTTCTTGGTTATCATACAGGGCGGCATATCATATTCTGAAAGGTCTATTACGTTGGCGCCCTGGCTTTCAATCAGTAGCCCTTTCTCTTTGAGACTTACAGCAAGAGCCGGGACTTTTTCACGATAAAAGCTCTCACCGGTATATGAGTCAAATTCCATTCCAAGCATTTTATACACACGCTCAAACTCAATCATGCTGATTTCTTTAAACCATTCCCAAATAGCCAGCGCATCCTCATCTCCCTCTTCCATCTTCACAAACCAGCTACGTGCTTCATCCATTAATTCAGGATGCTCCTTGGCCTCATTATTGAATTTAACATAGATATCAAGAAGTTCCTCTATACCCTTTTCTTCAACCGCTTCCTTACTACTCCACTTCTTATAAGCAACGATCAGCTTTCCGAACTGAGTTCCCCAATCTCCCAAGTGATTGATACGAACGATATTGTAACCGAGCTTATCAAATATCTTATATAACGAGTTGCCTATAACTGTTGTCCGAAGGTGTCCTACATGAAAATTCTTTGCAATGTTAGGTGATGAATAATCTATGCAGATTGTTTTCCCGGCACCGGTTTTTTCCACTCCAAAATTGTCCTGCTCTATTGATGTCAAAACAGTCTTTACGTATTTTTCCCGATCAAAAAACAGATTGCAATAAGCACCGTTTGCTTCAAGATGGTCTATCCCAAACTCATTTTTATGTTCTTCCAGTACGTCTTTGATTTCTTCAGCTATAACAGCAGGATTTTTATGCATTATCTTCGCAAACTGAAAACAAGGTATCGCGAGATCCCCCATAGAACTATCAGGTGGTGTCTCAAATAATTCTTGTATTTGAGATTCATTCATACTGCCAATTACATTTGCAACTACTTTACTTACATCATCTTTCATTCGCTTCATTCCCTTTCATATTTTTGGATAAAAAAAGAACCGCAAGTGATTTAGTTTATTTGCTAAATCCATTACGGTTCTGCCTATATTACTTATTAACAGCAACCGCATGGCAACAAGACATACGTTCTTGCAACCATGCGATACATCTGCATTGATCACAAGAACTTATGTCTTCTCTGTCTGCGTCTTAAGCTGTTAAATAATAAATTGTTCATTATCATTTCCTCGCTAAATAATGTACTCAATATACACTTACGGAAATCTGATGTCAACTAAAAAGACGACACAAAAATCCACTTCCGATGCCGCCCTTTTAAAAATTGGATCAATATTTTTTTCTCAACTGATGGTACACTCCGATACCAATAACGTACTGCAGGATCATCAAACGAATGCGAAGAGTTGTGAACTTCAACATACTTGATGAAATAATCACTGCCCTCTTCGCATATTATATTTTTCTCTGCTCTTTTAGTTTTAACCGCAAATAGTGTCGTAATCTTCCTGGCCGCCGAGCTTAAGTATTGCCTGCTCTACATAACCCTGCATTACTGATTCGGAGTCAGCATTCCCCATGGTAATATATGCAAAATTGGGAGTGCCAAGCTGTCCGACAAAAACTGCAGTTCCGTCATCCAGGCTAATAACCAATACTTCTACGTTCTTGCCATCAACAAACATATCTTCAGAAAGATTCAAAGGAGTATCTATGTTATGAACCTCCATAAATACTGTATTTGCAGCATCGATCATGTTCTCCTTGGTAATGTTCTCAGTGTACATTCCGTCAGAACATATACCAACTATCTGTCCATCGGAATCAGTCACCTTTACACGTGATATTCCAACGGGATTTGAAAGTGCAAGATCTTCAAATTTATACCCTTCCGGAAATTCATATTCTGTATGGTTCAATGTGACCTTATTGTTTTCAATCTTTGTGCTTATCTTGCCTGTAGGCGAGCTCTGTGTGCTCGCTGAATAGCCGCAAGCGCATAATAAGATTGCGCACATAGCTGTGGATACTACCATTTTGAATACTTTTTTCATTGTTAATCTCTCCTTTTATTCTTACGAAAATTGAATATGTATAACTCATTACATCTAGTACACATTCAATCGGAGAAAAATGTTGCAGGTAGATTTTACTTTTTTATTATTTCATATCTTTATAGGTTCGCCTTCTTTTCCCTTGGCAGAAACACCACCGATAGTAGTAAAGGTACCGGTTAGAGAATTCCTTTTTGCATAATCAATAAGATGATTCACAATCAGAGTTCCTATTCCCATCTTCTGATATTCAGGCAAAACCATTATTTCCTGGAGATACCAATACATGGCTCCATCCCCGACCATTCTGCCCATACCGATCAGTTCTCCCCGATAAATTACCGAAACATTTATCTGACCATTTTTTAGGGCCTTCGCTGCATGTTCAATCGGAACCTCTGCGAAGCCATTGATAATACGCATTTTTATGAAGTCTTCTGCAGACAGTACATTATCCTTAAGTTCAATTTCATTCAATAATACTTCCATGTACTTTCCTCCTATTTCCCATAAATGGTCCTGGGGACGGGGGAGTGGTCCTTTACATATAGAGTTCCCCCTCAAAGAATCGCTCCTGAAATGATATTTGATCCAAGATTTCTTTTTCCGTAATCTCATATCCATCAGGAACAACGATCCATTTATCTTCATTATCATTTAGCCTGTGATATACCGCAACAACACGCCCGAAATACTCTTCAACGGGCTCATTAATACCCAACAGATAAATATCCTGCTCTGCTCCGTCTCCAGCAAATATCCCTTCAACATACCCATAGTTAACAGGGTACACCATTTGGGGAAATCTAGGATGCGTACTTCCGAGCGGGCGATCCATCTTACAATTGACGAGTTTACCTATTATATCTGAATAATCGGGATCTCTGTGTTCTTTTCGCATTACGGCCTCAATAATAGTCTTCTTAAAATTTTTTCTCATAATATTTTATCATTGTAATCTTTACATCAAATAATTATCAATCATTATTTTGATGATCCTATCATTAAGAACCACCTTTGTAGTCTCAAAAGTAAGTATCAATCTGTATCCGGGAAATATTCCATTAGAAATATAGGAATTAATCTTCTTTACTGCTTGTTCCGAATATTGCGGATCATCCATCCTACCGTCGTGCTCCCAGTAGATTTCTTTTCCTGTCTTTTTACTTAGTATTGTGAAATCGGGATAGACTGTTCCGTATCCCTTGAGTTTGAGCGGACATTCGTACTTATACTCGATGCCCATGTCGTAGAATGTATCAGCAATTAGTTTCTCTGATTTGGACCTGACTCTTTCACCTTTCTTGGTATAAATTTCAGGTGTTCCTTCTCTAAACTCTTTTTCCAAATACGGAATTGATTTCCAATCGGAAACCACTTGATCCCATGTTTTTTCTACAGGATTCACCAAATTTTGTCTTGTGGAAATCATCTTGATATAGATGTTCTCTATCTCATTATCGCTATAATCCGTAATAATTGTTTGGATTTGTTTTAATCTCTTCTCAACAAGTCTTTTTATTTTCTGATCATAGGTTTTTTGAGCAAGTGCTTTAACAAGAGATATATCCTCTTTCTTTAAGTATTTGCCTTGCTTCTTATAGATACCATTATCTTTCATGCAATGCATGTACTGTGCGTGCTTTCCGGATGTAGTAATCCTAAGATTTCCTTCCGGAGTGTTTATAAGCCTTTTATCTACTACTTGCTTTATCTTTCTAAGTCTTTCCGCTTCTTCAGTTAAGTATTTCTGTAAACCTATCATTTCTTTTTTAATTCTCCTATTTGTTTTTTATATGATTATTTTTATTTGATCTGCTACTATCAGAAATATTGCGATAGTGGCAGTTCGTTTTGTAATTAGTCTTCTGCCACTATCTTGTTATTTGTAATAGTGGCAGTTTGTTTTCCACACGTCTTACTGCTACTATCTAGAATTCCGAAAAGGTGGCAGTACAGTTTTCCTATAATGAACTGCTACTTTAAGCAAAACGATGATAGTAGCAGAATCCCCCACAAAATTGCGACTGCTACTTTTTGCAAATCAAAAATAGTGGCAGTATTCACTTTGTAAATTCAACTGCCACTATGCTATGAATGGCGATAGTAGCAGTAAAACTTGTTTAATTACGTTTTTGTTGGAATCTCAGCAGTGACCAGAATGGATATTCCACTGCCTAATTTATGAATTGTAGAATAGTAGCAGTCTGCATAAGAAACAGATTGCAAATATGATAGTGAGCGTCTCAGCGGTTCGCATGGACCGTTGTTTTTTACAAGGAAGTTCCGCTCTCGCACTTCGTGCGAGCCGGAACAACTCGTGTTCTCTAGACTCAGCCTGCGCTGACGCTTGTCTTTGTCAAGAGAACCACGGTTTCAACATGACTTGTCCAGGGGAACTGATCTACGGCAACGGCTCTGGTCATGGCGTAGCCGTTTTCCTGAAGGATCTCGAGGTCGCGAGCAAGGCTGGTGGGCTTGCAGGAGACGTAGATCATGTATGGAACGCCGTAGCCGATGATCTTGGTAAGAGCCTTGGGATTTATGCCGTCCCTGGGCGGATCCAAGATGATCATGTCGGGCTTTTCTTCGATTTCATCAAGCACCTTAAGGACGTCGCCGGCGATGAACTCGCAGTTATCGAGGCCGTTAAGCTTGGCGTTGTCCTTGGCGGCTTCAACGGCTTCTTCGACAATCTCGACTCCGATGATCTTGTTGGCGACAGGCGCAAGGAGCTGCGCGATTGTGCCGGTTCCGGAATACAGGTCGTAGATCACGCCGTCTTCTCTAATCTTCTTTTGATCAAAAAGGCTCCTTATATAGCCGCGGACGGTCTGATACAGAACCTCTGCGCTAAGGCTATTGGTCTGGAAGAACGAGAACGGATTGATCTTGAACCGAAGTCCGAGCAAGTATTCAAAGAAATAGTCCTGTCCGAAGAGAATCTCCGTGCCTTCGTCAATTACGGCGTCGGCAAGAGAATCATTCTTGGTATGAAGAATGCCCACAATCCTACCGTTAAGCGACAATGACAACAACGCATTCTTGAACCCAGTAAGGTCGTGCTCTTCCTGAGTTGTCGTAACGAGATCAACAAGTATCTCGCCTGTCTTTACAGCTCTACGTACGAGAAGATGGCGCAGGTATCCTTGCTGCTTCATCCTGTGGTAAAAAGAGATCTCTTTTTCCTCATACAGAGGAGCAAAATAATCGAGCGTGGCTGAAAGGATAGCCTGATAATCGGTATCGACGATCCTGCATCCGCTAACTGTCACAATGTCATAAAAGCTGCCCTTTTTGTGCATACCAAGAGCAAGGGGTCCTCCCATGACTTCATCGCCAAAGGTAAACTCCATCTTATTTCTGTATGCAAATTTAACGGGGCTTGTCTTGATACCTTCCCATGTAAATTTAGTAGCCTGTCTGTCGATCGCAGGCTTAAGAAGACTTCTGACCTGCTGCTCTTTGAGACCGAGTTCCTTTACATAAGGCATTGTAAGATAACTACAGCCTCCGCATTTACCAAAATGAATGCAGGGGCTTTCGATAGAATCAGGTGCTTCCTCAAGGACTTCAACAAGTCTTCCTTCGGCTTTGTCCTTGCGCACCTTCTGAATCTGGACTGATATCTTCTGATCGGGAAGAACGCCTTTAACGACGACCTTCCCTTCAGAAGTTTCCATTATTCCTTTATTAGGGAATTCCACCCTTTTTACTGTTCCTGTTATTATTTCTTTCTTCTTCACGCTGTCAACTTAACTTTCTCTAATGAAATCTTCGTCTTCAAAGTCGTCCTCGAAGTCGTCGAAATCATCGTCATAAAAATCATCCTCGTATGCCGGTGTCATGTATTGATATACGAGGTAAGCGATTATTGCAACCGCTGAAATGCAACCAAGAATCGCCAAAACCCAGAGGATTATGTTGGAAGGCTTCTTGGCATTTTCTGCATCTCTCTTATCAAGAAGTTCATTTAATCTAGTCATCTGTATTAAGTCGTCAATCTTGTTCTTTACTTCCATAGATAACCCCTTTCTTACTCCACAATTGATATTTACAGTATAGCACATAAGTAACCACTTGTATTTCAAGCAAAAGAACTTACTCTTAATTTTTTCTGAAACTTATAAAAAGAATTTGTATTCACACCTTCTGCAATTTGGCAAAAGCTGCATACATGACCTTCTGTCCGACTTCATCGAACATTACGGTAACCTTGTAGTCTCTTGGTCCTTCCTGAAGGTCCGTTACTGTTCCGATGCCGTATTTAACGTGGCTAACCTTGTCTCCTACTACATAATCGGGCTTTTGAGCCACCTGAGGCATGCCCTTGGATAGTCCCGCAAGGCTTCCTCTTGCATGTGTCTTGGCAACGCCCGCAATATAAGGCTTTTCGGAAGGAACCGCCCTTGGAATCTTCTTCACGGGCTTGGGAGTAGCCTTGAGTTTGTAGGTATTCGATAACTCAGATCTGTTGTAGCTTGAACCTGAACTTGTCCCTTTCTTGATGCTCTTAGCATAAGAAGGCTTGATTCCTGAATATCCAAACGTATCCTCAACGCTCTCGTACTCATCAATGGTCTCGCCGTCGTCAAAAAGGAATGACGGTGAAGTCGAAACATTGGACTCATCCAAAAGATTCCTCGGAATCTCCGTTATGAACCTGCTGAGCCTGTTATACTGAGTCTCCCCGCGCACCATACGACGCCTTGCGGCAGTGAGGGTAAGATTCTTCTTCGCTCTTGTTATCGCAACGTAAGCAAGTCGTCTCTCCTCTTCAACACCCTCGGGGTCCGAATCCTCGTTACCGAGTGTCATATATGAAGGGAAAACTCCCTCCTCCATTCCTGCAATGTAAACATGCTCAAACTCAAGTCCCTTGGCACTGTGTATGGTCATGAGAAGAACCTTTTCATTGTCCTCTCCGATCCTGTCTATATCCGATACAAGCGCAACCTCTTCAAGGAAGCCTGAAAGAGTGGGCTGCTCGATCTCTTCGTTTTCCTCATAAGCAGCGATCTTGGAAATAAGTTCATCCACGTTAGCGGCTCTGTCGTTACTCTCTTCATCGGTATCGTCATCAAGTGATCTAAGATACTCCATATATCCCGTAACATCAAGGACATCCTTGAGGAGCTCTTCAAGAGAATAGCTCTTCATCTTAGTCCTGAACGCCCTGATCATCGTAACGAAATCAGTGAGCTTGGACGCGCTTCTGTTAACCGCAACGATCTGATCTGCCTCGCACATCGCATCGTAAAAGCTTATCTGTCTCTCATCGGCATAGCTCTGAACATGCTCAATTGTAGTAGCTCCGATACCGCGTCTTGGCACGTTGATGATTCTTTTAACCGCAACATCATCAAGACCGTTGTCGATAGTCTTAAGATAAGCCAAAAGATCTTTTATCTCTTTTCTTGAATAGAAATTGGTTCCGCCTACGATATCGTAAGGGATTCCGTTAAGGACAAACTTCTCTTCCAAAAGACGTGACTGCGCATTGGTTCTGTACAAAACAGCCGTCTCGCTGTAACGAAGCTTACCGTTTCTCATAAGCTTTCCGATGTCATCGGCAATAAAAGTAGCCTCGTCATAGGCAGTGTCAAACTGCTTAAGGCGCACGATCTCGCCGTCTTTTTCATCCGTCCAAAGAGCTTTGTCTTTTCTTCCGTAGTTATTTCTTATAACGGCGTTGGCCGCATCAAGAATCTGCTGCGTCGAGCGATAGTTCTGCTCAAGCTTGATGACGGTCGCCTCTTGGTACACCTTTTCAAAATCTAGAATATTCCTGATATTGGCGCCTCTGAATCTGTAGATACTCTGGTCGTCGTCACCTACAACGCAAAGGTTTCTGTACTTATCGGCAAGAAGTCTTATAAGCTCGAACTGCGCATTGTTGGTATCCTGATACTCATCGACCATGATATATCTAAAGCGCTCCTGATAGTTATCAAGCACATCGGGATTGGACTTAAAAAGCTCAACGGTCTTAAAGATAAGATCGTCAAAATCCATCGCGTTGTTCTTTTTAAGCGCTAGCTGATATTCAGTATATGCCTTGGAAATCTTGAGTTTGATAAAATCATTCTGCGTATTTAATGCATACTCTTCGGGAGTTACCAGATTATCCTTACATCTCGAGATGCTTCCCATAATGCTGCGAAGCTTAAGCTGTGTGGTCTCCAGCTGATATTTTTTGCATATATCTTTCATAAGACTCTTGGAGTCGTCGGTATCGTAAATTGTAAAATTGGTGCCGTATCCGAGCCTGTCTGCGTATCTTCTAAGAATCTTTACGCAGCTTGAGTGGAAAGTCGAAACCCAGATACTCTCGGCGCCAAAGCCCACTATCTTGTCTACTCTCTCCCTCATCTCGCCGGCCGCCTTATTGGTGAACGTGATGGCCATGATGTTCCATGGATTAACTCCGCACTCATCAATAAGATAAGCAATCCTGTGCGTAAGAACCCTAGTCTTTCCCGAGCCTGCTCCCGCAAGTATCAGAACCGGTCCTTCCGTCTGCAGTACCGCCTTTTTTTGCTGCGAATTAAGTGTATCGTATATTCCCATTTATATTGTATTTCCTTCGTTATTTCTTCTTATCTTTCGCGGGCTTTTCTTTTTTCTTGTCCTTAGCCGCATTATCCCCGGCGCCCGTGATATTGTCGAGGATCTTCTCTATGAGGAGCTTTTTGACATAAACGTCGTAGGATAAAAGAGTGATAAAAGAAAACATCTGCATCTTCTTTTTCTCTTCATCCGAAAGATTGTCATCCTCAAATGTCGTAAGCGACTTCTCGTACTTCTTCTTAAGATCGTCGATACAAGGCTCAAGCTCCTCTTTTTGAAGCTCATACGCAAGCTCATAGATCTTACTTAAGTTAAGCTCGTCGTCGCTGTGATGGAACCTGTTCTTTAAAGGCTCAAGCAGAGTCTGAATGTCATTTATCGACAGGATATTTTTAAGGTAAAAGATAAAGATGAGGAGTATAAGGTGATCCTTGGAATACTTCTTCCTTACGGGAGGAGGTAAAAGATCGTTCTTGGCATAGTTGTTGATCATCGTCTTCGTAAGGATCTTGTCTTCGCCCGGATGACGAGTTGCCTTCTTGAGCCTCTCATCCATGAACGTCGTAAGCTGATCCATATAAAGATCGATGTTCGGAATGTCCTCGAGCTTTATCGCATCTATCCTTCCAAGTGACGCCATTATGCTGTTTATAAGATCGTCATTGTCAATTGTCATCTCTTTGCCTTTTCTATAAGTTCTCGTGCGTTTGTAAGTGAAGCCTCGGTGATCTCTTCGCCGCCAAGGAGTCTAGCTATTTCTCTCTCCGACTGCTCACCGTCAAGCTTATAAATACTTGTAACGGTTCTTCCGTCAGAAAGACCTTTCTCGATCATGTAATGAGAATCGGCCATCGCCGCGATCTGCGCAAGATGCGTAATGCAAATGATCTGGTGATCACAAGACAGCTCGCCGAGCTTACCTGCGACCATCCACGCCGTCTTGCCGCTGATACCCGCATCAATCTCATCAAAGATAAGCGTGCTGATATCGTCCTTGTCTGCAACAACAGTCTTAAGCGCGAGCATAATTCTTGAAAGCTCACCGCCGCTTGCGATATCATCAAGTGCCCTAAGACTCTCGCCGGGGTTCGTTGATATCATGAATCTCACATCATCACAGCCCCTGCTCGATATCATATTCTCATCATAATCTATCTGAATCTCAAACTTAACATCAAGGAAATTAAGATCTATAAGCGCAGCAATTAGCTTCTTCTCAAGCTCTTTTGCCGACTCTTTTCTTATATCCGAAATCTTCTTGCAAAGCTCTGTAACCTGCTCTTTTCTCTCTTCCAGATTCTTCTTAAGAGCAGCTCTGTGCGCATCAAGGTCGTTTAGCGCATCAAGCTTTTCCGTCTTCTCATCAAGGTATTTAAGAACTGCTTCCAAGCTTCCGCCGTACTTATCCTTAAGGTGATTCAGTATATTAAGCCTGTCCTCGCAGGTCCTAAACTTCTCATCGTCAAACTCAAGTCCCGATATATACGCAGAAAGACTGCGATTAAAATCAGTCAAAAGATTCTCAACATCGGAAATCTGTGACACGACGTCCTCAAGCTCATCGTCATACGAAGAAACTGACGAAAGCTCTCTAACAGCCCTGCTCACAAGATCAGCCGCGCTGTCCTCGGACTCTCCGGAACCCGTCATTGCCAAAGCCATGTTGGCGGCACCCGAAATCTTCTGAGAGTTCACCATCTTGCGATAGCTTCCCTCAAGCTCGTCATCCTCTCCGAGAACGACCTCCGCGTCCGTGATCTCTTTTATCTCATACTCCAAAAGCTCCTGTTCCCTAAGCCTTGAAGCCTCGTCTATATCCGTATTTTCAAGCTCTTCCTCGAGCTTTTTCATATCCGCATACTTTTCTTTTAACTCGGTAAAAAGAGCCTGTGTCTTGTCCGCACAGTAATCGTCGAGAATCTCGAGATGCTTCTTTTTCTTAAGAAGCTCCTGATTGTCGTTCTGTCCGTGAATATTGATAAAGGCATTTGCAATCTCTTTGAGCTGCCTTGCCGTAACCGTCTCTCCGCAAACCTTGGAAATGCTTCTTCCCTGCATTATCTTTCTCTGAATGACGATCGTCTCATCATCTTCCACAGGGATGTCCATCTCTTTTAATACGTTTCTCTGAACATCGCTTTCGATCCCGAATACCAGCTCTACAAGCGCAGACTCTTCTCCGGTCCTTATAAGAGAAGCATCCGCCTTGGCTCCGAGCGCAAGATTAACAGAGCCCAAAACCACTGATTTACCTGCACCGGTCTCACCTGTAAGTATATTAAGCCCCTTCGAAAACTCTATCTCCTGCTCTTTTATTAGAGCCAGATTTTTAACGTGTAAACTATATAGCATATTTCCCCACTTATTCTTGCATCATGTCATGTAAAGTATCCATGACCTTCTGAGCATCTTCATTGGTCTTTATCGCGATCATAATGGTGTCATCGCCTGCGATACATCCAACGATCTCTTTGAACTTGAGCGCATCGATCGCTGTCGCGAGAGCCATCGCCATACCGGACACGGTCTTGATAACAAGAATATTCTGCGCAACATCCATGCTGACAAAGCCTGCCTTGAGGACGCTTACATACTTCTCCTGCATAGCACTCGAATCGGCTGTTGTATAAACGTACTTCTGTCTTCCGTCCTCGGTAACCTGCTTGGTAAGCTTCATCTTTCTTATATCTCTTGAAATGGTCGCCTGAGTAACGTCAAAGCCCGCCTGTCTTAAATACATGGCAAGCTGATCCTGAGTCTCTACAACGTGTGATGCGATGATCTCGATGATCTTATCATGTCTTTTATTCTTCATTTTTCGGATTATCCTTTCCGCCAAAAGAGCTGTCGTCACATACTGAATTTCTTACTTAGAACTTCCAAAAAGCTCACTCTGTTGAGTTTTAATATCTTGGTAGTCTTCTTGGATTTCCTGATATCTATCCTGTCACCGACTTTCATGTCGATGATACCGCCGCCGTCATACGCAGCGACCACCTTGCTGTTCCTATTCTTAAAGCTGTCCGTCAGCTCGATGGATACTTTCGCATCTGCAGGAAGCACCATGCTTCTTGAATTGAGCGTATGCGGACATATGGGTGTGAGCAGGATCATATTCGCTGACGGCTCAACAATCGGACCGCCGGCAGACATGTTATAGCCGGTAGATCCCGTCGGAGTTGAAATAATGATTCCGTCTGCGTGATACTCACACAAAAGAAGATCGTTAATATAAATATTATAGTTAATAGCCTGAATAGTAGATGCTCTGGTTATTACGATATCGTTCAGCGCATAATCCTTCTTACCGTTTATGCTGCCGTGAAGCATCATTCTGTCTTCTGTCTCGTACTCTCCCGACAGAAGCTTTACAAGTGCTTCATCGATACCGCTCTTTTCAACCTCGGCAAGATATCCCATTGTTCCTAAGTTAACACCGATTATGGGAATATCAAGAAAAGCAAGACTCCTAGCGGCTTCAAGCATCGTACCGTCGCCTCCGAGAACTATGCAACAATCGGAATCCTCAGGAATTGAGCTCATAAAATCTCTTCCTATCGTACCTTCCGACGGCTTTCCCGTAGTCTGCGCAATAGTACAGGTTTTGCCGTGACCTTCAAGATATTTAATGATATAACCTGTAATCTCAAGGTTTTTATCCTTAGTTTTATTTGTGACTATACAAAACTTTTCCATGGCTCCCCCACAATAGCTTAATCCAAATTGCCGTGTGCCTTGTCTACAGTTTCTTTAATAAGCTTCTCCATATCGGGCTCATGTGAATAACCGTTTTCGGCTTCTACCGTTTCCCTTAATATCTTTTCGCCATCGGCTTCCGACAGCTGCGAAACCTTCTCGTTGTACTCGGGATTCTTCTCGATATGTACGAGGTACTCGATATTTCCCTCAGGTCCCTTTATCGGAGAAAAATCAAGATGAAGAACTTCAAAGCCCGCGATGTGAACAAAATCAATTATCCTGTGCACAACCTCTTCATGAACCTTGGGATCTCTGACTACACCTTTTTTCCCAACCTTATCCTTGCCCGCTTCAAACTGAGGCTTAATAAGACATACCATCTGTGCGTTGTCCTTAAGAAGTCTCCTTGCGGGGAGAAGTATCTTGGTAAGTGAGATAAAAGAAACATCGCAGGATGCAAAATCCAGATCGTCATCAATATCATCTCTTACCATATATCTGAAATTGGTCTTTTCCAAGCAGACAACTCTGTCATCGCTTCTAAGCTTCCAATCAAGCTGTCCGTGTCCCACATCGACGGAATAGACCTTTGAAGCCTTGTTCTGCAGCATGCAGTCGGTAAAGCCTCCTGTGGAAGCTCCGATATCCATGCACACTTTTCCTTCGAGAGAAATGCCGAAATTGTTTACAGCTTTTTCAAGCTTAAGTCCGCCTCTGCTCACATAAGGAAGCGTATCGCCCCTTACTTCCAAAGATGTTATCTTGGCTTCTTCAAAAGTTGTTCCGGGCTTATCTTCTCTCTGTCCGTTTACAAAAACATCTCCCGCCATTATGAGAGTCTTGGCCTTTTCTCTTGAAGGAGCCAATCCTCTGTTTACAAGTAAGACATCAAGCCTTTCTTTAGCCTTTGCCATAAATTATCTGTGTATCTCCTGCATTATTCTCTCAGCAATGGACTGTGCATCTATTCTGAGCTCCTTGCGGAGTCTGTCTACGCTTCCGTGAGTTACAAACTGATCGGGGATCGCAATATTAAGAACTCCGACATCAAGCCTGTTTTCGTCAACGTAGTCGCGAACCTTCTCTCCGTAGCCGCCGCTCAAGACATTCTCTTCCATTGTTACAAGAAGTCTGTGCGATGCTGAAGCAGTGTGAATATAATCGGTGTCTATCGGCTTTACAAATCTCGCATTTATAAGCGAGCAGTTAAGTCCGTTATTCTTAAGTATCTCTCTGACCTCTTCACCGATCTTGACCATACATCCGACGGCAAGAAGACAGATATCTTTCTCCTCATAGATAGGCTCGCATTTGCCCATCTCGATAGGCGCGCGGAATTCCTTAAGGCCGTCGTACGCATTGCCCCTTGGATATCTCACGGCAGTAGGTCCGTCAAAGTTGACCGCATATTTAAGCATATCCGAAAGCTCCCATTTATTCTTAGGCGCCATTATATGCATGTTTGGCATTGATGATAAAAACGATACATCAAATATTCCCTGATGCGTCTCGCCGTCGCTTCCTACAAGACCTGCTCTGTCGATCGCAAATACGACAGGGAGATTCTGAAGACAAACATCCTCAAGGATCTGGTCATACGCCCTTTGAAGGAATGATGAATAAACGGCAAACACAGGTCTGTATCCGCCTGCAGCCATTCCCGCGGCAAAAGAAACAGCGTGTTCCTCCGCTATTCCCGCATCAATAAATCTATCGGGATAAATATTTCTGAATCTCTTAAGTCCCGTTCCGTCAGCCATCGCAGCCGTGATCGCAACGACCTTGTCATCTCTTGCTCCGAGCTTGCACATAACGGTACTGAAGATATCCTGATAATTGGAAGTTGTTCTCGGGTTCCTGGGAAGTCCGTTCTCTACGATAAAAGGTTCCGTTCCGTGGAATCTTGCGGGATGTCTTTCCGCAGGCTCATAGCCCTTACCCTTCTTGGTCATTACATGTATCATAACGGCCTTTTTGACTTTTCTGGCCTCTTTGATAGTCTTTTCAAGGCTCACCGTATCATGACCGTCAACAGGTCCCAGATATGTGATACCGAGGTTCTCAAATACCATTCCGGGGATAAAGAGCTGTTTAAAAGAGTTCTTGGCTCTTCTGATGCTCTCAACAACCTTGTGGTTATTTCCGACCTGAGCAAAAACATCCTCTTTGAGAGTAAGGTATCCCTGCGCGGTACGAACGTTGTTGAGGTACTTTCTCATACCTCCGACACTCTCCGAGATGGACATCTCATTATCATTTAAGATAATGATGAAATTGGTATCAAGCTTGGAAGCGTTGTTGAGCGCTTCGTAAGCAAGACCGCCCGTAAGAGAACCGTCACCTATAACGGATACAACGGCATAGTCGTCTCCGGCAAGATCTCTGGCCTTTACCATACCAAGTCCCGCTGAGATAGAATTGGAGCTGTGTCCCGTGTCAAAACAGTCAGTGTCTGACTCGCATCTTTTTGGGAAGCCCGAAAGGCCGCCAAACTGACGAAGTGTATCGAATTTATCTTTTCTTCCGGTAAGGATCTTATGTGTATATGCCTGGTGTCCAACGTCCCATATGATCTTATCCTTGGGAAGGTTAAGTGCAAGGTGAAGAGCCATTGTAAGCTCAACGGCACCCAGATTGGACGCAAGATGACCTCCTGTCACAGATATCTTATCTATGAGGAATTCTCTTATCTCCTGCGCAAGAATATGATATTTTGACTGGGGTATCTTCTTTATATCACCCGTATCTTTTATCTGATCTAGTAACATGTCATTTCCTTCTGTATATCAAGTATTGGAAAAGCTTATCCAAAAACGAATCTTTAAATCCAAGCTCTTTTAATATATCCGAAGCTTCATCCGAAAGCTCTTTTACCTTATCTTTAGCAGCTTCCATGCCATAGAGACTGACATATGTCGTCTTCTGATTCTTCTCATCTGAACCGATCGGCTTGCCCAGCTCTTCGAGGTTTCCTACGATATCAAGAATATCATCCTGAATCTGGAATGCAACTCCGACGTTGTTTCCTGCCTTCTCAATGGCCTTAACCTGAGATGCACTCGCACCTCCGAGAATCGCGCCTATCATAAGACTGCTCTCGATTAGAGCTCCCGTCTTGTTGTCATCAATATAGCGAAGGAGCGTAGAGAGCTCGTCCTTGTCCGTGATATCGGTGTTCTCAGCCATGATATCCGCGCACTGTCCGCCTACCATTCCGTAGATTCCGGCCTTGGTTGAAAGAACCTTAAGCGCCGCAAGATATCTGTTCTTAGTCTCACCATCATATTCGGAAAGCTTTGCCCCAAGCGCCGCACCTGAAATCGCGGTCTCATATGCAAGATTAAGAAGTCCGTCACCCGCAAGCGTCGCCATTCCCGCGCCGTATACAGCGTGTGTCGTCTTTCTTCCTCTTCTGTACTCATCGTTGTCCATAGCCGGAAGATCGTCGTGAACCAGTGAATACGTATGGATCATCTCCATAGCCGTCATAAACGGATGAATAACCGCGTCATCAGCGGAATCACCCGCAAAAAGCCTATATGTTTCCAGCATCATCATGGGTCTAAGTCTCTTGCCGCCCGCCATAAGGCTGTAATTCATAGCCTCGATAACGGTCTTTGCATAGCCTTCCTCCTTGGGAAGCCCGGACTTAAGAACACCCTCTATATATTCCACTCTCTGTTTAAGTTCTGCCTCAAAACCTGTATCGCCCATAATTATTCAAAATCCTCCAGACTGCCGTCCTCGGCAATCTTCTGAACTTTTTGTTCCACTTGTTCTATCATATCATGACAGCTCTTTAAAAGCTTCATTCCCTCCTGATACTCTTTAAAAGAATCTTCTAAGGAAATATCATCGCTCTCAAGAGCCTCTATTTTTTCTTCTATCTTGGCAAAAGCTTCTTCAACTGAGAGCTTCTGCTTTTCTTCTTTTTCCTTCTTGGTCGCCATATCTTACTCCCATTTTTCTTTGGACGTATCGTCAACTATGGTACTGATAATACCGTCGCTTACATATACAGACAGTTCGTCGCCTTTCTTGATACCTTTTATGCTGCGGATGTTCTTGCCCTTTTTGTCGGCAACGTAAGAATATCCTCCAAGGAGTCTGTCCAAAGGTGAAAGACCTTTAAGCCTCTCGGTATCTATCATAAATCTGTGTCTTGTAGCCTGTAGCTTGTTCTTCATAAGATTGGAAAGAGCATCCTCGTACTGATCCATTCTAAGGAGCCTGTCCTTTATCTTGCCCATAGGGCTTAAAAGTCTCAGCGACTTGGCATATCCGTCACAAAGGAGCTTAGCCGCATGTAGCTTTCTGTCGATGCATTTATGCAGGGTATAAGAATAATCTTCAAGATCCTGAATAAATCTGTCGTATTCATATACCGCAAGCTCCGCAGCCGCAGAAGGCGTAGGTGCTCTTCTGTCCGCTACATAATCCGCGATCGTTATATCGGTTTCATGTCCAACTGCTGAAATGATCGGAACAGGGCAGTCAAAAATGGCCTGCGCCACTATTTCTTCATTGAAAGCCCATAAATCTTCTATAGAACCTCCGCCACGTCCGACTATGATAACGTCTACGTCAGTACCGGACAAAGTCTGTATTCCTTTGACAATACTCTCGGCAGCCCGGTCACCCTGAACTATGGCAGGATAAAGAATTATCTGAATATGTGGATTTCTGCGGGTCGAAACATTGATTATATCCCGCACGGCCGCGCCCGTGGGAGCGGTAACTATGCCAAGAGTCTTTATATATCGTGGAATCGGCTGCTTATAACCACCGTCAAACATTCCGGATTCCGCCAGCTTTTTCTTTAACTCTTCAAACTTTTCAAAAAGAGCTCCCTCACCGTCAAGCTCTATCTTTCTTGCATAAAGCTGATATTTGCCGTCTCTTTCGTATACATCGACGGTGCCCGATGCCTTGACCTGCTGGCCTTCCTTCATATCAAATCTAAGGCCGCCCTTATCGCGGTCGCCCCTAAACATGACGCAAGAAATAGCACCACCCCGATCCTTTAACGTAAAATAAATGTGTCCGGAAGAGTGGTACTTACAATTACTTACTTCTCCCTTTATCGTTATCGATTTAAGGAGAAAGTCCTGAGTAAACATATTCTTAATATAGGAATTAACCTGTGTGACTGTATACTCACTCCGCAAATTTAGCTAACACTCCGTTTACAAAGGCAGGTGAACCATCTTGTCCGAATTTCTTGGCAAGTTCAACAGCCTCGTTGATGGCAACTCCTGTCGGAACCGTCTCGTCATACTGTATCTCATATACGGCAAGTCTGATGATCGTAAGATCAACCTTGGCCATACGTGCAGTATCCCAACCCTTGGTCTTGTCATTGATAGCCTTGTCGATATCATCAAGTTTCTCGGCTATCTTCTCATATTTATCTCTGATGTAGTCAGCATCCGCGGTTGAAAAATCATTATCTACCGCTGAGGTAAAAAGCTCCTCCTGCTCCGGCATCTCTTCTTTTGAATTGAATTCAACACGAAAGAGCAGCTTGAAAACCTGCTCTCTCAATAAGCTTCTGTTCATCATATTTTCCCTACTTCTGTTTCTTTCGCCTTAGCTGCTATTTATGCCTTAGGCATTGTAATGCCTGCGATCCTGATGTTAACATCAGTAACCTCAAGGCCTGTCATGTTCTCAACGGCTGTCTTAACTCTTGTCTGAGCCTGCTGGCAGGTTGCGGGAATGTTATAGCCGTAAGCCATCATAAGTGCCAGATCAACCTTGACCTCAGCCTGTCCGACAAGTACCTTTGCGCCCTTTGCAAGATTCTTGCGACTTACCTTTTCAAGAACATCGCTTGTATAATTACCGGCCATTGCAGATACTCCGTCGACTTCGAGAGCTGCAAGAGCTGCTATTCTTGCCACTACGTCGTCCGCAATCTTAACCGATCCAACCTCTGCAATTTCTTTTCCCATATTATTCACCTCTGTATGTATAAAATCTTATTCAAGTATATCATAATTCTAAGCTTGATAATACATGATCACAGCCAAAAGATAATGGTCCCGGAATCCTCAAATACCGTGTATGACACCGTATTTTTCTCGCTGTCCATATAATCAAACACTTTACTGTCATCTATAAGCTGCTTTTTAAGCGAATCAAATACCTGCCTATCCGCACACTTGATGGTGACATTGTCACTTCCGTCCTTGTATCTTCTGTCAAAAAGATCTTTCACAAGCGAGATATCATCCGTCTTGAAATACTCATCTTCTCTGACATAGTAATTATCTTCGAGACTGTTACATTCAGGCATGCGTATGATATCGGAAAGTGTATGAGTCTGCATGATATCTTTGGTGGTTACGCAAAGATAGTCATAATTGATCTCAAGCATCTTGCTGTCATTAACAAGGCTGGATCCCGAACCCACCTGATAGGATGAATCACCCCATGTGGTATCTACATAGTAATATTTATCATTGGATTTTACCAGGTTCCAGGCATGCTTGCCGCGCTCATTATTCATGGTACGTACCGTACCTTCAGCAAAAATGCATTCTATGCCAAGCTTTTCAAGAAGATACTGTGTTGCCTTGGCATAACCGTTACATACACTTTTTCCTGTGATAAATACCGAGCAGATATTCTGATTATCCGGAGCTCCCGATACATACTCGGTATGCTCTATTATGTAATCATAAACATACTTGATCGCATAGTAATCATCATCCGATGAGGGGGCATTGGCAAGACATTCATTTACATATTCGTTGATCTTGCTCTTACGGCTCTCAACCTCTGCCTTTTCATAGATATAATCTCCCTGGAAGGTCACTTTTTTGACCTCATTCGCAATTGAATGCTTGGTGAACTTATATCCGTTTACCCAGAAAATCTCCGGATGATCGTTCATTACGTATGAAAAAACAAGTTCAATGGCATCATCGTTAATAACAGATGAAAGAGCTATGTTTTCCGCCTCATTGTTGAGGATCGTAAGCACTTCAACATAAATGGTCTTACCGGCTTCTGTAAGCCTGTCGTAATAATACTTGCCGTCCTGCTCTTTTTTCATCTTGGCGATGTTCTCGTCAGTTAATCCGATGGCAAGCCTGGCTTCCTTCATTTCCTTTTCTTCGGCGCCGGTAAGCTTTTTATATAAAGTCTCTATGCCTGATTCGGTGTACTTCTCGACATGTTCGGACGCCCCCTCCGTGGGAGCAACAACATCGTCTTTTTCCACTACATGATAAGATGCTTCTTCCGTGCTATCACTTGAAGTTACATAGGAATCCACACCTGAAACTCCGACAGAAGCCTCGGTTGAAGTATCGTTGTACTCAGAATCTTTTAACCCAAGCGTCTCCAGATAATTATCAAGCCCCTTTGAAGAACAACCTGACAGCGCTATCAATGTAAGCGTCATTATAAGCGCGATTTTTCTCTTTCCTTTGATCATAACCCTTTACCTTATCTTAGTTCTTTTTAAACTCTGAGAGAATAAGCCCCTTATTTCTCTCCATTGTCATACCCACACTCCACTCGTTAATAAACAAAAGAAGTGGTCTGTCATGCATATCTTTGATCTTCTTCATATCAGAAGTTCCGACAAGTGAAGCCATATCAACGTCTTCGTTATCAACCCATCTGATATATTCGTAAGGAAGATTCTCCAATATAATATCTAC
Organism: Butyrivibrio sp. XB500-5; assembly: GCF_003625505.1. Classification (NCBI taxonomy): domain Bacteria; kingdom Bacillati; phylum Bacillota; class Clostridia; order Lachnospirales; family Lachnospiraceae; genus Butyrivibrio; species Butyrivibrio sp. XB500-5. The sequence continues at coordinate 368,976 of NZ_RAIS01000001.1, forward strand.
ATTGTACTCGTTCTGAAGTCTAAACTTCAAGACATCAAACTGCAGTACACCTACAACGCCAACGATGATCTCCTCAAGTCCGGTATTGTACTCCTGGAATATCTGAATGGCACCTTCCTGCGCAATCTGTGTGATACCCTTTACAAACTGCTTACGCTTCATGGTATCTACCTGACGTACTCTCGCAAAGTGTTCGGGCGCGAATGTAGGTATTCCCTCATATACAACATTGTCCTTGGGCATGCAGACGGTATCTCCGATCGCGAAAATACCGGGATCGAATACACCCATTATATCACCTGCGTAAGCCTCACTTAAGATCTTACGCTCATCGGCCATAAGCTGCTGAGGTTGTGAAAGTCTCATAACTTTGCCGCTCTGAACATGCTTAACTTCCTTATCGGCATCATATCTTCCGGAACAGATTCTCATAAACGCAACTCTGTCTCTGTGAGCCTTGTTCATGTTGGCCTGAATCTTGAATACAAATGCCGTGAAATCTCTCTCAAGAGGATCGACCTTCTCACCGTCGGCCGATGTTCTTCCTGTGGGAGGAGTCGCCATTTTAAGGAAATGGTGAAGGAAAAGCTCAACACCAAAGTTCTGAAGAGCAGATCCGAAGAATACAGGTGTAAGTTCACCCGCACGAACCTTATCAAGGTCGTACTCAGCTCCGGCTCCGTCAAGAAGCTCTATTTCGCCCTGAAGCTTTTCATATGCTTCTGCACCGATCTCGCTGTCTATAGCAGCCTTATCGTCGAGGGTTATAAAAGTTTCTTTTCCCTCTTTGGTTCCCTTCTGAGTCTCTGAGAAAGTAACAATATGTCCTTCTCTTCTGTCGTAGATTCCCTTAAAGTTCTTACCTGAACCGATAGGCCAGTTCATAGGGCATGTGGCGATACCAAGGTTATTCTCGATATCATCAAGAAGATCGAATGTATCCATTGCATCTCTATCAAGCTTGTTGATAAAGGTAAATATCGGAATATGGCTCATTGCGCAGACTTTGAAAAGCTTTCTTGTCTGTGCCTCAACGCCCTTACTTGCGTCAATTACCATGACAGCAGAATCCGCAGCCATAAGTGTTCTGTAGGTATCCTCAGAGAAATCCTGGTGACCCGGAGTATCAAGAATATTGATGCAGCAATCCTCATAGTTAAACTGAAGAACCGAAGAAGTAACGGAAATACCACGCTGCTTCTCAATCTCCATCCAGTCGGATACCGCATGTCTTGCCGTAGCCTTACCTTTAACGCTTCCCGCCATATTGATCGCTCCTCCGTAGAGAAGGAACTTCTCGGTAAGTGTTGTCTTACCTGCATCGGGGTGGGAAATGATGGCGAAGGTTCGCCTCTTATTTATCTCGTTTATTGTCTCTTTTGTGTTACTCATTTTATTGTCCTTAACTAAGTATGAGGCCGGTATGCAAAAACACGCCGGCCCCTTTATTTTTAAAATTATTATACAAGGAAGTTCTGCTCTCGCACTTCGTGCTTGCCAGAACTAAGTAGTACACCAGAGTCGAGAAAACCTCGTCAGGTGATTACTGTGCGTCCTTGATTGAGAAGCTGATTCTGCCCATCTTGTCCTTGCCAAGGCATACAACCTTAACTGTATCGCCAAGTGTAAGAACATCCTCTACGCGATCGATTCTCTCCTTGGAGATCTTGCTGATGTGAACCATTCCCTCTTTGCCGGGAGCGAACTCAACGAATGCACCGAACTCCTTGATGCTTACAACCTTACCTGTGAAAGTCTGACCCTTCTCAAAGTCTGTAACGATGATGTTTACCATGTCTACAGCCTTCTGGAGCATCTCCTGATCCTCGCCGCAAACTGAAACCTTACCGTCATCTGTGATATCGATCTTAACGCCTGTACGAGCGATGATCTCGTTGATTGTCTTACCTCTCTGACCAACAACGTCACCGATCTTCTCGGGATCGATCTGAACAGATACGATCTTGGGAGCGTACTGATTAACTTCCTTACGAGGCTCTGCAATTGCCTTGCTCATGCACTCGTCCATGATGAAGAATCTAGCCTCACGGCACTGCTCGATAGCTGTCTCAACGATAGGCTTTGTAAGACCGTGAATCTTGATATCCATCTGGATAGCTGTGATACCGTCTTTTGTTCCTGTTACCTTGAAGTCCATGTCTCCGAAGAAGTCCTCAAGACCCTGGATATCTGTAAGAACGATGAAATCATCGTCTGTATCGCCTGTTACAAGACCGCAGCTGATACCTGCAACCATCTTCTTGATGGGAACACCTGCAGCCATAAGTGACATACATGATGCGCATGTTGAAGCCATTGATGTTGATCCGTTAGACTCAAATGTCTCTGATACGCAGCGGATAGCATAAGGGAACTCCTCAACGCTGGGAAGTACAGGAAGAAGTGCTCTCTCAGCGAGTGCTCCGTGACCGATCTCACGACGTCCGGGGCCTCTTGAAACCTTGGTCTCACCTACTGAGTATGCAGGGAAGTTGTAGTGATGTACATATCTCTTGTCCTGAGCGAAAGCATCCATTCCCTCAACCTTCTGAGCCTCTGAAAGAGGTGCAAGAGTTGTAACGTCACAGATCTGTGTCTGTCCACGAGTGAACATAGCACTTCCGTGTACTCTGGGAATAAGATCAACTTCTGCTGAAAGAGGTCTGATCTGCTTGATATCACGTCCGTCAGGTCTCTTGTGATCTTTGAGGATCATCTTACGAACTGTCTTCTTCTCATACTGATATATAGCTTCACCGAGAATTGCAAGCCACTCTTCGTTCTCTGCAAATTTCTCTGTGAGTCTGTCTGTGATCTCTGCGATATTGTTCTCTCTTGTCTGCTTGTCATCTGTGAAGACTGCCTTCTCCATCTCTTCCGGAGGAACAACTTCCTTGATGGCTGCAAAGAGCTCTTCGGGAACTGCGCAGCTTGTGTACTCGTGCTTAGCCTTACCAACCTCAGCTACGATACCCTTGAAGAACTCGATAATCTGAAGGTTAACTTCGTGAGCCTTATAGATGGCTTCCTTCATCTTCTCCTCGGGAACCTCGTTGGCACCTGCCTCGATCATGATAACCTTCTGTCCTACAGATGCAACTGTAAGCTTGAGGTCACCTGTGTTCCACTGCTCCTGAGTAGGGTTAACGATGAGCTCACCGTCGATCATACCCATCTGTGTCATAGCGCAAGGGCCGTCAAAAGGAATATCTGAGATTGAAACAGATACTGAAGCACCAAGCATAGCAACGAGCTCGGGACGACACTGAGGATCAACTGCCATTACCATAGTCTCGATAGTTACGTCATTTCTGTAATCCTTGGGGAAAAGAGGACGCATAGGTCTGTCGATAACGCGGCTTGTAAGAATCGCGTTCTCAGAGGGCTTACCCTCTCTCTTGTTATATCCGCCGGGGAACTTGCCCACTGCGTAGAACTTCTCGCTGTACTCAACGCTGAGCGGGAAGAAATCAATTCCGTCTCTGGGTTTTGCTGAAGCAGTTGCTGTACAAAGAACCGTTGTATCACCATACTGCATGAATGCACATCCGTTAGCCTGTTTTCCGACCTTGCCGATCTCAACCTTAAGAGTACGTCCGGCAAGTTCCATTGTGTAAGTCTTTACCATATTATTCATCCTTTCATCATATAAACTTATATGATATACAGTCTTCAAGGTTATAGCAAAAAGCGTGCCGCATGTTCACCACGCACTTTGCTACAACTTTGAATCCGCATATCATATAGAAACCTTTAGAAAAAAAGTAAAGACGGAATAGACTGACTTTAGTCAGCCTCATCCCGCCTTTTTAATCAGATTACTTTCTAAGACCAAGGTCTGCGATAAGCTTACGATAAGCTTCGATATCCTTATTCTTAAGGTATCCGAGAAGTCTACGTCTCTGACCTACGAGCTTAAGAAGACCTCTTCTTGAGTGGTTGTCCTTAGGGTTCTGCTGAAGGTGAGCATTGAGCTCCTGAATTCTCTCAGTAAGGATAGCTACCTGAACCTCCGGTGAACCTGTATCTCCGGCCTTTCTTGCAAACTTGCTGATAACTTCTGACTTTTTCTCTTTTGAAATCATTTCTTTCTCCTTATAAAAACAATAAACTTGAATCCGCCGATTACCGAGAACGGGTTGGAGTATCCGCATCCGTCAGTAACGGTAGTTCTGTAACAGTTGTCAGTCTCCCAACAACTTACTAATTCTAGCACATTAATTCAAACGTGTAAAGAAATATTAAGGTATTCGCCACACTATATATTCGCAGCGTCCAAATCCCTTTTTATCTGGGCTTTAAGCGCATCGATGCTCTCAAATTTCATCTCGGGTCTTACGAAGGCTCCGAGCCTTACTTCTATGAACTTGCCGTAAACATCTTCATCAAAGTCATAGATATATGTCTCGACGCCGACACGCTCTTTTTCGGAAATAGTCGGCTTTCTTCCGATGTTGGTCATTCCTTTATACTCAGCGCCGTCGATAACGACTATGCTGCTGTAAACTCCGTAAGGCGGAAGAAGCTTGTACATCTCGGGATGAATGTTTACCGTGGGAACTCCGATGGTTCTGCCTATGCGGTTACCCTGCTGTACCGTTCCGCTTACGCTGTACTTATCGCCAAGAAGCCTCTCTGTAAGAAGCATCTCCCCGTCGGCAACGGCGTTCCTGACTCTTGTTGAGCTTACTTCCTCTCCGTCGACCTGAACCTTATCGATGATGCAAAGCTCATAATCAAGCTCATCCTTAAGGCTCTCAAGAAGCGCGCTGTCGCCTTTTCCTTTGTCGCCAAAAGAAACATCCGATCCAGCAGCGATAAATTTTGCTCCAAGCTCTTTTACCAAAATACGTCTTACAAAGTCTTCGGGGTGCGTAGCTGCGGTTACTTCATTAAGAGGAAACTCAACCAGAATGTCTATTCCCAGCTTTTCAAAAGCCCTTCTCTTCTCATCACGTGTAAAAAGCTGAGGCATCTTTTTTCCCATAAAAAACTCTTCGGGCGACGGATCAAAGGTAAAGATAACGCTCTTAAGACCGTCCTTCTTTTTATCGACAATCCTTGATAAAAGTTCTCTGTGCCCAAGGTGTATGCCATCGAACTTACCTATCGCGATCGCCGTTTTGTCTTTTATATTAAATTCTTCGTGCTTACTGATTATTCGCATCATTAACCTTCATAGAAAAATTTCACAACGTCAAACTGTCTTGTTTTCTCGTTGTATTTGTATATACCAAAAAAGGTATCGTCCTCGGAATAAACTCTGACCGTGTCTTTATCGACAAACATACTCTCTTCAAATTCCGTGTCGTTAACGTCCGCGGGATCTTCGCTGAGGATGTTGTCCTTCCTGAAACTGTTGCCGTTTTCAAGAAGCTTTCTTGCACTGTCTTTGACATGGATCTTATCAAGGTCTCTGAAAATATACTCGGGGGACTTTATCATCTCACCAAGCGTTCCTGCGTCTCTAAATTCCTCAACCTGCGTGAGAGTGATCGCATCCTCAAGTCCGAATGCACCGACTTTGGTTCTTGTAAGATGCTGCATCGCCGCTCCGCATCCAAGTCTCTGACCGATATCGTGGCAAAGCGTTCTTATATATGTACCCTTGGAGCATTTAACTTCCATGGTAAAAAAGTGTTCTTTCTCAAGATGAGAATCATCCAGGATCGTGATCGCGCCGATGTGTACATGGCGTGGTTTTCTCTCTACTTCGATTCCCTCTCTAGCAAGCTCATATAGCTTCTTACCGCCCTGTTTTATCGCAGAATACATAGGTGGGATCTGATCATAGTCTCCCACAAAAGCTCTTGCCGCTTCGTGAAGCTCTTCTCTTGTCACGTTAACTTCGCTTGTCTCAAGAACGTTACCCGACATATCCTGAGTATCCGTAACAACGCCCAGTCTGCACACTGCGATATATTCTTTATCGTGGTCTGTGAGCATCTCAACAAGCTTGGTACCCGTTCCGAGGCACACCACAAGAACCCCGACGGCATCGGGATCAAGAGTTCCGGTGTGGCCTATTTTCTTTTGCCTTAAAATTCCGCGAAGCTTGGCCACAACATCGTTGGACGTAAATCCAGGTTCCTTATATATATTTATGAGTCCGTTGTAATTATTCATACGCTCTTTCTTAAAAAGGTACCCAAATACTGACTATATGGGTACCCTTAAATTCGTTTTATGCTTCCATCTGATGATGGATATACTTAACTATATTGTTGATAACATCATGGCATGTGCCGTTGACTGTGCATCCCGCAGCTCGTGTATGTCCGCCGCCGCCAAATAGTCCGGCTATCTTGGCAACGTCAACCGCGCCGTTACTACGTAGACTTACCTTATATTCAAGCGGTGATATCTCATACATAAAGAGCGAGCAATCAACGCCGATAGTAAGAAGCATCTGGCTTACGATACCGTCAAGGTCATTGCTTGATGCCCCGTAAAAATCCATTGTCTGCTTGGAAATAACGGAAACAATACATCTTCCGTCAAGTACGAGCATGCTCTCAAGGAGCGCTCTTCCAAGTATCTGATTCTGAAGATATGTCTTTTCATAAAAAACATGATCTATAAGGCTTCCGAAATCAAAGCCGTAAGAAATAAGCTCTGCCGCAACCTTCATGGTCTTGGGTGATGTGTTGGAATATTTGAAAACGCCGGTATCAGTTACCATTCCGGTGTAGATCGCTTTGGCGATATCCTCATCGATCTTGTTCGTATCTATCACATCATAAACAAGCTCGCATGCGCTGCTTGCGGTGGGGACTATGTAATTTACATCTCCGGTTCCCTCATTGCTTACATGATGATCGATATTTACCGTGCGCTTAGCATTGTCAAAAAACTTCTCGGCATCTCCGAGTCTTTCTTTGCCGCAATCAAGTGCGATAAATAAGTCAAAAGACTCTACGTCTGTAGAAAAGTCGCTGTTAACAAGCTCTGCGTCCTTTATAAACATAAGCTCAGGAGGTATCTTCTCAAGAAAAACAGTCGCCTTTACATCAGGGTAGTTCTTCTTGATATAAAGATACATCGAAAGACACGATCCTACGCAGTCTCCGTCGGGACGGATATGTCCGCCGATCCCGACTGTGCTTACTTCGTTCATTAACTCATCAATCTTCATTCTCTTCTCCGCGGGCCTTTCTGGCCTCGTTATCCTTGGCAGCTATCTCATCAATCTTCTTTGACATATCGATCGCATACTCAATGGAGTCGTCCATGATGAATCTGATCTCGGGTGTATATCTCATGTTAAGCTCTTTTGCAAGAGTGCTGCGAACGTATCCCGCAGCACTCTTAAGTCCCTCCAAAGTACGCTCTCTGTCCTCGTCATTACCCATGACTGTAACCCATACTTTGCAGGTTTTAAGATCCGGAGCAACCTCGACATCCATAACGGATGTCATGGGGCTGATCCTGGGATCTTTACTGTAACGGATAGCCTCTGAAATGACCTTCATGACTTCTCCGTTTATTCTTTTATTCTTATTGCTGTTTTTTCTCATATATTATTCTTTCCGCGATATACGGATTACATTGTGCCGGCACAGCAATCTATGCCTTCTAGTCCCTATATCACTTATGTACGAGGAACCTCAACCATCTCGTATGCCTCTACCATATCACCTTCGTGAATCTGGTCGAATCCGTCAAATACAAGACCGCACTCGAAGCCTTCCTTAACTTCCTTGGCGTCATCCTTGAATCTCTTAAGGGAAGCAAGATCACCTTCGAAGATCTGCTCACCGTCTCTTGTGATCCTAACTTTGGAGTCTTTCTTGATAACACCGTCCTTAACGAAGGAACCTGCGATGTTACCAACCTTGGAAGCCTTGAAGATCTGACGAACTTCGGCATGTCCGGTAACTCTCTCCTCATAGATGGGAGCGAGCATACCCTTCATGGCAAACTCAATCTCCTCGATTGCCTGGTAAATAACCTTATAAAGCTTGATCTCAACGCCTTCGTGCTCTGCCATGCTCTTAGCTGTAGCATCGGGACGAACATCGAAACCGATAATAACTGCGTTAGAAGCTGCGGCAAGAGTAACATCAGACTCTGTGATCGCACCAACTCCACCGTGAATAACCTTAACAACAACCTCTTCGTTGGAAAGCTTAAGAAGGCTCTGCTTGAGGGCCTCTACGCTACCCTGAACGTCGGCTTTGATAATGATGTTGAGTTCCTGAAGTCTTCCTTCCTCAATTTTGGAATAAAGATCGTCAAGTGACATCTTAGCCTTGGTCTCTTCGATAAGGTCTTTCTTATGCTGCTGGAGATAAGTGTTGGCATACTGCTTAGCCTGCTTATCTGTCTCATGTCCGAGGAATACCTCACCTGCGTTGGGAACATCGGAAAGTCCGAGGATCTCAACAGGCTGTGAAGGACGTGCTTCCTTAAGCTTGTTACCCTTATCGTCAACCATCGCTCTAACCTTACCTGAGCTTGCACCTGCAGAAATGAAGTCTCCGACATGGAGTGTACCCTTCTGAACAAGTACGTTTGCTACAGGACCACGACCCTTATCAAGTCTTGCCTCAAGGACAAGTCCTCTTGCTTCTCTGTCGGGGTTAGCCTTGAGCTCAAGGATATCTGCTGTAAGAATGATGGTCTCAAGAAGTGTCTCGATACCTTCACCTGACTTAGCGGATACGGGAACGAACTCTGTTGTTCCGCCCCAATCTGTAGAGATAAGGCCGTATTCGGTCATCTCCTGCTTAACCTTATCTATATTGGCATTGGGCTTATCAATCTTGTTAACCGCAACGATGATCTCAACCTCTGCAGCCTTGGCATGGTTGATAGCCTCGATTGTCTGAGGCATTACACCGTCATCGGCAGCAACTACAAGAACAGCGATATCTGTTGATGTAGCACCACGCATACGCATTGCTGTGAACGCTTCGTGACCGGGAGTATCAAGGAATGTGATCTTCTGGTCATTTACAGATACTGTATAAGCACCGATTCTCTGTGTGATACCGCCTGCCTCACGATCTGTAACGCTTGTCTTACGGATAGCGTCAAGAAGTGATGTCTTACCATGGTCAACGTGACCCATTACGCAGACAACAGGAGGTCTCTTCTTAAGTGTTTCGGGTGCATCCTCATCCTCTTTAAGGAGTTCTTCGATGATATCAACGGGAATCTCCTTCTCGCAGATGATGTCGTATTCGATAGCGATATTCTCAGCCTCTTCATAAGTAAGCTCTGTATTAACGGTAGAAACCTGTCCTGCCATAAAGAGCTTCTTGATGATAACTGAAGGCTGCATCTTCATCTTCTCGGCAAGTTCCTTAATAGAAACCTTCTCGGGAATAGAGATAACCTTGATTTGCTCTTCGGGTTCTTCAACCTTCTTAACCTCAGGCTTGATGAATCTGCCGACTCTCTTACTTCTCGGCATCATCTCTTCCTGCTCGTAAGCAAGATCCTTCTTGTTTCTCTTATCCTTCTCCTGACCGAGTCTTCTTCTTTCTTCGTCTCTGCGGCCCTGTCCTTCCTTAGCTGAAGGAGCATCTGCAAAGTTGCCTCTTCCGCCCTTGTCGAACTTGTTTCCGCCGCCGAACTTATTGTCATTTCTCTGACCGAACTTTCCGCCGTTCTGACCTGCTCCGCCGTTTCTGTTGTCATCTCTGCGGAAGCCGCCGCTCTGGCCGCCCTGTCTGTTCTGGAAATTATTTCTGTCGCCTCTGGGTGCATTTCCCTGTGCGCCCTGACGATTATTTCTGTTGTCTCTGTTTCTGTCGGGAGCCTGTGTTCTCTCTCTTGAAACATCTCTGTTCTGAGGTGTTTCTTTTGCCACATTCTCCTTAACAGGTGCCTGCTTGGGTGCAGGTGCTGCAGGTGCTTCCTTCTTGGCAGGAGCGGGCTTAGCAGCGGGCTGAGTCTTGTTATATGCGTTATCATAGCTGTCAAGCTGTGAAGGCGCTGTCAAAGGCTTGATAGGATGATAAACATTCTGTGACTGAGCGAATGTTCCGCGTCTGTTGTTTCCGCCTCTGTCCTGTCTGTTGTCACGAGGTCTCTGGTTGCCAGAGTTTCCTCCCTGTCCGTTGAAGCCGCCCATCTTGGAATTACCTGCATTGGTAACCATGATGATCTTCTTCTTTTTCTTGGGAGCGTCCTCTGCAGATGCCTTGGCAGCTTCCGCATTAGATTCTTTTACTTCCTTCTCTACAGCCTTGACCTCAGCAGCCTCCTTGGCAGGTTTAGCTTCTTTCTTGGGTGCCTCTGCGGTTGTCTTTTTGCCCTTAAAATGCTTTCTTATCTTATCAGCATCGGACTCTTCGATAGAACTGTTCGAACGCTTCGCCTCTATTCCATTCTCCTGAGCGTAGCTTATCAGCTCTTTTCCTTCGCATCCAAGCTCCACCGCAAGGTCAGATATCTTAATTTTTGCCATTCACATTTCCTCCAAACTGATCTTCTAAGAGTAAGTTCTTTAAAAGCGACTTCGCCAGCCCTTCGTCAGTGACTACCAGGCTTGTTCGAACACCCTTACCTATTGCGTGTCCCAGGCTCTCCTTGTCTCCAAAAAAAACAATGGGCACCTTATAATAACTACACTTATCAGCGAATTGCTTCTTGGTATTTTCGGAAGCGTCATCACTGACTATAACTACATGGGCTTTTTTAGCGCGAACAGCTTCAAGAACCGATAATTCGCCGCTCTTAAGCTTACCCGCTCTCATGCAAAGCCCCAACATGGAATAAACTTTTTTTGAATTAGAATCCAATTTACTCTCCAAACTCTTTACTTAACTTATCAAGTACATCTTCGGGAATCTGTGCCTTGAGTGAACGTTCAAGTCCTTTGTTCTTAAGTGCCTTTTTAAAGCAATCAATGTTGTTGCAGATATAAGCACCTCTTCCGTTCGCTCTTCCTGTCGTATCGAGAAGGATCTCATCCTCGGGAGTCTTGATAACTCTTACGAGTTCTCTTTTATCCTTCATTTCGCCGCATCCGACACATTTTCTTGTTGGAATCTTTTTTTGCATCTTATTCCTCTACGTCGGCATCCTCAGAAGTCTCATCGATCTCTTCGATCTCCTCTTCCTCGTACTCGCCTTCATAATCCTCATCATCGTAATCTTCATCATCAAGATAGTCTTCCATACGGAATCCGGGAGCATCCTTAGCCTGAGTCTCGCTCTTGATGTCGATCTTATATCCTGTAAGTCTTGCTGCAAGACGAGCATTCTGTCCTTCCTTACCGATAGCAAGTGAAAGCTGATAATCGGGAACGACTACCTTGGCGCTCTTCTCATCGGGATCTGCGAATACCGCAACGATCTTAGCAGGTGAAAGAGCATTCTGTATAAGGTTACCGGGGTTCTCATCCCAGTTGATAACGTCGATCTTCTCGCCGTTAAGCTCATCAACGATAAGATTAACTCTTGCTCCGTTAACACCTACGCATGCACCAACTGCATCAACGTTGGGGTTGTGTGAGTAAACAGCGATCTTGGTACGGCTGCCTGCTTCTCTTGCAATGCTCTTGATCTCAACAGTTCCGTCCTGAATCTCGGCAACTTCCTGCTCGAAAAGTCTCTTAACGAGATCGGGATGTGTTCTTGAAACAAGGATTCTGGGTCCCTTGGAACCGTTCTTAACCTCAAGCACATACACTCTGATACGAGATGTAGGTCTGTAGAAGCCTGACTTAGCCTCAGCCTCAACCTGCTCGTTCTCATTGAGGATTGCATCTGCGCGTCCGAGGTTGATGCTGATGTTCTTACCGATATATCTCTGAATGACACCTGTTACAATGTCATGCTCTTTTTCAAAATACTCGTTGTAGATCGCACCGCGCTCTTCCTCTCGAATCTTCTGAAGGATAACGTTCTTCGCATTCTGAGTTGCGATACGTCCGAACTCCTTGGAGTTGAGTGATACGTTTACAACATCTCCAACCTTGCTCTTCTTGCTGATCTTCTTGGCATCATCAAGTGAAATCTCAAGCATGGGATCCATAACATCATCTGCAGTCTCAACAACCGTCTTCTCTGCATAGCACTTGAAATCACAGTTGTCTCTGTCAACTTCAACTTTGATGTTCTCAGCCTTTCCGAAATTGTTCTTGCAGGCTGTGATAAGTGAATTCTCGATCGCATCGAACAGAGAATCCTTGCTGATGTTCTTCTCCTTCTCCAAAAGGTCAAGGGCATCCATTAATTCTTTACTCATCGTAATCTCCTTTTTCCGCTCAGATTAAAAATCAAGAGCAAGCTTAATAACTGATATCTCTTTTCTTATAAAAGTCTCATCATTGTCATTTATAGTTACGGTAACCGAAGTGTCGTCAAAACTCTTAAGTGTACCGGCAAACTCCTTAACACCATCTCTGGGCTTAAAAAGCTTGAGTTCTACGTCCATACCTATGCTGTTCTGAAAATGTCTGTCTTTCTTGAGCTGACGTCCAAGTCCGGGACTGCTGACCTCTAAGGTATAAGCCTCCTCGATGAAATCGTCTACATCAAGTGCATCGGAAAGCGCTCTGTTAACATTGACGCAGTCGTTGATATCAACGCCGCCCTCTTTGTCGATATAACAGCGAAGGTACCATTCACCCGCTTCCTTGACATATTCCACATCGTAAATGCTGACGCCGTTTGCTTCAGCGATTGGGGTAAGAAGATCTTCAGTCTTCTTCTCAATGTCATTCTTACGTGCCATCTTTTCTCCTTATTGTTTATTGCTTTTTGATTTATAACTTCAATATCATGACACACAAAAAGTGGACTCGCGAAAGTCCACTTCTGCGTAATATTATAACGTGTGTTTTTGTATTTGTAAACAGTAGATTTAATTAATTATGAACATAACAGCCGTTAAAATCCTTTATTTCCAAAATGGGTAAAAAAAATCCAGACTCATATGAAGTCTGGTTTAGGGTTGGGCTGTTACAAACAGTCAAATACCTCGTAGCGGAATCGAACCGCTGATTCTGCCGTGAGAGGGCAGCGTCTTAACCGCTTGACCAACGAGGCTTACTTGCTTGTGTCAACCGCTGTATCGCGGCGACTTGTTTATATTATCTCATGGATAAGAATAATGCAAGTACTTTTTTCAAATTTTTCTAAAAATTTTCCAAAAATCTTTTAGCTGTGGATTTATGTGCTATATTACGCACTTTATTTATATTATAGAGTGCGGTACATTATAAGAAAAGAAGATCAGATTTGTTGATAAGGGGGAATTTATATGAGATTAGCTGCCTATCAATTCGCAGTTACCGGCAACATAAGTCAAAACATGAACATCATAAGATCCGCCGTTAGTCAGGCAGCCTCTGCTCATGCTGATCTTATAGCATTTCCTGAATGCGCTCTATCAGGATATCCCCCTAGGGATATAGGTAAATCTAGCGATGTTGATATAGAAGCCATAAATAAAGCCATTCTTGAATTACAAGAAATATCCGAACGATACAAAATACGAATACTTATTGGTTCTGTGGCTTATGATGAAGCTTATTATAACAGAGCATATTTATTGGCACCATCAGAACCAATTTGCCGGTATGGTAAAAGAGCTCTATATGGCTGGGATGAAGAGAATTTCTCCGCAGGTTCCGAACAAGGCATATTTGAGATTGGTGAATATAAGATCGGTGTAAGAATATGTTATGAGATCCGCTTTCCGGAATACTTCAGAGAGCTCTACAAGAGCCGGACAGACCTCAACATAGTTTTATTCAATGATGTATCAGACAATGATGATGCCAAACGATATGACGTGATCAAAAGCCATTTGATCACACGTGCTGTTGAGAATGTAACTCCGTTTTTATCAGTTAACGCTATCTCTCCATATCAAACAGCACCCACTTGTTTTGTAGATGCATCCGGAACTGTAATCGAGGAACATGAAAGAAACGCACCGGGACTTCTGATATACGATTTCAGAAAAAAGGATTTAAACTTCGGTGAAATAGGAAGAAAACGTTACTCTGACAAATTGCTTGGCATATAACAACAGGCACCATCCGCATGGATGGTGCCTGATTTATTATAATTTAAGCTTTCATAAAGTCAAAGATACTGATCTGGTTGGAATCGGGTATATCACCGAGAAGTCCCATGTCAGCCATCTTGTCGATAACGGCCTGAGGGCACTTGGTGCGCTGCTTGAAGTCGTCCTTGGAAAGGAACGGGCCGTCTTTGGCGGCTTCCACAATTTGGTCTGCGGCTTTTTCACCCATGCCGTCGATACTTGTAAGCGAAGGCATGATCTTATCGCCGATAACCTGGAAATCCCTTGACTTAACCTTGAAGATATCGATGGGAAGGAATTCGATTCCTCTCTCGTACATCTCCTCAACAAGTCTCATATCGCCGTACTCTGCCTGCTGTGCATTGGTAAGCTCATCTTTTTTACTGTTGTACTCTTTCATAATGGCATGAAGGTGATTCTCACCCTGGCACATGTGCTCATAGTTAAACGCCTTGGCTCTGATACTGAACCATGCGGCATAGAATGCCTGCGGTACATAAACCTTGAAATAAGCTATACGCCAAGCCATCATAACGTAAGCTGCGGCGTGAGCCTTAGGGAACATGTACTTTATCTTTTTACAGGACCAGATGTACCAATCCGGAACTCCCGCTGCGATCATGGCTTCTTCCATCTCGGGCTTAAGTCCTTTACCTTTACGTACAGACTCCATGGTCTTGAACGAAAGAGACTTATCCATGCCCTTCTGAATAAGATAGATCATGATATCGTCACGACAGCAGATACAGGTATCGATGGTTGCCTTGCCTTCCTGAATGAGAGTCTGAGCGTTGCCGAGCCATACGTCCGTACCGTGTGAAAGACCTGAGATCCTTATAAGATGGGACAATGATGTGGGCTTGGCATCGATAACCATCTGCATAGCGAAGTCTGTACCAAACTCGGGAAGTCCGAGACATCCGAGCTTCGTACCGCCAAGCTGCTCGGGAGTAACTCCGAGCGCAGTCGTATTCATGAAAAGACTCATAACATTCTTATCATCGAGCGGCACAAGCTTAGGATCAAGGCCCGTACAATCCTGAAGGAATCTGATCATGGTCGGATCATCGTGTCCCAGGATATCGAGCTTAAGCAGGTTGTGATCGATCGAGTGATAGTCGTAATGTGTCGTGATTGTAGCCGTTGTCATATCGTTGGCGGGATGCTGAACCGGGCAAAAAGAGTTGATGTCCTCTCCCACGGGAAGAACGATAATTCCACCCGGGTGCTGACCGGTACCTCTTCTGATACCCGTACAACCCTGAACGATTCTGTTTATCTCACATTTTCTTTTGCTTGAACCGATCTGATCGAAGTATTTCTTTACGAAACCAAATGCGGTCTTATCCGCAAGAGAAGCTATGGTTCCGGCTCTGAAGGTCTGTCCGTAACCAAAGATAACTTCCGTATACTTATGAGCTTTAGACTGATACTCACCCGAGAAGTTAAGGTCGATATCAGGCTCCTTGTCTCCTTTAAATCCAAGGAAGGTCTCGAAAGGAATATCAAAACCGTCCTTATTCATCATGGTTCCGCACTTGGGGCAGCGCTTATCGGGCATGTCGCAGCCTGAATTACCGCCGTATTTAAGTACTTCTTCAGAATCGAAATCACTGTATTTGCAGTGAGGACACACGTAATGCGGGCTCAGCGAATTAACCTCGGTAATACCCGAAGTGAATGCGACGAACGACGAACCTACGGAACCTCTGGAACCTACCAGATATCCGTCCTCATTGGACTTCCAAACGAGCTTCTGCGCAATGATATACATAACGGCGAAACCGTTCTTGATAATGGAGTTAAGCTCTCTTTCAAGACGCTCCTGCACTATCTCGGGAAGATTATCTCCATATATCTCATGTGCCTTGTCGTAGCAGATCTTGGTAAGGATCTCATCACTGTTTTCGATGACAGGCGCACACTTATCGGGACGAACGGGCGAGATACTGTCACACATATCAAGGATCTTACGTGTATTTTCTATTACGATCTCATTTGCCTTGTCTCCTCCGAGATAATCGAACTCAGCCATCATCTCATCGGTCGTTCTAAGATAAAGAGGTGACTCCTCCTCGTCGTTCATACCTTTTCCAACCATGATGATCGTACGGTAGATCTCATCCTCGGGATTAAGGAAATGCGCATCACAAGTAGCGACAACAGGTTTGTTAAACTGTTCGCCAAGTCTTACTATCTCT
This sequence comes from Butyrivibrio sp. XB500-5, assembly GCF_003625505.1. Classification (NCBI taxonomy): domain Bacteria; kingdom Bacillati; phylum Bacillota; class Clostridia; order Lachnospirales; family Lachnospiraceae; genus Butyrivibrio; species Butyrivibrio sp. XB500-5. Next base: position 385,188 of record NZ_RAIS01000001.1, read on the forward strand.
TTATTTATCTCTCTGATGTCATCATCCGAGTTAATGTCTTCATATCTGTCGGATTCAACCATGAAATGATTATTTGCAACAGGCTGAATCTCAAGGTAGTCATAGAAATCTACAAGTCTTGCTATCTCTTCGGGCGGTCTTCCCTCAACAACAGCGCCGTAAAGCTCACCCGCGCAGCAAGCGCTTCCTATGATGAGTCCCTCTCTGTGCTTAAGCAGCTCACTCTTTGGAATAAGCGGGAATCTCCTGAAATAGTCAACGTGAGATTCACTCACAAGGGTATAGAGATTGACCCTTCCGAGAGTGTTCTTAGCAAGGATAATGCAGTGGTTTGGGCGAAGATGACGGATCATCTCCTTGGTGGGCTTGCCGAGAATATTTACATCGGTAAGTGTAACCGCCTTCTGCTCCTGAAGCATAGGTATGAACTTATTAAAAATAAGCGCAGTACACTCGGCATCATCAACCGCTCTGTGATGATGACCAAGTACAACGTTAAGTGTCTTTGCAACCGCATCAAGCGTATGCTTTGCCTGAAGCGGGAAGAAATATCTTGAAAGCCAGAGCGTATCGACCGTCGTGTAATCAACATCGATATTAAGCTCTTTGCAGTTCTGATTGATAAAGCTGATATCAAAGCCTACGTTGTGTCCGACAAGAACGGCATCCTTACAGAACTCAACGAATTTAGGAATTATAACCTCTCTTGTAGGCGCATCGATGACCATGTCATCCGTGATGCTTGTAAGCTGTGTGATCCTAAACGGGATCGGCACCTCGGGATTTATAAACTCCGAGAATCTGTCAATAATCTCGCCGTTCACGATCTTAACCGCACCGATCTCAATTATCTTATTTTTAATAGGTGAAAAACCTGTCGTCTCAATATCAAATACGACAAAGGTCGTATTATCAAGCGGCTGTCCCTTGTCATTTACGACAATTTCTTTAAGGTCGTCAACAAGATAAGCCTCCACTCCGAGGATCAGTTTAAAGAAATCCTGTCTCTCGATAGGCGGCTCTCCCGCTTCTTTTCTTCTCTTTTTCTCATCGTCATAAAGAGACTCCCATACGTGGTTGGCATCCGTAAGTGCCTGAACAACGCCGTGGTCCGTGATCGCGATACCGGGCATCCCCCACTTGTAGGCCTGCTTAACGATATCTTTTACCTCGGAAACACCGTCCATATCGCTCATCTTGGTATGGCAGTGAAGCTCTACTCTCTTAACCTCAGCCCTGTCAACTCGCTTGGATGTAAAGTCCGGGATCTTCTTAACTCCCGCAACAGACTGAATCGAAAGCTCGTGGTCGAATTTATCCACAGCCGCGATTCCCTTAACCTTAACAAAGACTCCGGGCTTGATGTCCTTGGTTATCTCGGGAACATCCTCGGTCTTAACGAACATCTTGACCGTGATGGAATCCGTAAAATCAGTAACGTCAAATATAAGAATACTCTTTTCGTTTCTGATATCTCTTTTGTCAAAAGCAGTGATCTTACCGTGAATAACAACTTCTCCGAGCTCTCCGACAAGATCTTCAAGTTTCATTGTCTCCTCGTCAAAGTCTCTTCCGAAAATAACATCAGGATTGTCGCTTCTCTTAAAGGCACCGAAGTCACCTTTTCTTCCGGCGAATTTACCTTTTCCGAAGCCGCCCGAAACAGGCACTTTGGAAGCTGAAACAGAACCTGCCGCAGCACCGGCACTTTTCTTCTCTTCCGGCTTAGCTGCTTCTTTTTCTTCCTTCTCTTTTTTCTTTTCCTCTGATTTAAGCTCAGCTTCTTCGAGCTTCTTGGCCATCTTGGCCGATTCTGCAGAGTAATCGGGTTCATCGTTGCTCTTTTCAACCTCTATAAATTCAGGCTGAATGTCCACGGAAAGTCCGCATCTTTCATTCATGATCTTATCAAGAATGCGAATAAGATCGGGCGCCTTCTTCCTGCTTACAACGCTGTCTTCAAGCTGCAGAGTAACGTTTCCTTCATCAGGGTACAAAAAAGAAGCCGAACGAAAAAGACTATACTCCATATGGTCATAGTCTTTAAGCTCAAGCTCAATGCTGTCCTTGTAAAGTTCTAACAGATTCTTAGGTGTGTACTGCGCAGACAAGCTAAACTTCTCGTAAATCTTGATGTTAACATCGTGACTTCCGAAAAGCTGCTTCTTGATACTCGTCTCACTCTTAATGATGTCTGACTTATCAATAAGATTGTTACTCGAAATATATATTCGTATAAAATCCTGCTTCCTTGTCGTGGACACCTTGGTGACTTCAGTCTGTTCCATTATCTCTTTGGTCTTGGCGTCCAGCTTAAGTGCAGGGAAAACCTCAAAAAACTTTTTTGACATACCCTAAAGCACCTCTCAAAAGAAGTGTATCACTTCCAATTGTCGAGCTCTTCTTTTAATACATTTAAAAGCTCGTCTTCCTTGACCTTCTTAACCACTTCCCCGTGTTTTATAAGAAGACCTTCGCCGGTTCCTCCGGCAATTCCGATATCAGCCTCTTTGGCTTCTCCGGGGCCGTTAACGGCGCATCCCATAACAGCCACTTTGATATTGAGATCGGGATAATTCTGAACAAGAGTCTCTGTCTTGTTGGCAAGGTCTATGAGATCTATCTTGGTTCTTCCGCATGTAGGGCAAGATACAACCTCAATACCGCCCTTTCTGATATCAAGGGTTCTAAGGATTGCCTTGGCTGTCTTAATCTCCTCGATCGGATCTCCCGAAAGAGAAACTCTGATAGTATCTCCTATTCCTTCATTTAAGATGATTCCAAGTCCTACGGACGATTTGATATTACCGCCCCAGACTGTTCCTGCTTCGGTAATACCTACATGAAGAGGATACTTACACTTCTCTGCAAGTAGCTCGTGAGCTTTAACGCAGAGCATAACGTTTGATGACTTGATACTTACGACCATGTTGTCGTATCCGAGATCTTCTATGATGCCGATCTTATCAAGTGCGCTCTCTACAAGCCCCTGCGCTGTTACCCCGCCGTATTTTTCAACGAGATTTCTCTCAAGAGAACCGCTGTTAACACCGACTCTTATAGGTATATTTCTTTCTTTTGCACAGGAAACAACTGCAGCAATACGCTCCGTAGAACCGATGTTGCCGGGATTGATCCTGATCTTGTCGGCTCCGTTCTCCATAGCTGCGATAGCCATCTTATAATCAAAATGAATGTCCGCTACAAGCGGTATAGTAATCTGCTTCTTTATCTCTTTTACCGCGAGCGCAGCTTCCTGTGTAGGCACCGTGCATCTGATAATATCGCAGCCTGCAGCTTCAAGCCTCTTAATCTGCGCTACAGTAGCAGCAACATCCTCTGTGGGCGTATTGGTCATAGACTGTATCATGATCGGGTTACCGCCGCCGATAACCTTGTTTCCGATCTTAATAACCTTGGTATTGTCTCTGTACGTCATAAGTACTCCTTATCATGGAAGCGGCGTCATGCGCACTTCCAAATTACCTTGTAAACTTTGTAATATCATTAAACAGCACAAATATCATAAGTCCCATCAGCAGGATCATACCAAACATGTGCACATAGCCTTCCTTCTCAGGCGGAACAGGCTTACCGAAAATAACCTCTATAAACTGGAACACAAGCCTTCCTCCGTCAAGCGCAGGGAAGGGTAACAGATTCATCACTCCGAGGTTGACCGACAACAAAACGGTAAGACCAAGCATTGTCAAAAGAACTGAAGAGATGCCGTAAGGCTTCGTCTCCTCGTAAACATCATCGACAATCTTTACCATTCCGACAGGTCCCGAAACGTCATCAGCCTTGAGCTTACCTTGAACAAGAAGCGCAAGACTTCTGTAAGTTGCCTTGAAATTATATCTCATTTCATACCAGGCATATTTAAGAGTCTGAATACCTTTTATGTTTTTAAACTCTCCCAGATATACTCCCATGTAATAACGATGATCTTTTTCGCTGAACTTAGGATAAAGAGTTGTACTGAACTGCTGTCCGTCCCTCTCATACACGATGTCCATGGGTGAGCCTTCCGCAAACTGAGAAATAAGAGTGACCTCTGCAGCCATATAAACTTTTTCACCGTCAACACTTATTATCTTATCTCCGGCTTGAAGTCCCGCCTCAACTGCGGCAGAATCCTCAGTAAACTTATCTATCACAGGAAAATCCCACACCGAAAAGCTGACAAGTACAACCGCAAGTATGTATGCGATTATAAAGTTTGCGAATGGTCCGGCAAACAGTGTCGCTATTCTTCTCCATACGGGAGCATTCAAAAAAGATCTCTCATCATAGTTCTCTCTTTCTTCAGCGACAGGATCCATTCCGTCAAACACACACGCTCCGCCGATTGGAAGAAGTTTGATACTGTATAAAGTCTCTCCTTTTTGCTTTTTCCATATAGTCGGTCCCATTCCGACAAAGAATTCTTTAACTCTTATGCCGCCTGTCTTGGCTATGATATAGTGTCCGAATTCATGCGTTGTTACAAGTATTCCGAATATTATAAAAAAGATGATAATGCTGATTGCCATAATTTCCCCTTATATGTTGTATTTATTTCCCAGGAACTCATAGATATCCTTCTCTGCTTCAAGAATCTGTGAAACCGTGGGATTATCTATCTTGTTATGATGCTCCATAGCCTCCTGTATCATGTCATAGATCTCAAGATACTTGATATCGCCCTTTAAGAATCTCTTTACCGCCATCTCATTGGCCGCGTTAAATACAGTCGGCATACTGCCTCCGGCATAAGCCGAATCGAAAGCGAGCTTTAGTCCTCTAAACGTATCCGTGTCAGGCTTTTCAAATGTCAGACTGTAAAGTTCAAAAAGGTCAAGTCTCTTTTCACTCATAGGTCTTCTGTCAGGATAGAACAGAGCATACTGAATCGGAAGCTTCATATCGGGAACACCGAGCTGAGCAATAACCGCTCCGTCGCAGTACTGAACAGCACTGTGAACGATGCTCTGAGGATGTATCAAAACCTGAATATTATCGAGGCTTACATCGAAGAGCCATCTTGCTTCCATAACCTCAAGTCCCTTATTTACAAGCGTTGAAGAATCAATCGTAACCTTCGGGCCCATATCCCAGTTGGGGTGCTTAAGCGCATCCGCAGCCGTCATGTCCTTAAGTTCTTCTTTCTTCTTTCCTCTGAAAGGTCCGCCGCTGGCTGTGAGAAGAATCTTTTCAACCTTATCTTTAGGTTCACCGTTAAGTGACTGGAAGATCGCACTGTGCTCACTGTCAACGGGAAGGATCTTAACATTCTTTTCTTTTGCAAGAGGCATGATTATATGTCCCGCGCAAACAAGCGTCTCTTTATTGGCAAGTGCAATGTCCTTGCCGGATTCTATAGCGCGGATAGTCGGTCTGATTCCGATCATACCTACAACCGCCGTAAGAACGGTATCGGCTTCGGGAACCGCTACGATCTCCAAAAGCCCGTCCATACCGCTGTAAACTTTCGTATCCGTATCTTTGATCCTGTCGGCAAGATCTTTTGCCGCATTCTCATCAAACATGCAGGCATACTTAGGCTTAAACTCCCTAACCTGCTCCTCTACTTCTTCTACCTTCCTGTTGGCTGCAAGGCCGATGACCTTAAGCTCGGAAGAATTGTTTCTAACAACATCAAGTGTCTGTGTTCCGATAGAACCCGTGGAACCAAGTAAAACGATATTTCTCATTTCAACTCCTAATGCAATCTACCGGGAAATCCGATGGATTTTCCTATTATATAAAATCAGCACCGAAGTTTATTCTCCGGTGCAAAAAATTTTCTAAAGCCTTAAAAACGCCTTGTTAGAACCGCTGCCAAGAAATATATGCAAGGTATCACAAATATCACACTGTCAAAACGGTCCATAATTCCGCCATGTCCCGGAATCAGTTTGCCGTAATCTTTTATATTATGGTCTCTCTTAATACCTGAAGCCAATAGATCACCAAGCTGAGCAATGATGCTGCCCGCAAAAGTAATGATGGCCATAACCCAAATTACATCGACCTTATAATTCTCTCTTACGTAAATGATATAACCGATAAGCGCACCGACCAAAACACTTCCAATGATACCGCCTATCGCACCTTCTATAGTCTTCTTTGGCGAAAGAAGCGGTGCCAGCTTGTGCTTGCCGAATGCTCTTCCGGCAAAATATGCACATGTGTCGCAAACCCACGCTATGAAAGGAATCCAAGCAAGATATTTACCAAACGCACGTATTCTCAAAAGATATACGAACGACATATTAACGGGTGCATATACGAAACAGAAAAAAGTAGCTATGGCCTGTATAGACTTAAACTTGGGGAAGTTTACGACGTAACATACCATGATGAGGAAAAATGCAAACATCAGGGAAAAGATATAATATCTGTAATCCCTAACAAGGATCATCTGAACGTAATGTACGATGATCGATGCGTATCCGCATAATTCCAATGCATTGAAATTCTTTCCTTCTTCATGTATGCCGAGTGCTCTTACCAGTTCATAAAAACTGATAAACGATACCGCAAACAGCACTCCCGCAAGCAGGTATCCTCCGGGAATAAGCACTCCCGCGAGAATAAGAAATATAAATATTCCGCTTATAACTCTAGTCTTCAACTCTTTTAACCAGCCTTTTTTCAGTTTCCGATAGTGCTTAGATCTGATCCTTCTTAAGACCGCCAAACTTACGATTTCTTCCGCCGTAAGCTTCTATCGCCTTAACAAGCTCAGCCTTGTTAAAGTCGGGCCATGCGATCGGGGTGTAATAAAACTCCGTGTATGCAAGCTGCCACAATAAGAAGTTGGAAACTCGCTGCTCATTGCACGTCCTGATCAAAAGATCGGGGTCCGGCAAAAAGTCAGTATCAAGGTTCTTGGCTATCAGCTCCTCGGTTATGTCATCTGCCTTGAGCTCTCCGCTCTCAACCTTAGCTGCGATCTTCTTGACGCTGCGGGTGATCTCATCCCTGCTTCCGTAATTGATCGCGATCGTAAATGTGAGCCCGGTATTGCCCGCAGTTGCTTCCTCTAGCTCTGCGATAGCCTTCTGAATATCCTCCGAAAGAGCGGATCTGTCACCGATAACTCGGCAACGAACATTGTTCTTCATGGATTTCTTGATACTTGTCTTTAAGTAATTTCGAAGGATCGTCATGAGGGCTGAAACCTCAGCCTCGGGACGGCTCCAATTTTCTGTTGAAAAAGCATAGACGGTAAGGTACTTGATACCGAGATCTCTTGCATCAACAAGAATATCCTCTACCGCCTTGGCTCCCTGCATGTGTCCGTAGTTTCTGGGCATTCCTTTTTCTTTGGCCCATCTGCCGTTACCGTCAAGAATGATGGCCACATGCTCGGGTACATTCATTAATTCTTGTGTTTCCATTGTAAAAATCCTATTTCCGTATGATCAAACTGTCATGATCTCTTTGTTCTTATCTTCTACAGCAGCATCAATGTCCTTGATATACTTGTCTGTAACCTTCTGAAGCTCATCGTTAAGATCATTGATCTCATCCTCGGAAATATCTCCGCCCTTGAGCTTCTTAAGAGCGTCGTTGCCGTCACGTCTTACGTTTCTGACAGCAACCTTGGCATCCTCACCCTTCTTACGGATGTCTTTTGCGAGCTGTTTTCTGCGCTCCTCTGTGAGCTCGGGGAAAACAAGTCTGATAACATTACCGTCATTGGCAGGTGTAATACCAAGATCGGATGTAAGGATCGCTTTCTCAATATCTTTAATAAGTGTCTTATCCCAAGGTGCGATCTGGATAATACGTGCCTCGGGAACGGAAACATTACCAACCTGCTGAAGAGGTGTGGGTGTTCCGTAATAATCTACCTTAATCTTATCAAGTACATGGGGATTGGCTCTTCCTGCACGGATAGAAGCAAGCTCCTCCTTCAAAAAGTCGAAAGATTTCTGCATCTTATCTGCGTATTCTTTAATCTTATCGTTCATACCGATGCCTCCTAAATTTGTAATCTATCAAACAGTAACTGTAGTGCCGTTAAAGCTTCCGCTGCAAGCATTGACGATACTGTTCTCTTCCTGAAGGGCGAATACCCTCATAGGAACCTTGTTGTCTCTTGCAAGTATCGAAGCGGTCATATCAACAACCTGAAGGTTGCCTGCTACAACATCATCAATAGAGATCTCTGTGTATCTCTTGGCGTTGGGATTTGTAGCCGGATCTGAATCATAGACTCCGTCAATAGCCTTAGCCAAAAGAATGCAATCGGCCTCAACCTCGATAGCTCTGAGGACAACACCGGTGTCTGTTGAGAAATACGGATGTCCGGTACCGCCTGCAAAGAATACAACCATACCTTTGGCAAAATACTTGTTGGCTCTGTCCTTTGAAAATAGTTTAGTGAATGAACCGCACTCAAAAGGTGTGAGTATATTGGTCATCATGCCTACGCTTCTGAAAATCTCGGAAACGTAAATGCAGTTCATGATAGTAGCCAGCATGCCAATCTGGTCGGCCTTAACGCGGTCGATATTCTCGCTGGTCCTGCCTCTCCAGAAGTTACCGCCGCCGATAACGATACCTACTTCGGTTCCGTTGTCCACAAGCTGCTTAACCTGAAGAGCCACCTTTCTGACAGTTGCTTCATCAAAGCCTGTCTTCTTGTCTCCTGCCAGCGCTTCGCCGCTGAGTTTCAATAGTATTCTCATAATATCTCCATGTATGTCTGTAATTATTTATTCTTAAGTCCCTCGAAGAACTCTGAAGGATTAACGTCAGCGTATGCCTGTGAGCACATACCCTCGATAACCGCACCGTTGTTGATCTGTACAGACTGGGACTTGATGTTACCCATAACGATTGCTGTTGTATCAAGAACTACAGGTCCGTGTACGTCGATATCACCCTTAACGGCTCCTGCGATAACTGCGCTTGAACCAAAGATGTTACCTACTATAACAGTGCTCTGTCCTACCTTGACGCTTCCCTTACTTCTTACCTCACCTGTGATCCTTGCTGCCTCTGCATAGATCTCAGCCGCATCTGAATCACCCTGGATCTCACCTGTAACATTGAGCTTACCGAGAGCCTTAACGTTACCTACGATCTTACCTACAAGATCAAGAGAACCTGTTGTCTGAAGGTCACCGTTGATGACCATTCCTTCGGTGATGTTAGCGATTTCATCGGTTGGTGTCTGCTGTTCAAATTCCATAGTTTCATTTCCCCCATCATTATTAGATTTATCAGTTTCATTGCTCTTGGCAATGTACTCATCAATGTGTTCGTTGTTGATAGCTTCGAGAGCGCTCTTGGGCTCTTCGTTTGCTATCTCGGCCTGAGTCTCCTCTTCTATCTTATCTTCGAGTTCCTCAGTAAGTTCCTCGATCTCATTGAATACTGTCGTTTCAGCTTCTTTTTCCTCGGAAGCTTCCGCAAAAGAGCTTTCGCTTTCGTTCACAGTGCTCTCTTCCTCGGGAGTTACTACCTCCTCGGTACTAACTTCAGAAGTAGCTTCCTCTTCTTTGTTAGTCTCTTCGTTTGTGATGTCCTCAAGCTTGATGTCATCAAGGCGATTAAGCATGCTGTCGATATCGACCTCACTCACCTTAACCGTTTCCTCAGCTGCTTTGTCTTTATCAAGACCGTTTGCCCCTTCGAGCTTGTCATCCGGCATAAGAGTGTTAACCGCCTGGGACAGATCGCTCTTTAGCTCAGAAAAAAATCCCATCCTGATATCCTCCCCTTACTAGTAGTTTGTTTTAGTTGTTTTTGATATGTTGAACCGGTAACGTATCATCTGTTATCGGAACCATCACTGTGTCTTCCATACCGTTTATTGCATCGATTATCTCGGGAAGTGCCTCTACCGTGGCCTTCTTATCCGCTGCGTCATGCATAAGAACAATGCAATGTTTAAACTTAGGTATGTTATTTACTATATTAGCACAAATAACGTCCTTGGTGGCGCCCGCTTTATCATCTCCGGCGGAAACATTCCAGTCAAAAAACGTAATGTCCTCGTTATCAAGTATTCCGACAAGCTCGTTCATATCAGCCTTACTGACATTATTGGAGCTTCCGCCCGGGAATCTGTAATACTTGGACATAGTGTCGGTATTCTCATACAAAAAAACTCTAAGCTTCTTAAGATCATCATGGAAAGCTTCGGGTGAAGCATATATATCACTGTACTTATGACTGTAGGAATGCATACCCAAGGTATGACCCTCATCAACTATTCTCTTGTAGCTGTCCTCATATTTAGGCTTGCCGCATACAAAGAATGTAGCCTTAACGTCTTTCTCCTTTAAGATATCAAGTATCTCCTCGGTATAGACACTCGGGCCGTCATCAAAAGTAAGATACACATATCTGGTACCCTCGATATCTTCGGGATTCTGAGCTCCGATAACATCGACATCCGTATAATCGATATCGGGATTCTCCCCAAAGGCTCCGGGCGAGTTCTTATCCTCACTCTCCTCGGCCAAGATTTCCATCTCATCGCCAAAGCGCTCTCTGTACCAGTCAAGATCAGCCTTGGTCTGATTGTAATCAGTCTTAAGTCTGTCGAATCTTATGGATAAAATAATGCAGATTAAAGTGGGAATAAGACAAGCGGCGGCGACGGTTATCAGAATGAATTTGCGAAACCTTCGGATACGCCTGTTGTACAGTACCTTTTCACTTTTTCTCCCACCTTTATCGTACGCCATTTTGAATAAAAAACATTTCCCCCATGAATATTCAACCAGAGTATAGTATATCAGAACACGCCCCCATCTTCAACAATAACGCGTGTTACCGTTTGATGATGAGGGCGTGTTATTAATTACATTTTTGCATATTCTTCAGCGATAGCATCAAGGAACTCTTCACTTCCGAGTTTTACGGGATTCGGAAGAGATGTGATAAGTGCAAGATCGCCTGTCATGCGGCCTGACTCGATAACTGAAAGAGTTGCCTTCTCCATCTTGTCAGCCCAGTCCATAAGCTCTTTTATTCCGTCGAGCTCGCCTCTCTTACGAAGAGCGCCTGTCCAAGCAAAGATAGTTGCAACAGGGTTGGTTGATGTAGGCTCTCCCTTGAGATACTTGTAATAGTGTCTCTGAACGGTTCCGTGAGCTGCCTCATACTCGTAAACTCCTGTGGGAGATACAAGAACAGAAGTCATCATCGCAAGTGAACCGAACGCGGAAGAAACCATGTCACTCATAACGTCTCCGTCGTAGTTCTTGCAAGCCCAGATAAATCCGCCCTTAGACTTCATTACACGGGCAACGGCGTCATCGATAAGTGTGTAGAAATATGTGATTCCCGCCTTTTCGAAATCAGCCTTGAATTCGTTTTCAAATACTTCCTCAAAGATCTCTCTGAATCTTCTGTCGTATGTCTTACTGATGGTATCCTTGGTTCCGAGCCAAAGCTCTTTTTTCTCGGCGAGAGCATATTTAAAGCAAGCTCTTGCAAAGCTTCTGATCGAAGCATCTTTATTATGAACACCCTGAATGATACCGGGCTCCTTGAAATCAAAGATGGTTTCCTTGGTAACAGTTCCGTCCTCAGCGGTAAATACAAGCTCTGCCTTACCTGCTCCGGGAACTCTGATCTCAACGTTCTTGTAAACATCGCCGTATGCGTGTCTTGCAAGTGTGATGGGCTCTACCCATGTTCTTACGTTGGGCTCGATTCCTTTTACCATGATGGGTGTACGGAAAACTGTTCCGTCAAGGATTGCTCTGATAGTACCGTTGGGGCTCTTCCACATCTTCTTGAGATTGTATTCCTCAACACGCTCATTGTTGGGAGTAATGGTAGCGCACTTAACGGCTACACCATACTTAAGTGTTGCATTGGCGCTGTCTACGGTTACCTGATCGTCTGTCTCGTCTCTGTGCTTAAGTCCGAGATCGTAATACTCGCTCTTAAGGTCGATACTGGGTAAAATAAGCTTATCCTTGATCATCTGCCACAGTACTCTGGTCATCTCGTCGCCGTCCATCTCAACGATGGGTGTTGTCATCTGAATCTTACTCATTAAATCTGTCCTTTCAAAAGATGTTGTGTATATATCGCATGTGCCTGTAAAAGGGCTATCCGCCATTACTCAAACATGGCAAGAAGTCCCTTCTCAACCATATTCTCATAAGCATTTATCATGTGCTGATTGGCAAGCTCTTCGGCCTTGTCGGGATTATTCTCCTTAATGGCCTCCATGATAAATTTGTGCTCAACGTTGGAAACAGCGCCTCTGCTGCTGGAAAGAGTCTTTTGTCTAACTCTCCAAACGTACTGATGATAGTCCTTCAAAAGATGCTCAAGCATCTTGGAATTACATGACTCGTATAAAATATTGTGAAATCTGTTGTCGAGCTCAGCCATCTGCTCCATATGACCTCTGGCCGCATGGAACTCAGCGAGGTAGATGTTCTCTTCCATCTCCTCGAGCTGTTCTTTTGAGATATTCTCACAAGCCCATCTTGCGCAGAGTCCCTCGAGCTTGGATCTGATCATATAGATATCCTCGATATCCTTGACCTTGATGCCCGTAACGTATGCGCCTCTGTTGGGAATGATCTGAATAAGTCCCTCGAGCTCAAGCTGTCTGAACGCTTCTCTTACGGGAGTTCTGCTGACGCCGAGCTCCTGTCCGATCGCAACTTCCTTAAGTTCTTCGTGATCCTTGTATTTGCCGTTAAGGATATCTTCTCTGATACGATGGAAAACTCTGCCTCTAAGTGAATACTTATCGGTTACTTCCTGTTTTAAGTCTTGATTATCCATAATGTTCCCCTTTATTTGGAAGATGAGACAATCTCACCCTCTTTAACAACTATTCCAAGTTCTTTGCCGACTTTTTTGATCTCGGAAATAAGCTCGGCATCAGTCATAACTGTAACTCGTCCACCTGCGTACTCCTTATCAACCCACTCTTTTATCTTGGTAACAAGAGGTGATGACTTGGAAAGAGCATGCTCATCGCGAAGCTTGTAATGTATGTTGATCCAGTGAGCAATGCCTGCAAGTCCGGATGTGTTTGAAACGGCGCTTACAGGAGGTCTTCTTAGGAACTTCTCCGTATCGAAGATGTTGTAGATCTCCTCGTTCTTAAGAAGTCCGTCAGCGTGGATACCCGCTCTTGTAACGTTGAAGTTCTTGCCAACAAAAGGTGTGTTTGCAGGAACGGTAAAGCCTACTTCCTTCTCATAGTACTCGGCAAGGTCTGTAATAACCTGTGTGTTCATGCCGTCGAGCGTACCCTTGAGCTGTGCATACTCAAATACCATAGCCTCAAGAGGTGTGTTACCCGTTCTCTCTCCGATTCCGAAGAGAGATGTGTTAACGGATGAACAGCCGTAGAGCCAAGCCGTTGTTGAGTTGGTAACGGCCTTGTAGAAATCGTTGTGACCGTGCCACTCGATAAGCTCACTGGGAACACCCGCGTTGGTGTTGATCGCATAGATGATACCCTGAACACTTCTGGGAATAACGGCACCGGAGAAGTTAACTCCGTAGCCCATTGTATCGCAAGCACGGATCTTAACTGGAATTCCGTACTCTTCTTTTAACTTCATAAGTTCTACGCAGAAAGGAACAACGAAGCCGTAAATATCGGCTCTTGTTATGTCCTCAAGATGGCATCTGGGGCTGATTCCTTCCTCAAGACAAGCTCTGACGATGCTAAGATAATGATCGAGCGCCTGTCTTCTTGTCATCTTAAGCTTTAAGAAAATATGATAATCGGAACAAGATACAAGAATACCCGTCTCCTTCATCCCAATCTCTTTTACCAGCTTAAAATCATCCTCGCTTGCGCGGATCCAGCTCGTAACCTCAGGGAACTTGTAGCCTCTCTCCATACATTTGTAGACCGCGTCGCGATCGCTCTTACTGTATAAAAAGAACTCGCTCTGTCTGATCATACCGTTGGGGCCGCCAAGCTCGTGAAGCATGTCGAAGATGTCGACTATCTGCTTGGTTGTATAAGGAGCCCTTGACTGCTGTCCGTCACGGAAAGTCGTATCTGTGATCCAGATATCCTTGGGCATATTATGTGGAACAATCCTATCATTAAATGGAATCTTGGGAACTTCCTCATAGGGAAACATATTTCTGAAAACGTTTGGTTTTTGAACATCGTCAAGAATATACATGTGCTCCTCGATCTGAAGCAAGTTATTCTTGTCGTTCATGGTCACCGGCCTGTTCTGAAATGCACTAGTCTCACTCATGAATAAACTCCTCACTAAATACTAAAATGGTCATCGCGTATAATTGTATACAATCATACCATGAGTGTCAAGGTCAGTATTTATCTAGTTTTTCTTGACTTTTTTTAATATTTGCGTTTTACTCAAAACTGAAACGGAGAAAAAAATGCTATATATAACAAGACACGGGCAGACCGACTGGAATAAAGAAGAAAGACTCCAGGGTCACACCGATATACCATTAAATGAAAACGGAAAAGAGATGGCGAAAGCCGCCGGGATAAGATATTCCGATATCAAGTTTGATGTCTGCTACTCTTCTCCCTTACTTAGGGCAAAAGAGACTGCTGAATTAATATTGGAAGGAAGAGATATCCCAATCATAACAGATGATAGGTTAAAAGAGATGTGCTTCGGCGAATACGAAGGCGTCCGCGGTTATTTTAAAGACCCGAATTTCCCTTTGAGCAACCTATTCAGGCATCCGGAAGAATACGTGCCGATCAGAGGCTCTGAATCTTTTGAATCATTAAAAGAAAGGACCTCTTCCTTTATAGAAGAAGTCCTTATTCCCGATATGAACGCCGGAAAGACAATTCTCGTCGTTGCCCACGGCGCTCTCAATTGCGGGCTTATTTCACAACTCCGCAAAACACCGCTCAAAGATTTCTGGAGCAACCTCCAGCAAAACTGCGAGCTTGAAGCATTTACAAACATCACTTCTTCGCAAGAACCGTGATCCAAGGCTTTGATGCGTGAACGTCCGTCTTAACGGAAGAAAATCCTGCGCTCTTAAGGGCGTTAACGATATCCTCTGCCTTGTGGCATTTCATGCCTTCTATCATACTCTCATAATAAGAAGATGCCTTGTCGGTTCCGTCGGATTCATTGACGATCATGAAGGTTCCGCCCGGTTTAAGGACTCTGGCAACATTGCTAAAACACTTCTCAAGTCCCGGCCAGAAATATATTGTCTCAAAAGCAGTTGCAAGATCGTACTTATCGCTTTCAAGATCAAGTGCGGACACATCGCCGTGTCTTACCTCGCATCTGCCTTTTTCTATCATATCCGCATTGTAAGCTTTAGTTGTCGCAACCGATGTATCGGAATAGTCGATAGCAGTCATCTTAGCGGAAGGATACTTTTTCATAAGCGCGCGGGCATTTCTACCGCCGCCGCATCCAACCTCAAGCATTTCAGAAGGAGCTATTGTCTGAAGATGTGAAAGTCCCCAGTCAGCAACTTTCGCATGTCCCTTATTCATACCACTAACCATCATCTTCCCCAAAACACCTTCGGGTTTACGTGTCTGTACAAAAACCTTTTTAAGTAGTCCCATGTTTCATTTCCTCCAAAAGAAGTTATAGCTATAAGTGTAAACATTTCTCAACAAAAACATGTTAGCGCTTGCTAACAATTAATGCAAGCTCTTTTTCCAAAAAAAGAAAGCCGGGAGCTCATCACAAGCTCCCGGCCAAATAATCTTTCTATACTTATTACTCTTCCGAATTTGCAGCTGCAACCTTGTCTGCTCTTGCCTCTACCTCTTTTGCCTGAACATCCGAAGGAGCCTGCTCATATCTGTTGAACTCATACTCGAACTCGCCGCTGCCGCCCGTCATTGAACGAAGCTGTGTGCAGTATCCGTAGAGCTCCATCTGAGGAACCTCAGCCTCGATGATCTGCTTGCCTGCTGCGGTAGGATTCATTCCGAGCACTCTTCCTCTTCTCTTGTTAAGGTCGCCCATTACGTCGCCTGTATAGCTGTCAGGAACCGTAACCTTGAGAGATACGATGGGCTCGAGAAGAACGGGAGTTGCATCCATGAAGCCCTTCTTGAAGGCATTGGAAGCCGCAACCTTGAACGCCATCTCGGACGAATCAACAGGATGATACGATCCGTCATAAAGTGTAGCCTTAACGCCCACAACGGGATAAGCTGCAAGAGGTCCTCTAAGAACAGACTCTGCGATACCCTTTTCAACTGCAGGGAAGAAGTTCTTGGGAACCGCTCCGCCTACAACCTCCTGATCGAAGGTATATGCAGTTGTCGGATCTCCCGAAGGAGCAAAGCGCATCTTAACGTGTCCGTACTGACCGTGACCACCTGTCTGCTTCTTATATTTGTACTCAACGTCAGAATTCTTTCTGATCGTCTCTCTGAACGCAACCTTAGGCTTGGTAAGATCGATGTTTACCTTATAGATATTCTCAAGCTTACTCTTAACAACATCGAGGTGCATGTCACCCATGCCGTACAAAAGAGTCTGTCTGTTCTCGGCGTCATTTACAACCCTGATCGTCTGATCCTCAGCCGCGATCTTGGCAAGTGACTGTGCGATCTTATCGATATCCTGCTTGTTCTGAGCGTGGTATCTCATAACCGTGTAAGGCTGAGAAATATCCATCTTAGCGTACTGAACGGGAGTAGCCTTGGTTGAAAGCGTATCGCCCGTAGCTACATCGAGCTTTTGAAGTGCGCCGAGATCGCCCGCATGGAGCTCAGGTACTTCGGAAGTTTTATTTCCCTGAAGAATATAGAGCTTACCAATCTTAACCTCAGTATCTTTTCCGGCAACGAACATTACGTCGTCGGGCTTTAAGATACCCGATCTAACCTTGATAAGTGAATACTTACCGATGAAAGGATCAATCATTGTCTTAAATACAAAAGCTGTTTTGGGTTTTGAGAAATCAAAGTCAGCTTCGAAGATCTCGTTGGTATTGGTGTTGATGCCCGCCATCTTACGATTCTCGGGACTTGGCATATACTTAACGATATCATCCATAAGAGTGTAAATACCCTGACAAAGAGTACTTGAACCCATCTCGATGGGAACGATGCTGCCGTCACATACGTTGGTGCGGACAGCCGCTCTTATCTCCGATTCTGAGAAAGTGTCTCCGTTAAAATATCTGTCCATGAACTCTTCGGATGTCTCTGCAACAGCCTCTAAAAGAGTGTCACGGCAGATCTTAAGGTTGGCTTGGTTGTACTCGGGAACGTCGCATTCAACAACTTCCTTACCCTGCCATCTAAAGCCCTTCTCCTGAATAACATTTACGTATCCGACGAACTTCTCGTTCTCACGAATAGGTAAATTGAAAGGCGCAATCTTTTTTCCATACTTATCGGTCATATCCTGTACGACCTGTCTGTATGAAACATCATCGATATCCATATCTGCTACGAATATCATGCGGGGAATCTTATACTTCTCGCAAAGCTCCCACGCTTTTTCTGTACCTACCTCTATTCCTGCCTTGCCGGAAACTACGATGATCGCCGCGTCGGCAACGCTTATAGCCTCCTCTACTTCACCGACAAAATCAAAGAAACCGGGAGTATCCAGGACATTGATCTTGTGTCCATCCCATTCCATGGGAATTGTTGATGTGCTGATAGAAATATGTCTCTTCTGCTCTTCCTTATCAAAATCGCTGAGAGTGTTTCCATCTTCCACTTTACCGATCCTAGATGTAATACCTGCAAGATAAGCCATTGATTCAGCCAAGCTTGTCTTGCCGGCACCGCCGTGCCCAAGCAGTACAACGTTTCTGATCTTGTCTGTTGTGTAAACGTTCATATCTTGTCCTCCAGTCGCTTCATTTTGGGTAATATGTATGAGATATGATACAAGTCCCCCAAAAACTTATAATGATATTTTACTAAAGATACTGTACCAAAACAAGAGTTATAGGTGATTTTGCACAACGTTCTCACATAGCATTCAAGCCTTTATGCATTTGATTTTCGTACATTAAAGTGTTATAGTGTAATTCACTACTTACGATTTTTTTCGCCTTCAAATAAAGGCGTATATTACTTAGGAGATTTTTTTACATGAACAATGAAACCTACGGCTTTATCGGCCTTGGACTTATAGGCGGCTCGATAGCCCGCGCAATAAAAGAAAAGCAGCCAACATCACGCATCATAGCCTACACTCCTCACAAGGAGACCGTAGACAAGGCATATGAGCAAAAGATTGTAGACCTGCCCCTTTACGAGATCGGTCAAGAATTTTCGGACTGCGACTACATCTTCCTTTGCGCACCCGTCGAGTGCAACAACGACAACATCGACAAGCTCTTGCCCTTCCTTGATAAGAAGACGACGCTCACGGATATCGGCAGCGTCAAGACAGGGATCCATGAGAAGATAAAAGAGCTTTCACTTGAATCCCAGTTCATCGGCGGACACCCGATGGCAGGTACCGAGAGAATCGGCTTTGGCAACTCCAAGTCATCTCTTTTGGAAAACGCTTATTACATCCTCACAACAACAGAGTCTACGGAAAAAGAAAGACTTGATAAATATTATGATCTCGTCAAGATGATCGGCGCGATCCCGCTTGTAGTCGACCACAACAGACACGACTACATCACAGCGGCAATAAGCCACGTTCCGCACGTCATCTCCGCTTCGCTCGTCAACCTGGTAAAAGACAACGATTCGGAAGATCAGCTCATGAAGACCATCGCCGCGGGCGGATTCAAGGACATCACGCGTATCTCCTCATCTTCACCCGTTATGTGGCAACAGATCTGCACTACCAACGCAGACAACATCTCAGAGCTTCTTGGCAAATACATTGATTCATTGTATGAGATCAAGCTTGCCATCGACGAAAAAGAGACTGATAAGATATTTGATTTCTTTTCATCCGCAAGAGAATACAGAGAATCATTTATCGAGACTTCAAGCGGACCGATCCAGAAGGTACACAGCATCAACGTTGAGATCGACGACCAGCCCGGCTGCCTTGCAAGCGTTGCTCTCCTTCTTTCCGAGAACAAGATCAACATCAAGAACATCGGCATCGTTCACAACAGAGAGTATGAGCGCGGAACGCTTAAGATCGAACTTCACGATAACGCAAGCTTGGAAAAATCCATCGAGATACTCGCAGACAAGGGCTACAACGTATACAAGAAATAAATCACCTGAGGAAAAAAGATGATATCACTTAGCAAAGCTACATCACCGATAAAAGGCAAAATAACGGTTCCCGGAGATAAATCCATTTCTCACAGAAGCATCATGTTCGGTGCTCTTGCCGAAGGAACCACAACGATCACCGGCTTCCTTGAGAGCGCAGACTGCCTCTCGACGATTGATTGCTTCAGAAAGCTTGGGATCGAGATTGAGAAAAAGAACAATCATATGACCGGAGTTCCGACGATATATGTTCACGGTAAAGGTATAAACGGTCTGACCGCGCCGGATTCACTTCTTTATACCGGCAACAGCGGAACGACTACAAGACTGATCTCCGGAATACTCTCCGCTCAGTCTTTTGACACAGATATCACAGGTGATGCTTCGATAGAAAAGCGTCCGATGAAAAGAGTCATCACACCCTTATCCGAAATGGGCGCCGATATAGTTTCAGTAAAAGACAATGACTGCGCGCCTCTCCATATCACAGGCGGAAAGAAGCTCCACGGAATCACTTACAACAGCCCCGTTGCTTCCGCACAGGTTAAATCAGCGATAATACTCGCAGGCCTCTACGCAGATTCTGCGACAACAGTTATAGAGCCCGCTCTTTCAAGAAACCACACCGAGATCATGCTTAAAGCTTTCGGTGCGGATATTCACAATGAAACATACGAAGACGGCAAAGCCGCAGCTGTCCTTAATCCCGGGCAGCCACTCAAAGCAATAGACATAAACGTTCCCGGCGACATATCTTCCGCTGCTTTCTTTATCGCGGCAGCGCTCATGGTTCCCGGCTCCGAGCTTCTTATCAAGAACGTCGGAGTTAACGAGACAAGAGCCGGCATCATAAATGTCTTAAAGCGAATGGGCGCCGATATCACTCTTTTAAACGAAGATGATTCAAGCGAAAAGCGCGCCGACATCCTTGTTAAATACAGCAAGCTCCATGGCGATGAAAACAAAGAATTCGTTATCGGCGGCGCAGATATCCCGACAATGATTGATGAACTACCCGTTGTAGCGGTTCTTGCAGCTACAGCCGATTGCACAACGATCATCAAAGATGCTGCAGAGCTCAAGGTAAAAGAATCCAATCGAATCGACTCGGTTGTAGATAACTTAAAAGCGATGGGATGTGACGTTACGGCAACCGATGACGGAATGATTATCCGCGGCGGAAAGCCTTTAACAGGTGCCGAGATTGATTCTCACAGCGATCACAGACTTGCGATGAGCTTTGCTATCGCGGCCCTCGGCGCAGAAGGCGAAACAATAATTACAGACGATAAATGCGTGGATATCTCATATCCCACATTTTTCAGCGATCTTAGATCGTTATTATAAATTGGGGAATTTATAATCATAAAACGCTTATTAAAGGACAGGAGGATAATTTAAATTGTCAAACAAAAGTCTAAACAAAAAGCGATTGGGAATTATTATTCCAATCGCTTCATTTCTTATTATGATCGGAGGCGTGATCATTTTCGCCTCCGGGTATCTTTTTGCCAAGCATGGAATATCACAGGATAAAAATTCAAAATCGCAAGCTTCGATAGCTTCTTCATCCGAATCCGCTTCAGCTTCCGAATCAGCTTCGGACGAAGACCCTGAAACCGATCATACTTCCTATGAAAGTATTGATATTGAAGCAGACATAAATAAGTCAGTATCTTTGGATTGGTCAAGAGATATTCCCAAAGAATACGCTATCACATTTGATGTTAACGAAAGTGATGATACATGCACTATCATCCTCCCCGCAGACAAAGCATTTGATATTACTTATTCATACTATTACCACACAGACAGCTATGCTTCTTTGTTTTCACACGATGCAATAAATACACCCGACACGATAACCGGATTCAAAGCTTGTGATGTTAACTTTGACGGATATACCGATATTATTTTTACAGGAACGAAAGATCGTGAAGAAATGTCATGGCTCTTTGTAGGTGATGCAGCGGTTTACGATCCCATTGATGATTACGAAGGAACCAGCTTTGTTGCTTATCCCGCGATCACTGACGCAACACAATATCTTAATAGGGGATTTAGCGCAGACGATGTAAGCGATTACTATTCCAACGGGCAGATAAACGGAGAATTCGAATCTTATAAAGAAGGCTATAAAGCCATCATAGGATTTTATGAAACACTATCTGCAAGAACAAACAGATATGATCTTATCAAAATTGATGATGATGACATCCCGGAACTTCTCATGGCCACAGGTGAAAGAGGAAACAATTTCTCCGTTTGTACATTCAAGGATGGCTATGTATATCAATTTATGAATTGGCATCATCAAAAAGACTCATATGAATACGTACCGCAAAAAAATATAATCCTGCAAAATAACAGCACCGAATCTTATATCTACGGTTTGAAGGATTGCAAACTAGCCATCGGATACGTTGAAGATCTATCCAATTACGGATCCAATCCGTTTAAGAAAGCGGTCTCATTTTCAGATGGAAAAGAGGCTAAGGATTTCATAAAAGAACAGCTTGATTAAATATCTCATCAATTATAAAGGGCCAAAAGCAGAAGCTTTTGACCCTTTGTTTTTAATTATCTGTATTTACTCGTTTCCGAAAAGATCTCTCGTATAGACCTTGTCTACCACATCCGAAAGCTCGGGTGTGAGTCTGTTGGCGATTATAAAATCACACTCTTTTTTGAACTCATTAAGATCGTTTATAACCTTGGAATTAAAGAAGCTGTCTTCCTTGAGCGTCGGCTCATATACCACACACTCTATGCCTCTTGATTTAATTCTTTTCATAATGCCCTGAATCGCGGACTGTCTGAAGTTATCGGAACCCGCCTTCATCGTGAGCCTGTATACACCAACCTTCTTGGGCTGAAGTGCCCAGATCCTGTCGGCGATATAATCTTTTCTCGTCCTGTTGGCATCAACGATAGCCGTGATGAGGTTATTGGGAACATCCTCATAATTGGCAAGAAGCTGCTTGGTATCCTTGGGAAGGCAATAACCGCCGTAGCCAAATGAAGGATTGTTGTAGAAGTCTCCTATTCTCGGATCAAGGCATACGCCGTCGATTATATTCTTGGTATTGAGACCTCTGACCTCTGCATAAGTATCAAGCTCGTTAAAAAACGAAACCCTAAGTGCCAGATACGTATTGGCAAAGAGCTTGACCGACTCAGCCTCTGTCGTGTTCATAAACAGTGTCGGAATGTCTTTTTTAAGAGCGCCCTGCTTAAGAAGATCGGTGAAAATGTGCGCCTTCTCCTCAGCTTCCTCGGAATCCGTATTGTAACCTACGATTATTCTCGATGGATAAAGGTTGTCATAAAGCGCCTTTCCCTCTCTTAAAAACTCAGGTGAAAAGAGAATGTGATCCGTCTCATATTCATCCATAAGATCCGAAGTATATCCAACCGGAATCGTGGATTTGATTATGATATAAGCGTCGGGATTCACTTTCCTAGCCTGCTCGACAACACTTCTTACAGAAGACGTATCAAAGTAGTTAAGTTTCTCATCGTAATTGGTGGGCGTCGAAACAATGATAAATTCGGCGTTTTCATACGCACTTATCGCGTCCGTTGTCGCACGAAGCCTGAGCGAATCCTTCTTAAGATACTCTTCTATCTCTTTATCGACTATGGGCGACTGTCTCTTGTTGATCATATCAACCTTCTCAGGGACAATGTCCACCGCGGTAACATCGTTATATTGTGATAAAAGTACGGAATTGGAAAGTCCTACATATCCCGTACCTACTACTGTTATCCTCATGTTCTCACCTCATAATACAGTCAAAATGCTTATTGCAGATCATAAATTCAAGGCCACGTGTGCACTCGCACTACATAATTGTATAAAAAATAAGCACTCTAGGCAAGGATGACTCGACAATCAGGTCAAAAAAATACTATATTTTGTGTTTGGTAACCAAATGAACACAAAATAGACACACAATCTTCACTATTTTACAATATCTGTTTGATACATTTAATATGAAATAATTTATATTATTTTGGAGGCAAAGTATGAAAAAAACTTTAAAAGCACTCTTATTGTGCCTTTTTCTGTGCATCGGAGTCCTCTCACTCCCGATAGGTGCACTTGCTGAAGAAGGCGAGGGGGAAGTCAAAGACATTGTAGAACTTGTCGAGCTCTACAAGGAAGGGGAGCCTTTGGAAAGTGGGGATGTAATCTCCTTAGGCGATCAATTTGAGCTCAAATACACACTTAATGAGCTCTACCTTAACTACGGCGACGATGCCGAAGACGGAAACGACAACTATATCAAAAAGGGCGATAAGATCATTCTGCCCAAATTCCCAAAAATACTGACTGACTACGAAAAAAATATAACAATGGATATCGATAATCTCTCCGATCCACTTGGAGTAGTTACTTTGGACGAGGAAGGAAACGTCTTGCTTGAAGTAACAAATGAAAGTGAAGGCGAGCACCTTACTAATGTTACTTTTGGTATCGCATGTAAGCTTGACGATGACCAAATCGGCGATAATGAGGAATACTCTATCGAGCTCCCCAATAACGATACACCGGTCAAGGTTAAGATCAAAGAGAATGAAAAGCCCGAAGATCCCGGTCCCATTATCGTTGATCCGCCGCTTAAAGATAAGATGAAGCTTAGCAAGACAGCATCCGAAACAATAGAGCGCGACGGCGACGACGCCATATTATCCTGGACGATCACTCTTGATAATATGGGTTATGACTTTAGCAACTTCGTGCTTTACGATAAGTTCAAGTCTGATTCCAAGACTGACATGAAGCTTATAACCGATTCTATCGAAGTCACCAAAGACGGATCTGATATCACGAGCGATACTTCTGTTGATACAACTCCCGGAACAGCTGATTATAACGGCAGCGCAACCGGATATGATTTTGCTATCAGACTCGGAGATATTTCAGGCGAGAGCAAATATGTCGTTACTTATAAGTCCAGACTGAAGGACTATGATACTTACCTCAAGCAGAACCACTCTTCTGTTCCGAGAAACGAGACTTGGTTTGAATTTGGTGATGAAGAGCACAAGACATACAGCGACCTTGTAAAGACAAACGGTAAGCTCATCGGAAAGCCAGGTATCGTAAAGAACTTTACAAATTACGATGCAGCCAATCACAAGATCACTTGGAAAATTGAAGCCAATACAAGTAAACAGCCTCTTACCAATGTAAATATTCGAGAGGTTATCGGCGAAGGACAGGAGCTTGTAGAGATCACCAATGCCACCCTTGAAGGTGAAGATTACGATATATCCGATAAATACGCAGGTGACCCCGATACCAAGATTGACGGAATCGACAAGTACGGCGAATACGTAATTACTCTCGGGGATGACCTTAAGAATAAGACATTAACATTCTACGTTGTTACACAGCTTAAAGAATCCGAAATGGATTTCTATTCAGGAAACAGTAAAAAAGTATATAAAAACAAAGTAGTAATGAACTCCGTAGAAATGGCTAACGTTATTGATGAAGTTGAAAAAACCTGCGAAAGTAAAGTTCTCACAAAAGAAATTGTTGGAAAATACAATTATGCGACCCATGAATTCAAGTACAGAATTGTTGCCAATGACAACAAGATGCAGATGTCTGAGATCAGTGTCAAAGACGGATTGAACGAAAGCGGTCTTGAACTCATTATTGCTACCGACAAGCCTATTAAGATGAACGGCGTCGAGCTTCAGAAAGATACAGGTGTCAGACCTTATTACACATATAGTGACGGCATCCTAACAGTTTACCCTGAAGATGCAGAAGCCGGCGAAGACGATTCAAGAAAAGAAATCACCTTTACCGCAAGAGTAAAAGATGACACATACTTGGATAATATCGCTGCAAGTTCAATCAATATTTCCAACAATGCTACGATAAAGACTAAGGAATATCCCGAAACAACGGTAAATTCAGATAAGGCAAAAAAGACCATCAATAACTCGATGGTAACAAAAACCGGAGCCGCAACCAAGGATAAGAAAACTGCTGAGTACTCAATTGTGATCAACAACTCCAAGCAGGTTCTTCCCAACGGAGTAAAGATCATAGATACTCTCGGTGCAAGCTTCGAGCTTGATGAAGAATCAGTTAAGCTTTATATGGGTTCCATCAATCCCGATACAGGCGCCGTAACTGTAGCCAAAGATGAAAACAATGCTGAGATCGAAGCAACAGGATATAAAACAAATACTTCCGGCGGAAGTGGAGAAAAGACTCAGCTCGAAGTAACTCTCCCCGATAATTCAGACCGCAACTGCTATATCCTGAAATATAAAGCCTTGCCTTTGTATCCGGGAAATAATGATTTTTCAAACAATGCTCAGATGCAGGGATTTGGCGGAGATGCTACACTTGCTTCCGGCGTATCATTAAGCAAGAGCAGCTTCAATACAGGAACATCAAGCAACTCAGTAGTGTTTACCATAACCAAGCTTGATGAAGAAGACGAGACACCTCTTGAAGGCGCAGTTTTCTCAATAACAGATGAAGACGAAAACGAAGTACTGAGACTTACTACCAAGGCTAACGGACAGGCTAAATCTATCGGAAAGCTCAAACCCAATACAGTTTACTTTGCAAAAGAAGTAACCGCTCCGGAAGGCTATGATGTAAACGAAGAATCCTTTAGATTCGTCACAAACACAAATAAAGTAAACCTCAACTTTACTAACAAGAAGACCAAAGCTCAAGAGCCGGATGTACCGAATCCCGGAAACGACGACGATAATAAAGACGATAATAAAAACGGAAACAATTCGGGAAGCAACAACTCAGGCAACAACAGTGATAACAAGAACGGCAATAGTTCCGACAACGGATCGGGCGGCCCTTCAAACGGATCGGACAGCAAGAACTCAGGCGGATCATCCGATAAGCACCACAGTAGCGATGACCACCACGACAACAACGGCGGAAACAACAACTCCGATTCAAACGCAAATAATGCAGCTGCCAACACCAATGCAAATACGAACGCTGCCGCTAACAAAAATGCCGCAAACGCCAACGCCAACAACGGCAATAAGCCCAAGATAATTGTTAAAGCTCCCTCAGAATATGATGATCTTCTCCTTAGCGATGAAGAAATCAAAGCAAAAGGCTATGAGGTTGTAGACGGAGCGACCATCGAAGGCGGAGATCCTAATTATGAATACATTATAGGACCTAACGGCGAAGTATTGGGAGCCAGAAAAAAAGCCATAGCAGGCGCTAAGCTTGCCAAGACAGGTGGATTTGTAGGTACTCTCGTATCCTACATCATCGGAGGAGTCGCTGTAATAATCGGAACGGTTCTTTTGGTGATAAATCCTAAGAAAGCTCATAATAGGAAAAGAAGATGAAATTGTTTTTAAGAATTACAGGCGCGGTATTACTGGTATTTGGACTGTTTATGATAATCGCCTCAATATCAATAAACGTAATACAGTCGCGAGAAAAAGAAAGCGCTCTCGCATCTTTCTATGAGGCGCAGCCCATTCCCGAAACCGAGGAAATGTCGGAGGATGGACTTAAGACCGTATCACTTGAAGATGGCGATGACACTTTATTTGGAACAGACGACATTCTATATGTCGTAAGAATTCCCAAGATTGATTCCAAGGAGCCGGTTAAAGAGGGCACAAATAAAAGCGCCCTCTCTGCTTCCCTCGGTCACGAACCAAATACCGCTTCTCCCGGAGAAGTCGGTAACTGCGTAATCGCAGGCCATCGTAATTATAACTTTGGTAAATACTTCAACAGACTTGATGAAGTTGAGGTTGGTGATGAGATTTTTGTAGATACAAGAGATACCACCTATAAATACAAGGTATCCGAGATTAAAGTCGTTAATCCCGAAGATATCGAGATATTAGATCCTACCGATGACGAGCAGCTAACACTTTATACATGCACTCCAATTTATATAGCTACTCACAGACTTGTTGTAATCGCGAAAAGAACTGAGGAGAACGCTTAAGCGTTCTCCTCATTCTTTTTTTGGTTATATATAGGTGCAAGGATGAATACAATCAGCACAAGGAAGCTGATAAGATGAACCGGCACCTGAGAAAGTGTTACCGTCTGATCCTTGATCGCGTCTGCGTTGCCACCCGAAAATACCACAATGTAATTGTTGTTTATGAAATGCATTAAGGCTATGGCCCATATATTCTTCGTCTTCATAAATACATATCCAAAGAATATTCCAAGTCCGATGCATGTAATGACCTGCATGAGCAAATACACAGGGCCTGATGTGGTTGTATAGAACATAAAATCGAGACCGAAATGCCACAATCCCCATACAACACCAAGTATCAATACGCCGAGTCTAAGTCCGAACTTATTCTGAATAATAGGCTGTAAATAATATCTCCATCCATACTCTTCTCCCCAGAACGCCAAAAAACTAAGCGGGAAAAGTAACAGTATGGAAAGAGCGTTGATATAAGTCTGTGGATTGGTAAGTGCACCGATCAATTCCTGAAGATTACCGGCTGCGTCAGGTGATACAAACTTACCAAGGTATGCCGAGATCAACAATCTTACTATAAATAAAACCACAAACAAAAATACCAAAAGGGCACTCATACCTATTTTGTTTCTGGAAAGGCCCACATTTTTTCTTTTTTCCTTACCACATGCCCAAAAAAGGATATAAGCTATAAGGCTTCCTGCCATTAACACATACTGGCTGTACAAATCTATATTTGTAACAGATCCGGCCTGTGTCTCAATCGTAGTAACCGGTACGATCAATGAAGCAATAGACATTCCTATCATAGCAAGCGCTGTGATAAGCACTACTATAAACCCGGCCTTGGGAATCTTTTTCTCCTTATCTCCAAAAAGAAGAAATCCAAGTATAACTCCGCATGCAGGGAACATCATCTGCGCATTGGGAAATACCGAAAGATCTTTACCGGCTCTAAGCCCAAAGAACATGATTAAATACATAAAAAATGTCACGCCATAGGCTACGGCAATAAAAGTTGTCAGTCGTTTCTTAAAAGTATTATCCATTTCAGTGCCTCCAATAGTCGTTTTTTTCACACCTTTCTAGCTTACCATAATGATTATCCTTATTCAAATGAAGCGACCTAAGAAGGGGCGTAAAAAAGGCTTTCCCGGGCATCAGTGCATGGGAAAGCCTCATAAACACTCATATTAAATTATTCTTCCAGCTCGGAAAGCGCATCCTCTACGGTTCCGTAGACTCCGATGTGCATCTTGACATCCTCAGGCATACCGATGAACATACCGCCATAGCAGTATGTATCGCCCTCTTTCCATGCACGGACAATCTGGATGAAGACATGCACTGTTTCTTTGGTCCACAGCGTAAGATTCGCCTCATAATTGGCGCCGATCATAAGCTGCTTATCGGTTGTAAAGCCGATACCTTCGGTAGATGCATCGATAATCTCAATCTCCACGGTATCTGACTTGGGACCGCTTGTGATCTCTTTTATAACAATATCTCCCGAAAGCTCCAGGCGTTTATTTTTTCTTCTGTCTTCCATAACAAATCTCCAATAATACAATCAATCTTTCACGACTTATTATACACTATCACAGATCCGTTATAAAGCACGCATCGCCAAAAGAAAAGAATCTGTATCTTTCTTTGATTGCTTCCTCGTATGCGGCGAGGATGTTCTCGCGGCCGGCGAGTGCGGCAACAAGCATTACAAGCGTTGACTCAGGCAAATGGAAGTTCGTGATAAGCTGATCCAAAACCTTAAACTTATAGCCGGGATAGATAAAGATCGAAGTGTCGCCGCTACACTCCCGAAGCCTTCCGTTTTCATCGGCAGCGCTCTCTATTGTTCTGCAGCTGGTTGTTCCGACACAGATGACCTTATGGCCTGTCTCTTTTGCCTTATTGATCTTATCGGCGGCTTCCTGCGTCACCCGGTACCATTCGGTGTGCATATGGTGCTCTTTGACGTTTTCTACCTTGACGGGTCTGAAAGTACCAAGACCGACGTGAAGGGTTACAAAAGCCATCTCAACGCCTTTTTCGCGTATCTTTTGAAGGAGCTCATCCGTAAAGTGAAGGCCTGCGGTAGGAGCCGCAGCGGAGCCCTCAAACTTAGCATATACCGTCTGGTACATGTTCTTATCTTGGAGCTTATGCGTGATATAGGGAGGAAGCGGCATCTCGCCGAGTCTGTCGAGGACCTCTTCCCAGATACCGTCGTAGTAGAATTTCACAAGTCTGTTTCCTTCCTCAACGATATCGAGGATCTCAGCCTTTAAGATTCCTCCGCCAAAAGAAACCCTGGCACCGGGACGAAGTTTTTTGCCCGGTTTAACCAAAGTCTCCCATACATCATTCTCTTTTCTCTTTAAAAGAAGTATCTCAACAGCTGCGCCCGTGCCCTCTTTTTCACCAAGGAGCCTAGCGGGGATAACCTTGGTGTTGTTAAGGACAAGGCAGTCACCGGGATTAAGATAGTTAATGATCTCACTGAAAATGTGATGCTCTGTCTTACCCGTCTTCTTATCGATAACAAGGAGCTTACACTCATCTCTCTTTTGAAGAGGATCCTGAGCGATAAGCTCCTGTGGAAGATCGAAATAATAGTCAGCTGTTGATAAACCAAGTTCAGCTCTATTACTCATAAAATCAAATTACTCATTTCTAAAATCAATGTTTTCAAGGAAAGCAACGTATCCGCGAAGTGCCTCGTATAGGTCGGCCTTACTGATAACTTCCCAAAGTGAATGCATGCTAAGAACGCAGATTCCGGAATCGATAACATTCATGCCGTATTTGGCAAGCATGTAAGCGATCGTTCCGCCGCCGCCCGCATCAACCTTACCAAGCTCTGCGAACTGGAATACGACCTTTTCTTTATCAAAGACCTTTCTGATCTCTGCAATATACTCAGCGTTAGCGTCACTTGAACCGTATTTTCCTCTTGATCCGGTGTACTTATTAAACGCAACACCCTCTCCCATGTATGCCGAGTTCTTTTTCTCAAACTGCGAAGCATAGTGAGGATCGAATGCCGCAGATACATCGGATGAAAGCATGCAGGAGTTTGCAAGGCATCTCTTTAATGAAAGCTCGTTGTAGCCTTCCTTTGTGAGATTCATAACCTCGGCAACAGCCTTTTCAAAGAATCTGCTCTGCATTCCGGTTGCGCCGTAGCTTCCGATCTCTTCTTTATCAACGAGGATACAGCAAGCCGTTCTCTTAAGGTTCTTGGCTTCGAGAATGGCTCTCATTGAAGGATATGCGCATACTCTGTCGTCATGTCCGTATCCCATGATCATTGATCTGTCAAAGCCCGCATCTCTGGCTTTTCCTGCAGGAACGATCTCAAGCTCGGCTGACATAAAGTCGTCTTCTTCTATTCCGTAGAGATCGTTGAGGATTGCAAGAATACCGCGCTTTACGGCTCCGGAGAGCTTACCGGATTCTTTCTTTTCCTCTTTTTCATGATTAACGGCGTACTGCTCGCCGGGTGTTAATTTAGTGCTTGCCTTTTTCTCTTTTTCCGAATCATTGTCGACGATAAAGGGTCTGTTACCAACGATAAGGTCAAGTACTTCGCCCTCAACAACGGCAGAGGCTTTCTTGTTCATCTGCTCGGCTGAAAGATGGATCAAAAGATCCGAGATAAAGAATACCGGATCGTCCTCATCCTCACCGACACTTAGCTGAACGGTCGTGCCGTCTTTTTTTACAAGTACGCCGTGGATGGCAAGGGGTGTCGCAACGTAGAGGTACTTCTTGATACCGCCGTAGTAGTGAGTATCAAGAAAAGCGTAGCCTCCGTCCTCATAAAGAGGATTAACCTTAACGTCGAGCCTTGGAGAATCGATGTGTGCTCCGAGGATGTTAAGTCCTGCCTCCATGGGGTCTGAACCCATCTGGAACATAACGATGCTCTTGTTCATCCAGACGCAATATACTTTATCACCCTTTTTAAGCTTAGTCTTTGTACCGATGAGAGTGTTGAGCTCTCTGTAGCCGGCTGCCTCTATCTCGTTAACGATAGTGTCAACGGCTTCTCTTTCTGTCTTGGAATTATTAAGGAATTCCTTGTAGTCCTCAGCAAATCTGTCGCATGCTTTAAGCTGAGTTTTGTTGTATGTTGTCCATACATTTTTTCTCATTAATCCATGCTCCTTTCCTTTTACAGGTTGAATCATAATTATGAGCGAAGTTCGATATTAAGTGACTCGAGGCCGTTCAATATCTTCTTCATTGCTGCATTTACTTCATCGTCTTCAAGAGTCTTTTCCTTGTCTCTGAATACAAGTGAATATGCCATAGACTTGAAGCCTGCCTTGATCTGCTCACCCTCGTAGATATCAAAGAGTGAAAGATCTTCAAGCTTCTTGCCGCCGCGCTGACGGATCATCTTCTCAATGTCGCCCGCAAGTACTTCCTTGGGAACGACCATGGAGATGTCTCTTGTAACAGCAGGGAACTTGGCAATTCCTGTGTAGATCGTATCGAAGTTAGCATGCTCAACAACGTGAGGCATATCGATAACTGCAATATAAACTCTTGTGCCGATATCATAATTATCGCACACAACGGGATGAACTTCACCTAAATATCCAATAACCTCTCCGTCATAAACGACATTGGCCTGTCTTCCGGGATGAAGGAAGGATTTGCCTGCATTGGGATCGTACTCTACCTTGTCGAGCATTCCTACGCTGTCAAGAAGCTCCTCGATAACGCCCTTCATGCTGTAGAAGTCACCGTCTCCGTAGAAACCAAGTGTGAACTGCATTCTCTCATCAGGAAGCTCTGTAAGAGGAAGTGACTTAGCCACATAGATGTTGCCCATTTCATAGAGGCGAACGTCCTTGTTTCTGCGGTTATAGTTGGTTGCAAGGCTGGTAAGCATGCCGTTGAGAGGGATAGTTCTCATTATTGAGAAATCTTCTCCCAAAGGATTGGAGATCTTGATAGCCTGTCTTTCTTTTGCATCCTCAGGTAAAAGAAGCTTATCAAATACCTTGGGGCTTTCGAATGAATATGTATAGCCCTGTGAGAAGCCGCAGAACTGAGCTACTTCTCTGGCTTTTTTCTCTACTCTCATCTTGAATGAGATACCGCCTGTTGTTGCGCTGTTCTTAGGAAGAGTTGTAGGGATCTTGTCATATCCGTAGAATCTTGCAACTTCCTCAGCGATATCGCACATCTGGTTAAGATCCTGTCTGAATGAAGGGATGATAACTTCATCGGTTGCAGCATCGTAACCGACTTCTTCTTTATTAAGGATTGCGATCATGTCTTCCTTGGAGATATCTGTTCCGAGGAGCTGATTGATCTTGTCAGCTTCAAGCGCAAATCTCTTAAGAGGTGCGATAGGAAGACCCTCTTTTACGATTCCGGGAACAACTTTACCGCAGCCAAGCTCGTTTATAAGCTGGCAAGCTCTGTTGATCGCGATCTCTGCATTAGCAGGATCAAGTCCTTTCTCAAAGAAGCCTGAAGCGTCTGTACGAAGTCCTACTCTCTTAGCGCTCTTTCTGATGTTGGGTCCGTTGAATGTAGCAGCCTCAAAAAGAACTGTCTTAACGTCGTCAGTGATCATTGAGTTCTCACCACCCATGATACCTGCAAGTCCTACTGCCTTCTCTGCGTCGCAGATCATGAGAACGTCTTTATCAAGCTTTCTCTCCTGTCCGTCGAGAGTTACGAAAGTATCGCCGTCAGCGGCTCTTTTTACAACGATCTTGTTACCTGCGATAGTGCTAAGATCGTAAGCGTGCATGGGCTGACCAAGCTCCATCATAACGTAGTTGGTGATATCAACGAGGTTATTGATGGGACGAATGCCTACGCTTGAAAGTCTTCTCTGCATCCACTTAGGTGAAGGCTCGATCTTTATGTCTGTTACGACTCTTGCGCAGTAGTTTGTGCAAAGATCTGTATCCTTGATCTCTACGCTGATCATATCGGAAGTCTTGCCCTCGCCGTCTTCTTTAACTTCGATGGCAGGTGCGTTGAAAGGAAGCTTAAATGTAGCAGCAGCCTCTCTTGCAATACCAAGAATGCTATAGCAATCAACTCTGTTTGAAGTTACTTCAAATTCAAATACAGTGTCGTGAAGACCGAGTACGTCAACAGCATCGGCTCCTACTTCTGTGTCCTCGGGGAAGATGTAGAGACCGTCCTCGGGAGCTTCGGGATAGAAATCTTTGGTTGAACCGAGCTCTTCGATCGAGCACATCATACCTGCACTGGGAACGCCTCTGAGCTTACCGGCTTTGATCTTGATGCCTTCAGCGGGATTGGGGCTTCCGTCGTGACCGCCCGCAACACGTCCGCCGTCAAGAACAACTGGAACCTTGTCGCCTTCCTTCATATTCTTGGCACCTGTGACGATCTGGATCATCTCTGTTCCGATGTCTACCTGGCAGATAACGAGCTTATCTGCATCGGGGTGCTGCTCGATTGTCTTGATCTGACCAACCACGATCTTCTCGAGGTTCTTATCAAGTGGTGTGTATGTTTCTGTCTTGGTTCCGGAAAGTGTCATCGCATCGAAGAATTCCTGATCGGTGCATGAAAGGTCCGGTACATATGCTTTAATCCATGATTTAGATGAGTTCATTTTTATTCTCCTGTTCTGTGAGTGAAATCTAATCGTATATAACACTACTGTGATATACGGATTGCTTCGCGCCTTCGGCGCTCTCGCAATCCTACAGAAATTCGGAAATCGATATGCTCATTTCATTCGCACATCTTTTTTCCTCATTTCTGTTCGGTCTTCATATACATGCAATGCATTGTGCAAGCACAGCAATGCATGTGCATGAATCCCTATATCACTAAAATTGCTGAAGAAATCTTATATCATTCTCATAAAGAAGTCGCATATCATCGATCTCATATTTGAGAAGCGCGATTCTCTCAAGTCCTACACCAAACGCAAATCCAACGTACTCGTTAGGATCGATTCCGCTCATCTCAAGAACGTGAGGATGTACCATACCGCAACCGAGAATCTCGATCCAGCCCTCGCCCTTACAGAAACGGCATCCCTTACCGCCGCACTTAAAGCAGCTTACATCCATCTCAGCAGAAGGCTCTGTGAAAGGGAAGTGGTGAGGTCTGAACTTTGTCTTGGTATCGGGTCCGAAGAGCTGCTTAGCAAACTCAGCGAGCGTTCCCTTAAGATCTGCAAATGTAATGTTCTTATCAATAACAAGTCCTTCTACCTGGTGGAAAGAAGGTGAATGTGTCGCATCAACTTCATCGGCACGGAAAACTCTTCCGGGAGCGATCATCTTGATCGGGATTCTGCCCTTCTCCATCTCATGAACCTGTGTTGAAGATGTCTGAGTTCTGAGAAGAAGATCTCCGTTAATATAGAAAGTATCCTGCTCATCTTTGGCGGGGTGATCCGCAGGGATATTGAGCGCTTCGAAGTTATAATAGTCTTTCTCAACTTCAGGTCCTTCAACAACCTCATAACCCATGCCTGTGAAGATTCTTTCTACCTCTTCAAGAGCGATGGTGTTGGGGTGATGATGACCGACTTTATTCTTCTTGGCAGGAAGAGTTACGTCGATGACCTCAGCCTTGAGCTTGGCATCACGTGCTGCAGCTTCCATCTTGTTCTTGGTCTCTTCAAGTACCTTCTCGATAGCTTCTCTTGTCTCATTTACAAGCTGACCAACCTTCGGTCTGTCCTCGGGAGCAACGTCCTTCATGCTCTTAAGGATGCTTGTGAGCTCACCTTTTTTTCCAAGAATGTTGACTCTGATCTCATTAAGTTTGTCGAGGCCGTCAGACTCACGTATCTGCTTAAGGGCCTCCTCTCTAATTTTGTCGAGCTGTTCACTAATCATAATCTTCCTCCATATTTTTGCGTAAATAAAAACCCTTGTGCCAAATAGCACAAGGGACGAATTATCGCGGTACCACCCAAGTTCCCGGCATATATAATGCTCGGACACTCATTAAATCTGTAACGTAGACGTACGTCTCACCCTACTAAAGAAATCATTTCAGGCAAGCTGCTCCGGTGCGAATGTTCCGTATATGCTCTCATTAGGAAGCTTCCAGCCGATGACTTCCATTCTCTGTAATGCAAATCCGCATAACATCTTGGGCGAGGCCCACACCTTCATAGCATTTGTTATTTTCTATTTCAACAACTAATTGTATTGGGCAAAAAAACTTTTGTCAAGCCTTATGATGCATCAAGCTTCCACAGAGAATGTAGGCATACTATCATATACCTCCGTGAGCGGACTCCAATTTTGTAAGTCAAACTCATCGTCTTTATCATCTTCCGCATCATAAAAGACTTCTCCACTCTTCTTTTTCTTCTTATCATCTTCGTCTATGGTATTCGGTAACTCATCATATGCTCCCGACTTATGAAACTCAGTCACCACCCTATTTACCACGGCAAATATGTATTCCCTGTCGGGATCGTTTTTCGATATGCCATTTAAAGCGGAAGTTATAATGCGATCTGCCTCTTCCTTACTTTTTGCATGCTTTAGCTGCTCTTCAACAGCTTCAGCCATTCTTTGCACCCTCAGCGCATGCGCATACATGATCGGATTGTATCTTCTTAAATATTCCATCTCCTCCTGTGAAAGCTTTTTCCCTGATTGAAGCTTGGCGTTTATACGGGCTTCTATCTTGGCTCGGTCCGCTTCCGACATTTTTCCCGTGTCATTTCCTCTTTCCATGATATACCGCGCCAATTCTATTTCTGTTGTGATCTTTTGAGTATCTTCTTTTTTGAGATTCAGACTAATATTCATATAGCTCCTCCGTATCGTAATGTTTCAATGCTTTCATTCAAAAGAAAAAGCGCGTTTTTCAATGAAATTCAATCCATTGAGAAACACGCTTCCGTCGCTATTTATTATATCGTCAGATTATATGGTTTTATTAACTATTGCCAGAATATATCCGCGCCATTTCTTAAGAAAACTTAAGAATTATCTACAGCAAATCTTAAGTTTTGTCTGATATCATTGAATATGTCGACGGTCTTTCAACGGCCATTCTTATGTCGACGCATGGCGGATTCGCCAAATTCTATTTATAAGGAGAGCTAACCGTCTATCGGTAGCACCTTTTCTTTTAATAGCAGTTCTCTTTTACGTAGTCAAACAAAAGTCGTCAAAGGAAGTTCTGCTCTCGCATTCGCTCGCCAGAACTAAGTAGTACAGCACGACTCAAAAGAACTGAGTCTGCTGATTACTTACCTTTCCACGTTCTTCATTCCTTCGGTGAGCCACTCGGGGATTACCCAGTCAACGACTTCGCCGTTTCGTACGGAGCAAAGGCCGTAGAAGTGAGTGCCGGTGTAGGAGTAGACCATTAAGTCCTCGCCGGTTTTATGAATGTCGGCCTTTCCTTCCTGTGTGATCACAACGTCCACATCAGGGAAAGAATTGATGGGAGCGCAGGGCTCTGCCTGGAAATCCATATCGCCGCAATCCCATGAGTAGATATTGCAGGTATATTTCTTGGTGTTACCTTCTTCGGTGATGAGTGAATCAAATAAGACTTTATCGCCGTCACGCTGCTCATAGAGCTTACCGACTTCAAGGTTTGCTCCGCCGCCGCTTATTACAAGGTCAGCAAATGCCCCGCCTTCAAGGGGTGTTTCGGGATCGCACTCTGTTAAATTTACCTCGGAAGTATCCCAAGTACATGTAATTGTCGCAAGAGGCTTTGCTACGCTGTCTTTATCATCGGAAGCTGCCTCTGTTGTATTTTCTTTTGTTGCACTGTCAGTGCTCTCGATAGTAGCTTCGGAAGTCTCTGCCTCTGCAGAAACTGCTGCGGTGCTCTCTTCATCCTGTACTGCGGGCGTCTCGGTTGATGTATCCGAGCAACCCATAGCTGTCATGGCAAGCACTGTCATGGCTAATATAAAAGGTATAATTTTCGCTTTCATTTTTAATATTTCCCCTTTTCTTTTTTCATTTAGCGTTTTAAATGTTACAAACAGCATTTTACAATATTTGACAATTTTTTGCAAATTTCGCGGTGTTTCAGCACATTGTTACAACAAAAGAATAATTTTTGAGATTTTTTCAAAATAATATTTGACAAATATGTTAAGTAATGTATAATAATAATTGAAGAGCATCACTAAAGCTTTTCCATATACTACATGTGGAGTAACCCACATGGTACCCCCCTCATAAAAGTAAGTTCACGTACCAACAAAAACGGTGTGGATACAGATTGTATCCACACCGTTTTACCGTATTAGCCTTTATTTATTAGTTTGAGCTTATCTTCTCGTCTTAGCTGCTTGATGTGCCATTCTCTGCTCATGGCTTCCTCCTTGGTGTCAAACTCCTCATGATATACGAGTTTAACCGGAAGTCTTGTTTTGGTATATTTGGCCCCCTTGCCCGCATTGTGATCCGCTATCCTCTTTTCGAGGTCGTTGGTCCATCCGCAGTACAAAGAACCGTCGGCACATTCAACTATATATGTATAATTCATACTATTTTTTCTATATAAAAAATCAATTACTTAAGATCGTAGTCAAGATGAACGGTGATGGTAGCAGTCTTATGTCTTGAACCTGTATCGAACGCACCGTCATATGAATATGTGCTTGTTCCGGAATTCTGAGCTGTGATCTGGAATACACCGAGATTGGAGTTCTTGAGCTTACCAATCTTGGCGCCTGAATTCCTAGCCATGATATCTACACGCTCTTTGGCGTTCTGAGTTGCCTTTTCTATAAGATCGAGCTTTAATGCATCGAGATCAGAATAGTAATACTCGGGTGTATCGGAAGTAAACTCCACGCCCTTTTCAAGAAGGCTTGAGATGTCTCTTGAAATCTTCTCGACGTTGTCCATGTTAGTGGAAGTTACAACAACGCTCTGAGTAAGCTCGTATCCTTCGGGCTCCGATCCAATGTACTTGCCCTCATCATCGTAGATCTCTCTGTAAGTTCTTCTGATATCAACAGAATTAAACACGATCTCATCCTCGGCAACACCGTTTCCGGTAAGATAGTTCTTAACCTCTGAAGCATTGCTCTTAAGTGTGGCATATGCATCTTTTGATGAATAATCCGTTGCTGAGAAAGAACCTCTCCAGATAATAAGATCTGCGTCAAAATCAACGCTTGCGCTACCTGTAGCACTGATGATGTGCTGGCTTCCGGATCTGAAATTTGAAAGACCGCATGCAAGAGCCACGCAGCTTATAACCACGCAAACTCCGATGATAAGCGCACTCACCCAACTGTTTTTCTTTTGTTCCATCCTCTTTTCCTCCCGATCATAAGATTATTTTTAAGATAGTCCGCCAAAAGACATTTCATCGGCGGGTAATTTATATGATATCATAATCGCTAGTCATATTGGGAATGAAAACATTGGTTATTTTATATTTTTTTAACCGAAGAATATCTCGATACCGATTGCTATCAACACGATTCCGCCAAGTATCTTTGCCTTTCCGGCAAGCTTAGTCCCAAACTTGATACCAAGCTTAAGACCGATATAGCAGACAACGTGTGTCACCATACCTATAATAAGTGCGCATATGAGAACTTGGGGAACTTTGTAGGATGATATCGTAAAGCCTACCGAGAGTGCGTCGATAGATGTAGCTATTCCTTGTAAGATAAGGACTTTGTTGGATAGATTGGATTTACCGCTTCCCATGTGATTGGGACATTCAGTGTTTGTGCACTCATCGCAAGAAAGATTTTCAGAACATTTCTTTTCACGTATGCCCTCTATTAGCATCTTACCGCCTATTATCGCAAGGAGTATCAGTGCGATCCACGGTATAAACGGTCTGAATCCGTTGAACATTTCCGCTGCGTAATGAACGAAAAACCAGCCTATTATCGGCATCATGATCTGGAACGCCGCATAAACAAAAGCAATTTCGTGTCTTCTCCTTCTCTTAATGTGCGGATGTGTGAATCCGTTGGCCAAGGAGACAGAAAAAGCGTCCATCGCAAGACCAAAGCCCAGCATGGCGCTGTTAAAAAGAAATATTATGTTGGTTGCCATTATTACATCTCCTAATCCTTGAAGTCTAGTAATGTAAATCAAGTATAGTTTTTAAATTATAGCATAAAAAAAGGAGCAATGCGCCCCCAAAAACTCCATAAAGCAAAAAAAACACAAAAAAAGACGGGCATCCATTTTCTAAATGAACACCCGGCCTTAATTAAGTATTTCCAATGGCTTGTCCTCTCTTTTCTGTTTTATATATATAAATCACATCCTTAAGCGACACCTTGACATCCCTCGGCTCCTGTGAAGCATCGCCACGCTCGCTGTAGATGTCAGCCGCTCCGATAACCGCTGCTCACTTCCGGTGAAGCTTATGCCACCTTGGTTGCTTTGGTTTTATCTCCTATGTGATTGTAAATATAATATACCATTATTGAGAACATTTGTCAAACATCTTTTTTCTTGTGCTGCTATATTCAGACAATTCAGACAATTCCAGTGTTTACCTGAGAACAATTCTCACACTATTTACATTTGATAGAAAAGTGATAATAATGTATGATAAAAAAAGTATAAAAAACGTCTGAAAAGGGGACATTATGAGCGATTTTATTTTAAGTGCCTGCTCTACCGCAGACCTTTCACTTGAACATTTTGAGAAAAGAGATATCAAGTACATCTGCTTTCATTTTGAGATCGACGGCAAGGATTATCCCGATGATCTGGGTAAATCCATTTCACTTGATACTTTCTATCAGATGATGGCTGACGGAGCGATGACAAGAACATCACAGGTCAGCGTCGGAGAATATGCCGAATACTTTGAACAGTTCCTTTCACAGGGAAAAGACGTTCTTCATCTTACACTCAGTTCCGGAATCTCGGGAACATACAATTCAGCAATGATCGCAAAGCAGCAGCTTGAAGAGAAATATCCGGACAGAAAGCTTTATGTTGTAGATTCACTTGCTGCTTCCGCAGGCTTTGGTCTTATCATGGACAAGCTCGCAGATCTTCGTGACAGCGGCAAGAGCATTGATGAAGTATACAATTGGGCTGAAGAAAACAAGCTCACATGCAATCACTGGTTCTTTGTTTCAAACCTCAAATACCTTGTAAGAAACGGTCGTGTTTCCAAAGCTGCGGGTGCTATCGGAAACGTACTCAGCATCTGCCCTCTTCTTAACGTGGACCATGAAGGTAAGCTTATCGTCAGATCCAAAGTCAGAGGTAAGAACGCAGTTATGAAGGCTCAGGTTCAGAAGATGGTTGAGCTTGCAGAGAACGGCGCAGACTACGACGGAGAGTGCTTTATTTCAAACTCCCACTGCTACGAGGATGCAAGAGCCGTTGCAGATATGATCGAAGAGAAATTCCCCAAGCTTAAGGGCAGAGTCAAGATCTTCGACATTGGTACAACCATCGGAAGCCACACAGGCCCCGGTACAGTAGCCCTCTTCTTCTGGGGACAGAAAAGAGTTGATTAACTCAATATGATAAAAGCAAAGAGAGACTTGCGATCGCAGGTCTCTCTTTTCATTCACTCCGGCCGAGCCGGTTGTGATTCTGAGGTGGCATAATGTATAAGACAGTAAATCCTATTCAGCAATGGAATGACGACAAGTTATATATTTTCAACCAACCTACATCTACAATACAAAAAAATCAGTACCTCCGGTTAAGTCGGTGGTACTGATTTTTTAATTCTTTTTTCTGCTTCTTTAGGTCTTTCTTGGCTGCAGAAGTATATTCAATCTTCCATTTAGCCAATTTCCACATCCTCCATCTCATCAAGATCAGCTTGAGATATTCCCAATTCTTCCATTACTTCATTCTGAGAAAAACGTGCACCATTATCATTCGTCTCGCGTTGTATAGCCATTTCCATAAGTTCTGCATTTTCAAGCAATTCCATGATCTCTTTATATTCATCAGGAGAAATAATGACAGCTTCTGGCTCGTTATTCTTAATCACAACCTTGGGCGAACCTTTTTTAACCTCACTGAATATCCTGCCAGCTTGGCCTCTATTAAACATTGTTATCGGAATTATATTATCAAGGGTATAAGCCATATTATGCATACTTTCATCCTCTCTTTCTAATTTTAAGGTATCATTAATCACTCATGTGGCTCAACACTCAATCGCCGATTTCCTTACCGTTTATGTAGAGGTTTCCGTTTAAAGTATTGATTGAAACCTTGTTTAAATCGATTGGTCCTTCTGTATTTAATTCTATGTCGCCGTTAATAACATCGACCTTGACTTGATCAAGTTTACCTGAAAGCGTGACATCATCATTTTCAAGTTTAATATCAACATTGGCAAACTCTCCGGAAACATAAAAATCTCCGTCTTGGCAATCAGCGATCAGATTTTGAAATTTGCATCCCTTAATATCAACATCACCGGTACTCTGCTTGAAGGTAACATCCTCAGCGTCAATATTTTCAAGATAAGCATCACAGTTGTTTGAAACGGACTCAATTTTCTTGATGACTGTCCCCTCCGGAATGGTTACCTTGGTCAGATATTCATCCTCTGAGTGCCTTACGCTAACATAATTACTCACGGGAATCTTCTGTATTACACTGAGAACGCCGTTCTCATAAGTCACTTTGGGAAGATCCTCCTTAAGATACAAGGAAGAAACTGTAAGTTCAGGTCCGTAGGCAAAAGAGATATCGCCGTGGTCCATATCGATCTTGACCTCTTTAACTTCCACATTACCAAAGTTTACTTCGTCTTTTATCATTTTCGAAGAATTAATATACTTGATCCCTTCAAAACTCTTATAGTTGTATACAAGTCCAACTATAATGCAAACTGCTGTTACCGCGAACAAAATTAAAGAATACTTTTTCATAACCGTTCAAACCTCTCAATTTATCCCATATTTCTTCTCATCAAAGAGTCTTAAGAAACTCTTTGATGCCACTTACTATCTTGTCCTGTTCATATTTATATACATAATGGCCGCAGTCGAGCTCTACAAGCTTTCCGTTTACAGATGCATCCACAAGCTCCTGGTGTGCGGCCATCCAGTCTGTGCCCGGAAATTCTCTGTTTGATATTTCATTTGTCTGTTTGGAAACAAACTGAAGGGTAGGTGTTGTAGGAAGTGGCATGGTTAAAATCTCATCAATGCTCTCTACTATGTTGCTATTCTCACTGATAAAATTCTTGTTCATTCCCTCCTTTTGTTCGAGGGCATATCTGATCTTATCATCCTCGTTTTCGAATTCAGGTGTACCCATTAAAACTCTCATAATTCCAAGCTTACATAAAATGTTGAATCCCGAATAAACCAATTTTTTCTTTTTCTCCGTAGCCACGTAAGCTTCTCTAAAGCCGGGAACAGAAATGTCCATACCGACAATACCTTCTACTTCTTCGGGATACTTCTGAGCCCAAGAAATACTTTCAAGGCCCCCCAATGAATGAGGACACAGTACGTAAGGTCCCTCTATTCCAAGTTTCTGAAGAGCTTCTCTGTCATTTTCAAGGACAGTGTCAAGATCTCTTTCGCCGGGAACTTCATCGCTATAGCCATATCCGAATTTCTCAATGATAACTACCTTATTCTCGCCTGATAACTCCTTAGCCATAGGAAGGAAGTCCTGGTAAGGGCTGGTAGTTGCCCAGCCTGAAAGAAATACGATGGTATGATCGCCCCGGCCTTCCGAATATACGTGCATATTGTGGCCGTCTACTTCAACCATCTGTCCGGGAATGTTATCTAGGTACTGCTTCTCCTGATTTAGCTTGATTCTGTGGTAAACAAACGCGCCTGATACAAATAAGATAATGCATGCAAGCAAAACCAAAAATATGTTCCTTACCACTCTTAAAAACTTTCTCATAATACTTTTTTGCTCCTCGTTTAATTATTATCACCATCAAAGAGAATTAAGAAATTCTCTGATAATCTCTACTACTTCTTCCTGATTTTCCAAGTAAACATAATGTCCGCAGTTTAGCTTGATAAGCTTGCCCCTTTCCGATGCATCGACAAATACCTGATGTCCGGGTTCCCAATCAGGATAACCGTCGCTTGTATCCTTTGATA
Organism: Butyrivibrio sp. XB500-5; assembly: GCF_003625505.1. Classification (NCBI taxonomy): domain Bacteria; kingdom Bacillati; phylum Bacillota; class Clostridia; order Lachnospirales; family Lachnospiraceae; genus Butyrivibrio; species Butyrivibrio sp. XB500-5. The sequence continues at coordinate 428,353 of NZ_RAIS01000001.1, forward strand.
TTACCTGAACTGTAGGCACTGTCGGAAGCGGCTTACTTACTATCTCATCAAGAGCTTCCACCAGATGATCGGATTCACTTGTCTTGTTTTTATTGGCCTCATTCCTATAACCAATGATGTACTTTATCTTTTCAAGTTCGTTCTCAGGGTTCCTGTAAAAAAGCCTGAGAAGTCCGGAATCTCTCATAAATCTGACCTTAGGGATCTGACTCATGTCGGCTAAGCCTTCTGTTAAATACACTTCTCTCATTGAGGGAACCGCAATATCCAATCCTACGATTCCTTCAACTTCAGAAGGATATTTCTGAGCCCAGAGGGCTACTTCAACTCCGGAGATTGAATGAGGGACGAATATGAAGGGGCCCTCAATGCCTGCTTTCTCAAGTCCTTCTCTGTCCTCCTCAAGGATCTTATCAAAGGTTCTTTCTCCTTCTACGGTATCGCTGAAACCGTATCCGAATCTCTCGAGAATAACGACTCTTGCGTCCTTGCTTAATTCCTCGGCCATAGGAAGGAAATTAGCGTAAGGGCTGGAATCTCCCCACGCGGACAAAAAAACTATGGTGTGATCGCCGCTACCTGTGCTGTAGATATGCATTTTGTGACCGTCTACTTCAACCATCTGTCCCGGGGTGTTTTCCCAGTATTTATCCTCCTGCTTTAGCATGATCCTGTGGTATACAAAAATGCCGGATACGAATAAGATGATGCACGCAAGCAAAACCAAAAATATATTTATGAGTACCTTTAAAAATTTCCTCATAATACTTTTTTACTCCTCGTTCAATTATTATCACCATCAAAGAGAATCAAGAAACTCTTTGATATCTCTTACTATTCTGTCCTGTTCGTACCAATAAACATAGTGGCCGCAGTCAAGCTTTATAAGCTTGCCATTTTCCGATGCATCAACCAAATCCTGATGACCGGATTCCCATATAGGATCACTGTCCTGCATAGCTATATATTGAATTGTTGGCACAGTAGGAAGCGGCATGCTTACAATCTCATCCAAAGCTTCTACCAGATGCTCATACTCACTTATCTTGTTTTTGTTGTTTCCGTGTCGGCAAGCTATGGCAAGCTCCATCTTATCTGCTTCACCTGCCGGTTTTCCGTACTTAGCCATAATATTTCCGTACACGAACCTAACAAGCCCGGTCTCTTGAATTATTTTTTCCAAGAAATCCTCACTCACTTTCTGGGTAGCATATTCATCTCTATAGGCAGGAACGGAAATGTCCATTCCCACAATTCCTTCTACTTCGGAAGGGTACTTCTGAGTCCAGAGAATTGATTCGACTCCGCTGATCGAATGCGGAACAAGAACGTAAGGTCCTTCAATACCTGCTTTTACAAGTCCTTCTCTATCCTCTTCGAGGATCTTATCAAAGGTTCTCTCTTCATCTACGCTATCACTAAGGCCATACCCGAATCTCTCAAGGATAACGACTCTTGCGTCAGAGCTGAGTTCCCTGCAAAGAGGAAGGAAATTGTTATAGGGGCTTACATCCCCCCAAGCAGACAGAAATACAATCGTGTGATCTCCTTCGCCCTCACTGTAAATATGCATCCTGTGCCCGTCAACCTCTACCATCTGTCCCGGAGGATCGATCCAGAAGCTTTCTTCTTTTTTGCACTGAATCTTGTTATATATAATCGCCACACATGTTAGAACAATGGCGAATGACAATACTATCAATAGGATCTTACCTATTACCGTAAAAACTGTTTTAATTCCTTTTTTCATAATTACTCCTCAATATAAAACCAATAACTCTATTACTTACCGCTCTCCGTCGCAGCAATCTCATGAACTATATCCGAAAATTCGCCCGATCTTACCTCCATAAGTCCATGGGCCATATCCTTCATCAAAAACATTTTCTTTCTCGGAGCTTTTATACTGTCAAAATAATCCTGAGCAAGTTCGAAGTTGGCCTGATAGTCCTTATCACCGTTTATGTTGTAATAAGGAACTTTGTACTCAGTTTCATCCAGTATGGAAAGGCCTTTGAATTCATCCGTTGCATCCCAGTCATAATAAGTTTCTGCAACACCTTGGGTTGTGGCAAACTTAAGACACTTTATCTCATCCCAAAGGTTATAATAGGGATTAAAGAAAAGAGCTGCCATCATACTATAATCACTCTTTTCAGAATCCATGCCATATCCGTATTTATTCATCATTTCCGTTCTTACTTTGATATATTCAACACTCATGTTCGGAATTTCTCCCGATGCACACTTTTCAATGAGCTGTTCATCTTCTTCATTTCCCTTTGCCCACTCTTTGGCTGCTTCCCAGAATCTTATCTCATTCTCAATCAGATCAACCGTCATTCCTGTTCCGATATAACAGTCATAGTATTCGGGATGCGCAAGCACAAGCTTTGCTCCGAAAATAGATCCCCACGAATGTCCTATGATCGAGATCTTGTCTTTTCCAAGAGAATTTCTCAAAAACTCAGTCATCTCAAGTCCGTCTTCCATCATAGTGTCAAGATTTATAGGCGTAGTGTCTTTTGTATTTTTTAACCAGCTCTTTCCGGCAGCTCTTTGATCCCAGGTAACAACCGTATATACATCCGACCACTTTCTTGTAAATTCATAGTCTACATAGCTTGTCGCAGAACCGGGCCCGCCGTGAAGATATAAAAGAACGGGGTTGTTCTTATCTTTTCCGTAGATATTGATCCACTGTTTGGTTCCGTTTATGTCAACATAAAGGCTCTTATTTATTCCGCCTTTTGGAGTTCTTGAATTGATCACTTTTCCGACTATTCTTACATCTAAGGCTATGTTGATCAGCCCCAAGATAACGCAAAGAGCTATTATGATAATCTTTTTAAATGTTTTCATTAGAATGTATCCCTCTTTTCAAATACTGTCATTCCAAGGACTGCGTAAACCGCAATGCCCACAATTGCCACAACAAGAACCGCAAAATGGTCAAAAGGATTTGTCACACTTATCTGTTGTGCTCTTGAAACGATGAGATTGCCCGAAAGAATCTGAGCTTCCATCGCGGGTGCAAGTGCCGGGATCATCTGAGCAATCTTTACTTCCGCAAGGTTAAGGAGTGTTCCGTGAAGGTTTCCTGCAGCAATTATCGTAAGGATAATAGGCATTACGTTTCCTCTTGCGACCTCATATATAGCAAGGAATGCTGTTCCGAAGGCCGTTCCGATGAGTGTTTCGAAAAGCAGGAAGCCTGCAAAAGAAGCTATATTTCCGATGACAGCTCCTCTTCCTGCCATTCCGATAAATGTGGCTGCGGTTCCTGCGATCAAAAGGATCACATTGTAAAGAAAGATCACGGGAATCTTTGATACAAAGATAAGTCTCTTTCTGCCCTTGGATGATCCGAGGTTCTTAAGGAAACCGCTCTTTCTCTCTTCATCGCTGTAAACGGTGGCGAAGATTCCGACAAGCATAAGAACAAGTCCTGAACCGAGAAATTCTCCCGCCATTTCAACTACGCTTCCTTCTCCTCCTACCATGGTAATAAGGAAAAAGAGAATGAACTCAATGATCGTTGTTGTATATAAAGCCTTTGTTCTAAAAAGCCTTGAGATATTCATCTTTATCAGGTTTAACATACTTTCTTTCCTCCTCTTACTACATCGAGATAGAACTCTTCGAGCGCGCCCGAATCGCCGTTGTACTTCTCCATAAGCTCATCGGAAGTAACTTCCATCACGAGTTCGCCGTTTGAGATAATGCCGAATACGTTGGCAACCTTCTGAAGCTCGCTCAGGATGTGGCTTGAGATCATGATGGTCATGTTTCTCTCAGCTCTTAATCTGTGAATAAGCTCTCTTACTTCGATGATTCCCTGCGGATCGAGGCCGTTGGTCGGCTCATCGAGAATAAGAATCTCGGGATCACCTATAAGTGCAAGCGCGATTCCGAGTCTTTGCTTCATACCAAGTGAAAACTTACCGGCTTTCTTCTTAGGTACATTTGAAAGTCCGACAAAGTCAAGGATGTCGAGTAGCTCATCTTTGTTGTATACTCCCTGCGCCTTTGCCTTTAGCATCATGTTCTCATAGGCTGTAAGGTGTCCGTAGATTCCCGGGCTCTCAATAAGATTACCGATAACGCCTTCGCCCTTCTTCTCACTGTTTAATATGATCTCGCCACTTGTAGGACCTGCAAAACCGATTATCATCTTCATGAGCGTTGTCTTTCCGGCGCCGTTGGGACCGATAAGTCCGTAAATGTCGCCTTTGTATATATGAACGTTCATGTTCTTAACTGCTTCAAAAGAACCATATCTTTTATTAAGATTCTTTGTTTCCAGATAACAATTCATTTCATTCATCTCCTCTAATATCTTCAGTTATTCTGTTTACGATAACGGTCAGACGCCATGACCGCTTTACAACGTCTGATATACTACGTCGCATTTACTATGTGTGCCGTAGTACTTCTGACGAAGTAAATATTACTCCATCAGATGAAGTATGTCAACCCTATTTCCCAAATTTTTTCAAAAAGAAAAAGACCCTGCAAATCTGCATATTTGCAAGGTCTTCATCATCTATTTCGTTATTTGATTTCTTTTTACCAGACGATAAGTCTGTCCTCGGGTGCGAGGTACATGTTGTCGCCCTCTTTTACATCAAAGGCTTCGTAGAACTCATCAAACTGCTGAACCGATACGTTGGTTCTTAAGTAGTTAAGCGGATGAGGATCCTGTAAAAGCCTGTTAAGCTCTGTGCTGTAGGTTGAGATCTCGGCTCTCACCTGAGCGAAGGTGATAAAGAACTTCTTATAATCGAAGTTATCAACCTTGGAAGCCATTCTGAGTGCGCACTGAAGTCCAGTCATATCGGCTACCATCTCGGTGTCGATATTGCCTCCCACAACGTGGTTGTCGCCGAAAGCAACAAGAGAATTGAGGTAATTGTCCATCTTTTCAATGCGGCTTTGGAATTCTACTTTATCATCCTTGTTCCACCAATCTCTTAACTGTCCGTCTTTGTCGAACTGAGCTCCGTTACTGTCAAAAGCGTGTGAAACCTCATGTCCTACCCAGCAACCGGCGATTGAAGCGTAGAGTTCCTCTTTGCTCATATCACTTGAGAAGAAGGGCTCGCCCATCATTCCGATGATCATGTTAATACTGTTGTCCTGAGGATTGTAGAAGGCGTTACACTGAGTTACAGCGAATCCGTCTGCCCATTTTTCCTTGTCGACTTTGGTGCCGAGGAGCTTGATGTTCTCTTTTACCTTGTTAAGATTGATCTCCTTGATCGCTCCGATAAAAGAGCATCCGTCAAAGTTTATTCCCGACGTATCGTTGAATTTATCGGGATATGCAGAGTGGATTGTTATATTGTCAAGCTTTTCGATAGCATAATTCTTGGTTTCTTCGGATACCCAGTCGTTCTCGGAAAGAAGCTCTCTGTAGGTGTCGATGACCTCCTGGCAGAGCTCCGTCATTTTCTTTTTGTCTTCTTCAGAACCGTACTTCTCGATGTACACGATCTGCATGGAATCGGGAAGCAAGCTAAGTACATTGTTGTAAGCCATTTCTTCATCGCTTACGGCTCCTGAAGTTCCAAAGTACTTACTGCGAATCTCATTTCTCTTATCGTAGGTATCTTTGTCGAGTGCCATGGCGTATGACAAAATATCATCTACGATCAAAAGAGACTTGATGCCCTCGAGGTTTTCATCCGTATATAATTCATCAAGATGAGTTAAATAGTCGGGAGTTGTCACAAGATACTTACCGTCATATTTATATCCCAATGCCGTGAGAATGTCTTTAAGAGGGAAATTCTTGCAATATGATGTGACTTCATCAAAGGTCATTTCGTTATTAACCTTTTCATAAAAGTCCTCGGCGTATTGCTCATTTGTTGTATAGATCTTGGAAGCAAGCTTGGTCTCAAAGTCTATGGCGTTTTCAAAGCACTTGTTTGCCTCATCTTCGCTCATTCCATACTTCTGAGCCATATAAGCAAAAAGATCCTTGTTATAGCCATACACATTTTCGCCGTTTTCTGTTCTTTGAGAATATTCGGCGGAATCTCCGAGAGTAAGTGCCGGGGTATCAACCAAAGCTAAGTATGTCTCGGGATCGTTAAGTCCAAGCATAGCTCCGAAATTAATAAATTCAAAGTAGTCATAGACTGTTTCTTTGTCAGTGAGAAGCTTGGTGATATCATCAATACTCTCAGCTTCTGCAATCTTGTCGTATTCTCCCTTGATCTCACTGATTCCAAGCTTATTTCTGCTGTCCCAGTCAAGAATAAGACTATTCAGATTACGGACAAGTTCTGCATCATGACCTTTGATGCTCGTGTCTTTCAAAAGCTCAATGCACTGCTTCTTAACTTCAAGGCCTCGCTCATGATAATGAGCCCATGAACCATAACCGTCGGGAATATCAGTCTCGACGAACCAGTCCTTATTGGCGTAGAAATGGAAATCATCCGCAGGATCCGTAGGGGTATCGGCTGTATAGTTATCTTTGATAGAGGAATCCATCCAAGGTGTTCCGCCCGCGCCCTTACCGGCTTCGGCTTCGACTGTACCTTCTTCTGCAGATGTTGCTTCAGATGCTGCTGAGCTCTCATTCTGTGCATCAGCCTGAACTGATGCTTCCGTCGTAGCTCCCTGGGGTGCACCGATAGCACCGCAGCCCGCGACAGCCACTGCCAACATACATGTTGCCAGTAGCATAGATACTACTTGTTTTTTCATTTTTCTCTCTCCTTAGCATTTATAAGCCTCTAACTATACCATTGTAGCAGGCTCAGCATGTGTTGTCATTGCAAATTCGAAAAAAAAGTAGTATCTATGATGTTTCCGGATTATCCGAAATCTCTTTTACCAAACAGTAATTCTGTCTTCGGGCGCGAGGTACATGTTGTCGCCTTCTTTTACATCAAAGGCTTCGTAGAACTCCTCAAACTGCTGAACGGGAATGTTGCATCTTGAATAATCAAGCGGATGAGGATCCTGAGTAAGCATGTCAAGCTCCGAGATGTATGTTGAAATGTTTGCATTCATCTGAGCGTATTTAGTAAAGAATTTCTTGTAATCAAAGCCTTCAACCTTTGATGCCATTCTGAGAGCACACTGAAGTCCTGTTATATCCGCAGCCATCTCACCGTCAATGTTTGATCCGACAAAGTGGTTATCACCAAATGCAACAATAGTATCAAGATAACTATCCATCTTATCCAATCTGCTTTGGAACTCTTTTTTATCTTCCTCTGTCCACCAGTCTTTCAGATTGCCTTCAGCATCGAACTGAGAACCGTCTCTGTCAAAGGCATGAGAGATCTCGTGTCCTACCCAGAAAGCTCCGATTGAAGCATAGAGCTCCTCTGTACTCATATCACTTGAAAAGAAGGGTTCACCCATCATTCCGATGATCATGTTGATACTGTTATCAAGAGGATTATAAAAAGCATTGCAATCAGTTACACACATATCCTGAGCCCATTTTTCTTTATCGACTTTTGTGCCCATAAGCTTCTTATTCTCATTAATCTTGTTAAGCGTGATCCTCTCATCGGCCTCAATAAGAGTGCATCCGTCAATGTTAATTCCGTTTGTATCATTGAATTTATCGGGATATGCTGCGTTGATAGTTATCTTATCAAGCTTCTCGATCGCATAATTCTTAACCTCATCAGAAGCCCACTCATTTTCAGAAAGCAGTTCTCTGTAGGTATCGATTACTTCCTTACAAAGCTCAGTCATCTTCTGTCTTTCTTCTTCAGAGCCGTATTTATCGATGTAAACCATCTGCATTGAATCCGGAAGCTCTTCCTTTACAAATTTGTAAGCCATCTCCTCATCGCTTAATGCTCCGGTTGTTCCAAAATACGTATTCTTAAGCTCGTTTACCTTATCATAGGTATCCTTATCTGTTATGTTTGAATATTCCAAAACAAATTTCACTGTCAAAAGAGCCTTGATATCCTCTACATTTTCCTGTGTGTAAACTTCATCAAGAAGCGCCAGATAATCAGGATTGGTATTAAGATATGCTCCGCCATATACATAGCCCGTGCTTGTCAAAATATCTTTTAACGGGAAATTCTTCATCTTGGAAACAGCATCGTTTAATGACATTTCATTATTGATCTTTTCTACAAAATCTGCGGAATACTGATCGTTTGAGGTATATATCTTGGTCGCAAGCTTGGTCTCAAGGTTTATTGCTTTATCAAAGCACTTGCCCGCCGCATCTTCAGTCATTCCGAACTTCTGTGCCATATAGGTAAAAAGATCCTTATTATAGCCATAGTACATATCTCCAAGCTCGGTCCTGTTTGCGTATTCAGCGGAATCTTTGAGGATCACCCCGGGATTTTCAATCCATACTATATATTTCTTTGAATCATTAAGCCCCGGAAACGCCGAGTAATTTACAAAATCATAGTACTCATTGACATTATCCTTGTCTGTAATAAGCCCTGTGATATCATCGATACTCTGAGCCTCTGCGATCTTGTTGTATTTATCTGTAAGCTCAGAAACGCCAAGCTTATTTCTGCTATCCCAGTCAAGAACAAGCTTATTGAATGTCTGAACCAGCTCTGCATCATGCCCCGTTAAGCTCGCATCCTTTAAAAGCTCCATGCACTGCTTCTTTACTTCGAGGCTGCGCTCAGCGTAGTGGCTCCATGATGAATAGCCGTCGGGAATGTTATTTTCAAGGATCCAATCCTTGTTTACATAAAGGCAGAAATCATCCTTAGGATCTGTCTTGGTATCCGCTGTCACATTTTCTTTTATATCGGAATCTATCCAAGGTGTTCCTCCTGTGCCCTTTCCGGCATCATCTGTTCCTTCTTGTGCAGTTGAAGCTTCTTGTGCAGCTGTATCTGAGCTCTGCTCACTTGCTTGAGCCGATGAATCTGCATCGGACGGTCCGAATTCACCGTTAGCACTGCATCCGGTTATAGCTATTGCCATAATACAAGTTGATAATAATAAAGAAATTGTTTTCTTTTTCACTTTTACTCTCCTTCTAGCATTTAGTTAAAATAATTGGTATCTGAAACGTAGCATGCAAGCCATCTCGTTTCACCGACATATCTGTAACCTCTTGCGATATTCTCGGATACATAATCTGTCAGCTTGTTAAAATTTGGTATTGCTATCACGTTTTTTTCACCGTAATAGTCAAAGTCTTTTTCCTGAGTATAATAATTTCTTTCAAGATATATGCTCTCGTCTTTGCTTTCGTAGCAGGCGTATTTCCTGGTGTCATCCGCTGCCTTACACATGACCGCGGTATCTCTGTCATCGGCGATAAATACTGTATCAACATCAAGTGTATCGAAATACTCGGTCATCTCTACGATATAGTCTTTCTCCGGCATATTATCGCTGGTTTCCTTGAAATTACCCGCAAGAATATAAGCAAATGCGATCAAAAGAACCGACATCACCGGCACGAATTTCTTATCACCAAACCTTGAAACGCACCTGTCAAGCATGATCCCGACTCCCGCAAGAAGTAGCGGCAGCCCGATAAAAAGATATCTGTACGGAATGAAATCATTGCTTCCTCTCATATCGCTGACAATAAGAACTGCCATATTAAAAAGTATTACCGTAAAAAAGAGTATGTAATAGTCGTAGTTCTTCTTATTCTTGAACCATTTGACCGTAACAACCATCGTCGCGATAAACAATGCTATGACAAACAATATCTTAAGGCCGTAAAAGAGTCCGAGCTTGGAAAATGCAGGCTCATTACCGTTTATAAGTACTCCAAAGGATTGGAATACGCCTACAAATACTTCTCTTAAATTTTCAAAAAAATCTTCGGGCTTTACAAGCGTCGTGACAGGCGAATTTCCTGTATATATCTTTTTATGAATATACAATCCGACAAATGATACTACTGCACTAAGCGGTGTTACCGGCCACAGCCCCTTTTTTAACCCGAATCCTTTTTTTACAAAAGATAAATGTCTTACAAAAAGAATCGGAACAACTCCGCAGACAAATGTGTAAGCACCTGTGGAAACGCTTGTCACAAACAATAAAAATAAGTATGTGCCCAAAAAAGCATATCTTTTCCATTTGGAAAAAGAACTCTTAAATTTGTCATCAAATGCCATAAGGCAAAGCACCAGCATGATCGGAATAAGAGCCTTGATGCTGTAATTGGCGTGTGCAAAAAACAGCATTTTGAAATAATCAAGCCAGTCATAGTTATATGGCGTTATGATAACGGCAAGTGTCAAAAACCTGATTCCTATCCGTACACGGAGCACCCTTAGGATGCTCCATATAACGGTTATATATATAAACACGATCAAAAGGTCGGAGAGACCAACTGCCAAAAAGGCATTGTTCGTGATCGCGTACAAAGGAATTGCAAACAGTAGCGTTGAATCAAATTCCATACTGGTTGTAGCGACCCAATTCGGAAGTATAAGCGTGCCTTTATGCACGATCTCTTTTAAGTGATAAACGACTGTTGCAAAGTCCGGATCGAGCGATAGTCTAAGGTCTGATAGGTTAAAGTAAAATATACCTGCCATATTGACTATAAACAGTAGCATCGCTCCAAATTCCCATAAGCGCATGTTCTTTAAGTTATTTAATGAATTGTCTTTAATTCTTTTCCCCAAGTTCTTCATAGTAATTTCCTTTATTTCTGCTCTTTTTTGCTACGTTTATTTTACTATGTTTATTTTACTATGTGTGGCGTAGTACATCTGACGAGGTAAATAATAGTCTATAAAAATTAGATTGTCAACACTTATTTTTTTGATATTTTTTGAATATGTTTTATATCAGGTGTTATCTCACACAACAAACATGCCAATATTATCAGGAATTATCTGGGTTTACCTTGAATTTAGCTTACAGAACAAAGAGATAACCTTACAATTTTGTAAGATATTGCAATAAAAAAGGGCCCTGCGTAAAACAAGGCCCTAGGATTCTGATATATTCAGTTATCATAATATTTCTTTTCAAGTCGTTTCTCGAAGTCATCCATCGGCATGGGATTGTCATATAAAAAGCCCTGAACGACGTGGCATCCTACCTCTTTAAGGAAATCAGTCTGCTCCGTTCTCTCGACACCTTCGGTTACAACATCGATTCCAAGCTCTCTCGCCATGGCTACGATATTCTTAAGTACGATCTCATCGTTCTTATTAAGGTTGTCATTACTGATAAAAGATCTGTCAATCTTAATGACCTTAACTGGGAAATCTCTAAGCGTTGACAGTGAAGAGAAGCCCGTTCCGAAGTCGTCGATCGCTGTGCTTATGTCCATGTCTTTGAGCTTTTTAAGGAAGGTCGTCATTAGGCCTCTCTCATCTTCGCTCGCAGTCTCGGTAACCTCTATCTGGATAAACTTTCTGTCAATGCCGTAATCGTCGATTATTTGCGCGATTTCTTTTGCCAAGTGCTTGTAACCAAGGTCACGTCTTGAGAAGTTAACGGAAACCGGAACGATCGGAATACCCTTGTCCTGCCAGCTTCTGATGTACTCGCAGGCCTTCTTAAGAACATAGAGATCAAGCGTCGCAACAAGTCCCTCTTGCTCAAGAATAGGTACAAATTCAGTGGGGTAAAGAACTATTCCGTTGCAAAACCACCTCGCGAGAGCCTCTGCTCCAACAATTTCACCTGTTACGGTATCGACCTTGGGTTGCAGATAGATCCTGAATTCGTCGTTCTGGAGCGCTTCCTCATATCGCTCTTCGATTTGTTTCTGCCTGTATATCTTGGTGCTCATCGCCTTATTTACAAATACGTAAGGCTTATTGGCAACATTCTTTGCATAGCTGCAAGCCATTCCGGCTCTGGAAATGAGCTGTCCCGGCTCTTTTAACGAATCATCGACAGAATACACGCCTGCGACTGCAGATATTGTTATAGGTTCTTCTTTATCGTTCTTATTTCCGTACACTTCAATTCCGGACAAAAGCTCCAGGAAATCATTGGTTCTGTCTTTTTTAATGAGCGCAGTAAAGTTATCTCCGCCGAGGTGAGCCACGATCTCGTCCTGCTCACAGAACTCGCGAAGTTTCTTGGCGTAGCGCTTCATGATCTCGTCGCCTTCGGTAATACCGAAACGGCGGCTTACAAGGCCAAAGCTCTTAAGATTAAAGTAAAAGGAATTGTAGTCTTGAATGCGTTCTTCCTCAAAGAGTCTTCCGGCAAACGCAAGGAAGCCTCCTGCATTCGGAAGCCTGGTCAGATACTGAATAAACGTGCTCTCCTTAACGATACCGTTTAGAAGATAACGCTCTAAATGAAAAGATAATATGTCAATGATAACAGAAAAGCTCTTATACTCCTCTTCTGTCCATCTCTTGTCCCCCAATAGATAGATATTGTATGTAACTATCCTCTTGCCTGCCATTTCATTCTTGAAATAATAAGCAGGTGCTTCCCCTTCCGGAACAGGACCGAACAGTGAAATAACCGTGTCCGGCTCGCCTTCTTCATCCGCCCCTTTAGCGAACGAAACAACCGCCACTATAGAACGCAACGCATACTCCTTAGAAATGTCTGCGAGCGCACTGGGGGTAATTTCAGAAGTAACTTCCTCCTCAGATAGAATCTGAACAAAGTTCTCGAAGCTCTTTTCGAAATTCATCTTATCCACCCTCATATAAAAATTGTAGGAATATAATATAATTTTAATAAAAATTTTACGATTTTTCAATACTTTTGCGGTTGCACAAAAAAAGAGCGCGTCGCATGACACGCTCTTTTCCGTATAATATTAAATTACTTCTTGTTTACAAGATCCTTAAGAGCCTTACCAGCCTTGAACTTAGGTGCTACAGATGCAGGGATCTTGATAGCAGCGCCAGTCTGAGGATTCTTACCTGTTCTGGCAGCTCTCTTTGTTGTCTCGAATGTACCGAATCCAACAAGCTGAACCTTACCCTTCTTCTTAAGCTCCTTTGTTACTGTGTCTGTGAATGCGTTAAGTGCTGCGCCAGCGTCCTTCTTTGAAAGACCTGCTTCCTTAGCAATTGCATCGATAAGTTCTGTCTTGTTCATGTAATTTTCCCTCCAAAAAGAAATTTATTTACTACAATGCCCATTTTACCACTATTAAATGCACATAACAACACTTAAATGCAGAAAAATCGCCATTTTTAACAAAAATTTTACAAAAAAGTGCCTAATGACAAGGCTTTCATCAAAGGATGTCCTGGAAGCCCGGCCTGTAGAGGTGTCTCGGAATACCATCAACCATGATAGGTCCCACATCACCTTGGATGAGAGGTCTTACATATGTAATAAACTCGCTGGTTACATATGTTCCGTCCTTGCTGATCCAATTTCTCGGCACGGTACGCTCATCGTTGGCGATCTTGTGAACATCCTTAACCTCTGTTCCTGCCTGATAAGGATCATCGGAAAGTCTCTCGATAACTACCATCTTTCCGCTGTCGCCCTCGTCAGCTGCCTTCATAGCGGCACCGCCAACCTCATAGGCTTCAAGAATATCAACACGGGAAGCGCAGTGACTTGCTGCTCTTTGAAGTGTTGAAAGCTCGATAGCTCTTGTCTTACATCCGCACTCTGCGGAAACTACGTTACAAAGATATCTTGCAGTACCTGTAAGCTGCTTGTGTCCGAAAGCATCTACATACTCAACGGAGTTGTCCATATCGCTTACATACTTGCCGTCCTTGGTCCTGATACCTTCGGATACGGCTACAACAATAGAAGCCTTGGTCTTAAGAAGGTTCTTTATCTTTTTAATGAAAGCATCGAGATCAAAAGGAATCTCGGGAAGGTAGATAGCATCGGGTCCATCGCAATCCTCACCCTTTGAAAGAGCTGTTGCTCCTGTGAGCCATCCTGCGTTTCTACCCATTACTTCAACGATGATAACCTGTCCGTGGCTTGTCTCAAGTGACCAGCTGTCACGAATAATCTCTTTTACGGAAGTTCCTATATACTTGGCTGCGGAACCATAACCCGGAGTATGGTCTGTCAAAGCCAGATCGTTATCAATGGTCTTGGGGCATCCTACAAATCTGATGTCCGAACCGGTGATTATCGCATAATCCGATAATTTCTTGATGGTATCCATTGAATCATTACCGCCGATATAGATAAAGCAGTCAATTTCCAATTTTACGAGAATGTCGAAGATCTTTTCGTAGATATCTTTGCTTTCAAAGATTTCCGGAAGCTTGTATCTGCATGAACCCAGATAAGCTGAGGGAGTTCTCTTAAGTAACTCGATATCAAGTCCTGACTGAATGTGATCGGAGAGGTCTACATATCGACCTTCCATGAGCCCCTGAACACCGTGGATCATACCGTAAACCTTGTTATACCCACGATCGATGGCGGTTCTGTACACACCGGCAAGTGAAGAATTGATTGCTGCCGTAGGGCCGCCCGACTGTCCAACAATAACATTTCTTTTCTTTTTCTGCACCATTACTCCTGTCCCCTTTCGAAAGATTAATACCTCTTTATTATATGCGAAAAAACGTTTAGTGTCATCAGGAATTGCATCGTCAAAACCCACTAAAATAAAGGGCTCGGAATGGTACAAATAAATAAAAAAGCGCCCGGACGCACTCCGAGCGCAATTAAACCACTATAAACTTAGAAATCTTCTTCAAAAACAGATCTTCTTCCGTGGGACTTGCCGATACTGTACGCAATGGCGCACACGACAATGACGGAAACCGCTACAACCGCGCATCCGATGAAAAGTTTCTTCTTCTCTTCCGAGAGAGAATCCCATTTATCCATCACGAAATCAATCTTATCTTTTGCAAAAGTAACAGCGTTATCTAAAAAATCCATAGTATTATCCCTCTCCTTATACTACCCATTGTACCGCTGTGAGTGCTTTTCCTCAAGCTTTTTTAACACATAATCTTTGAATACAAAGTCTAGGATCGCGGCAAACGGAATCGCAAGCAGGATTCCGGGAACTCCGAAGAGTCTTCCGCCGAGAATGATCGCGATGAGGATCATGAGAGGCGATACTCCGAGACTCTCTCCGAAAAGCCTTGGCTTAAGGATATATCCGTCTATCGTCTGGAGCACTATCGTAAAGAGAATGAACCACAGCGCATACCACGGATTAACAAGTACCAGGATAAAAGATCCTATGGCACAACCTACTATCGGACCAAAGGTCGGCGCGAGATTTGTTATCGCAACAATGACCGAGATAAGCACCGAATAAGGCTGTCCTGCAATCAGCATATAGATAAAGTTTACAATTCCGACAATGATACCGTCGATAATATCAAAGCTTATGTATCTGATAAGGATAGCGTTGCATCTTTCAACAAGATCCGCGGAATTCTTAAATGTCTTTTCCTTCATGATAAGTCGCATGATCTTGGCAAATCCGTCAATGATCCTCTTTTTATCTATCATAAAATAGATTGCAAGGATGAAAGCAATAACAGTATCAAACACGCCCTTACCGGCATTCACTGAGCTGCTCACAAAGCTGTCCATGTTATTGGAAAAATAATCCCCGATATTTTTAAGTATCTTCTCTCCAAACTCCGCTAGTCCGCTGACATCAAAGCCAAACATACGCCTTCCTCCGCCGTTTTCTAGGCTTTGCAGAAGTTTTTGCGATGAATCGATATATCCTCCGATATTGGATACAAAAGTGGAAACACTGTCCCCGATCTGAGGTATAAGTGCCGCGAACAAAAGCGATACCGCAGTGAGGATGATTATTATCGCTCCCGCAACCGACAGCTTCCATTTGGTACTCTCTCTTTTTATCTTCTTAAAGACCGAACTCTGCAAAAGCTTGGCCATGGGATCGAAAATATACGCGATAACTATGGCGATTATGATAGGTCTTATGAAACTAAAGAAACTTTTTATAATGGAAAAAAGCCCCGTGATATGCGACAGGATCATATAAAGAATCACAGCCGAGCATGTCGCGATCGTGTAAGCCACCCATTTCTTTTTAAACCACTTGTTATTTAATTTCATTCTTTCCTCCGTAAGTATCTAGTGTCTGTTTAGCTGACCTGTCTTCTTCTTTACGTTTCTCCTTACTACCTTTTTGTGATGGTCATCATACAAGACTTTGACCGCAGGATGGAAAAACTTGTTGATAAAGGCTCCGATCAGGAATATGTATATGCAAAAGTACAGCCAGAACATCATAATTACAGGCGTTGCCAGACTTCCGTAGAGTGAATAGCTGTCAGTCGAATTGACATACATGGAAAAGATCCATGAAAACGCATACCACACTATCGCGGAGAAAACCGCGCCCGGAAGCTGATATACATATCTGAGCCTTGCACTTGGTATGTAGGTGTACATAAGTGCAAAAAGAAAAATAGCTATACCAATTATCAGTATAAACCTAAAATTAATTAAAAACGAGACAATTACGCCAATCGGCGGATAATATCCTATGATAAAAGCTTCTATTCTGTTGCCGAAAACCATTAAAAGCAGCATCATCAGTACGATTGCGATCATCGCAACAGTATAAAAAGCAGCAAGTATTCTTAGATAAATTACATTACGAAGCTCCTCAACATCATAAATACAATTCAGACCTCGCATAAGCGCAAGCATTCCAAGTGAACCGGTCCACAGAGTAACAAGTGCCGATATGGAAAAAACAGCGTCGCTTCTTCCGTAAGCTTCATTTATAAAACTTATTATCGTCTCATCCGTAAAGCTGGGCGTTATCTTGATAAAAGCGCGCACCATGTCCGCTTCCGTGATCGGAGTATACGGAAGGACCGAGGTTATCATAATTAAAAGCGGAATAAGGGAAACAATAAGAAAAAAGGCGGTGCTGCTTGCATAAGAGACTATATTCTTTTTTTGCATATTGCGAGAAAAATTTCTCATCAAAGAAAAAAGAGTACCCCAAATATTCATACAAGCCCCCGCTCAACCTGTTCTCACAGCTAAGGAAAAAGCAGTCAACTTAATGACTGCTTTCGTTTTCCTTTTTAAATCCCAAAATGCCGGTTCCTGTTATTTGACTCCTAGCTATCGCCAGGTGGGTTACCGCAACCATGATGCCTGTCTTCCTCTCCCATAGCTGGTCTGCGCATGCGCAGGGCCGAAGGCGTGACATTTATTATGGTAATGTAGGAGTCCCGTTTAAAGAAATGTAGGTTCAAATTACACAGGAGTTGTCGGACACCCCAGGAGAACTACTAGGTAGTTCCTAATTATTATTATAGTCACAGAAATCCATTTTTCAAGCGAAAATCCAGTATTTAACAGACTTTTTAGACATCGCTCACATTTATAAAGTGCCAATTATTTAATTATAAAAAAGAGTTTTTGGCAATAAAGTTAACCGGTGGCCCGGCCGATATATTTTTCTTTGACTATATCATTTAAATAGCCCTTGTGGCCTCTTTAAGCCATGCTTTTACATCCTGATCCTCAATTAAAGGCTCAATTTTCTTATAAACTTCCGCATGATATCTGTTCAAAAGATCTTTTGCCTCAGGTTTCATAAACTCTGTATCGATTGCTTCAAGATCGATCGGAACGTATGTAAGATGTTCAAAGCCATAGAATTTACCGAACTCATTCTCAAGACGGCTTACGACCTCAACAATGTTCTCGATACGGATTCCGTGGCTTCCCTCGATATAAACTCCGGGCTCATCCGATACGATCATTCCGGGCTTAAGAAGAGCTTCACTCGCGCCCTCAACATATTTCCATCTGATACCCTGCGGACCCTCGTGAACATTTAAGATATAACCGATTCCGTGTCCTGTTCCGTGATTGTAGTCAATTCCGATATCCCAAAGCGCTCTTCTTGCATAGATATCGACGTTTCTTCCGGTGCATCCGTCCATAAAACGTGCATTTGCAAGCTCAAGCATTCCCGAAACCGTTGCAGTGTAGTGCTTCTTGATCTCATCGGAAATCTCGCCGACAACGATGGTTCTTGTAACGTCGGTCGTTCCGCCCATGTATGTTCCGCCCGAATCAACAAGCAGCATACCCTGCGGCTTAACCTCGGCGCAGTTATCCTCTGTGGCGTCATAGTGCGCCATTGCGGCGTTGGCGTTATAAGCACTTATCGTGGGAAAAGAAAGTTCAATAAAGCCGGGGATCTCGGCTCTCATGCTGTCGAGCTTCATCGCTGCCGAATACTCGGTCATCGGGATCTTACCCACATTCTTTTTTACCCAGTAAATAAACTCTGTGAGCTTGGCGCTGTCCTTGATATAGACTTCCCTGATATTCTTAAGCTCAGTCTCGTTCTTGACAGCCTTCATAAGCTCCGTGGGATCTTTTTTGTTGATCAAAGAAACCTTGGCAGCTGCGGCCTTCTCGCAAAGAGTTTTGTAAGTGAAATAGTTCGTGTTTCTCTTATCGTATAAAAGATCTCCGTCAAAAGAGCTTTCGGATACATATTTCATTACCTCATCATAGTCCTTAAGCTCAATTCCGACTTTGTCGCAATATGCCTTAACCTCGCCGGTTACCTCTTTTGGCTGAACAAAAAGCGCAAACATATCGCCTGTTATGTATGCGTATGAGAGCGCAACGGGATTGCACTCCACGTCGTTTCCACGTAAATTTGTGAGCCACATGATGTCATCAAGCTTGGACAAAAGATGCGACGCAGCGCCATACTCTTTCATCTTGGCTCTAACATCCGCAAGCTTATCCGCAAAAGACTTTCCGCAGAGCTCATCTGATAAAACATAGATATCATGACAGGGAAGCGCCGGTCTGTCAGTCCAGACATCCTCCGCAAGATCCTTGTCGATCTTAAGGCTTATCTTTTTATCTTTTAACTTCTTTTCGAGTCTCTCACCGATTGCTGCGGAAACAACTCTTCCGTCAAAGCCGAGAACCTCGCCAGCATTCATATTGGCTGCAAGATACTCCTCGATGGTGGGAACTCCGGGGTTGCCCATTTTGTAGAGCTCAACGCCTGTGCCCGCAAGCTGGTTGCCTGCCTGAATGAAATATCTTCCGTCAGTCCAAAGTCCCGCCTCATCTTCGCTTACGACAAGCGTTCCGTTGGATCCGTCAAATCCGCAAAAGTACTCTCTTACCTTGAAGAAGTCTGCGGAATACTCCGAGTTGTGGAAATCGGATGTAGGCATCATGTAGTAGTCAATGCCATTCTCCTTCATTGCTGCGCGAAGGCCCGCAAGCCTTCCCTTAATAACTTCATTTTCTGACATTTATAAAAAAACTCCTTGAAATAATAATATGCTTTGGTTAATCCAGAAGATTCTCCTTGCAAGTGATAACTTTGTTTCTTCCGGTCTCTTTGGCTTCGTAAAGCCTGTCGTCAGCTCTTTTTACTATATCTACGATAGTCATGCCGCTCTCATAGTGAGCCGCACCTATAGAAACCGTCACGGTAAGTTCGTTGTTGTCAGCGATAAAGCCCGTTCCGGCTATTTTCTTGTTGAGATTTTCAAGCTCTTTGCAGAAATCATCATAGCTAAGCTCGTAAGAACCAAGGATTACAAACTCCTCACCGCCCCAACGGCCTACGGTGTACTTTCCTTCACCCTCAGATCTGAATATATCTGCAAGATCAATAAGGATCTCGTCTCCGGCGTTGTGACCATAAGTATCATTTATCTTTTTGAAGAAATCAATATCCAAAATCGCAATTGAGATATCTCCACTCTCGCCCTTGTCCATGCGATCTACCTCTTTAATAAAAAGAGCTATCATGGATTTCCTGTTATAGAGCCCCGTCAGGTAATCGGTATCATTCATCCTCTTGAGAGTAGCGTTATATCTGTTCATATGATGTGAATAAACAATAAGCTGGATAACTACTATACTGGATGCAATTATCGCATTGGCCACAAACAAAACACCCGACACCCCGGGAGAAGGCACATACTTATCAGGTAGATAACCATAATCCGCTAAATATTTAAGCGCAACAAAAGCGACTATAGTAAGTGTGCCGTATACTACGGCCATACCTTTGGCAAATGCATTGGTAATAGGAACATAGAATGAAACAAACAACATTGAAAATAAAGAGATTATCCAAAAGAAATAACCACTGTTATATCCCATAAAAACTGTCGCAACAACAGCATGCGTGAATATATCCCACAATATACACCATGCAACGATTATCTTGTGCTCAGTCTTATTAAGAAAAAACATCCCTATATAGATCAATATGCTGATTATGTTGATATAGGCCATAGGAGTACATCCGCAGCCTATGTATACTGCCTCCAAAAGAATATGGATGCAAAAATACATGATGATCAACACTACATATCCATGAGAAATCTCATATAAGTTCTTCTCCCCATAAAACGAGTCCATAAACGACATAAAAATGTCCTCCCAACACCATTAATACAATTAGCATTTTACCACATATAACAGCAGGCAAAAATATGGTAAAATACATAAAGAATAGATTTAATTTTTTCGAAAAAAGGAGAATTTATCGTGGAAGAAAAAGATATTTTAAAACTTATCGATCACACACTTCTACAGGCAGATGCTACATGGGAAGGAATTATAGAGTTATGCGATGAGGCAGTTAAGTACGGAACAGCTTCCGTATGCATCCCTCCCACATATCTTAAGAGAGTTCATGACAAATACGGCGACAAGCTCAACCTTTGCACAGTAATCGGATTCCCTCTGGGCTACAGCTGCCCCGAGTCCAAGGTTGAAGAGGCTAAGGTTGCCATCAGAGACGGCGCATCAGAAATTGATACCGTTGTAAACGTAAGCGATGTAAAGAATCACAGATATGACGAAGTTAAAAAAGAGCTTGAAATGATCCGCGAGGCATGCTCAGGCAAGCTTCTTAAGGTTATCATCGAGACATGTTATCTTACAGAGGATGAGAAGATCAAGCTCTGCGAGATCGTAACAGAGGTAAAGGCTGACTACATCAAGACTTCAACAGGCTTTGGATCAGCAGGTGCTACTCTTGAGGACATCGAGCTCTTTAAAAAGCACATCGGCCCTGACGTTAAGATCAAGGCTGCCGGCGGTATCCGCACAATCGAGGATGCCCTCGCATACGCTGAGGCAGGATGCAGCCGTATCGGTTCATCCAAGGTCGCTCCTCTTATCGCAAAGAAGTATTCACTCTAAGCGACAGGCTGCGAAGAATCTATAATAAATAAACAATCCGGCGAGACTTATGTCCCGCCGGATTTTATATATCTAAATATCTAATACAATCGTCACCGGACCGTCATTTTCGGACGTCACTTTCATATCCGCGCCGAATTCCCCGGTTCCTACTTCAAAGCCCCTATCTCTACACTCTTTTATTACAAGCTCATATAAGGGAATTGCAAGATCGGGACGCGCAGCTTCCGTAAATCCCGGTCTTCTTGATGAACAATCGGCATATAAAGTAAACTGGCTTACGATAAGGAGCTTAGCCCCTGCGTCCTTGGGATTAATGTTCATCTTTCCGTTCTCATCCTCAAAGATCCTTAACCCGCAAATTTTATCAGCCATCTTCTTGGCCTTTTCCTCGGTATCCGATACATGTACTCCCAGAAGCACCAAAAATCCCTTACCTATCTCTGCCACTCTCTTACCGTCAATGTCTACCGATGCCGATAAAACCCTTGTCAAAACTGCTTTCAAGTCTATTCTCCCACTATTATTATTTTAAAGCATCTTCTTATTTCGTTTACTTGCAACATCATCAGTTGTATGTCTTATATCATTAAAAATATCATATTTAACTTGTTTTTTTCAATGATGATAATTCCATAACTGTGAAAAGTGCACTTAAATTCAGTTGATTTTTTGGTGGAAATTTCACAATAAAAAGCAATAAATAGCTTGAGTTTTGTGGGATGTGCACATATAATGTATGTAATGTTATTTTTTTAACAAGATTTTGAAGGAGGTATTTGTTATGTCACGTTTTACACTGCCCAGAGATGTTTATCACGGAAAAGGTGCTCTTGAAGCACTTAAGACTTTTGAGGGCAAACGCGCCATCATCTGCACAGGTGGCGGCTCAATGAAAAGAGGGGGATTCTTGCAGAAAGTAGAGGCTTACCTTAAGGAAGCCGGAATGGAAGTAGAACTCTTTGAGGGTATCGAGTCAGATCCTTCCGTTGAGACAGTTATGAAGGGTGCAGAAGCTATGCAGAAATTCCAGCCTGACTGGATCGTAGCTATTGGTGGTGGCTCACCTATCGATGCAGCTAAGGCTATGTGGATCAAATATGAGTATCCCGAGACAACATTTGAAGATATGTGCAAGGTATTCGGACTTCCCAAGCTCCGTACCAAGGCTAAATTCTGCGCTATTTCTTCTACATCGGGAACAGCTACCGAGGTTACAGCTTTCTCAATCATCACTGATTATCAGAAGGGTATCAAATTCCCTATCGCAGATTTCGAGATCACACCCGATGTTGCTATCGTAGATCCCGAGCTTGCGCACACAATGCCTAAGAAGCTCGTTGCACACACAGGTATGGACGCTATGACACATGCCGTTGAGGCTTATGTTTCAACAGCCAACTGTGACTATACAGATCCTCTTGCAATTCATGCTATCGAGATGATCATGGGCAACCTTGTTAAGTCCTACAACGAAGACATGAACGCAAGAGATGCTATGCACAACGCGCAGTGTCTTGCCGGAATGGCATTCTCAAATGCACTCCTTGGTATCGTTCATTCAATGGCACACAAGACAGGTGCTGTATTCGCAGACCTCGGAGCACACATCATCCACGGTGCAGCCAATGCTATGTACCTTCCAAAGGTTGTTGCATTCAACGCCAAGGATCCCACAGCTAAGAAGCGCTACGGCGTGATTGCAGATTACATGCACCTTGGCGGCTCCAATGACGACGAAAAGGTTAAGCTTCTTATCGAGTACCTCCGCAAGATGAATGACGATCTCAACATTCCTCATTGTATCGCTCACTACGGAGCAGACGGACTTCCCGCTGAGCAGGGCTTTGTTCCCGAGAACGTATTCCTTGAGAGACTCCACGACATCGCAGCTAACGCTATCCTCGATGCCTGCACAGGCTCCAATCCTCGTCAGCCCAGCCAGGAAGAGATGGAAAAACTCCTCAAGTGCTGCTACTATGATACAGAAGTAGATTTCTAATTTAATCAATGAAAAGACAGGGAAAATCCGATTTCTTTAAACAACGTGAAATGAGAATTTTCCCTGTCTTTAAGTTATTGGAGATACGTGCAAGGAAACCGGTCCTTCGTACGTATCTTTAAGCCATTATCCTACCGTCGAAACGATATCTACCATATCGGGCGCGGTTCGCCTGTCTGCCGGTCTTACCTGTCCTCCATGTGCACGTAGTCCTTTCGGGGCTCGATTGCCATGTAGGCGGGACGGATAATCTTGCCGTTGTTGGCAAGCTCCTCCATTCGGTGCGCACTCCATCCTACGATTCTCGCCATAGCAAAGATAGTGGGATAAAGCTCCTCAGGAAGATCAAGCATCCTGTATACAAAACCGGAATAGAAATCCACGTTGGCACTGACATCCTTGTACATGGTTCTCTCTCCGCTGATAATCTTGGGCGCAAGCCTCTCAACCGCTTCGTACAGCGCAAGCTCTTTTTCCCTGCCCTTCTCTACCGCAAGCTTCTCAACAAAGCTCTTTAATATAAGAGCTCTCGGATCAGACTTGGAATAAATAGCATGACCTATACCATAGATAAGACCTGCCTTATCAAATGCCTGTTTATTTAATATCTTGTCAAGATAAGCTGAAAGTTCCTCTTCATCTTCCCAATCCTTGACATTGGCCTCAATATCATCAAACATATGAACAACCTTGATATTGGCTCCACCATGTCTGGGACCTTTGAGAGATCCGATAGCAGCAGCGATAACGGAATAGGTATCCGTCATACTGGAGCTTACAACGTGAGTTGTAAAGGATGAATTGTTACCACCACCGTGCTCCATGTGAAGCACAAGGCAGATATCAAGAAGCCTTGCCTCCAGCTCAGTGTACTTGCTGTCAGGTCTAAGCAGCTGCAATATAGTCTCCGCCGTAGAAAGGCTCTCAATAGGCGGATGAATAAATAATGTGTTTCCTTCGTGATAGTGATTATAAGCCTGATATCCGTAGATAGATAAAAGCGGGAACAGACTTATAAGCTGCAGGCTCTGCCTAAGTACATTCGGAAGTGATGTATCATCTGCAAGGTCATCATAGGAGTAAAGCGTAAGTACACTCCTTGCAAGCGTGTTCATCATATCCTTACTGGGAGCCTTCATGATAATATCCCTCACAAAGCTTGTTGGAAGGGATCTGTAAAAGCCCAGAAGCTTATTAAAATCACCAAGCTCCTTTTTATCGGGAAGCTTGTCAAAAAGAAGCAGATACGCGCACTCCTCAAAAGCAAATCTCTTATCTTCAGTAGCTGAATTGATAAGATCTTTTACGTCATATCCTCTAAAGTAAAGTTCTCCGTCCTTGGGAATGCTCTTGCCGTCAACTTCCTCCTTGGCAATTATCTCAGAAATACGAGTAAGACCGGTAAGAACGCCCTTACCGTTAAGGTCTCTTAAACCTCTTTTGACATCGTATTTGTAAAAAAGCTCATTTTCTATCTGATCTGCATCTTCTGAAAGTTTAGCAAGTTCAATAATCTGCGGTGTGTTTTCTGAGTAAATATTCTTTCCGTTTTCCATTCGCACCTCCGTATTTTATTGTATGCGCGAGAATATCGCGCAATAAATATGCGGATTCTCGCGACTTTTCTTTTTACATGCCCAGGAAATTCTTAACTGCCTTCTCCATTTCCGTCTTATCGACAACTGTTTTGTGTCTGATCTCGGCTGTTCTGATAGATGAAACCGCATCGGGTATGGCAACGCCCGATACTGCGGAAAGCTCATCAGCAAGCGCGAAATCATCCTTGCTGTCATCGCCCTTTCCAAGTGCGTTCATGACGCTTCTTGTAAACTTGAAGGGGCTTGCGGTAGACGCAATTACAGTAACCGTCTTATCTCCCGTCTCATTCACATACTTGCCGTAAACAGAAGCGGCAACTGCTGTATGTGTGTCCATAAGGTATCCTGTCTTGTCGAATACCTTTCTGATCGTATCAAATGTCTCTTCCTCCGTAGCGAATCCGCCAAAGAAGTCGACAAGTTTAGATCTCATATCATCTGTTATTTCATACTTACCTGTCTCAGTGAGCTGCTTCATGTACTCAGCATCCTTGGATGCGCTGTCGCCTGAGATGTGATAGATAAGTCTCTCAAGGTTAGATGAGATAAGAATATCCATTGAAGGAGAAGCTGTGAGCACGAAATCACGATTTCTGTCGTATTCTCCTGTCTGGAAGAAGTCGAAAAGTACCTTGTTTGAGTTGGATGCGCAGATAAGCTTTCCGATCGGCACGCCCATATTCTTAGCATAGTATGCTGCAAGGATGTTACCGAAGTTACCTGTGGGAACTACAACGTTGATCTTGTCATCATCCGCAATCCTGCCCTCTTTAAGGAGCTTAGCGTATGAGTATACGTAATATACGATCTGAGGGACAAGACGACCGATATTGATCGAGTTTGCAGATGAGAACTGGAATCCCTTGGCATCCATCTGCTTAGCAAGCTCGGGGTCGGTAAAGAGCTTCTTAACTCCTGTCTGAGCATCGTCAAAGTTTCCTTCAATTCCGATAACGCAGGTATTGTCACCCTTCTGAGTAACCATCTGCTGTTCCTGAATGGGGCTTACACCGTGCTTGGGGTAAAATACGATGATCCTTGTTCCCGGAACATCGGCAAAACCCGCAAGTGCAGCCTTTCCTGTATCTCCGCTGGTAGCCGTGAGAATAACGATCTCGTTCTTGGCGTTGTTCTTCTTAGCTGCAGTTGTCATGAGATAAGGCAGGATTGAAAGTGCCATATCCTTAAAAGCAATTGTGGCTCCGTGATAAAGCTCAAGGTAGTATGCGCCGTCTGCTTCCGAAATAGGTGCTATCTCTTTGGTATCGAACTTGGAATCATATGCATGAGAAATGCAATACTTAAGCTCTTCCTCAGTGTAATCCGTAAGAAGAAGCTTCATTACTTCATAAGCTGTTCCCTGGTAATCGAGCTCTGAGATCTCTCTAAGGCTCTTTTCAAGATGCGGTATATGATCCGGAACATACAATCCTCCGTCCGGTGCGAGTCCTCTAAGAATCGCTTCAGAAGCCTTAATCCGGCCCTGTGCGCCTCTGGTGCTACTATACAATACTTCCTTTGCCATTGCTTTTACTCCTCTTTTATTGATACAATATTCCCGTAAAGTATATCATAAAAGAGGTTCTTGTGTGAAAAAAAATAAATCTCTCGGGGTTTACGCTACCTCACTTAAGGACGGAACCCCTTCCTACAGAGCATCAATAACCTATAAAGGCAAACACATTTCCCTTGGTTCTTTCCCTGTAAAAGGAACGGCAGCCAAGGTCTATAAAGAAGCTCTAAAAATACTTTCATCGGATAAGATCGGTATCTCTTCCTACAAAAAAGAGTATGCTCTGCCCTTCGATAAATTCGTCACGCTTATCAATTACAGAGACAAGGGCATGTACATATCCACTCCGATCTACCTTGAAAAGAAATTCTTTCTTTATTATATTTCTCCCGGCATTGCGTATAAGTTTGATATAGAGGATCTCTTTTATTATTCATCACATAAAATAATGAAACGAGGCTCTCATCTTTTTGTTGCCGATTACGGAAGCCAGTTGTCAGTTCTGGGAAGATACGGAATAAAGAGCTACTCCGTGAGGGGACGCGACTATCTTTTTGCCAACGACGATCCTTACGATCTTCGCTATGAAAACATCATTATCCTAAACAGATACCACGGTGTAAGACAGTTTGCCGAAAAAGGACTTGTTAAATACAAGACCGTTATACATATAAGAAGCAACTATGTTGTTGGCAAGTATGCATCTGAGGCTGAGGCAGCCATAGCATACAACAAAGCGGCCGACATTCTTATTAAAAATGGAATTAACAGAAATTTCATCCAAAATTACGTCGAAGAGGTCTCCGCATCCCAGTATGCCGAGATATATCTCAAAGTAAAAATATCAGATAAAATCTACTCTTTAAAGGGCTAACTCTGCCCTCTTTTTCCCATTTTTTAAATTCTTAATTTTTAATTATTTTGTAATTATTCATTGACACTCACGTCGAAATGTGATATAAGTGTACTAGCATTACTAATACACTTAACGCTTGTAAAAGGAAAGATGCTTACTTCGGGAGGAACGACATGATAAAAAGAACTATATCCACACTTTTGTTAGCATCTGCCATGATGATCACGATTGTAGGCTGCAGTAATTCAGCCACAGAGGAGGACACCACGGAAATTGAAGAAGCATCTGACAGCGATCCGGATAATACTCACGAGCTTACAGATGATGCTTTCCTATATAACGGAAACAAGATTTCAATATTGAATGATGCTGCTATCACACTTGGCTATCTCGGGGATTACGATGCAGATAAATCAAGTACAGGCAGCGATTACAAAAACTATTTATTTGATAACGGAAAGATTGATTTTGCAACGAATGTAATCGACGGCAAGGAAGCACCTGTAGATATCGGAATCTTTTCACCCGATATCAAAACTTCCAGAGATGTAGGCGTAGGAAGTACCAAGGATGAGATAACAGGCGCCTACGGCGATCCCGACACCAAAACAGATGACGGGTTGATATATACAATAGAATACCAATTCGACACGTATAACATCACATTTAGATTTGATGATACAAAAGCAAAAGTCGATATGGTTCTGTACACAAACAGCTATTATCATTCAAAAACAGCATTTAGTTAAGCGCTTAGCGCTTATCAAAGGGAAGAAGTAACGTTTACCAAAGGAAAGACTTTCGCTTATAAAAGGAGGGAGATATGAACAGAACAAGGATTGCAGCACTATTAACCGTTTCAGCAATTATGCTGACAGCTATGGGATGCGGAACAACCTCATCAGAGTCCTCTCCCGAAAACACAACAGGCCCTACTACCGGTATTGATGCCGGTGTATCAACCGGGCTCGCAGACATGCCTTCAGTCGGAATATCAGCTGATCTTGCCGCAAATGCAGAGGCCTCAACAGAATCCGTGATCAAGCCTGATACTTCTACCGCTTACGCTTCCCTTCCCGATGATTCTTTTCTATATAAGGGAAATGTGATCTCGGTACTAAACGATGTTGATACTACACTTAAGGCTCTCGGAAAAAAAGATTCCGAACAGACAAGCCTATATACCAACGAGGCATTATACAGCTTCGATTCACATGCGATCGAGCTTGAAACATATAAAGTTGACGGCGAAGAACTTCCCAAATGCATTTATGTTATCGCATGCGGGATTCTGACCCCAAAGAACATCTGCGTAGGATGTTCCAAAGAAGAAGTCATTGCAGCTTACGGCGAGCCCAACAAAGTGCACGATGACACTTTCAGCGCTATTGAATATAACTTTGATGATACCAATATCGTATTCGATATCTATGACGAAAAGGTCGACAGGATCACAATCGAGAACGTCGAAACATCCTCAAAAGTTGTACAGTGATTGGCTCTTAACTCTTATTTAAAGGGAATGGCAGTTTTGCTTTTACACTTATAAAAGGAGGAAATATGAAATCAAGAAAGACAGTGGCAATCTTAATGGCATCAGCAATGATGCTCGCACTTATGGGCTGTGGTTCATCTGAAGGTGAAGCTACAGACGGGGCTGATTTAAATGAAGTAAATGTCGGCATCTCTGTAGATGTCATGGCACCCGAATCCGAAGCCGACAGTATCACCGATGCATCTACGGACGCATCCGAGGCTGCATCAGGCACGACAAGTGCAGCGACATCCGATAGCTCTTTTAGCTACAAAGGAAAAGTTATCTCTATTCTGGATGATACGCAGGCAGTAATCGACGCTCTCGGTACTCCCGATGATACCTATGAAGATTCGGCTGACGATAATCCGAATTTAGGCGAAAAAAGATATTACTATCACCTTGCTTGCATTGAAGTTTCTACCCTGGTTATTGACGGAAAAGAGAATCTTCTTTTGATCACCATAAAAGATCCCGAAATTCCCACACCCAAGGGAATAAAGTTCGGAAGCAGCAAAGATGATGTTATCGCCGCATACGGTGAGCCGACTAAGGAGAGTGAATCCGGTGACCACAAGATTATTGAATACGAGTTTGACAATTACAAGATAATTTTACCCCTTTCAAACAAGGACACTGTAGATGCGATCATGTATGAGAACTCTGCAACACATGATATGGTTTCTTGGTCATAAGAAATAACGCTTATAACCATTAAAATAAACGCTTATAAAAAGGAGACCCGATGAAAACAAAGACATCTATGGCAATAATAATGGCATCCTCAATGATGCTCGCACTTATGGGATGCGGAGAGGCAGCTTCTGAAAACTCTCCCGCTACAAGCGAGATTTCTTTTGAAGAAGTTGCTCCCGGCAACCCCACCGACACTGCAGATACCTCAGACGATGCGGATACTTCAACCGATGCAGACACAGCATCAAGCGTTTCTTCCGAAGACTCTTCCGCTTCCGATGATGCTTCAATCGAAGTTAACGGCAAGAAGGTTTCAATCCTTGATGATTACCAGGCAGCTGTTGATGCTTTGGGACCCGCGGACGGTGATCCTTCCTCCGATGCAAGTCATGCAATCTTCTACTCTTTTGCTTCAGGAGCAATTGAGTACACAACAGTAAAACTTGACGGCGAGGAGCTTCCGATGACCCTTGATATTAGGAAAGGTGACATCAAGACTTCAAAAGATATCGGAATCGGCAGTACAGAGGATGAAGTCGTAGCAGCTTACGGTGAACCCACAGACGTTGACAATGGTGAAGGCGTCGTGAACACCAAAGGAGAACCATTAAAACTACATGTTACCACCTACGATCTTGACGGTTATTCAATCAATTTCAAGTATGACGATGACAAAAAGGTAGAGAAATATTGGTTTAACAATACTGCCAACAACGCCAGATATGATAATCAATAAATAAAACAATATGAGGAGAGAGAAAAAATGAAAAAAAGAATTGCTATGACACTAAGTATTGCATACGTAATGGTTATGCTGGTTATGGGATGTGCTGAGAAGGAAATCGGATCTATCGATGAATCCTACAAAGGAACTTCATCTGTTGAACCGGCTTCCGAGGAGGCTGAAACACCGACCGATCCTTCAAGTTCCGATGATGATTCCTCCAAGGAAATATCTGTTATGTCTGCATCGGATCTTAGTGATGACGCTTTTTCTTTTAACGGAAAAGAAGTTTCGATCCTAAGCGATATTAAAACTTTAAATGACGCACTTGGTGAGCCTATCCCCGGATACATTTTCAAAGATAAAGACCTTACGTACTATTCATTTGGTAAGGCCGATGATGATTCCGCTACCGTTGATATGACCACTTACACGAACGGCGAAACCGAAGCACCTTTGGAGATCATTTTGCATAATGATTCGGTTCAGACTTCCAAAGGCATAAAAGTCGGGGACACACCTGATGCTGTAACCTCTGCTTACGGAGAACCTTCAAAAAAAGATGAAGCCGGAAACTTAACCTACGATTTTGACGGATTCCAGTTATTCTTCCAAATTTACGAAGGTAAGGTTGTACATATCTATTATTACAATATCGCTGTTCAAAAAGATTTTTATAAGAACAACTAAAAGCGAAACAAAGTTAGGAAAGAGAAAAATGAAAAAACTATCGACAATTATTATTTCATCTGCCATGGTGCTTGCACTTATGGGATGCGGAGAGGTTGAAATCGGATCGGATACAAACGCTGAAGGACCGTCTTCAACATTAAATTATGATGACTCCAACTCTTCTACCGATGCAGGTGAAGTAAAAGCAGAGCTTACCGATGACCAGTTCATCTACAACAATAATGTCATCTCAATTCTTGACGATACCCAGACATCACTTGCAAATTTGGGCGATTATAATAAAGAGCGCTCAAATCTTGATAAGGGGGGTGCATTCAAGAGATATGACTATGGTAAAAAACGCGGCGATATATTATTGGATACCTTTGAAATAGACGGAGAAGAATTAGTTGCTTACATACTTAATACTTCAAGCGACATTGAAACCGCAAGGGGCATCAGTAACAAAAGCACCGAGGATGACGTGATCGCGGCATACGGAGAACCCACTGAAAAAATCAGCGAAAATTCTGATTATTTAACTTACGAGTTTGACGGCTACAGCATTTCTTTCGAAGTATCACCGAAGGATAAAAAACTCTTATCGATCCAATATACCAATACTCCGAACTATGACAGAATTAAAAACGCGCCAAAGACCACCTGACATAAGACAAAATTAACGCTTATATATTAACGCTTACAAAAAGGAAAGAGATAAAGATATGAAAAAGATAACGACCGTTACTATTGCATCGGCAGTTATACTTATGCTCATGGGCTGCGGGGAAACAGCCCATGATCCTGCTAATCTTGAACTATCCACAACAGCAATAAGCAGTCCCGATTCAACAAGTGATGAAGGAGATACTACCTCACAGGCAGAAAGCTCAGACTCCTCTCCTGCCGATGAGGGAAATACGACATCAGATGACAACTCCGATGAAGATACAGGAGAAGTCAATTCAGAGCTCACTGAAGATCAGTTCGTCTACAAAGGAAAAACAGTATCCATTCTTAACGATAACGACAGGATCTTGCAAAACCTTGGTGCATTTAACCCTGAGCTTACGGTTAACGCAGACTTACAATCAATGTATATATATGGTGAAAATGAGATCACTTACAACGCATTAAAGGAAGAAGGAGTCGAATACCCATATATTCTTGACGTTGAGACAGACAGCATCTCCACATCAAGAGGAATTAAAGTAGGAAATACAAAAGAAGAAGTTACAGCAGCCTATGGAGAAGCCGAAGAAACCAAGAGCGGCGATCTTAGCTACAGTTTTGACGGTTTTGATATCATATTTGGATTTGAAAACGGAAAGGTATGCACTATCAATTACAAAAACATATCTACCGCCTCCAAATTTGATGAATGGGATTAAGATAGGCTAAAAAGGAGTAATTATGAAAAGATTATCTACATTTGCGATCACCGCAGCATTTATTTTCATATTAACCGGCTGTGGCGTGACCGAAGCTGATGTCATCGCTTCAAGCGAAGACTTCACGGTAGATGAATCCACAGTCGAAGCAGTTCAGGAAGCACTTCAGGATAATTCCGAATCAGGATCAAGCTATTCCTCGATGGGAACTCCGCTTATCACTTCCACAACTACTTCAATGGAAAAAGACGATCCGACATTTTACTACAATCAAAAGGCCGTTTCGGTTCTTGACAGTGCCGACCAGGTGCTTGAAAAACTCGGAACCCCCGATCCGCAAAGCGATCCAAATCTTGCAGATCACTACTACTCTTTTGATTCAAATCAGATCGGAATGCAGACTGTTGATATAGAAAAGAAAGAAACACCGGTATCTATCACTGTTTCAGAAAAAGGCGTCGTTACATCTATGAATATCGGAGTCGGAACTCCAAAAGAAGATGTAGTTAATGCATACGGCGATAATTATGAGACTTTTAAAAGTGAATACGGAATCGGTTATAAATATGATTTTGATAAATTCGTTTTATTCTTCACCTTTGATAATGATGAGGTTATTGAATACCATTACACCTGTAAAGAAGCTGAAGAAGCGATCACTAAATCGAAATAAACGGTACTCGGCACCCGGATCGATATATTCCGAAGATCCGGTTAGTACACCGGCATGGCAATTGCAATGCCTTCACATAAATAAGGGACTAAAGAGTTCACTGCTCTTTAGTCCTCTTTATTTATTATATTATAATTTACATCGCATCGGCGTTTTGCATAGCCTGAAGCCTCTGATCAAGAGACGGTGCGTCATCGGAAGTATTAACATCTCCGTTTTCTACATCTCTTATAACTTCCCTTGTTCTCTCCATCTCTCTGATCCTATCGTCATCTTCAGCCATATCTGCAGAAAATGCCCTTTCATCCATCTCTCTGGCCTTACGCTGCTCTTCTCTTGCCTCCATCTCGCGTTCATAGCTGATCTGCGAAATATCGCCTTTAAGATACATCTCTTTTAACATGGAATCCGAATAGCTTCCTACCTGACCTGTAGATGAACTAGCTCCGTCTATGGAAGCTTCTTTATATATCTCTCTGGCGCTATCCTGAGCCTTTATAGCCTCCTGTTTGGTCTTTTCCAAGAATTCTCCCGGCTCGTAAGGAATGGGCTTAAAATCGAACTCAGGCTCGTATTCTTCAAGCTCTATCTCCGGAAGCTCAACATCCGGAATTTCCTCTTCGCCGGTTCTTCCGGAATCATTTCTGGCTTTATCGTAAATAGCGCTTTCTCTCTTTTCCTGCTCATATCTTTCTTCAAGCTCATCCTTTTTGACTCTGACCGTATCACCGTCACTTGACCTTGCTATAACAGGTCCGTACTCCTTAGTCCTGACATCATCCCGGCTTTTGGCGATCTCATCTTTAATAAGCTTCTGCATTCTATCTTCATGAGCCCTCTCAGACTCCTTAACTCTGTCCGGAATTTTAGTTTTGGGACGCTGTATAACAGGCGCTTCGGCTCCTGTTTTTATAGGCGCAGCCATCTGACTGTTCATATGTACTTCTGCCATAATGTTGCCTCCTTCACTACTTCGGTAAAAATAAAAAAACACAATATCCCTGCACATTAATTGTAAACAAGGTCATTGTGTTTTTAAATGTTTACTCGTATTAAATTTACGTTTTTTAATACTTTTTTGACTAAAAAACGTTATTTACCGGCAACTTTATTTCAGATAAAAATATATACCATATCGCTTATAAAATATCATCCGTTATACTCGCCATTGTACTGAATAAGCGTAATATCTTTTACCCCTGAAATATTTCTGATCTCTTCTTCAAAAGAAAATTCGTCATTCTTAACGTATACTTCAACAGCAAGTTCTGTTGTTCCGGCGCGAAGGGTCTTGGACTTAAGATAGTGCTTAACCTTACCGAAAGCCTTCATGATATCATCGCCCGCTTCAGTTCCCTCATAGTGGATAACCGCAACAAATACCTGACCTGTAGAAGCCTTGGCATAAAAGCATACGATCATAATGATAAGGATCACAGCCGATGCAAGTGTGAGCCAGTACATGCCCGCTCCAACGGTAATACCGGTCGTGATCGCCCAGAACAGATATAGAAGATCGAGCGGATCCTTGATCGCTGTTCTAAATCTTACGATAGAAAGCGCACCGACCATACCGAGTGAGATAACGATGTTGGTGCTGATCGCAAGTGTGACCATACATGTAAGTACCGTCATTCCGATAAGTGTAACCGCAAAGCTCTTGGAGAAAACAACTCCCGCATAGAATTTCTTGTAAACAAAATAGATGATCATGCCCATGATAAGTGCAATTATAAGGGAAAGAGCTATCTTTCCGAGATCATAGGTGGAATAAATATCCGAATTTAAAATAGATTTTCTTATTACGTCTTTAACGCTCATATAAGACTCCTCTCGTCTGCATAGTAGTTATTATCAAATAAGTATTTGGTTTTATCACAGCAAAGAACATATTTTGAGGCTGCCACAAATTCGCTTCTTGAAGGAGGAGCCAGTTCTTTTACTATCTTAGGTAAGAATTCAGTATATTTTATCTCCATGATAAGCTTATCGGAAGGAAGCGCCGAAAGCGTAGGAAGCGAATCATCAAAAATATCAAAGCCTCCTACCGCCGCTCTTACTTTTTTGTCAAAGGTAATCCTGACAGTGCCCGCATCCATGATAAACGGTGTTCTGTCATAATCAACTATGACACGCGGCCTCATCATATTACTGATACATTCAAAATAAAATTCTCTGCACAGGTTATTGTCCGAATGCAAAAGAAATTCATAATCGCCGTCTAGTATCTTGTATACCTCATCGCGGGTGAGCGATGCCGATTCCTTGTAGATGTAGCTTCCTTGCTTAAGCTTTCTTTCAAGCTTAATACTCGTGTCGGAGAAATTGTAGATCCTTATTCTGTATTTCTTCCTGAAATACACGCCCACTTCTTTCTCTTCATAAGCCGAATTCCACAGATCGTCAAAGTAAAGGCTTCGGATCAGATACCCGTCACCTTTGGCATTGGGATCAAGATGAAAATATGGTTTCATCTGACATTTCAATGACTCGTACTCACCGTAGTTTATGAGATATTTCCATTCATTTCTGAATTGTCGCATATATCCCTCTTTTACTTGTTATCTATTATTTCCATTGCCTTGTCGGCATATTTGACTTTATAAATGCGCTTGAGTGATTCATCAAGCCTTGCTTCGTCGATACTTCCGCTGTTAACTGCTTCAAGAAGGCCGTTATACGCTTCCTCGAAGTTCTCGGGAAGATAGATCATGTCAGCTCCCGACTTGATTGCGTTAACCGCAGCCTCGCCGGAAGTATAGTACTCTGTCACGGAAGCCTCGTTAAGCGGTCCCGTAATAACAATTCCGCCATATCCAAGTCCGTTTCTGAGCTCTTCATCTATCATAACAGAAGACAAAGAAGCAGGAGTATTGTCACCTGCCGCATTTTCAAATGATGCATTGGACATCATTATTGCAGCGGGATTGCTGTTTTCAATTATCTCTTTAAAAATATCATATTCACCGGCTGCAAGCTCATCCTTACTCTTGCTTATAGCCGTAAGACCTGCGGTCGTATCCGTCTTAAGCGGGAAAGAGCTTACACAGACATCCACTCCGCTCTCCTTGATACCTGATGCAAAAGAAGCTGCTATTCCCTTTACGCTACCTGCGTCTGTTCCGTAAAGTCCGTTCTCTGAAATATCGATACTCGGAGCTATATCCAGGTTAAATCCGTATGAAAAAAGCTTCTCACCAAGTGCCTTAGATGTAGTGCTCGCGGTATCCGGATCAGTAACATCTGTTATTCCTTCAATGCTTATGTTAGATGTAACACCGCCTTTTTTGCCCTCATCGGAAACAATTGTAAATATGGGATATTTACTCATAGAAGCCGTTGTGCCCAGCATCTCGGTGATCTGGGCTTCATCCTTGATGTTCTTGGCAAAATAAGAAACACCGCCCACGGCGTACTTGGAAAGCGCATCCTGAGTTCCGCTTCCTGCCTTGACAGCCGTAGCCACGCCGGTAAGCTGCTCGGGAGTTACTATAAACAGTCCTGCGACTTTATCTTCTATCGAAAGCTCGGCAATACAGCCGTCTACAACCTCGTTAAGTATATCTTCTTCAGTCATCTCTTCGGGTTCCGGGTCAACAGTCTCAGGGGTCTCAATAACAACTTCCTCCGAACTTGCTTCACCTGCTGCTTCCTCAGCAGACTCTCCGCCACCACCCGGAATATTAAGTAAGTTCTTTATCGAATACACAGAAAAAACCGCCACTCCGGCAATTACTAAAATAAAAAGTGCCAGAATAACAAAGGCCGTTACCTGACTCTTTTTCCTCCTCTGCCTACGTGCCAGTCTCTTTTCATCAAACTCTTGCTCATCAAATTTACTCATATCTTCCCCGTATGCCACAATATTTTTCAACCTATTTTATCATAAAAAAGGGCATAACAAAAGGGCAGAAGCTTCATCTATGTTACCTACTTCTGCCCTTACACCGAGTACTTATCTTCTAAAAATATTTCTTCGTCCAATGGACCGTCCTCCTAAACTCTCAGCACGTCTTTCCATTAACATTTGCACTCGTATGCTGTGGTTGCAAGATACTGATATTGTCATAACCACCCTTCATGTACAGGAAGTGCTGTTTTTCTACATCTTAGATAAAACGATTATTTTAGTTAAATACTAAAAATTTCCGGTGGTCTGTACCATCCTTTCCTTGAAGATTTAAACTAACCTATCCCTTTGGAGTGTACCTGCCTTTCTTTCTCCCCATTAACCGATCCGGGAGAAGTATTTTTATATTTCTTAATCCCTTTATCTGATTTCATTATATTGGCGGGCTTCCAATTTGTCAATACATTTTACTCAAAATCTTTATTTATTTTGAATAATTAGTTTATAATTGTAAAATAATCTGTGTATTTTCTAAATTGTATGTTCATTATAATCAATTCTGCATATTCTCTTTTTCAAATGTTAAGTTGAGTAATTGCGGGAAAAAATAAAGCCAAAATTGTCACACATTTAAGATGCGAACAATTTTGGCTTAAAATTATTTACTGAAATTTTTTAGTACTAATAGATAATTAGTCAAGAGGATACTTGTCTGTGAGCTTCTTGATGATAGCGCGAGCTTCATCGTTCTTCTCACCCTTGTTCTTGATAACTACTGCGATTGCCTCAGCGATCTGATCCATATCCTCTTCGTTCATGCCTCTTGTAGTTACGGCAGGTGTTCCGAGACGGATACCGCTTGTAACGAAAGGAGACTGCTGCTCGTTGGGGATAGTGTTCTTATTGGCTGTGATATGTGCATCATCAAGCCATGCCTCAACCTCTTTACCTGTAAGACCGAAGTTTGTGAGGTCTACAAGCATAAGGTGATTGTCTGTTCCGCCTGATACGATCTGCACTCCTCTCTTCATGAGGCCTTCGCAGAGAGCCTTGGCGTTGGAAACAACCTTCTTACCATACTCTGTGAACTCAGGTGTAAGAGCTTCCTTGAAGCATACAGCCTTAGCTGCGATAACGTGCTCAAGAGGGCCACCCTGGATTCCGGGGAATACAGCCTTGTTGATCTTGAACTTGTCCTGAGCTGACTGGTTCCAAAGGATAAGTCCTCCTCTGGGTCCTCTGAGTGTCTTGTGAGTTGTTGTTGTAACAACGTCAGCATAAGGGAACGGGCTGGGATGAACGCCTGCGGCAACAAGACCTGCGATATGAGCCATATCTACCATGAGGATTGCTCCGCATGCATCTGCAGCCTCTCTGAATTTCTTGAAATCAATTGTTCTGCAATATGCAGAAGCACCTGCGATGATGAGCTTGGGCTTGTTCTCTACAGCGAGCTTGTACATCTCTTCATAATCAAGAACACCGTTCTCATCTACGCCGTAAGGGATAACCTTGAAATAAGTTCCCGATATATTGGCCGGACTTCCGTGTGTAAGGTGTCCGCCCTGGCTAAGATTCATACCCATGATGGTGTCACCGGGCTGTAAAAGTGCGAACTGTACAGCAAGGTTGGCCTGTGCGCCTGAGTGAGGCTGTACATTGGCATAATCACAGTGGAAGAGTTCTTTCGCTCTCTCAATTGCAAGCTTCTCAACTTCATCAACTACGTGGCATCCGCCGTAATATCTTTTACCCGGAAGTCCCTCAGCATATTTGTTGGTAAGAGGGCTGCCCATAGCTGCCATAACGGCCTTGCTGGTCCAGTTCTCTGAAGCAATAAGCTCAATGTGGTTGTTCTGACGCTCAACCTCTGCTTCGATAAGGGAAGCAATTTCGGGATCGATTTTCTTAACTTCTTCCAATGAATACATCTTAGCTCCTCCAAAAATAATGATATTTCGTCAATTTAATGTATTAAAGTAAACATCTTGCATATCGTACCACACAACGACAAAAAATGCTATAATATTTTCGATTAATCAAAATTTTTACAGAGGAATTGTATGTACTACTGCATAGTTAATCCATCAGCACGTTCCGGAAAAGGAAAAGAAATATGGGATAGGCTTGAAGACAAGCTTATTTCAGCCTCAATCGATTACAAGGCGGCTTATACAAAGGGCCCCGGTGACGCAACGGCTCTCATGGAGAAGCTCACCATAAATGCTCCCGCAGATATGGAATATCCGGTAAGAGTCATAGTCCTTGGAGGCGACGGAACTCTCAACGAAGCCATCAACGGCATTCACGATTATTTTGACAGAATAATTCTCGGCTTTATCCCAATAGGATCGAGCAATGATTTTGTCAGAGATCTCTCCTATCCAAAAGAATATGATGAACTCCTTGAAAGAATCGCAGCCGGCAAGGTTGTAAGGACTCTTGATATAGGAAAGCTTACGTATAACAACAAGACCGTTCCCATGTCCAGGCTTCACAGTGAAGAGATCGGCAATGTTCGCTATTTTGACGTCAGCTCCGGAATAGGCTTTGATGCCGCTGTATGCGAAGAAGCACTTTCTTCGGGAACCAAGAATTTTCTTAATAAGATCGGACTCGGAAAGCTGACTTACGGTGCAATTGCCGTAAAACAGCTGATCAAAGCCGATAAGATACCGTGTGATATCGAATTTGAAGACGGTAAGAAGCTGCATCTTTCTCACTTTATGCTTATTACCGCCATGATACATCATCACGAAGGCGGCGGATTCAGATTCGCTCCGAAAGCAGATCTGACCGATGGTCTCTTTGATCTGTGCGTAGTCGGAGACCTGCCAAGGCCCAAAATGTTCCTTGCTCTTCCTTTTGCGATATTCGGATTACATTACATATTTAAGGGTGTTTACAAATACAGAACAGCTAAATTTACGGTTAAGACGATGATCCCCATGTGGGTTCACACGGACGGCGAGGTCTCGGTAAAGTCCGATAACATCACCCTTGAATGCTTACAGCAAAAACTACAGCTTATGAACTGATATGTTTTTTTCATTTGTAAGTACTTAATGTAAATAATAAGCGGTCTGCAGAATTAACTGCAGACCGCATTTTTTATGATCATAATTATTCGTATCTAAAAGCAAGCTTCTCTTCTCTTTTTTTGCAAAAGCTCTCAACAACAGTCGAATGATAAAATACCAGATAGAATATGATGGCCATAAAGAAGGCCGTAAGTACATCATAAACCGAATGCTGTTTGATAAACATTGTTGAAAGAATAATTGACACTCCCAGAATGTCGCTGAATATCTTTCCTGCCTTTTTGATACGTTTACTGTGTCTGACCGCTATCATGGCGCCCAACGAGTTATATACGTGAATACTCGGCCAGAGATTGGTCGGTGTATCGGTCTTATATAACGTGGCAATCATGCGCGTAAACACGTTATCCCTAGGAAATACCTCGGGACGAAGTTGGTGCATATTCGGAAATACCGTAGAGATAAGTAAAAACAGGGTCATACCTGTCACAAGGAACATGAAGCACTTGTAATAATCTTCTACTTCCATATTAAACAAGAAATACAAAACGGTACCCGAAACATATAAAAACCACAAAAGATATGGAATAATAAACACTTCACAGAACGGAATCTTATCATCTAGCGTTGTATGAATAAGTGCGTAATGCGAAAATCTGCGTTTCTCCAAAAGCGTGAACCAAATTCCATATATGGGCAGATACATAAGTATCGGTAATCCCAAACGTAATAACTCTCTTACCTTTATTTTTCCCTTCATGATTATTTTTTCCCCTAATTCTGTAAAAACAAGCGGCCCGTCAATTAAAGTGGAATATCTTCTGCAGAAGCTTATATCCTGCAAGTGTGATCTTTCTTCCACCCTTTCCGGGTAAATAAATATATGTTCCTTCAATACTATATCTAATTTTAAGATAAAGCAAGAAACTTTTACTCTTAATATAGTCAAGAAGTTCTTTTCTCTTGGCAAGATTCTCGGGAGTATCCTCGGTAATAAGAAGAACCGATGATACAGCCGTGATGATCTCAAGATAATTGAACATATACTTGTGTCTTTCGCACTGTGAACGGATCATTCCGATGTTCTCTACATAGTAATCGATCATAAGCTTGTTGACTCTGAGCTGCTGGTCGATACGTGAGAGCATGATCTTCTGATTTACAGACTGATCTTCACGTCCAATATAGTAATAATAGAAATTCACATCCAGATAATACATGTTCTTAACGAACGGAAGCGGGTTATAAACATAGATATTATCTACATAGAATGTGTGCTCCGGAAGCTTAAGGCCGCACTCGCGAAGGAGTTTGGTCCTAAAGATAACGGAATGCATAAGAAGATATTTTCCCTTGGGAGTTCTCTTAATGTCTTTCCATGTGAAGAGCTCTTCAATAGGGAACATATTGGCATAACGCATTACCTTGTGTTTCTTCTCTCCAACTTTGTTATAAACAAAGTTACTGATGAGAAGGTCAAGCTGTGTATCACCGCCTGCAAGCTCGGCAAGTGTGGAAAGAATCTTGCGATACGCGATCTCTTTTACCCAGTCGTCGGAATCAACGACCTTGAAGAAAAGACCTGTCGCATTCTCGATACCTGCATTAACGGCGCTTCCGTGTCCGCCGTTGGGCTTGTGAACAGCCTTTACGATAGTCGGATACTTGCTCGCATAGTCGTCGGCGATCTGTGCGGTTCTGTCCTTGGAACCGTCATCGACAATGATGATCTCAACATCTTCACCGCCAACCAAAAGTGACTCTATACACTTCTCCATATAACTTTCAGAATTGTAGCAAGGAATCGCAATTGAAAGTAATTTCATAAATAAACTAGCTCCTTAATCTGGTACTTTCGTATTTTTCCATTGTGGTAAGGCAGGTGCGAAGATCGTTATATCTGTCGAGCACATCGCCTTCCTTTACGACTACGCCCATCGACATAGCCATGATATCTATCATATCGTTTGTTATTATCGGACGAAGCTTGGATAAAATATCATTTTTCTCAACCGCGAGATCTGCGTCAAGAAACTTGATAACGAGGGGATCAAGATGAAGATCCTCTGCTTCTTCGTCGACACTTTTTTCCATGACCTTGGACGGCTTGTAGGGCTCATTCCTAAAGTTCTGTCTGATAGTTTCCTTACTTGATGCCGGTGCGGAGGGAGCAACGTTAATCTTAGGTAAAACAGTTTCCCTTTGGGGTGTTACCACTTCGGGCTGAGTACTCGGTGTAGTATTCTCGGACACCTCTACTTTCTGAAAACGGTACTTCTGCGTTACTTCAGGATATTTATTTCTGTCAACTTCAGACATGAACATATCAAGAGGCCTTACATAGAACTTGTAGTCCCCGTAAAGTGCCTGATAAACAACCATTTCTTCCCTTGTCTCAGAGTGCGTGGCAATCGCTATCACCTGATACATATTCCCCTTGAAATGTCTGTATATTTCCTGTGGTCTTGGTCTGTTCAAAACTCTCCTCCTTTTATGAGAAACGTCAAATTATAGTATAAGCCTTGGGCAGCCGTTTTTCAAATTCATTTTCTTAATTACCCGTGCAACCTATAATGACAATTTCAACGCTGATAACGTAATCAAGCTTACCTGTTTTAACGGCTTCGTCATTGGACGCACATAGCTCAAGCGCATCTCTTAGTTCTTTATATGAATAATTCTTGGCCCAAGCTACATACTTACCGACAAGAAAAGGCATAAGTCCGACCGCACTTGCGATCGTTCCCTTATCTTTCCTGTTCTCATCCATCTCTTTTATCTGGAGCATCAAATTGAACTGCCTTGTTATAAGTGCAAGTATCTTGGCAGGCGGCTCTTTGAGCGCAAGAAGATCGTAGTAAAGATCTATCGCTTTTTTTCTGTTTTTCTCGACTATGGCGTCGGTCATCGCAAATATCCTGCTGGTGATCCAGTTCGCGCACACTGCCTCGATGTCGGCGTTTGTAACCTCATCTCTGTCGATGCAATAGCACACAAGCTTTTCAATCTCCGTGCTGATATTGGACATGTCGCTTCCGACTCTGTCGATCAAAAAAGCGACCGCTCCGGCCGAAATGTTTTTTCCCTCGGACCTGAACTTGGATGCTATCCACCTCTTTAACGTATCTTCATCCTGTTCGTCGCAGTTTATATCAAGCCCCAGCTTCGCTGCTGCTTTATAGATATCTTTTCTTCTGTCGACTTCTTTTTCAACAAAGATAAAATAAGCGGCCTCGGCCGGCTCTTTTAAATAATCCGCCAGTTCGGGACATCCGTTTTTAAAGAATCCGCTGTTCTCGACAAGGATAACCCTTTTGTCCGATAAAAAAGGCATTGTCTCCGCCATATCTATGATGGCTGCGGGATCGCAAGCATCGCCCTCGTATCTTGTAAAATTCATGGATGAAGCATCTCCACCCATTGCCTTTACAAGCTTATCTCTGTTCTGAAGGCGAAGATACGCCTCTTCTCCGTAGACAAGATAGCACTGCTTCAGATTCCCGGATGTAATATCCTCATTAAGCTGTTTTTGCTTTACCTTAAAATCTGATGTTTTTGCTGCCATTTCAATTCACACTCCAGCCTTAATGTTATCATAGATGCTCAAAAAACTCATCTCAAATAGAACTTTTCGACATTTTATGTTATACTTTGCATGTTATGAAGAACAAGGATTTATGGATAGCCGTATTTGCGGTGGTTGCGCTATATGTTTTTTTTCATTTTGTCGGTATAGGATGTCCTATAAGATTCTTGACCGGAGTATCGTGCCCCGGCTGCGGAACGACAAGAGGCGTTCATTCTGCACTTCTGCTTGATTTTAAGTCGGCATTCAGGTTCCACCCGCTGTTCTGGGTTCCTTTACCTGCTGCTATTGTTATCCTTAATAAAAAGAGAATCCCAAAGAAAATATATAACTTGATCCTATGCAACATTATCGCTCTATATTTTGTTATATATATATACAGATTATTTGATGCGAACGATGCGATAGTTAGATTTGATCCCAAAAACGGGTTCATATATAAATTACTTAATTATATTTTTTAGGAGGAGATTTTTATGTTTTGTTCTAATTGTGGTCACGAAGTTCCGGACGGCACCAAAATTTGCCCCAATTGCGGAAAGGAAGTAGCACCTGATTCATTCAAGCAGATTGAAAATGCAGCCAATAATGTTTTCAATTCTGCAGAGCAGGGATTCACAAGCGCAATCAACGATGTAAAGGATACTTTTACAGGAAGCAACAACGCTTACACAGGATCTGCACCTCTCAAAACTGACAGAAACCTGCTTATACTCATCTTGCTTTCACTTATAACTTGCGGTATCTACACATACTATTTCATCTATACACTTGCAAGAGATATAAACATTGCCTGCGATGGCGACGGAGAAGAGACTCCCGGTCTTGTAGCATTTATTCTTCTTGGCATGATAACATGCGGTATCTATTGCTTCTACTGGTACTACAAGGTAGGAAACAGACTTTATAACAACGCTCCCAGATACGGTATGACTTTTGAAGAGAACGGAACAACAATTCTTCTTTGGATGGTTATCGGAGCACTTCTTTGCGGTGTAGGTGTGTATGTTGGTCTTTACTTCATTATCAAGAACACCAACGCTATCTGCGAAGGCTATAACAGATCCAACGGTTATTCATTCTAATTTTGATAAAAGACATTTCGATTCGACTTAATTGATCATTTCAAAAACAGGTTTAGCATTTAACGCTATACCTGTTTTTTATTATCGTAATCTTTACTCCGGATTATCTATTGTCTGTGGCTTAAGCATGCTGCTTACTCTTACTTCGCCTTCAAAAGAAACAGCGAAGCTTATCGCTCCCAGTTTATCGGTCCGATATATTCGAGCATCATGCTCTTTTAGCCTTTCAAGCAGCTCCCCAT
This sequence comes from Butyrivibrio sp. XB500-5, assembly GCF_003625505.1. Classification (NCBI taxonomy): domain Bacteria; kingdom Bacillati; phylum Bacillota; class Clostridia; order Lachnospirales; family Lachnospiraceae; genus Butyrivibrio; species Butyrivibrio sp. XB500-5. The sequence goes on from NZ_RAIS01000001.1 coordinate 472,897, forward strand.
GAGGATGACCGTAGGAATTGTTCTCTCCGCAGCTTATTACGGCAAGCTTAGGATGAGTCAGTTCAAGAAATTCTTCGCAGGTTGTATATTGCGATCCGTGGTGGGCAACTTTAAGTAGTGTTATATCTCCATATTTTTCCGTATTTGCCCTTATTGCATCCACAAGCTGATCTTCTCCCTCTTTTTCAACATCCCCTGTAAAAAGAGCTGTAAACATGCCATAACGCATATGCAAAACCGTGGAGTATGCATTGGCTCCTTCGGTGCTCATTTTTTCAGTTGGATTGAGGCATGTCAATTCCAGCATCCGTGTTGAAATGCCGTCTTTTACGGGTAACTCAAAACCTTCTCCCTTACTCATATATTCAATCGGTATATCCAGCTCTTTTGCCATTGTTTCAAGGCTATGATAGTTATCGCCTCTTGAGCTTTCCGAAACGTCAGGTAAGATAAGCATCCTAACTTTAATTCCACCCTTCTTCATTCCGTCCATGATTTCCAATATTCCCGAGATATGATCTTCATCCTCATGGCTTACGACTATCGCATCAAGCTGCCCTATTCCTTCATATCGCAAGAACGGAATAACCGAATACTTCCCAACTTTATTGTTACTGCTGCTCCCACCGTCAATAAGAATGTTTCTGCGCCCCGCCTCGATCACAATTCCATCGCCCTGGCCGACATCGATCGCGGTAATCTTTAGGCCGTGCGGAATGGTAATGCACAAGATTGTTAATGCCAGAGCCGGAATCATTAGGCTGAAGGTTCTCTTATTTTCATTTCTATTCTGCATATGCAGCCACACACTTAGCAGCACATAGTATATAACAACTCTGTACCACTCCTTATGTCCCGGATACAGCATATTCCCGGGCATATTATTCTGTATCCCGCAAAGGATCTTATATAGCGTCAAAATGCCATGAACGGCAATGCCCGGAATATTCAAGCCGTTAACCGGCGCTCCCGTCATTACCGGCACACTGCCGATAATATAACCAACCGGCAGGCACAGCACTCCGCACACCAACAAAACTCCCATCAAGGGAATAACAATGATATTCGTGATAAGCGAATATATAGGATATGTGTAGTAAAACTCCAGATAAACAGGAAGCGTCACCAACATAACTGAAATCCCCGCCAGCAATCCCTGCGCTATAATATTCTCTTTTACCTTGGAATTATGAAAAAGACTCTTCTCAAGCCTTGGTTTAACGACGGTTATACCAAGTACTGCACCGAACGAAAACAGAAATCCGCTGTTATAAAGATATAACGGCTGATCAATGATCAAAAGAATCTCCGCAAGTGCAAGCGCGGATAAAAGATCGTATGTCCTTCCGACAAGAGGCGCAATAAGCCTTAGACAGAACATGCAGATTGCCCTGAACGATGATGAAGATATCCCGCACATCTCGCCGTAGAGATACATAAATAACAGCGGGATAGCCGCATTGATCCAAGGCGAAATCTTAAAACGCTTAAGCAGCTTATAGATTCCCATTCCGATGACCATTATATGAAGCCCGCTGACAGCCAGAATATGGACGATTCCGCTGTTTTTATAAAGCTCTTTTATCTCATCATCCATAAACGCTCTGTCTCCCAACAGCATCGCTTTCATCACCGCACTGTCTTCAGAGGAAAGACTGCTATCAAGCGCTTCCTCAAGCCTATATCTGATGTAGCTTAAGCTCTCTCTTACGATATCCTTATTGCCGTTTCTTACAATTATCTCGGCATTTTTTATCCTATATGAAATTTTTAATGTTGAATAATACAGACGACTGTCAAATTCACCGGGATTACGCGGTGCTTTAAACGTGTATACTTTACCTTTGACAAGAACCTCTTCCCCGATATTAGGGATCTTTTCTTCGCTTGGATCAAGATAACACTCTATATACTTTGTTTTTCTTTGGAATTTATCTTTGGGCACAAGATATATCACACTTACGATATCGCCCGAATATATGGTTTTTAATTCTTTTTTGGAAACCACTCCGATAAGTTCCGCAAAAGAGCCGTCAAGCTCTTTTGCAGGCATACAGACAATATTATCAAAAGAAATGTTCAGATAAATAAAGACAATCGCCGTGATCAATGATGCTATAACAACAAACGGCCTTTTCATAAATCAAATATAAAAAATAATACTCCTTAAGATCAGTTTATAAGAGAAGGATTTCTTTCATACAAGCCAGAGATCTGGAAGTCTCTGAACATAAATTCATCAGATCCTTCAACCTTAAGCTCAACCTTCTCAACATTCGGAAACTCCGTGACCGTATTTACAATCGAATAGATCGCAAGCTCCGGATCTATCTCGAAAGGCTCCGATAAAAAGTCTTTCGAAAAATCAATGTGGCAAACGCCATCTTTTACACTAAGATTACTAACCTTGGTTTCAGGTGCAATAGTCGGACAGATCTGATCGTTTTTAGGTCCTGCGATAATCTGCTCAACGGCCATTTTTTCAACCGAAGCACTACTGTTGTAAACAACGGATCTATATACCGGAACCAGCTTATCTTTTGACTCATTTGCAAAATAAAGCTTTATCTCATATTGCTCATATTCATTAAGCTCACTTCCGATATTGAAGATGAAATCCTCGGATTTCATTTCTCCGACTTGATTTCCGAGATGATCGGTAATAGGCTGCCCTTCCACGGCAAAAGATACGTAATTGACCTTCTTGAGCTGTGTAAGCGTTTTAACTATCGCCGCTCTGTGAAGCACCTCTTCAATTCTTCCGAGCTGTTCATAACCCTTAAAAAAATCAAGCTTTACAACATCTCCCTCAATCTTAAAGCTTTTGATTGAAATGGGATCCGTAATTGCCGCCTGTGACTTGGAAGTAACGATATCTTTAGACAATTCGCCAAGCAGCTCTTCAACCGCTTTTTCATTTTCTATAGTATTGACCTTAACTTCACTGCCCCATGACTCAAGACCATTGCCCTTAGGTCCTATGTAATAGATCTTCACGTTTTCATCAGCTACTTCTTGTCCTGCGCAAGATACCACAAAAGAAGCGGTAAGAATAATACCGCAAATAACGGCTATTTTGTTGTACAATCCTCTCTTTTTAAATAACATAAACTGCACCCAATTATTTTTCGGTAGCTATGATCAAAGGAATCTTAACTGTAAACGTAGTTCCCTCTCCAAGCTTACTGTCAACTTCAATTGTTCCTCTATGCATAAGAACAGCGCTTCTTGCAATAGCAAGTCCAAGACCCGTGCCACCGATCTCTCTGGATCTTGATTTATCAACACGGTAAAATCTCTCAAAGACATGCTCAAGCGAATCTTCCGGAATTCCGACTCCGGTATCCATTACCTTAACGGTAAAGAACTGATGATCCGCATCAAGAATAACCTTGACGCTTCCGCCATCTTTATTGTACTTAACACCGTTCTCAACAAGATTGGTGATTACCTGCGATATCTTGACCTCATCTACCTCAGCCGTAACTGTACGTCTGCTTTCAAAGATAAGCTCAATATCTCTCTGCATTGCAATAGGCTTAATTCTCTTAAGTACGCCCTCAATAAGATTTTCAATCTTGACAGACTTAATATCAAGCTCGGGAGATTTCTTATCCATCTTAACAAGAGTAAGGAGATCTCCGATAATCTGATTTTCTCGGTCAACTTCTTTTCCGATATCTTCCATGAAGTCTCTGTACATCTCAATCGGTGCATCTTCACCCATAGATAAAAGAGAGTCCGCAAGAACCTTCATAGATGTGATTGGCGTTCTGAGCTCATGCGACACATTTGACACGAATTCCTGTCTTGAATCATCCAAAACTTTCATTCGTCGCAAAAGTGAATTAAACGCAATAGCTATATGTCTGGCTTCGGTAAGTGTCGGAACCTCAATAGAATCTTCCGTGTAACCAGCCTTAACTTCATTGATATCAGTTGTAATTTTATCGAATGGTTTCATCAACTTCTGAGCAAGCATATAAGCTATGCAGATAATCGTAAAGATGATAACACCTTCATAAACCGCTATTCTCCTACTCAATTTGGTCAAAGAACGTCTGATCGGATCCATGGAGATACATAAAAGGATAGCACCTCGCACCACTTCGGTATCATCCTCATACGTAACGTCTTCCCCTTCCGCATTCTTGGTTTCAACGATAGGGACCACCAGCTCTATAGCTCCGTATTTCTTGTCGAATTTTGAAAAAGTTCCGCGCGTACCGGTTTTTAGACAATTTACCGTTTCTTCAGACACAATAAATTTGCCGTTACTGATCTCATAAGTATCCTTAATAACGTTGAGATCATCATTAATAATGATAACTCGTCCGTTATTAAAATTAGACAAATAATCAATCTCGGCATTGATGACAGGATCATCCGTATCCTGCAAATAATTGTATTTTATAAGGCGATTTGACAGAAGTCTGAGCTGCGTTTGCATCTCAGATATTCTGACAGCGACAGCACGTTCTTCATAGTCATTAAAGATCAGGACATGCATGGTAAGACAACATGCAAGTCCTGTCAAAAATATAGCTAAAAAGAAATGTGCTTTTAGACTACTAAAAAGTTCATTAAATTTAGATAGCTTGGATTTGCTATCGGATATATATGTATCTTGTTTCATATCAAAATCAGTTCATCTGGAAATAATAACCGCTGCCCCACTTAGTCTTTACATACTGAGGATCGCTTGCGTTCTCTTCAATCTTCTCACGCAATCTTCTGATATGAACGTCTACTGTTCTGGCATCACCAACAAACTTCTCTCCCCAAATAGCATCAAGAAGCATATCTCTTGAATAGATTCTTCCGGGATGAGAAGCAAGGAACTCGAGAACTTCATACTCACGTCCTGTGATATTGATCTCCTTGTCCTTAATATATACACGTCTGTATTCCTGGTTAATCTTGAGATTACCGAATACCATGCTGTCTTCATCGGGATTGTTCTTGGCGAAACGTCTCATAATAGCCTTAATTCTTGCTTTAAGCTCAAGAACATTGAAAGGCTTGGTAAGATAATCATCAGCGCCGTAATCAAGGCCGAGAATCTTATCCATATCTTCGCCCTTAGCTGTAAGGATTATGATCGGCACATCAGAAAACTCTCTGATCTTTTGACATACTTCAAATCCTGACATTGCAGGAAGCATAACATCAAGAATGATAACGTCATAGCTTCTCTTGGATGCCATTGTCACAGCATCTTCGCCGTTGTACGCGCATTCAACCATGATGTCGTCCTGCTCAAGGCTGTACTTGATTCCCTTTACAATACTTCTTTCATCGTCAACTACTAGTGCTACTTTTCCCATTACTCCACCGTTCCCTATAATTTTTTTGTTATGATGTAGTTATTTTTTCCTTGATCTTGGAAAAAAGTTTATCTTTAATTCCGGATACCTTCATGATATCCTCAATACTTTTGAAATTGCCGTTCTTCTGCCTATACTCGACTATCTTATTGGCAGTGACATCTCCCACACCCGGAAGTGTCTTAAGCTCTTCGACAGAAGCGGTATTGATGTTAATAAGACCATTCCCTTGTACACTGTCTCCAAAAGAAGCTTCCCCGGCATAACCGCAGTTTTCTTTGACTTCTTCAACAGTGGGAATAAATAGCTTACTACCGTCAGAAATCGGAGCTGCCAGATTAACATAATTTATATCAGCGTCCTCCGAAAAGCCTCCCGCGCAGGTAACTGCATCACCTGCTCTGCTGTTTGATGACAGTTCGTATACCCCGGGATTGATTACTGCCCCACAGACATAAACGACTATCTCTTCCGGTTCCAAAGAAACTGTCTCATCCGATACGATATCACTTCCGCCGTCACTCGAATCCACAGACTTAAATACGCTCGCTTCTTCGGCATCCTTACTGATAACAAGCTCCGATCCGCTCTGCACCGCTGTACAACCGGTGAGTGTGATAAGTAATAATATCGGTATTAAATATTTATGCATGTATCCTCCATGTATTATGAGGACCCCACCATGCTTTTTTTATTCTAGTCTAATTTTGTAAAATGTGCAAGTCTAATTAATAGTTCGTAACATTAGTCCGCTTCTTCTTTCAGCCCAGCAGTAATGACATCATCATTGGGATCCGGGATGGTATCTTCGGTATACTCTTTACCCGTGACTTGCTTCATTATACTCTCTGAGACCTGCTTCAAAGTGCTGTTACAGTCCGCTCCGTTCCATATCTCGGTAAATGCAATCTCAAGCTCCATCCAAAGATTACTTGTCTCAATAGTCTTGGGCATTGGAACTGAGTCCGCATAAACATCAACAAACGTATCAAGATTGGAATCGCCGTAATTAACATTGTAATGAGCAGCGAGCTTACCACTCATCTTGTAGATATCACCGGAATTGTCCTTACAAAGATATTTAGCAAAAGCATTGGCTTCGTATGGATGTTCCGAATATCCGTTAACAACAATACATTCCGTAACAGACATTGTTCTTGTCTTAAAATCTTCTGTAAGCCCCGGCATATCGGCAACGCCGAAATCAAATTCGCACTCACCCTTGGCCTTGGCCTCTTCAATCCTGCGAAGGATATCTGTTGTAGCTACGGTGAATACAATCTTTCCGTCAATAAAGTCCTGAACCACACTGTCATAATCCACAGACTTAGAATCGATAGCAAAGAACTGATTAAGCTGCTGATAAATCTTCATGCAGCTAATGGTATCCGTATTGTAAATATCTATCTTAGATACATCATCGCCCGCGTCTCCGCCGACATTCATATAATTTCCTACAAAGAAATAATTGTAGAAAATATCGGTTACGTCCCACTTAAATACCGCTTCTACCTGATCCGGAGCATTATAATTCTGAGCAAATGAAAGAATTCCGGAGATGGTATTGGGGATAGAATCAGAAACTGTCTCCTCAACCGCCTCTTCACTGATGCCGTAATCTGTTTGCTCTTCCTCACCCTCTTTGGGATTAACATCGTTCTCGGAAGCTTCTGCCTCTTCAGCTTCTTCAGCAACCTGCGCCGCATCGGGTGACTGATCGGGTAATGACTCCATCTCTTTTTGTATCTCAAGCTGCTCCTTGGCCATGTCCTCAAGATAAGTTTTGTTATAGACAAGTGAGCTGGTCTCAAAATAGAAAGGATAGCCGATGCATCTTCCGTTATAAGTAACGCTGTCTACAGCAGCCTTAGGAAATGATTCTTCATTAAGAAAATTGCCGGAGTTGTCTATCTCAAGCGCAAGCCCCGCCAAATACGCCTTTTCAAGCGAATCATTTGTTATTATAAAAAGATCCGGATATTTGCTGTTATTAAGAGAGGCCTTGTTTACCGCCTCAAGATACTCAATTCCGGAAACCAGAGTGGGCTCGATTCTAACCTTGCTCATGGTCTCCGAATAAGCTACAGCCTTGCTCTGAAGATAAGGAGTAAGAGCATCGTCGGTATACCAAACTCTTACGGTTGTTCTTCCGCCGTTAAAAAGAGAGTGTTCCTCGAAAATGCTCTGACCCGAACGAGCGTATAAAACCGCTCCCAAAACTGTGCATATTATAAGTATTATAGAAAAAATTCTGGTTCTAAGCTTCATAAATCCCCTAAACATGAATCGAGAATCTCGATCATATCATCTACATCTTCCTTGGTAATTATAAGCGGCGGCACAAATCTGATAATCTCGGCACCGGCATTGATAAGGATAAGTCCCTTGTCAAGTGCCTTGTTTATCACGTCCGCTACAGGCCTGTTAAGCACAAGTCCCTGCATGAATCCCGCACCTCTTCTGTCTGTGATGAAATCATATTTATCCTTGAGTTCATCAAGACACTTTTCAAGATACGGTGCCACCTTATTCACATTCTCTATTATATTGTCCTCCTTGAATAAATCAAGGACTTTGTTAATAGCCGCGCATGCAAAGGGGTTTCCGCCGTATGTTGTTCCGTGGTCACCCGCAACAAGAGAATTCTCTCCGACTTTTTTGTTTAATAAGAATGCTCCTACGGGAACTCCGCATCCAAGTGCCTTGGCTGTAGTCATGATATCGGGCTTTATTCCGTACTTCTGCCAAGCAAACATATAGCCCGTTCTTCCCATTCCGCACTGAATCTCATCAAGGATGAGGAGAATGTCTTTTTCATCGCAAAGAGCTCTTACCTTGGTAAGGAACTCTTCGGTAGCAGGGAATATTCCACCCTCTCCCTGAACAGTCTCCATTATGATCGCACATGTCTTGTCATTAACCTGTGCTAGTACGCTGTCAAAATCATTGAGATCTGCAAACTTTATATTACCGATCATCGGCCGGAAAGCCTCTCTGTAATGAGGATTTCCCGTTACGGAAAGAGCTCCGAAGGTTCTTCCGTGGAATGAATGGTTCATTGCGATGATCTCATGATCGGTCTTGCCATCCTTGAGATATGCATATTTCCTGGCAGCTTTGAGAGCGCCTTCAACAGCCTCAGCTCCGCTGTTTGTGAAAAAGACTCTGTCCATTCCGGACACTTCTTTGATCTTCTTGGCAGCTTCTATTGCCGGAACGTTGTAGTAGTAATTTGATGTATGAAGAAGCTTGTCTATCTGAGCCTTCAATGCATCGTTGTATGCCTTGTTGTTATATCCGAGAGCAAATACTGCGATTCCGGATACGAAATCAAGATACTCTTTTCCGTCGATATCGTAGAGGTGAACTCCGTCTCCTTTGTCCAAAACGATCTGATAACGGTTATATGTATGAAGAAGATCGCTTTCAGCCTCTTCTATATATTTTTTCATAGTCTCACTCATAATTATTAAAGTCTCCTCGCAAATAATGCACTAAACAGCCGCACCCGGCTTACTCCGCTCTTGCCAGAACGTCGTCATCCGACATAAACATGGTTCCGACACCCTTCTTGGTAAAGATCTCAAGAAGAAGGCAATGAGGAATTCTTCCATCAAGAATATGCACGTTGTTAACGCCCTTTCTGATGGCATCAGTGCAATTGTTGAGCTTGGGAAGCATCCCGCCTCCGATATTTCCTGAAGCGATAAGAGCATCTGCCTCAGAGCATGTAAGTCTTGAGATAAAGGATGAAGGATCTTTGATATCCTTGTAAACTCCCTCAATATCCGTAAGGAAAGCAAGCTTGTTGGCTCCTACAGCCTTAGCTATAGCGCAAGCGGCATCATCCGCATTGATATTATATGTATCAAAATTATCGTCAAGTCCGATGGGCGCTACGATAGGAAGATAGTCATTATCAAGAAGATCAAAAAGAATCTTGGGATCAACTTTATCGATATCTCCGACAAATCCGATGTCCTGTCCGCCGGAAAGCTTTTTATTAACATGCAAAAGACCTGAATCCTTGCCGCTGATACCTATTGCCTTAACGCCAAGCTCCTGAACCATAGTCACAAGCTGCTTGTTCACACGTCCGAGTACCATCTCGGCGATCTCCATTGTCTCACTGTCAGTAACCCTAAGACCGTTAACGAACTCGGCTTCTTTTCCGACCTTGGAAACCCATGAACTTATTGCTTTTCCGCCGCCATGTACAATGATGGGCTTAAATCCAACAAGTTTAAGTAATGTAACATCTGTTATTACATTTTTCTGGAGTTCTTCGTTACTCATGGCACTTCCGCCGTACTTAACAACGATGATCTTCCTGTTGAATTTCTGAATATAGGGAAGCGCCTCAACAAGCACCTCCGCCTTTTTTAATACTTCCTGCATATCCTTATCCATTTTATCAGCTCCTGTAATCTGCATTTATTTTGACATAGTCATAAGTAAGATCGCATCCCCAAGCCGTAGCTTCCTCGGTTCCCTCGTTCATATCAACATAAACGGTAACCTCATCTGCTTTCATTATCTTGAGTGCAACGTTCTCATCAAAATCAAGCGGTACACCTTTGTGGAATACCTCTATTCTTCCGTTGGGACTCTGGAAATAGAGCTCAACATCGTTCTGATCAAATTCTGCTCCCGAATAGCCCATAGCGCACAAGAATCTTCCGAAGTTCGCATCGCATCCGAATATCGCTGCCTTTGAAAGATTAGAACCGACGATGGCTCTGGAAAGTGTTCTTGCATCTTCCAGTGTCTTGGCATTTACAACCTTTGCTTCGAAGAGTTTGCTTGCTCCCTCTCCGTCCGCAGCCATCTTCTTAGCCAGGAATCTGCACACATGTAAAAGAGCTTTCTTAAAGATCACATACTCATCACCCTTGGATCTTATTGTTATGTTTCCGGCCTCTCCGTTTGCCATGCAAAGGAGCGTATCATTGGTTGATGTATCGCCGTCAACTGTGATCATATTAAAAGTCTCTGCAACAACATCGCTTACCGCCTCCTGCAAAAGACTCTTATCGATCGAAATGTCTGTTGTAAGGAATGCGAGCATGGTACACATATTGGGATGGATCATGCCGGATCCCTTGCTCATTCCGCCAAGAGTAACCGTCTTTCCGTCAATCTCAAAAGATACTGCGATCTCCTTATTGACGGTATCTGTTGTCATGATAGCCTTGGACGCCGCCGTTCCGGCTTCAATGCTTCCGTCGAGCGTCTTACTCATCTTCTCGACACCCATAACAAGCTTATCAACAGGAAGCTGCATTCCGATAACACCGGTCGATGCTACCGCTACTGATTTATAATCGACCCCGAGAGTTTTCTCAACAGCTTTAGCCGTTGCTATACAAGCATCAAAGCCTTCCTTTCCGGTGCAAGCATTGGCTATTCCGGAATTTATAACAACAGCCTGCATCGGATCGCCCGATTCAACTATCTGCTGATCCCACTGAACACAAGCAGCCTTTACCACATTAGTTGTAAAAGTTCCCGCGCATACGCAAGGAATTTCCGAATAAACAAAAGCCATGTCGGTTCTGTCTTTGTACTTGATATTAGCTTCGCAGCTTGCTGCCTTGAAACCTTTCGCAGCGGTTACACCACCTACAATATCCTTCATATCTGATGCCATCCTCTTTTATAGAATATATAAATTACAAAGATATCACTTGTTGAAAACCGTGAGGTTCTCTTCATTTAACGTAAAGTCATAATAATTCATGTCAGATCTGAGTGTCCACCCCATCTTCTGCCAGAATTTATTACCAATAACATTTGTTACGAATGCATTTAAGCAGACTTTGTTGATCTTTTCTTTCTCAAGCTGCTCACAGCAAAAATGCACCATCTGCTTACCGATTCCGTGCATTCTGTATTTTTCGCTTACGCATACATGATAAAGACAAGCTCTTCTGCCATCGTGACCGCAGAGGATCGCTCCGACTATCTTGCCGTCTTCCACTGCAACTGCACTCGTATTCGGATTTCTTTTTATGAATCTCTCTATTCCTTCTCTGGAATCGTCCATAGATCTCATTCCGAAACCGTGAATGGACATCCAAAGTGCATAGACATCATCATAATCTTCCATAGTCATAGTACGAACCATCTTTTTCTCCTAAAGCTTATGCATTACGGGAAGCTGGGAACAAGATCAAGTCCCTTGGCTTCATCAAAGCCAAACATTATGTTCATATTCTGAACAGCCTGACCCGCTGCACCTTTTACAAGGTTATCGAGTGCACCCATCATAATGATCCTGCCTGTGCGCTCGTCAATCTTAAATCCTATATCTGTGAAATTACTTCCTTCAACCCATCTTGTCTCGGGATATACGCCGTGTTCCAAGATTCTTATGAATTTCTCTTTTCCGTAATACTTTTCATAAGCAGCGCGAATATCTGAAGCTGTCGGAAGTGCGCCGTCTTTTTTTACCAAAGTCGCATACTCTGTTGCGAGTATACCTCTGTTCATGGGAACAAGGTGAGGTGTGAAGTTGATCGTCAGCTTCTTACCTGCCGCATATCCGAGCTGTTCCTCGATCTCCGGAGTGTGTCTGTGAACGGCCACTCCGTAAGGCTTGGCGCTCTCATTTACTTCGCAGTAAAGATTAGCCACCTTTCCGCCTCTTCCGGCTCCCGAAACACCGCTCAGTGCATCAACGATAAGTGTGTCCGGATCAATAAGGCCCTCTTTTACAAGAGGATATGCCGTCAAAATGGAACATGTTGTATAGCATCCGGGATTGGCGATAAGTCTTGCGTTCTTGATCTTATCTCTGTTGATCTCGCAAAGTCCGTAAACAGCCTCTTCTATATACTGAGGAGACTTGTGCTCGATCTTGTACCACTCCTCATATATCTTTACATCTTTTAATCTGAAATCAGCTGACAGATCGATTATCTTTACCTTATTAAGTATGTCATCATTTACAAGTGATGCGCAAAGTCCCTGAGGAGTTGCGGTGAATATCACATCCACCTCATTTGCAAGCTCTTCCATATTATCATCAAGGCACTTAGAATCGACAAGCTTATAAAAGTTTCCGAATGTCTCGCTGTACTTCTTATCTATATAGCTCCTTGATCCATACCACACAACCTGTGCATCCGGATGAGCCTGTAAAAGTCTTACTATTTCAGCTCCGGCATATCCCGTAGCTCCGATGATTCCTACTTTGATCATTTCCGATTAACCTCTCTAAAGTCCATCTTTTCCTGGATTTAATATGTATAAACTTTTTTCAGTATACGACCGCGAACAAAAATATGCAACAGAAAATTTATATTTATGCATATTTTTTATAAATTTTAAATATTTATGCATTTTGGTATTGCATTTTTTTATAGAGCGGAGTATATTATGATAGACAACGCGCTAAAAAGGGCAAACGCCTGCGTTTCTTAATTATATCACCAATAATATTGAATAACATTATGAAAGAAGGATAAAAACATGGCTAAGGAAAAAGTTATTTTGGCTTACTCAGGCGGACTTGATACTACTGCTATCATTCCGTGGCTCAAGGAAAATTTTGATTACGAAGTAGTATGCGTATGTATCGACTGCGGACAGGAAGAGGAGCTCGACGGACTTGAGGAGAGAGCTGTCAGCTGCGGAGCAAGCAAGCTCTATATCCTCGATGTTGTAGATGAGTTCTGCGACGAGTACGTTGTTCCCTGTGTAATGGCTCATGCCGTATATGAGAACAAGTATCTCCTCGGAACATCTATGGCACGTCCTCTTATCGCCAAGAAGCTCGTTGAGATCGCCAGAAAAGAAGGCGCTACAGCAATCTGCCACGGCGCTACAGGTAAGGGTAACGACCAGATCAGATTTGAGCTTGGTATCAAGGCTCTTGCTCCCGACATCAAGATCATCGCAGCTTGGAGAAACGACAAGTGGACACTTGATTCACGTGAGTCAGAAATCGAGTACTGCAGACAGCACGGAATCGATCTTCCTTTCTCAGCTGATTCCAGCTACAGCCGTGACAGAAACCTTTGGCATATATCTCACGAAGGTCTTGAGCTTGAAGATCCTGCTCAGGAGCCTAATTACAAGCACCTTTTGGTACTCGGCAAGACACCTGAGGACGCACCCGATACACCTACAACAGTTACAATGACATTCGAGGCAGGCGTTCCCAAGTCAGTTAACGGAAAAGAGATGAAGGTTTCCGATATCATCCGCACACTTAATAAGCTCGGCGGCGAGAACGGAATCGGAATCGTTGATATCGTAGAGAACCGTGTTGTTGGTATGAAGTCTCGCGGCGTTTATGAGACACCCGGCGGAACTATCCTTTACGAAGCACATCAGCAGCTTGAAGAGTTGATTTTAGATCGCGATACCTATACAATGAAGAAAGATATGGGCAATAAGTTTGCCGATATAGTATATGAAGGGAAATGGTTTACTCCTCTTCGCGAGGCCGAGCAGGCGTTTATTGAATCAACACAGAAGTATGTAACCGGTGAAGTTACATTCAAGCTCTATAAGGGTAACATCATCAAGGCCGGTACTAAGTCACCTTACTCTCTCTACAACGAGAGTATCGCATCATTCACAACAGGTGATCTTTATGACCACCACGATGCTGAAGGATTCATAAACCTCTTTGGACTTTCTTCCAAGGTTCGTGCAATGAAGATGCAGGAAGTAGCTAAGAATAAGTAATTTATGAATTCACTCACTCTACTTATAATTTATATTGCAGCAGTGAATATTATAGGGTTTGCCTTAATGGGAATCGATAAGAGAAAGGCGCGCAAAGGCGCCTTTCGTATTCCCGAGGCGACCCTTTTTGCATTTGCACTGATAGGCGGAAGCCTGGGCTCAACCATCGGTATGTTCGCATTTAAGCACAAGACCAAGCACTGGTATTTTAAATTCGGAATGCCACTTATCATAGTGATACAGGTTGCCCTGGTTCTCGCTCTTTTCTTTTCACCAATTAAGTTCAGTTTCATTTAAAAGAGGTACCCCATGTTTATTGCAGTTTGCGATGACAATATTGCCGACAGAAAACAGACCGAAAGACTTCTCGGAAGACAATCAGACAGATTTATGAAAGAATTCGGTGACAGATTATACATAGATTCTTTTGGTAACGCGGAAGCTTTTATGTATAAACCCGAGATGTATCACGGACTTTTTATCGACATGACAAGCAGCAACGAAAACGGTGTTGAGATAGCCCGTATGCTCGTAGAAAAAGGCATCACGAGCCCTATCATCATGTGCTGCTCATCTCTCGATTACAGGACGCTCATTCCTGCAGCAGGCATTGTTGCGGATAATATTCACTACCTTGATAAGCCCATCAAGGTTGCCGATCTTACCGATATTATCAACTTTATCAAGAGCAGCATTAAAACCGACGTACCCAGAATTGAACTCAGAGATAATGATGAAACTCTTTATGTTAGCGGAGATGACATTATCTGCGTAAAAGAGGTCGGAAGAAATGTCAGGATCTGGCTTACCGACGGAAGAATTCACGAACAGCTGGGAACCGCCTATAATTTCTACAGCCAGTGTGTTAAATTCCCTCAGATATGCCCTGTAAACAACTCAGGTTTGGTCAATGTCAATTATGTAAAAAACAAGAGTCCGTTTCATGTTACAATGAATAACGGATGTTCTTTTATTATTTCTTTTGAATACCGCAAGACTATCAATGAGACTAAAGCAATCTTAGAGGCTATTGATACATCCTCTCATTAAGCTTTACTGATAAGTCCATCCGTGGTATCATCTTCATGTAGTATTAAATACTACGTATGCAAGTTTATACGTGGAGGCACTATGAGTTATAAGATTGTAGTAGACAGCTGTTGTGATTTACCTGCTGAATACAAGAATGATCCCAGATTTGAGTTTGTACCGCTTATTTTGCAGGTTGGTGACAGCGTTATCGTGGATGATGACACCTTTGATCAGGAAGATTATCTTGCCAAGGTTGCGGCATCCGAGGATTGCCCCAAGACTGCATGCCCTTCTCCGGATCTTTTTGTAAAAGCATATCAGACGGACGCAGACGATGTTTATGTTGTTACGCTCACATCCAAACTGAGTGGAAGCTATAACAGCGCACTGCTCGCCAAGAATATATATCACGAAGAATACGGTGAAAAGAATATTTACATAGCGGATTCTCTTTCTGCAAGCTGCGGAGAGGCTCTGATCGCTCTTAAGATAGCAGAGCTTGCCGATAAGGGTCTTAAGTTTGAAGAAATAATACCGGAAATTGAAGCATACAGAGATGAGATGCTCACATATTTTGTTCTCGATTCACTTGATGCACTTCGTAAAAACGGACGCCTTACGGGAATGAAGGCTCTCGTTGCTTCTACTCTCAGTATCAAGCCCGTATGTTACGGTCTTAAAGGTGAGATTGTTCAGAAAGCTCAGGGAATCGGTATCAGGAAGGCTCTTGTTAAGATGACGGAGCTTGTGGCATCGGAGATCAAGAATCCCGAAGAGAAAAGGCTTATGATCTCTCACGTTAACTGTTTTGAGCGTGCGGCGGTTGTAAGGGATCTCATAATGAAAAAAGTTCCTTTCAAAGACGCTATCATCGTCGATACCGCAGGTGTTTCAACAACATATGCCGCGGACGGAGGAATCATAGTAACTTGTTGAAAAATGCCTCACAGATATCAAAATCTGTGAGGCTTATTTATTATCGTAATTTACGGATCAAGTCTCTTTACGCTCTCTCCTTCTATCATGTGACCTTCTATAATGGTTACGCCCTGTCTGTAACGTTCTCCGCTTATTTTGCGAATCAAGTTAATAACTGCATTGCGGCCCATTTCGTAACTATCGACACCGAAAGTAGTTAGTTTTAGGTCACACAATCCGGGGAAAAGATAGTTGTCATATCCGACGACCGATACATCCTCGGGAACTTTGTAACCGTTCTCACGAAGTCTTTTTATCATCATGCTCGCCGTAAGATCGCAAGTGCAGACAAACGCCGAAGGCATATCTTCAGGCAGAACAAAGAACCGATCATAATCCATCTCACCCGTTTTAAGATCCCTGTCAGGAATGATCCAGTCTCGAACGAATGGATGTCCGTGCTCCAGAAGTGACTTGGTATATCCAAGATACCTGTCGGTGATCGTTCCGGAAGCCAGTATCGTTCCGACAAAGCCTATATACCTATGTCCCATATTAAACAAATGATTGGTAAGAACATACGCGCCATGGTAGCTGTCAGAAACAACCGCATCCTCATCTCCGCTGTGGTTGCAGAAATCAAGATAGATCATCGGAGTATTGCTCTCTTCTTTTATCATATTAAGATAGTCTTCGCTAAGTCTCCCGATAACTATAACACCGTCGACTTTGTTATCACTTATGATACGGGGAAGAACCTTATTTTTCTCATTTTCAGCGGACACAACTTCCAGCATGGTAAAACAGCCCTTATCCATTGCGATCTGCGAAACCTGCTGATGCATCCTGTTGTAAAAAGAGCTGTATTCGCTCATAAAAGCCTCAGAAATAAGAACACCCAATGTATAACTCTTTACGGTATTTCCCATCTTTCTTGATACCGAAGGAACATACCCCATCTCATCGGCAAGGACATTGATCTTGTTCCTAAGTTCTTCGCTCATTCCCTTTTGACCGGAAAGAGCCTTAGAAACCGTAACCGTACTTACTCCGATCCTGTCCGCGATATCCTTTAATCTTACCAGTTTAGCCATTTTAAAACCCCTCAAACAAACTTTATTGCTTTCTTGTAAGTATAAAGTATATTTATACGAATTAAAACAGATAAATTTAACCACTTAAAAAATAAACACAAACGACTTTTTTTATCATATAATTATCCAAGAGAAAAACAAAGATAGGAAACGGCGACAGATATGATATCCGTTAAGACAACTAACAACAAAGCCTTTATGAAGAGTCTCCTTACAACAGAGCTTTTTGACAACTACTATGTCGAGGAGATTGCGATAGATACATTTAACAGCTTCTATATCGACGGTCACGTTCATAAGGAATTCTATAATGATGATGAGATGTCGGATCAATCCGAGGTCTCAGATTTTTCACGATGGGCCGATCTTCGTCCAATCTGCCTTGATCTTATCAAGGGTAAAAGAACTCCCTTAAAATTTAAGTTTGTCTTTCACCTCGATGAAAAAGAAACGGCAAGTATTATAGAAAAAGCCGGTGCGGATCTTTCCGCATCCGATATTAAGCTTGCGATAAACATAAGGTTTGTCGGCGGCGAGCTCGTCATCACGACAGGTACTGCGTTTAACGTATTTACCTTGGATAAGAGCATAGAAAAAGCCTGGGACAGTTACTTCCCAAGCTTTCTTGAATCAAATGATATTATATTGCAGTATCTTTAAACTTATTTAGTATCGTCACAAGCTCATCATATTTGGGCTTGATCTGATTGTATTGTTCTTCATAGCCTTCCATGGAACCGGCTCTCAGAATCTCAGTAAGCTCGCATACGGCGCCCAGCATGCCTTTAAGTCCAAGGTTTGCGCTCACTCCCTTAAGAGCATGCACAGCCTTAAATGCCTCTGTGACATTGCCTTCTTCCAAGTATTTGGAAAGCTCTCCCATGTTCTTGTCAGAGAGAAATTTGACCATGAATTTTGCAATAAGATCCTCATTTCCCATGAATCTTGCGAGAACATCGTCCCAATCAACACCCCATGCAATTAATTCAGATTTAAATCCGGCATCCATATGTTTACTCCATGTTTGAATTATTATTCAAATGTTGACTATATATTGATTTTACAACATAAAAGAACTTACTTCAACGATATACTTTATTCATTCGCTGCCAGCATAGCCGCCTGATCAGCGGCGATAAGAGAATCAATTATCTCATCAAGATCTCCGTCCATGATCTGATCGATCTTATAAAGAGTAAGATTGATCCTGTGATCGGTAACTCTTCCCTGATGGAAATTGTAGGTTCTTATCTTCTCGGATCTGTCTCCGGAACCGACCTGACTCTTTCTGAGCTGAGACTCTTCACTGTGCTTCTTTTCCCTTTCCATCTCATATAGCTTGGCACGAAGAACCTTGAGCGCCTTAGCCTTGTTCTGCTGCTGGTTCTTTTCATCCTGGCAGGAAATAACAATTCCCGTGGGAAGATGCGTAAGTCTTACAGCCGAATCGGTAGTATTGACGCACTGTCCTCCGTTACCGGAAGCTCTGAACACATCAAACTTACAATCGTTCATATCGATATCAACTTCAACATCCTCAACCTCAGGCATGATAGCCACGGTTATTGCGGATGTGTGAATCCTTCCGCCCGATTCAGTCGCGGGAATTCTCTGAACGCGATGAACTCCGCTTTCGAATTTAAGCCTCGAATATGCACCGTTTCCCTTGATCATAAAGCTGACAGTCTTAATGCCTCCGATACCTATATCTTCAACGCTCATCGTCTCCACACGCCAGTTTTGTCTCTCGGCATACCTCGTGTATGCTCTGAACATATCGGCTGCGAATAAAGCCGCCTCGTCGCCACCAACACCTGCTCTGATCTCAACGATAACATTCTTCTCATCGTTGGGGTCCTTGGGAAGAAGAAGAATCTTGAGCTTATCCTCAAGCTCTATCTTCTTGTCTTTTGCCTCGGAAAGCTCTTCCTTAAGCATCTCTCTCATGTCGGCATCGGACTCTTCATCCAGCATCGATTCACTGTCACTTATTGTCTCATTGCACTTCTTATACTCAAGATAGCACTCAACAAGTGCTTCAAGATTCTTTTGTTCCTTCATGAGGCTCCTGAACTTATCCTGATCCGAAACAACGGCCGGATCGTTAAGCTCCATCGTGATATCCTCATATCTTCTTAATATATCCTCTAATCTGTCAAACATAATCTATCCTTTTTCATACAAGTAACTAAGTAATATGCTGCCAAACTATCGCCGCTAATAGTAGCAGGCTCTCACTACTCTGTCGTTTCCCGCATAATCCTTGATAACCTCTATGTCATGATACTTCCCGTTCTCGGTCAAAAGAGCTTTCACCGCCTCTGCCTGATCGTAGCCTATCTCCATGATAAGGTAGCCGCTTGAAAAAAGATATTCACCCGCGCCGTTTACAATTCGTCTGTAAAACTCAAGTCCGTCCTTACTTCCGTCAAGAGCCAGATTCGGCTCGTAGTCCTTAACTTCGGGCGCAAGCGTCTTTATAACTTCCGTCGCTATATAAGGCGGATTGGATACTATAACGTCAAATTTTCCGACGTTTTTTTCAGGAAAAAGATCTGTCTCAATAAACTCAGCCCTGTCAGCCAAGCCCAGGGAATCCGCATTCTCTTTTGCCACATTAAGCGCAGCTTTGGAAATATCCGTGCACACTGCGTGAGTTTCATTGGTGTAATTAAGAAGACTCAGTGCAATGCATCCCGAACCCGTGCAAAGATCGAGGATTCTCATCTTATCCTCGCAGTATCTAAGCGCCTCTTCAACCAAAACTTCAGTATCCTGCTCAGGTATCAGCACATCCTTTGAAACATTAAAAGATAGTCCCATAAAATCCCATTTGCCGAGTATATAGGCTACCGGTTCTCTCTTTTCCCTTCTTAAAAGAAGTTCGTTGTACTTCTGCTCTTCAGACTCCGACACTTCTCTGTCGGGATGAGCATAAAGTGTACTGTGATCCGTTTCGCAAACATATTCTAAAAGGAGCCGGGCATCAAGCTTAGCTTCTGTGATTCCGGCTCTCTTAAGTGTCTCTGTTCCATTTTCTAAGATATCTTTGTATATCATAGACAAAATCTCTTTTTTGTTAGATCAAAGGATATTTTTAAGGCTCATCGTCCTGAAGCCAACTGTCGTCAACCTCGTATCCGAATGAATCCTTAAGGAATTGCTTCCAGTCAAATACAGCCTCAACGGACTTGATGGCTACCTCTATCATATCATCATCAGGCTCCTTGGTCGTAAGTCTCTGGAGCCAAAGGCCGGGTGCTGAAATAATCCTTACAAGAATAAAATCCGTCTTGCCCGCAAGTCTGATAATCTCATAGGAAATACCTGAAATCACGGGAATAAGCAGTATTCTGAGGCCGATTCTCAAAAGATATGAATCAACTCGAATAAAGAAGAACAAGATAATGCTGACAAACATAACAAAGAGAATAAAGCTGCTTCCGCATCTCTTGTGAAGTCTTGAACTCCTTCTTACGTTCTTTACAGTAAGGGGTCTGCCTTTCTCGATACAGTTGATGCACTTGTGCTCCGCGCCGTGATACATAAACAGTCTCTTAATGTCCTGCATCCTTGAGATCAAAAGGATATAAAGGATAAAGATAGCGATTCTGAGCACGCCTTCTATGATCGCTATAAGCGAAGCATTTCTCACATACTTACCAAGAAGCTCAGAAAGAGCATAAGGAAGTATCATGAAAAGAACTATCGCAAAAGCAAAAGAAATAATGGTAGTTGCGAGCATCAAAAATGTATTCTCATGTCCGCTGCTAACCTTATCGATACTCTCATCAAGTTTGGTCGGCTTGGTATCCTCTTCCTCATAGAATGATGAAGAATAATTGAGCGCCTTGAGTCCCAAAATAAGAGAATTGATAAATACAAAAACACCTCTTACAAAGGGTATATTAAGGAGTTTACTTCCGTAAGCGACTCCGTGAAATTCATCTACTTCTACAGCTATGTCCTTATCAGGTTTTCTTACTGCGACAGCATACATATCCTTGTTGCGCATCATTACACCCTCAAGAACCGCCTGTCCGCCTATACCTGAATAATGACTTACTTTACGTCTCTTCATAGTTGTTACCTCTTAAAGCGTGATGTAAAAAGAGGTTGAGGCCATAGCCTCAACCTCTCCTAAATGTCTTATAATTACTGATTGTTCATGCCGTATTTCTTATTGAACTTATCAATACGTCCACGAGCAGCTGTAGCCTTCTGCTGTCCTGTATAGAATGGATGACACTTTGAGCAGATTTCTACGTGGATCTCAGACTTAGTTGATCCAACTGTGAATGTGTTACCGCAGTTGCATGTAACTGTAGCCTGGTTGAACTCGGGCTGAATATCGTTCTTCATATCTTCTCACCTCACTGTCTATATTCAATGAATCTTCTAATTAACTATAGTTAGTGCTATTTCACAACAGCTATATCACTATACCATAATTGAAAATCATATGCAAGCATTTTTTATATGATAAAATACAGCTTTTTAAATCCTTTTCTTGAGGCTTATTCAAAGGATATTTCTCCTGTTTCAAGGTACTTATTATATGAATTCTTAAGCTTGGAAGCAACCGAACAAAGGATAGCTCCGCCGATCACATAAAGAAGTCCCACAGGTCTTCCGGTTGTATATATGCCAACGACAAGCGAGATAATTCCAAGTATCAATACTCCTATCGCTGCTCCGAGGCTCTTGGTCTTTCTAAGAACGATTCCAAGAACAAGCATAAGAACTCCGTCGATAGGAACGAAAGCTATTGAAAGCTCAAATATTATATTTATTACTCCCATAATGATCAGGAAAATCGTCCAACCGTTTATTGTACTGTTTGCCTGATTAAACTCCGGCATATCGAACAGCTCTTTTTTGGTCATCATAGGGCCGATAGTCTTTGCCGTCCCCGTATATACGACCTCCGGATTTCCTACAGGCTCATTTCCCGAAAATGCTCCTACGTTGTCAACAGCTTCAACCGGCTGTTCAACAACCATATCATCACCCATAAGCGGCTGACCGCAATTTACGCAAAAGCTCGCTCCCGGGCTATTCTCCATCCCACATACGTTACATTTCATACTTTTTTCTCCTTATGTTAAGGGAATTATAACATGTTCGTATGAAAATGCAACATCTTTCTATTTCTTCAGATACTTCTTAAGCTTAGACTTTATCCTCTGCATGGCGTTGTCGGTTGATTTCTCGTCGCGGCCGAGCACTGCAGAAACCTCTTTTACCGTCATTCCGGTTATGTACAGGTCAAGAACCTGGCGTTCCAAGTCGCTAAGTTCATGCTCGATTGCCTTCTCGAGGTCTTCCAGGTTCTCTCGCTCTATCACCTGCTCCTCAGGGATTGAGCTGGAATCCGATTCAAGCACGTCCTCAAGCGCAACTTCGCTATCGTTTGCACTGTCCTTGTTATCAGCATAAAGAGAAATATAGCTGTTAAGGGGCGCATGTTTCTTCCTTGCAGAAGCTTTTATCGCCGAATACATCTGCCTTGAGATGCACAGATCGGCGAAAGTGGCGAAGCTGGCGTCTCTTCCGATGTCGTAGTCCCTGATAGCCTTAAAAAGACCTATCATACCTTCCTGGATAAGGTCGTCCCTGTCGGCACCGAGGATGTACATGGAAGCAGCCTTTTTGCGAACAAGGTTCTTATATTTGTCCATAATAAAATCCATGATGCCGGTTTCCTTATCACCCGCATCATGGAACTTCACTATCAGCTGTTCATCACTCTGTCCGTCGTAGTTATTTTTCATAGCTCACCCAAGTCTCTGCCTTACTATTTCAAACGCCAAAACTCCGCATGCTACCGAAGCGTTAAGCGAATCAATATCACCCTTCATTGGAATGGATGCTATCATATCGCAGTTTTCTTTAACAAGTCTTGAAACGCCGCTTCCTTCGTTTCCTATAACCAGACCAATGGAACCCTTAAGATTGAGGTCATACATTCTGGTTCCGCCCATATCTGCACAAACAAACCACATACCTCTGTCCTTAAGTTCTTCTATTGTCTTAACTATATTGGTAACCTTGGCAACAGGTGTATAGTTTATTGCACCGGCAGAAGCCTTGGCAACAGTCGCTGTAAGTCCAACCGCTCTGTGCTTGGGAATAATAACTCCGTGAGCACCTGCAAGATTGGCAGTTCTGATAATAGCTCCAAGATTGTGTGGATCCTCGATATTATCCAAGATAATGATAAAAGGATCTTCATTTTTGACTGCCGCTCTTTCAAAAATATCTTCTATCTCAGCATACTCATAAGCTGCGGCATATGCTATAACTCCCTGATGCTTACCTGTCTCGGAAAGCTGGTCGAGCCTTTCCTTTTTTACAAAATTAACCAGCGTATCCTTGTGCTTTTTGGCTTCTCTAAGGATAGTCTGTACAGGTCCATCCTTACAACCTTCAAGTACAAAGAGTCTGTCTATAGTTTTACCTGATCTAAAAGCCTCAAGAACAGCATTTCTGCCCTCTATCAGCCTGCTCTGAATCTGTTCTTCCATTTCAATTCCTCATATCATAAATAAAATGATATATATTATCCCTTGGCACCTGCAAAAACTACTTAAGTCATGCGCAGGCTCCTTATATATCAAGTGACAGCTTCTCAATTCCCATCTCTATCAGCTCGCATATCCTGTCCATATTATCCGTAAGATAAAGGTAACCGATAACCGCCTCAAAGCCCGTTGCATCCAGATAGTCCATAGTCGTTGCGTTCTTGGCCTTGGTATGCGGCTTGGAGTTACGACCTCTTCTGTAAACGTCAGCTTCTTCCTCGGTAAGATCATCCATGAGAGCCTTAACAAACGCAGCCTGTGTGCCGGCTTTTACAATATCACTTGCTCTTTTATGGAGCTTGTTGACAGCAGTATTTCCTTTGTTTACAAGAATCGATCTGATGATGACATCAAAGACCGCATCACCGATATAAGCAAGTGTAAGAGGCGAATAAGTCCTGATATCCTTACTTTCTATTCCGAATTTAGCATTCAAATAATCATTTAAATGATCTGCCATTTTACTCCCTCACGAGTATCCTTGATCTCAACTCCCTTTTGAAGAAGCTCGTCGCGGATAGCGTCAGCGGTTGCAAAGTCTTTTGCCTTCTTTGCCTGTGCTCTTCTCTCGATAGCATCGAGTACATAAGCTTCAAGCTCTGGATCAACCTCTTTTTCCTCCTTGGATGCAGCGGCATGTCCGAGAAGATCAAGAGAAAGAACCTTATCAAAGCTCTTTACAAGATAGAGCTTGGTAGCATCGCTTGTATCAGCCTTAAGTACATCATAGAGAAGCGTGATGGCCATTGATGTGTTGAGATCGTCGGAAACGGCGTTTCTGAAATCATCCTCAAACTTCTTTACAACTGCCTCATCGACATTGCCTTCTTCCTTAAGGTCGGCAATCTTTTTAATAAGCTTATTAAATGCTCCCGTCACATTATCAAGCGCCTCATAAGAGAATTCGAGAGGCTTACGATAATGAGACTGTAAGCAGAAAAATCTGTAAACAAGCGGATCGTAGCCCTTCTCCTTAAGAACGGAAACCGTAAGTACCGCGCCCTTGGATTTGGACATCTTTCCTGATTTATCATTTAAGTGATTGCTGTGGAACCAATATTTGCACCACTCGTGTCCGAGGAAGCTCTCTGACTGTGCGATCTCGTTGGTATGGTGAGGGAAAATATTGTCAACACCGCCGCAGTGGATATCGATATATTCTCCGAGATGCTTCATGGAAATGCATGAGCACTCAATGTGCCAGCCGGGATAACCGACGCCCCAAGGGCTGTCCCACTTAAGCGCCTGCTCCTCAAACTTGGACTTTGTAAACCAAAGAACAAAGTCTGTCTTGTTCTTCTTGTTGGTATCCTCTTCAACATCGTCACGAACACCGACCTGAAGCTGTTCCTTCTCGATATCGGATGAGAAAACATAGTAATCATCAAGCTTGCTGGTATCAAAATACACATTTCCGCCCGCTTCATAGGCATAGCCCTTCTTTAAAAGAACCTCTACCATATTTATGAACTCGGGAATGCAGTTGGTCGCAGGCTCAACAACGTCGGGGCGCTTGTTTCCTACAGCATCAAAATCCTTGAAGAAAGCATCCGTATAATACTTAGCGATCTCCATAACGCTCTTGTGCTCTCTTTTAGCACCCGCAAGCATCTTATCTTCGCCCGTGTCCGCATCGGATGAAAGATGTCCCACATCAGTGATGTTCATGACACGCTTAACATCGTAGCCCGCATACATAAGCGACTTGATAAGTACGTCCTGCATAATATATGTGCGGATATTACCGATATGCGCGTAGTGATAAACGGTAGGTCCGCAGGTATACATTGTAACCTTACCCTCTTCTCTGGGCACAAAATCCTGAACCGTTCTTGTAAGTGTATTGTAAAACTTAAATGCTGCCATTTTATCTACATCTCCTTGATAAAAGAATAATTGTCAAAGTCTCATTCATCACTGCTCACAACCGCCGCAACAGCTTTTGCCTTTTGCTTCTCCCGTATTAAAGGTAACATTGGTCGTATGAAGCTCAATAGGACTTGTCAAAAGACATATCGCCTGCGAAGAGATTCCCTCTCCGCTTCCGGTAAATCCAAGACCTTCCTCGGTCGTAGCCTTGACATTGATCTGCGAAAGCTCAATTCCAAGTGCCTCCGCGATGTTCTCTCTCATCTTATCGATATGAGGTCTCATCTTGGGAGCCTGTGCAATTATTGTAGCATCGATATTCTCTATAAGATAGTGGTTCTCGTTAAGCATCTTCCCAACTTCTCTAAGAAGTGCCACAGAATCGGCACCTTTATATTTGGGATCCGTATCCGGGAAATGCTTTCCTATATCTCCCAGAGCCGCCGCGCCAAGTAGCGCGTCCATTATCGCGTGTAAAAGAACGTCTGCGTCCGAATGACCAAGAAGTCCTTTTTCGTAAGGTATATTAACACCGCCGATTATAAGGTCTCTGCCCTCAACAAGGCGATGCACGTCATAACCCATTCCTATATGCATCTTTTTCCTCCGAAAAACTAATATCCGCCCTAAAGGCGTGATATATTTAAAATCATTTGTTATCTAATAAACAGCTCTACTATGAAGGCTGCCGCACACGCGCAGCTTGCAACTGTCAAAAGACTCTTCTTATTAAACGCAAGGACCATGGCAACCGCAAATCCTACAACAGAAGACATCCAATAATCTGTTGCGGACAAAATAGCCGGAAAAGTCATTGCCGCCAAAGTTGCGTAAGGCACGTAATACAGAAACGACTTGATAAACTTACTCTTTATCTCTTTTCTTATAAGAGTAAGAGGAAGCGCTCTGATCGCGTAAGTCACAACCGCCATAACAAGGATGTATGCGTATACTTTACTCATCTGCATCCTCCTTAATCGGCGCGATCACGGACGCTGCCGCCGCTACTGCCACTGTTACTATTATAATCCTAAATCCCGATGAAATGTGATTAACTATCGGTGCGTAAGTAAAAAGTGTGGAAAGAGCCATCGCTGACGCCACTACAGCCATTACAGCACTACTTTTCCTCGTATCGGGAACGATGATTGCAATAAACATACCATATATTGCAAGCCCCAGGCAACTGATAAGTCTGTGAGGCATTATCTGCCCCGCCATGGCGCCAAGAAGCGTTCCGAGAACCCATCCGAATACCGATATAAAAATAAGTCCATAGGAATACATAGGATATAGCTTGCCCTTTTTAAGTACGCTGACACCGAAGATCTCATCGGTAACACCGTATGAAATCCCCAGTCTGTAAGGCGTCGGAAGCTCGGGATCAAGTTTCTGCGAAAGAGCCGCCGACATAAGCATATATCTTAGATTGATAATAAACTGAAGAACTATAAGCTCGATAAAGCTTCCCTGCGCCGCGATTATCGAAAGCGCCGAAAACTGTCCTGCACTCGTCACATTAAGAAGCGACGTCATCATAGATTGAATTGGTGTCATTCCGATCTTGGAACTCTCAATTCCAAACGCAAAAGAAACCGCTATATAGCCAAGACAGATAGGAATCGCATCTCTGCATCCGTCCCTGAAATCACTAATTTTTCCAACTTCCATTTTTTCATATCCTCAGAGATTGATAATCTTATTTACTGCATTTTTCGATTACTTCCGAAATATCTACGCTGCCGATGCTCCCCTGTATCATCGTGCCGCTTCCGCCGCCCTTAGCGTCAAATTCCGATTTAAGCATATCCATCAAAGCTTTGCAGTCTTTTTTATCCGTACCCGATGCGATGATAAATATGTAACCGCCATCATCACCCGCGAACACTCCGCAATAGCCCGAATGCTCGGCGGCAAGCTTGTTTACCGTATTTCGCATAAGATTTTGATCAAACTCTTTCTCTTTTACCAAAAAGACATCGGAAAGGCCCTTGTCTATAGCATCAAGCTCATATTCCATAAGCTTGTCGTTTGCCGCATTAAGCTTGTTTTTCAGACTGTCATTGTCCTCGGATAGCTTGTTTACCGAAGTGATAACCTTATCCGCTGACGTTGTGAATCTATTCGACAGCTCTGTTACCATATCATGCTCTTTTTCCAGGAACAAAAGAGCTCTCTTACCGCATAGGATACTGACTCTGACGCCCTTTTTGTAATTCTGAAGGCCGACAACCTTAAGTAATCCAACCTCTCCCGTATGTTCAACGTGAGGTGCGCAACAAGCACAAACATCGTAGCCTTCGACGGTAACGATCCTGACATCGCCCGTCAGCTCTTTCTTGCTGCGATAGTCCATCTTATCAAGCCTGTCTTTATCGGGGAACTCCGCGATAACACGCACATTCTCCCAGATGGCCCCGTTTACCTCAAGCTCGATCTCTTTTATATCTTCCGGTGTCAAAACACCGTTATAATCCATCGTAACTTCGGAATCGCTTAGGTGAAAGCCCACATTGTCATATCCGAACTTCCTCGAAACAATACCCGAAAAAATATGCTCACCCGTGTGCTGCTGCATATTGTTAAATCTATGCTCCCAGTCTACACTTCCGTGAACTCTGCTTCCGACAGCGACCTCGCCGTCCGTAATGTGTCTTATGACAGTCTCGCCGTCCTCCTCGGAAATCGACACGTGAAGCACATCCACTGTACTTCCGTTATCATCAAGAAGCACTCCCAGGTCAGAACTCTGCCCGCCCTGCTCAGGAAAAAACGCCGTCCTATCGAGGATCACCTCAAATCGACCATCCTCGTTACCGACACACGCGATAACTTCCGCATCAAACTCCGTTATATATGCACTTTCATAATAAAGTTCAGTCGTTTTATTCATAGCAATAAACATTTTATCATATAAGCCACATTTTCGCTTGCGATTTTCTCTCATATGAAAAAGAGACTGCGTATTACGCAGTCTCAAGGTTTAGATGTGAAAGTTCGGTTATAACTCTGTCCTTAATGATATCTTTTTCAGTCTTAAGTGCAAAAGCCATTTCGGTATAAAGAAGCTTTTCAGCGATATTCAAGTATTTTTCATTAAGAGCGGCAAACTTCTTACCCTCGGATTCACGAATTGCCTTAATCTTGTGAAGCGACTTCACAAGCCTCATCATCTCATCGGCAATGTTTCTTTTGATAATTGCGGCAATCTCAGGCTCAGCCTTCTTGCCCTCCGGAAGCTCAATCTCTTCCACTTCTTCAATGTCTACGATAAGTTCTTCGGCATCATCAGCGCTCATTACATCGCGGACCTTATCGTCAGCCCCATCAACAGGAACATAGATAACACTGCCCGCATCGACAGCAGAGACCATCATGTAATACTGCTTCTCATTTCCCCTCTCAAGAAACGACGGTACAAGTACTTCACGTACTTTGCACAAACCATGGTTACCGTAAATTACGCACTCTCCTACATTTAACATATTGTTCCTCCTTTTTCAAAAAACAATCTGCTATCCGTATTGAAAGCGCTTTCACCAAAGAACAAAAAAATTTTGCTCGCTTTTTTCTCGCGAGAACGAGTTCATTATATCATAATTTCGTATTTTTTGTAAGCTCCCAATCCAATTTTGTGAGCACATTTACAAGCTCGCATCTAACCTCGCCAAGCAGCTTTACTTCGCACATTTTATTGACGTGACTTAGCTTAAAACCTAGCTTTTCCTGCACTCTCTTCGATTGCTCATTTCCGAAAAAATAAGCACAGTAAATCTTCTCAAGCCCTATATCCGAAAAACCGTGTCTTATCATTTCCTCAGCAGCCTCTGTCGCAATTCCGTTACTCCAAAACGGGTATCCGACCCAATAACCAAGCTCCGCTTCATTATCTTTTGTCGCATTGTTGCTTCCGTCCGAAAACGTAAGTCCGATGCTTCCGATAGGCTCGTTATTTCCGCCTTTAAAGCAGATAGCATAGACCTCATCCTTACTAAGCACCGTCCTTATTATCGCAAGGCTGTATTTCTCGCTCTCATGAACAGGCCAACCCGCAGCCGGCCCCACTCTTTTGTCCTTTGCATATTTAAAGAGGACTGAAGCATCATCTTCAGTCCATCTCCTTAATATCAATCTGTCCGTCTCAAGTATCATACTCATATCACACGCTCGTATAGCTAAATCCTGTCTTTTTTTCAAATGCATCAAAAGATTTTTTAAAAAGAGTCATATACGCACTCTCTTTATGAGCGGCTTCCGCCGTAAGATAAAAGATAACCTTGCCGCTCTTAATGTCAAACTCGATGTCATGCTGCGGATCGAGTGCATCTATATCCTTAAAAGAAATACCGTATTTTTCTCTGCAAAAATCATCCCTGTTCTCCAGATTCATCGCAAACTCAATGATCTTGCCCTTAAACTTAAGCATCGCATCAAGCTGCTCAAGCATTATCTGATGTACAACATTAAATGCGTTTATCTCATAGCCTACAAGACGCATGTCGGAGATGATCCTTTCAAAATTTGCGCTGGTATTTATAAACGGATCAACCTTGTCCTCACCACAGCCAAACACCGCATCGTACAATCCTTCGTTCATTGCGCTCTCCTTTCATTTGCCTTGAGAAACTCTATGAAATCAGCTTCATTTACAGGTCTTGAATAGTAAAAGCCTTGCAAATACTCAACCCCGTTATCTATAAGCGCCTTGGCCTGCTCCAGGGTCTCAACACCCTCCGCCAATATGTGGAGCCCGTAATCCTTAAGGAAATTTATCGTATGCTTAAGCATCCTTAAATTCTCGGGCTTCTTGCTGTCAAGACACTGCCAGACAAACTCTTTATCAAGCTTAACGAGCAGATAATCCATCTTAAGAAGCTCCAAAAGATTGGAATATCCGGAGCCGAAGTCGTCCATCGAGAACGTGCTGCCTCTTTCTTTGAGTCTTTTGACATTCTCTTTAAATACCTCGTCGTTGTTGATGTATGACGTCTCAGTGATCTCGAAATTGATGAATTCAGGCGGGATATTATATTTTTCCATCTTGCAGATGAGCCTGTCGTGCGTCTTTATATCAACCGCTTCATTGCCCGACAAGTTCACTTCTATAGTCTTTAAGCCATATTCGGATATCTTTTCCCTTGTGATAAAAGAGCAAACTTTCTCAAATACAAGATCGTCCATCTCTATGATAAGTCCGCACTTCTCTGCGATAGGAACGAATTCTTCCGGAGAAATATACTCTTCTCCTTCCTGCCTGATCAGCCTTACAAGCGCTTCCGCAGATGAAAAAGATCCGTCTTTTACATTTAAAATAGGCTGATAATAAACCTCAAATTTCTTATTCTTTATCGCATCTCTTACCACGTCCTCAATGCTGTTTCTGTAGATCATCTTATCAATTATCTTTTGATCGACAACAAGATTCGGCGAAGACTGCGTATGCACATATTCTCCCGAAACGAAGTTCAGAACCTGCATCGTCTTATCAAGTTCTTTTACGCACCTCGGAATATCGAGCACGGAAAAGATCATCTTGTAATTGCCGAGATCTCCCTTGTAATTATTGATGAGATTCATAAATGTCTCGACATTGGTTCTTTTCTTGGTGATAAAGCTAAGCGTGTTCCAATCAGAAAGATATCCGCTGATACCGATCTTTTTTGAAGCCATGTTTGCAACGGCACCTTGAATCGTGAAAAGATCATGCGTATCCGTTCCGGTAAACACCTTGGTCTTTCCGGTAAAAATAACAGACATTATGTAAAAAGGCCGCTCATAGCCGAAGTATTCGGCGAGCATTGATATAAACGAATCCTTGTTTCTTACATTCGGAATATTCTTTTCATAAAACTCTTTTGGATTTTCCAGAGAGATAAAAAGAATCAGCGCCATCACCATTACGGCAAGCGAAAAGATCTGGACACCCTTGGTGTAGAACTGGAAGATCGCTATGCATGCCCATATAAAAAGACCTATCTCGATCGCTGCAAACTCGTCTTTTCTCATCCTTCCCCTATAAATAAACGCGACGATAAGAGCAACTACGATATACGCAAAGCCCGTGGCATAGGCATATGTGATCGCAGATCCGATACTGTAATAGTACCCCGGGGCAGTCCTTGAATATGAGATCTCGCCCATTATAACAACACCGATCGCAATTAAAAGGGGAATAGCCATGATCGCCATGTAGATGAACATGCGGCGATACCTATAGCAGATCTTGGAACACAGATATGCGCACACGACAAAAACAGTGATAAGAAGCGTTATGATATAGAAATTCTGAGATAACCTTCTTAGCACGGCATAGACCTTATGAAGGTAGATGAATACTGTACATTCAAATATCTCACAGAGCACATTTACAAAAGCGGTTATAAGGAAAAATAGATATATTCGCGAAGAAATAAGCTCCGGCATGTTCCTTCTAAGATACATGCATATCAGTATTCCAAGTACCAAAATTGCAATAAGTGGTGTACGTATTTCCATAAACTAATTATATTATACTTTCTGCACGTCAACAACAGAAATCAAGGTTCCAAATATAACCAAAGGCAAAATTACTGCAGCTTTGAAATGATATAGGCAGTGTAAGGAGAAAGCTCCAATCCTCCACCGAAATCAATCTCTTTTCCGCTGATAAGATCCACACCCTTTCCGGCTCTTGCATCAAAGTTCGCATGAAAAGATCCTTCGTCTGCATTTATCACAACGAGTGCCCTGTCGCCCTCGCACTCCCTTTCAAATATGCACTGTCTGTTGGTCAAAAGAAGTGACTTAAAGCCGCCGTAGTTAAGCGCTTTCGATTCGTTTTTTGCCTTGCACAAAGATGCTATTGTGTCCGTAAGCTCGGTCCACTGCGGTTTTTCAAAGCACGGGCGAAGTGCCGGATCGCCTTGAGATTTATCGGCTTTTTCTCCCCACTCGCTTCCGTAGTAAACTGTGGGAATTCCGGGCATTCCGAACATTATGGTATAGATCAGTTTAAGGTGCTCGGGTCTGTTCAGTATCGATGCGATCCTGCTGACATCGTGGTTGTCGACAAAACTTATCAGATGTCTTCCCTTATATAGCGTCCAGTTTTCAGGTCCGAACTGGCGCAAAAGAGAATGAATGATTTCGAACAGATTCATGCTGTTAAGCGCAGAAAACATGCCCTTGTAGCACTCGTAGTTCGTTGCGCTGTGGCACAGCTCATCGCTCATTATCCTGTTGTAATCTCCGCCTATCATCTCTCCTGTAAGGAAAAAGTCCGATTTAAAGCTGTCCGTCTCGCGGCGAAGTCTTTTTATAAACTCGGTATCAAGGCAGTAAGCCACATCGAGCCTAAGCCCGTCAATATCAAATTCCTCAATCCAGCTCTTTACGCTGTCTATCAGGTAATCCGCAACCGCGGGATTTTTTAGATTAAACTTTACAAGGTCGTAATTACCCTCCCAGCCTTCGTACCAAAGGCCGTCGTTGTAATTGCTGTTCCCGTCAAAGTTTATATTGAACCAGTCTTTGTACGGAGAGTCCCATCTTTTCTCAAGGACATCTTGGAATCCAAAGAAACCGCGGCCCGCGTGATTAAACACACCGTCTAAGATTATGCGGATTCCCTCTTTATGAAGCGCCTTGCAGACCTTGGCAAAATCCTCATTTGTTCCGAGCCTTATATCAATCTTGTGATAGTCCCTTGTATTGTAGCCATGCGTATCCGATTCAAATATTGGATTAAAAAGAACAGCTCCCACTCCGAGCTTTTTAAGATGCGGAATCCAGTCGATCACCTTGAGTATTCTGTGCTCGAGTTTTCCGTCGTTTTCAAACGGCGCTCCGCAAAAACCCAGCGTATAGATCTGGTAAAAAGAAGTCTCATAAGCCCACATATTTTAGCCCCCTCATATGGTTGATTTACTTCCAAACGTGTATATAAAATATTATATACCGATTTCTGTCTTTTTTTCCAAATTCCTTGTTGACAACAGTGCCCCTGCTGAGTTATATTATCTAAGTCGGCTGTGACATGCAGCTTTGACATATATGGCGAGATAGCTCAGTTGGCTAGAGCACGCGGTTCATACCCGCGGTGTCGAGGGTTCGAATCCCCCTCTCGCTACTAAACCTCGAAAGCATTTGCTTTCGAGGTTTTTTAATTCAAAAAACTCCGCAAAGCTGTGCTATTTACACATCCTTGCGGAGTTTATGTTTTTATCCCTGAAGTCCTGCGGACTGTCTTACCATATCTTCTACTACAATGTCGTAGATTTCTCCGACTGTGTTGCAGTATTCAAGTACCTTCCAAGGATAGTTTGTGTGGAAGTGGATCTTGATAAGATCCTCGTCGCCTGCGACTATGAGACTGTTTCCCTCAAAGTTCTCAGTGATGTAATCCGTTATCGCATCCTCATCAAGGTCCTCGTCTCTTCTGTCAATAAGAAGCTGTGTATCATAGCGATACGCAAGTGCATCCTCCTCGGGATCGATGTTAACAAAGTCTGCCATTTCTTTTTCCTCCAAATAATATATTTGCCAAGTATCCTACCTTTTAAACAACTTTATGTATCCACTTCTTACTTATAAAGCGGATGGTAAATATGATCGCGCGAAGTCCCCAATCGCTGAACATACCGATCCAAACACCCATAGCGCCGATATGTGCTACACGAATTAGGTAAGTCGCAAGTGTAACCCTGCAAAGCCACATGGTAAGTGTTGACACAAGCATAGAGAACTTAACGTCCCCCGCTGCTCTCATACCGTAAGCGGTTATAAATGAAGGTGCCCACAAAATAGGCTTAAATATCGTAACCCAGCCCATCATATAAAGGCACTGCCTTGCGCTCTCGGCGGGCATTCCCGCAAGAGTTGTAACAGGACGAGCTATCGCATAAGCTATAAGGCAGCTTACAATTATAGCAATGTAGCCCCACTTTATCATCTTCTTGGTATAGTAGATCGCCTCATCTTTTTGTCCGGCGCCGAGGCACTGTCCTACTATCGTCATAAGACCGATTCCTACTCCGACTCCGGCAACGCCATTGACGTTCTCAAGGATAACCGTCATTGACTGCGCCGCTATCGCTATTGTTCCTAGCGTTGAAACGGATGACTGTATCGCAAGTCTTCCAAACTGGAACATCGAATTTTCTATTCCGTTGGGCACGCCCATCGCAAGTATCTTCTTGATACTGTGCCTGTGAGGACGGATCTTCAGATAGTCTTTTACCGAAATCTCATTCTTGTCGCTTCTAAGAAGGATCAAAAGAACTACAGCATTAAATATTCTGGAAACGAGTGTTGAAGTCGCAGCACCGGCAACTCCCATCTTAAATACATAAATAAGTGTCGCATTTCCGGCAACGTTTAATAAATTGGAGATAATAGCGATATTCATGGGAAGTCTTGTATTGGACTGTGATCTGAATATGGCGCTACCTGCCGCCGCAAGTGCAACAAACGGATACGACAATATGGTCAAAAGAAAATAAATCTGCGATGCTCTCATGACATCAGCCTCAACCTCACCAAATATAAGGCTTAACAGGCCGTTTCTGAAAACAAGGCCGAGAATTGTCATAAAAAGCGAGATTGAGAGCGAAACAAGGATTACCTGTCTTGCCGAGTCATTGGCTTTTTTGAGATTTCTCTGGCCGATATAGTTGGAGCAGATGATGACACCGCCTGTCGCCATGGCATTAAAAGCCTGCACGACAAGCAAGTTTACCGCGTCAACAAGAGACACTCCGGAAAGAGCTGCCGGACCGACGGTACTAACCATCATTGAGTCCGCCATACCCATAAGGGAGGTCAGAAATTGTTCCGCTATAATAGGAATCAGCAACAGGAAAAGTTGCCTGTTGCTGAACATATGATTTTTTTCATTCATGGCATTATCCTACAATATTCCAATTAGAAAAAACAATAATTATATGTGCTTGTTCGCGATAATACGGATTGCTACATGCTTCGCATTCTCGCAATCCTACGTACAGCACGCTGTGGGAGTAGTACTAAACTCGTACCTCGTTAAGTACTACTGGCCTCGGAAATCGACCTGCTCTCTACGTTCGCATGTCTTTTTCCTCATGTACGTTCAGTCCTTTCATAAACACAGTTTTTATTGTGCAAGCACAAAAAAACTGTGTTTACTCATGACTTTTATCGCTCACATCCTTTCAGGCGCACTAAATCCAAGTAAATCGATTCCTGTTTCAAGAACTTTAAGTGTTATTGAAAGGAGGGCGATATAGCTGCTCTTCTTATCTTCGTCAGCTTCCGAAAGGATCTTGGTTCCGTGATAGAAGCTGTTAAATGCATTACTGAGCTCATAGATATAAGCGCAAACTCTGTTGGGAGAAAGATCCTTGGCAGCGCTCTCGATGGCGTCCGCAAATCTTGTGATGATGAGCATAAGGCTCTTCATTGCATCGCTGTCGGGGTTGCCGAGCTTAGCGTCCTTGACGCTTCCGCCCTCGTTCTCATACTTCTTAAGGATCGACTTGATACGAACCATTGTGTAAAGAATGTACGGGCCTGTATCTCCCTCAAATGAAGTGAATTTATCTATATCAAAAATATAATCCTTGGAAGGCTGGTTGGAAAGATCGCCGTACTTGATCGCGGAAACCGCAACCTTGTGAGCTGTATCTTTTGCCTCCTCATCAGAGATATCGGGATTACCCTCTTTGATCCTGCCGAGCATCTTCTCATCGATCTCTGCGATAAGATTCTCAAGACGCATTACGCCGCCTTCTCTTGTCTTGAAGGGCTTGCCGTCAGCGCCGTTCATAGTACCGAAGCCTACGAAATGAAGCTCGGTCTCGGGCATAACAAGCTTGGTCTTTCTTGCGCAGCGGAACACCTGTGTAAAGTAGAGTTCCTGTCTCTTATCAACGACATAGATGATTCCCTCTGGATGATTTTCATCCATACGCTGTCTGATAGTTGCAAGATCGGTTGTGTTGTACAAAGAAGCTCCGTCTGATTTAAGGATCATGCAAGGCGGGATCTCTTTTGTATCTGTTTCCTCAGCAACGTCAACTACAAGAGCACCCTGGCTCTCATGCGCATAGCCCTTGGTCTTCATGTACTCAACCATATCCGGGATCGCAACGTGAGCATCTGACTCACCTTTCCAGAGGTCAAAAGAAACTCCGAGTTTGCTGTAGTTCTTCTTAAGGTCTTCAACAGACACATTCAGGATGTGGTGCCAAAGAGCTCTGTAAGGCTTGTATCCGTCCTGCAAAAGCTTGGTAGCTTCCATTGCCTCTGCCTTGTAAGCCTCGTCCTCTTTGGACTTCTTGCTGGCTGCGGGATAGATTTCCTCAAGCTCGGATACGGTGAAAGGTGCTTCCTTGGGATATGCACCTGTATAATCGGGATCAAAGTAGCAAAGATCGGGCTTTCTCTCCTTGAGGCCTGTGATAACAAGTCCCATCTGAAGTCCCCAGTCTCCGAGATGCACATCGCCGATAACCTTGTTACCCGTATAACGGAGGATTCTCTTGATACTCTCTCCGATAACGGCTGAACGAAGGTGACCTACGTGAAGAGGCTTCGCAACGTTGGGTCCGCCGTAATCAATGATGTATGTAGGCTCGTGGCCGGACATTGTAACACCCATGTGCTTTTCGTGAAGCATCTTAACTATATAGCTTCTTGCGAAATCGCCGCTTACTATGATATTAAGGAATCCGGGCTTAACGGACTCAACCTTTTCAAACATCTCATTGCCTGCAAGATTCGCCGCAACATCATCAGCGATCATGAAAGGAGCCTTGCCGTATTTCTTGGCACCTGCCATCGCTCCGTTACACTGATACTCGCAAAGGTCGGGTCTGTTGGAAATGGTTACTCTTCCGAGTTCCCTGTCATATCCTGCCTTTTCAAATGCGTCTCCGACTTCCTTCGAAATAATCTCTAATACTTTATCCAAATCAAAACCTTCTTTCTAAAAGCTTTTTCTTTTCATAAATAGACTACACGATTTTATCAAAATCTTTTATCTCCTGCAACGTCAAAACATTGCTGTTACAAAAACAGAGCAACAAATCTGACCAGAACAACAAATAATGCGATCTCACCGATGTAAACCCATTGCAGAACCTTTCCAAACTTATTGTATTTGTACTTAACCCTCGTAATTATCAGTAAAATGTACGGTACAAAAACAAGAGCAAAAAGCATTAGCAAGATTACCACAGCAGATTGGAGTGGATTAAGATTGTCAGATAAAAAATATAAAAACGAATCCAGTATGCTATCGTCAGCAATAAGTGCAGCGAAAATCACTCTAAGGGTCAACCAAAGGCCCAAAGAAATGATACATAACCAAAGTGCACCCTTACTCATATTGTCTTTGATCTTTTTCTGCGCCACATACTGTGCTTTTTCAGGTGTCCATATGCCGTTTGCCCGCATTGCCTTAGGTACCAAAGGCGGTACCATGCCCGGTCGAATCGCCTGTCCTGCCTGCGGCATCGGTCCCATCTGTCCTGCGTATCCTACAGGCGGTATCATATTCTGCTGTCTTTTCGCATACTCTTCCTGCGTAAGCTTTAGCTCAAGCACCGGATCAAGCTGCGCCTGGCTTAGATCCTCCGTAGCAAGCATCGGCTCGCCCGTTATCGGATCGTGTTTTATTTCTTTCCCCATTTTAAACTCCTAAAACCAATATAATTAACTACCTGACGGCACTTTATCAGCTCCACCATGTAAAAAGACCGATTATGATCACAACTATCGCCGTGACCTCAATCATATATATACACGCAAGCACCTTCCCGAATATATTGTCCGGATGTACCTTGCGTACCACAATGGCCAATATATATGCCACTATCATAAATAACAAAATTGAAAAAATAATCCCGCTGTCATCATGATAAAATCCATCATCAAACGGATTGAGAACAATAGGCGCTTTCAGCCAATAATATATTGTAATTTTAGATAATATCCAGCATCCCAAAGAAAAAATACAAAACCATAATCCTTCGGTGTTTTTCTTATCTCTAACGCTCCCCATTGTTAATCCCTTTTATCCTCAGCCTTTTGTCTTTCGCGTTCGGCTTTTGAAAAGCCGCAGCCGCAGTAGTCCTGTCTGTATAAGCCGAATCTGCATGAAAGCTCTATCGACCGCTTGTAGCCGTCTTTCTTTTTGAAATCTGACGGTAAAAAAGATATCTCTTTTCCGGACAGATCATCGGCCGCAATCTTCTCATTTACAAACTTCGCAGCCTCTTCACCGACTTCATTCAAAACATCGGCGTTCTTAAGAGGGCTTATAGTCAGCGAAGTCGTGAAATACTCAAAGTCATTCAAAGCCGCGGTTTCCGCGGTCTTTCGAAGTCGAAGTTCAAAGCACTTCCTGCACCTAGCGCCTCCCTCGGGGATATCCTCGTATCCCTTCACTGCTTCAAAGTACTCCTTGGGATCGTACTCACCCTCGATGATGTCGATCTTTCTGGCATGCTCATCGGAGTGCATTCCTTCAAAGTTCTTTTCCTCAACCTGGCGATTGTACTCCTCTATCAGTCTCTTTTCCTCAGCGACTCTCTTGTGATATTCCTTATCCTCAGTGATATTCGGGTTGTAAAAGAAAACCGTCACGTCAAAATACTGCCTCAAAAACTCAAGACAATGAGAAGAGCAGGGCGCACAGCACACATGCAAAAGAAGCTTTGGCACCACGCCGTTTTTTTGAAACTCATCTATTTTATTTTCCAGTTCTTTGTAATAATTTCTTTTATTCAATGCCAAGACTTCCTATAATCTCACTAACAATCTCTTTTGGAGTCTTTCCATCGGTGTCGATAATGATATCAGCTGCTTCCTCATAGAAACCGCCGCGATCTTCCTGCATCTTCTTTATCTTGGAAAGCGGATCGTCGCCGCGAAGAAGCGGGCGTGAAGTATCATCTTTTATCCTGTTATATACTTCCTCGGGGCTTGTCTTAAGGTAAATAACTTTACCGCATTTCTTAAGAAGCTCACGATTTTCTGCTCTTACGGGTAAGCCGCCGCCCAAGGAAATAACCGTCTCTCTTACATGCTCATCTACAAGCATCTTGATCAGATCGGTCTCCATATCTCTGAAAGCCTGCTCACCTTGAACGTCAAAGATCTCGGAAATTGAGCAGCCCTCAGCCTCCGAAATCGCTTCGTCGGTATCGATAAGCTCGAGGTCAAGCTCCTCTGAAAGAAGCTCGGACACGGTAGTCTTGCCGCTTCCCATAAAGCCTTCAAGAATGATATTGGTTGCTCCCATAACATCCATGACAAGCGACTTATAGATTATGTCAGCCTCTTCCTTGCTGATCTTGATATTATCCTCCTCAAACCAAAGTTCAAAAGCATCTATCCCCTGGTAAAGAAGCATCTTTAGTCCTGAAAATGTCTTTGCTCCCGCTGCTTTTGCCAGCTTCATAAACTTAGTCTCAAGCGGCTTATAAACAACATCAAGCGCCGCATTCACATGCTTGTAGAACTCCTCTTCCTCGATAACCGCACTGTTAACATCGGGGAAAAGACCTACCGACGTGCACTGGATGGCAAAAAAGCTGTCTTCTTTTGAAAGGAGTTCTTTATAAGAATCAAGCGGCATAGGAATAACCTTATCTCCAAGGTCTTCGTCGAGAGCTTCATTTACCTCTTTTGCCACATTCTCAGCTTTCTCGTAAGTTCTGTTAAGAACGTAGACTTTCCTTGCACCCTTAGTAGCGCAAAGATATGCCACAGGTCTTGCAACGCCGCCGGCTCCGAGAATTACGACAGTCTGTCCGTCAAGAACTATACCCTCGTCCTGCATGGCATGGTAAAGTCCCGTCATATCTGTGTTGTAGCCCTTAAAACCACCCTCGCATCTAACAAGAGTATTGACCGCGCCGATACCCTCCGCAAGAGGATCTATCTCCACAAGATGGTCGATAACATCGCTCTTGTACGGAACCGTCACGTTAAGGCCTTTTATACCGAGCGCATTTGCGCCTCTTACGGCATTTTTCACGCCGCCCTTCGGAACTTCAAAGGGAACATAAACAAGGTTAATGCCCTTCATCTGCGCTATTGAATTGTGTATAAGCGGTGACATTGTGTGATGTACCGGATTTCCGATAAGCCCACATGTCAGCGTATTTCCGTCTGTATAATTCATAAACTTCCTCCGAAGTAAATCTCTTTAGTCCTTGATAAATTGTACATTTAAATCCACGCACAATCAAGCGGGCGCAAAAAAAGAGGCCCTACAATAGGGCCTCTTTGAATTCGTATTATCCAAGCTTTAGAACGACACCGTCGTCCGAGCTGGTGATGATGTTGCCGGTCTTTCCGGAGAGATCTTTTCCTACGAAGTACTGATACTCTTGGAGGATAGAATCCTTCTGCATTCCGGAAATGGCGCGCTTCATGTCTTCGGATGCAAGTCCGCCGTAAGTCATGTAGGAAGAATCCGCGGTTCCTTCACCTATCGATAACGATACGCTTTCTCCGAATATATCTTCACGTATAGGCTTGGGGCCTTCAAACGGTCCCTGCTGTGCCTCCCTGGGCTGCGCCTCCGCTCCCTTGGTGTCGGGACTTATTGCGCCGGGATTAGCTGCTTCAGGCCTTACACCGATATCACCGTCTATCGCGGAGGGGATATTATATGCATTGTACTTAGGTGCAAAGCCATTTATTGTATTGTATGCCATAAATACATCCTCCTTTCCGAGATTTTGGTATTACATAATATATATCGGCGTAAACCCAGATAAATTAACTGAATTAAATCTTAAATAATTCTAAAGCCGCTTATTTTCTGATTCCCGCGGCCGTCAAAAGCTCTTTTGTATAATCTGCCTGAGGATTTCGGTATACATCCTTCGTTTCGCCGTATTCCACGACCTTTCCGTTCCTCATGATCATCACATGATCGCTTATCTGATACACTACGCGAAGGTCATGCGAAATAAATATGATGGAAATGCCAAGTCTCTTGTGAAGCGAACGAAGAAGTTCCATGATCTGCGCCTGTATCGTAACATCCAAGGCAGATACCGGCTCGTCCGCGATAAGGAGCCTTGGCTCTCTCATAAGCGCGATTCCAATGCAGACTCTTTGCCTCTGTCCGCCTGATAACTGCGAAGGATA
The DNA here is from genome assembly GCF_003625505.1 of Butyrivibrio sp. XB500-5. Taxonomy (NCBI): domain Bacteria; kingdom Bacillati; phylum Bacillota; class Clostridia; order Lachnospirales; family Lachnospiraceae; genus Butyrivibrio; species Butyrivibrio sp. XB500-5. The sequence goes on from NZ_RAIS01000001.1 coordinate 514,540, forward strand.
TCTTTCAAGCATTTCAAGCGGAAGCTCGATCTCCTTCATGATCTCTTTTACCTTGGCAAGGCGCTCTTCCTTGGTCCACTTCCTCGTCTTGTCGACTTTGAGAGGCTCCTCCAAGAGCCAGCCCACCTTCTTCGCAGGATTAAGAGAATTGTAGGGATCCTGGAAGACCATCTGCGGTCCGCTGTACTTCTGCCACAGCTCGCCCGTATAGTCCTTGTTTATGCCGACAATGGCACGCGCAAGCGTCGACTTACCGCAGCCCGATTCTCCCGCAATGGCAAGAACCGTGCCTTCTCCCATTTCAAAAGAGACATCATGAAGAATCTGTATCTTTCTACTGCCCGAAAAGAGCTTTCTTTTTCTGTTTTTGTAAAAGACATTTAGGTCTTTTGCTCTAAGCACCGTTTCGCCCATATTACTCTCCGATATCAATCTTAGGGATGGCAGCGATCAACTTCTTGGTATAAATATCCGTCGGATTGGAAAAGACTCTAGATGTCTTGCCGCTCTCAACGATATTACCCTTCTGCATGACTATGACCCTCTCGCAAAGCTGGCTTACAAGGCTAAGGTCATGCGATATGAAGATGATCGAGGTTCCCCTCTCTTTGTTGATCTTTTTAAGAAGCTCAACGATCTGAGCCTGAACCGTGACATCAAGCGCCGTCGTGGGCTCGTCCGCTATAAGGATCTTGGGATCGCCTATCATTGCAGCCGCGATCATGACTCTCTGCCTCATACCGCCCGAAAGCTCATGCGGATGCATGTAGTAGATGTTCTCGGCATCATTTAGTCCAACCGCCTTAAGCATCTCTATCGCTCTTTTCTTACGCTCTTTTTTATCGATATCGGGATGATGGATAAAAAGAGATTCCTCAACCTGCCAGCCGATTCTTTTAACCGGATTAAGGCTCGTCATGGGCTCCTGGAAGATCATAGAGATCTCATCGCCCTGATAAGAACGGAGCGTCGCTCTGTCGCAGGTAAGAAGATCATCGCCGTTAAACATGATCCTTCCTGTCTTTTTAAGAGCATGTCTGTTAAGAAGCCCCGCTATCGCAAGAGCACTCATACTCTTTCCGGAACCGGACTCTCCGACAATACCGACGATCTCGCCCTCTTCAAGCATGAGATCAAAATCCTCAACGACCGTCTCAGGCTCGTCGTGATCGTGGAATTCAATATGAAGATCAGTTACATCAAGTATTATTCCCATCTTCTGATCCCCTCTCCCAAGAATGAAAAACCAAGCACCATAAGCACAATAACAACACCGGGACACAGACAATAGCTCGGCGTTGTAAACATGTACTGCTGCGCATCAGACAGCATCTTACCAAGGCTTGCGTACGGAGGCTGTGAACCTACTCCGAGATAGCTAAGTCCCGCTTCAGCAAGTACCGCATTATTAAATCCAATAAGTATCGAAGAAGCCATAACTCCCTTGATATTGGGAAGTATGTGCACAAATATCATTCTGACATCGGATACACCCTGAAGCTTGGCGCTCGCAACATAATCCATGTTCCTGCACCTAAGCACTTCGCCCCTTACGATCCTGGCAAAGCTTGGGATAAACGCTATTCCAAGTGACATAAGAAGCTGGACCCATCCCGTTCCGAAAACACTGACGATTACAAGCGCAAGAAGAATGCTGGGGAATGCAAAAAGAGCATCGATAACTCTCATGATAACTTCGTCAAACACGCCGCCGAAATACCCTGTAAGCGCGCCGATCGCAGTACCGAGCACCGCGCCGATCGTTACGGTTCCGATCGCTATAAGGAGCGTCACCCTGCTTCCGTACATAACCCTGCTGAACACGTCACGTCCCATGTTGTCGGTACCCATGATATGTTTAAAAGAGATTCCCTGAAGCTTTTCGGACGCACTCATCTTGGTCGGTTCATAAGGCATCCAAAACAGACCGACAATTATCATCAAAAGGATAATTCCGGTTATTATAAGCCCAAACAACATATATGGGTCTTTCCGTATCTTTTTAAAAGTCCTGTTTAAGTTCTTCATTCTTCAATGCCTATTCTCGGATCGATTATTCTGTAAATGATATCAACCAAAAGATTGGTCACGATAACCACGATCGCAATGCCCATGATTATCGCTTCCACAACCGGGTAGTCTCTGTTGCTGATACTTGTTAGAAGTATCCTGCTTATACCGGGTATGCTGAAAACCTGCTCAATTACGATACTTCCCGCAATCATGTCCGCAAGCACCATTCCAAGGAAGGTGATGACAGGAATGAGCGCATTCTTTAAAACGTGCCTGTACAGCACTCCGTTAGTATTGTTGCCTCTACTGTAGGCGGTTCTCGTATAATCTTTTGCCGCCTCATCTATAACGCTGCCCCTTAGCATCTTAACCGTCATTGCTATCTTGGGAAGCGCAACCGCAACGGCAGGAAAGATCAGATACCTGATAAATCCGCCGAAATCGTCTTTATATGAGATAAATCCCCCGGGAGTAAAGAATCTGAGCACCATTCCAAACACAAAGCTTATAAGGATTCCCGAAAAGAAAGGCGGAATTGCCATAACTATCTGGTTGAACACCGTGATAACTCTGTCAAGAATACCACCCTCGTGCTTGGCGGTGATAATACCGAAGGGAATTGAGATCAAGATTGTAAGTAAAAAAGACATTACGGCCATCGTGAGCGTGATCGGGATCTTGCCAAGGATCATGCCGGATACAGGGACACTGTAGTTATAGCTCGTACCCATATCACCGTGAAGAAAAGCCGTAAACCATCTGAAATATCTGATAAAAAAGGGATCGTTAAGTCCCATTCTCTCCCTTGTCTGAGCAATAAGCTCGGGAGAAGCCTCCGTTCCGAGCATCCTAAGTGCCGGATCTCCCGGAATAATACTAAAAGCGAGGAATACGCATAGAGAAACCACCACTAAAGTAATTATCATGGAAATAATTTTTTTAATGATATATTTCATACGCGTATTCCCCGCATTCTTTTGTCTTCTTATGGATCGGACGTTTGTCCGGATCCGTTGTATGTCGTATTTACTGTGCAGGTCTGATCTTAGCTATATCCTGTACATAAAGGGGATAGAAAACATATCCCGTAAACTTCTTGTTGAGTGCCACAAACTCAGGAAGGTCCTGAATATAAACGTTTGCAGCTTCTTTTGCAAGGATTTCCTCGCATTCCTTGTAGTACTTGGTCTTCTCGGCATCATCCGATGTAGCCTGTGCGTTCGCATAAGCCTTATCAAACGCTTCGCTGCTGAAGTTAAACATGTTCTTACTTGCATCTGTCTCATATCTTGCAAGAAGAGCCGCAGCGGAAAGTGTTGATGCGTCAAAACCTACAACCGTTGACTCGTACTTTCTGTCATTGTAAACATCAGAGAGCCATGAGTTCCACTCAATCTCCTGGATATTGGCTGTTACACCGATTGCCTTGAGCTCCTCGGAGATAACCTGAGCAGTGTCAACGTGCTGCTTGTAGTTGGAAGGAACAGTTATCGTAAACTCAAATCCGTTAGGATATCCTGCCTCTGTCAAAAGAGCTTTCGCCTTCTCCACATCCTGATTATAAACATCGTTAAGCTCAGGCATGAAGTACTTACCGAATGAAGGATACATAGCACTTCCGATCTCAACGCCCGCTCCGTCGGAAACAAAGTCCATTATCTCCTTGGGATCGATAGCATAGCAAAGTGCCTGACGAACTCTCACATCATCAAAAGGCTTAACCTTGTTGTTGAGGTAAAGAGCCTGTACAAGGTTCATTGTTCCCTCATAGATCTCGAATTTATCGGAGAGCTGAGCTACCTGTGAGCTGGGAATTCTCGCGAACATATCGATAGATCCGCCCTCAAGATCCATAACAACAGCATCTGCGTTGGATTCGATCTTGAAAACTACGTTCTTGATATATGCCTTGTCTCCCCAGTAATCATCAAATGCTGTTACTGTAAAGTTCTCCTGTGGTGCGCTTGATACGTACTTGTATGGGCCTGTTCCGATGATCTTGTTCTCGGGATGCTCGTTGGATGCCGGAATAATAGCAACCGTGAGCTGAGTAAGGAACTCGGAATTAGCTTCCTTAAGTACTATCTCTACGTGACTGTCATCAAGTATATTCACACTGTCTATATTGGAAAAAGAAGAAACAAGCGGCTCACTTCCGTCAGCGCCTGCGTTACGGTCGATAGAATATTTAATATCCTCTACTGTAACAGCGGAGCCGTCGTGGAACTTGATTCCGTCTCTGAGTGTGAAAGTATATACCTTATTATCTTCCGATATTGTGTACTCACTGGCTACAGCAGGGTTAAGATTACCGTTCTCATCGGGTTTAACAAGTCCCTCGAATATGTTAAACAAAACCTCTTTGGTTCCTGCCCCCGTCGCATAATGAGGGTCAAAACTATCCAAATCCTGAGGTATACCAACGATAAGCTTAGAAAGATCATCCGCATTTCCGGCCTGATTATCTGCCTGCGCAGCTTCACTTTCCGGTTTCTTGGAATCTCCTGTCTTGTCACTTGAGCAGCCGCTCAATGCAACAGTCAGTGTTGTCAACACAACCATCAGAAGACGGCAGCCTACCTTTCTGCCAATACTTCTTTTAATCATGTTAAAAATCTTCCTCCTTATTGAATTATAGGCATTGGCTATGCCATTACTGATAAAATATAAAGCCTTGACAAGTCTCTGTCAAGGCTTCCAAGTCATTCTTTCTTAAGTAGCGGAGTGTTCTTATCTGTTGTATCTGTGATAGTTCCGTCAGCCTCTTTTCGAAGAACAGATTTAAGTTCGTCCATAAAGGTATTAACATCCTTAAATTCTCTGTATACGGAAGCAAATCTTACATATGCGACCGGATCTAAGTTCTTCATCTTGTCCATTACTATCTCACCGATAGCACGGCTGGGAATTTCCTTCTGCTCCATATTGAAAACTTCGGTCTCAACCGAATCAACAAGCTTAGTGATCTGCTCGGCACTAACAGGTCTCTTGTGGCAAGCTCTGAAAACGCCGGCTTCAATCTTGGCTCTGTCGTACGGCTCACGCACATCGCCTTTTTTTATAACTATGAGCGGAATCGTCTCAACCTTCTCATAAGTGGTAAATCTCTTGCCGCAGGAATCGCATACACGTCTTCTTCTAATGGACGTATTCTCATCCGCAGGTCTTGAATCGATTACTCTTGTATCATCTTTTCCGCAGAATGGGCATTTCATACCAAATCCTCCATCTCAACAAAATGACATTTGATAAGTATTTATTATCGGCAGATTTCATCCACAACATCTTGCCGAAAATACACGCATTTCTACCAGTTATTGTATCATTATTTTGCATAAAAAAAAAGTACTTAAAAAGCCCCCCGCTTTAGCGGAGGGCTTATTGTCTTATTATTTTCTCTGTAAGAAATCAGGAATCTTGAGAGACTTGGGCTCTACTGTGCTCTTGATCTCACTGGGACGGCTGATTCCAAGTGTAGGTCTGGGACCTGCCGCAGCTGCTGCAGAAGCATCAGCTGATGAAACACCGATAGGTGTGATCGTAGGCTGAATAGGTGTTACAGGTGTAACGGGAGCCACGGGTGTATGTGCTGCAACGGCCTGAGGCTGAGGAGCTATCGTAGCTGAAACAGGTGAAGCTGTAGCTGCCGCAACGGGCTTCACAGGTGTATTGATCTGCTTGTCGTCAATACCTGTAGCAATAACTGTAATCGTGCATGATTCCTGCTGATTCTCATCATACATTGCACCGAAGATGATGTTAACATCATTTCCCGCAAGCTGGCGAACATACTCGGAAGCATCTGAAGCATCCTGAAGAGTGATGTCACCGGAAATATTGATAATAACGCTTGAAGCGCCATTGATCTTAGTCTCAAGGAGAGGAGACTCAACGGCCATCTTAACAGCCTCTGATGCCTTCTCATCGCCCTTACCTGTACCGATACCGATATGAGCAATGCCCTTGTCCTTCATAACCGTCTGAACATCGGCAAAGTCAAGATTGATAACTGCGGGTACATTGATAAGGTCTGTGATTCCCTGAACTGCCTGCTGAAGAACCTCATCGGCCTTCTTGAGAGCATCGGGCATCGTTGTTCGTCTGTCGACTATCTGAAGAAGCTTATCATTAGGGATAACAATAAGCGTATCTACGTTGGACTTGATGTTCTGTATGCCGAGCATAGCATTCTGCATACGAACACGAGCTTCGAAACTGAAAGGCTTGGTTACAACACCTACAGTCAGGATACCCATATCCTTCGCAAGCTTAGCTACAACGGGAGCAGCTCCTGTACCGGTTCCGCCACCCATACCACAGGTAACGAATACCATATCTGCACCCTTGAGAGCAGCCGAGATCTCCTCAGAACTCTCCTCGGCAGCCTTCTGACCGATCTCAGGCTTAGCACCTGCGCCAAGTCCCTTGGTCAGCTTCTCGCCGATCTGTAAAAGCTTGGGTGCCTTACAGAGCTGGAGCGCCTGCTTATCTGTATTGATACCGATGAATTCAACACCGGTTATATTCTCATCTACCATTCTATTAACAGCGTTATTACCTGCACCACCGACCCCGACAACGATGATCTTGCAAGCAGATTCCGCATCATTTGACTTTATCTCGAGCAAAACAACTCCTCCTTCACGACCTTTAAACTCCTGTTATCAATGATACGATTTTTAAAACAAATTATCAACCCGTTTTTTTGTTCGATAATTAATCCAAAAAATACGAAATATCATTCTTTTTTTGGAATAAACGAGGTGTTTTTGGTATCTTCATTAAAATCTTTCATCTCCAAAAGTCCCGTTTTTCCGTCAAGTTGATCGGTACGAAAAATTTTTTTAAGTTCTATGATCTTGGCATCAATAAAATCCTTTGTTCCTATGCTGACCTCTATGCCTCCGAAATACAGATAAACGTTATATTCGCTGTCAAAAAATATTTTGTCGGCGTTAAGTTCGTATTTGGAAAGAAGCTGTGTGATATCAAGTATCTCATCAAAAACCTCATCGTTTTCCACCGGAAGCTTCTCGTGAATTATTACACTGTTAAACGACAGTCCCATAACCTGCGGTACTTCGTCGGAAGGTTCAAAAGAACTTTCAACAACAATCCCGTCTCTGTCAAAATACATGTAATGACCGAGATAAGAAATATATCCCGCTATCGCCTTTTCATAGACATTGATCTTAACCGTATCAGGGGAGACTATGTCTACATCCATCTTTTCTATAAACGGGATATCACCAATGCTCTTATTTCGGTACTTCAGAGAAAGAAACATCGAGTTCTTACACAGTCTGTCAGTCATTACCATGTCTATTATCTCTTCATCCGTATAATGCTTATTACCGGAAACATAAACATTGGTAATTGTATAGGTGTCGGAAATGTATTTAATAACACCAAGTATTATCAAAAGAACAGCAAGAATTATAAGCGCAATAATATAAAGACTCCTGTTATTTCTGATGGAGTCTTTAATATGCCACCTGTTATTAAACTCGGATCGCCTTACGGAAGACGACCTTTTTCTACGTCTTCTTGCCATTTTTATCTTCCTATATTTCTTGCAACATTAAGCGCCAGACCAATTTCCGCCAACTGAATAATAACCGCCGATCCTCCGTAACTTATAAACGGAAGTGTGATTCCCGTATTTGGAATTGTATTGGTAACAACCGCTATATTAAGGATAACCTGAATGGAAATATGTCCCATAACTCCGATAACGAGAAGGGCTCCAAGCATATCAGGTGCATTGTTTGCAATGATCATAAGTCTCCAGATAAGAAGGAGAAACATAAGCATAACGGCTATTGCTCCGAATAATCCAAGCTCCTCACAGATAACCGAGAAGATCATGTCATTCTGAGCTTCGGGGATAAATCCCATCTTCTGCATACTCTCACCCAAGCCTTTTCCGAATATTCCACCGGAACCGATCGCATAAAGAGCCTGCAGTGTCTGGAATCCCTTTCCGCTTGAATGAGCTTTGGGATCAAGCCAAGCAAGTACTCTTTCAAATCTGTAGTTCATTCCGCTAGAATGTTCCGAATTGACTATAATGATGACAACAACCGCAACAAGCGCAAATAACGACAATGCCGCGATAACATATCTTCTGTATCCGGGAGTTGAGATAAAGAGCATGACAACAGTAATTCCCATAATGATAATGGCAGAACTCAGGTTCTTGGTAATGCCGTACACCATAAGTGAATAAAGTGCCGGAAACGCAAGCGCTGTCATATATCCCTTGGGACTCATAAGATTTTTTCTAAGCTTGATGATCAGAACTGCGGAGAAGACTATAACCGCAAACTTCGCAACTTCGGCAGGCTGAACCGACATACCCATGATGTAGATCCAACGCTTAGCACCGTTGATCCTTTTTCCGAAAGGAATAACCAAAATCAGCAACACAGCCGCCGCTATATAAATCGGAAATGCAAATTTTGCTATAAATCTGTATGGAATATATGAAACGATCATCATTGCAGCAAGACCGATAATTGTTGAAACCATCTGGTGTCTGAAATAGTAAGATGAGTCACCCAGGTCAAGATTGGCCTCATAGGAACTTGTGGAATAAACCATTACAAGTCCGAACGCCAAAAGAAACAGTATGATAAATATCAAACTGTAATCAATATAAGACTCTTCTCTTGGTTTTCTAAGTGCCCTGATCCTGTTCAAAACATCCCCTCGCTACAAAAAATATTATAATTTGCAAACGTATTCTTTGAATTTTTTACCCCTGGTCTCATAATTCGGGAACATGTCCCAACTTGCGCATGCGGGAGAAAGAAGAACCGCATCGCCTTCATTTGCACTCTGAGTGCAGAACTCAAGTGCCTCTTCAAAAGTATCCTTAAATACAAAATCATTAAAGCCGTGCTTTTTGGCGCACTCTGCTATCTTCTCTTTGGTCTGTCCTATAAGAACAAGGAGCTTAACTTTATCTCCGAAATTCTCGATCCATTCATCGTATTCACTGCCCTTGTCGTATCCGCCTCCGATAAGGATTGTAGGCTTACTCATAGCCTTGATTCCCTGAATAGCGGCATCGGGATTGGTTCCCTTGGAATCGTTGTAATAATCAACGCCTCTCTTTGTGGCAACGAATTCAATTCTATGCTCAACAGCCTTGAAATTTCTGATAACTTCAAGAACAGTAGACATCGGAACGCCCATGGCAAGTGACATTGCAATCGCAGCCATTACATTTTCCACGTTGCAAAGTCCGACAAGATTCATATCGTGGATATTCATGACACTTACGGCATTACCCGCTGTGCTCATGTAAATCTCGTCTCCGTCAAGGAAAAGACCGTCCGATAACTTTTCTTTTGTTGAAAAGAAAACCACCTTGGCGGGACATCTTTTTCCGAAATCTCTTGTATATTCATTGTCATAATTAAGGACGCAGGTATCGTCCTTAGTCTGATTGTTGGTGATATTCTCCTTCATCGCAGCATAGCATTCCATTGTATGATGCCTGTTGAGATGATCGGGTGTAACGTTTAATATGGCAGACACATTCGCATGGAAATTATCAACTGCCTCAAGCTGGAAAGAGCTGATCTCTCCGACCGTAACCGATGAATCATCCATAAGGAGCGAACTCTCTGCGTACGACACGCCGATATTGCCGACAACATATACCTTTCCAAAATGAGCTTTCATGATATCGCCGACAAGTGTTGTAGTTGTAGTCTTTCCGTTTGTACCGGTAATAGCCACAACCTTGCCTTTTGCAAAATTATATGCAAGCTCTATCTCGCTCCAGATAGGAATATTCTTTTCTTTAATACGAAGTACGGTTGGTGAATCAAGAGGAACAGCAGGACTTGGAACAACCAAAACAAGCTCGTCAAGAACCGCATCGCTTATTTCGCCTACGATTATTTCTGTCTTATCTCTGTCCTCTTCGTGGAGCTTTAATCTGATGTCTTCCTCTGATAAAGACTTGTTTTCTTCAAGTACAACTGGTTTAGCACCCACTTTGTTTAAAAGGTTTACCGATCCGACACCTGATAATCCGGAGCCGATGACCAATACTTTCTTGTCAATAATATCGCTTGTTTTCATTTCTTTTACCTCAAATTACAGTCCAATATATGCAAGCAGGCACAAAAGAATTGTGACTGTTGTAAACACGTTAACGACCTTAGTCTCTGACCAGCCGCCCTTTTCAAAATGGTGATGAATGGGTGCCATTCTGAATATTCTTTTTCCGTTAGTAAGCTTAAAGTATGATACCTGAAGCATTACGGAAATAACCTCAAACATATAGATGAATCCAACAATTGCTATGAAGATCGGCATCTGAAGAACATATGCTATTCCCGTAACGAAGCCACCGATAGCCAGTGAGCCGGTATCGCCCATCATAACTTTTCCGGGATATACGTTATATACAAGGTAGCCCAAAAGAGCTCCCAGCATTACACAAGATACCACCTGTGCTCCGTCACTTCCGTATGCTATTGCCGCAACTCCGAAAAATCCGGCTATTACAGCCGTAACCGATGCACACAGGCCGTCAACACCGTCAGTAAAGTTGGTTCCGTTTGCTGTTCCGATCGCGATAAAGAACATGATAGGGATATTCCAGAATCCGAAATCAAGCATGATATCCGTAAAAGGAACTCTCATTGCAAGCGAAAGGTCCGTACAACTCTCAATATAAAAAGCAAAAGCCATAGAAACAACGAACTGGCCGAGGAACTTCTGCCAAGCTCGCAGTCCCAAATTGTCTTTTTTAACTACTTTGATGAAATCATCAAGAAATCCCAAGAATCCAAATCCGAATGTAAGAATGAGAACGGGTATAACTTCCTTATGAGTGGGTGCGTAAAAAAGCCCTACTACCAAAAGCGGAAGGAGAAAGATAATTCCTCCCATTGTAGGTGTTCCTGTCTTTTTCTGATGGGATGCAAGTCCCTCTTTTCTCTCAGTCTGTCCTGCCTTTAGCTTTCTAAGTTCATTTATGATAGCAGGTCCTGTAATAACAGCTATCATAAATGAAACAACCACAGGAATAAACGTTCTCAAAACATAACTACTCACGATAAAACCTCACTAACTGATTAAATCATTCACTACTCTTTCCTTCGGCAGCCTCCGCTGTAGGCGCTCCCGTGAAATCAGGCAAATCATCCCCGCCCATTTCATTTCCGTTTTCGGGGTTAACAAGATTACCTGTGTTCGGGTCAATATAATACCCTGTTGTCTCGTCTACGTCAAATGACTCCCAAATATTGGTGTCATCTTTTTTCTCTTCTTTCTTGTCTTTCTTCTGCTTTTCGGCATCTTCTTTCTTTTCGTCGGCTTTGCCTTCTTCAGAAGTTTCTTCTGCCTTTTCACCCTCGGAATTTTCACCATCAGGATTTCCGTCTTCGGCTGCAGCTCCGTCTTCCTGATTGGGCTGTGTCGGAGTTACCATATTGGCACGGATCTCATCAAGCTCAGCCTGCTCCTTATCACTGATCTCCTCTGTCATAGGATAATTAAGATAAGGAAGAGCCTCTGTAAGCACTCTTTTCACGATCCAGGTTGCATTCTTGGCATCATCCTGCAACGCTACATTTGGTCTGTCCACAACAACATAGATTGCGATCTCCGGATGATCTGCAGGAGCATAACCCATGAACGATACAACGTACTGTCTGTTTCCACGAGGAAGGGTCTGCGCCGTACCTGTCTTACCACCTATCATGTATCCGGCAGGTCTTGCAGTTTTACCTGTACCTTCTTCACCCGCCACGACTTTATTGCAATACTGAATAATCTTTTCCGAAGTGCTCGGAGAAATAGTCTGCCTAAGCACTCTGGGCTCTATATTCTTAATAGTAGATCCGCTGCTTGAAACAATCTTTTTTACCACATGAGGTTCATAATAATAACCACCATTAATAAGTGAAGAAAAAGCAGTGATCATCTCGATCATGTCACAGTTATAGTTCTGTCCGAAAGCATTGGTCGCAAGGTCGGTCGATGTCATATCACTTGCCGCAATTGTAAGTCCCTCTGTTCTAAACTCACCGGCAAGATCAATATTGGTCTTAAGGCCAAAGCCAAACTGTCTCTGGAACTTGGTGAAATTTTCTTTTCCTATAGCCTGCGCTTCATGCATAAGCGCTACGTTGCATGAAATCTCAATCGCACGCTCAACGGAAACATCGCCGTCACCGTATGTATTATGGCAGTGAATCTTCCAGTCACCGATCTCCAACGAACCGTTACAATTATAGTGCTCATTACCGGAAAGCGCTCCGATTTCAAGACCTGTGGCGGTTGTAAAAGGCTTTGAGACAGATCCCGGCTCATATGTGTCGCTTATACAATAATTTTTCCAAAGCGCATTAAGCTGTCTGTATGTTTCCTCATCGGAAAAATCTGCGATCATCTCCTCTGTCATATAGACACCGGAGTCAAAAACAGATTGGTCCTCCAAAACCAAAAGCTTTCCTTTTTCATCCACCATGGGCATTCCGATTAGCTTGGACGTATCTCTCGGATTGTTGAGGTCATAGTTGGGATAGCTTGCCATGGCAAGGATATCTCCCGTATGAACGTCCATCATGATACATCCGATATTATTGGCGCCGTTTCCCTGGCGAGCCTTATTTGCATGTTCGTCGTTGTACTGCTTGATATATTTCTCAACGATAGTCTGAAGGTTACCGTCGATCGTAGTTACAATGCTGTCTCCATCGGTAGCGGGAATGGTTGTTCTCTCCAAAGTGGAGTCTTCATCAAGATATCCGAACTCTCTTCCGAGTGTTCCGCTGAGTGTGTCGTTGTAATACTCTTCAAGCCCGTAAGTTCCTATATTATCGCTCGTTGTGAATCCGATAACATCACATGCCATTGTTCCGTTGGGATACTTTCTTATATAATTATCCTCAAACCAGACGCCCTGGATATTCTCATCGTAAGTATCGCTTCCGGGAGTCATAAGATCCTGGAAAGGCGCAACCTGGTCATACTCAATCTTCTTAGCCAAAGTATAGTACTGGGATGTCGGATGCTCGCTCAGATAATTTCTGATCTCGCCTCCGTCAAGCTTAAAGTATTTAACAAGGGCATTGACGGTCGGATCAACGTACTTATCGCTTCTGAGAAGGAGCTTGGCATCAAGAATAACGTTATATACCTTCTCGCTGTAAGCAAGGATTGTTCCGTTAGAATCCTTGATCTCTCCTCTTCTGAAAGGAATAGTCGTCGAATCGTATTGCTGCTGTGAAAGCACCTGTTTCTCATACTCTTCGCCGTTATTCTTGGTTATCAGAATAAGTCTGACTCCTAATCCAACGAAAGCCAGTAGCACTATCACAAATAGCACTACCAGCTTTTTCTTCATTCCTATAGTAAATTTCTGTTTATTAACACGGGAATTCTGTTTCATTTTAAAAAGCGTTTCCTTATTACTTACTATCGGCCTGCGGTATCGGTGCAATCTGTCTTACATAATCGTTACCGCCGCCGTCGGAATATGTGACTATCTGACCGTCAGTCGCATAGGTCATACCATATTCCTGTATGGCTTTACGCTTAACTTCCTCAAGATCCACGTTGCCATTAGCTCTATTATACGCTTCATCGTTGTCTTGTTTCAAATTATTTAATTGACTCTCGAGTGCTGCTATATTCTTGATGCTATTGGTCACATGAGACTGAAGCGAAATATACCATGCAAGAGTTCCTACCATTAGAACCATGGCAAGAGACAAGAATATAAGATATCCAAGGCTCATGTGATGGCGTCTCTTATGCTGATGTAAAGGATCGTGGACATGAACTCTTCTGCGCTCGTATGCAGGTGCGTTATTAAATTGTCTTGCTGCGTTACCGCGTACGTACTGTGCCATGTTCTCTCTCCTTTCCATCTATGATGTCATGCCTTTTAATACGTATTTATCTTAGTTACCGTGATCACTGTGCTTTCTCGAATACTCTTAACTTCGCACTCTGTGATCTTTTATTTTCCGAAAGCTCTTTTTCACTCGGAAGAATGGGCTTTCTTGTGATTACTTTTCCTTTTGAAACATTTCCGCATACACAGACCGGAAATTCCGGCGGACACGTGCATGGGTTTTCGTTCTTTTTAAAATTGGTCTTGGTTATGCGATCCTCCAATGAATGGAAAGTGATAACACACAACCTTCCGCCCGGATTAAGAAAATCTATGAATCCGTCGAGTGAATCCCTGAGAACATCAAGTTCTCTGTTAAGTGCAATCCTAAGAGCCTGATATGTTCTCTTGGAAGGATGGCCTCCCTTTTCTCTCATCTTGGCGGGGATTGCCGCTTTGATGATGTCGTTAAGCTGAAAAGTTGTCTCTATGGGAGCCTTCTGTCTTGCCAGGCATATATGCTTGGCTATATTCTTGGCAAATTTATCTTCACCGTAATCCCTTATAATATGAAAGATCTCAGTCTCCGAATACTCGTTGACTATATTTCCGGCAGTAAGCGGCTGCCTCCTGTCCATTCTCATGTCGAGCGGAACATCTTCTTTATAAGTAAATCCTCTGTCAGCGTTATCAAGCTGATAAGATGAAACCCCAAGGTCAAGTATGATGCCGTCAACACCTGTAACTCCAAGCTCTTTAAGTCTGTTTACGGCATTCTCGTAATTATCTCTTATGATGGTTACTTTATCTCCAAACTCGGACAATCTCTCGCTTGCCGCCTTTATCGCATCGGCGTCCTGATCCGTGCCGTACAGATGTCCCTTGTCCGACAATCTGCTAGCTATGTGGTAGGAATGTCCTCCGCCGCCAAGCGTTCCGTCGAGATATATCCCGTCGGGCTTTATATTCAGATTTTCCAGCGATTCCTCAAGAAGCACCGAATAGTGTTTGAATTCCATCTATATATCCTTACGATCTGCCATTTACACAGCTTAGATGCTCAAGCCGTACTCGCTCATCTTAGCCGCTATTCCATTTATATCTTCAAAAGAGCTTGCTTTCTCCCACTCAGTCTTACTCCAGATCTCGGCTCTGTTTCCGACTCCGGCGATAACAGCCTCTTTCTCGATACCTGCGTGCTGTAACAGATTGGCGGGAATAAGTATTCTTCCCTGTTTATCCGTCTCAGCGTCAATGGCTCCGGCGATAAAGAAACGTCCCAGCATACGAGCCTCAGGCTTGTCCATGGGCAGTGATTGAAGCTTTTCTTCGAACTTGTCCCAACCTTCCTGAGCGAACACAAAAAGACAACCGTCAAATCCCTTGGTAACCACAAATTGCTCACCAAGGAGTTCACGGAACTTAGCAGGAATTATGAGTCTTCCCTTGGCGTCAATGGAATGACTGTATTCGCCTCTGAATGCTGTTCCCAATTATTTTCTACCACTTTCAACCACTTTTTAACACTTTTTACCACTTAACCCCATTATAGACTATAAATTTTTATTTAACAACCTTTAATTTGAAAAAATTTCGTAAATTTAAGTAGGTTTTCGAAAATAAAAAAGAGCCGGCCTCTTAAAGAGGTCGACTCTTTTTTGATTATCTCTATTCTGTTATCCGTATTATTCTTCAGAAGATTCTTTTTCCTCGGAAGATTCTTCCGAAGCTTCAATCTCATCAGTATTTCCCACGGAAGCTTTGATTTTAATGAACTTTCCGCGCACAAGTATCTCACATACAACCGCAAACGCTACGCATACAATAGCAAGCGCCATAGATACGGGAATATGTGTGCCTGCAATATACAAGCGGTCTGTTCTCACAAACTCAATCCATGCTCTTCCGAGGCCATAACCTCCAAGATACAAAAGAGTCATCTCACCGTCAAACTTCTTACGCTTTATATATAGAAGCAATATTATAAGAAGAGCTACATTCCAAAGTGATTCATAAAGGAATGTGGGACTGACCTGAACATAGTTGGTCGCAGTGCTCATATGCTCTCTCATAAGCTCTGAAACATCACTCGCTCTTACCATTTCAAGGGGAAGTCTCATTGCAAAGGGGCCGTTCGTATATTCTCCGAACACCTCTCTGTTGGTGAAATTGCCCCATCTTCCGATAGCCTGTCCAAGCACAAGTCCCGGCATGATCGTATCCGTATAGCGAAGGAAGGATTTCTTTTTAATCCTCGAATAAATAAATACCGTAAGGAATCCCGCTATTACTCCGCCGTAGATCGCAAGTCCGCCGTTTCTTATATAAAAAACGCTTATCGGATCGTTCTTGTAAGAATCCCACGCAAACAGAACGTAGTAGATTCTTGCTCCTATTATTGAAAAGACAATGAGATAAATCGCAAGATCCCAGTATTCATCAGGATTCTGATCAGTCTTTTTTGCAAGCTTTGCTATAAGAAGAAGCGCGAATAAAAAACCGCATCCGATTATGACTCCGTATAAAGCTATCTCAAATCCGAATACGCTAAAGCTCTTTGGCACATTGCGAAGATAAATATTGAGATTGGGAAACGCAATGTCCATTTTTTCCATCATGTCCGGCATATCAGTCTCTCCCTTTTACATCAGTCTTTATCAAACGTTGAATCTAAAGAGGATAACGTCGCCGTCCTGAACAACGTACTCCTTACCTTCCATACGAACAAGGCCCTTTTCCTTGGCAGCAGCAATCGAACCCTCGCGAAGAAGATCCTGATAGTTGATAACTTCCGCCTTGATGAAGCCTCTCTCAAAGTCAGTGTGGATCTTACCTGCAGCCTGAGGAGCCTTGGTTCCGATCTTGATGGTCCAAGCTCTTGTCTCATCCTCACCTGATGTAAGGAAGCTCATAAGCCCGAGTGTCTTGTAGCTTGCAGCTATGAGCTTATCAAGTCCTGATTCGGAAAGTCCCATGCTCTCAAGGAACTCAGCCTTCTCATCCTCATCAAGCTCAGAGATCTCAGCTTCGATCTGAGCACTGATAACAAATACTTCGCTTCCTGATTTTGAAGCAAGCTCTCTAACCGCCTTAACATAAGGATTGGAGGCTCCGTCGTCCGCAAGGTCCTCATCCTTTACATTGGCAGCGTAAATAACAGGCTTCCATGTAAGAAGATCGAGTGTGTTAATAAACGCCTTCTCCTCTACATCATCCACCTCAAGTGCACTTGCCATCTTGTCGGCTTCAAGAACCGCTTTTATCTTATTTAAAGTCTCAAGCTCTTTTGCTGCAGCCTTATCCATTCTGGCTGTCTTGGAAACCTTGGCGATTCTTCTCTCAAGAACCTCAAGATCCGCAAAAATAAGCTCCAAGTTAATTGTCTCTATATCACGAGCTGGATCTACACTTCCGTCTACGTGTACAACGTTGGGATCCTCGAAACATCTTACAACATGCACGATAGCATCAGTCTCACGAATGTTGGCAAGGAACTGGTTTCCTAGTCCTTCACCCTTGGATGCGCCCTTTACAAGTCCGGCGATATCAACGAACTCGATCGTAGCGGGTGTTACCTTCTTGGAATGGTAAAGGTCTCCGAGCTGCTTAAGTCTGTTATCCGGAACGGCAACAACACCCACGTTGGGATCAATGGTTGCGAAAGGATAATTCGCAGCAAGCGCTCCTGCATTTGTAAGTGAATTGAAAAGTGTACTCTTTCCGACGTTCGGAAGTCCGACGATTCCTAGTTTCATGTTTTTCTCCTATATCCCAATAATACTGGGTTTCTTAAAAAATTTTTTATCAATTTTTGTACCAATTGTACCAGAAATCCTAAGTTTTGATTATTAATTTTATCCCCAAGCAATTTCGTTAAAAAAAATTCAAGACTCATATTGCAGCCTCAAATGTCTTCATCGCAAGCTCAAGAGATTCATCTGTCACATGTACATATGTGTCCATTGTGGTGGACAGCTGTGCATGACCCAAGATTTTCTGTAGAGATTTAGGACTAACTCCTCTCTCAATACATCTGGTAGCAAAGGTGTGCCTGAGTACGTGCATACAGAAGGGTTTGATCCCTGCCTTATCACATATCTTGTATATGTCGTTGTCATAGGTTGAATTTTTCATCGGCTTACCGGTTCTCCAGTTGATGAAGATCAGGTCTCTCATACAAACCTCGCGTTCAATACCGCTTCGAGGGTCAACAAACGTCAAAACCTGTGAAAGACTTTCATCCTCTTTGCGATCCATACGTTCTTTGTAAAGCTCCATCAATATATCATAAGCTTCTTCTGTAAGGGGAATCTTCCGAAATCCTGACATTGTCTTTGGAGGACCTGCACGCCATGTTTTCCATTCGTGCCTATACTCTAATGCCTTATCTACAGTAAGCATACGGTTCTTCCTGTCAAAATTGTCCCATGTAAGTCCAATCAGTTCTCCGGTTCGAAGTCCTGTGTTTAACAGTAGCCTGAACTGCTTTGAATTGCGAGTCTTCTTTGCATACTCCAAAAATGTTTCCTGCTCTTCGATAGTAAGTGCCCTGACCTGCTTCTTCTTAAGCCTCTTGAACTTAAGCTCTACAGAATCAAGCGGGTGCTTTTCTATCAGTTCGTTCTTAAGAGCACATTTAAACATGGTGCCGAGACAAATGTAAGTCTGATAGACTGTTCCTCTGGCATACACAGCCTGAATATCATTTAAAATCTTCTGGCAATGCACTCCCTTAACATCCGCAAGTAACATCTTGCCAATCTGCTGTCTGCAATCGTTATTATAACGTTCTCTGTAGTTTCGTACTGTATTAGGAGATAAATCCTTCTTAAAGTTCTTAATCCAGTAATCAAACCACTCGTCAACGGTCATGGAATACTGCACAGCAACATGATCTTCGCTCATATCCTCATACTTGGCAGTTAAAATCCATTTCCTTGCATCAGCAACATTATCAAAGTACTTAACGACTCGTTTTCCACAAGAGTTCGTGAACCGGGCCAAGAAATAACCGTCACTTCTCTGACTGATTCCTTCACCTATTTCGCGACCTTTCAAGTCTTTACCCATAAGAGAAGCCTCCTTCCATTAATTATGAAAAGAAGCATTCCTACGCCGAGTATTAAAATACCACAGAAATGCGATATTATCAAGCATAGCTCCGCTTTCAGGCTCCCTCTATAACGCCTCTATATCACGGAGATATTTGTCGAATGCTTCTCTCTTTATAAGTATTTTTCTACCTACCAGAAACGTAAAATTGTTGTGTGGAACTTTGCATAATTCCCTGATACGATTTAGCCCTATATTGGTGTATGCAGCAGCCTCTTCCACTGTCAGAGATGCTTTATGCCATATAGGTACTTCACAGGATTCCGAAGCCCTGTCAGGAGCTTCCTTCCTGATATCAGTTCTATTATCAGCTTTAAGTCCCAATTGAATACCTAAGGTCTTATCTATCTTCGTAGCCATGAAATGGTCTGAAAGGCTTCCAATGTACCTCACCAGCTTGTCTCGGCTGATTGTAGTTATCTGTTCAGCCATGGATGCTGATTCCTCATCTAAGCCTCCCATATGGTCCAGGATGACATGTGTAGGAAAACCTTTGCTCCTATGTATTTTGGTTGTGGTGGGTATCACTGTTATGGTTGGAGAAAATCTATTGCCTTTATTATTCTGAACGACTATCACAGGTCGCTCTCCCCTCTGGACTGATCCTATGTTTTGTCCAAGGTCTGCTAAATAAATATCTCCCCTCTTTATCTCTCTCATATGTTTTCTCCTATATGGATGTAAAAAGAAGGCTGCCCACCGCCAGTACACGATGGGTGCCTTCTTACAATACAGTTATCATTTCTCTAATTTGTCCTCGACACCCCGGAGATACGGGAATCACTAAGCGGCTGCAGCACAGCTCCATAGGTTAATCCTCCTCGCGGTTCTCGCCAGGCCGCTCCCATTGCGTGTTCAGCACAAAGCTTACTTGCTGTGGCTAAGCGGAAGTATCATTATCCCTGTATCCATCTTGGCAAAGGCCGGTGCTACCGACTTTCCAGTGAGGCTATCTCGCGCAAGGCGTACCTATGGTGCTCCGGTATACAGGAACGTACTTAGTGAATGTGTATTCTGATGTCAAGGTACCAAGGATAAAAATCCTTCTACCTATAACTACAGAAAGTGGGCAAATTATAAGTCTGAAACGAAAAAATTTTAGATATCCAGCATGTACCTCAACTGTCTAATCCCACTTTTTATCGAATAATGCACAGCTGGCTGTGATACACCTTCAATGTCTGCAATCTCCTGCTCACTGAGTCCGTGGAAAAAGAACATACGAAGTCTTCTCTGTAAAAGCTCAGGAAGCTGCTTAATAGCCACGCGGATAAGATAAGCATTCAGAGCTTCATCAGAATCTACTTCCCTGCTAAGGCCGTGAATATAGTCTGTAGCACGAAGACTTATCTCCATACCGTCCTCATAGGCATTCATGTCCGTATGGCGAAAGTCCTGCATGCGGAGCTTTTTCTGCATGCGCTCGAACTCTTCAAATACTTCTCCCTGCTCAGGTGTAATGATGATGTAAGGCTTAAATGATTGAAGCTCGCATCCATCAGACGCTTCAAGTTCTTCTCTGGTTAGATCAGTAGCTACAGCCCACTTAACACCGCCTTTAATCCCTGGATACTGCACCTCTAAGCTGTGAAGCTTAAACATATCCTGACTTTCATTTATCTTCTTAGCTATTACAAGCTTTCCTTCATGATTTTTCTCCATATTTGACCTCCGATTTTGAAAAAGTGAATAGTTTCAAAACCGAAGGTCATGGATACCTGCCTACATACGTTTCCCACTCATGCACCGTTACTCACTCTCAGAGCAACAGAAGAAAGTGCACAAAAAGAAGGCGAAGCAAAACAGCGTATTTGAATCAAATACTTTCTTCTGTTTTGCTCCGCCTTCCAACGATTCTTAGCCGTTCATAGCCGTTAACAAACTCTTGCTGCCAACCAGCAAACCTTCCGGTCCCTACACCGAATACAATGCCAGCTTACAGGCAGCTCATTTCATTATTCTCTTTATAGTCACCCCTCTGGAACCTGATGCACTTCCAGAACAATACGAATACCAACATCCTCACGCTCCAAGTCTATATTGGAGCCACAATTAGGGCAGTCCATTTCAAGATCAAAGCTGCTTCCTCTGAAAAGCCTGTGCCCGCATTTAGGACAAAAAATCTTATACCTCTGTTTTTTTACCTTCTCCACCGCATAGAATTCCTCCTCACATGTTTAGTCCCCCTCTGAAAACCTGACGCACGTCTTATTGGCATTATGATAACACGCATAAACACTGGAAACTCCATCAACATGGCGTCAATCTACCCTAACAACAGGCATCACAATGCCATCAAGAAACCATCAAAGAACCATCAACGATAGAAGGCTGCTGTCTCACATTTTCATGCAAAACAGCAGCCTACAGATCACCTTGTTCCAACATATGAAATTTCTTCTACATCCTCCATTTCTCGCCTATGAGCAAAGCGATACAAACAAATCCCCAAAAATTTGATTGCTTCGCGCTTCTTGCGTTCAATTGATGCCGTGGACAGATGCTCGACACGAGCCATATCCTCATTGGAACGTCCACCGGACTGCAAATAGTAATTCTCGATGATCCGCTTATAAAGTGGTCCATCTTCAATACTGGCGCCTATCGCATCCAGGATCGTATCCAACACTTGCCTCATCCAGGGACAATCCCTCAGATTCTGATAAAGCCTATCCTGATACTCCTTAGATTCCTCCATAGGCATTTTAATCGCTTCCAAGAAGTCCCTCCGCATCTGTGCCTTTTGTCTTTTGATTCCCTCTTCGTCAAGATTAAACCGAAACAACTCAGATGTCCCAAATCCATTGCGATAATGTTCCAGCAAGATCTTGGTCAGGTCGTAGACATCCTTGGGTTCGAAGCCCTCCGAAATACACAGATTATCAATCCTTTTTTCATTCCTCGATAACATATCTTATACCTCCCTCCTTGTATAAACGCGTGTATAACAAAAAGAGAAGTATCGGAACTTAAGTCCAACCTTCTCTTTAGCTATCTAGACACTAATCTGAGACCTCAATCCCGATGCGAATCCTACGTATTATCCTGTTGTCCGCCATCGACGTAGCCGCATATTCCCTCAGCATAGGCCATAAGCCTTTCTTTCTGATTCTTATCAATCAGCCTAGAGTAACTTACAAGTCTCAGCTCATACTCCGTCAGGAACTCCCCATTGCGAGCCTCCGATGACATATTAAAAAATTCGCTCAGCGATACTTCTAACGCTTCACATATCTTCTGCAATGTATCTAATCTGGGAAAATTGCCCTTTCCGCGAAGCTTGCTCATACAGCCTGTGGAAAGATTCCCCCTCTTAGTGATATCGTAATCAGACATGTGCCTTTCGCTCTGGAGTTGATCAATTCTAGCAATAATATCTTGGCCTGTTAACATGGTGAAGACACCTCCTTATCTCCCACGAAAGTGCTACACCAATATTGTAAGAAAGATTCTTACCTAAGATAATTGAGTATAGGAAGAATATAACTTCCAAAGGTAAGAATCTTTCTTTTAGTATCTATTATTTTTTATTCGTTATATCCTGACCATGATAAATCCGGAAGCATTTCTTCTTTGATAATCTTCCTGATCTCTGAAAGACGTTCCAAAACGTGTTCAAGATTCTTCTGCTGGTAAAAATCGCCTTCCATCAATCTCACATAAAACATGTTCTCTGCGACACTAAGAAATTTAGAAGCAGCAATCATGTCTTTCTCTACTCCACAGCCTTCAAAGAAGCAATCGCCCATCCTCATATAGATATCTGCGCCAACCAAAGGAGCTGATTCGTCTGAAATCATATTTACACACTGCTGGTAGATTCTGAAGGCTTCCTTCTCGTCCTTTTCTACGTAATAGCCGTTCTTATAAAAATCTCCAATCTTATATAAAGACCTTAGATGTCCGTCCAATGCACCTTTTATGAAGTAATTGAAAGCCTTCTCGTAGTCCCTCTTGCCTATGCGGCCATAGTAATAGATGTATCCAAGGTTCTCCGTAGCTTGTCTGTCACCGCCCTTATCAGCAATGTGATAATAATGTGCAGCCTTCTCATAATCCTGTGTGCCGGCTCTTCCGGTATAGTATAAAGATCCCAGGTCACAAGCCGCTTCACTATCACCCTTTTCAACGCCTTTTTCATATATACTTGTCAGTAGCTCAGCAACAGCAGGATGTAAAGGCAACGCACCATCAGCGTCATGCAAAGTACTTGCGATATCCATTCCAGCTGCTAAGAAGTCTTCATAGAGTTCATCCGCAAAATCCAGCCAGTACTCTATTTTTTCAGCACTTTCGGGGTAATCCTCCGTTTTTGCCAATGCCTCGTGAACGGAAATAATAGCCTTATGCAGATCTTCAAAGTTTTCAATTCTCATAATTCGTTACCTCCAGATATCTCACTTCCTTATCGTGATTTATAGCATATTCTATTTCAGAACGCGTGCTGTCTCCGATATAGCCACCTACATTTATCACATATATTGCGTCCGCCATATCTATCTTGCGTTTGTGCATATCATCAAGCATCTCTTTGGTTCTGGTAAGAGTTCCCTCATCCATATTCTCCCAGACTTCCTGATCACCTGAATGCCCAAAAAGTCCTACGCTAATAACAATGTTGCCTTCCAGTGTAAGCCTCTTCTGCGCTTCCATAAACTCATCCTTGAAACGAGTACTTCCACAAAGCGTTATTACTGGATATCCAGCTTTTATTCTACGCAAATTCTCGATTAAATAAGGTATTCCTAAGCTCATCCAAAATGAACCTGTCACAATTCCAGATGACATTCCACCATGAGCAAGGCTTTCAACATATTCCTCAGCATCATAGGTCAGCGGTTTTCCTGTCATCTTTTCAAATACTTCACTGACCATCCCGGCAATTCCATATGCATCATTATCCAATGATTCTCCAATGCAGAGTTCTTGCATAGCATCCCACATATATGGATTACCACGCGCTCCCCATGTTTCCGGTTTTCTTTCAAAAATCAAAGATAAATCTTTAGCCATCACAACTCCCCTCAAAGTCCATGCTCTTATTAAGAAATCTAGTAAAGATATAAGAAGTTATCCTCAGGGTCTTCATCCTCTTCGTATATATCCATTTCTCCTCTTTTAAAGCACTCTCGATAATACTTCCAGTCCGCATCATCATTTGAAAGCAATTCTGCTTTTTCCCATGCTTCATTGATATATTTTTCTCTTTTTGCCAAAGCTTTTTCATCCTCATCAAAAGCAGGCAACCAACCACAGCTTAGATATTGTGCAGCCCTGTAATAATCCTTCTTTGTACCATATCCATCAAAATATATTTCTCCCAGCTTGTAATATAACTCTGATTCGTCGAAATCACTGTCTTGCTCCGGATATCCCCATACTCCCAATTTGAGGGCAGTTTTATACATCAAGAAGCATTTCCTAGGAGTAATACTATCATCAATGTTTTTTTGCATCTGAATATCTGCAATTCTCATTATAGGATATCCCCTGTCAGAGTTCCAGCCGGCATGTATTGCGGCATTTATGTATAACTCATACGCTTTTCGATAGTTATGTTCCTTTGAAGTATCAAAGAAAAGTGTTGTAGCATCTTCCAATGCATTTTCTACTTCCGGCACCAGGTATTTCAAGTATCCGGCGCACATATCGTCTCCACCACACAGCATACCGTCCATAAAAATACACTTTGCCTGAAGTTTGCTAGGCAACACTCCTATTCCATTCAAATAGCAATAACCATACTTCCAGAAATACGGAAGATATCCTGCCTTGTATACACGTCTAAGATATTTGTATGCTTTTCCTCTGTACTCATCAGATGATTCCCATCGTTCAAAATAATAATCAGCCATGATGATGCTTGCATCTAATATCCCATGCTCTGAACACGCGTCATAAATTCCTCGTAGTCGTGCCTGCTGCGTTTGGGGAACAGCCTTACTATACTGATGCGCCACAGAAAATGCTTCTTTATACTCTGCTTTACACAAGCATTCCTCGGCATAAGACAGATAGTTGTTAGTGTCCCAATAAGCAGCTTCATCAATATAATTAACTTCATTCACAAAATCCTGAAATGAATCCAAAGGAATATCTACTTCAGAGCTTTCTTCAATAAGCTTCTGAAACTCTTCCAGAGTCATATCATGAAATTGTGAGTCATCATAAATTTCTTTCATATCGAACCTTAACAAATATCCACGAGTAATCATTTATAATCTATAAGCAATTTCTCGACATTAACCTCATCCCACGCCTCATCGGCGTTATAGTATTCGCGCGCTATATCTTTATGTTTCTTGGCACTCTCATTGTCTCCTTCAAGCTCATAGATCTGGCCAAGCCTATACTGAGCACGCCAATAATATGAAGCATCAAAGTCACTTCCCATGCTAATAACATTTTTATATTGTTCTTCTGCACATTTTAAATTCTGATATCCATATAGCCCTCGGAAATAGATTTCTGCCAGCAAGTAGCAACCAACATCAGATTGAAGTGCTTGCCTATTCTCGTCATAACTTAATGCCTTCATAAACAGTCTATATGCTTTCTTGTAATTGACTGGCAACGTGTCGCCTAACATGTAGAGATGTGCAAGGAATTCATATCCAGCAGGACAACCATGTCCTATCGCAAGTTCATAGTATTCCTTTGCTTTTCTAATATCCTTTTCCACACCTCCAACACCATTTTTATAATTATCTGCCAAATAAATAAATGCGCGCTCATTGCCTCTAGCTGCCATTCTTTTATAATATCCATGCATAAGCGTCCAAAATTCATGATTAGACGAAGATAATTCATCAATAAAAGTTGAAGCTAACAAAAGTGTTTCTACAGCTGCGTCGTCGCCGTTCTCCGCTTCTTTCATAAGTTCAACAATATCAACATCCTGTCCCATCATTTCCATAAACATCACCCTTTAGCCTTTTAACTGCATCCCTACAATCTTCCTCATATTTCCCAGCGCCTGCCATATAAATCTCTAGTGCCTTTTCCTGATCTGCCTCGACCGTTATGCCATTCTCGTAATATCTTCCCAGATAATAAGCCGCCTTACTGCATCCTCCATGATAGGCCAGCTCAAAAAAGCCAAATGCCTTGGCATGGTTTTTCGAGACATACTCACCACTTTGATACATCATTCCCAATTCATACGCAGATAAAGCATCAACCTCTTCATTCAGACACCCTTCTAAATACCACTTATATGCCTCAGGTATATTCCTGCCTTTCTTATAAATATCCCCCAGTGCTCTGGAGGCCTTCATATATCCCTTTGAAAGTGCAATCTCATATGCTTTAACAGCATATTCAAAGCTTTTTGTAGCATTTATTCCATACTCATACTGCCATCCGGCAAAGAAATAGTCTTCAGCACTTACTCCAATCTCATCTGGGATATCTTCCTCAATTACCTTCCAAATCTGTACTTCCTTTGGAATATCCTTCATTACTCATCTCCATTAAAAATCCACAAGATAAATCCCAATATTAACCTGTCTAAAAGTGCCCTTGTGCTCTATTCTGCTTATTTGTGCCGTAAGCATCTTCCCTGCATCCATAAGCCTTGAAAATACAATGTTGTCTTTCTCAGGTACATATCCAAGCCTCTTCTTTTCCTTAGTCATAACGAGTATCGCATTTTCATCAAACCGGTTATTCTCTCGCTGTAGAACAAGCTTATCCCCTTCATTGATTTCATCTAGAACGCTGTCATCCTTAAGATGTGTGGTCCCAGCAACATAAGAATCAAAAAGAAATATCTCTTTTGTCAGAGGCTTGATCAAATCTCCTACACCCTTCTCAGAAACAAGGGCAACCATATTCTCTTTTCCAATAGTTAATTCATTCGCCATATAAATGTTGCACCTCCTTCTGCCAGAAGATTATTCAGAATCTCCGATAGTTCTTTTAGGTATTTCTCATACTCTAGGATCTCAAGTTTAAGCTCGCTCTTTTTCTCTGCTACTGCTAATTCATCGCGAAGCAATTTCTCGTATGTGTATGGCTCTGTTGTCAGAATCTCATTGATTTCCTGCTCAAGAAGATCAATCCTATCCTCTATATCAGGTATGTCTATCGTTATTGTTCCCTCACCAATTTCTCTAAGGAACCTATTTATCAGAACCTCCAGATCAGCAAGCTCGTCAGCATCAAGCATATGATATGCAACCACTGTTCTCTGCCATAGATCTATAAGTTCCTCATACTCCATCACCTCCGGATAGATATCCGGATGAATTCTCTTAGCTATTCTTCTATAAATCTTTCTGGCTCTCTCTGCCTTTGATGAAGAAGAAATCTTGGACTCTTTAGCAAACTTGCACTCGTTCATAAGTTTTTCAAGCTCAAGATTGTAAAGCTCCATATCTTCTTCTACAGCTTCATTAACAGCCTGCATGTCAATAAACTCTCCTCTGTTTATCGCCTGCTGACAGTATGCAATCGTCTTTTTCTTCTTGATACACTCAACCTTAAGATTGAAACTCTCCGTAATCAGATCTCCAAACTCTTTGAAATAGGAAATCCTTATGGAAGCTGCCTCGCGCTCCAACTGATCCCTTTTCAGGAGTAACTCCTCATAAATCTCATATGAATCATTTCGAATTCTGAACATCTCATCCATCACGCTACCTCAAACTTATATAAATCTTCATAAATCGCAGTTAACAGTTTCTCTTAAATTCGGGCCTTTTGCCTTCCTTAAGCAGATCCATTTCTACCTCCTTTGTGTGACTATATCGTATCAAAGTCGATGTGCATTTTTTTGCACACAAAAAGGAGCCGAAGCTCCTTTCTGAATCAGTAATATACAGTTCATCACGTAGTTAATCCCGGTATCTTTTAAGCATATCTTTCATGTCGGCAATCAGCTGGTTTCTCAAAGATTCCGGTTCCAAGATTTCAACCGATGGTCCGTACTGCAAAGCCCAATATCTCATAGCTTTTTCATTACAATTAACTCTTACAATCAACTTATCCTCTGTTTCTTCTACTATCTTTACATCTGTACCAAACCAATCAGTAATATCAGAGAACATCTCTGGAACTGTCTCCATCTTCACATTGACAGTCGGACCGCTAAACATATAAATATGCTCAGCCATGTGCTTAGGAAGATTAAGACCATGTTCAAGACCTTCTACTTGCTTCATCGGCTTGACCTTGGTATCCAACTCTCTCACATCAGTCATCTTCTGATGGCATGTATATTCATATAGAAATCCCTTTTCATAGCATTCCTTGAATTTTTTATGCGTGAGTGAATGCCTTATCAGCTTGACTTTTTTGGGATCCAAACCAGCCTTTTTCAGTACATCTGTAAACGTAAGCATAATTCTAACCTCCAAACGATAACATGAATGATCATTGAAGCGAAGGGTACGACTGTGCTCTTCATTGTTCATTTCAATACTTTTTCAAATGCCTTTCGAAGCAGTTCTCGTCTTTGATCCATAAACTCCGGGAAATCTGCAAACGTATACTCCATATCAGGAATATAATTTATCTTTCGGTATTGAATCTTGTCCTTTTCTGTAGGATATTCATCTTCATACCATTCTTCAAAGTCAGTATTCTGTTTCTCAATATTCGGCATAGCCTCTAGTAACTGTAAATTACTAATGTCATTTACATGATCAACATACCAATCCAGATCGTCTTCTGATACCTTTTTCTTAGCATCGATTTCTTCCCACTGTGCTGAAGCAATTGATAATAATAAATCTGAATAACTCAAAGGAGTACCGCCACTATTGACACGTATAAAAATGTTAAGGACCCTATCTAGTTCATCAGACTTCACTCTGTAATAACTAATTGATGGATTAACACATATTGCATTAAAAAGTAATGACAGCGCATCTGTAGCAAAATCCTCCTGATTATCAGTATACTGTACGCTTCCCCTATAAATATTCTGCGTTATGTATTTGTGAACACTAGAACTGCTCTCAAAATCCAGTACACGCCCAACTTCAAACCAATAATGATTCTCATCATTTACAGTCTCATCTTCAGCAAGGAATTCAAACTCAAATTTATTATCAGCACCTTCTAATGGCTGAATAATATTCAAGTATAGTTTTCTTTTTGGAAACGCTCCCTCGCTCTTCCACTGTTTATATGGCATTTTATATGCATATGTTCCGCAAAGGCCGATATACAAGGAAGTAAGTCGCTGTTGTCCATCAAGCACTGCCATCACATTATCATTTCCACGCAAATTCACTTTAGGATTATGTCTTGACGTTTTCTCGTGATAATTTTGTAAAAAACTATAGAAGTCATACTTTCTGTATTTATCACTCGACAACTCCCAAAACAAGAACCCACCTATAGGATATCCCTGCATAATACTATCAAACAAACGCTCTATCTGATCAGTATCCCAAACAAATTCTCGTTGAATAGCCGGAAGTACATATTTGTTTGATGAAATATTAGAAATCACTTCAGAAATAGTTAAAGGGGTTTCGTATGCCATTATTACATTCTCCTATCAACATCTATGCAATGATTATTTTTCGTAGCTTTTCTTTATATTCTCAGGAACATCAATTGAGTCAAAGTATTCCAACACTTTTCCTGTAATTGTCCTGGGCGATCTTATTGTTCCTTTAACTCCATGCTCAGCCAGTGCTTCAAATCCAAACAAGTCTGAATCGACGAATTCTGCTAGTATTGTAAGCTGCATGGTAGTTTCATATACCGGCTCATATTCATATTCAAGCTCATAATCCTGAATGCCAACAATAAATTGTCTGTCATCTATTTCCGTGTGAGGCAAATCAGCCTTCACAACCTTACACTTAAGCCTCACCTTCTGATCTGGAAGTCCAAAATAGATGTATACGATATCATCAACCTTAAATTTGCAATTGTACTGTTTCCAGTCCAATGTTTTCAACTTTTTGAATGCTCGCACCGTATCAAAACCTGCATTGGCAGAAACAATCCATTTGATAGGTCCCCTTATCTCCGTACTTCCCCTTGAAGCTCGTGCTCGAGTATGCTTTTCTCCCGCTTCGCTTGATCTAGGCCTGCTTGAAGTACGTTCAACGCATGCCACATTAAGAGTGTTCATCTTAAGAATATTTATGACCTTCTGTAATTCCTCAATATCAAACTGTACCTTGAAAGGTCTCTTCTCATCGTCAGTATCAAAATATGCTCTGTTAAAAACAGCACAAAGGCGATTCATATCTACTTCGTCTTCTGCACACAGTATTACTAGTCCATTTATACCATCAGATTCGCCCTCTAAATATCTTATTGCAGATTTACTCCCCAAAACAGCATAGGCCGCAGATATATCCAAGTCAGATTTATCTGTAACAAAACGAACTCCCGCCTCCTTCATTTGCTGTATAACTGCTTTAAAGTCGATCGCATTAGTCATATAATCATCCTCTTTTTCTTGCTCTGAAATTCATATTCCCACATATACTATATTATTACTAATGGCACATTTTTTGTTGTAATTACGGACATTTTATAATACTTTTAGAAAAATAATAACAAAGGCGATGTGCAAATTAATGCACACCGCCTACTAAATAATTCTTCTTTTTGATGCCCCTCAAGAAGTTTGATTAAATCAAGAACGCCATACTTATTTTACTAATTCACTCAACCCACCATAACATGTAACATAAGCACTTTTCCTTGCTCTTGTAAGAGCAACATAAAGCAGACATTTCTCTCCAGTTCTGAACTCTTCAAGAGAAATATCATCTTCGAAATCTGCCTTTGTTCCGAAAGGAAGCACCTTCTTATTTACTGCAACAGCAAATACATGATCAAACTCAAGTCCTTTCACTCTATGCATGGTTGCAATTCTTACACCTTCAAATGAGCGGTCATCTGTCTTATTTGCTTTGATTTCAAAAGACTTAATACCTGCTCTCTGAAGTCCTGCCACATAGTTATCTAGGAGCCTATGAGTTCTTGCTACAATGCATATATTCTTCTGCTCTACACCGTTTGCTTCTAATTCCTTGATCTTCTTTACAATAAAATCAAGTTCTTCTTCAGGTGTTGCAAACTCACTAATCTCTGGTTTATCTCCATGAGTAAGAGACTGACAACCCTTATCATTATCATAAGCTTCATCAAGATCATCAAAAGAAACACCATTCAAAAGTGCGAAAGCAAATTTGCGGATTTCTTCAGTAGTTCTGTAATTAATTCTCAAATAGCTGCTTCTACCGCGTACATTAATACCGCACTTTGAAAGAACAGCTTTATTTCTATAAATACGCTGATGAGAATCTCCTACAATAAATATGTCATTTTCATGCTCATCTCCAGCAAGAGCTCTGAGGAGCCTATATGCACTTGGACTAAGATCCTGTCCTTCGTCCACGATGACAGAATCATACTGTCCGGTCATATTCTTACTCTCAAGAATCTTCCTGCACTCATACATAGCAGTCTCAACGTCTCGCTGCTGTCTTTCATTCATGATGTTCTGGTACTCATCAAAAACATCCCACAACTGCATACGTACTTTTCTATCTAAGCGTACGCCACGACCAAGCCTTGGTGCTTTGCAATAGGAAACCTTATCATACACCTCCTGAGCTTGAACAACTTTAACCCATTCATCCTTATAGAAGCCATCAACAAAACTCAGCTCTCCGCCAGTTATTGCCAATGCATCTTTCCAAGCCTTATCTACTTCGTCATCATAAACAATCTGATATTCATAGCCCTGTCTACGCAGGAAGTTAGACACCCATGCATCGAGGTTTATGATATCTATTCTCTTCATTTCATCTGCTATGCAAATCTTTCTGAGATTATCCTTAATATCTTCTGCAAGGTTCTTTGTATATGTAGTGAAAAGGATCTTCTTTCCTGGTTCGAGAGTCTCAGCAAGCATCTTTGCTCTATGCATTGCAACAACAGTTTTTCCTGTTCCCGCTCCGCCCAGGACTCTTGCTGGTCCACTAAACTTCTTACCAACAACTTTTCTCTGTGTAGGATGCAAGAAAATACGCCACTTTTCCAAAGGCTCCTGCATGATAGCCTGAAGCTCTTCCTCACCATCTACAATAACAAAACTCTTTTTACTAGCGTCAGTCTGAAGGGCTGCTGCAAAGTCATTCTCCTTAACATCTACATGATCAGTCTCTGGATATAATGTTGAAAGCACTTCTTCTACAGTAAAGCCATTTCCTAACCACTCAAGTCCCTCAAATGCTTCCTCAGGAATTGCTCCTTTCATAGAATGCAATCCTTCAAGAGTTTTTATAGCTTTTACCATTGGAAGCTGCTCTTCAGGAAGTCCAATTCTTGCAAATACATCGTCAGAAATATCTCGGAACAGCGCTGGCTCATCTATTGCCTTTTGCTCTTCTATAACTTCTTTAACATCAAAAATCTGCACACTTCCAGTAAGCTTGTTGATTGAGCATTTTTTACGCTTTGCCCAGTCATAAGCCTCATCATGATGATCCACCCAAAGAAGAATATAGACATTGCTCTCTGGTTCACGTACAACTATTCCCCTATATGTATCATCAATCCTTACGGAACAGATATTTTTATCTATCCCTTCATTTATCTTCTCAAAATTGATTCCAGGATGTGTAGGATCATTTCTGAATTTATTAAAAAACTCGGTTACCTTTCCCTGTTTCTGCCTTGGTAAAGCTGCATATGCTGTTAAAAAGTCTGCAGATATTGCAACCGTTGCTTTATCACTCATTTACACTCCCTCCAAACACTGTAGTAGTTATCTTTTCACTGCTGAGCAGAACAGTCCACCCTTCCTTTTTGAATATCTCAGAATAATCTTCCTGATCAGGCAATAGCCAAGCTATCTTTCTGTCTTCCCACGCCATTTCAGCTTCAGCTATTGTTGCACCATTTGCTGTACTTGAAAGTTCATAACCCACCACACTTGGTGCAGGAATGCCATTCTTATACATTTCAGTAGCGCAGGTAATCGCAATATCATCGATAAACTCATCCATGATATCATTCCACTTATCATCAATTTTAATATCTGTGTCAGCAACTACTTCTGGTAAATCTTGCTCTGGAATTATACTTCCAAGAACTGTATAAATTGCTTTTTCAATTCCAAGCTTAGACAAGAATATAGCAGTGCTGTTAAACTGCATGACATTTGCAAAGTGCCAGAAACCATTCCAATCAGCTTCATATTTATCTGTCCTTGTTGAAGGATCATCATCTATGATTGCTATAATCTTAGCTGGTGCTCCCATCTTCATTCCAGTCATTTCAGGCAAAGATACCTCCGACATCATCTCGAGATTGCCCATATCCTGCCTAGGTCTCCATATACCATAAATAGCCTGTCCGAACTCATCAATTTCATCCATTGAATCCATGACATGTAATACTTTCTGCCACTTACTATGCCACTCGCCATAAACAACCTGATTACTCATAAGTTTCATGTCCATGATCGACATGGCAAAAGATCTGGCATGTACAGCAAAAAGATCTTCAGCATTTGAAAGCGACATATAATCAACTAATAACTCTAAGCTATTTTCCTTCTCAGGATTAATAGCCTCTGCATTAGCACTCTTTACAGCTGGTTTATACAACTTAGCTGAAGGCATCTTTACAGAATTAAGTGTCTCAGTTCTATAATCTCCCTGACTCTTAAAGACGTTATGAACATCCTTATAAGTTAAAGACCAAACCCTATATTTACCAGAAAGCATAATGGCCATTCTCTTTAATGTGTCATCTTCCACAATATCCTTATGGTAGTAAAAGCCATCAGTAAACACAGCTATTGGTTTCTGATTTCCGGTTACTCTCTTTGGTCTGATAACAAAGTCCGGACGTGATTTTACTGATATGCCCATGCCTTCATCAAAGTCCACCTGTGGCTCAATAGTCCACAAAGCTTCTCCAACCTGTAAGGAATAACCTTCTTTTTCATTAACAAGAGTTTTATGAACTCTAATAGGACGCTCAGCGGTACCAAGTTTCTCAAAAGCTCCTACAAACTCTCTCTCCAATTCGCTATCAAACAGGTGATTTGTATCAACCTGCGACAACTTCTTAATCTCTACTCTATTATCTTTTCCACTCAATATAGCTTTTAGCAGATCAATTGCGCGATCCCTGGAAATATCTCCAATATGCTGGCTCTGTCTGTAAGCATATAAGCACTTGTAACATCCGTCTTTCTGAGGATCATCATTACAATTGCAGTGCTCCATTGTCTCAAGAGCGCCTTCAAACACATCGATAATTCCATTTTTATCATTCATGAGCTGCTTTAGATATCCTGTTCCTCCAGGAACAGAATCATAAATAACCAAATACTGTTTACGATAATCTGCTTCTGGCACTGGTACTTCACTAACAGTGGCTCTTAAATGATCAACATTACCAAACTTTTTCTTCATTCCCAACATGAAAGCCGCAACAAAGGATTCTACCCTTACACTTGTAGCATCCATAGTAGTTGCCGGAATAAGAAGTCGTAATGCTTCTGTTTCAAATTCTCTATATAAAAACAGACATTCTTCAAATGGATCCGCAACTATAGTCTTATCCTTAGCCATTTTGCAGAATCTTGAATGCTTAGGCTGCGAACCCTGAACCTGAATCTTTCCGCAGTACTTACATATGGTGAATCCTTTTCTTACGCCCTCATGTCCTGCAACAAGGAGCTTATCACCTGTAATTGACTGTTCACCAAAGTTAATCTCTCGCATAGTAGCTTTCTGCAAGAATTCATAACCCCATTTGAAGTCCTTGTTATCCATCTCAAAAGCCTGAATAACATCTTTGTCCTCATCAACCTCAACAAGGAGCTCTTTATCATAGAACATAGTTGCTCTATCTTCACTTTCATCGCCAATCTGGCTTTCTTCCTCTTTCATATTGGAATAAACCATCTGGACTTTAAACATAGACCGAACCTGTCCTGCATCAGCCCATCCTGGGTTGCCACACTTAGGACATACATGCACTGGTGTGCTCGAATCCTCTATTGCTGCATGAGAACAATTTGGACATAATCTCCATGGTTCTGCTTTTGCTGTGTTAATGTCCACCTGATCAATTGTCAGCTTATGTCCTCCTGCATAGAAGCTATTTAAAGGTGCAAACTCACTGATTGCAGCAGAAGCAGACCTATTATATTCATAGGTTGTACTCTCATACTTATTCTTTTCTTTATCGTGCTCATCCTTTTCAACCCTTGTAAGGACAGCTTTGAGTACTATGCCCTCTTCAGGGAATGCATAGTTAGGTAAGAGGCCTGAGTCTGACAAGAAATTAAAAACGTTTTTTCTATTTATCTTCTCGACTACACTGCACCAAGCGGCTTTCTCAGCTCTAAGTTCTTTTATCTGCTCATCATAAGATGCATCTTTAGGCTTAGCCTCCAAATCCTTGATCATCTTTCCTAGTTCTTTGATACTCTTCTGAATTCCATTCCTCTGTTTCTTCAGATCATAGAACTCGTTGTATATCTTTATATGCATAGGACTGTTTGTTGTCCCATCGCCCATAGCAAAAGCCTTTATATCCTCTATAGATGCTTCGTCTAATCCGTCCCCACCGCCAGGATTTACAGAGAATGTCTGCACAAAAGTTCTGATAAGACGAGTCATATTGTTTTGTACATAATACAAGAAGTTATTAGGGAATCTCTCTGTTGATTTCTCGTCCAGTTTTGCCAGACATGCTCCAACATTTGGTGATATTTGAGCTTTCCCACTCTTTACCCAGCAATCCATGCAATAAGCAGTAAACTGTCTAGCCAATACGGCTGATGCCTTCAAGAATACCTTTGGTGGTTCTACAGCTCCCGCAATCATTTCCATTGGATCCTGATAGAAATAAAGATCATGCGGTCTTGCACTAGCTATAGCTACAGTTAGAGCATTACCATCTTTACGTCCACCTCGTCCTGCTCTTTGAGCATAGTTAGCCTGTGCCGGAGGTATTGAACTAAGTATTACTGTAGAAAGATCCCCGATATCAATACCCATCTCAAGAGTAGGAGTACATGAGAGCAAATTAGGCTCCCACGGCTTCTTGTCTTCTTTTGTTTTCTTAAACTTTCTTTCTAATTCTTCTCTATCATCACGCTGAAGTAAGCCTGTATGCTCTTTGGCAACTATACGAACAAGCTCTCCCTGACTATAAAGCTTTCCATAGAAGTCAAGCCCTTTGTCATTAGCAACATGCATATGACCAGAACATCCATGTCTTGTACAGCAGGCTCCTTCAAAAATTTCAGCATTATCTGAAGACATTGATATCTGTGATCCACATTCATCACAAACCATCTGCTTTACATCTTTAGTGACTGTACATTTTGAAGGATTGATAGACCAAACATCAATAGAATCTGGTGTTACAACCTTATCAAGAATCCCCGCCTTGGTAAGTTCTTCCAAAATAATCTTCATGATATCAATTGCATCAGATTCCAATGAAAACTCTGGAAGGTACTTATCGATCCACTTTGAATACCAAGATTTTGGATTAACGATGTCAAAATCCTTTGCTTTCTTTGAACCACGATTAACAGCAACAAACTTTGGCATATTTAATCCACGGTTCACGCCTGGAAGCCACTTCTTTCTGTCATTACTTAGATGGTAATAATTTGCACCAGACTCAATAAACTGTTCGAATACATAATAAGTAAAGGCACCGTTCGTCTTCATCTGATATAAGACACCAAGTACCATTTTATAGAATGTTTCTACATCTGCACTCTGAAGCCTACCAACCTCATTAGCAACTCGCTCCATGATTGAAGGAATAGCCTTCTCAAATTCTAATGACAAAACTGAACAGCCTGATTTTTCAAGTGTTCTTCCGATTCTCGATGATACTCCATACTCCATTAAAGTCTCATACTTAAATCTCTGTTCTACAAAACTAACAAGATTTTTAGCATCATCATCTTTTCGAAGTTGTCCTTCTGCACACATTCTTTCATAAGCTCTCATCCATGTGAGATTAGCCGGAATGAAATGAGATACAAAGTATTCTTCTCCCAGGAAATTCTTCCAATATGCAGCAACTCTTTGAATAAACTCATCAAAAGAGTATTCCTTCGAATCAATCTCTATAAACTGAGTTATAGCTGTTCTAAGGCCAAACTTCCATGTCCTAGAATTGTAAAATCCTGCATGATGAGCAGCATCCTGAACATTATCAGTAAATGCCAGCAGCTTCTTATCATCATTAAATCTAGATGCATAAAGTTCCGAAATACCAGCGCTGATGGCAGTCGCACTTCTTAAACCAATAATAGAAAGAGTCCCCTTACTATTACAGAATGGACACTTATAAGCTTTAGAATTTGCTTTACCTTCTGAAATAAGATCTGGCACCCATATCGGAATTGTCTCATGTCCATTAGAACAAAGTTTTCTATTGTCCTCATCAAACATGATTTCCATGCACGTAGGGCAAATACGCATCCTGTTGGATAGATTAAATGCTTCTTCGCCTTCTTTATGAGGAAACATTATCCTTACTTTAGGATCAGCACTGAAGAATGCATTATAGAATGCTCTAATATCACGTATTTCGACACTGCCGTTATCTTCAACAGAAGCCCATCCGGTCTGTCCACATTCCCTACAGTTTATTACAGGAAGATAATGTTTAGCTTGCTGTTCATTAAGATCTGTAGAGAGAGCATACTTAATATCTTTATCTGCTACTTCACCAACCAATCTTCTTAGTTCCCTCATCCAAACCTGAACCTGAACATTCAGAAATGGGCGAAGCTTTCCTGACGAAGTCTTTGTTCTTGCATGTGAAATCAAAGCATATAAAGCATCAATTGCAATGCATGCCAGCTCTTCCCCCAGCTCACTAAGCAGCGGGAATCTCTTTATCAAGTTTTCATATGCGTAAGAGTTTTGAATATATGATCCTTTTGCTTCCGCGATAATGCTCTGCGTGAAGTTATGATGCATGAGTAGCTTTCCGAGTTCCACCCTTGAATCATCGCTCATAACAGAAGAAATCTTTTTTGCATTATCAAGCCATATATCTACAGCTGTTCTAAGGTATTCCTCTTCATCTTCTCCTGAAGATAATTCCTTTATTCTTATAGCCTCTTCATGACTAGGTATTTTGTAATCTGTAACATCAGAATTTGCAAAGAACTCGTCAGATGAAAGCCTGTCTTCTGTTATTACAGCATCATCATCAAAGATCTCGCCAAATACATCTGACGCGTACTCTTTTATACTCTTTGCACTATCTTTTGCCCCCATAGTAGCAGATGTTCCGATGCAACAAATTTGTCCAGGTAGCACATTAAGACGTGCTTTTAACCTTCTTAAAAGACACGCCAAGTCTGTTCCCTGTGCTCCATCAAATGTATGTAATTCATCAACCGCAATATACTTAAGAGTATCCGGATTGTTATTTCTCCAAAGCTCTGCATCCTTTGGTCTTACCAACAGATAGTCAAGCATCTTATAGTTAGTCATAAGAATGTCCGGTGGAGCTGCCAAAAGAGTATCATGATCAGTAATTACTCTATCTGGAAGCATCATCTTTGCAGATGTCTTTTCCTGTCCGCCAACATACATACCAACACGGATGCCAGCAGTCTTAAGCTCATTACTTCCATCTACGAGCTCTGCTATACGCTTCGCCTGATCAGAAGCAAGCGCATTCATAGGATATATAATTAGCGCTTTAATTCCTTTTTCACCACGATGTCTATAACAATACTCAAGAATTGGATACAGAAAACACTCCGTCTTACCAGAGCCGGTACCCGTAGCAATTAGCGTTGAACGACCATCTTCTCCAGTCAGCCTTTCAAATGCTCTCTGCTGATGAACATAAGGGCTAAATGGCTGATGTATAGCTTCAAATAAGTTGTTCTCGCCTTCATATACACGGAAAGGAAGACGCACCGCAACATAAGGCTCATGAAATACCGCGTCCTTTGTGTTGAGCATATTCCTAATTGAACCTTTAAATATAGGATTTGTTATAGGAAATGAAGTATCAATATAATCTATCAGGCCTTCCTGATACTGCCTTGCAAGAATTGATGGTAACATTACATACTGCCCCTTACTTTATTATTGAAAAATCTTATTTATTGTGCCCCATATTTCACCATAATTATCTTCTCGGTTGCACACAAAAAATGGTGCATCATAAACAACTTCTCTGTCTTCCGCAATATCAGAAAAAGCCTCATTACTGTATTTGATACGATAGGAACCCTCATTTTTTTTAACATTCTCCTCAAAGGCTTTCCTAGAAAAACCTACTCCTGTCAGACTCCGATTATTTGTAAACGCAATCTTTCCGTGCGAATCGTACCAAGTATCAGCTTCATATGCTCTTAGAACCGGGAATTGTATCTTATAAACATCAATTAATTGATCCAATGACATATCTAATGCATATGCCACTAATGCATCTATTTCCAACAATGCCTCCCGTCGTTCATAATCCGTTCTTAATGAAGAGAGCCTTGAGAAATCACTTCTATAACTTATATGTGAGTCATCCAATAGATCATCTTTTCTTAACCATTGATCATTCTCATTGATATATTTTTTATTTTCATTCCACAAATTCTCATACCCAACTGTTAAGCACGACAGCTTAAGTACTCTGTTTATCAACATATTACAAATATCCTCATTAGCAATACTGGGCAGCTGTCGAATGGTGCTAAAATACAAGTCAGTCCTTCCTGTAGAACGTATATAGAAATCTGCTACTATTGACATCAACATCGCTGAATCAATCAACATCCTCTTGTCATCTTTATATGCCATGCCAACAACTGTATGAATATGTCCAATTTCAGGTTCAATTACAGCAGGTATCAAAGATCTTTCAGCAGACATTCCCATCATACGACGCATAAACACTCTATAATGATTTGTATAACAATCCGTATCTATCATTGGAATTCTTCTTTTATACTCTTCTTTACTACAGCAAGGGATATAATTATTTCTCTGAATAAAGTTTAAATCTATTGCTTCCAAATCTATATTGTCATAATCACTATTGATTTCGCATTTTTTCCGGCTAGACTTAAACCTTGGGTTTCCTAATCCAAAGTGTGGTCCCGAAAAAATGTTATCTATCCCTTTGTGAAAACCCACAGCACGTTTTATTGTACCGTCATTCTGTGCACCTGTTTCATTCCACATTTGAGTGAAAAATATATTTTTTTCATAATCATAAATTTTGTGCTTATACGAATATAACTTTTCTAGCACGGAAAGTAAGGGTTGAATCTGTATGGACGGCAGTCTGGCACCCAGTGCATCATCAACACCATCAAACAATTCTGAAAATAATTGTAATTCAGACTCAGTTACATGAACGATTCTTTCATAAGCACCTAAAGTATTCCATTCGCCTGAATCATTTTTTATACCTAGAAAAGCTCCGATATTACTATTGTTATAACATTCTTCTATAGTAGATGTGGTCAACAAATTAGAAATAGAATCAAATGCCACCTTTCCGTGTTCACCGTAAATATTTATGGAAAAAATGGTATGGTGATCTACTTCTGAAAATAATTTCAGTTCGTTGCTGAATTGAAAGTGATATTTTAACCTTCTATATACTTCCTTCCTAAATATGGCCCCATTAGGATCTTTATAAACACCTTCTGGATGAACATATGCTGATACAGCCTTATGTCCTTGAATCATCCATGCTACTGGAATAAAACATTTAAATAGATTTGTTTGTTGTCCCTTAAGAAGAATATAGTTCTGAGTACTATTCAAAAAGTTTTGCTCCCCCGTTATCGACAAATACTCATTAAAATATATTTTTCTTACTATTGGTACTTCTAATTGTTTCATACGATTTGATGCAGTTTCAGTAGCTGACATCTTTTTTACAGCAAATAAAGGTTGCATATCAGCCAACACATCTTGCTCTTTCCATTCAAGTTTTAGCCATGGTGGATTTCCTATAACTAAATCAAATCCTCCATTTTTCTCAAACACATCTGCAAATTCTAACTCCCAATGCTGAAACTTTTGTTTTTCAGAAATCTGATTTGCTAAGGCAAGTCGTTCACTTCTTTCTCTCAAGTCATCAAGACATACTTCCCCTAAATCGCTATACTGAGACCGGAATTGAAGAGCAAGCTGATCACCTTCAGTAACATATGATACATTGTCCTTATCATCAAAATGAAAGCTCATTTGTCCAGTTGAACTAACATCCACTGCACGTATATTGCCTTCAAGAATCAAAGACATGTCAAAAAAGAACTCCTGCCTTGATGGAAGCAATTCCGCCTTATCTATTGGCCAAAACCAAAGAGCACACCAATAATCCATAGCTGCTTTTAAGCGTGCATATGGTCCTGCATTCTGAGCTTGTTCTGTTTTATAATAAGTCTTATAAATGCCATCCTTTTCCCTTATTGTTGTATGAGAGCTCTCTTTTGTTTCTTCATGTCCATATACACTCAAAGGTTCATACGTTGCTTCTTCGACCTCCTTTCTCATTTTCACAGTATCTTTCCATAATTTATCTATACTTTCTGACAACCTAAGCGCTGTCTTTATATCCTCATCATCAAATTTTGATGTAAAAGATTTATTCCATTCTTTGAGCTTTTTTATATTCTCCGGTTCAAGGCTCTTTATAACCTTATCTGTGTAGTTAGCCATACCTGGATCACCAAGCAGGAAATGATATACTTCTTTTGTATGCTCATGTTGACCTTTCTTAGTGCGTTCTTCTCCAGGCATTACTCTTCTCGGTGCCTTTTCGTACCACTTTCCAGACTCAAGAAGTGCCTGAGAATAAACCTGCTTTCTTGCTCCAATAAGAGAATTACCATTTACAAGCTGGGTACCAAACCACGGAACATATGCTCCTTTGTATATGGTATTTAACCAAAGAGAAACCTCCGCTAATTCCACAGCTACAGGATTTAAATCGCAACCATACACATTTCTATCTGCTATATACATTTTTACTTTCTGAAGCTCTTCAAAACGTTTATCAAAAGCAATCGTTTCGCCAAGTTCTTCCTGCTTCTTTGAAAGATATGCTTCCGCAAGCTGGTTAATTGCCTCATTCAAGAATGCTGCGCTTCCCA
This sequence comes from Butyrivibrio sp. XB500-5, assembly GCF_003625505.1. Taxonomy (NCBI): domain Bacteria; kingdom Bacillati; phylum Bacillota; class Clostridia; order Lachnospirales; family Lachnospiraceae; genus Butyrivibrio; species Butyrivibrio sp. XB500-5. Next base: position 556,638 of record NZ_RAIS01000001.1, read on the forward strand.
TCGCAGGCTCGCAAACGGTAAGATTTAGTATTTCATCTGCGGTCTTATCTTTCAGTAACTCCTTAAGCGCATATTTCACTAGGCACTTGGTAAGCACCTCAGGAGTATAGTATGATGCTGACTTCTCACGTTCTCTTCCAGCAAGTCGATAAATAAAGGTCCCTTTCTCATACATACGAAGCTGACCTTTTTTATCTCCTGACTCATAACGAACACGCTCGGTCTTTTCATCATAGTTCTCTAATTCGTTCTCTTTTACAAAATATCCGACATCCAGCTCATTGAATTTATCTCCAGCTCGCTTTACTTCATATAAATCTTCCTCAGCTATAAACCCCCTATAACTAAGAAGTGCCTCGTATACAGCACCCATCTGGTTGATTCCCAGCGCAGAGTAAGATATTCTTCCTTTCCTCTCTTTTGAGTTACCAGGACGTGATATGCTCATAAGATCTACAATCTGGAGCATAGCACTATTACGAAGACGAGCTTTAGTAATAAGCTTTGTATATTCCGGGTCAAAAATATGAGCCTTAAGTGCCTCGATTGTAAAAGCATCGTGCATAGAATTCTTTTCGATTTCTATAGCTTTTTTATAGTCTTCCAGATTCTCTGGATAGCCATAATATGTCATATGAAAGAGCTTCTTCAAAGTATCATCAATGTAATACCCTTCAGATAATGCCTCGCAATCTTCCTTGACCATATCGCATACATCACGGAGGCCTTCCAAAGAATATCCCTGCACATAGGTTTGCGATTTCATTGGAGCATAACCAAGTTCAGGTCTTGCTTCGATAAAAAGCATGAATAGGAAGCGATACATGTATCGTAAGCATTCAAGAGTAAGCTCCGCAGCATCTACAGGATTTTCATCCAAATTGATGCCCTGTCTTGTTTTCATGTCATAGATCACTTCATTGCCCAGTATCTCAATACTTTCCCTTAGGGCATACTTAAGAGCATCAGATACTCCAGCACTGTGCTTATGAGAATTCTCATCAAGACTATCTAGCACTATAGAGCCATCTGCTGGGCAAAGACTTTCTTTATGAAGAAGTACAGTCATTGCCATAAATGTGGAATCTTCATGACGGCTATAGATATCCTCCATCATAAACTGAAGGTATCTCTTTTCATTCCACTTATTTCTATCAATCAACGCAATCTGATTTATGCCAATGAGCATGATGAATCGAGGAGCTTCCTCTCCTGCAAAAAAGAGCTTAGCCAAAACATCATCGTTGATTATCTCCAGCGACTTCCCGTTTTCTTCCTCATCATCACTCTTCTCAAAGATCTTGCCCTGAAGAATATCATCGTCACGTTCTTCTGCAACAGTCAAAAAAGCCCATAACAATGGCGCTCCATTTGTCTTAGTTTCCTCATGAAATATCGGAACAGATAAACCATCCTCTACTTCTTCGGTTACACTATTAATCGTTTCATAGCCAAATGCGTTCAAGTATAGTTCAGCAAGCTCCTGTATCATTGGCTTACTAACCTCTTCATTCTTTGAACGAAGATATCTGTCTCGAATGTTATAATACTGTGTCCTTACATCACGAAGTTTTTTCCAAGGAAGTTGTATTTCTTCTGTCTTCTCTCTTTCCTTCCATTTTTTTATAGTATCCTCAGCATTATCCTGGAATATTGATGTGAAGTAATGATTGGTGTAATATTCATTTTTATTTTCAATTCCTGTTAGAATCATTTCCATTTAGTTCACCCCTGTCACTACAGCAATTATTCTTATATAAGGATTCTCTTCAATCTCTAATGTATCTTTTTCCCAATCCATGAAGTTTTCAAAGATATTGTCAATCTCACGTTCCTTCTCGGATTTCTTACGTTCAAAACCCTTTACTCCCAAATCTGCGAATGATAACTGAGCTTCCTTATGCCTGGCCTTCAGCTGCTCAAGGCGCTCCATTTCTTCATAAACATATGGATCCGTCTTTTCTTTGTATTCAGCACACTTATCCGCCATTAATTTCTGGGCGTGCGCTATAACATCACTTAGTAAAGCTTGTCCTTTTTCTATTTGCTGTTCAGAAACTTTTTGAGTATTTGAAGCCTTAACATTCATATGAGTTTTTTGAAGCACTTCACTCATTGATAATATCCGGCTAAACTGTCCGCTTTTATACGAAACTCCAAACCACTCATCAACTACTGTCGTTGATTTTCTATTAGGAATAAGTCCAGCAACCAGAAAAATCATTTCATCAGTCGCGAGACTATTGGATAATCCCAACACTGGCACCTCGCTTCGTTTATAAAACACTCCTGCTTTATCCTCAATCCAATTAAATATTGGATGAAGTTTCCAAAGGTACTGCGTTGCTGGCCATGTAGTCTCAGCAAGATCATTCTGCATGCATCTTTTCATGTCTTCCAAACAATAATCCCTATCCGGAGACAACCTCAAATAATCATCTGATGGCATAGCCTCAGGTGGCATGAGTTTTCTGATTTTCTTTTTTACATTATCTGTTAGCTTTATCTCAACTCCCTGCGTACCAGTGAGATCCGCATACTTTATTTCTTCTGTATCTGTAAAGATATCAAGAGCATTTTTAACATAATCTAAATCAGAAAAAAGAGTCTCCTCATCACTAAATTCAACATTAACTTCCTTGTCTTCTCCCAGTCCCATCAGAAGTTCTAATGGATCAAATTCTTCTGCATCAGAAGTAAGGAGCTTTTCAAATGCATCAGCTCCTTCTCCACTTTCTATTGCCTTAGCTGTTTCTTCTTCCTCTTCCTCCTGATTGAACTTTCCGAACAACATTGCAGGGTCTCCGATATTCTTCAATGCCTGTTCTTCTTTCTGAACAAGTATTTCCATAATACGTGCATCACCCTTTATCTTAGGATTAGTACTATCTATAAGCATGTATCTAATATCAGGCTGTTCATGCTGACCATATCTATCGATACGTCCATTTCTCTGTTGGAATACCATGAGAGACCATGGAATATCAAAATGGATAAGCCTATGAGATAAGTAATGAAGGTTGATACCTTCTGAAGCAACATCTGATGCCACAATTACTCTAAGTGGAGACTCTGATCTACCAAACTCATCTACAATTCCCTGAAGATCTTTATCACTCATTCCACCATGCATCACTTTAAGTTGATTATCCTTAAGTCCTAGATCCCTTTTAAGGTTTTCTTCGAGATAACGCATTGTTTCTATGCGCTCAGTAAAAATCACCAACCTATCATCATGCTTATTTGGTTTCCAACCATATTCTTCACTTTTTAACACGCTCAATAACTGCGTATATCTAGAAAAATCTGCAGGAGTAATAAGCTCTAAAGCATCTTTTAGTTCTTTTAGAGCCGCTATATCAGGCATTTCGCCATCTAAAAATCTCTTCTCTAATTTCTTTATTCTTGCTTCAAGGCTCTTAATACACGCAGCAGGCGATGAGAACAACGACTTTTCCAAACTTGTCTTAAATAGAATCCCCTTTCCCCTTGCTTTTGATTCATCCATCTCAAGCTTCATATTTGCAAAGATTTCATAAGCAGCTTCTTCGCGTGCTGAGGCATGACATTTTTCGATCTTTATGACACGTTCTTTAAATGCACCAGATACTTGATCCTGAATATCTTTCTTAAAACGTCTGATCAAAAGCCCCTGAATATCATCTCTAGTATAGTTTTCTTCATCAGCGATAGCAGTTGGATCTAGCATATTCATAAGTGATGCCACAGACTGTCCCTTGCCATCATGAGGGGTAGCTGTGAGCATGATCAATGTATCTGATCTATTAGCAAGAAGCGCTGCCAATTTGCTTCTCTGGGAACTTCTATCTCCTCTCTTAGCAACATTGTGCGCTTCATCAATTACAATGATGTCCCACCATGCATTTTCGAGATGCGTGCGATAATCAAGGTCATTCTTTAATGTATCTACAGAAATAATTGTTTTGTCATAATAGAAAAATGGATTATAGTTTGTTGGTAGCTTCGCCCTAACACTCTGAATTCGTGCAGAATCAAGGCGCACCAATGGAATGGTGAATCTGTTCCACATTTCTTTCTGGAACTGAGTCATCATACTCTTTACAGTAACTACAAGAATTCTCTTACCCTTGCCACGAGCTATAAGCTCTGACATAAGTATTCCTGCCTCAAGAGTTTTACCAAGGCCTACCGTATCAGCTATTAGAATTCTCTGACGAGTCTTATTAAGTGCCATCTGCGCCGGTTCAAGCTGGTAAGACATAAGATCCATAGCTGCTTTATTACCAATATGAATCTTATTGTCTGTAGGAATCTTACTTCTCCACTGACTCTCGATATAAACCTTAGACTTTCTGAAGAACGCAGAATCATCTGGCACAAGTGTAACTTTAGCCGGGTCAACAATCTCTATATCATCTTCAACATCCACCAGGAACATTGACTCATAATCTTTTACAAGCTGAGAAAGACCTATAACATGCAAGGTCTGATTTCCTAAACTGTTCCTCTCAACTTTTTTAACCATCCACTCTTCGCCGCGAACTATAATTCGCATTCCAGGAGCATATTTAATCTCATTTTCTACCATGAAGGTATCCTCACTATTTTCAAAGAATATTCTTTTACAACTATTATTCTAGCCAATCATGTGTCCTAAAAATCGGACTTCATATCAAAAAATAATCTCAGCTATATCATTTAGTTGACATTTAAACTCTTTGCAGATTCTCTCCAATACTTCCATCTGCACATTTTCACCCTTCTCAAGTTTGGTAATTGTCGCATAGCTTAAGCCAGTCTTTTTGATCAGATCTTTACGTTTCATATCCTTATCGATCATCAGTTTAAAAAGCTTCTTATAAGATACTGCCATAAATTGTTCCTCTAACCTTTTAAAACGGCTCAACAGAGCCTATTACGCGTCTTTTATATTATACCATAAATGCTTAACAAGCACTCTAAAAATCTCGCGTTCGCACCAATTAACAATAAAAAAACAAGCATTTCATTCAAAAAGATCTGACCAAGATCTGACTCTATATCCTCGCACAACTCTCAGTTATGTTAAAATATCGCATATATCATGTATATGAGGGGGGCCTTATGAGCAATGAAAGAGAATTAACAAAAAATATGAAGGACATTCTGAAACGTAACGGAATTGTTGCTTCTTTAAAGGATTATGAAGCCAGAAAAGATAGTTTAATAGCCATAAATGCCAGCCCTCATAATGTGCTTGATTTCATACCAGATTTCATAATGATTGATCTTCTAAAAGAATTTGACTGTGGTTTTTCTGGCTACCAAAATATAGATGAATTTGCTGAAGGAGTTCTTGGATATAAACATGGAAATGTTCAAGTAATGAGAACTATTGCCAGGCATTTTTTCATTTTCAATACTCATACAAAAGAATTTGAGCTAGACTACAACTTTAAAGATTATAGTTCAACTCAACTAGAGAAAATGGCAAAATGGAGCAAGCAGGAGTTACTGAATGCTGATATTAACCCTTCTATGACAGTTTATGAAATCGATGCTGAAGTACGTAAGAACGGGCTCAAAAAGAGCATACGAGTTACGGATGATGAATATAAAGTTATAGAAGCATACAGCGTTGCAGATGATTCAACCAAAGACAAAATAAAAGAATTGCTTAAATTACAGTAAAAAATCAGCCTGTGAAGCCATCTAGACCTCACAGGCTGTTCTACTATCCCATTATCTCATTCTTAAAATAATTATGCGCATCCGTAAACTTCCACTCCCCATGCAGCATATCCATAAAGGAGTGATAATCCACCAGCTTACAAGTTGCTACTTCCATGATTTCTTCAGCCAGACCATTTCGCAGTTTGTCGAGGAACGCATTCTGTTCTGATCTGTTCTCTGTGAATTCGAAGATTCTCTCTACGTACTTGTCGTGGCAATACTCATCCATCTTGATATCGATATCGCCGCTTTTGTAGAGGCAGATGTCGAAGTACTCGCGGAATCCTGAAAATCTGATATAGCGGTTGTAGCTTTTCATGGTGATGGTCATCTTCTGACCTGAGGCGCAGCGACCTATCATCTTGGTGTAGGCTTCCATCAGAATTGTAAAAGCTTCAGCCACCAGCTCGCTCTTCATAAGTGGTATCTCTTCAGGTGTCTTTCTTTTTCCCATAGCAGTCTCTCCCCATTATTCCCATTCAAACTCTACCGCTTCGCCGGACTCGTAGCTTTCCATAATCTTGGCAAAAAGCTTCTCACGAAACTCCTTGGTTATAGGAAATGCGATGTCCTTGAAAATCGGATTTCCTTCCTCATCAACTGTTTTGGTTTTGAAGCTTGGCATAGAGACAAAATTGCCACCTTTCTTACTTTCCACGATGGAGATGTTTTTAACTGCAAAGGCATCTCCAAAGGTAACTGTGCAAAGTCCCTGCACATTATTTGAACTGGCTTCAAGCTTATTTGCTTTAACACTAACTTTCATAGGTTTTAATCCTCCTGATTTTTTTGGCACTTCTCTGAGGGCCTTCGTTGTGGCGAGCAGTGCGTTTGTCCGACAAACGCGTTTTGCGGCTCTTACAACACATTCTCTGAATGTGAGTTTCGGGTACGTTTATCACGACCCTCTTTTTCGTTTTTCTCTGCATTCTGCTGGTATAGCATTTCTAGATTTTTCTTCGCGATCATATACTCATGCATATCTTTGTTAAGCTGAGCATATTCCAAAAACTCTTTTTTCTTATCTTCAAGAATGCAGCCATATTCATCACGGAGCTTTTGCATGTTGAGCTTCTGTCCTTTTGGCACTGACTTATAGACTTCCTCTGCTGCCTTATAGATAAGAAGCTCAGACTCATGCTCAGCGTAAAACTTCTTACTGTAGCCGCTCTTCTTGTAGGATTCAAATATGCTTCTGTTCTTGGAATAATCGATTATGGCCTGCTGCCGCTTTTTGTTTTCTGACAAAAGAGCTTCTTTCTCCTTCATGGAATCCTTTAGCTTTTGCAGCTTCCCACTTCGCTCATCTGTGATTTCTTTTAGCTGCTCGTAAGATTCAATCTTGTGATCCTGCAAAAAGAGAATTGTCTTTGCCATCTGTTTTGCATTAAAGCGCCTAGCCCAGGTCACATAACCTTTGCCCTTTCCTTCATGGAGCTTTGCTTCAATATCCTTAAGAAACTCAAGCCTCTTATCATAGAAATGGCCTTTTCTTGAATATCTTCCATGACTTTTCCTCTCTGCATATGGGGCAGGCTTTATGATAGATAAGCCATTTTCCGCGCAGAGAATATCTGAGATTCTCCTTACGGCGATTCCTGAAAAGTAGAAATTACGGAATTTCTTTTTCCCATCCATGGAGATTGCATTGAATATGATGTGATTATGGATATGAGCTTTATCAGTATGAGTGCAGACCGTGAATGCGTATTTTCCTTTGGTGAACCTCATGGCAAGCTCGTATCCTATCTCATTTGCTTTATCCGGCGTAATCTCTCCCGGCTTAAAGGACTGCCTGATCTGGTATGCGATTATCTCTTTTTTTCTGATATCCCTGACCTTACTGTGGTACTGCTGGTGAGATAGCAAGAACTCTTCATCAGCGGTTTCGATATCGCAGCCATAGGTGGAAATATACTTTTTCTCTTCTGTCTTAAGATCATTTTCTGTATAATCCATTCGCTCCTTTAAGCTCGAAGAAAGGCTCCTGCCCCGGACGATATGAAGAGCCATAAGCCTTGTAGCTGCCATGGGTTCCTCCTTTCTTTTGGACATAGAAAAAGGACAGCTCTTCCGTTTTGGAAAAACTGCCCTTTAGACATTTACCAATTATTTAGTTTTTATACTCTTTTGAGAACTCCGTGAGCTGACTCTAGGAGAAGCTGGATATTGGCTGCTGCGAACAGACATATAAACATCGCTATAAGAATTGCCCCAAAGAAGATTGCGCATGGGATCATCTTAAATACGATTGAAAGAACACAGCAGATACCACACAGCCACACAGCAAAACCAGCGACATAGCATCCAACGAATATAGAAGCCTTCGTAATGAGTGTCAGTACGTCGACCACTAGCAGTAATGGTAACACTATTATCTTTAAAAGAAATCTCATAATCCACATGTCAAACCTCCTTCATCCATCTTTTGCCTTAAGTCTATTTCCAGTAAAAACAAAATGCAAGGATGCCTCTTTTTGTTTATGGAAAGTTGATGGCTCTTTGATGGTTATCTGATGGCAGCAAACTTTTTAAGGATCGTTCTCATGCCTTCCCAGATATCTTCAAACCTGTGCTGCAGGTCCTTGATATCTGCTTCATGGATAACGCCAAGACCGTTTGCTTTCCTGGCATACTGATTAAGGTTGTTGGAACACATGCGGATAAGATATACCATCTCTTTAATATCCGTGGTATCAACTCTTACGCAGTAGCCATCAAGCAGCATCTTACGCATGTACTTACTCATGTTTGTGATACCGGCTTCTTCCATCTTGGCTTTCATGCGGGTCAGCTCATCATCTGACAATCTCACCGAGATCTTGTTTGTGCGATTTTGCAACTTTCACCACCTCAGCTTTTTTCTCTATGAGTTTTTCATACTCCTTGGCTTTCTTAATGGTAGTCTCAGCTGGTGCATCCTCTGGCATGTTATTGATAATGCCGTCGAAGTTATTGTCGTTACCTTCTATGGCATCCTCTACTGCCTTTAGATGGTTCTTTTTTGAAAAGATCGTATGCTCCTCTAATATATTTTCTTCTACCTTTGAAAGCTCTTCTTCCTTGGCTAATCTTTTTTCAGCAATATCGAGTCCATCCATAAACGCCTCCTACATCTGCTTGTATTCATCAAGCTTCTTTAGAACAGATGGCTTTTTCACCTGCTCTTTTACCATGGTATCCATTTTTTTACTAAATGCCTGAAAGCGGCGAACTGCCGCCTCCTTATCAAATATCATCTGCTCCATTACTCTTCCTCCTTCTCATCTTCTTCAGGGATATCAATATAATCATCAGCATAGGCGCTGTCAGGATCTTCGCCGCTTTTCTTTTTCTTGAAGCTCTCAGAATTACTGTAGAAATAAAATCCTGCTACGCCTGCAAGACCAAGGACTATGATCAGTCCAAGGATAGGATTGGGCCCTGACTTTTTGACAGGCTCTTCCGGTTCGGGCTCTACAGGGGTAGGCTCTACAACGGGTTCTACAGGAGTTTCAACCTTACTTCCAAGGGAAGCTTCCAGTGCCTCTTTATCCTCATCGCTTAGAACATCCAGAAGGTCTCTTTCATCTACCTGATTGAGGAAATGGACGTTATTAACTCCCGTATTGTTATCGCGGTCTACGATGATATAAAAGATATTTCCGTTCCTGGTAGTTACTGTCAAAAACTCCTTGCTGTGATTGTCGCTGCTTACTATGTCATCAACAAGGGTCATGTTTCCTTCAGGTGTAAGGGGAGTGGGATCTTCTTCCTCTTCATCAATTACTGTGGTATCTACGTTGTCAGGGACGTTGGCACTTACTGTAAGGGGCATAGCGCAGGTCATAAGTGCAACAGATATGGCAAGGAGCCTTAGTTTATTCTTCATCTTCTGTAACCTCCTCTAAATCGTTTATATGAGATGCAGGGACTGTGTCTGCACCCTCTTTTATTATTTCCTCTACCGGCATATCTCCCGGTATGTGACTTTTGGAATAGGCAATGAGTCTTGATAACTGTTCCGGGGACAGGTCTGCTGCTTTTACCATCTCATGGATGGTTGTCTTTTCTTCTTCGGAAACCTTCTTTTCAAGAGCTTTGACCTTGGCATCCCATTCAGCTCTTTTACCTCTTGCCTTTTCAAGCTCTTGTTTGTACTTTTCTAACCTTTCAAGCATGTTTCTCTCCTTTTACGGCAATCTACCAAAACAATAAAAATGTTCTTTCCAGTAACGTGTGTTTATGGACGTGTACTGTATTGGATTTCCGCAGTGAAGCATCATTCCGTTACCTACGTAGATGCCAACGTGACTTGCTCCGTTGGTAGCGTAGGTTCCTTGGAAGAATATGAGATCTCCAGGTCGTGCCTCTCCAGGTGAAACCACAGTGCACATGTTTTTAAGGCCGTTGGCTGTCGTCCTGCCAACATTCCAGCCGCTGTGGTTCAGAACCCAGCAGACAAATCCGCTACAGTCAAAGCCGCTTGAAGGGCTTGAACCTCCCCATACATAGGCTCGTCCCAGGTACTTCTCACCTTCTGCTATCATGGCTGCGAATCTCTCATTGGACATTGCATCTGTGGCAGGGTGATAATCGTCAGGATCTTCATAATCTGCGTAGACATCATCAAAGAGATAGGACTTATTGCCCTGAGTAGCAAGAAGGACTTCATACCTTGCCATGTCATCCTCGCTAAGACCTTTGGATTCAATGACTGCTCCAAGGCTCTTATTAACAAGAGTTACTGTGAGGATCTTGACCTGATAGTATTCTGTCGTTTCATACTCGATTTCTTCTTCCGTTACTGACCCGTCGCCGTTTGTAACACGTACTGTTTCTGTTTTAGTGACAGTGCGGGATCTTGTTTCTATGCGGCTACTGTAGGAAAGGTCGTACTGCTCGTTGAAAAGGTCTTTTACCACGTTCTTCATCTGCTTGCGCTTATAGTCCTCGTACTTGACTGTGAGGTAGGATGCAAGCTCATACGGGTTATGGCCTATCTCATCAAGGTTGTATTCGTACTCATCAAACTCAGGGAAGTCTTCTTCCGTTCTTTCTATGGTCTTTTGCAGCTCTTTTTCCAGCTTCACATAATCAGCATCTACGCCGGTTATATCCTCGTCGTAGGCTGTATATGTGGCTGAAAGTGTCGTATCTCCCATACTGGATATCATCACTTCAAAGCCGCTTATAAGAAAGTGCATCAGGTAGAAGCACAGGAGCGCAACCACAATTAAAATAAGCACCACAGGGTGCTCTTTGATCAGATCTACTATGCGTCTTATTGTCTCCTTAGCAGCATCCCTGGCGCCTTCTGCTGCTTCTTTCATCTTGTCGGAGAAGCTCTTTACATAAGGGTTGTCGGTATCCTTCTTGTAATAACCTTTCCTTATCTGCTGGCGCTGATAATGCTTTTGCATCTCGCGGCTTGTTTCTCCAGCTGCTTTTGCGCCTTCTTCAAGGGCCTGTCCGCCAATGTTTTCATCCTGGTTAAAGCTCACGATTATACTCCTTTCTGCCAGGCAGCAACCTCCTTTGGCTTAGTGGTCATGATCTTGTAAAGTTCAAGGTCTTCAGGGAACTGATCCTTAAATGGCAAAATAAGGCTTCCGAATACAAGAAGTCCTTCGCCCTGCTCAGCTTTTTCAACATAGGAAAGCTGATACTTACTGATGCCTAGCTTTTTGGCAAGGATTGCTCTGTCTCCCGGTGCCTGATTGAGCATGTAGATAAATTCGCAGTTCTCGAAAATGTTCTCGACCTCTGATGACTCCAGAAGGTCTTTTACGTTCTGAGTTATGGCTGTGGGTATGCCGCCCCACTTACGGAAACGCTTATAAATCTCTGCGCTGTAGCTGGCTGTCTGCTTATCACGAAGGAGCAGGTGGAACTCGTCCATGTAGTAGCGGGTAGCCTTACCAACGCTTCTGTTTGCGGTAACGCGGCCCCAGACCTGATCCTGAACTATGAGCATACCTAGCTTTTTGAGCTGCTTACCAAGATCCTTGATGTCATAGCAGACGATTCTGTTATTGATATCTACGTTGGTATGGTTGTTGAAAACATTTAGGGAACCAAATACATAGATTTCAAGGGCTGTTGCCACTTCTGTAGCTTCTTTTTCTTCCTGATCCATAAGTGCGTTGTAGAGGTCAGCAAGGATTGGCATGTTCTCCGGTATAGGTTCCTTGAAGTACTTCTCGTAGATCTTATGGATGCAGCGGTCGATAACGGTCTTCTCCACAGGACCGAGACCTCCCTTGCCATCCATGATGAGCTCAAAGAGGGATAAGATAAACTCAGCCTTCAGGGATACCGGATCGTCGCCATCTGAATAGTTCTCGTTGATATCCATAGGATTGATGTACTGCTTGGATTTCTGACTGATATGAATAACCTGACCGTTGAACTTCTTAACCAGTGCCGAGTACTCCTGCTCAGGGTCACAGATCATGATGTCATCATCTGTGGAGAGAATTACGTTACTCATTTCTCTCTTTGCTGAGAATGACTTACCAAAGCCAGGCTTACCAAGGATCATGCCGTTAGGGTTAGAGAGGCTCTTTCTGTCTGCCATGATGATGTTCTGAGATAAGGCGTTAAGGCCGTAGTAAAGAGCTTCTTCGCCTGTCTGCATGAGTTCCTGGGTTGTAAATGGAATGAAGATGCCTACAGAGCTTGTGGTAAGGCTTCTGTCTACGTTGATCCAGTCCTTGGCAAGTGGAAGGCAGGTCATTAGGGCCTGTTCCTGGCGATAGTCCAGCTTGAAGGTGTCGCAGTTAAACTGCTGGGCCATGCTTGATGATTGCAGATAGTTGTTCTTAAGCTCTATCTGGGAGCCTGCGGTGTTCATGATAAGGAATGTCATCTTGAACATTCGCTCGTTCTGATCCTGCAAGTCCTGAAGGAATGAGTTTGCGTCTTTTCCATAGGTCACAAGGTCTCCCGGGATCAGATCCATGTCATAGCCGGAACGAACAGCCTTTTTCTGCTCGTCGATCTTGGTAGAATCGATGCTGGTTATAGTTCTTTTTACCCTCTTGATAGCGTCGTTCTGGTTGATGGACTGCAGGTGGATGCTGATGACCTGAGATGAATCTGAGTTTTGAAGCTCCATAAGGAATCTGTCTTCCATGGTTGGTGCATCATAGGAAAAGGCTGAAATTGTCGCATACCTTGTCTTGGTGCGTATGGTGTTCTTGGTTGGGTATTTCAGCGGGTCGTTTGTTTCGCCGCCAAGGCGCTGTATCTCCCTGATAAGGTCGATACGCTCTTTTCCATTAAGGGGCTTTGCTTTTACATCGAGCTTTTTGAAGTTATTTAGGATGTCGCTTTCTATGGCTCTTAGTCTTGGCTTGGCATCCTTGATGGACTTTGCGTTTATGCCAAAGGTAATGTACTTGGATTTCTCAAGGCCGTTGTTACCTTTTTCAAGCTGCCTGTTTAGCATCTCTGAATACTCAGCCCTTACATCATCAAAGCCATCGTCTCTTTCCTTGATACGGATTGTCTCGTAGAACTTGGCTTCATCCTTGGTTACGTTCACAAAGGTAAGCTCAAAGGAAACTGAGCTGTCGAAGAAGTTAAGGAACTTCCTCCAATTGTCAAAAATAGCCTGCTGATCCTCATCGGTAGCAAGCTTGTAATTGATATCTGAAAAGCTCATGGTCTTCGAATAGAAGTTTTCATCTGCTCTGCAGATACCGTTCTTAAACATCTGCCATGAATACTTATCCTCATCGGGGTTTCTTTTTCTCTTTTTCCAATCAATAGCGTGTTGAATTATGCGCTCTATGCTCTCCCCATTTTTCTCATACATGGCCATGAAAAACATTGGCATCATGACAGCCATCATGATAAATGTGGCGCAGCTTACGTTTTCAGATACGCTTTTAACAAGAAAAAAGGTGGGAAGTCCAATCATTCCGGCGAGCGAAAAGCATAGGAGCTGCCTTTTGGTGAGATTGAATGCCACCTTCTCTTTTACCCTGGATAAATCTCTTGGCACATTTACTCTTATTGCCATAATCATCCTTCCTTATTGTGCTGAAAAAATTCTCTTGGATAAGGTGCCTGTCTTGAACAGAGCAAACACTAGCAGAATGTTGTAACCCATGATTCCCCACAAAGAGCCTACGACATCATCTGAGATTGTGACGTTCTGGATCAGCACGGCATAGATACCTACGCATATGAGAATAAGGAATCCCTGAAAGCCAAGGGCTACAAGGCTCTTTACGTAGTTCTGTCCCACCATGCTCTGCTCCTTGTTGCCAAAGGTTGAAAATGGAAGCGGCGCAAGGCTGATCATGAGATAAATCTCAATCATTCGGCCATAGATAACGAGGAATACCATCATGGACATGATCTTGATTCCGATGTTTATGAGGAAGATCTCTCCAAACATTGAAAGAAGTCCTCCGATGTCCATTGCTTCTAAGGTCTCGCGTAGGGTCTCAAGTTGCGATCCGTTTACTGCGGTGGAACTTTGGATAATGCCTCCGCTGTTGGTGATGACATTCCCTGCAACGTCAAATATCGCCATTGTGATATCAAAGCAGTTTGTGATGAGCATTACTGCTATACAGGTCTTGAATATCCATTTGAAGAATATCCAGGTTTCAAAGTTTGCCAGATTGTTGTGGGCGATGACCAGCTGTATCAGCTCGTAGCAGGCAATGAACGTCAGGACCATTCCTGCTATTGGCATGATCGCGTTATTGGATACCTGCTTCATCAGGTCGAATACGCCCGGCGTAAAACTCGCCGGGCTCGTAGCTACATCGCTTGCTACCTGTCCAACCTGATCGTTGATACTGTCAAACATGCCTTCAAGCAGCACCATCAGCGCATCAACAATCCATCCCTTAATCCAAGAGGTCATCTGCTCGAAAATTCTTTCCATGTGATGATCTCCTTAACTTGGTTGTAGTTTGCGGGCGGTTCTGAGCTGGCAACTTGTTCTTGCCAGCTCGGGGAGGTCAGACTGTGCAATTGTTCTTGCACGGTCTGGGCTCCTACTGCCCGTAAACGCGGTTCTTAGAACAATCCTGCGAGAAGAGGAATGAGCTGTGTGCCGAGAAGACATACTCCACCGCCAGCCATGAGCTGCTTCATTCCCTGTGACTTTGCGCCCGGATTGTCGTTGCCATACCCCTCAAGGAGGTTAACAACGCCCCATGCTCCAAGACCTGCACCAAGTGCGACTACGAGTGTTTCAAGTACCTGAATTGAACTCTGGAAAAATTCCATACTGTTACCTTTTCGGTTCCTCGCAAGCCTCCTTCTCACCTTCATTATTAAATCCTTGATCCGACTAAATACCTTCATTCGTCATACCTTCATCCGGAAGCGCGAGCCTCCGAATTTCCCTTTCTTTTAAAATGTGATTGATAGTTTCGTGCCCCATCACTGCGCATATGATTTTGGGCATAGAAATAGACCAGCACTGTCTGGGCGTCCCCAGGGTACTGGTCTATGTAAGAATTCAAAACGTTATGATCCACCATTCGCATGCAATTTCAGCTGGTAGTTTTTTTTCACTAAAATCAAATCTTAATTCGCTTTCTATAAACTTGTCCTTCATGTCATCATATATTTTTTCCATTGAAGTATACTGGCTATACCACTCATCTTCCATAATTTTACAAGCCACATCATGGCACCATTCTTCGTAAGTTGGATTTTTAGAAAAATACTCTTTTCTGGACTTTTCTGCTTGTTCTTTAAGAATAGGTATTTGAGCCATATAATCATCATATGCTCTCTGGTCTTCCTCAGTGTAGATTGAGAAAGTAAATCCACTGTATTTCTTAAAAATCTCATAGATTTTCTTAAACTCATCGATGTGTATTGCATGATTTCCAACAACAGCGCTCAAACTAACTCCAGCCATTCCCCATGTGTATACTTTTGAATTGATATTTACATAAATTGCATTATCAACATTCCCATGGCCAAAGTACTCTGCTTTAAAACCTTCAGATTTTAGCCAAACAATAAACGGGTCATCATCTTTATGATGCAATTCTTTGTCATAAATATAGAATGTCGCTGCGCCTTCCTTAAGTTTCCTTTCATTACTCATATTCTCTTCTCCTTATCTACTATAAAGAGGGCAGCTAAAGACATCTTTCCCGTTGGAAATCCAACAAAAAAGACCCATCGTCTCGATGAGTCCTAACTACGAAATAGTCCACACCCATCGATCAAGCTTTGGCACCTTACCACCAATATTTGTGGCAGGTTGTCGTGCGGTCATAGGGCTTGTCCCTCGCGCACTCTTCATAGGTTTCTTATTTGTCTTGAATATAACATCATGCAATGTCAAATTCAATATGGTATGGATATTGTTTACAAAGATTTTACCCTTTGTTTTTAATAGACCAGCACTTTCTTGGCACCATAAGTACTGGCCTATGTAATATATAATCAGGTATCAAGCAATACTTTCTAAAATCGATTCCATATAATCAAGAAAAGCTATCGCTTCCTTTAAAATCCCTTCAAAATCCGATTTTTTATCAGTGTCTGATAATCCAAATTTCTCTGATATTTTTATATATCCCTTACCTTTTCTATGTCCTGTACCTGCAGATCTTAGTTCCTGTAAATCTCTTAAAAATGAAATATGCTTTTCAAAGCCATTACAATTCTTATTTCGCAACCATTCTTCCAATTTTGAAATTCCTTTCATGCCATCTTGAAGAGTAATATCTTTTCCTATTTTTTTCTCATTTAATGAATCTACCAGGGTCTTATTTAATGCTAGTACCTGCTGATCAAACTCTTCCTGACTTTGACTTAGTGGAATCCTTATATTTTCGAGATTATATTCATCTCCGTCAGCTAAAGGATTGAAAAGCGGCCAGTCAAGCTCTTTTTCCCACTTATCATTTAGAGACTTATATTTATTTCTAAACTTTACATCAGCAATCTCTGGTGATGATGCTACATTCATAAAATCTCTCATAAAACTTGATTTACTTATTTTTTCGTCTGTCAGAACATTATAACTTTTCCAATGATCCTGCTCGCATTCCGGCAAATCTCTCCCCAAATCTCCCAAATATACCATTACATAATCCTTATGGTCTACATCAATGCTCAGCCCCCACAAATAACCACATGATAAATATCCATCTTTAATCGTAAATCTTGAAGGTTCTGACATATACTTGTGTAATACATCTTTCTTAAAAAAGACAGGTGTTAAATAATGTGGTGCTGTCGGATTCCCTCCAAAGTAATTTCCAAGTTTGTCAGGATTCGAATTAAAAGTAATTGGTTCACCGTACTCATCTGAACCAATTATATAATCAACATATTTTCTTTCTTTTTCAAAAGGCCAGTAACCACATGTTTTTTTGTCTCGTGGCATAAATACTTTTTTACCAAGCAAACGACTAAAAGACTTCCTTGGGAAAGATAGTTCTCCACCATTAATAGAATAAAATATATTTTTTTCTTTGATATCTTTACCATAAAACTCTTTTAACCCATTTTCTTCTAGACTACCTTTCACTTCAAAACGTATATCAAAGAAAAGAACTAATGCCATCTGTTTTGCTGCAATATATCGCATAAGATAATTCAATTTGATAAAAACTGCATTCCCTTCGATTCTTACAGCCTGATCACATTGTCCATCTTCTTTTATAGAATAGTAAGACTTATCATTTTCTTCATAATAAAGGTTATTGATAAGTCTAAATTCCTCTGCCACTTCTATAGTGGATGGTTTAATCCCATAATAGTCTCGTTCATATAATAAAGCTTCCTTACCTTCATCCTCGTTGCAATTTTTATAATACTGTGAATCATCACCTTCGTCATATAGAAAGCCTGGATAACCAATTCTATTATCAATATCCCATCCAACATCACGAAATACAGTATCTACCTTATCCACTTTAACTAATCCGCACCAAAAAGTAGCATCTGCATGATTAATAATTTTTTTACCAGATACCTGTATCCATTGCCCCTTCCCCAATTCATTTCTTACTATTTTTTCGTTCTCTTTTTGAAAATATAACTCTTCCAATTCACCCATTTAGCATATATCCTCCAGCAGATAATCCATCTAGCAAAGATGCAGTAAATAAGCACCTCCCCGCACATTTTATTATATCTTATTTCATGTAAGAAGAGGTGCATAAAATGATTTAAAGCCTCATCACATCAAACATCTCTCCACTTTTCACCTTGAAAGTCTGATGCACAAACTTCTCAATATCGAGCTTATTCCTGTCATCATACTCGCCAGTCTCCTTATACAGTGGGTGCTGGGTTATATCATATTTGTCCGACAAAAATGGTCGTACACCGCGAAGCTGCAAGATGCACTTGTCGCCATCCATGACTGCAAGCTCGTCTATTGTCATGAGATCCTTGCCGCTCTTTTGGTAGTTCATGGAGTATGAAGGATTGTTGCCGCGGCTTTCGCCTGTGGAATACATATCGATAGTCTCTTTTCCCAGAGCCTGAGACAGGTCTTTTAACGTGGTAGGCTCTGTGCCGCCAAGAAAGATCTGTGAATCCATATTGCCGATTATGGTATCGGCGTTGTCCTTATAGATTGCCTTAAGCTGGGACTTAGCCTGAAGGAAGAGACATGCGCTGATCTCACGACTTCGGATGGTGGCTACAAGCTTCTCCAGATTAGGAATCTGGCCGATATTGGCTGTCTCATCGATAAGGCAGCGCACATGAACCGGAAGTCTTCCCTTATAGACGTTGTAGGCTTTATCGCACAGCAGGTTGAAAAGCTGGCTATAAATCATGGATATCAGGAAGTTGAAGGTCGGGTCCGTATCACTCATTACAAGAAAAAGAGCTGTCTTCCTATCTCCCAGGGTATCGAGCTCAAGCTCATCATACATGGTGATCTCTCGCACCTGATCAAGATCAAATGGCGCAAGGCGGGCACCACAGCTGACAAGGATGGACTTAGCTGTTTTCCCGGCTGCCAGCTTGTACTTCTTGTACTGTCTTACCGCAAAGTGCTTGGGATTCTTTTTCTCAAGCTCATTAAACATCATATCTACCGGATTCTCGTAGTCTTCGTCATCTTCTCTGACTTCCGATGCGTTCAGGAACTCAAGGAGGGTGTTAAAGTTCTGCTCTTCTTCGGGAGCTTCATAATGGATATATCCAATGAGTGCGCAGTACAAAAGAGTCTCGGCTTTTTGCCAGAACTCATCCCCTGCCTTGCCATCGCCTTTTGTATTTGCGATAAGGGTGTTCACAAGCTTTAGGATGTCATTATCGCAGCGGATGTAGGCAAATGGATTGTAGTGCATGCTCTTACCAAAATTGATGGTGTTGAAGATTTTCACCTTATATCCATGATGGAGCAGGGTCTTGCCTGTATTGATGACCACATCTCCCTTAGGATCAGTTACTACATAGCTTGAATGCATCTGCAAAAGGTTAGGAATTAAAAAGAACCTGGTCTTACCTGAACCAGATCCTCCTGTTACCAATACATTTTTATTTCTTGCATACTTTGGACTTTTAGGGCGACTGTTCATCATGAGCCGCTCTGTCTGTGTAAGGATGATATTATCCTTAAAATTGGGAGCCATAAAGGGCTCTATATCCTGCGCATTTCCCCATCTGGCAGTTCCATACTCTGCACCGTGGCGGTATTTCTTGGCGTTTTTCCCTTTGATAAAAACTACTATCTTAAGGACTGCTCCGCAGATAATACCTATGATAAGGTCAAAGGGAACAAGGCTTGGCATGGGATTAGAGAATGCAATAGGTATGGTCTTTGCCAGCGCCGCTACCTCATTAACTGCATCCACTGTCTGGGACAGCCTCCAAGCCTCTCCTAAGTTTGTCGCAAGTATTCCTACCAGCAGATAAGGGATATTCAGCAGGATGAAGCGTTTTTGTTTCTTAGTCATCGCGTCATCTCCTGTGCTCTGTTTCTGTTCTTCATTGGCTGGTTCTTGGCAATATCAATGAAGTGCTTCAGCTTGGCTATTACGCTCGGCCTTGTTTTGATCTTCATCATCTTCTTGCTGTATTCATTGACTACTGCCTCCATGGCATCTGTATCTCTTGCTTTGAAAAAAGCTGTGTAGACGGCTGGCTTTTCACTCTTGTCCTTCATGATGGCGAAATCAACGCCGTACTTCTTGGCTATCTTTTCAAAATCTCTGATGCCTGCATCTCCAACAACCATGCTGCTAACGCCCTGATTCTGCTTAACAAGCTCATCAATGGACTGTTTGCCCTGGATGTGCTCGTCTATGGATGCGAGGTTTCTATTAGCACGGTGTCTTAGATATGCTCTGATTGCAGATACTATAGCTCTGGCTGTGAGCCTTGTTCCTGAAATGGCAAGTCTCACGGTTTTCTCTTCTATCTCTTCCTGCATGTGATCACCTCCTTACAGGCTCATCTCCCTGTTACGTTTCTTCTGCCATTGATCAAGAAGCTTAATGATGGTATCCTCCATCTGCTTTGGCGTATATGACTTAGGGAAATATTTCTTAAGGGTGTCGTGTTTTAAAGTTACACGGTCTACATCTGTTTTCTTCTCTTCAGAAAGAATGATGTTCATTCCTTCCTGTGAGATCTCATTATTCTGAGCAAGCTTCTTGATGCGCTGTGCCTGTTCAAGTGATGGAACTGCCTGAGCATAGTCCATGGCTGATAACAGTTCTTTTTGCTGCTTATCATCGAGAAACGAAAGTGTTACTCCGGTATTTAAGCCGATGACCTTTTCATCTACCATGTCGAGGAGTTCGGGGATGAGGTTGGTAAGTGAAATATATCGTCTTACCTGATTCTTACTCTCTCCAACTTGTTGTCCCAATATTTCTGCTGATTCTAACTTCCGCCCAACTTGGGTGGAAGTTATTCCTGCCTCTAAATCAGATCTTCGTCCCTGTCTCTTCATCGCATCCAGCTTCATCTTATAAGCAAAGGCTCTCTCACTTGGAAGGATTTCCTCTCTCTGAAGATTGCTATCGACCATGAGTATTGTGGCTGCATCATCATCAAGTTCCCTTACGATGCAAGGAAGTGTTTCAAGCCCTGCTATCTCACAGGCATGATGTCTTCGATGTCCTGACAGGATCTCATAGCCTCCTTTTCCATCCGGTCTGCAAATAGCTGGCGTCAGTACGCCAAACTCCCTGATGGACTCAACTGTCTTTTCCATCTCCTCATCATCTCTGACTTTAAAAGGATGATACTTAAATGGATGAAGCTGTGATAAGGGAATCTCTACTACCTGATCAGCTGTGACTTCCGCAGCCTTGTTATCACCAAAGATATCATCGTAGCTGCTCAGCTGAATGTTTGAGCGCTCTTTCTTCATTCTTTAGCACCTCCTTTGTCAGATTCTTGTAGGCTTCTGCCACTTTACCCTTTGGATCATGCGCAAAGATGCTCTTGCCTTCTGCACTTATCTCAGCCGCCCTCACTGAATGAGGAATCTCAGTGCTATAGACCTTGAGCTTGCTTCCATAGGTATCACGAATAAGGTTGCTGATATCCCTGGCATAATTGGTTCGGTTATCCACCATAGTCAACAAAATGCCATCGATTTTTAACTTAGGATTGATCTGCCTGCGTACCTTATTCACAGTCTGAAGAAGCTGCTCAAGGCCCTTAGCTGATAAATACTGAGCCTGCACCGGGATCACCAGCTTATCTGCCGCTGCCAGTGCATTAACTGTCAGCATTCCAAGGGAAGGCATGCAGTCGATCAGGACGTAATCATAATTGTTCTTCACAGAGTCGATGTACTCTTTTAACACCTTTTCCCTGCTCATGACATTTACAAGGGACACTTCCATGCCTGATAGAGCTATGTTTGCCGGCATGAGGTCGACACCTTCAGGATGATGAAGAATCCCTTCACCTTGCTCTATAGGCTGTTCCTGCAATACCTTTGCCATGATATCTGCTATTGTGACCGGAAGATCATCTGCTCTTGGATGCCCAAGGCTTATGGTAAGTGAGCCCTGCGGGTCCATATCCACAAGCAGTACCTTCTTTCCTTCAGATGCAAGACCAATTCCAAGATTCTCGGTACTCTGCGTCTTTCCTGTTCCGCCCTTTTGATTTACAAGGGCTATTACTGTTGGTTTACTCATCGTTTCCTCCTTATATCAAGCCATGCGCCATGTCGTGATTAACCATAGACTTGTAATGTGCATCCATGGTAAGCGGTGCGTTATACAAAACTGCTATCAGGTACTGGCGCATATTTGTGATCTCGGTGGTGTTCTTACTTAGCCGCTCCAAGACATACTCGATATGCAAACTATTTAGTTTTAAAAACTGGCTCTTAACCAGATTTATTGGTTTCTGCTCTCTGCCAACTAGTATCTTTTCCCTGGAAGAGACGACAACGTCAAGGATGATAGCTGCTATCTCATCAAGGAAGTCTGCCTCGTGTGGATACCGCTCTTTTAAGATATCCAGAGAGATGTTTTCTTCAATCAGCCTTCGATACTGCTCTGTTTCATCCATCTCTTCGCTTCTGTTCTGTTCGGTACAGGAACCGCTGCCAGAATAGATACGCAATGGCCTTGAAGCGAAGGGAACAGAATCAGTATCACTAAAATCAGTATTATTATGCTCAGTATTATTTGACTGTGCTTTGGACAATTCTTGAATTTCCCTTTGGACAACTCCTGAATTGTCTTTTTGACAATTCTTGAATTTTCCTTCCGGTTCAGTTGCAAAGTTCTTTACATAGATAAGATTGGGCCTGCTAAGTCCCTGACGTTTCTTTTCAATAAGACCGCATTCTTCAAGCTCTTTCATAATGGCTACAGCTTTTTTGCTACCGCAGTTAAGGCTCGTCTGAACCTCATCAATGGTGTAGACGATAAAGACTCTCCTCTTTTCATCAAGCCAACCGTTTTCAGCAGACAGGCACATGCGGTCCAGGAGAAGTCCGTACAAAAGCTTCGATTCCGCAGATAGCCGTTTAAAGCGTTCCTCTGTGAAAAGAGCTTTAGGAACCCTCATAAATGAAAAAAGATCGGATTCCCGACCGTAAAAATAATCAAACGTCATGCCGCTTCCTCTTTTCTTTCATCTCTTCTATGATCTTACGGGTGCACCAGCCAATGCATGGCTGATGCTTTCCGTAAGGGCAACCATCGCAAGCAGAGGGCTTCTTACTTGCTTTTCTTTTCATTACAAGGCTTCCCCTCCTCTGGCACGTGGACGAGGGATAGAATCATGAGAAATGGTCTCACGCTTTTTTCCATCAAGCTTATCAATGACTGATTCACGCTGCTTTGATGCCATGCGCTCCTCGTATTTTTCTGCAAGCTCAAATACCTTGTCCTTGGAATCGTAGTGGTAAACGCTGTCCGTAAGGAGATCTTCAGGCGCTACCTGGGTCTCATTTACCTCTTTTACCATGCCTTCAAGATTGCTGCGGTCAATGGTTCCGTCGTCTCTTACAAGGAGAACCTCATGAATCGATGAAGGCAAAATGTAGAAGTCGCCGCCGACCCTCTCAGCAGCCTGATCCATGAAATCCTGATATGCGATTACGCTGGCTCCCTGGATCTTGTCAGGTACTGAGGCAACGAACAAAGGATCACTTGGCATAACGGGGATCATGTCCTTAGCTTCAGGTCCCATCATCTCCATAAGGGTCTCTGACATAGTCTTGATGACTGCTGGTCTCATGACAGGAGCATACTTAAGAGCATCCTCATGGAGCTGCTGGGCTGTGATGCCGTAGTTATCAAGGAGCTGGTTAGTGATGAGGATTGAACCTCTGCCATCATCTCCGGTATCAACCACAAAGCGGTACACAACAGCCATATCCTCGATCTCTTTGTGTGGAACCTTATCAAGAAGCTCTGCGTTACGCGCTGCAGATACAACCTCCATGGAAAGAGTCTCTTTCATGTGGTCGTAGTCCTGAAGGGCTTCAAGATTGAAATCAGGGTGATTCTCAAGAGCTGATTCTGCTCTTGAAGCTGCGCTGTCAATCAGATCCTCGTAGCTGTGCCCTTCTTCATGAGCCTTATAAAGCTCTCCGATATTAAGATTCACACCAAGAATCCCATCCTCAGGCTTAATGGTAAGAGCATCATAGTTCTCATTCATCTTCTCTACCGAGTGCGTCTGCACATCATAGGATTTTCCGGTTCTACTCTCAAGCTCTCTTTTTACGTCTTCTGTAACCTTGTCTTTAAATTCTTCGTAGTTCATCGCCTACCTCCTTCTGAAAGTGAATTGTTGCCGCCAAAAAGGCATAGAAAAAGAGCAGGTACCTCTTTTGAGATAACTGCTCTATGTAATGATCACTATTAAATTAAATCAAAAAACCTGGTGAAACTACCCTCCCTAGGTTTACCATACTTTAATGGCGTAGGAACGCATCTTTGTACCAATTTTGTTCCATCTCTGTACCAGCATTATCTATTTCACGTGATTCTACGTGAATTTATGTAAAATAGGGATTTGGGAAACATTAGGAAATATCAGGATATGAAACCAAACGTGACAATACGTGAAATAGGCGGATTGCTACGATTCCTAGTTTCATTTTCTATATATCTCCTTCTAAAAATGCTTTATTTAAGCCATTTGTTATCTCAGCTCATTGTACCGAGTACCACGCCGGGCACCATTTATCTATCATGACATAAAAATAGTCCTGACACAGCGAATATATATTACCATGTCAGGACGGATTTGTAAAAACGTGTAGTGACAACTTTCATACACCTCCGGCCATAAACTGCTTCATCCCCTGTGACTTCGCACTTGGGTTGTCGTTGCCGTAACCCTCAAGAAGGTTTACCGCGCCCCATACTCCTAAGCCTGCTCCAAGAGCGATAACAAGTGTCTGTAATACTGTGATTGCTGAATTGAAAAATGCCATATTTTTCTCTTCTGGTCCAGGTTTCGCTTTCTTCCTAAACGGCTTCATCATCCATCTCTAATTTTCCTAAACACCTTTTTACACCAGGATCTGATTACCCTAAATACCTTTATTCGGAAGTAGCGCTCCCGAATTTTCCTTTCTTGAAAATGAATTGATAGTTACGCTCATGTCCATTTCTTGCGCTAAAAATGGGCATAATAATAGACCAGTACGAATCAATCTGGGCGTCTCAAGAGGTACTGGTCTATGTAAGTTTATTATTCTAATTAAATTAATCGTTTTTCTAAGCTATGGTAAATCCTAGTCTTTTCTCCTCATCTTTTAAAGCTATTAAATCCTGCTGATAATGCTTTATCTCCATTTCCATACATGCTTTACGATTGTCAGCGGTACGGTTTTTGAATATTTCTGCGTTATAATATAAAGACATATTACTTATATCACAGGCTACACACATACACAAATTAGTCCATCGTGATATTTCTATTGGAGATATATCTAAGTTAGACATTTCAAAGTAGAGCCTGTCTATTTCATTACAACTATCAGAAGCTTTCTCTATAAAATTATTCTCATCAAACTCAGCATTCAAAAAAGCTCTAAATTTACTAATTAATTCGTTCCCAGCATTTATAAGACTATTTAACAAAAGCCTTGTTTCTTTTATAAGTTCATCCTTATTAGCAGTATTTTCAATAGTAAACTTACGCAGCATATCATATGAATTATTAGCTTTAATTCCAATATCATTAATTTCAGTCTTATCTCTATAGAACCATGCTCTATCCTGACTAGTTTCTGCCCACGTAGAATTAAAAGCAAAATTCCCATCCATGTCTATCTCATCATATCCCCAATACATGAATATAATATTTGCGTTTTTTCCTTTCCATTTTATTTCGGATTTTGCACTTTTATATACATCTACATATTTCAGTTCATTAACAACCATAGAGCTGATATCTGCAACCGCTGTTATATCTGCTGGATGTTTTAAAATTATTTTTGCAGAATATCTCTTTGTACTTGCCGTACTAATATTCTCTACATTGTAAACAATATAATCTTCATTCTCAGAATAGTATTTTTTTGCATTGTATGGATGGTATTCTTCGACATGAAAACGAACATCTCCAATTATATTTGAATAATAAATTGGCGTCTGTTGAATATCACTATATTTTCTATTATATACTTCCGCTGCTACTGATACATGCCGTGCAATATCCTCCATTGCTATATACCCATTTCTTACTAAATATTTGGAGGTGAATGCCCCAGATAATACA
The DNA here is from genome assembly GCF_003625505.1 of Butyrivibrio sp. XB500-5. NCBI lineage: Bacteria > Bacillati > Bacillota > Clostridia > Lachnospirales > Lachnospiraceae > Butyrivibrio > Butyrivibrio sp. XB500-5. Next base: position 582,489 of record NZ_RAIS01000001.1, read on the forward strand.
GAGGTATAAACGCTCACGGGAATATTTACATTAGGTAAATATGTGCTCTTTTCATTTTTTCTACACGAAGCCATCACAATGGTTCCTTTACCCATAAAACTAGTTGCAAATTTTTCTTCATCCAAACTATTGTCTGTAAGACTTCCAGATCCCGCATGACACGCATCTATTAACACAATTTTTGTCCCGGCTAAACTCTCGTCAAAAACAGAAATAAGCTCTTGACTACTAATAGGACGATCACTTAAAAATAGAATAGAATTTCCAGTACAATCAATCCCACCATGTCCTGAGAAATAGAAAATAAATGTATCGCCTCCATTTATCTTTGATAATTCTTGTTTTAATGTCTCTACAAAACTATTATAGTTAACTGTTCTTGATGCTAACCCAAGAATCCTAATATTACTGTATGGTATTTTTAACCCTTTATTTAATGCATTACTTAATACCATAACATCATTATCGCCATACAAGTCTTTATCACGTTCTATCTGGCTATAATCACTCACTCCAACTAAAAGTGCTTTAACATTATTGTTTTCCAAATTTATTGCTCCTTAAAATCTTTTTGTTTTTCTTCAAGAATATCCAAAAGATGAAAATAAAAACGTTTATCCATACCACCAAAACTATAGTTCCAATCTATAGCCCCTGTAAAATAAGCTAACGTCGCCTCTGCAAAATAATCTTTTGAAATTTCGTAAAATAAATTGTTTTGAGAATCATCTTTATAATTATTCCAATAGATATTCATGTATAAATCAATATCAACTATATAAAAACAAAGATTAGTATCTTTCTCATATAAAGCTCTGTAATATTTTCTTTTAGTTTTGTCAGAACTTAGGGAAATAGACTGCATATCCCTATAAATTCCTAGCAACTCATTTCTTATATTTTGAGATTGCCCTAGTGTTATTGCTTTATAAATATCTTCTTTCTTTTCTAATAATATCCATGTACATCCAAATTCACTTGTAACATTATTATTTTCTTTTGTTTGTTCAAAAAAATCTTCTAATTGTTCTTTACCATTTACATCATGCGGCTCAAATATTTTTATAAAAACTTGCTCATTGATGTACTTTAAAATATTATCACTTGCAGTACTTGAATTAATAATTTTTCGTCGTCTATTATCCATGAATTTCAACCCCTTTCAACACTTACTCATTATACAGTATTTATCTAAATAAAGGGGCTGAAGTTACCTTAAATCCTCACCACATCAAACATTTCTCCACTTTTGACTTTCAGCGTCTGATGTACGAACCGTTGGATATCCAACTTGTTCCTGTCATCATACTCACCAGTCTCCTTATAAAGCGGATGCTGGGTTACATCATATTTGTCCGACAAAAATGGTCGTACTCCTCGAAGCTGATCTGCTGTGATACCATAGTTATCCATGAGCTGATTGGTTACTAAAATAGAACCTCTGCCCTCAGAATCACTATCAAGTACAAATCGATACACAACAGCCATATCCTCCATATCCTTATGGGGAACCTTCTCCAAAAGGTCTGCATTACGCTCGGCTGAAACCACCTCCATTGAAAGCTTCTCCTTCATCTGGTCGTAATCTTGAAGCGCCTCAAGATTGAAATCCGGACGATCATGAAGAGCTCTGTCAGCCTTATCAGCCACCTCTCTTACCAAGGTGTCATAGCTCATGCCCCTGTCATAACGCTCGTAGATTTCTGTCATGTTGAGATTTACACCGATGATTGCATCCTCAGGCTTTACTGTGACTGCCTCATAATTCTGGTTCATCTTCTGAACCGCATTAAGGTCGACACTGAACTTCTCGCCTCCAGCTTCTAATCTCTCCTTCAAATCCTCCACAAACTGCTCTTTGAATTTCTCGTACTCCATTTCGTACCTCCTTAGAATAGTGAATAGTTACCGCGCAAAATGAGCGCAAAAAAAGAACAGCTATCTCTTCTGAGATAACTGCTCTATGTAACGTTCAATATTCAATTAGGTCGACAAACCAGAAGTTATCAGCTTTTATTTTTCAGCCAGAAAAACACTTCTGTAATGCTCAACCTTAGGAATCATACCCATTCAAAGCTGTCTTTTCCCGCTCCCAGCTCAAAGTGGTATTTCACAAGACCTGTATCCACACCGGTAAAGATGCCGTTATCGCAGGAGATAGATACCTTATTTCCTTTACCTTTGATGGTGAATGCCTGTTTTGCCAGTGCGGTAGGTGCCAAGAGTGCTGCTTCAATGCCGTTCTTAAACCACTGTGGTGCTTCTCCGTCGTATGAACTGACCTGTTCTGCTGTCTTTGTCTTATGTGGAACACCTTGTGTCTGGCCATAACCAACAGCGATGATTCCTACGGGCTTTGCACCTTCGATTTTTTCCTGTGCTCCTTTTCGGTTATAGGTTCCTCCGACCCACCATGTATTCAGTCCCAGCGTCTGTGCGTAAAGCATCAGATCAGCTCCACAGTATCCACACAGTTCATCTGCACCATCAGGCCCGGCCATGATAAAGAAATTGTTGACCCCCTTAGCGAGGATCAGTTTGATCACACCGGGAACAGCACTATCATCATTGGTCATCAATTTGATAGATAGTCCATACTGCTCATTATTCTCTCTTACCCGATGATTCAACTTTTCTACGATATCCTCCGGAATAGGTTCATCAGTGTACTTTCGAACCATATGACGTTCTTTCATTGCCTGCTTCATATCCATGTTATTTACCTCCTCGCACCTTGGTGCCTGTTTATAAGAGAAATGAATATTCCTACAAATCCCGATTTGTTTATTTCACTGTTTTCAATTATATCGAATCTCTATCTATCAGAGAATACACTATTCAAAAAATCATAAAAAAAGAACAGTTACCTCTTCCGAGATAACTGCTCTATGTAAAATATGTTGGTAAAACTATCACTCCTAGGTTTACCAATTTTTTCTTCCATGAGGATGCACTTACACCTGTTATTTACGCCAGCACTACGCCAGCTTTACGCCAATGGCATTAAAAATATGTAAAATTGTGTAAGATTACGTGAAATTCAAAATTCCGAAAGGTTAGAATATATGCGGGTTTGGGAGATTATGTGAAACTACGTGAAATTACGGGGCCTCCCCGATTCCTAGTTTCATTTTCTATTTATTTCTCTACCCTGGGTATTCTATTCGTCTTCCATCTCGAGAATCTCGTAATTCCCTTACGCGCTTTAGCAAAGCAAGTATAAAAAGCAGCTATCTCAATTTGAGATAACTGCTCTATGTTACGTTCAATATTCAATTAGGTCGACAAATTTGAATTTGTGCGATTAACTTCCAAGTTATAGTGCTATTGTCGCCACTATGACATTAATCGTTCCATGCAAAAACCAGCTTGGAATAATGCTCCCACCAAATTTTTTTTCGTTCATCCATCCCTGGAACCACCCAAAAGCACCGGGAAGTATAGTCATTACTATAGTCACAGGTATATTGTGTGTTGCTAAACCAAAAGGAATTCCGTGCATCATGCCAAACAGGATTGCCTGTATGATATTGCCGGTGATGAACCCAACCTTTTCTCCTAAACGTTTTAATAAAAAACCCCTGAAGACTATTTCTTCGGATAATCCGGTACGGATAAAGCCATATGCCAGCACAGCAGGAAATGCAGCAAATCCTTTGCCGGCAAAGTCACTGCCTGCGGTGGTCACCCCTTCAGGAAGAAAACGGATTGCAAATGACGTTAAGCCTATATACAGTCCCGTAGCAATAAGGATTGCACATGCTGTTCCCCACCATTTCCCTTCATGCTTGATCTTTTTAATTCCTATCCACTTAAAAAAGTTCTGTTTTCTCCTGGCAAATATCAGCCAAAAGATCAGGGGAATCAAAGAAAATAGCAATACCTGTACTAATGCGCCAACGAATTCATTAATAAACATTCCAAACATACCTCGCGTCTTTCCATTTCCATCGTCAATAAAACTGTAATATATATCGGTAGTTTTTTATACTATTTTTTTAGCACTTTCATTACAAGACCAATCAATAAAAGAGCAATTGGGGCAATCTTTAGCATGAATATTTCAATAGTTCCGAAAATGATTACTTCCATAAAGCTGAACCTATGAAATGTTTCTATCATTCTAAGTGTATAACCAAATAAAACGGCGAACAAAAGGCAAAGTATCGCAGCAATGAGAAATTTCAATGATAATGTCATTTTTCTACCCATGTTTATCCCCTACTAAGCTCTATTTTAGTTACTTTATATTCCGGATGTGCGGTAATGCTCACTCTGTAAGCAGTATCAAAATCAAAATAGCCATAAACCAGATAGTTTCCTAATAATTCTGAATGCATGTCTGTTTTGGGGTTGTAATTGGACTTGATTTTGCCATCTTCTGTTATGCGTATGTCCTCAAAACTGATTGCAACATAGCGCTTGTCGGTCTCGCCAGTATCTTTTGCCCAACTGTACTCGTAAAAGAACCAGAGCATATTGCCGTCATCACAATTCAAAAGATATTCCCCAACAAGTTTGGGATCATCAGTCTGTTTCCAGGAGCCTGTGTAGACTTCCTTAACATCATTTTTTGCATAGCTGTCCGTAGCTTTTGTGAATTCGGACAGGTCAATTCCAGCTTCAATATCCGAGGCATCCAAGTATCGAAGCTCCGGTTCTGTAGAGCGTTCCTGAGCTACATCTGTTTCACTATAAGTCTGGTCACTATAATATAGACCTCCAAAAAGAAGCAGCGCAAATAATATGCCTGACGCAGCAAAGATCATTCGTGAACGATGGATTTTCAGATCTGTTTTCTTGCTAATAATCTCAGCATCCTCTTCGTCATAATCTATCATGAAGGTAGTTTTACAATATTGGCATTTATACTGCTCTATGTTTATCTTTTCTATTTCTGAACTACCACAATTTGGACAAGTTACTTTTTTTAGTTCCATCCTCTTTAGAATCCCCTGTTCTTGATTTTTACTACAGTATTGTTTTTGGACTTCTCTTTCATATCTACTGTTTTTATTATCTGTATTATGTCACAAAAGACCAATTATCTCCAATTTTTTGCAGATATTCATTTTGTGTTATCCTTTGCTATATTAAAAACTGTAACAAGATACTTGGATATGCTCCTTCATATCCACATTATTTATAGATAATAATAGACCGGTACTGTCCTGGTGTCCCCAGGGTACCGGTCTATGCAAAATTTTATTGGACCGTAGGGAAGGGGATTGTGTCCCATTTCTTTAAAAACTTTTCCCATTCGGGTGTTTTTCTGATGAACTCCATATCCTCACTCTCTTTGTACTGCTTGAGCAGTGTGACGATAACCATCTGAGATGCGCCCGGAGCTTCATTAAAGGTCATATGCTCGTACAAGCTTGATTTCGTGTAATCTGTCATAGTATCAACGTTTTCAAATAACAAGTCCATGAGCTCAAGTGCCTTTTTAGCATCCTTCTTTTTAACCGCCAAGCTGAGCCTTCCGGCGTTCTTATGATACTCTCCCATCTCAAAAAGATCCGCAAACGCACTTTCTTTTTCTATTATCGCCTCGGCTTTTTCAAGATTTCCGGTTTTGACTGCGACCCCATAAATCTCATAAAGCAATCCGCTTAAAGTCGAATAATTTGAATAGAGAACTTCCTCCAGTGCTTTATATGCTTCTTCATACTTGCCCGTCCCGGCATATATTGTCGCAAGCTTTCTCTTTCTATCAGGATTCTGATCCGAATAATACTTAAGGCATCCTTCCGCTTCCTCATACTTTTCTCTGGTTATAAAAAATGAGTACAAGCCGTCAGCTGCCTGCATATTAATCTTTTCATCATGGGTCTGCAAAAGATTTTCGAAAGAACTCTGAATCCATTCATCATACTTCTTCCTTTCCTTTCCGGTAAGGAGAAAAGACCTTGCGTTTAATAGCGTCGTAAGAGTAAGATTGAGGTTATCTGCGTTAGGATACTCTCTTGCTATGTCCACGATTCTTTGGTAAACAACATCAGGTTTCTCCGCATTCAGTATTGCGTATATTCCGCCGATGATGTTTGCTTCTTCAATCTCAGTAAGACTCTCATTATATGAAAGAAGCTCATCAAGTGAAACGCCAAGCAGCCTTGCTATAGGAGCCAAAAGAGCTATATCAGGCATAGATGCGCCACTTTCCCACTTATTTACTGCAGGTGCGGTCACTCCGAGTCTGTTTGCCATTTCCTCCTGAGTCATGTTTTTTTCTTTTCTATATTTTCTTATAACTTCATTTATCTGCATAATTTTCTCCAATCTTTCCTTTTATATAACCGGTTATGACCATCATTATATCTGTGCCGATAAAAAAGCGGTAGTGAACAGCTCTTAACATTAATTTAATTTTATTAACCTACGCTCATATTATAACACCGACATATTTATGTCGCAGGGATTTCCCATTACATGAAAAAAGTACCGAAAGCTTACGCCTTCGGCACAATATCTTTTTCCTAATATTCTTTTTTATCACTGGGTATATTTCTGAAGCTCAGTGATCTTGGCAATGATGCCGTCCATCGACTCTTTGAACTGATCGATAAGCTCAACGTTACGTGTACTTGCCTTGGCAGCCTCAGCAGAGCTTGCGCTTATCTCCTCACTGGTCGCGGACAATGTACTTGCACTGTCGACGATCTCGTTGTTGGAGCTACTGAGTGATGAAATGTAATTACTGATATCGCCTATTGCGGTACCAAGCTCAGCAAGCTTTTCCTGAATGAACTCGAATTTCTTGGAAGCGTTCTGAGTATATTCAGTCTCGCGATTAGCCGACTGTGAACTTGTGGTAGCGCAGTCCGCAACGGTATCGGCGTTGGCTGTAAGAACCTCGATGATACTTGTGATGTTCTCAGTCTGTTTCTTGGTCTGCTCGGCAAGATTTCTGATCTCATCGGCAACTACCGCAAAGCCCTTACCTACTTCGCCGGCTCTGGCAGCCTCGATACTTGCATTAAGAGCAAGGAGGTTAGTCTGTGATGAAATTGAAAGGATAATGCTGGTAATTCCGCTAACATCATCGGTATTGGAACGAAGCTCGTCAGCAGCCTTCTGAAGATCATCTCCGGCCTTTCTGGCTTTTTCTGCTTCCTCAAACAAGGACTCCATAACACTCATACCTTCCTTAAGAGCTTCCGCAGCCTCTGCATTTATACCGTCAACTTTTTCGGCACTCTTCTTGGTATCATCAATGATATCCTGAATATCATGTGTCTGTACTGTCTGATTGGTGATCGCTTCAGCTGTATGCTGAGTTCCGTCCATGATATTGCTCATGGTCTCATCAAGAAGTGATGCGGACTCTCCGATTGTCTTAAGCGCATCGCTTATCGAAGCGGCGTCTTCAACTACGCTCTCCGCAACCTCTGTGATCTTACCTGTGATTGATTTATTCTTATCCGAAACGGTAGTAACTTCATTAAGCGAATCGGTAAAGAATCTTGTAAGAAGGGTATGTCCTTTAACGATTGTTACCGTAGTAAGGATAGTTATTATCGTCTCGATCATGATAAGCTCGATATCTGCGGTAATATCAGCGGTAGATGAGATTGTAAGGATTACACGAACCAAGTTGGAAATCGCAAATCCTATTACTCCGATTCTCACACTTAATTTATCAAGCGACATAAGAAACATGATAAGGAACGGTATCATGTAAGGATATGTCGTTGCAGTGTTTCCACTGTTAAGCATCGCAAAGTAAACGACTGAATACGTGATAGCTACAAGTCTCATGTACTTCAGTCCGTTTTTGGCAATAAAATGATAAAGTGAATCCGCAATGAAAACCACAATAACAAGAACAAGCGGTAAAATTCCCATAACGGGAGGAAGTTCTGCAACCGCAAGCTGTGAGATTAGTCCGACTATGGAAAAGAATGTCGTAATTGCGTGAATGATAAAAAGAAGTTTACAAGTTCGCTTTAAGTGATTTTCCTGCATAAAAGAAGCCCTCCATAAAAAAATGTCCACACTAGAATTATATCACTCCGCAAACGCATTTTCGTATGTTTATAATACTTTTATAATTATACAAATCAGGTGTTTTACTATTAAAAATCACTCTCTGTTTACGACATATATTCCAAGACTCACAAGTGCAAGCGCGACAACATACCAAACACTGAGTTTATCCCACTCCGCAAGGAAAAATGCGGACAAAAGAGCTCCGAAGATTGGATTGGAAAACCCATATATCGTAACTGACGATACCGGGTTGTACTTAAGAAGAATCCCCCATAAAGAATAAGCAACCGACGATATCAGCGCCATGTAGATAATGAGAAGAATTCCCCAAGGCGTTGTCATGTATATTTTTCCACCTGCCAAGAGTCCGACTGCCACCATCACTAGGCCGCCTATCACGAACTGATAACCGCTTAGCGTTACAGGGTTTTCTTTTGCCGAAAACTCTTTTATCATGACCGATGAGATCGCATATGATACAGACGCGATCAAAATAAAGCCTTCTCCGGTAAGCGCAAAGCCCGCGCCGATGCTTCCGCCCGAAAGGCTCACTATGATAACGCCCGCCGTTCCCAGCACGCAGCCGATTATCTTTACGAGCGACAAACGCTCCTGTTTTCTTACAAGGCACGCCAACAAGATTGCAAAAAACGTGCTCATTCCGTTAATTATCGAGGATTTCACTCCCGACGAGTGCGCAAGCCCGATGTAAAAGAATATGTACTGCAGTATCGTCTGGAATACGCTCAGTATCCCTATCATCTTCCAAGATGTCTTTTTAGGAAAAAGAATCTTCTTTTGAAGCATACTTCCGAAGATTATCGCAAGCACTCCCGCAAGCGAAAACCTTATTCCTGCAAAAAGAATCTGAGAAACGCTGTCCTGCGCTCCTATCTCGAACATCTTGTATCCTGTTTTTATGCTCGGAAAAGCGCTGCCCCATAAAAGACAGCACAGAACCGCCAAAAGACACACTATGAATTTGTTTTGTAACGGATTTTTCTTTGTGTTCAAAAGCTTGGGCTCCTTTTACAGTTTCTTTTCATAGCACAGGAAATCCCGGTCGTACAAGTGGCACTCACCGACTTCATCAAAGCCAAACACCGCATACGAGCGAATTGCCTTGGTATTATGCTTTCCTACGAGTATGTGGATACCGTTGAAGCCGCGCCTTTTCAGCTCATCCATGCCATATTTAAGCATTATCCTCGCAAGCCCCTTGTTCTGCTCATCAGGCAAAACCGCGAGCCTCGCAAGCTCTCCCTCGGGTTCCAGCTTCTTATCCCAGCACGGAAGCTTATCCACTTCCACATCTTCTTCAACCGAGATTGCAGCTTTTATCTTCCCCGCTTCTTTTAAAACAAAAAGTCCGTCGCGCGCAAAATCCGCATCAATCGTATCATGCGAAGGATAATCCTCATCCCACGGGCACAACTCTCTCCCTATCTGCGCCTTATAAAGCGCCATTATCTCATCGCGATCTTCTTCCGTCGCCATAATAATCTTGTAGTCTTTTTCCAAAATCAGGTCCTTTCATAAGGGGATGAGCTTGCTCATCCCCTGCATCATTCAAGCATTCATATCATTTACGATATCAACGGGCTTTGCCGTCATCTCAACCCACGCGGGCAAAAGTCCGCTTCTTATCGCATTTCGCGCAGATCTGATATTTGACCAGGCGCAGCAGTAAAAAGGCACTTTTCCGCGAGCCAAGATTTCTTTAGCCAGCTTATTTGTAAGAGCGGACGCGATCCCGTTTCGCCTATACTCAGGCAGAACATCAACTCCGATCTGCCACATATCATCGCAATCAGCCGAGCATCCCGCCAGCCCAACAAGCTTATCATTGTCGTACGCTCCTACTCCGAGCACATCGCGTTCCTTGCGGGCACTGCAGATAGCATTGCTCCACTGTGGCAAATACAGATCCTTGAAATCCTCAGGCCCAAGAATCCTAGTCTCGTACGGGCAATCCAGCTCCGGCATCTTTTCGACATTAGGCAAAAAATATTCCGCCATAAAACACACTCTGTGCCCAAGCTTTTCAAGCCTCTCATTTAGCCAATGCATGTTCGGCGTCTCAAAACAGTGATAAAACTCAAACTTATCTGTGTACTCCTTCACAAGCTCCACGACTTCATCCGACACCGCCGCGACAACGTTACTTCCGTAGGAAATAAGGTTGCACGTTATCGGCTCCATGTAGTACTTACGCGCATTCTTCCCAAGCTTAAACGGAAATACCACATTCTTATCAGATACAAAATCTTCAGCGCGACAGCCGTTGTCTTCCGCCGACTGGCGCATCGCTATTTCTAAAACCTCTTTGGTTGTCATTATAATTTTACCCCTTCTGTTTTCCTGCGAGCCCCCAATTTTCAAGCGGCGGCTCGTTGATGATGATAAAAACATCAGTCTCTTTTACCCCGAGCTTACTGCCAAGGCTATTCGTAATCGTTTCTATAACGGCTTTCTTCTGCTCCTTCGTTCTTCCGGGAAAAAGAATCAGCTCAATCAAAAGAAAATCCTCAGTCTTGCCCTCCGGCAGCTCAAAATTTTCTTTTTCTATCTCGATGATCCTCTGAAACCTGTCCCAGTCTTCAATGCCCAAAGCATCTACCAAACCGTCGTGAACGATATCCAAGATCTCTTTTTTATAATCCGGGCCTTTGCCCTTTATCATTTCAATCTTAACTAACGGCATGTCCCACCTCTTTTGCTTCGCGTATCAGGATGTCTCCTTCCACTTTCCAAGAACTATGTCCTGTCCATTATCCTCTATAAACTCATGATCGGACACCCTTATCATGGAAATTTCTGCTGGTCTGTCTATGTATTTCATCAAAGCCGAATCCATATTAATGATTGAACCAACCATATAAAGGTTGACATTATCTGCGTTATTGCTGTATTCATCATCTTCATCTCCGGCCCAGAAGCTCCATCCGCTATCCTCTTCATTTCTTGGTTCGTCTCTCCTCATGTAACCAACACGATAACCATCCTCTGTAATCCTCTTGGAAACAACAGCATATTTTCCCATTATAGCCTTACGCTGAATCATTTCTTCATAATATTTTTTATGTTCTTTATACTCTGTAATTTCCTGCTCTGTAGGACATTCATCAGTATCGATATCCCCAATTGCCTTATCAAATATCATCTTTTCATCCGAATTTAATCTAAGAATAGTGGCCAGACAGAGCACTTCTTCTTCGGTTGCATCTACGTAGGTCTTTATTTCTTTTGCCAAATTATTCCCATGCTGATCATATATATAAAGAACAATGCCACCATCATCATAAATGTATGCCTGGGCAGCCCCGAGATTAGTCTCATCGTTGTAAAACACCATGAATGAAGGCAATTTCTCGTTAACGTACCAATCAAATTCTGTGCCGTTTTTTCCATTCATATAAAAAACGGTGCCATTATCTTCCAGATCATCAAATGACAAATCCGGCAGCACCTCTGTAATACTCTTATGTATTATACTTTCTATTTCACATAATATTTTGTGCATGAATCGTCCTCCTATAATACGCAAGAACCGCCTGATCAAGCCGCTCAATATATTCACTGTATTCTTTTGGAAAATCACTTATCTCACACATGTCGTATGGTGAAAAATGATAGATCATAAGCTTCAAAAAACTCTGATAGCTCACACTGATCTGTTCCGTCAGTTCCTCGTTATAAAAAGACTCTTTCGTCAAAAGAACAATACTGTCATATAATTCCCGGAAAAGCTCCTCAGAAAAGCTACTCTTATCATTCAATGAAGAAATGAGACTTCCGTCCTCACAGTTATAGTTTTTTGAAATTATTTCCAATGCTTTCTCTGTGGTCATCGACACCTCTTTCTTATTCCGAAACGCCCAAGTTCCCCAGAATAATCTGCGTTTTGATATCATGCTCAATACCGTCTATTGTTATATAAGCACATAATTCAAAAATATCCGGTTCCCGTTCCAGCTTATTCCCATGGATATCCATAAAAAAGCCTGCCTCATGCAACTTTCCGTCTTTTCCCGGCGCTAACCTGCTTTTGTAGAAGCCAATATCCAATTTATCTTCTACAACAGGACAATTTCCGACCGTAAAACACTTTCCGTTTCGCCATAACGAATCCGAAATAATCCATGGCCCCAGCAAATAGTTATTCTTATCTATAGAAAAAATAGGATTCTCAAGTTCTTTAGTGCAAAGGTTCCCAATCAAAACAATATAGAAATCATCCTCGATCATCGGAAGATTCTCAGCCTTTTTTATTATTTTGCCATACAAATAAACATCTTCCGGCAAATGCATTGCAAAGATATCCCCCGCTTTTAAGCCAGGCTTCATCTTGCGCTTTATAGGCTTGATATATCTTTGTTCCTTGGGCAATGAAAAGAAATCATCTATCTCTCGCCTCTTTTGTTCAGGAATAGCATCCAGCATTGCCTTTTTCTTTATACTGTATGGATTTTCAAAACTATTTTTTTCCATCGTAATTCTGTCTTTCTCCAACCCACTGCTCCGGAGTTCATTCAATTCACAAACAACTCCCCAACCGAATACAACACTGCTTTTCCGGAAATAACAACTCGGTCACCTTGAACTTTACACTCCAAACTGCCTCCTCGTTCTGAAGCTTGGTATGCATGAATTTCTTTTTTGCCCAAGCGCTCCGCCCAGTATGGTGCTATCATACAATGCGCCGAGCCGGTCACAGGATCCTCATTTATCTTATCTTTCGGGGTAAAAAAGCGTGATACGCAGTCATACTCTTTTCCCGGAGCCGTCACACCTACGCCCTCACCTTCAAGAAGGATCACCTCTTCAAAATCAGGCTTCATTTCGCGGATCATCTTTTCATCTTCATAAACAAGCAAAAGGTCACGATCAATATATGCCTTTACTGGCTTAGCGCCCATCGCCTTAGCCATCTGCTCAGTGACAGGTACCTCATTAAGTTTATAGGCAGGAAAATCCATGACGATCTCATCCTGCTGCCTATGTATGAACAGATCTCCGCTCATGGTATGGAAAGTGAGCTCATCCGCATCCTTCTCATAGTAATTAAAAAGAACATACGATGTCGCCAAAGTCGCATGGCCACACAAGTTTATCTCTCCGCCGGGCGTGAACCACCTAAGATCATAGTTATCACCGTTCTTTACGGTAAACGCCGTCTCGGAGAAATTATTCTCTTTGGCGATATTCATCATAAGCTCTTCTGTTAACCACTCATCAAGAACACAGACTGCTGCCTGATTTCCATGAAAAAGTCTGTCTGTAAATGCATCAACAATGTATTGTTTCATTTCTCATCCTTATCTTTTGCCAAAAGAGATTTCAGCGCCTTTGCAAGTTCATCCGAAGGAACCGCGGATATCTTCTTGGCGTACTTGTTCTGCTTAAGCTCGATTTCTTTTAGTTTCTTCTTATCTTGGTTCTTCTTTTCCATGATCGTTGCCCTCCTAAATACTAGGATTCAAACACTTTTTTATAGCTTATCCCACCTTAGCGATCTCATGATCGATCAGCTCATATATCCAATCGCCAATCTCCGAGAACTCGTAGCCAAGGCTCTTCGCCTTACTTGTATCAAGACTCATGTCATTCAAAAGGCCGTTGTACGAAGCAGCATCGCCGTCATTACTGTAAACTGCAGCCTTGCCCGTTTTCTTTTCAATGTAAGCTATAAGCTCGGAAATCTTGATCGTCCCCCGAGAGCAGCCGTTAATCGGCCCACTCACTGCTTTGTCCGCCAAGAAAGCAAGGAACTCTCCCGCTTCTTTTTCATTGATAAAAGAAATCGCGAAGTCGCGATCATCCACATACATAGGAATACCATTCATTACATGCTCGACATAAAAGCGAAGCCTTCCGGTGTAATCATTCTCTCCCATAACAACCGGGTATCTCACAAAGACGCACTTATCCGCGTCCATAAATTCATAGGCAGCTCTCTCAGCCTGCCTCTTGGACTCGCCGTAATCCTGCGTTCTGTCCGTCCACACAAGCGGGTGCGCCGCCGCATCAAACTCTTTTTCATTTATGCAAGGCTTATCTTCCGCATAAACCGAGCACGTCGACATCTGAATATACTTATCGCACTTTATATTGGGCAAAAGAGCCTTCACATCATTTGAACTGTATGCAATCTTGTCGATCACAACATCAAAGCTGCTGCCTTCGACAGCTCTTTTGACACTATCGGCATCCGTTCTGTCCATGACGATATGCTTGACGCCGCCTTTAAAGCTAAGCTCGTTGTTGCCGCGTGTTGCGACCGTCACGTCGTGTCCCGCATCTATCAAAGCATTCACCATCGGAATGCCAAAAAATCTTGTTCCACCAACTACCAGTATTTTCATAATTACTTCAACTTTCACTTAAGTAATCTAAAGATTACACCATCTTATTTCTTTTTCTGTTTTCAACTAATATCTCAGCTTCTTTTTCGGTTATTTCTTTAAATCCACCATCTAAGCCAATAAACATCCTCAAAAGTTCGATATCCTCGACCCACTCCCCATTTTTATCAATATATTCGACGATATTTCCTTTTTTTCTCATTCCGCCATCGCCTATATCAAATTTGTAATATGTATACCTATCTTCGTTGACATTAGATGTAGTTTTGCTTGTTTTATCAAATAATTCTGTATTATCACTTTTTCCACTACGCGTCATCTCTAGCAAGCATTCACACGCTTCTTCTTCAGTAGCAAAGCTCTCTGAATGACAACGATTTCCCCTCTCAGTATCAGTTATAAAGAAAACATAGTTGCCACTTTCTTTACTTTTATATATCCCGAAAAGGTCCGGTATATTTCTCCACTGTCCGTCATTATATACAAATTCGCCATCCACATAGTACTTACGGCAGCCCAAGTAATCCATTTGCAATAGACCTTCTTTTTCCAATTGCATACTAAGCTCTTCTATTCTCATGTAATTATCTCCACATTACAGCACTTTTTCACTTGTTTATAAAGTGTTCCGGGGTGCGCATAATCCCTACTTCTGACTCCTTCTTTTCCTATTCATCGCCAATCTATTTGCTTCTTCTTCGGTTATTTCATCGAAATCTGTGTCTCCTCCAATGAATTTTCTAATTAAATTACGATCTTCAACCCAATTACCGTTTGAATCCAAGTATTCAAATATTGGTCCTGTTCTTCTCATTCCCCCATCTCCAATATCAAACTTGTAATATCTTGTTTTGAACTTTTCTATCTCCTTTTTCTGCTCTATTCTAATTCGACCTAAATCTTTATCAGCTTGTTCCTGATTCCGCTTAGTTTCCACGCCCATATATTCTTTTGCAATCTCTAAAACATCTTTGTCATTACCAAGTATCTCAAGCACAGTAATAGAAAAAATATTCTTTAAATCTTCATCTGCGTTTATAGAAACATCTTCAAAATAATCAAATATGTTTTTCAGTATTACTTTATCATTGTTTCTTTTTAGTAGTTCAATTACGCTAGGCATAATAGAATTTTCTATGAAAACCGTAGCCAATAATTCACCATTTTCTTTAATATGCCTTTCCCTCTCATTAGGTAAATTAGGTAAAAACAGAACCATCTTATCTATGAAGTTTTGTATATTCATATTATTTAGCTCCCCAATATTATTCGTATAATAACCCAAAGGACGAGGTCTGGGGCATTTGCTTAACTATGCCTCACTCATTTTTCTTTTATCAAATATTCTCTTGGCACCTGTTTAGTAAGCCATACTCCGTTCTTGGATAAATAAAACTTGTAGCCGTCATCATACATTTTTTTCGAAAGGACTTTATAAAGAACCGGTTTCCCATGTCGCTGCCCTACCTTCGTAGCGGTTTCAATATCCGACGACAAATGAACGTATAATCTGCTTTTGGGAATCAGTCCTTGCTCATCAATGCTTTTCTCAAATTTCTCTCCGGTACCATGCCAAAGAATCTCAGGCGGTTCGAGCTCATCCAATTCAACATCCACCATGATGGAATGACCCTGATTTGCTCTTATAAGCGTCTTATCCTCATTAAAGGAATACCTTTGCTTAGAATCGCTTGCCACTATTTGCTCAAGAATATCTTTATCAATCGGATACTCTTTTGCCATTCCTTCTATTAACTCATCTACATTAGCCCAACCATGCTCATCAAGGCTTATCCCGATTACTTCCGGCTTATGCCTTAAGATCAAACTAAGGAATTTACTTGTCTCTGTGTAATCCATTTCTACCTCCTGCGTATTATTCCGCAGCTTCTTCCAACCATTCTTTTAGCGCCTCTTGAGGATTTAATCTTAATGCTCTCTCCGTATTAGTGTAGTCCGGCGGCATAAACTCGGCATTAATAACGATATTTAATCGTTGTTCTCCTTGTCCAAACATACCTTTGGCGTCCAGATTGTGCATTACTTTTTCCATTGAATTAATTCTTAGTTGAACTTCTCTTTGCCTTTCTTCCGCGGTTTTCAACTTGTTCATTCTATCTATAAACACGTTCTTTACATCTTCAAAAAATTCCTCGCCATAAGCAAAATACGGAGTTTCCGAATAAGACCATTTTAAATAGTATTTAGCCTCTTCTACATCATCACTCTCATTTGCAACTCTCTCCAAAGCCTCCTTTGACCATGCCGAGATTATAGGACATAATCCTTCTCCGGTTGTTATAAGAGAACAATAATAAAAGCTTTCATTGTGTTCTTCAAACAGTTTGAGTAAAGCCTTTTCAGTTGCACTTTGAATGATCTCGACCAAATATTCATCAATTTCCAAATTCATTGCCAAACTCCATATCCATTATTTTCTTTTTCAAAAATTCAGCAAAAGAAGGAGCGTATAATGTTTTACTATAGAACTCATAAATCGGATATTCATTTTCTATCAATCCATTCGATAAATCAAAGTAAAACATTTCATCGTCTGTTTCTGAAATCACCAATTTATCCATAAAAGTAGGATCATTTTTTCTGCTTAGCTCATTTATATATACGATATCGCCTCCAACAACCTCTTCGAAATCAATCCCATACACACTATAAATCTCTTCTCCATACGAAGCAAAATCAACTATATCTCCCGCTTTCTCAATTATTCTTCTCAGATCATCATACATTTTCTACTCCAATCATAATAATTGTCCATTATGCACTCTGTTCTTTTTTATAAATTTCAAATACTTTTCTATCTGTACATGCGGACGCGTCGATTACTTTCTGATAATCGATAGGCAATGCCTTACCGATCTGTTCAAATAAAAATGGTTTAAAACATCTATGCTCTGACATGATAAAGATCACATTATTATTCCCAACATCGACAGCAAGCCCCATGTCATCATAAAAAGGCCCCATATCTGTAGTCAAAATTACAAGCTTCTCTACTGCCGACACGTCATAAACATATTCTTTTGAATTCACATTGGCGTGGATTTTATTATTCTCCATGTATAGTAAATCGTCATCCGTTTCCACTCGTATTTGGTTTGTCATAGTCGTAATACACTCTCTAATTATCTTTTGATACAGTTCCCTTTTTCACAGTCTTTCTATTCTTCATCATCACGCAAATCTTACATCTATAGCAGAATCATATAGCGGACAATCATATTTGAACATTATATCCATGATCTTATTCATGTCTTCTTCAGTCACGCTATAACAATCAAATCTGCAAAACTGCTTGGTTGTAAAAATCTCAATCGCAGCATCGCCCTTTTCATAATTCTTTTCATCGAGTTTGGTCCAATCGGAAAAGGTTGTGCTTACATCATTTAATATCTGCTCAATCGAAAGTTCCGAAACATAGTCCAGATACACTTCGTTCGAAAGGTTTTTATATGTCTCTGAGCAGCTGTTATTGGTATTTTTGTTTTCTTTCCAAAAGCTTAAGTCTCTTGCCATGTGTTTCCTCCCGGTTTCTGTCATTCTACAATGCAGCATATAGGAACGCTTTTATTATTTGTTTTTCTTTATATAATACACAAATACATAGAAAAAATAGTTGCAGGATATTAGTAATGGCCCTTCGAGGCGAACCTATTGGACCATTTTTTCCACTCCCTCTTAAGCAACCTGTACTCCAAGCGAGTTTTCATCTTTCCGTCATGCCACTCATAATCAATGTGTTCCGCTTCCTTGATAAGTCCGTTTTTGATCATGACCTTTTCGGAACCCACATTTTCTTTTAGACAACCGGTTGTAACTCTGTATACGTTGTCCTTGGTAAATGCAAACTCCAGAAGTTTCCCGAGCGCTTCGGATGTGTAACCATTTCCCCAGAACTTCTTGTATGTGAAGTAACCAAGATGAACTATCTTCCCAATCGGTGTTTCATCGACAACGGTATATCCGATGCTTCCCACCTGCTCATGCGTGTCTTTAAGTTCCATATGAAGGAAAAAGAACTTTCGATGTTCGCTCTTCATATCTGCAAGCACATCAGCGAAATCTTTTTTCCCCTCTTCTCGAGAACCAAGCTTAATGTCCTGCATGTAGTACATCGTTTCTTCGTCGGTTTTTAATTTGTAATAAGCTTCGAAATCCTCCTCGCAATAATCGCGCAGGATAAGCCTGTCAGTTGTCAGTTTGATCATTTAGTTTCCTTTTATATCTCTACCATTGGATTAATTACATACTCAATGGATTCACATTAGCTTTTTATATAATTCCTCAATACTATCTGCTAATCTTTTTAATTCCTCACCACCTATTTCCGAAGCAAAAACAGTACTACAGTTTTTGCTAAATTCGTTGTAATCAGCTTCATCTTGATACATTGGCGTAATCTGCAACCGGTATGTTTTTTCTTTACGGAAAAACCATGTCGCGCAGTCTAAAGATATATAAGCACAATACTTCTCTATATTATCTTTATCCTCACTATCATTCTGATAAATATCATTCAACATGACACCCAGTGAATGATCATAAATCTCCTGCGGAAGTTCCGGAATTCCCTCATCTTTGTAACGACGCACAATGTTGTACAACTCCAACAAATTATCTTTAAATATCATTGTTTTCGTCTTCTTTTTCAAATCCACCTATTCCAGTATTATATTTGAATAATAGTCAAAATCTTCAGCAGTATAGTCAACTTCCAGCGATAAGTTTTTTGTTCTGACCAATTCAACTCTCATGATAACCTCACAGCTCTTTTGCCATACATACCGCACCTGACAAATTATCGTACGGCGGATATTTCTCTATTTTGCTGTAACCGAGCTTTGTATAAAGTCCTACAGCGTCTTCCATTATCTCTCTTGTCTGAAGAATTGTTCTTTTGTACCCAAGCTCTCGTGCCTTATCTTCGATATATTTCATAATATCCTGAGCAATGTGTCGACCTCTATATTCAGGTTCTACCCACACACGCTTGATTTCAACGTCGCTATCCGAATAACGTTTGAGCCCCGCGCACGCGACTGCCGAATCATCCGAATATGCAATAAGCACATCGGGAATAGCATCAGAATTATTGTATGGTACAAAAGCCCTTCTGTTCTCTATTCCGCCAACCATCTTGCTGTAGTATTCTTCTGTCTTTTTATAAAACTCGCCAAAATCCTTGTTGCTTCCATCTGTCCAGTTAAAAACTATGTTGCTCATTAAATTCCTCTTTCCTAAAATACATTTCCTATCCTTCTTATTTATCATAAACCGGATAATACGGCTTTATATCAAGCACCGGAGTGCCGTCAACAGCATCAAGCCCCTTCAAGCCTGACACATACTCTTTTTCCAGAACAATACTTGAAGTATCCTCGCCCCAGGAAACATCTTTTTGTACTTTGCCTATTGGTGTCATTACTATCTCAGTCATTTTTGCTCCTCCTATTCCTTCATCACGCTAAATCTTCCCTGGAAATCTCAATAGATGGGTAGTGCTCTAATGCGGTCAGATCAGCATCTAGCGGCACAATGTAATCCATGTATAATTTATCCGGATTACGCTCTTGTAATTCAACAAGTTTTGCCTTTATCCTCTGTAAATCCTTAGACACATAAACAACTGACACCACTCCGGTTTTCTCAGATGTTCCATCGGCTTCTTCAACTTCGCCACATAAAATCATTCTTATTTCTTCCATGTCTTTTACCCTCTAAACGTATTAAACCACGCGCGCTCTTCGAAGCTCTTTTTCTCGGGGCCGACGGGCTCACTCTCAGCGACACCGACAGGGAGAATGCACACAAGCTCATAGTCATCGGAGCCGTTTCTGCAACAGGCGGTGTTACGACAGCATGAATCTTATCAAGGACTTCCGGATCGTCGACGCAGATCAGACTCGTTGTCTGCTTGTTACAGCCGGAAGGAGCCGCAAGTCCGGCCTCCATTATTTTCTTAAGATCTTCACGCGGAACCTTTACAGCTTGGTATTTTCCGCGATAGCTTCTACGTTTATTTATCACTTCAAAAAAATTCATAGCATTCCCTCCAAAACCGGACCGCTGCCCCGTCCCCGGGTATACGTTACGCGTGCGTTATTTCCTGGAACATAAATGCATTTTCTGAGGTCTCGTCAAAGAATTTTCCTCTGACAAAAAAAGTTGTATCTTCTTCGAAAACCTCGCTTTTATCATACCCTGTCACATCGTGCGGAGTAAAGCAAAGAACGGCATTCTTAATATCTTTTCCGAACGAAGCGATCACATCATCCAAAGGTGCGTTTCCGATAATCGCATGAAGGTTGAGCGTATCAGCGTCAATCTCAGCAATAGCATAGCTGTCCGTGCCATCAATATAGAATGTATTCTCCTGCATAAACTGAGAAAGATAAAACATATACAAGCCCGGATTATTTACCATGTAAAGCTTGGCGTTCTGCTCGGTACTATCCAGTATCCGGACCATCTTATCGAAGTCGCTCTTTTCCGCCATCGGCACAAGCTTTGCCGTTCTGTCATTATCAATCTCTACCGCTTTGCTGTACCGATATTCCTTGCTCTTTCGAAAGCCAAACTTGGGATAAAAATCAACTACCGAATCATTGCCGTAAAGATAGATTCCGTCTACTTTTCCTTCGTATTCCTCAAATACCTTTTCCATCAAAAGCCTTGCATAGCCTCTTCCTCTGTAATCAGGATCGGTCATAACCGTTCCCAGCTGTATCAGCTTTACAATCCTGCCGTCATAGTTCATGTCACAAGTATTCACTGAAATGTTGGATACAACTTTACCATCAACCACAACTGAATACGGAATGTAGTTGTCTTTCCAAAAGCCGTTCCTGTACCAGTTTTCAAAGTTCAATCCGCTGAAAATCTTACCGGCAAGTTCATTAAAAGAATTTCTTAGTGCTTCGTTATCTCTGTAATTCGTCTCTATGGTCATTGCTTAAGTCCCTCCGTCGTCAACACATATGTCTTTGTACATACTTCCTCGATGTACTTCCTGTCGTGCGAAATGCTGATGACCGCGCCGGGGAATGAAGCTATCATCCTGCGGATAACAGGGCCCGAAAGCGGCGAGAAATTTCGCGTAGGCTCGTCCAGAACAAGCACATTTGCATCGGAAAGACTCATCTTAAGAAGCAGCACTTTCGCTTTCTGTCCGCCCGAGAGCTCTCGGATCGGATGCTCTGTCTCATCTGCGGTAAACTTAAGCGAACCAAGATATGTCCTGATGCGCGTGCGTATCTCCTTATCACCGGTATCGTCCAAAAATTCCACCGGCGTCACGTCAAGATCAAGCTCATCCTCGTAGTTTTGCGGCATGTACTGAACCCTCAGATCACTCCTTGAAAGAAGCTCCTCCGCAATCAGCCTAAGAAGCGTAGTCTTACCGACTCCATTTGTTCCGATAATGCAGATCTTCTCAGGTCCTCTTACCCTTAAGAAAATGTCTTTTGCCAGCACCTTGGATCCGTCGGGCGCCATCAGCTTATCCAGTGAAAACTCGATAACCGTCTTACCTTCCGGCATCTTCGAATTCTCTTTTCCCAGTTTAAAAAAGATCGCTTCCTCTTGCTCCGGCATCTTGGTCATATGCTCATCCTGCCTTGAAAAGCGCTTCTCCATGGACTTTACCGCGCGCATCTTGTCTTTTAGCATCTTTCCGACTCCCGGCTCCTGCCTCGAAACACCTAAAAGCGCCCGCTCCACCTTGTCGTGAATCCTGTTGTATCTCTCATCGCGAAGCTTCTTTTCCTTGCGGTCGTTAATCGCCAGCTGCTCCTGCCTCTCAAAAGCCTCCTCCCTGTTCGCGATATAATGCTTGTAGTTGTCCTTCACAACCACGTAGCGGCTCTTGGTCTTTCGCATGATCTGCTCGATGTGGATTATCACGTTGGCAGTGTTTTCAATGAGCGTCTCATCATGCGAGATAAAAAGAACTATTTGTTTCCACCCATTTATCAGCCTCTCCAGCAGTTCGAGCGTACTTATATCGATGTCGTTGGACGGCTCATCAAGCAAAAGAACCGTCGGCTCGTCAATCAGTATTCTCATAAGCTGCGCCTTTACTTTTTCGCCGCCGGACAAGCTTTTCATCTTTTGATCTGCGTAAAAGAAATCTCTCGTAACCCGAAATTCATTTGCAAGCTCCGAAAGCTCTTTGGGTGTCTTGTCAAAAAACAGTTTGGCTTCCGAAAAATATTCGTAAAGCGTTTTTTCTTTTTCATTATCAGGGAGCTCCTGCGGCAAATAGCCCAAGATCTCGCTTCCGAGTATCCTCTCGCCTTCGCACTCCGCGTATTCATCCGCAAGAAGCGGATCATATATCCATTTAAGGAGCGTCGATTTGCCGTTGCCCTCTTCGCCTATGATCACAGCCTTGTCGCCGTCGTTTAGAGTAAGATTAAATTTATCAAGAATTACCCGCAGATCTTTGCGGTGCGTTATAGTTAAGTTTTTAATATTGAGCATGCGTCCTCCTGTCATGGCTGCCATTTACGGGTAGCAAAAAAGTCTATTTCGCATACGCAAAATAGACTCACACAAATAGGCCCACATAACTTATAGGCAGGAAATGCATGATAATCCAAATTAAGCGTACACAAAACAGCTGCTGTAAGCAGCCTCATCATTACTGATAGTGTTCACCTAAACTGAATTATCTTCTGTACATTCTTTCACCTATGCGCTAAGCGCTCTTTCTTTTTCCTATACTATATCAATATGCCACATAATAGTCAAAACTTTTTTCTTTATCATACATAACTCTACTTACATCTCGATCATCGCAGTTCTCATCCGGTTCGGTAATAAAATATCCATCTTCCGTAACGGAATTTTCGTAAGGATAACCTGCAAGATAAGCGTAAATATCATCGCCTTGCTTACTAAGGATCACACGATAATCATTCGTGATGGCATCATAATTTACATCCTGTGTCGTTATATAAAAAATACATTCATACACACCGTCAAAGTTGAGATCTGCATATGTTATATCCCGCTTTTCCGATGATTTACCTGCATCTATCACACCTTCTTTTAAAAGTTCACTAAACCGAATCTCTCCAAGGTCTTTGGCCCACCCAAGATTTACCACATTTATAACACTGTCTTTTTCCATGATCTCCGTATAGAAATTTGGATTGTTATCCGGATAAGTATATTTCTTATTATTCTGCTTAGGTACATCGCCGCTTATAACTTCATACATCTCAAGCGGATATAGATTATCACGTGAAAAAGCAGATACCCAAATTGCGCCGGGAACTACATCTTTTGCCGCTTTAAATTTGGTAATGGCCTCCCCTGTCTCCGGATCTTCATAAAAAGTAGTTCCGGAATATAACTCTTCTGTTGTAAATTCATTGTTATTTAAAGAGTATCGGGTATAATCTTCACCACCTGAAAAAGTCCAACGTAATATTATGCCGTTATCATCCGGATATGTCCAAATACCGGTGTGACTCGTATATAACACATCAATAAACTTGATCTCTCCGTCAGCAAATGTGTATACCCGCTTATGCGAATCCGCCTCTCCTAAGCCGCAGCACGCCAAAAGTTCCGGCGTACCGTCCTTGTCGATATCATATATCATGTATTCTTGAATAGGAGAACCGTCTTCATCCACTTCGTTAGTCTTAAGGAAGTCGGCATAGGCTTCCTTAAAATCGCTGTATTTTTTTCCTTCTACAGATGCTGTCACTTCCGACGATGCTTCTGATGATGCTTCAGAAGGCGCTTCCGAAACAGCTTCGTTACTTTCTTCGACCGCGCTTATATTTTCGCCCACTGCTTTATCCCCTTTAGCACAGGCACATAGCGCAAATGCAATAATAATTGTTGATAAAAAAACTCTTTTCCTCATTCTCTTTTCCTTTTATAAAATTTTATTTTTAGCGGTCCGCCAAACCCGTCCCCAACAGGCCATTGGCCAAAACAGCAAGACGCTGCGTAGCTCTGGATATAGCTGTGTACAGGCAATGCTTTCCGAGTTCGTCCGAAGGATAGGCTTTTGCATCGGCGTCAGCAAGGATTACATTGTCAAACTCAAGCCCCTTAGCAAGCGCCAGTTCAATAAGAAATGCGCCGCTTTTTGGCAGGCTGTCATTTTCAGAAATATTCTGCGGCGCTTTATCTCCAAGCGATTCCGCTATCTTTTCAAGGCTGTAACTGTTTCTGCATATAACCGCAGTAAGGCCGTCTTTTTTGCCGAATTCATCTATCTGCGCCTTTAGTTCCTCGTAGTATTTTTTTTCGGAATCACAGCTCTTAACAATAATCTCTTCGCCCAATCGTCTTACCGATGAAACCAGCATTTTCTTTTCATTCGGAAGGAGAGAAGCAAACATTTTAGTTATCTCGGGTGAGCTTCTGTAACTTGTCATTAGCGGAAGAAGCGCAAACTCTTTTCCCGCTGCCTCTGCCATCTCTTTTATCTGTGCAAAAGAAACTGTGCCACCCCGAATTGCCTGGAACTCATCGCCAAGCAGCATAAAACGAGCACTAGGAAAATATTTACCAAACACCATTAACTGCGCAGCTGTGTAATCCTGCACTTCGTCTATCATAACATACCGCACATTTCTGTCACATATACCTGTAAGCTCCATCTTGGTAAAGAGCCACTCAGCAGCAGTGATATACTCGCTTCCGAGGATTCTCTGCGCAACACGCTTGACGTTGATGAAACCATAACGCCTTATAAAGCTAAGCGCTCCGCCAAAATCGTTTTCAATGCGATTATCCTCAGCGGTATCGGAGTTTGCCGTGCTTTCGGACTCATCATTAAAGATATCCTTGTTTCGAAGTATGTTTTTCGCTCTTTCTTCAATTTCCTCCGAAGCTGTTTGGATCAGACGAACTCCCATCGGGAATTTAGAAAACTTTTTTATCACGGCAAACACGTCGCTCTTAGTCATCACAAGCTTGCCGTTATGAGTAATATCGTAAAAATCATCCTCTTCGGGACATAGCTTTAGCAGCTCGTCATGAATCTTCTGCAAACTTGCATCGTCCGTGCCGTCATATTCATTGTCAGCAAAAGGAACGCCCACTTTTTTCAAAAACTCATGCCATGTCAAAGTCGGCGGATTGGTCTCTCCCAGGTCCGGAAGGACGTTATCGATATAATCGCGAAATACGGGATTAAGTGTCAAAAGACATACCTGCTCTGGGCGAAGTGTCTTTCTCTTTTGATAAAAAAGATATGCTATTCTCTGCAAAAGAACCGAAGTCTTGCCGCTACCTGCAATACCACTGACCAAAAGAATCTGTACATCGGGATAACGGATTACCTTGTTTTGTTCTTTCTGAATTGTGGCAGTGATCGCCTGCATCTTGTCAGAGCGAGTCTGCGAAAGAGATTTAAGAAGCATCGGATCTTCGATCGCGATCTGTGTGTCAAAAAATGAAACCAGCTTGTCTCTGTTTATATCAAACTGTCGACGAAGCCTTAGATCAACAGGGATGGTCCTGTCATCAACCGTATAGCTTGTTTTACCGTTTTCCTGATTGTAGTAAACTTCCGCAATCGGAGATCTCCAGTCTACAACCATCTGATCGTAGCCGTTTTCCGAGATCGCCGCTCGTCCTATATAATAACTTTCAGGCTGACTTTCTCCTTCAAACAAAAGCTCTATCTTGGCAAAATAAGGTGACTCAAGCAGTTTATCAACTGTCTTAAGCCTTTTACCAAGGGAATTACTCTCAACGTTGTAGGTATCAATGTAACGATTCCATACCTCAATCTCTGCGAGAGTTTCCATTGTAGTCTCTATATCCGCATAATCAAAACGGATGTTGTCCCTGATATCGTTTTTGTCTTCAACCGCCTTCTCATTAAGGGCAGAGATCTGCTCCTCGAGATCTTTTTTAATTCCAAGCAGTTTATTATAGGTCGTCGTCAAATGGGTCTGTTCTTTTTCAAATATTTCTTTTCCCATGTTATTTCTCCGTTATTTAAAATAATTCATTTGATCACGCCTATATTGTCTCTCATTATTGATTAGTATGCAATGCAAGAGTTTTTAATAACGCTCCAGATCACAGAACTTGTACGCAAATGCGCTTAACATATCGCCGGGATCGTCTTTTCTGCTTCCCGGAACACTACACTCAAATTTTTGTATAGTCCAATCATCATTCGCTATAATTATTTTCACCGTGAGATCCTTATATTCGTTCTCGTATGGATCGGTCTCTGCATTATTAAGAGTTTCTATATGCTCGACTGCGTTTTTGATATCATTTATATATTCTATTTTCCGTTCCGTTAAAAAAGGAGTACATTCATCTGTCTCAGTATAGTCAAGGAAACTTACGCAATTAAAGTAAAGCTTATCACATGAAAAATCCACAACAGATGTTGTCGTATAACAAGGATCTCCGTCAACATCTACTTCAATAACAGCTAGCCTCATTGTTTTCAAAAATTCATCTGTGTCCTCTTTGTTCTTCGGAAGCCTCTTGATCATATCAAGATTATGCTCATTAAAATCCTCCATTTCATCCTTGTACCACACACATCTGACCGAATAGATTCTGTTCCCGTAGTCACTGAGCTTGGTAAGCGAATCTTTTAACGGATCCATGCAGATGTATTCCCCGTCACGGCTTCCGACGATCAACACAAAATGATGATAGCTCAAAAGAGATTTTCTATGGACCTTAACGATAGGATATCTGCCATTTGACAGACAATCATCTATATACTCGGCGTTTCCATGGCCGTAAACATCAGCATGAAATCCGGCCAGATCGTCAAGCTCGCCCCACAGCATATTTCCTTCATCATCAAATACATTTTCATTCGACAAATAAACCGCAAGCTCTCCGGGATCCATGGCTCCTCCGGTCTCTGAGATCGCAGTTGCGATACAAGTTGTTATGCATCCGGACGATCCCATTGTATATTCGGAATCACCGAGATGAATATCCTTCCATGCCGCGTCATCCTGGCGATAGCTTACTAAGCCCTCAGAAACAGGATAGTCTTTACTGCATTTCACGTTTACACCACCACGATTTTTGTACACTTGCGTACCTACAACGATTGCCGTTAGGCATAGTATGCCGATAATTATAGTGATGATCGGTTTCTTTTTATTCTTCAAAACAATCTTTTTTCCTTCCTCCAACAATCCCCGCAACCTTTTATTTCCTATACATCGCAATCTCTATGCTGTCCATGTACTGGCAGAGCGAGTGATTGAACTTCTCGTAATTGATATTTTTAAACTCGTCCGAAACCTGAGCGACGCTTACATCAACCGCTTGCATCTGATTGTAGAAAGTGATCATGATGGGAGCCTTGATAATATCAGACATTCCGCGAATAGTCAGATTCATGGTCTCAGGGATATTCATGATATCTTCTTTACTGTTGATTTTAATCGGCGAACTCGCCACAAGAATTTCAGGATTACTGTAAAAATCATAGACGGCTGAAACACCTTTTTGAATGTGCTCCCAGCCAACCTTATAAGTCAGATCCCATCTTGAGAGCACCCATCCGTTTTCTTCCTTCGCAGCTATCAATTCCATACTTTTTTCCTCCTTTATCGACCGTTAATCTCTTTAACTATCAAACAATCAAGGAGTCAAAGATGTTGCAAAGGTCATTTACTTGCACTGCTGTCGCCGAAATATTGCATAAGCATCAGTACAAGCGCTCCGCCCGCAAGTATTCCGTCAACGATTCCCGCAGGAAGAAGGAACATCATAAGTGCAAGTGTGATCGATGAGATTATCACTGAAAGCGCAAGGCCCCACATTCTGTTTTTCAAAAGGCCCACAGCGCCTATAACTCGCAGCACTCCGAATATGACGCCTGCTACGATCATCAGATTTAAATTCTCTCTGAAATACTCAAGATTAAATCCGACAAAAGAGCTTTCGCCCGCCCCTGACAGCATAGCCGGTATCATCATTAGTGAACACAAAATCTCCATGAATCCGCCGTGGATTATCATTAGTATCGCTGCAATCTTATACTTTTTCATACTATCCCCTTATACTCCCATTTTATTCCACACTGAAATTGTCAGTCTTTAAATCGCTGTAAAATCTGCCTTTCTGCGCAGTAAATTTAAGGACGCAGTAATCACGATCGGTGACACCGCCCTTGTAATACATGGTATCGCCCTTTCTCCAGATCTCGTTCTTGATCTCTTGATCGGTCAAAACCTCCATCGTTCCGATAAGCATAACCCCTGTGTACCTGATCAGTCCTTGGTGAAAAAAGTACAGACTCGCCTTGGGATTATTAAGAAACTGCTGAACCCTCATTGACGAAGTGTTGGTGGAAAAATAAAACTCTTTTAACCCAACCTGTTTTCTGGGCTTAAGCATCGCTTTGATGTTCGGAAACCCATTCCCATCAACCGAACCGACAAGCGCAGCCCTCTGTTTACTGACAAACTGTTCAATCTTAGCCTTATCCATTTTTTACCCCCTTAGCCCCTATAAAAATGAATTATATTTCTTTCACGCAATCTCTGATTGCTTTAACCACCTCACTTGTTAATTCCACGCTCTCGTCTTCCACTTTTTCTTTCACATGATTCCACTCATCATCAGGAAGCGAGAAATCAAACGACTTTTTAAAGTTCTCGGAAGGCATAGCTCCTGTTATAACTTTGGTCAATACCATTGCGACCAGATAATCCCCGACAGCCGACGCATGCGCTCCGTCGCGATAATACAGATCCGCATTCGAAATATCTTTAAGCTCGAACTTCGCATGCTCCCACACTTCTCCGACGGGCGCCAGCAGCGATTCCTGCCTAAATGCGATCTCTCTGTATCTTCTGTTCATCTCAGCCTGGTTCTCCGGCTTCTCTTTTTCCGCCCAAGTCTCAAATATAATCGGCGTCGTATCAACCTGCCTGCAAAGTTTTATTATCCTATCAACGTTTGCTACCGTGTCCTCTTTTGGCGGCATCGGATGTGCCTGCTCCTGGATAACACAGAAGTCATAGCCTCCGTGAAGAATATTAAACCTTTCAGAGAAATATTCCTCTTCCATGTGCCACTTAAGCGACCTCCCGGAATAAGCCAGCATAAAAACCTCGGCCGGTTCGCCCGTAACGTCTTCAATCATCTGCTTTACCAGCTGTGGCATGTCATTCATATATGTATGGCTGTTGCCGATAAATAAAATCTTCATTGCAAAAATCCCTTTTTTCCGATGAACATCCGGTCACTACAAAACCCACTGCGCCGCTTGAATAACTCCAATTTTCATGTATTCCCCTTTATTAAACTCTAATCATGCCGGTTATCAGTATTATCGCGCCTATGACCATCCCTACAGCAAAAGAGATTCCATGGATCATGATGGATGAAATATCTGCGCGCTTTGCTGAGCCATTGATCACATTTGCCAAAATGAAGTATCCCAAAGTCCAATTTCCGTACCATGTTCCCAGCATGAACGGTGCACTGTCACGGCATCTCAGCTGCATTATCACAATCAGTCCTATAATGGAATAAATAATGACCGATCCGCCCACAAAGCTCTCTGTCCATCTATAAATCAATGAAAAGATCATATTTGAAACTGTGGCGGATATGATCGCGAACACCGCTATTGCAACGCTATTTATCTTTCCGTCGAGATAGATTGTTATAAAATACAATCCCAGGCAATTTGCTGCCAAATGGAATAAGTTTTCATGTAAAAAAGATGCCGTTATATATCGGTAAAACCGGCCTGCGATCAGATCAAATCCCTTACCGCATAAATACTTGTTCATACTTATGAATCGCCCGCATATAAACAATGCAATCCACAGTCCAATAATAAAATACACCGAAATGATGCTGTTTTTCACTTTTTACTCCTGAGCGATACCTTTTGATGACTCATCTCCGCATCAATGATTACAATCCAGCGCCCACGCAAACGCCTTCGCGGTCCGTATCTCTGCTTCCTTGAAGTGATTTCCTTCATTCCACTCGAGCGTGCAATCTACGCCTTGCTTTTGCAGCAGGTCAAAAGATATTTCTATACAATCCGCGACAGTTGCCATAACGGGATTTCTTGTCTTCGCCTCGCGATCTCCAAGGCTAAGATAAACCTTATCCGCATGGATGGAGCGTGATTTCATATGATCAATAAACCCCGGAAACCATATAGAAGGCGAAGCTGCTGCCACTGCAGTAAAAAGATCTGTCTCATACGCTGCCCACAGAGCAAACAAGCCTGCCAGCGAGTATCCGCCGATACAGTATTTCTTTTGCCTACCAATATCATTAAGCTGCTCCAAGACTTTTGCCAGCATTTCGTCCGCGAAGCCGCCAAAGGCCTCATCTCCAAACACTGCCGGCGCCTTCCATGGCGATAGCTCTTTATTCCAGTCATCAACCTTGAAGGCGATCAAAAAGAAATCTTCTCCCGCGTTCTTTCGGATATAAGCAAGCTCTTTTTCCAAGCCCAAAAGCTCATGGTCGCCGATCATCTGAATCAAAACATTCGTCGAATTTGGATTCCCGTATTCATAACGTTCCATATATTCATCCCCGCTTTTTTAATTATACAATATTTGTGCCTTTTTAATGAGCTTTTAGGGTGATATGATATATGATAAAGGTGTCAAAAGTCAAAAAGCGTACATGCTTGCATGTTATGCTTTTTGACTTTATGACCCGAACAAATATGAGAAAATAGCAATTTGCATAGCAAATTAGCGGTTTTCGAATATTTGTAGAATTGCGAAAATGACATAAG
This sequence comes from Butyrivibrio sp. XB500-5, assembly GCF_003625505.1. Classification (NCBI taxonomy): domain Bacteria; kingdom Bacillati; phylum Bacillota; class Clostridia; order Lachnospirales; family Lachnospiraceae; genus Butyrivibrio; species Butyrivibrio sp. XB500-5. Next base: position 613,605 of record NZ_RAIS01000001.1, read on the forward strand.
TCATGGAGCAATTCGTTTATCATATATGTCAAAAGTCTAAAAGATATAAAATAAACCATGTCGGAGGATCATCATGTACTATCTTATCAAGAACACACTTGAAGAATGCAGCGCAGAGCAGTGCCACGATGCGGGATTTCCTTATGTTGCCGTTCTTACGCCGGAGCAATGGCTTGCTCAGAGCGAGAATTTTGACATGGGCATAGATCTTGATATGGAAAACGATGAGATCCTTACAACCAAGGCCGAAGTAAACTACGACTCGTTAACCGGAACCTTCTGCATTCCCGTGCAGTCGGCGTGTACCGATGAGCCTGAAAGTTTTTCTTTTGCCCTGGATGAAACCGGAATTATATTCATAGATAAAACAGACAGCGCACTCAAGCTCGTTAAGCAGATCCAGCGAAACAAGAAGTGGCGCAAGCCTTCACTTGAGAGATTCCTCTACGATTTTCTTGAGCAGATAATTCACAACGACCTTCTGATCATGCAGCGCTATGAGCGCGAACTTGACGGAATAGAAAAAGAGATCATGACTGATGCCGAGGAGGCTCACATCCAGCGAAACAACGAAATTCGCGGCGATATAAGAGACCTTCGTACGCACTATGAGCAGCTCCAGGATCTTGGTCAGGAGCTTGAAGAAAACGAGAACGGATTCTTTGAGGAAGACAATCTCAGATATTTCCACATGTTCTCAAGCAGGGTTGACAGGCTCTACGACGCCGCAACCCACCTTAGAGATTACACCATCCAGCTTAACGACCTGTATCAGTCTCAGCTTGATGTTAAGCAGAACCGCATCATGACGGTCCTTACCGTGGTAACAACAATCTTCATGCCGCTGACACTCATCGTTGGCTGGTACGGAATGAACTTCAAGTACATGCCCGAGCTCACCTGGAAGTTCGGATACCCCGTGATCATCGGCTTAAGCCTGCTCATCGTTGTCGGCAGTCTGACTTTCTTTAAGATAAAAAAGATCCTGTGACGGAGCTTTTACTCTTCGTTTGATATTGCTTCGAAAAAAGCTCTTGAAATATTTGCAAAACGCTTATGGTATCTTCCTTTGCCATATCCCGCCAGGTAGCCTCCGGTTCTATGAGTCCCTGAGGCTGTCTCTATCTGAATCTCCATCGCTGACCCATCATAAGCCTTAACTTCGGGAAGTTCTTCAGGCATAGACATAAAATCATTTTGACCAAGATCTTCCATTAGCTTATCCCAAGCATCTTGTGATATCGAATACTCTTCTTCCAAATACTCATCCGGAGGAATCTCTCCAGAAAAGACATCAATTTTGTTGTCAGAATATGGCTGAATTTCATATCCCTTAACCTGAAGATCATCGGTAAGTATATAAAACGATACTCTATCCACATCTCCTCCGGTAGACATATATACAACCCTGGTAACTCCGGTAAGCGGCTCCTTAGAAACTGCGCCGCAGCCCGCAAGCTGCGCTATCAGTAAAAAAGATATTGAAAGTACTGCGATAAGCTTCTTTGAAATCTTGTTTATCATCTTATTTGTTCCCCTTTTCTTCTTTAGTTCTAAATTCATATACTTCCTGAAGCCACATTGGTTCCGAATCTATACTGTCAGCCATTTTTTCGAGAGTTCTTTTTCCTACTCTTCTGTCGAGAATGGCAAACATCCATACCGACATATGCGGTGCAATTGTATCTGACTCTTCCGCGGAGCGAATCGGCAAGCATTTCGTTCTCCAGATATTTCCGCATTCCGCTCCAGGATTTTAGTATTTTCCCCATGCTTTATCTCACTTTTTAAGCCAAAAGCCCGGCCAATAACACTCTTTGTAATGCTTTTCTGCCGGCCATTCGTATCTGAAGTAATCTCGATATGATTCGTTATCTTTAAATCGTATCAGATCATCCATTTGAATCTCACTGAACCAACCTTCGTAATATTTTGACTTAGGGCCACCCATGCCGCAGGGGGTATGACCTTCCGTCACATGACACCACCATGTAAAACCCTTTATGGTTTTTCCAATAACATTGCAAAAATCGATAAAAGCCTCGATATCATCAGGTGCACATATCATATCAATCCAGCCGTCCCCCACTGGTTGAACCATTAACACCTCAAGATATTCTTCAGGTGTAATTATCCTAACGTAATTTTCATCCTTAAAAAAATCGTTTTCGATCCATTGGTATTCCTCATACAATTGATTATCAGCGTTAATTCCCCATTTATAGACTTCTAATGGTCCAAACGAAGCCTTTGTCATCAAAACGATTTTTCCATTTTCATCTTTTTTGGGCGAATACCTGTCATAAAACCAACGCCCTACTTTCTTTTGGTCCATAGTTATATCTTTATTCTGCAAAATTCGAGTTATTATTTATAACTCTCAAAAGCATCCTTTCTACTTCCGCGAATCGCGAAAACAATGCACGCGCCGATCGCAACACCTAATGTATTTAAAAACAAGTCATCAACATCCGTATGTCTTCCGATGCAAAACAGCTGTGTGAGTTCTATAAACAAGGTGAAACCGGCGCCGGCTTTAATAGTTTTTTGGATAGTATCAAGTCTTTTAAAACATATCGGCCACACGATTCCAACAGGGATGAACATCGCGATATTTGCGATAATGTTCATAAGCCAACCATCATAACGGTCTACTAAGAAATAAAACGGAATGATACTGATCATATCATTGATATCTTCTTCAAGACCTAGCTTTGTTGTCTGAATCCTTCCATTTTCAAGATGAAATTCAAAATATACATACCTGGCTATTACCACGATGCATACGTAAACCAGAAGCATCTGTAATTCTCGTTTAAAAGAAAAAGTGTTGGTTTTCACCGCAACTATAAAACGCGAAATAATCCATATTATTGTTATAAATAGAAACATCTGAAAATATGTAATCTCAATCATTGTGTCACTCTCTTTCCTGTTCAACTACTACTGATTCTCCCATGGAGCAATCTCCGTTAAGCCACTGCCATTTTTCGTGCAGTTCTATTTTCCCGTTATCTTTAATGGTCGGTACACTATGGCATTTACCCGCGCGAATTTCGTCATAGATATTTAAATGCTCATAATAAAAATCTATCTCGCCGGCTTTATTAACCTTTCCGACCATGAATCCCGTCTTTATTTCCCCACCGGAGTATTCAGCGAAAAAGTCAAAGTCTTTTTGATTATAATGAAAAACAGTATTTCCGTCCACCTCACCATTTTCGGAATTGATCAAAGGAACGAATTTTCTTCCGTTATAATCTATGTCTGTCATATTACGGGCTAATTCTTTTTCCATTACCTCGTACACGAGGATAGCGCCATTTTCAACAGGATATTTACAATGATCAACTGTTTTATATCCTCTCTTTATATACAATCGGCAAGCCGGTAATGATGCATCCAAAACAGCATTTGAATAATTTTTTGATATATCTTTTTCCAAACAATCCATGATATATGTTCCGTATCCGTTCCCTTGATATTCAGGAGCAACATATACTCTTGTGATATGGTTGTCCTTGTAGCAACCGGTGCCTACGCAAGTTCCATCAACAAAAAGAATTCCAACCAAGCCGGCCTCGATATCTTTTTTAATATTCTCTTTGCAATGCAGGTCACTGAAAAAATCAACAACCTCTTTGGGATAATACTTGGGGTAAGTGATTTTTATTGAGGTCTGAACTATGTTTAATACTTTTTCCAGATCTTTGGTTGTAGCGGATATATATTCTTTCATATATTCTTTTGTCCTTTATTTATAATAAACAGCTACCTCTTTCGAGATAGCTGTCCTGATTTATTTCTTTTTGATCGGAATCCACAGTTCACAGAATATTTCCGGTTTGGTTCCGTCATAGTAAAGTTCGTAGTCCATCTCTGCGGAAGCCTCGTAGCCCATCTGCGGCAGAAACTCTTTATAGAATTTCACCCAAGTTTTTGCGATACAATCGCCGTCTTCTCCAACACAGTCAAAAACCACATATGTACCGGGATTGACATCCCAGATGCGGAAGCCTTTTTTCTCAAGCTCCGCCTGATCGAACTCAGCGGTATCCTCGTCGATAATGATTCCGATACCATAATCGAAGGTATCTTTTCCTTCTGTAGTCGGACTGCAGAGACCGTAGAGGTCGCGCTTTCCGTCCTCCCTAAGCATAAAGATCGGAGAAAGCAACTCTTTGCTGTTGCACTCTCCCCAGAAGTCCGCCACATCGTGGTTGGCTTCATCGTTAATAATTCCATTACTAAATTCTCTTACCAGCGCAATAAACTTCTTTTCTTTCGTTTGAACAATTCGATAATCCATACTCTTACCACCTTTCACGGATATAGTAATCGTAAGCGGATTAAAAAGCACAAGCTTGCCGGCGTCATCTCTGGCTGTTTTCGGCGCGACACCATGAAATCTTGTAAATGCTTTGGTAAAGCTTTCCGGCGTCTCGTAGCCATATTTCATTGCCAGATCAGTGATCTTCGCATCGGTCTCCACAAGCTCTTTTCCCGCCAAAGACAATCGGCGGTTCCTGATATACGCGTTGGCCGTTAAGCCGGTCACGAAACTGAAAGCTCTGTGAAACTCATAGCTCGACGTGTGCACCTGCCTTGCTACATCTTCATAGTTGATCTCCTCGAGAAGATGCTCTTCCATATACGTGATGGCTTTTTGTAATGCTTCGATCCATTCCATGCTTTTGTTCTCCTCCTTACACGTCCATTATGGACGAGTTCCGGAAAGGGTACATTTCCTAGTTTGCGAAAAATTGTCCGTATCATCAAATCTGGAATCATGATCTAACTATATTTATTTGATGATACATTATTCAAACCTAGAAGGAAAGAGACTTTTTTGATGTAGATCTTCTTTATACCAAATTATCAGAGCAGCTATAAAAATAATACCAAAATATATATACGCTGCATTTGATTTCGGGTATGTGTCAAATAACGAATTCCAATCATAAATTGCGCCTATAGAGTTTATAAAAGAATGGTAAATGGCACATGCCAGGACGCTCTTTGTGGATTTATAAATCGCAGCGGCTACAAATGACCATACAAATATGTTTATAGCAAACCCCACCATACTATCACCATAATGATTGGATGATGGTTGTAACCATATCGGGAAATGCCATACACACCAGATCACCGCAACAATAGTGGTTGCAACCGGGAACGGAAATCTTTTCTCCAGCATAGGTTGTAAAAAACCACGCCAGCCGGTTTCCTCCGCAAAGCCAACGAACGGCAGCATAATAAGAAAGCCAAGTGGCATCATGTACAATGGCGAGCCGTTAGGTTCACCGCAGAGAATGGCAAATATCAAAGCCGCTATGCAGAACAGGCCGGTTATCAGAATCGTTTTCACCTTTTGGGGTGTATATAAAAAGCGCTTCAAATATTCTTTTACAGTGATATGCTCTTCCTTCCTGAGCACGATAAAAAGGGAAATGACCGGAGCCGGCGTTGTAAATAGTATCCCAATGATCGCATAAAAGATATATGCAATTGTCAGCTTTCCCGTCTCCGCATAACTAACCGATACAGGCTCGATAATAAGCATAATAATTTGAACAAACACAGTTATAAACAAAAGCCAACCAAGATAATCTGCTATCGGTGCTTTCTTTTTTTCATCAACCCACATTTTTTTATCCTTTCATAATTCCTGAAATCAATGCATCTACGCCATATTCAAAACTATCATCCAAAGAGATTTTATCTCCGAAACTACCATGTAACTCCAGCATGGAAAAACCTTCCACAAAGCCTCGCATACTTCGTAGTACATGCATTTTCTTAACTTCACTAAACTCAAGGGAATCCAAAATAGAATACAAAGATGATATAACCCCTTTTGTTATTTCATGGTTCTGATCGGAAGTATATGAGTTGTGCCAACATATTGCCTCAAAAACTCCGGGATGATCATGCGCGAACTCACGCAGCGCATAACACATTGCTTTTAATCCGTCTTCCCGAGATTTTCCAACCGCTGATTTAGCAATCTTTATATCAATATTTTTCCAACCATATACAATGATCGCCTCTTTTATTTCATCCAGGCCGCCTTGAAAATGCTTATATAAAGACGGCGGCTTTATGCCCAATTTATCAGCTATAGTTTTTATAGAAAGATTCAGAAAGCCATCTTTATCAACCATTTCAACACATACATCTATGATTTCTTGTTTTCTGGACATATTTCCCCCTTGCTAATCATTTTAGCTTATTGGCTAATGGTATTAGCCAATAGATTAACATTACCCTTTGATATTGTCAAATCCATTTGATGTACAGTATCCAACTCAAGCTTGATCGTTCCGTTGTAGAATGTTGGGGCAAGGGCTGGATTGATGTTCATAGAGGCTTAACTCATAATCAAAGATACAGGAATAAAGAAAAAATCCTTAAGATTTTGACCTGTTTTCTTAAGGATTTAACGTTATTACGCACAACCCAGATTTATAAAACCTTCCTCATAATTACTTGTCCATTCCGTTCCATAACCTGAGAAAATCCGGCTTTTTCATAGAGATGAACAGGCCCCGTAAAATCAAATTCATTCCGCGTTTCAGAAATTTGGGCATAACCTTCTACGGCAACATATCCGTTTGCCTTTGCATCTATGCACACTTGTTCAATAAATGCTGAGGCTATTCCCTTGCCTCTGTATCCCGGAGCTATCTCAAAGCATACAATTGCAATCGTTTTCCCACACTTGTTTTCTCTGGCAAAATCGGGGACAAAACCTTTGTAACTATCTATATCTGCGGCATTGCACCATCCTATAGACAGATCATCATCAAATGCCAGATAGCCCTTGATAATTCCCCTATCAAGCATATCTACCGCATATTTTCTAACAGTCTTTTTTACACCGTTTTTCTGAAACTCACTGACCATTTGCTTTATTGTTTCTTCATCCTGATTAGGAGAAGTGCAATAGCAAGGGCCATTGGGATTTCCATCCGAAAACGCACGATTATCAAAAAAATCAAGATAATCGCCTTTTAATTCAGCTGTCAATTTCTTTATAATGATATCTTTCATAATATCTCCAATCCCAGTATGTACCTAAGGTACGAGGTTAACGGTCTATTTTAAAATCCCCGATCTTGCCAAGCATCTTTCCCAGGCTATGGTATCTTCCTGAATAAATGACCGGATCCAATACCGTGAGGTCCACATCAAACGTATCTTCACACACAAGGTTTTCATCCATCTGAATATTTCGGATACGGCAAAAGAAAGTAGTCGAATCGCCGGTTTCAACTGTCTTCACCACTTCACATTCATAGACCCATCGGCTCTCATTTAAAATGGGAACATCCAGAACATCTCCTCGGACGACCTCATAGTAAATATCATCTTTGGCGCCGTCTTTCGCATGCTTTGAGCCGAAATAATCCATAAGCGGCAACATATCGGTGCTGACAAGATTAGCACTAAAAATACCGGTCCTAATAACATTTTTCTTGGTCATCTTAGTTCCTGCCATACTGATGACGAAAAGATATCCGTCACCTTCTTCATGTGTAGCGCTGGCCCAAGTGATGGGCGCAAAATTGTCCGAGCCATCCTCATTATTCGTTCCAATAATAAACGAAGGCTGAACACACATAGAATATATAGGATCAACAGATCTTCTTTTTGCCATATTTCCTCCCTTTATCTCTGCCGAGTCATATAAGTCATCCTCACTATTCCCGATTTATCTTGAACAGATATTATTCCCTCATCACATAATACTGTCTTTGTATTTCTCGAACAGCTCGTGTGTGTATACTTTTTTCATTTCTGACTCTCTTACAACTTTCCACAGAGCAGCAGCGGCTTTCAATCTCTCGCCGTATATCTTCGTGGCGTCATCCTCACAAAAATCTTTTACGAACTTATTCCATTGAAGCGCAGATTTATCATATTTGGCGTAGGTTCTTTTTCCGTAATAGATTTCAAGAAGATTTCCAAGCGTAAAAGATTCATCTCCATTTTCTTTTACAGCCTTAGCCGTTGCGACCATATCAACATTGAATTTGAACGGAGTCACCCCTGTTTGTTCAGCAAAGAACTCTCGGAATCTGTTTCCAAAAGTAAAACCGCACTCTATAAGACCTGTATCAAGCGTTAACTCCTTTACAGTGCTCTTCGTTCGCTTTATCTTTTTCTTCTCAGGCAGAATTCTTTCTCCGGAAAAATATGCTTTTATGACATTGTTTAACTCAATCTTGCTACCGTTTGCTTTAAGTCCGAGCGACTTACATATTTGGATTAATTCCTCACGATACCAATAATATTTACAGAACTCATCAAAGTCTTTTATTTTCTGAAATTCAGGGCGTTCCATACCCACTATCTCCTTACTTTATTTTCTTTGCGGTATTTCCTTTAGCTATCAATTTCATATGTCTGTCCATCATATATTATTTACAACCATCATCACACCTGAGATTATCAGCAAGACGATAACCAGAATTTTAACTGTCTTTTCATTGAGGATCTTGCTGCTTTTTATTCCCAAAAATAATCCTATAAGCATGAACGGAAATAGGATAATCGCCTGCTTTATGCCGGAAAGGGTAAATATTCCAAGTACTATGTATAGGATTATTCTGAAACTATTTTCTACAATGAAAACAGCGCTGATATTAGCTTTGAATTCTTCGCTGTTATTACTTACTCTTCCGATATATGCCGCCAGAAGCGCTCCAACTCCGAACAATCCGCAAAGCACTCCTGATAGGACACCGATCACTCCCAGGAAAATCTTAGATTCTTTTAACTGTAGTTTATTAAACTCTCTCAAAAGAATCTCCGTCCCAATCAAAACAACAATGATTCCAAACACTATTTTTATATATCCGGGATTAACTTTCTTTAATAAAACAGCTCCGATAATGCTTCCTATCAAAACCAGAATTGAAAGCGGAATAAAAATAGCTTTGTTTAGTTTATTTCTGTTTTTCCATGTAAGAATAAGATTCGTAGGATAACCAAGGATCAATTCCACCGGAGAAATATTTATATTTGTTGTTCCGAAAGCCAGTATAGAAGTAAAAACAAGAGTATTGGCAAAGCCGCATAACCCTTTAATATAAAATGCAATCAATGTTGCAATAATCCATATAGTCATTTTAAGTTCACCAAACCCAAGGTATAACCTTATATTTCACACGCTTTTTGTAATCCGAATATCCCTCGAGACCGTTTTCAAGTACCTGCTCTTCATTGCGTATACGCTTTGAGATTATAGGTATATAAACGAGCATAATAACAAAAGAAATTACGGAACCAAGGACAAGAGGCATTGATAAAAACAAAAGAAATGTACTCATATACATCGGATGACGCACAATCCCATAAAGGCCGGTATCAATAACCTTTTGATTCTCCTGTACCTCAACTGTTCTGGAAAGGTATGCGTTTTCCCTAAGAACCTCCGCATACAATATATATCCAAGCAAAAAAACGATTGCTGCGGCATATACAATCCAATTAGGCAAAACAATCCATCGAAATCTGAAATTTAGTCCCGCCACGATAAAAGCGACTATAAACATCACACCGCTCAGCACGACGACAGCTTTCTGCTCAGACTGTTCTTCTTTTGCATTTAATCTTTTTTGTAAGAGTTCCGGGCTTTTCTTCATCATGAAAAATCCTGCTACAATCATGGGAATAAACAGAATTCCTATCAAAAGCCACCCGTTCCAATACGAAAAAGATCCCGCGGGTAAAAAGAGCAGAAGCCCCACAAGAATTATTCCCGATAAAACTTTTGTTATTGCTTGCATAAACAATTTGCTATTCATATGTCCCCCAAAAACTCTGCTACATCTATTTCCACATCCAAAAAACAGTATTGTCTGACTTTGTCATCCCGATGCTTTCTTGCAGACGCATAGAAGCTTCATTTGTCTTTTCAACTTGTCCGAAAGGAATAAAACCTTTTGATAAATGACGACGAATCATTTCTTTTTCAAGCTCAGCTGCGTATCCTTTTCTACGATGCTGAGGTAAGACATACAAAAGTCCGATACTGCCTTCAAGATGCTCTCCGATAAATCCCACGATTCCTTCATCCGTTCGTCCGACGACAATACCTCGGCGACTTATCACTTCTTTTAATTCTTCATCACTGATAAGATCATATCCGGCTGAAATAAACGGAAAATCCTCTAAAGTAGCCTCTCTGAAGGAAAGACTTTCGTTGCTTACCGGTATTTCTTTTTTCAGATATGCCATCTGGAAGCATTCCATATTTCCGGTAAAACCGTACTTTTCATAGACCCGCGCTCCCAGTTCTTTGTTTGATGTAAAAAGAAGCGATATATCTTTTGCCGCATTCTTTTCCAAAACATTCATGCCGAAATCCGCATCATCACATGCTATCATGAATGCTTTACTTACTTCATCAAGCACCAGGATTGCGCTTTCATCCCTGTAAATTTCTTTTCCGCTCCCGCGCTCCAAAATTCTTTTTATGTTTAAATTTTCTAATGTATTAATATTAATGCTCATACTTTTTTGATTACTTTATACGTTAACTCCAAGAATCCTATATTCATAACTGCAAAAATCAAAAGATAAATCGGCATGATTCCTATTCCGATTTCCTGCTGCAAAAGTCCAAACACCATAGGCATAAAGGTACTTCCAACATATGCCGATGCCATTTGAAGTCCGATAACCGCGGCTGAATATCTTTTTCCGAAATTGGTAGGTGCCATGTGCTGAATTGCAGGATAGACCGGTCCCATTCCGGTTCCTATAACAACAAAGCCGATTGCGGCGATCAAGTAACCGGGCGATGGTATGAATACCAGTGCAATTCCGAACAATTCAACAACTATTCCAATCCTGATAAGAAGTCTGTCTCCAAGTCTGTTTGATATAAAGCCCGAGATCAATCTTCCAAGCATCAGTCCGCCAAATATCAGTGAACCAAAAGAGGCAATGAGTTGATCGCTCATTCCTGTTCTCGTTCCCGCAAAAAAACTCGGCGTCCAAAGGAAACAAGTTGCTTCTCCCGAACAATACGCAAAGAACGCAATAAGTGTGAGAATGACACCGGGTGCTTTAATTGTCTCTCTTATACCCGCGCTGTTCTTGATCTCATCTTCTGCGCTTTCGGACTCTTTTTTCTTCCAGAGCGGCAAAGAGAAAATGCATATCAAAAGAATCCCCATCTGAACAAACGCCGTCCATCTGTAGCCTTCGTTCCATCTTGCATACTTCAGGGCCATAGCCATGATCGAAGGGCTTATGACCGCTCCGACTCCATAAAAGCAATGCAAAAAATTCATCACGGAACCTGAATAATTATTGGCCACATAATGATTGACGGAAGCATCGATCGCGCCCGCGCCAAGGCCATAAGGAACCGCAAATAAGAAAAGCATCGCGTACTGCCCCGAAATCGAAAATCCAAGAAGTCCAAGGATTGTCAGAAATACGGAAAAGATAACGATCCATTTGGTGTGAAATCTTTTTATAAATTTAGGACTTAGAAGCGCAGATATGATCGTCATGAATGAGATAGTCATAGAAACATATCCGGCGTAAGATGACGGAACGCCAAACACCATCTGCATTTTGGGCCATCCCGATCCCAGAAGTGAATCCGGGAGTCCCAAACTTATAAAAATCAGATATATTACCGCCAATAACAAAGAACCCATTTCGAAAGATCTCCTATCTCGATTTTATTTCTCTTTCCCTTATAAAGCCGTTCTTTATCTTTGTTGTATTTTTTCCATCCTGATAAGATGTTCATCATCAGGTTCAGAAATGCCGTTTTTAAAATGATATCCCATTTTCAGGTAAAAAGGTACACCTGTTATCGACGCAGGTATCTCGATTCGCTTTGCGCGAAGAAAATATTCATCTTTCTCAAGAATATCTATGATCGCGCGCCCCACGCCTTTCCCTTGATATTCGGGAGAAACAAAAATCGTAAACAAACTGCTCTCGTCCTCTTTTCCCCAGTAAGGACCGATGGCGCCGCAGCCTATGATCTTTCCCTGATCTTCCACTACATAAAAATGCGTCCAGCTTGCTCTTTCAAGAACATGCTCAGGTGTCTCTACATTTACCAACGCATCCATCAGTTCTTTTGGATAATCTTTTGTATTAGATATCTTTATTGTATTTCTTATCAGCTCCGAAACCGCGTGGGCATCACTGTGCTCAAATTGTCGTATGTTCATCATAAGTCCTTCAGATCAACTCTTTGGTATAGTAATGTCTTTTTCCTGTATACGGATAGTTCTCAAGGGTAAAGACCTCGTTGTATCCGTGCTTTTTGTAAAACTCCGGTGCCTGAAAAGAAAAGGTATCCACAAAAGCATACTTGCAGCCGCGCCTCTTGGCTTCGCTCTCAGCGGCATTTAAAAGCTCGCTGCCGACTCCCTTTCCTCTAAGCTTCTCACTGACAAAAAGATAATGCACACATAGCCAATTTCCGAATGTTTCACCGGTTAATCCCGCAAGCTTTCCGTTGTTTTCATCTTCATAGTATATTCCGAGCGGGACATTCTCAGATTCTTCGCGACTTTTGAGATTATATTCCTTTAGCATTTCAAAAATCTCATTTATGTCGCGCTCATCTCCATCCGCAGTAATTCTGAGGTTCATGCATTCTTCTCCTATCCGTTTTGTCTTATAAAACATAATAACACAAATGCCGGATCTCTCGATCCGGCATTTTCATCATTCTTTATTCAACCGGGAAACAAACCTCAGTCACATACTCATCTGGATTCTGTGTCTGAGCCGGGCTCACATGATATATATTAAACATGTGTCCGTTCATCTTGTATCCGTTTTCTTTTATCCATGACGCCACCGTAGCGTACACTTCACCCATTTGGTCATAGCTGCCTTTGAGGATACAGCTGGCGACCTTAACCGCAGGAAGTGACTTAAACTTTACATGCTCTGTGTCGGTATAAGTACCTTTTACCGTCATCCATGCAATTATCTCAACGTTCTCTTCCTTGTATTCGTCATCAAGAAATTCAGCTGCCGCAAGACAAGGATCTGAAGGATTCAAGTTATTGCACTCGTTCCTCATTGTACTCCACAGCATGCCTTCATCCTCATAACGAGGAACTATCATATGAACCGTTGCCGCATATCTTTCCGGTATAGTCTTTACAGTTACATCATAACTCATGTTTTGCTCCTTCCTCAGCCTCTTACGTGCTGAATCCAGAAGCATCAGCTTATACTGCGTTTCTTCGGAGAGCTTGGATAATTCCTTTTGTCTTTCCGAAAAAAAATTGTCCATCATTTCTTTATCATCATAGTTATCAAGCATCTTGATAATATCTGCAAGGGAAAATCCCATATCTTTTAATGCCGTGATCCTTCCGATGGTAAAAAGCTGTTCCTCATGATAATACCTATACCCCGAAAACTCATCAATTTCCGCCGGTTTTAAAAGTCCGATATCATCGTAGTGACGCAGCATCCTGATACTTACTCTGGATAATTTTGAAAAATCTCCTATTTTAAGCATTTGTACTTACCTCCATGGATGTTTTCCTGAGCTCACTACAACGATAATCCCTCACATAATGTGAGAGTCAAGCATGATTTTTTCCTTGATCTGCTCCCAGCCGGAGCATCTTGTATAATTGCTGCCCGGAAGCTCATGTTCTCTGTTCCAGGGCCTATCGATGACCATAACCTTTAGATCCGGCAAATGGCCAAAAAACTTAAATGCCATGGGTGAATCCTCGATGGCATAGTCAAAAGACATCTTGTAATAGTCTTCAAGTTCCAGATTAAACTCGCCTTTTTTGTAAAAAAAGTCTCTGCCGTATTTATTGAGGCAGTAGAGAGTTGCACGCTCCAAGCCGTGTTCATCGAGCCATCTTCTGGATGCTTCAAAAGAATTGGACGGACGTCCCGTTATGATAAAAACTTCGTGCCCCTTGTCTATAAGCTCATTAAGCACCTTCGATGCTCCCGGCGTCTCCTCATAAGAAAGAAGCACCTCCGGGCGATGGCCTTCGCTCATAAGCTGTTCATATTCTTCATCCGTCAGATCAAAAGACTCCTGCAGGTTAAAAAAACGTACCTCTTCGTAAGGAACGTTTTTTCCGAAAAGCCTCGTTGCAATCTCGGTAAATGCCTTCGCCGTCTCGCAAAGACAATCATCAAAATCTACATAAAACCTCATTTAAGTAACCTCTTTTTACAAGTTATGAATTAAGCGCCTCGAAGATAGCCTTTGAAAGCTGGTCAGCGCAAGATGTTCCTCTTCCGCCGCAGTCATTTCCTTTAAGTATCTCAGCCGCATTCTTAGCGTCCTGACCTTCCAAAAGCCTGCCAATAGCTTTCAGATTGCCGTTGCATCCGCCTGTAAAGCGAAGCCCTGAAATCTTGCCGTTTTCGTCGAGATCAAAGTTAATCTCTGTTGAACATACTCCCTTCGGATTGTAAGTGTAGTGCATAAAAAATCCTCCTAATAACCTAATCATTATAAATGATGTTTATATTTTGCAAAATCCGTTTTTCACTTTCCTATATCTATAAGCACGACCTCGGGATGGTTGAAAAATCTGGGATACGGCATCCTCTCCCTCGCAAGTCCCCTACTTACTATCATCTCGGTTCCGTTTCCAAGATCATACCGGCCGTCGACATATTTGGGCAAAAGACCCTGATTAGGCGCTGCAATTCCTCTATGCAAAAAAGGTATAGTCCACTGCCCGCCGTGGGCATGTCCGGAAACCACCAGGTCAAAATCGTACTCTCTGTACACATCCACTTTTTCAGGTCTATGTGACAAAAGAATTCTGTAATGCTCCGGATCTGACTTCTCACTTGCTTTGGTAAGCTGTGATCTCCACTCATCGTTCTTCATGTAGGTCGGATCGTCAACTCCGCAAATATCTATCTTGTTTCCTTTTATTTCTATTGTGCTCGCATTTCCCTCAAGAACGGTAACTCCCATGGATTTAAGATACTCTTTTGTTTCGTTTTCTCTTTTGCTCCAGAACTCGTGATTGCCGGTCACATAAAAACATGGATACTTTTTCGAGATTGCTTCCATGAAAATCTTGGCATTCGTATCACTAAACTTGTCATCAAAAATATCTCCGGACAAAAGAACTCCGTCAACCTTGCCGTTGTCTATCAGATCCGTAAGCCGTTTCTGATCTTTTCCGTAGTAACAAGAATGAAGATCGGTGACAAGCGCAAATCTGACGGGTGTATCGATCTTCCCTTTGCCGCTTATACTTATGATCTCGGTAACAAGTTTTTCATACCAAACGGTAAGAATAATTATTAGAAAAAGAATAATCAAAAGAATCTTCCTTTTTTTCTTTGATTTATTTTTGTGTTTCATTATATCAAAATTCCTTTATAAGCTCACAGATCTTATCCGGTGCCTCATCGATAAAATACTGATGCATATCAAAAGTAAAGTATTTATTCACGGAAGCATCAACCTTTTCTTGAATATTATACTGCGTCTTAGCAAAATGTTTTTTCATGGTAACCTGGTTTTCTGCAAAAACATAGTCTTCAAAATCAAGTTCTTTAGAATCATCCAACAGGTCAAAAATCTCTTCTGTACATTCACAATTTTGATATAGCCATTCATCAAATCTACGTGCTTCCGGATAATAAACCTCTTTAAACTCATCAAAGGTCATGGGCGGGATCAGTTTCTTTTTCAGCACACTCCAGATCATAATATCAAAACAGTAATCCGTCAGATTGTGAACACAGAGCCCTATCAAAAAAGCTTTTGTTCTGCTGTCTTTTTCCTGTGTCACATACTTATTCCAAAACTCTTTTATGTTCTCTATCCATCTGACATAATCCTGCGTTTCGCCCCACGGCCCACAACATTCAAAGCAGTGTGAATGAATCTTTTTCTCCATATACAAATCCGAAAACCAGACAGAATCGGGAGCTATGGAACCTAAAATAAATTCCGACGTATTCTCTTTTATCTTCAAATGCTCAGCAAGCTTATAAGCAACAACCATGTGAGTCATCTGCAAAGCCATTATTTGTCCTCTTTTTCTATTTCCTTAGATATATAACACATTACTCTTCTCCCCATATTTCTACGAATCTGTCGAAATGCGGAAGTCTAATTTTCATGTAACCTCTTTCTTCATCGTTGACAAGATGCTTGTTAAGTAATCTGCTTCTATATACCGGATAGGAAGCTTTATTTTTCATTAGATTCTTTATATCTTCAGCCTTCCCATCCTTAGTTCTGCATATACATCTGATTACCTCTTTTTCACCCTTACTAAGTGATTTCCAAACCAGATCATATGAATCTCTGAACAATATTCTTTCAAATTCAGGAATGAGATCACTTATTGTTTCGTTCTTTTGCTTACCGTAATATAGCGAGCCCAATACCTGATATGCATATGCATATCCCTTAGTTTCTTCCTCTATTTTTTTTGCTTCCAGTGCGTCTATTTTCAATAGTTTTTGATACATTGCAGTGATATCAAATTTGTTTAATCCTTTTATCTCAAGCTCATCAGCCCTTTTAAAAAACGTTAAATTTTTCTCTGATGAGAACTCTTCAATATTTTCGGCTAGACCGGTCACAACTAAATAAATACGCATTCCTTCCAATATCATCGATCCTATCATAGATAATAGTTTGACCATTTCGGGAGTCTTCGAAATATCATCAACACCAACAAGGACATTGTATTTCTTTTTATTCGCTTCAGAAACCATTTTAACGAGCGTTGCTTCATCTGAATAATAATGCTCATTTTCAGCTATCTTTTTTCCAATATTGACTTCACCTTTTCCCGAAGCCACGTAAATATCTCCACTTGCCGATACCGAAGAACTGACTTCTGTTGTCCTGCTCTTTGAATCAATAAAGCTTTCCATGCTCATTTTAGATATAAGAGTCTTAACAACGTCTCCGGCGGCAGAAAGAGGATATACCAACCACTTCTTATTATCCTTCAGTGTACGTATAACCTTTCCATATTCTACTGATTTACCGGCCCCTCTGAGCCCGGTTATTTTATAAACATATTTTGATGACTCATCGCTTGTAAAATTATCTATTATTTCATCTGCTATTTTGGTATCAATATAGGCTGCACCGGCAATTCCGGGGGTTCTGGTAAAAGGATCTACTCTTTTCTCCATAACATTTCTCCATTTTTATCATTTATTGCAGTTTTTATGTTTTGTTATTATTATACCACATATTTTATCTTTTGTTATGTTTTGTTATCTTTTGTTACCATTGCAGCCGTTTTGTTATCATTTAAAAATTTCATTATAATACTTGTTGTATTCTTCCTCTGTTATCTCTTCATCATTGAAGAAGTAAGTCTTATTCTTCTCTTCCTCATCTTCTGCAGTCCAATACAGATTAAATGATTCCACAATGTTTAGATCACCATCATACTTATCAAACTGATAGTATTCCCGTCCGCCGTGAGTTGTATCACTGTGAACTATCCAGGTGGCATCCTTATAAGTAACATATGAACAATAATCTGCCGTTCCATAACTGTCTGCCAATAATGTGATCTTGCCGTCTTTGCAATCATAATACCTATCTCCGTAGACCGGATTGCGAAGGATAAACTCCTTCTCACCGTCATTATCAAGATCAACAGGATCTTCTTTGGTTAGCATTTCTGTAGCATCAGCGTCTTCACTAAATGCAGAAGAATACTCTTTGGAACAGTACTCATCAAACAATTCCTCGGGAGACTTTTCCTCCGGTTTGCCAGATGAAGCAGTCGCACTTTCATCCGGTTCGTCCGATTCGACAGATGAATTATTTGTGCTTTCGTCCTGATCTTGTTTTTCACTAGTCAGTTCTTGTACACTCTGCGATACTGTTTCATTTTTTTCAGTGCAGCCCGCCATAAGTACCGCGTTCAATATGATCACAGTTATAATTCCCCAACAAATATTGCTTTTCTTCACTTTTTTCATTTTAATTTTTCTCCTTTTATAAGTTTTTACGTAGTTTGCGCTCGGATCCGCCTGAGGATCATCTTTTAACCATATGATAAAAAGTTCCTTCTCCGATACGAGTTGTCTGCACTATCGGATCGCCGACAACTTCAAATCCCGCTTTTTCATAGCACTTAACGGCTCGCATATTCCAAGTTCTAACCTCAAGATAAATCGGCTTTCCGGGATAAAGATCATGTGAAAGCTCACACGCTATCTTCGTGATTTCCTGCCCATAGCCTTTATCACATAATTCAGGATTTACGCCGATTCCAAAGAAAACTTCTTTATCTTCATCTATAAGATTAAAGTATCCGACAAGCTTTGATCCATCATACACTGAAAAGAAATTGTTCAGAGGGTTCGCAAACCCAATTCCCTTCTCAAGTTGTTCGCCATACGATGGATTGTTGTAAATTGCATATTCCCCGGAATATTTCCACTCACATATCTCATATTTTTCCGAGTCTGTAGTCTTATGATATTCAAGCAATAATTCTTTCCTCCGCGAACTCAAACGCCTTTCTCCGCGTTAAATTCTTCAATAAAAACCTCTATGTATTTTTTTGCGCTTTCAATTACTTTAGTATTCATTCTCTTTCCCGCTATTCTAAATATATTTCATAGCATCAATCTACTTTTATCTTATTCTTTTATTCCATATATGATACGTGGTTGACTCAATCTTGAAATAAATACTATTAGGTCAACAAAAATTCACCTCTTAATTGACCTTATTTACAATAACTTGATATAGAGTCAACCAATTCTTTCAAATCATATGACTCATTTCAGTATTATGTGAATTTGAGTCAACATAATTCCACAAAAAAGTTGACTCATTATGATCATCTTGAAAATTAGGTCAACTTTTCTCAAAATCCAGCCTTACAAGTGCCTTGCCGTTTGGCAAAGATTCTTTTGTCCGGGAAATCTCAGAATAGCCGATTCGCTCCAAGAATGAAGCCAGCTCTTTTTCCTCCATCTGATGATGGACCTCGTCAAGGCCGTCAAATGCATGAATGTAGGGCGAATCGGAGATCCAGTTTTGAACATCCTCGTTGATCTGGATTGCACAGGAAACGTACCTCGGATTAACCACAGAAATGGCCTTAGAAAAAGCCTCATAACCCACGTACTCTATCAAAAGATTTGCTATCAAGAGCTCGGCGTGCGGCAAGTTAGCAGCTTCGCCAATAATATCAATCTTTAAAAACTTGAGTATCCCGAAATCGACAAGCTCTTTGTGCCGCTCAGTCGCCGCCTTGAGATACTCTCCATTGATATCGACTCCATAAACAGTCTCATATTTAGATGGATCAACATGCTCCAAGCCGTTACCGCCGGCGACGCCTAGAACCATCGCTGTCTTTACGGGATAGGCTTCAAACTGCGCCTTCATTATTTTGTTAAGTGTCTGAAGCTGCTTAACCGAATCAAGCTTCATGTGATTCTCGTAAGTATCCAGACTGATGTCTTCCCACGGATTGCTCATAGTTACTCTTCCTTAACTCTCTTTCCGGTCATATGCTCGGGCGTAAGCTCAAAGCACTGAACCACAGGGAAAAAGAACTTGAGCTCTTTCTCGAGAAAGGCTTCGTCATCGGTGAATTTCTTGACCATGGCGATACAGATCTTCTTTGCCTTTTCTTCGTCCTCAACAAGTTTGATCCTGCCGAAAGTGACAATGCTCTTGAAATTAAGCGCCCACTCGCCTTCTTCGCGGTAGCCGTCATTAAGGACAGTGTAGCAAGCTTTGTCGCAGTTCTTTATGGCATCGTTCTTGTGTCCTGTTTTGGCTCCGTGAAAATATATCTTACCGTCCTCTTCGCAGTACCAGTGGACAAGCGGAACGCCATAAGGATAGCCGTCGTCGCCTATAAGAGACAGCACGCCTCTTTTTGTATTCTTAAGAACTTCAATGCATTCCTCATCGGTAATCTGCTGATTGAATCTTCTCATTTTTCTAAACATGTCGCACCTCCGTAAAGTGGACCGCTAACCCCGTCCCCATAGTCCACTTTTCTATTATACATGAAAAGAGCTTCGATTTCTCGAAGCTCTCGTCATCAAACTTTTTTTCCGATCTCTATTCCCGCTTTTATAAAGCGAAACATTCTGATCGCACCTTCATAATATAATCCCTCTGCATTACCCATAGCATCTTCGATCGCCATAGGTGAATTGACCGTGGTCATAAGTGATGCTATTCCGTAATCGCAGATATCAAGTGCATTTTTTCCAAGTGACCCGCATAGGCCAAATACGGGAATTCCTTTGGTCTTGGCACGAATGCCTACGCCCTGCATTACTTTTCCAAAGCAGCTCTGCCAGTCGGTTCTTCCTTCTCCGGTAATAACAAGATCAACGCCTTTTAGCCTGTCGTCAAAGCTTATCAGATCAAGCACGGTATCTATCCCCGGCTTCATCTTTCCTTTAAGAAATACCGAAAGCGCAGCTCCGAGTCCGCCTGCTGCCCCGGCACCTTTAATGGTGTCACAGTCAATATCAAAGCATTTCTTAATTACATCGCGGTAATTGCACATCCCCTTTTCAAGCTGTTCCTGAATCTCGGGTGTTGCGCCCTTTTGCGCTCCGAAAGTCCATGTCGCTCCGTCTTTTCCGCAAAGGGGATTATTGACATCACACATTACCACAATGTTGCAATCTTTTATTCTTGGGTCGATACCTGATATATCGATGTCTCTGACTTTGATCAGATCTCTTCCGTAACCCTTGAGTTCGCATCCGTCCTTGTCAAGGAAACGAACTCCGAGAGCTCTGATACATCCCATTCCGCCGTCATTTGTTGCGGAGCCTCCGATAGCAATCGTAAGCTTTCTATATCCGCGGTTAAGTGCGTCTAGGATCAGTTGTCCCGTTCCAAATGTTGTGGTATTCATCGGGTTTCTTCTCCTCTCGGGAACAAGCGTAAGTCCCGATGCGGCCGACATCTCAATGATAGCCTCATCCCCTCCGAATATTCCGTACCTTGCTTCAACCTCATTCATTAAAGGGCCTTGAACCATGCAGCTTATAAGCTCACCGTTTTCAGCTTGGACAACCGCATCTACGGTTCCTTCTCCGCCGTCGGCGACCGGCACTCCTACCGTCTCACAATCTATGAATACTTCTTTTGCAGCCTTTGTAAGAAGACCGATCGTCTGCTCACTGGACAAGCTTCCTTTAAAAGAGTCCGAAGCAAATAACATTTTCATAAGAACACTCTCCAAATAAATTTATTTTATTTTTCTCATTTCCGTTCCTGAAATCTTCTCATAATACTTAAGGATAGCACTGTGATCGTCACTTCCGCAATCATTGTTGTGGAGCCACTGAAGCATCTCCTGAACCGCGCTAGTAAGGATCATGGGTGTTCCAACGCCGTGACCTGTATCAAGTGCGTTGTTGAGATCCTTGATATGAAGATCGATCCTAAAGCCGGGCTTGAAATTCCCGTCAAGCATCATGGGAACCTTGGCATCCATAACCGTAGAGCCTGCAAGACCGCCTCTTATTGCAGCAAATACCTTCTCGGGATCTACACCTGCCATTGTCGCAAGCTCGAAAGCCTCAGCGCAGGCAGCGATATTTACGGCAACTATGACCTGGTTTGCAAGCTTTGTTGTATTTCCCGCGCCGTTGATATCTCCGCAGTGAACAACCGAGCCGCCCATTACTCCAAGGAGCTCTGAGTACTTATCAAACATAGCCTTCGGACCACCGCACATGATGGAAAGAGTTCCGTCTATAGCCTTGGGCTCTCCTCCGGAAACAGGAGCATCCATCATATTTATGCCTTTCTCCGCACATTTAGCCGCAATATCTTTTGACTGAAGCGGAGCTATTGAACTCATATCGATTATATCAAGTCCTGCCTTGGCACCCTCTGCGATACCTTTATCTCCGAAAATGGCTTCTCTGACATGAGGTGAATTGGGAACCATTGTGATAACAACATCGCTCTTGGAAGCTACGTCTGCATTGCTCTCTCCTCTTGCCGCTCCGCATGATACAACATCATCAAGCGCTTCCTTTGCAAAAGGATCGTATGCTGTTACTTCATATCCTGCCTTAAGAAGGTTCTTACACATGGGGCGTCCCATAATACCAAGTCCGACAAATCCTACTTTCATATTATAACTTCCTTTCTTGTTCATATATTGGTTGATCTATGTTTTTTGTTCGTAAATCCTATACTTCCATTATGCCTTAGAACTGATCTCTTCTACAGCTTTTATGATGCTGTCAGTCGTAAGTCCGAGATACTCTAAGATATCATTGTAGTTGTGCGCCGAAGCTCCGAATCTGTCCTGAACTCCGACAAACTCGATAGGCTTCTTTTCAAGTCGAAGTGCCTCAGCGATGGCTCCGCCAAGTCCTCCGATAACACTGTGTTCCTCGGCTGTAACAACGCCTTTTACGCTATTTGCGATCTTTACAACGCTTTCTCTGTTAAGAGGCTTTATCGAAGGTACATTTACAACCTTAACGGAAATCTTACCCTCAAGAGCTTTTGCTGCCTCAAGCGCCTTGGTAACCATAACGCCGCAAGCAAATACCGCTACGTCCGTACCCTCTTTTAACACAACGGGCTCGCCCGGTACAAACTTAGCTCCCTCGGGCGTTACATTGTCATAAGGATTACGATTAACGCGGATGTACATGGGGCCTTCATTCTCAGCCATGTATCTTACCACCGCTTCCGTCTCGTTGGCATCGGCGGGAACGAACACGTTCATGTTGGGAATAACACGCATATATGCGATGTCATCAACAGACTGGTGAGTAGCTCCGTCACCGAAATCCGAGCATCCTGCGCTCGATCCGCAGATCTTAACGTTGAGCTTTCCTATAGCGATCGACTGTCTTATCTGATCGAAAGCTCTTCCTCCTGCAAATACCGCAAAAGAGCTACAGAAAGGAATCTTACCTGCCCTTGCAAGTCCGCCTGCGGTTGAGATCATATTTGCTTCTGCGATTCCCATCTCGATGTGCTGCTCAGAGATCTCAGGGTCCGACTCAACCATCTTACCCATTGTAGATGCTCCAAGATCCGCATCAAGTACTACTATGTCTTTATTCTTATGGCAGAGCTCAACAAGTGTCTGACCATATACTGTTCTTTGATTTGTTTCAGCCATGATACTTTTCTCCTTTTTTATCTTAAGCAAGCTCTTCCATTGCTATATCATATTCTTCCTGAGTAAGCGCTCTGTTGTGATAACCTGCCTGATTCTCAGCAAAGCTTATACCCTTACCTTTTACAGTGTGTGCAACGATAGCTGTAGGCCTGTCTGTATACAGCTCCGCGTCATCGAGCGCTGTAAGTATCTCTTCCATATTGTGTCCGTCAACTTCAATTACGTTCCAGCCAAAAGCTCTCCACTTATCGGCAATGGGTTCATTGGGAAGTCTGTCCTTGATGGCTCCCGTTGCCTGAAGTCCGTTGTTATCGATGATCGCACAAAGGTTACCCAGCTTCTTGGCACTTGATGACATTGCCGCTTCCCAGATCTGACCCTCATCGGTCTCACCGTCTCCGACAAGTACGTATACTCTGTTAGGCTTCTTATCAAGCTTAAGCCCGAGTGCGATTCCGGAACCAAGTGAAAGTCCCTGTCCGAGAGAGCCTGTTCCTGCTTCTATACCGGGAATTCCAAGGTGCGGATGTCCCTGAAGATAAAATCCGATTTCCTTGCAACGAGGTAAATCTTCAAGAGGGAAAAAACCTTTCTCTGCAAGCGCTGCGTACTGCAAGATCGCTACGTGTCCTTTTGAAAGAAGGAAATAATCTCTTTCTTCCCAATCGGGGTTCTTGGGATCCACTTTCATCTTGTGAAAATAAAGTGCCGCCACAAGATCTGCACTTGAACAGCTGCCCCCAACATGTCCGGCAACTCCAACGCCGATACATTTGATACAGTCACGTCTGAGCAGTTGCCCTTTTTCTTTAAGTGATTGAATTAGTTCTTCACTATAAGCCATATCATTTGTCCTCCAAATAAATCTGTAAGCTGTATAACAGGTTAACTGCATTATAACTATCCGGATATTCAAAAGTCAAGTGATCAAAATACACTGCTTTTTTCAGAAGTTTTGTGCATTATCAACAAAATTGAGATTTCTTTTGACAGAATAAAAAGAGATGACTATAATAAAAAGCAATATAGTTGTTATACAACTATCTGATTTACAAATCGCTTATTTTCCATAAAGAGGAAAGGTGCCTATGAATATCAATCCTATTCAGAAGATAAATGCAGTCGAACAGGTTTTTGAGCAGATGCAGAACATGCTTATTGAGGGAACCTGGCGTCCGGGCGATAAGCTCCCTTCAGAGAACGAGCTTTCGACAGCCTTCGGTGTAAGCCGCATGACAATTCGCCAGTCAATGCAGAAGCTCAAGGCTCTCGGACTTATAGAGACACGTACGGGATCCGGTTCTTACGTAAGAGAGGTCAGCCCCGAGGATTCGCTCAATGAGCTTATTCCTCTTATGTACCTCGGAAGTCCTTCTTACAACCATGTATTCCAGTTTCGTGAGATGATCGATTCGGAGAGCGTACGACTGGCCACTCTCGCGGCTGATGACAGAAGCATTGAACAGCTTGAAGATATTTTAGCCAAGATGAAAAAGGCAGCTGATGAAGATAACAAGAAAGCCTTTTCCAATTATGATCTTAAGTTCCATATGAAGATTGTTAATCTGACCGGGAATCCTATGATCATCAAGGCTTATGAGATACTCCTTAATGTTCTTACGGAGTCCATGAATTCTGTAATTGAGAAGATGAAGTATAAGCCCGCACTTACTTTCCATAAGAAAATAATAAGTGCTATGAAGGCAAAAGACGCCGATCTTGCCGAGCAGCTTATGCACGAACACATCAGACAGAATTACACTTATTTTGAAAAATAACATGGCAACATGTTATTTCCTTATACCCCCACCTCGTGTGATGTCCCCGCATTGCACGAAAAGGACCCACCTCCTTGTTTTGAGAAGATGGGTCCTGTTTTTTGTATTATTCTTTTACATACTCTAAAAATCTTTTTGCCAGATCAGCGTCAGCGGAATCCGTGCGATATGCGGCATATACGTCCCAGGTATAGGCGTCTTTGATGGCGACTGCCTTAACCTCTTTGGTGTCCTCAAAGAATCTGGGAGATATACCGATTCCGATCTTATTCTTTACAAGCTGATAGATGGATTCGCCCTCTCCGACTTTGGCAATTATATTCGGCATAAAGCCGTTCATGCGACAAGCGTTTATTACATCATGATAAATGTGATGCTTCTCATTCATTGATATAATAGGCTCTTCTTTTATGTCGCGTATATCTACTTCTTTTTTGTTCCAGAATCTGTGATCCTTGTGGACATAGATGACCATGTCGACTGATCTTACCACTTCCGCATATACGTTGCCCGCATTAGGCATTCCCACAAGAAAGGCAAAGCTAATCTCGTCATTTAAGAGCTGTTTTAGAACTGCCTTATTCTCCTGCTCGTACCAGCTTGCAAGGACCTCGGGATTGTTATCCATGAACCTGCCAACCTTGGGAATATCGATCGCTCTGATCGTTCCCGCGGCAAAGCCTACTTTAAATCTCATCTCTTTATCGCTGATGGCTTCTATGGAGGCAAACATATCTTTCAGATCACGAGTTATAACCTTGGATTTTTCGTAAAAGAGCTTGCCGCTTTCCGTAGGGATAAAGCCTTCCTTGGCACGCACAAACAGAGGCGTTCCGCACTCTTCTTCTATACTCTTTATGATCTTACTAAGACCCTGCGGAGATAAAAAGAGCTTGCTTGCGGCCACCTGCAGATTTCTTTCTTCGTATACGGTTTGAAAGCATTTAAAGTTTCTGGTGTTCATAAGAAACATTTTAATCTATATGATTTGCAACTTCAAATGCATCCCAAATTGCGTACATGATATTTGAAACCTGTCTTGCATCGCCGAGAAGATAGATCTCGTCAACATCGTTCTTGTGAGCGTTATAAAGAGTATTCTCGCTTGAATATCCAACGCAGAGAACTACGCTGTCTGCAGAGATCTCTTTGGTCTCATCTCCGACGTTTGCTTTGAGAACTCCGTTCTTGTACTCGGTAACCTTGGCACTTGTAACGACATCGATTCCGTTATAAGGAATGAGCTTTTCAAGCATCTCTTTATTGGCTGAGCAGAGAGGTCCGTTAACAGCCATAAGCTTATCAAGTGCTTCTACGATGGTTACTTTCTTACCCTTCATTGCAAGGTCGAGTGCAAGCTCACAGCCTACAAGACCGCCACCGACAACGACAACTTCTTTTCCGGGATCTTTCTGTCCGAGGAGTACCTGCTCTGCAGAGTAAACCTTGTCGTCATCGCCGAGTGAGAACATCTTGGGACGAGAGCCTGTTGCAAGGATAACAGCATCAAACTGTGAATCCAGGATCTCTTTTTCCGAAGCTTTGGTATTAAGATGTACTTCAACGTTAAGTCTCTTAAGCTCATCCTCAAACCACTTTGCAAGTGCAATGTCATCTTCCTTGAAAGAAGGTGCTCCGCCGGGGATAAGATTTCCGCCGAGACGTGATCCCGCTTCGTAAAGCACGGGCTCGTGACCACGCTCCGCAAGTACTCTTGCCGCTTCGCAGCCTGCTACACCACCGCCGACAATGAGGATCTTTTTCTTTTTAACGATAGGATTGTATTTATTAAGCCTCTCTTTTCCTGCCTGAGCATTGACCGCGCAGTTGATAAGTGAGTAAGACTGGATACGTCCCATACAGCCTTCCTGGCAGCTGATACAAGGACGAATCTGCTTAAGTTCTTCTCTTCTTATCTTGTTTACGATGTCGGGATCTGCAAGAGTGGGACGACCAAGTGAGATCATATCGCAGATTCCGCTGTCCAGACATTCAAGCGCTGTATCGGGATTATCAACACGGCCTGCCATGATAACAGGAATGTTTACGTTCTCTTTGGTAATTCTTGCAAACTCCTTGTAGGGAGCCTTCTCCATGTACATCGGGGGATGATTCCACCACCATGCATCGTAGGTTCCGGCATCTACGTCAAGCGCATCGTAACCGTATTTTTCAAGGAGCTTGGCTGCCTCGATACCTTCTTCGATGTCACGACCCTTTTCTTCGAATTCTTCTCCGGGAAGCGCGCCCTCACGGAAATCTTTTACCATGCTCTTAAGAGAGAATCTGAGTGCAATGGGGAAATCCCAGCCGCAAGTCTTGGCGATCTCCTCACGGATCTCTTTGGCAAATCTGAGTCTGTTCTCAAGTGATCCGCCGTATTCATCTGTTCTGTGATTGAAGAAAGATATTGCAAACTGATCTATCAGATAGCCCTCGTGAACGGCATGGATCTCAACACCGTCAAAGCCGGCACGCTTAGCGTTGTAAGCGCCCTTTCCAAAGCTTTCTACCAAACCATGAATCTCTTCAACAGTAAGAGGTCTGCATGTCTTATCAAGCCATCTGTGTGGAATTGCAGATGCGGAAACAGGAGGGAATTCTCCCAAGTTGGTGGGAATGGTAACACGTCCGAAGCCACCGCTCATCTGCAGAAAAATCTTGGAACCGTAAGCGTGAACACGCTCTGTCATCTCGCGGCTTGTTCTTACGAACTGAACCGGATTGTAAGTAGAGTTGGGTGTGTTGGGAAAAGAGGGCTTCTCAACCTCTGTATCTGAAAAGGTTACACCCGTGATAATGAGGCCGATACCACCTTTTGCTCTTCTGGTGTAGTAGTCGATACCTCTGTCATTCCATCCGCCTTCGCAGTCTCCAAGGCCCAAAGGTCCCATGGGTGCCATTGCGTAGCGGTTCTTGATCTCGAGCTTGCCGATCTTGACGGGCTCGAAAAGTGCCTTGTACTTCATAATTAACCTCCATACCTTCTATAGTCTTAGTTAATTATTATTTTAAAGCACAAAAATCCCTGCCTCCATAAACGAAAAGTTGAAGCAGGGAAACTTTTTTGATATTCTTTTTCAATTATCTTTTTTGACAACCTATCTAATCAAAGAACAATCCATCCCACAAGCGGGATCGTTACGACGGAAAGAAGTGTTGTAAGCGCGATCGTGCGAGTAGCCGTCTCTTCATCGCCGCCGTAATACTGCGCAAGCATAGCACACATGCTGGCTACGGGAGTTGCTATCATGATCTGGATAACGCCTATCAGTATGCTGTCACTGATAAACAGTTTGGCAACGGGAATTCCGATCAAAGGAATAACGATAAGCTTGATTATCGTGAAGATAAGAAGCTTATAATCTTTTAAAAGAGTCTTCCACTTAGTTCCTCCAAGTGAATAACCGATAACCATCATGCTAAGCGGCACTGTGAGGTTTCCTAGATATGTAACCGCGTTGGCTATGGGCTCCGGAACTAAGACATGCGTAAGATAAAGAGTAAGTGCTACGATAACGGCCACGATTCCGGGATTTATAAGACTCTTAAAAGAAAACTTATATGTCTCTCCCTCTGTTTCCGAGCCGCTTCGCGCAATCTGAATTCCGTATGTATAGAACAAAATATTGAATCCGAAATTAAAAAATGCCGCGTACAAAAGTCCGACACTTCCGTAGGTTGCTGATATAATGGGGAAGCCCATGAATCCGATATTTGAAAAAAGAGTCATCACACGGTATGTTCCGAACTGTCTTTTTTCAAGTCTGAGTATGTAAGGAAGCACCATGGCGATAAGGATCATCGCCGCATATACGATTATTACAGAGATGACGCAGGTTATGAGCTGCTTATTGGAAATGATCTCTCCTTTGTTCATTCCCGCGGTGATGATAAAGCACGGACTTGCAAGATTGATAACGAGTCCCGACATTCCTTTCGAGATCTTGTCATCCATAAGTCTTGTCATTCTGCAGATTGCTCCCGCGATCATAAGAATAAAAAGAACAATCATCTGCTGTAAAAGAATCATTTTAAAAAGTACTCCTTAAAGATAAAAATAGAAAAACGATCCACCCCAGTGGATCAATTGGCAGCCTTGAACATTGCTCTGTCATTTACAACTTCAAAGCCGTACTGCGAATAAAGAGGCTGTGCATCTTTGGTTACAAGAATGCCTCGAAGACCTTCAAGCTCAGGCGCCGAAACAATGTGCGACACAAGCGCTTTACCCAGACCTTGATGTCTGTAATCTTCATCAATTATGACATCGCAAAGATAATAATTCGTTGCATAATCTGTTATGATCCTTGCAAATCCCACCAAACTCTCGGCCTCATCAACATAGAGTCCGTAGCACTTCGAATTATTTATCGACTTCTCGATTCTTTCAACGGGACGTTTGTCTGCCCAGTAAGTCATCCTGAGAAGTCTTACGATATCATCAAGCTTCATTTCTTTTATGTCTTCAACTATTCTGTAATTCATGTCAGCCCCCGTATAAATATCTACTTGTTTACTTCTCTGAATTATCGGTGATATTTTCGGAAGTGTTATCTTCGGAAGTATTATCATCGGAAGTGCTGTCTTCTAAAATGTTGCCTTCGGATGTATCATCATTTTTCTTCTGTTTATCAAGAAGCGATCCGATTGCGGGACCAAGTGCAATTCCTATGCAAAGCCATAAAACTATATCACCGAGTGCCGCTCCGATTGCTACTCCAAAGCACAGTCCTAGGCACATGCCTGTTGTCATTCCAGAAAAGCCATTATAATCGTTGTTACCATTGTTATTCTTTCCCATTTCTCTTTCCCTTCTGCAAGTTTTATTTAAAGCCTTTTCTTTCCTGCGCTTTATCAATGAATTTGTGTGCCTCGTTAAAGGCTCCGGGCAGATAGTCTGCATACCACTCCTTGCCCTCTTTTTCCTTTTTCTTTATCTCAGCCCATGCGGCGTGAAGCTCCTCTTCGGAGTTGAATTTCACATCCGTAAAAACATGAGGATGTCTTCTTTCCATCTTGTCGGAGATTGTCTTTACGACATCGTCGAATGTAAAGTATCCCTCTTCCTCTGCCATCACGGAATGGAACATGACCTGAAGCAAAAGATCTCCGAGTTCTTCCTTGAGATTGTCGGCATCACCCGTCTCATTAAGGATATTGATGCCTCCGATAACCTCTGCTGCCTCTTCTATACATCCCGGTTTTAAGCTCATATGCGTCTGCGCCTTATCCCACGGACAGCCATTCTCGCTTCGTAGCGTTTGTACTATTTTTTTGAGTCTGTCGATCTCACTCATAGTTTAAGCTCCTCATACATCTGCGGATAACCCTTTTTAAGTGAAGAGTTGTATTGTGTTATTATCTTACCGAAGTTAAGCCATGCGGTAAATCCAATTACCACAGCAAGGACAACTATTACAACCGCATAAAAGATCAGCGTCATTTCAAGATTAACGAAATTGGCCTTTCTCATATTCATTACCGATAATCCGAGCATAAATAAAATCATGGCAGCACTCATTATAATTACCATGCGTGCCCATTTCTTTTTGGGAATTATGTATTCTTCAACATTCTTACGAAGCGCTTTGACATCTTGAAGATCCATCGCACCTTCTGAAAGAGCATTTCTTATTCCTTTACTCAGTGTCTTGTAATTTAGAGTAACTCTCATAATCGTAACCTCTCATATTATCCAAAAAATGAGGCTCCCATAAATAGAAATTTCATGGGAACGCCTCATATATTTTATCCTTTATTATGTATTTATGGCAAGAATTTTCCTGATGCGAGATACAGTTCATACCAGTCGTGATGAGAAAGATTTACCTTGGTTGCATCACATACATCCTTGATATGATCGGGATTCATAGTGCCGATGATTGCCTGCATCTTGGCGGGATGACGAAGGATCCAAGCGATTGCGATCGCTGTTTTGGATACGCCTTCGCGCTGTGCGAGCTCTTCAAGCGCCTTGTTGAGCGCAGGGAATTCAGGATTGTCGATAAAAGTTCCCTTAAACATTCCGACCTGAAGAGGTGACCACGCCTGGATCGTGATATCTTTTAATCTGCAGTAATCAAGCGCACTTCCGTCTCGCATAAAAGACATATCGGTTGTCTTGTTGTTCATGTAAAGCTCTTGATCTATGAGCTGCGACTGCTCAAGTGAAAGCTGCACCTGATTGATAACTAGCGGCTGCTTCACACATTTTTTTAACAGCTCGATCTGCATCGGCATGAGATTACTTACACCGAAGTGACGCACCTTGCCTTCACTTTCAAGCTTGTCAAAAGCCTCTGCGACTTCTTCGGGATCAAACAAAAGATCCGGTCTGTGCAAAAGAAGTGTGTCGAGATATTCCACCTTTAGTCTGGATAAAATACCGTCAACAGCTGAAAGAATAGCCTCTTTTGTCCAGTCAAATTCCTGTCTGTCGGGATAGATTCCGGTCTTACTCTGAATGTAGATGTCTTCTCTCTTAAGTCCCGTCAAAGGAAAAGCCTGCGCAAAACGCACTTCCGCATCTCCCGCCCCGTAGCAGGTTGCATGGTCAAAAAAATTGATGCCGCACTCATATGCAGTTTTTATAACCTTTGCCGCTTCCTCTTTTGAAAGAGAAGGCATTCTCATGCAGCCCTGTATAATAGCGGACGCCTTCTGCGGTCCGGTTACGATGTCGATATATTTCATTTATGATCCTTTCGTTACCCCATCGGGGGATAAATTTTGGTAAAAAACGCGCTATGATCAGAACGGTCTTGTATCGGGGTCGCTCTCGTATCCTACGCAGCCCTTGAGATCTGCGATAAGCTTAACATCGCCGGCCTCAAGCTCAAAATCAAATACATCGAGATTCTCTTTGATCCTGTCGGCATGAACTGACTTAGGTAAGGGAAGGAATCCCATCTGAAGACTGAAACGAACGCATATCTGAGCGATGCTCTTTCCGTACTTTTCAGCGAGCTTTTTCATCTCGGGAACATCAAAGATCTGACCTGTTCCGAGAGGGCTGTAAGCTTCAAGGATCATTCCCTGCTCTTTGCAATATGCCACAAGCTCATCCTGCGTTGCGCCGGGGCAAAGTCTTATCTGATTGACCATGGGTTTGATCTTGGCAGTCTTAAGAAGTGCCTCTATATGGTGCTGTCTGAAGTTGGAAATACCGATGGAACGGACCTTTCCTGACTCGTACAGCTCTTCCATTGCTCTCCAAGTCTCAGCGTTAGCCTCTTCCCAGCGGTCTCTGAACGCTGCGGGATTGGGCCAGTGAATAAGAAGCATGTCAACATAATCAAGGCCGAGTTTTCTGAGTGATTCGTCAAAAGAGCTCTTACAAAGATCATAGCTGTGCTTGTCATTCCAGATCTTGGTTGTCACAAAGATATCTTCTCTTGTAAGTCCCTCATCTATAATACCTATTCTGATGCCTTTTCCGACACCCTCTTCGTTTCCGTAAACCTGTGCCGTATCAATGTGACGATAGCCGGCTTTTATGGCATGCTCTACGCTGCTTACCGCAACATCTCCTTCGGGAGTCTGCCATGTTCCGAAGCCAATGCAGGGAACGCCGACACCGTTTGAAAGCTTATATACATCATTTTGGTTCTTCATATTTTTACCTCCTGATCAAAATGAGATTCGTTCGCAAAAATCAATTATATTTTACCATCTAAAAACTGTCGGCACTTATTATATTTCGCACCGGATACTGTCAAAATTAGAACATCCTCTTTCTTCTATTGGGATCCACCATAAAAGACCGCTGATATTACTCAGCGGCCCCCTAGGAAAAAATGCTTTTATGTGGATATAAAAGAGAATGTCATTAGCTGTATTTTTTATCTGTAGAATACTTCTCCGAGCTTAAGGTCTTTCTTGAATGCGGGGATAGTAGTATTCTTGTCGATGATAACTGCTTCGATGTCCATCATCTCAGCCCAATCTGCCATCTGCTCAACCGTAAGGTCATATGAGAAAGCAGTGTGATGAGCTCCGCCTGCAAGGATCCAAGCCTCAGCACCGGTATAAAGATCCGGATAAGGTGTCCAGAAGTTGGTTGCTACGGGAAGATTAGGCATAGCCTTCTCTGTCTTTTTACACTCAACCTCGTTGATTATGAGACGGAATCTGTTGCCAAGATCGATAAGTGATGTGGCAACACCCTTTCCTTCCTTGGATGTGAATACAAGTCTTGCGGGATCTTCTCTGTCGCCCATTGAAAGAGGCTTAACCCTGATGCTGATAGGTCCTTCTGCGATAGTCGGGCAGATCTCAAGCATGTGTGCTTCGAGAATACCCTCTTTTCCTCTTACAAGGTTGTATGTATAATCCTCAAGCATTGAAGTACCCTTGGCGTTCTTCATGCCTACAGTCATGATCTTCATAAGGCGAACCATGGCAGCAACCTTCCAGTCGCCCTCTGCACCGAAGCCGTAGCCCTTCTCCATAAGTCTCTGAATTGCAAGACCGGGAAGCTGGCCGAGTGCGCCGAGGTCTCCAAAGTGAGTAACGATCGCCTGATAGTTCTTTTTCTCAAGAAATCTCTCAAAGCCAAGCTCGATCTGAGCCTGAACCGCTACATGTTTCTTGAACTCTTCGGGATCTCTTCCGTCGAGAACGATCTGATATTTGTCATAGTACTCGTCGAGAAGCGCGTTTACGTCTGAAGCGCTTACTGCTGCTACGCTGTCTGCGATCTCATTAACGGGATAAGTATCAACTTCCCAACCGAACTTGATCTGAGCCTCAACCTTATCTCCCTCTGTAACCGCAACGTTTCTCATGTTGTCGGCAACTCTCATAACTCTGATGTGGCTTGACTCCATGATACCTACGGCTGTTCTCATCCAGGAAGCGATTCTCTCTCGTACTTCGTTATCTTTCCAATAGCCTGCGATGACTTTGCGCTCAATTCTCATGCGGCTTACGATGTGTCCGTACTCTCTGTCGCCGTGAGCAGCCTGGTTCTCGTTCATGAAATCCATGTCGATCGTATCGTAAGGAATTTCCTCATTGTACTGCGTGTGCAGGTGCAAAAGAGGTTTTCTGAACTCCTGAAGTCCGAGTATCCAGGACTTAGCAGGTGAAAATGTGTGCATCCATGTGATGACACCCGCGCAGGCCTCATCTGCATTGGCCTCGTTAAAGGTCTGTCTTATCAGCTGATTGGTGATAAGTACAGGTTTCCATACAACTTCGTAAGGGAGAATTCCCGATTTGTTGAGCTCGTCCACAATCTCTTTAGAGTGCTCTGCAACGTGCTTTAAAACCTCATCCCCATACAGGTCCTGAGAGCCTGTACAAAACCAAAACTTGTACGCTTTTGTCTGAATCATTCTATAACCCTCCTTAAAACATTAATACCCCATGTATCGCTATTTTTCCCTTCTCTAAAAAAGCCGATACATTTACATGCTTTCATTTTCAAACTTGTACGTACGAGTGGTCAAGTTGTAGGTAATAAACTTAAAATCCCACGCTCAAATGTTATTCGGGCAAAAAAAAGAAGTGACCCGAAAGTCACTTTCTTTTTATACATGAATTGCCGATCACAAGCTCGGGCTCAACGACAATTCTTTTTTCCACTTCTTCTCCGCGGATCATCTTAAGCAGCATCTGCGCGGCAATCTTACCAAGCTCCTGCTGGGGATGAACGATCGTAGTTAGCGTTATGTCTGTGTTGGCGGCGGGCTGTGAATTATCGTAGCCCGTTATGGAAATATCCTGCGGGACCTTTAGACCCAGTTCGCGGATCGCCTTTATCAGATGAAACGCTATCTGGTCGTTGTACGCGACGATCGCATCAACCTTTTTTCCGCTCTTTATCATCTTCTGAAGATTTGTGTACGGATGAACCGCGCGGTCCTCGGTATAGAACCAGATAACATTCTCGGGGTCGTAGGTAAGTCCGGCCTTGGCAAGCGCCTTGGCGTAGCCCTTGTGCCTGTTCTGCCCCTGCGTATCATCGCTCTTAAAAACGCCGATTATATTCTTGTGCCCTTGGCTTATAAGATATCCCGTCAAAAGATATGCACCCTTTTCGTCATCCATGATAACGTGAGGCTTATCCTCCATCACCGAATACGCGCCCTGGATAAAGATATAAGGAATGCCGTATTTATCAAGCTTGTCATAGAGATATTTGTGCTTGCAAAAGACATTGCTCTTACTTGGCTCAACTATGATCCCGTCTATGTTTTTCTCAATAAGCTCCTCGAGACACTTAATCTCTCTCGTTCTTGAATTATTGGTATTCTTAAGCACAATGCTGTAGCCGTTCTCCGAAAGTACCGAGTCGATCCCGCTTATTACCTTTGGAAAAATATAATCCGAAAGATAGGTCATCACAACCGCGATGTCCTTGGAATCCTTCTTAAACCTCGATGCGTCTGAGCAGTACGTTCCGCTGCCCTGAACCGCATAGACAAAGCCCTCATTTACAAGATCCGAAATAGCCTTCCTGACAGTCTGACGACTTACGCCATACTGCTTGGAAAGTACATTCTCGGAAGGCATCTTTTCCCCGGGTTTTATCTTCTCCTCAAGGATAAGTGCCTTAAGCTCTTCTTCTATCTGATTATATTTAAGTGACCCTGATCTATCTCTCTTGTCTGTCATAAATGAATCTTCCCGCCGCTATAAAGATGATGGCAAATAGGATATACATAAACGGTGCAAAATCCCAAGCTGTAAAATATCTTCCAAACAGCTTCACCAATCTGTATTCGTATACTATTCTATCATCAATCAGCGTATGTGGGAGCCATTGAATAAATTGTGATAATACTCTCATTCTAAGCGGAAGCGTTGATGCAAGGATCACATTAACAAACCACACTCCAAGGGATACTCCCATTACCGCCAATGCATTTTTTAATGTCTGTGACAAAAAGAGTGTAAATGCAGCTATCAGAACACTTCCCGTCATAATAAGTTTGGTCAGCATCCACAAATGCTCTTTTAACGTAAGACTGACAGATGTATATGCGTAATTATAATTTACGGGAAGATCAAGATAGTATGTGCCCCATCTGATAAAGAAATAGCCCAAAAATGAAGCTACTATCACCGCCGTTCCAACGATCGCAAAGCTCATACCCGCAAGTACTTTGGCGTAATACGTCCTCTTATCGCCGTTCTTACTAGCTCTTATAATAGAATCGGTTTTGTTTTGATGCTCGGCAGCAAATACAGCCGCAAGTCCCATGGGGATCAGGAAAAGAAGTATAACGATCCTTAAATCGCAAAGTCCCAAAGTTATTCCGAATGAATAGAGCGGGTCGTACCATGTTCCCGGATAGTCTATATTATCCTGCCTTTTCTCCCAGTATTCATATTCCCCGGGAGATAAAAGACTCATTTCTTTTGCTTCCTGAATACTGTCATTTCTGTCTTTTTCCAGAGCATCCACAGTAAGATTATGAATATCCCCTTTACTTCGAGCCCAGGAAACAATGTTCTCATAGGTTGGATCGACCTTATCCCACTCTCCGTATTCGTTTATATTTTCTTTTACCTCTTCAAGGAGGTTGTCATCGATCGTTCTTCCTTCAATCTTCTTGAACTGCTCTATTTCCTTGGCATTAGCATTTCCTGAGATTTCGCCCTCGCCAACAATAATAGCTGCTATCACCATTATCAAAAAGGTGATCATGGCGACTTTATTCTTAAGTATCTTTTTTAACTCAAAAAGATACAACGTTCCAAGATAGTTGTTTCTCATAATTTATCTCTCTTGCCTTCCATAAACAATTCTTCCAAGCGTTAAAAACAATATCCCCAGTAAAATGTACATGACAGGTGCATAATCAAATATTGTAAAATATCTTCCAAAGATATTGACCAAACGGTATTCTTTTCCAATATCGGTAGCGACTACCATGTAGGGCAACGAGCTTATAAACTGCGATAAGGGACGGAACTTAACTACTACATTAAGAAGAGCACACAAAAACCAAAAACCAAACATCGCGCCCAGTACAGCAAATGCATTTTTAAATGTCTGAGATAAAAACATAGTCATTGTCGATAACATAACGCAGGATGCGATCATGATCACAACCATCCTTATAAGCAGTTCTTTTGCTGTCATATCGATAAGTAAAAAGGGATCCACCAATAGTGTCGATATACCAAGACAATCTGTTCCGTATCTGATAGCCATATAAGCCAACGCGATACCGATCACAAATAACATGCTTACTACTGCGTATGTTATTCCTGCGAGCATCTTGGCATAATAAGTTCTCTTATCACCAAACTTACTTGCCCTTATCAAGGGATCGGTTTTATGCTGATACTCCATGGCAAATACAACCGCAACGCCCATTGGGAGCAGAAAAAGAATGGCGAATAAATACAAATTGCTTGTTGCATTAATATATCCTTTGGCATCCATGTCATCATGCCATACCCCGGGAAAATCAACGTCGTTTTTTTCTTTCCAGTATTGAAGCTCTCCTTCAGAAAGCTTTTCATCATACATATATTGCTCTATCATTGAATCTCTGGCCTGTGAAAGTTTGTAAACGGTCAGATCTTCGGGAATAACAGTTCCCCAGATCCTAGCAACCCACAGGTTCAGATTTCTGTATGTATGCGGCGATTCACTTCCATCTTCCGAATTATCCACCATTTCCTTTATAAGAGTATCATCTATTGTTCTGCCTTCTATCTTACCCAGTTCATTCTGAGCATATATATCCGCATTATCTCCCATCGCACTTTCGACATTAATAAAGCCCACTATGAGCAGGATAAAAAACGTGATCACTGCAACTTTGGATTTTAGTATTTTCTTTAATTCAAAAAGAAACAATGTCCCAAAACAGTTATTTTTCATACCCTTCTCCTACTCCTCTATCTTCTCAAGATAAAAATCCTCTAGTTTGCCATCCATTCCTTTGCCGTCTCCCTGCCAGATGATCTGTCCCGACTTCATAATGAGTATCCTGTCGGCGATATCCTCCACATCGGAAACGATGTGGGTGGAAAGCAGGACCACTGCTGTCTTTCCTAATTCCTCAATAAGTTTTCTAAAGCGCACTCTCTCTTTTGGATCAAGGCCCACTGTGGGCTCGTCCAACACAAGTAGCTCAGGCCTGTTGATAAGAGCCTGGGCAATACCAATACGCCTCTTCATACCGCCGGAGTACTTTCCTATCTTTTTATTCGCATCTTCTTTAAGTCCCACGATATCAAGAAGCTCCTCGGTCCTTGCCTTGGCAGCCTTCTTATCAAGGCCCTTAAGGGCGCAGAAATACATGAGGAATTCTCTTCCTGTGAACTCGGGATAATAGCCGAATTCCTGGGGAAGATATCCAAGAATATTTCTGTATTCTTCGGTGTTAACGGAAGCGTTGTCGTAGCTCACCTCTCCGCTTGTGGGAGTTAAGATACCGCATATCATTCTCATTAGCGTGGTCTTTCCTGCGCCGTTCTCTCCAAGAAGCCCCGTTACGCCTTTTTCCAATTTAAAATCAAGTCTGTCCACAGCGATCTTGTTCTTGAACTGTTTGGTCAGCCTATCAACTTTTAGTTCCATGCAAAATCCTCCATATTGCTAAATTTCTTTAATTCAAAAGCCTGTACCGCAACAAGTGCTACAAATATGATCAAAAGAGCTCTCACACTCAGCGTCAAAAAGCTCACATCGCCAACTTCAAAGTTCACCAGTATTGTGACAAGCAAGACCGGTATCAAAAATGAAAAAGCACTTCTTCTGGCCCATTCAAATCTCTCAATCTCTATGCAAAGGATCATGGTCAAAAGATAAGGTATAAGAATCACCAGCGCTCCTCTAACAATTTCAACACCTACAGTCACTTTCATAAGCACTGCTATAAACATCATGGGTGGGAAATTAATTATTCCCACAGCTGCCAATCTTGCAAAAAGGGCTCTTTTACCGGAAATGACCGTGACCAGCTCAAGCTCATAGACTCCGTGAAACTGTGCCTTAAAGGCTTCGATCATTCCAAGAGCAGAGATAAACGGCATGAAAAAAGAAACAGTAGTAAGTACGCTTAAAGCTCGTTCATCTGCAGTGTATCCCACATTTAACATATCTCTCATCTTCAGCATGATATCTAAAGCTACAAATGCTATCAAAATGAGCGACGCGATCCACACTCTTTTCCTGATGAATCCTGCCTGCTGCAATAATAGCCTTGGTGCACTCACATGCAGTATTTCTTTTGATCTGTACTTTCTGATAAAAGCATCCTTCTTTAGATAGTCCGGGGGCGTAACATTGTCTTGGAGCAGCTTTTTAAGTTCTTTATCTCTCATACAATTTCCCCTTTCTCTAGATAACTTTTTAGTTTCTTCTTGGCGGTTTCAAGTTTCCTGTGTGCTGCAAACCTCGATATCCCCATGATCTTGCAGATCTCGGAATAAGGCTCCTCATTCAAAAGACGTAGCTGCACTATCTCACTCTCGTCATCGCTTAGTCTTTTCATCGCCTCTTCAAGTCTTAGCCTCTCAACTGCCTTGTTCTCGAAGTCCGAACCGTCGTCCATATCTTCATCCGGAAGCTCTGTCTCTTTTCTCTTCTTATACTCATCAATACAGAGATTCCTTGCAATGGTATAAAGATATCTCTCCGGCTCTTTTGCCTCCTGTAAACTGCCAATATAACGAAGGAAAGTTTCCTGGGTGAGGTCTTCCGCCAGGGTTTTGCTGTTTACTTTGTAGTAGCAGTAGCGGTAAATCTTGTCATAGTACTTTTCTATATCCATGGATAACCCCTTTTTCTCCCTTCGTAATGATAGACGTTTAAGGCCCGTAAAATGTGCGCTTATTTATATAAAAAAATTTTTTTGAAAAAAAGTGTTGACACACATTTAGAACGTGTGATATAAAATATTTAACGACAAACATTAAATATTTAATGAAAACAAATTAAAAAACAACGAAAAACATTTATGCAAAAACTTCATCCCAAAAAGATGAAAAAAACAAATTACTAAACAACATTACATTAACACACAACGGAGGATATCGACATGAAAAAAACAACATTAAGCAAAGTAACTACAGTACTCGCAAAGATCATAGAGGTAATCTCATTTGCCGGCGTAGGTATTACGGTCTCTGCACTTATCTCTCTTGCCATTTTGCTTGCTACCGGACACCTTAATCAGCAGATGTTTAATGATGTATTTACCAACGCTCAGATTAACACCGCAGGTTCTCAGGCATTTATAAAAGACGGACAATTCTACTTCCCTGGATTCTTTCTTTACTTTGGAATAATAGCTATACAGGCATTTTTCGCCGGATTGATTTTCCATAACATAGGAAAGATTTTCGCGCTTGATGCGGGATCACCTTTCTCAGCAGAGAATGTTAAAAGAATCAGGAACATCGGTATCTTTGCACTTGCTCTTCCAATTGTAAAGATTGTACTCCCTTTATTGGGATTGATCTTTGGTGCCAACGCACTCATGGGGGTCAGTGCATATGAATTCCTCTTTGCTCTTGTTGCTCTCAGCCTTTCTCAGTACTTTGCATACGGTGCAGAGCTTGAGAAAGATGTAGACGGATTACTTTAAGGAGGGAAAATTATGGGTAGAATCATGCTTGAACTTGATGTAATGATGGCTAGACGCCACGTATCTCTCAATGACCTTGCGGACAAAGTCGGAATTGCAAACGTTAATCTGTCCAAGATAAAAAACAATAAAGTTAATGCGATCCGCTTCGGAACTCTTGCAGGAATCTGCGAAGCGCTCGAATGCGAACCGGGGGACATACTAAAATACGATCCGGAAGGAGAAAATGAAGATTAAAATAAAGAATAAAATAATACCTCAGCCATGCATATGGTTGAGGTATTTTTGTTTTTGGAAACAACTGATCAGATTGTTGTGATCAGCTTGTAGTTCTTGATATCCGCAATGGACTTACACCCTGTGAAAGCCATTGTCTTTTTAAGCTCTGCTTCAGCTTTTTTAAGATAATCACATACGCCCTGTGCACCGTTATCTTTTATCGCTGTCATAAGAGGTCTTCCTATGCAGACAGCGTCTGCTCCGAGAGCGATCGCTTTAAATGCATCCATTCCTGTTTTGATCTCGCAGTCTACGAAAATAGGGATCGTATTATCAATCTCTTTTGCAATCTCCGGAAGGATCTTAAGCGGAGGAACCGCATACTCTATCCTGTTGTTGTGATGAGAAAGCACGATGCCTCTCGCACCCGCTTTAAGGACTTCCTCGGTATCATAGAGACTTAGGACTCCTTTTACGATAACGGGAAGATCTGTGCTGTTGCAGATATCCGTAAGTTCTCCTGTTGTAAGAGGCGCCATTGTATATCCGCTTACTTCATCGGGACCTCCGTCGGGAGAAAAAGCGTGATCGATATCAATGCCTACAGCGAGCACACCGTTTTCTTTTGCATGCTCGATCTTTCTATAAATGATATCCCTGTCTGCGTAGGGTTTTATCACTTCAATAAGTGTTCCTCCGCATGAAAGGATCATCTCTATCTCTTCTTCGTCCGCCATCCCGTACCATGTAAGAAGACCCGAATCCGCCGCACCTTGCGCAAACTCTTTTGCCGCACCCTCAAACATGAAATGATCAAGATGAGAAAGTGCCGCCATCATGATCGGAGACGGAAACTCTTTTCCATATAATTCAAAAGACGGATCGGGATAATCCGCGTTCATGTACCTTGTCTGTATGAGAAGCGAATCCAGATATTTCCTGGTTATTATGTTTGAATTTCCTGCGTTTTCTGCCATAATTGTACCCCTTTGTAATTATTTCTTTTTTATAGTATAAGGCAGGAAACATATCTTTTTCATTTCATTTTTTGTTTTGGCTATTTCATTTTTTGTGGCTTAGCGAGACTTTATTATTTCCTCCGCCATATCCATCAACTCGTCCGAAGTGATGGCATTATCGAATGTTCCCATAACATAGATCACATTGTCCATTTCAAAAACGATATTCGAAGAAAAACTGGTCTCTCGTTCATCGGAACCATAGCTTATAAAGAAATGATCGTCCTCTTCTTCTCTTTTCATTTCCTCTTCGGTGGGATTCGAATCTTTTGAAACCGGCAAAAACAGATATTCATCATAGCTGTAGTAAATATTTACGCCATCAACCT
Source organism: Butyrivibrio sp. XB500-5 (assembly GCF_003625505.1). NCBI lineage: Bacteria > Bacillati > Bacillota > Clostridia > Lachnospirales > Lachnospiraceae > Butyrivibrio > Butyrivibrio sp. XB500-5. Next base: position 655,642 of record NZ_RAIS01000001.1, read on the forward strand.
TGCGCGTCTCGTTTGCCCTTGTAGCATCCGGAGAATCTTCCGTCAGATGACCGTTATTTATAACCGGGTTCATCCCCACATAGATATGCGGGTCACCTTCACGCGTATAATTTATAAACAATTCTTTGTATTTATCAATTGCATTTCCCTCTTCATCCTGGGTCTGACAATTTTCTATCTCCATAATGTCAAAAGAATAACCGTTACTAAAAGTTTCAACTGCAGGCGCATTTATCCCGACTTTTTCTTCAAGTTCAATTAGTTTTCCAAAATCGGATGTCCTTGAAAAATAGTCGTTACCGCTGACAACCATCACCGCTTTCCCCGCAGCAAATGCTGTCCCTCCAAGAACACAGATACATGCTGCAGTCAATGCAACTATCTTTTTGATATTAAGTTTTGCTCTCATTCGGCCTCCGTTCTTTTCATTCACAGCTTCCCCAAGCTTTTGAATCAAAATCTCTTTCTGATTTTCCGAAAAGCGAAGGTCTTTCATGGAGTTTTTATAAGAATCAAAGATATATTCATTCATATATTTCACCTGCCTTTTCACCATATGCAGCATCCGCGGTGAGATTTCTTTTTAGCTCTGCCCGTCCTCTCGATAAATATTTAGATACGGCAAGAGCTGATTTTCCCATGATTCCCGCGATCTCTTTTACCGAATATCCCTCGTAGTAGTGAAGGTAAATACTTATTCGATAATTGACAGGGAGTTTCTTTATCTCATCTATTATTTCGGAAGATGGCGCTGCCGGAGCTTCTTTTTCAGCGATGGTATCAAGCGCGACCGTCTTCTTGAAAAAAGCGCTCTTTCTAAGGTCGTGGCACGCATTGATCGTAGTTCTTATGATCCATGCTTTTTCATGTTCCTTAGTGTCAAAAGACTTTCCGCAGGATATATACTTTAGAAGCACCGTCTGGCAGATATCTTCCGAATCGTATGTATGTTGCAGGTAGCTGTAGCTTATTCTGAGTATCATATCCGAATACATCTCAACAACCCGCTTTATCTCCCTTTCTTCCATGTAAAACGCTCCCCTTTTCATATAATGAGGAAATACCGAACCGGCCGGTATTTCCTCAGAAGGCCCTTCTATCTATAATACGATTCAAAGCTTGATAATCGGACAGATGAAATAAATATTTATTTTAATTCCTGTATTCTCTCATTCATTCTTTTGGCTTCTTGGCGGTAGTGGATCATAAATATAAACCAGATAAAAAACGTTACGAATATCTGCCCAAGTACAATGCAGATTGTCATTACGGGTGAGCTGCCATCGCCCATCCAGCCTTCGTTTGCTGCAACGATAAAGTATATGATGAGTCCGATTCCCATGTGGATAATAACTTTCATCGGCATCGGAAGCTTATCAGATGAATAGACTACGGTTGGTGCTCCAAAGCCGATTCCGATGATAAGTGCTCCGATAACCATCTTGGTAAATGTGTAACCACGAAGCACGAAATCTCCGCCGTAACCGATATCAAACGCGGCTGCGGTTAAACAGAACATTGTATATGAAATTCCTATTGCAATAAGTGTATTTTTGATCATGACTTTAATTGTTTCTTTCATGACGATTCCTCCTTACTAATATCCGGCAGATTCCGGTCTATAACATCTTCTTACAGTCCCAGATACTTCTTGAACTCAGGTAAATATTTTCTGGAAACATAATCCTTTGATCCGTTTTTAAGCTTAAGAAGTAAAGTTCCGCTAAAGCCCGGTTCAATGCTGTCCATGTATGAAAGGTTTATAAGCGTGGACTTCGAGATCTGCATGAACTTATTTCCCAGCTGGCTTGCTAGTTCATACAATCTTTTTGCTGAACGGAATGATCTCTTTTCACCGTAAATGACGGTATCGCCGTTCTCGACGCGGACCATGTAGATATCTTCAGGTTTAAGCACAACAAGCTCTTCCCCTGCGCGCGCCGTAACGGGAGCTGCCTCTGTGCTGAGCATATCAACTATCCTTCCGATCTCCTCCGTCATCTTATCTGTGTGTATTTCCGCATATGCTTCATGTACTTCAGGTGATATTATTACGTTTACTTTCATACGCTACCCCTTTCATGATTCCATCATACAACAGCATATGATTCCTGTCTTTGGATTTGCGGTAAGTGGCGAAAAAAGGTGGGTGAAATGCAGAAAAAAGTACGTTAGTAATCTTACGGATAAATGGGAATATATGAGTTTCTTTTGACATTGTCCTCGAAAGGCTTATAATTGGTAGTTGTTGTCGCAGGATACTGCGCCGACAAAACATCTAAGGGAGGACATAATAAAATGAAAAAAAGATTATTGGCAATGGCTATAGTAGCCATTATGGTAACAGGATGTGGTGAAAACGCAAATACTGACAATGTAAACGAGCAAGCATCCGCTGCAGAACAGTCATCGGTAGAGGCTGCCGCTGCTGAACAGACATCGGAGGATGCTGCCGCCATTGAACAGACTTCAGAAGATGCTTCTGCTACAGAGCAGACATCGGAGGACGCAGCTGCCACTGCTCAGACATCTGAAGTAGCTTCTGCCACAGAACAGGCATCGAAAGAAACTGCCGCTACAGAGCAAGCGTCAAAAGAGGCTGCTGCAGAGCATCACGCTCAGGATAATGCAAAAGAAGAATCTAAACAAGCAACTGCAAATCTAAAAGACGGAACCTATACAACAAATCTTGTTTCCGAGCCATTCCCATATTCCCCGGGTTATGTAAAAAGTGTCTCAGTTACCGATAATGCGGTCATAATTGAAGGTGATGTGTACCAGTACGACGATAATTGGAATACGATAGATTTGGGAACCAATACATACACACTTCCGATCGATGCAAACACACAGTACCTTTCAAGTGGTGGTGAGGAAGCTGCCAAGCATATGAGCAAGGAAGACTTCGCAAGCAAATTCCCACAAATTATCGGTTCCGGATTGGGACTTGGAATTAAGATTGAAAACGGCGTTGTTGTTTCATTTGATATTTTCTCATAAATATCAAGTCAATCATAAAAAAACCTGCAGATTGCTGCATTTAAGCAATCTGCAGGTTCTATCATTTAGCTGCTTCGCAGATGATGTCGATACACTTCTCTACGCCGAGCGTCGAGCTCTTGAGGCACAGATCGTAGTAGTCGGCGTGGCCGAACTCAGTGTTGGTGTAGTACGTGCAGTACTTGCGCCTCGTTCTGTCGACCTCTTTCATCTTCTCAAGGATCTGCTCGTCTGTGTAATCAGGCATCTTCTCCTTCATGTGTTGAAGTCTGAAATACTCCGTCGCGGAGATGAATACGTGAAGAGTCTTGTCGTACTCTTGCAAAATCATGTTGGCGTTACGACCAACTATGACACAGTTACCTTTCTCGGCGACCTTCCTGATAGCTTCTCTCTGAGCCGCAAAAAGCTTCTCATTAAGAGGCTTGTTGTAGAAATCAAAAAGACTCTGCCCGAAACCGAATTCCCTCGGAACCTTTTCATCAAACTTCCTGATCTCTTCAGGTGAAAGAGAACCCGATTCCCTGGCTGCGCTAAGGATAAGGTCTTTATCAAAATAATAAAATCCAAGTCTGTCGGCTACCGCTCTTCCGATGGTTCCGCCGCATGAACCGAACTCTCTGCTGATAGTAATAATGTTTTTCATGGCATTACCTCCTCTATAAACTCATGTTTATATCCGGATAGATCCTGCTCCTTATAAAACCTTATTAAGGAAATCAATTGTACGTGCTTCTTTTGGATTAAGAAGTACTTCCTGTGGTGTTCCCTCTTCTATTATATACCCACCGTCCATAAAAATAACTCTGTCGGCGACTTCTCTTGCAAATCCCATCTCGTGGGTAACAATGACCATTGTCATACCCTCGGCCGCAAGTTCTTTCATAACCGCAAGAACTTCACCGACCATCTCGGGATCGAGAGCTGATGTGGGCTCGTCAAAAAGCATGATATCGGGATTCATGCAAAGAGCTCTTGCGATAGCAACTCTCTGCTTCTGTCCGCCGGAAAGCTGGCTGGGATAGCTCTTTTCCTTATCGGCAAGGCCGACCTTCTTAAGCATATCCTTTGCTCTCTTTAGAGCTTCTTCCTTACTGCATTTTCCGAGCATCACGGGTGCGAGCATGAGATTATCGATGATGTTCATGTTGTTAAAAAGATTGAAGTGCTGGAATACCATTCCGATATTCTCTCTAACCTTGTTGATATCAACCTTCTTAGATGTGATCTCTTTTTCATCGATAACGATCTTACCGTCAGTTACGGTCTCGAGCTTATTAAGGCATCTTAGGAAAGTAGATTTACCCGAGCCCGAAGGGCCTATAACCACAACAACTTCACCCTTGTAAACTTCTGTAGAAATGTCTTTTAACACTTCAAGACTTCCGAAGCACTTCTTTAAGTGCTCCACATTTATCATAGTAATATCTTTATTCGCGGCCAACGTTCAATCTCCTTTCCACAACCTTCGCACTTCTTGAAAGGATAGTGATCACAATAAGATACATAATGCCGACGATTGCCCATGTCTGGAAAGACATGAAGGTATTGGCCTGCACGTTCTTGGCTGTATTAACAAGCTCCGGGAATCCGATAACAGAAAGGATCGATGTATCTTTCAAAGTGATTATGAACTGGTTGATAAAGGTTGGGATCATGGTCTTGATCGCCTGAGGAAGCACAACCTTTCTCATTGCCTGAGAATAAGAAAGACCAAGTGATCTTGCAGCCTCCATCTGACCGGGATCAACGGATAGAATACCCGCTCTTATGATCTCAGCCATATATGCTCCGCAGTTAAGCGCAAGACAAATGGTTCCTGCATGGAGCGCCGGAAGCGAAACATTAAAACCACCTATTATCGTATTGAAAAAGTAAGGCATTCCAAAGTAAACAAAGAACGCCAATACGATCATCGGAACACCTCTTATGACGTCAACAAAGATCTGAGCGATGACATTGCACACTCTGTTCTTGATAACGCCCATGATTCCGAAGATAAGTCCGATGATACATGCAAAAAACAGGCCTAATAATGCCAGCAGCAGCGTTCTTCCGAGCGCTGCCGATAACATACCGCCATAAACAGTAATAATTCTAAACATAGATCAGTCTCCGAGATATTTGGCAAGAATCTCATCGTACTTGCCGTTAGCTTTGATGTTTGCAAGTCCTGCGTTGAACTTATCGATAAGTTCCTGGCTGTCCTTGGTAAATACGGCAAAACCATACTCTGCAGGCTCGTTACCTGTTCCGTCAACAAGCTTCATGGCAATGCCTGAATCCTTGATCGTAGCTGCCATGATCGGTGTATCGTCGAAGCAAGCCGCAACCTGTCCGCCTGTAACTGCCTGGTAAACTGTCGGTGAATCCTCAAAGTATGTAACTGTAAAGTTATACTGCTTAGCAAGCTCCTCTGCATATGTAGCTGACATTGAACCTGTCTTAACGGCTACTGATGCACCTGAAAGATCCTCAAAGCCCTTGATATCCGAATCTGCTGCCACAGCCATGCTCTGGTTTGCATCATAGTATCCGTTTGAGAAGATCCAGCCTGAAGCCTTACGCTCATCAGTGATTGAAGCGCCTGCGATCATTCCGTCTGCCTGTCCTGCCTGGCATGCTGCGATCGAAGCATCCCATCCAAGTGACTTAAGCTCATATTTAAAGCCCTGATCCTCAGCAACTGCTGCAAGAATATCTACGTCGATTCCTACGAAGTTGCCCTTGTCATCTGTGTATTCAAAAGGCTTAAATACTGTATCTGTTGCGATAACCCACACCTTACCGTCTGCTGCCCCCGCATTATCACCGGTAGATGCGCTCTGTGTATTTCCGCAAGCCACAGCAAGTACTGCCATAGCCGCAGTCATGAATAATGCCAAAACCTTTTTTTTCATTCCCATTCTCCTTTACTACGCTAATGTACTGACTTATATTGTTTAATATTATAAACGAAAACCAAGCGAATGCAAAACAATGTTTGCGTTCCGCTTGGTTAATGTTTTCTTTATATCAAAGTCTTGTTGTCCACTTTGTACAGTCGATCACCTGCGCTCCCATGTCCTCATAAAAATCAGGCTCATGGCATACCATGATGATGCTTCCCTTATATTCCTTGAGCGCTCTCTTGAGTTCGTCCTTAGCATCGACATCCAGGTGATTGGTAGGCTCGTCGAGTACAAGCAGATTGGATTCGCGGTTGATGAGCTTACAAAGTCTTACCTTGGCCTGCTCACCACCTGATAAAACTTTGCACTTACTCTCGATGTGCTTGGTCGTAAGTCCGCACTTTGCAAGAGCAGATCTGACCTCATACTGAGAAAATCCGGGAAATTCCTTCCAGATTTCTTCCATGCAGGTTGTCTCAATATCGGGCGACATTTCCTGTTCAAAATAGCCGACCTCAACGTTCTCTCCAAGCTCCGCGGATCCGCTTATCGCAGGGATAAGTCCGAGGATACTCTTTAAAAGAGTCGTCTTACCGATTCCGTTTGCTCCAGTAAGTACAATCTTGGTATTTCTCTCCATCGTGATATTAAGCGGAGATGAAAGAGGTTCGTCATAGCCTATCACAAGGTCTTTTGTCTCAAATACGATCTTGCCCGGAGTTCTTGCCGTCTTAAAGTTAAACTCAGGCTTAGGCTTTTCCTGAACCTTCTCGATAAGGTCCATGTTATCAAGCTTCTTTTGACGTGCCATCGCCATGTTTCTTGTCGCAACTCTAGCTTTGTTCCTTGCAACGAAGTCCTTGAGATCGGCGATCTCCTGCTGCTGTCTGTTGTATGCCGCCTCTCTCTGAGCTTTTTTCATCTCGTAAACTTCCATGAACTTGTCGTAGTCTCCGACGTATCTGTCGAGCGAATGCGTCTGTCCGTCCATGTGATAGATGATGTTCACGACGCTGTTAAGGAACGGAATGTCGTGAGATATCAGGATAAAAGCGTTATCATATTCCTGCAGATATCTAGTAAGCCAGACGATGTGCTCAGCGTCAAGATAGTTAGTCGGCTCGTCAAGCAAAAGAATGTCCGGCTTCTCCAATAATAGCTTAGCGAGAAGAATCTTGGTTCTCTGTCCTCCCGAAAGCTCCGTAACGTCTCTGTCGAGGCCAAGCTCAAGAAATCCCAGCGCTCTCGAAACCTCTTCTATCTTGGAGTCGATCAAATAGAAATCTCTGTTGGTCAAAAGATCCTGAATCGTGCCGAGCTCTTCCATCAGCTTTTCAAGCTCTTCTTCGCCCGCTTCACCCATTGCGTCGCAGATCTCGTTCATTCTCTGCTCCATCGCATACAAAGGCTCGTATGCTGAAGCAAGAACGTCTCTTATAGTCATGCCACTCTTAAGGACCGCGTGCTGATCAAGATAGCCTACATTAACGTTCTTGGCCCACTCAATGTTACCCGCATCGGGCATGAGCTTTCCGATAATTATGTTCATAAAAGTGGACTTGCCTTCGCCGTTGGCTCCCACAAGTCCAATGTGTTCTCCATTAAGAAGTCTGAATGACACATCATCAAAAATGGCTCTGTCTCCAAAGCCATGTGTCAGGTGTTCAACATTTAAAATACTCATAAAACCTCACCATTGTCCCATACTTAAGAATTCGACCGCTTTAGCTCTTCCGTGCTGATAAACTCTCTCGAGCTCTTTTTCGTCCTTCTCAATGGGACTTACATTTAAAGGCGCATCGGGCCTTATTACCATAATCTCGCCCCTGCCTTCTTTTTCTCTTATATATCTCTTTTCCTCATTGTACATGAGATGGCGATCCGCCATACACTTTATCATGTTAGGATACTTCCTAAGCATGAGCTTAGCAAGGGGCATGAGCTTCTGCTCGCCCTTAACGTAGTCTTTGGGCTGTGTCTCGATAACCAGTATCTTGTCATAGCCCTGCTCTTCCATGAATTTCAGCGGGATAGAATCGGATATTCCTCCGTCGAGATACACGCCGCCGTCAATATGCACAGGCTTTGATACAAGCGGCATTGAGGCTGACGCCCTGATCCACTCGATATCCTCTTTTCCGCCGGTTGTGAGCTTATGATACACAGGTTTTCCTGTCAAAAGATCTGTCGCAACGCAGTAGAATTCCATCGGATTATTCTGAAAAGTCTCTATATCCCACACGTCAAGCTTGTAAGGGAGCTCATCGTAGCAGAATTTAGCGTTATAAATATCTCCCGTAAAAAGAAGTGAAGACAAGCTGTGATATCTTTTGTCCGTGCAGTATTTCTTGTTATAACGAAGTGCTCTTCCGTGTTGTTTGGACTTAATATTGCATCCGAAAGTTGCACCCGCAGACACGCCAACCGCGCCGTCAAAGGTGATGCCTCTTTCCATAAACACGTCCAAAATGCCGCAGGTAAACATACCGCGCATTGCGCCGCCTTCCATTACAAGTCCCGTTTTCATCTTGTTATGATCTCCCCTGTGCAGTCCATGACTGCAGCTTCTTGTATTATCTCTCCTATGCTGTCTGCGACGATCTTACCTGACTTAGGATTCTTGACGGAATCGATGTGTCCTTTGACATCGGCTTCCACCTCTGAATATTCAAAAGAAAGATCGCAGCCTTCCATCGTGCAATTAATGAGCTTAAGTCCCTTGCAGTAGCAAAGAGGCTGTGTTCCTATTATCTTGCAGTTGATAAGTGTGAGATTCTCGGAATACCACGCGAGATACTCGCCTTTAACAATGCTGTCTCTGACAGTAACGTTCTTGGTATGCCAGAAAGCATCCTTGGTATCGAGGTTACTGTTTGTGATCTCCATGTTCTCAACATATTGGAAGGAGTATTTGCCCTTCATGTTGACGTTATCAAGCTTTATATTCTTGCTGTCGAGGAAAAGATACATCGACTCTATGCTCGAATCAAGAAGAGAAATATTGTCGCACTTCCAGCCAAACTCCTCTGATACTATATCACACTTTTGGAGCTTTATGTCTATGCATTCTCTGAGCGCCTTTATTCCGCCAAGCTTGCTGTCATGGATATAGCCGTTTTTGTCATACCAGAGCGCAGCTCTTGTAAGCTCGTTCATGCTTGAGTTCTCGATCTCGAAATCTGTCACATGCCAGAGCGGATAGCGAAGTGAAAACTTACAATCGCTCACCTTTATATCTCTTGCTTCCTTAAGTGCGGACTCACCGTCGGCCGGCCCGTCGAATACGCAGCCTTTAACCTCAGCGTCCGTTAGATTATATAATGCTCTTTCCTCATCAAGCTGTTTGTTTTCAACTAAATTCTTCATAACAGATTACCTCATATACTAAATCCAGAACATTATACCACTATGAATAAATTGTGCAAAATCTTTTTTGAATAATAAAAAATGCACCGCCTATAAAGAAAAATCTCCTTTAGCGGCGGTGCATCTGCCAATTCATATCTTTTATACTGCCGAAGCCCCATCTCCGTACTTGGCAACAAACTCATCCATAGGCAAGGGCATCGAATAGTAATATCCCTGAAGATAATCGCATCCTATATCCGTCATGGCTTCCGCCATCTTCTCATCCTCTATGCCTTCCGCCGTTACACTAAAGCCCATTCTCTCGAAGGTATCGACGAGATTCGGGAGTATAACATCGGGTTCCTTGCAATAATCCCATACTATGCTGAGGTCAAGCTTTATGTTGATGAACGGATACTTCTTAAGTCTTGAGATATTGGAATATCCTTTTCCGAAGTCATCAAGGACAAATGAAAAGCCTTTATCTTTTATGTTTCCGATCTGCTTTTCCATTATTCCCTCTTCACCCATCGCATCCTCTGTGACCTCAAGGTGGATGACCTCCGGCGGGATATCATATTTTTCCAGTATGGTAAGAAGTCTCTGATCCAGGTCGGTCCTCATAAACTGGACCGGTGAAAGGTTAACGTTTATCCACTTCATTCCCATCTTTTTTATATCATTCTCTTTTACGAAGCGGCATGTCTTGGCAAATACCTGCTCGCCAAGCTGATTGATCTTTCCGTTCTTTTCGGCGATCGGGATAAAAAGACCGGGCGGAACAAGCTTTCCGTCGTTGTCTCGTATCCTTGCAAGCGCCTCCGCACCGACAAGCTTACCTGTAAGCGCGTCCATAACGGGCTGAAGGAACACTTCGACTTTATTGTTATCAACCGCATATTCGAGAGATTTTTTCACCTCTGTTCCCTTAGTTGCCGCTTCTACAATCTTGGTATCGATATAGTTGATCGAGCCGTCTTCGTTCTTCTCGACAACTTCAAGCGTCGTGATAAGCATATTCAGTATGGTATCAGAGCTTTTCATATTGTCGGACGATATAACAGCATAACCCGCCTCAAGATATAGCTCTGTATCACTCGACTTCCAAGGGCTCATGAATCTCTTTACGAGGATCTTATGGATCTTCTCAACGTCCATCTTGTCGTCGCCGACGATAACAAATCGTCCGCTTCTGAAATAAAAGACCTTGTATCTTCTGAATGTGCGGTAGAGATAAGTTCCTATAAGTGAAATACCGCTATCCATCTGCCTTCCGCCGTATATCTCGCGCACCTCACCATAGTTGTGGATTATGAAAGCCATGATCTTATATTTCTTCTTTCCGTTTATCTCATCAAGGTACTCTCTGAGCGCTCTGCTGTTAAACGCATAGCTTCTCGATTCAAGATAAAAGTCCGGATTCTCATAGGTGAGATAAATTGTGGTGATAGCTATCAGACAGAAGGTATCCATCAAAAGATAATTCGGATACATCAGTCTTACTAACGAACCCGCAAGGAGGACCGTGTTATAAAAGAACACGCCTCTTATATCTCTCCTGCGCTTCGGAACATCTTTAAATACAAAGAGAACAACATAAGAACCCAGGATCAGGAACCACATTATAAGATAGATAAAATTATAAAAATATCCGTTGTGATAGCCGCTCTCATCAATGTAAAAAAGCGCATGAGTAAAAGGGGTGGTCAGTATGATAGCGAACGTTAAAAAGATCGGTATCCTGACGATAAGAGATTTTTTCCTGAATTCGGTATAGTCAATCTTAAAGACATTGAGCGTAAAGAAGTAAAAATGGAGAGACCTTAAGACGAACACCACAAAATAAGTGATGTTAAGAATATACAGGATCGCTATGTGGAAATGCGTATAATTGGTATCTGCCCAACTGGCAACTATGTCGATCACAGTAACTGCGCACTGCAACACAAGAAGACGCAGGAAGGTGCGATTCATCTTGATCGGTATGCGCGGAAGAAAGAAATAATAGACCGCATATAATAAGACTACCAAAAGACTTGGGACTGCAAAACTATAATTCCACATAATAGTTTCTCCTTACGCTCACTTTGAACGAAGAAACAATTGTCAATTTTTGGTATAGAAAATAACTCAATTTTATATTACAACAATTTTGTACCATTGTACGTCAATTTACATAAATTTAAGGAATTTTGCAGAAAAGAAATTTGTGTCCACTTTATGAAAATTTAATAATTTAGCGATGCAAAGTATTACAAAACTACTATGCTTTTATCGATTATTAGTATATAATGTATTCATTAAATGAAATTTTGTTGTGAAACCACAATAGGTTGAGGGGCCTTGAGTTTTACAAGCCACTTCGTTTAATAATTTCTTATGAGATGGAGGAATTGCATAATGAGAAGATCTACAAAGATCAAGACAGGCATGAGCCATGGGTGCATTGAAATTATGGCTGATGCTATTAAGGCTAAGGAACAGAACCTATCGTACGGTAAGCTTAAAGCGCTTGAGATGATGGGAAATGTAGCACTTCAAGAGGAAGAGTACAGTTCCGAGTATTCGGTTCACACTCAGGACCTCGTGCGCAGAACGGAGCACACTTCTGAAAAGAAAGCCGTTGCATTCGTTAAGATCAGATAAAGATATATAAAGAGAAGGTTTATATATAAAAACTAAATAGGGAAAAAAATCCTCGGAGTACATCTCCGGGGATTTTTTTGTCTCCACAACCACCGATACCGGCGGCTTTATGAATATAATCCGGCTCTGATATCTTCTTTTAAGCCGTCATAGCAGTCTGATATTTTAACTGTGCATTCTTTCTTCTGTTCGTTATAAAACTTGATCTTTAGTGCTCCGAATTTGATTTCTGCTATCTCCGGATTGTTAAGCTTTAAAAATCCATATTCTCCCAGCTCTGTTCTGATTCTCTCAAATCCTTCATTCTCACTTTCATAAAAAAGGATTCTTTCCGATAATGTCCTTTTATTATTTGGTTTTACCTTATATGCTCTTGAATGCGTTTCCAAATATTCAAGCACACTATCCAATCCATCAATATAATTTTTGTCATCACGTCGCATAGCGTTCAATTGCTTGCGATAACTGTTCTCTCTCATAGCAACGTTTATATTATGTCCCAGTGTAAGTGCTTGCTCAGCTGAACCTGCTGGGGCATATATCGGTGGTATATCGCCTTTTTTATCCACCATTTTCCCGGTTCCAAACAGTCTTATTACATACAGCTTATTATCCCGTCCGATCAAACATGTCGACGCAGACCAATTAAACTTTTTAGCTACGATAAGCATTATCCAAGCAATGAGAATTATAAACAGAAAAACCGCAATAACAGGATTCATTCCTGTTGTAAACATTACCAAAAACATCAAGCCAATCATGATAAAAGTGAACAGCGCACAAAATAAGTTCGTGTTTTCAGATACAAGTGTTTTTTTCCTTCGGGTCTTATAAATCTTCTGAGTCATATAGTCCTCTTAATATGTCATTTAATATTCAAATCAAAATTTATTACTTCTGCACTTTGATGCGCTCATCGCCGGCAAGATAGTTTAAAAGTGCCTGGCGGGCATGTTCTTTGTCGGTAGCTTCGACGCTGACCGTGAAGCGATAGGTGTGGTTTTCTTCGTCTTCGGATTTGCGATTCTTTTCCGCTTCAATGATGGACTTGTCTTTGGTGTCTTCACCGGTAAGCTCCATGATATCGTTGATTGCAAAGCGCCTGAACATATCTTTGTGTTTTTCGTTCTGAAGATATGTGTTAATAAGATGAAGTGTGTCACCGAGATTAAGATACGCGCCGTGAAGGAAGGATTCCATATCGAGGATATCCTCTTTTTGCGTTTCATTACTATCATCCCAGGTAAGCTCACGGTTTACGAGTTCTTCCTCGCTCTCGGCGTTATTCTTTTGCCACTCCATGATGTACCACTTCCAGATCTGGAGGCGCTTCCTGTTGACGTCCTCATCGCTAAGCTCAGACATTTTCTGAACCGCATGCCTTGTGCCGCGGGCAACAAGTGCATCCGTAGTTTTGTTTATATCGTATGTCCTGCTGAAGACAATCTTCTTTTTCTCAAGATTTTCTATGGAAAGTCCCATAATATCTCCCGACAGGCTGCTAAGATACAGAACATAGTCTCCGTGGCGCGCAATAACAACAGGTCTTTTGCGGATAACATCTCTAAACTCCATAAAAGACCTCAGAACATCGTCATTTTGAATGTAACGAAAGGTTCTGCTCATATTGCCTCCTTAGAGGTATTTTTTCTTAAAGTCCTCAATCCTGCAGGGATGTCCGTAAAAGAATCCCATAAGATCGGAAATCGGATATTGCCTTGCAAGTTCCGCCGTTCCGGCATCCTCAACACCTGTAAAGCACGTTCTTATACCGAGCCTGTGCGCAAAAGAAGTAACGGCTTCCACCATGTATTTATTCGTAAGATTATCTTCCATTCCGCCTGTAAGCGAAGGCACAAGGCTTATGAAATCGATCGGCATATGGCTTACAAGATCAAGTGAAGCAAAGTCCGAAACATCGAGACCTATCTTGAGTCCGCATGATTTAAGGAATTCCACCTGGCTCTTTAAATGCTCGATAGAAAGCTGTCTGCAGCTCTGTGTAAGCTGCAAGCAAAGAGCCGTTGCAGGATAACCCGTCTTTCTCATTATCTCCAAAAGAGTCGTTCTAAACTCAGATTTCTCAAGCTGCATGAAAGCAAGGTTCACGCTCAGATAAAAGTCTCTGCGGTCCTGCCTTATCGGCATCGCATCGACCAGCGCCGTTTCAAGTATCCAGTTGCCGAGCGAATAGAATACCGGATCCTGTTCAAGCCATGGAACAAACTCTGATGGCGATACATCTCCGTAAGGCTCTTTTTCCCATCTGACAAAAACTTCCATTCCGACAAGATTGCCGTTTGCCGCTGAAAAAATAGGCTGATACTCAAGATGGAAACCTTCAAACCCGTTGATCACACAGTTTCTGACTTCATTAACGAGCTCTATGCTACTGTTGTTGTTCTCTGCATGATCGTTGTGAAAAATAATAAGGTTGCCGTGCTTCTGCGTCTTGGAATAATCAAGCGCGTACTTGGCGCTTGTGTATATCGAATGCTCATCGACATCAAGATCTGTCGCAACGACTAGTCCGCCACCCATTTCAGCTTTAACTGTCTTACCGTCGATCGAAAGCCCTTCTCTGGTAAATGCCCTCATACGACCGTATAGCTTTTTGATATCATCGAGTTTCATGCTCGGAGTTATAAGAGCGATTATAGTACCCTCGCCTCTGTAGGCCTTTCCGTCGGGCCCGCCCTCGCTTTGCAGTTTCTCGGCGACAGCCTTTAGTAAGCTGTTTCCCGTCATATATCCGTAGCGTCTGTTGATCTCACCGAAATCTATAACGTTGACCATGAGTATCGAATACTCTTTTCCCTCAGTCTTAAGACTTCTCATATAGTTGAGCATCTCAAACTGGTTGGGCAAAAGAGTTATCGGATCGTTGTTGTCCACGATACCCTTATTGATAATCGAGCATGCGTAAAAAACCGGCTTGTCCGAATAGTCTTTTATCACGACTCCTCTACATGAGCAAACGACAAATTCCCCGTTTTTATTCCTTGCTCTGTATTCGAAGTTGGGATCCAGCTTATCTCCTGCATATACGCGCTGAATATATTCGGCATACTTATCCCTGTCATCGGGATGAATCCTCATCTCCCAGACCGATGCCGCATTAAAAATATATTCCCCTGATAGTCCGAAATAGTCCACTGCATTGAGCGACCATCTCGAAATATTTTTTTCCATGTCGTGTACATAGACATAACGGCTTCTCGATGTTACCGCAAAGGTATCGAAAATCCTATTGATTAAATCGTAAGTTCCTCCCGCCATCTTTTATAATTCCTCTTATTCTGCGTGTTTTATTATCTGTCGAATTTAACCGACTTATCGCCCCTTACAAAGCGCCTTGCCTTAATAAGTCGCTTGTTTGAATACATTGCATCGTCGGCTTTTTTTACAATGTCCTCTATATTAACGCCGTCGTCCGGGAATCTTGCAAATCCCGCACTTATCATCACTTTAAGCGTTATATCCCCGACTGTTACGTCTCGTGCGACGTTGGTCCTTATTCTTGCTATGACATCTTCATAGAAAAATCTGTCGTGCTTGCCGTGAATTACTACGACAAATTCATCTCCGCCTATTCTAAACGCAATGTCTTTTTCCCTGATGCTGTTAAGAAGTCTCTTGGCCACAACGTTGAGGAGCTCATCTCCAACCTCATGACCGTATGTGTCGTTGACCATTTTAAAATCATTGAGATCAATATATATGATTCCGAACGGGCTCTTTTTCTTTATGAGATCATCGGTATGTTCCTTGTAGCTTCTTGGATTGTGCAGGTTGGTAAGCGCGTCTGTGTACGACAACACCGCGAGTTCTCCCGCATTTTCCTTGACGGACATGTATGATGAAACCGCGATCGACATAAGGATACTAAAGATAATACCGATCAGAAATGCAGTAACTATCTCCTTAAGATCCATCCAGTTTCCGATTGGTGCTATCATAAGTGTCCAGAAACCGCCGCCAACGGTGCTGATCATTGAAGAGATCGGTGCCGCAAGCTCTTTTTCCGAATATTCCATGATAATGCGCTCATCGCCGGTAAGAATATTGTTGCCGACAAGCTTATATTCATAGCCTTCATCCGCGAGCGCCTTGATATTAACTTCTGATAAAAAGTCGGACAATCCCAATGTTATCGAAGCAAATCCCCAGAAATTGTCTGCATTCTTCTCTCCGATATACACAGGGCGCCTTATTATCACGCCGTAGCTTCCATCCGGTAGCGTAACGGGCGCAAGTATCACTGAAAGGCCTGTATTCATGCTGTTTTCCGCATAAACGCTTTCAACTGAATCCTCAAAAAGATTTTTCCTCTCAGCGATACCGTTATCCAAGGGATATATGTAACTAACCACTCCGTTCGGAGCAAGCGAAACGCTTATTACATCGAGATAATCGTTAAAAAGAGCTTCTCCCATCGTCTGAAACTCTTGCTGCTTGAGGTCCCCGTCCTCATTGGCTATCTCGATCTCCAATATCCTGGTTATATAATCTCTTGATTCTATTTCGGCTTCTATCCTCTCACTGATAGAATCAGCAAGGAACTGAGCCTTTTCTTTTCTATTCGCGGCTACTCTTGTCAGATAAAAGAATGATATGAAGGTTGTAATGATAAGCGTCACAATAAAGATGATCGTGCCTACCGTTTTAATCTTTCTTTTTCCCATATTCATCCTCAGGTATTTAAAATTGGCAATACTTAGATTAATTATATCATAATATGAAAAAGGATATTACGGGGTGTGATTACCTCGTAATATCCTTCTAAATTCTTATATGGAAGTTCGACTCTCGCTTCGCTCGATCACTTAATTACTATATTCACGATCCTGCCGGGAACATAGATCTCTTTTACGATAGTCTTACCTTCAAGCTTATCTGCGATGAGCTCTTTACCCTTGGCGATAACTTCGTCTTTGGGATCTTCCTTGCCGATAGCAAGTGTGGCCTTAACCTTACCGTTGATCTGAACTGCGATCTCTACTGTGTCTTCTACGCACTTAGACTCATCAAATGTGGGCCAAGGCTCGAAGGCAATAGTATTGTCGTGTCCAAGCTTCTGCCAGATCTCTTCACCAACGTGAGGGCAGATGCATGACAACATCTTAATAAAGTTCTCGGCATACTCTCTTGGGCACTTTCCTTCCTTGTATACCGCATTAACAAAGATCATCATCTGAGCTATGGCTGTATTAAAGCCAAGTGCCTCGAAATCACCTGTGACCTTCTTAACTGTCTGATGATAAACTTTCTCAAGATTGCCGTTGTTGTCATCAGTGATGTTTGCAGGCTCTGTAAAGAAAGTAAATACGCGGTTGATAAACTTTCTTGCGCCTGTAACGGCTGCGGAGTTCCAAGGCTTAGATACTTCCAAAGGTCCCATGAACATCTCATACAGGCGAAGCGTATCAGCTCCATACTCGTTTACAATATCGCTGGGGTTAACAACAAACTCAGGGAATCTCTTACCCATCTTGATACCGTTCTCACCAAGGATCATTCCCTGATGTACGAGCTTTTTGAAAGGCTCTTTTACAGGTGAAAGACCTTTGTTATAAAGGAAACGGTTCCAGATACGTGAGTACATCAGGTGTCCTACAGCGTGCTCGGGACCGCCGATGTAAAGGTCAACCGGCATCCAGTGCTTAAGGAGTTCCTGATTGGCGAACTCTTTATCGTTATCGGGATCGATATATCTGAAATAGTACCAAGAAGAACCTGCGGAACCGGGCATGGTTGATGTCTCTCTTGTTCCCTTAAGTCCGTTCTTGTCATATGCCTTCCACTCTGTAGCGTTCTCTAAAGGCGCCTTGCCTCCGCGTCCCTTGTAATCCTCAAGCTCGGGAAGAACAACGGGAAGCTCGCTGTCATCAAGGAAAACAATGCTTCCGTCTTCTTTGTATACGCAGGGAACGGGCTCGCCCCAATAACGCTGTCTTGCGAAGATCCACTCACGGAAGTGATAGTTAACCTTCTCTCTTGCAACGCCCATATCTACGAGCTTCTTGGTGATGGCTTTCTTGGCATCTTCTACAGTCATTCCGTCGAACTCTTCGGAATTCATAAGGATGCAGCCCTTGCCGAGATAATCCTGCTTCTCAAATGCATGTCCGGAAACATCAACTGTTCCTTCGGCATTGTTTATAACCTGGATAAGCGGAAGTCCGTGAACCTCAGCATACTCAAAGTCTCTCTGATCATGTGTGGGTACGGCCATAACAGCACCTGTACCGTAGCTTGCAAGAACGAAGTCACCGATAAACAAAGGCACTTCCTTGCCGTTTACGGGGTTGATCGCATAGATTCCCTTAAGAGGGCATCCTGACTTGGTCTTGTTAAGATCTGTACGATCAAGATCGTTCTTTTTAAGTGTCTCATTTATATATGCCTGAACCTCGTCTAGATTCTCAACGCGGTCCAAAAGTCCCTTAACGATCTCTCCGTCGGGAGCAAGTACCATAAAGGTAATACCGTAGATGGTCTCAATACATGTTGTGAAGATTGAGAACTCTCCGCCGCCTACGATCTTGAAATCAACCTCAACACCGGTTGACTTACCGATCCAGTTACGCTGGATCTCCTTGGTTGACTCGGGCCAGTCAATCTCATTAAGTCCGTCAAGAAGCTCCTCAGCGAAAGCCTGCTGATCGATAACCCACTGCTTCATCATCTTTTTAACAACGGGATAACCGCCACGCTCTGATTTACCGTCGATTACCTCATCGTTGGAAAGAACCGTTCCCAGCTCCTCGCACCAGTTAACAGGCATATCGATATGCTTGGCATAACCGTCTTCATACAATTTCTTAAAGATCCACTGTGTCCACTTGTAGAACTTGGGATCGCTTGTTGCTACCATCTTGGACCAGTCATAGTCAAATCCAAGCTCCTTGAGCTGCTTGGAAAAAGTCTCTATATTCTTCTCTGTGAATCCGGCAGGATGGTTACCTGTTGTAACCGCATACTGCTCAGCAGGAAGACCGAATGAATCGTATCCCATGGGATGCAATACGTTATATCCCTGCATTCTCTTCATACGTGACATGATATCTGTAGCCGTATATCCTTCGGGATGTCCTGCGTGAAGACCTACACCTGACGGATAAGGGAACATATCAAGGGCATAATATTTGGGCTTGGAAAAATCCCAAACGTCTGTCTTAAATGTCTGGTTCTCTTCCCAATATTTCTGCCATTTACTTTCTATTGCGTGATGATTGTATACTTCTGACATGAGATACTTTTTCTCCTCCAATTATTATTACCTCAAAATTTTACCACACGCGGGACTGTTGTCAAATAATAAGAGCTGCCGTTTTTTTCGGCAGCCCTAACGCTCATCATAAAACTTACTGTATATATTTATTAGCCCAGTTTTTAAGCTCATCGCGGGAAATTCCCACATTGAACTTCCTTCCTCCGTCGAAATGAATGCGCGTGTAGGTATTCTGGAGGTCTTTTACGCTCTTATCGATATCGGTTCCTCCGGAAGTAGCAAAAAGAACTACATGCTTACCGGAAAACTCGTATTCCTCAAGGAATGAGTTGATGATATGAGGTGCCGTGTACCACCAGATCGGAAAGCCGATAAAAACGACATCCGCGCCTTCAACGCTGGCATTGCCGTCTGCAAGTTCCGGGCGCGATGTTATATCTTTCATCTCAATGCTGCTTCTTGAAAACTCATTCTGCCAGTTAAGATCCTCAGAAGTATATCTGTTCTTGGGCGCTATCTCATAGATATCCGCACCGATCTCCGCCGCCAACTGATTGGCGATGCTGGCAGTTACTCCGCTTGCTGAAAAGTACGCAACCAATATTTTTTTGCTCATCTGAACCCCCTCGTGTTTTTATTGGTTAAACAGGTTTGATAACAAGTCTCTGCGGCTCTACGTGCCTTGACTCGCCTTTTCTTCCGCGGCAGACAATGCCCTGCTCGATATTTATGAGCTCGACACGCTCCTTCATGGCTTCCATTATCTGCTTTACGGCGTTCTCATAGTCCTTCGGATCCATGGGAACAACATAGTCGTGATTGAGATGCTCGGTTGATATTACCGCCGATCTGTATCTCGTATCATACCTGATTCCGTAGAAAGTACACACTTCCGTGTTGAGAGTTCCGTTACTGTCACTACATTGCATCGCTATATACATGATGTCACCCTCCAACTAAACAGACTAGTGAAAAACAATAAACATTTATACAATTTAATGATAATACATTTTAATAAAATATGCTACATTTTCACACAAAACAAGCTTTTTGAGCGCTTTTTAAGTCAAAAAAATCCCGGCAGTATTCCTGCCGGGTTGATCTTTTACCAATTCACCTTATTAAATCGGTGCATCATGCACTTACTTACCCATAGATGCGATAAGAGCATCTATCTCTGCCTGGGACAACATTTTTCCCGAGTCTGCCGGAGATGCTGCCGCCGGTGTCGCAGAAGCTGCAGCTGCTGCAGGATTTGCGGCCATTCCCCCGCCGCCTTGCTGAGGTGATTTACCCATTATACTTGCAAGCAAAGCCTGCTGTTCTGCACTAAGTCCGTTAGAATCCATACGGATACCCCTCATTCATAGATTGTTACTTTTTTGACTATCATACTTACGCACATAGTTCTGAATATATGTATATTGTATTTTAGTAAAAAAAATACGTCAAATAAATAGTTTATAAACTAATATAAACAAATTATGACCGGGGTTCAGTAAAGTGGCACCGTTCTAACGTTTCTTTTTTTATTCAGGCAACGTTTCTGTTTTCCTTACCGGTTATGATACCTGCTTTTTCAAAATGCTTCTTTAATACAGCTTTTGCAAGGAATGCTCCCAAAAGACTTGCCACAAATGTCACAACGACGATATTGTTCTTCGTGGGTGTTCTTTACATTTTTACCTCTTTATACAACTGATCAAAAAGATCTTTCTTTATGATGTAGATATCATGCGGGTCGTCTTCTCTGAAAGCGATGTAATCGCCGATACCGCCCGAATAATATTTTTCGTCATCCCAAGCGGTAAAGAGCTTTACGCACTTATCGAGAGGACGGGCATAGATGCTGACATTTCCCTTGCTCACAGCATGTTTAACATAAGCCATGACGGATTTCTTTTCGCCTGTGACGCTGTTTTTTATGCTGGGATCGTATTCAAACTTCTTATCGAAGCTGTCATCAAGGGTCTTGTAGCTCTTTTTGAATTTTTCTTTTGCTATAGGATAGATCTCACCTGTGATTCCGACCATGAGGTAATGCGATTTATCTATGGTTATGTCGATATCGCCCTCCAAGGTTCTGACCGTGATCAAAGTTCCTTTCGGGAATACGTCGGTAAGCTTCACATATCCGAATTCCTGCGGGATCTTCACGTATTTCTTCATGCCGTCCATGCCAAGCGTAGTTTCTTTTGCATAGATGACTTCGTACATGTCAAAGTACTCTTTCATACGCATATGAAGGTAATTTGTGGCAAGCGCTTCGAGTTTTCCCGAGCCTTTATCTTTTTTATCCTTGCTCTCTTTATATTTTTGTTTAAGCTTCTCAGGTCTAAGAGAGCCCCCGGCCTTGAATATATGGCCTCCTCCGCCGCCGAGGTCGCCTGCAAGAAATGCAGCAAGTTCGTTGGCGTGGACCTCTTTTACGCAGCTGCGAACGGAAAATTTCACTTCAATAGGACTTACAAAATAGGCAAGGCAAACGTTAACGCCCGCCGTCTCAAGCGAAAAGTCGCTCATAACGCCGAGAATGTTGGGGTCGCATGCTTCCGCATGTATGATGAGATACTTTTCTTTTTTGAAGTACTTATAGTTAAGGATCGCGTTGCCCGTGATCTTGAGCTCGTTCAGCGAAATGTTTGAATTACTCATCTCCACGATAATGCTCTTGTTTACGATAAGCTCGTCCTGCATATCGCGGTCAAGCGGGTGCGAAACCTCGGAAAACTTGTTGGTGTCTGTGTAGAGTCCATAGTAAAGAGCTGTTGCTAAAAGCGGATTGTCGTTGACATCAAGACCTTCTTTTTTGATAAGATCCCAGACAAGCGTCGAGGCACTTCCAAGGTTATTCCTTACATCGGAAAGCTTCGGAAGGTCAGCCGATTTCTGATGATGATCTATGACCGCAATGTGATCAGCCTTTAGTTTGGATACATTCTTTTGCCCGTACTGACAGTCAACGGTGACAAGAAGCCCCTTCACTTTATCAAGCTCGGGCTCGTACGAAACCGGAATTTCAAGCTTCTCGAGCATGATCTTGAGATTACTCTTTTGGATCTTGTTCTTGCCTTTGTAGATGAGCTTTGCCTTCTTGCCCATCTTTTCAAAGTACCACAAAAGAGCGTATCCCGACGCGAGCGCATCGGCATCCGGATTGTCGTGACACTGAATGGTTATGTTATTAAATTTCAGCAGCTCATTTAATCTCATAATACTTATTTTATCCTATTCCGTAAGCGTCCTTCTGCTCCTTGGGCATCTCGTGGTCCTGCAAAATGTCTTTAGCTTTTTTGATAAGATCGTCTAAAGTGTAGTGACGGAAGTAGCCGAGGCGGCTGACTTTTTCCTCATCTTGGGATACAGCGATAAATGTATCTGTAGGAGCGTGGTAACCAATTGATTCGTATACAAAGCCAAGCTCAGTGAAAGTATCCAAGTCAAATATGGTTGTTGCAACACTTTGCTGCATATAGATACATGAGTGCTTGGTATCAATAATAAATGGTGTATCGTATTTATCAAGAGTCGAATAGCCCAATGGTTCATAGGTTGTACTATACAATAATTCTCCCGTTTCTGCATCATATCTGCAAAGGTTTCCGTCATCGTACGGAACGATAAGGATGTCCTTACCTGTGCCGGAATCTTTATAAAATATAAAACCGGCTATACTCGCGCTGTTTAGAGGGATATTTGCTATGTCTTTTCCCTTTGGATCCTTTATGGCGATATATGAATCATCGGCAGTGGCAATCATGGTACCTGCATCATTGATCGCTGCGTGTTTGGTGTAATACCACGTGCTGTTGTGTTCTATCCTATATACCTCATTTTCTTTCAGATTGATGACAAATTCCGCGTCATCTTCAGAAGTGTGGTCAAAAGAATAAGTAGCCTTTCCGGAATAATAGATATATCCCTGTTTTTCAAAGTAATAGATATCATTGACATTTGCTAAGGAACTATCCGAATCAACCAGATATCTCTGCTCTTTGTCTTTGGCAATGTCATATATTATAACAAAGGTATTTTTGGATTCCTTTCTCGTATAGATAAGTTTTCCGTTTTGATAATCCACAGCATCTTCGTTTACATAGGATCCTTTATTTAATACCCTGGAACTTTGTTCTCCTGTTTTGTAATCTACCATGCACAGCAGAAAATCATTAGTATCGCTATCTTTATAAGTAAGTATAAGATTACCGTCATGGGTTCCGTTAATTGTAAAAGTGTTCTCCCTATAATCCGGACCTCCAAGCTTTGTGCTTGCTACCCGGGATTTCTCATTGGGATCATAAATATTTATATAAACGCCATCATCTTTTCTGATTATTTGTGCAAGAGCGTTGTCATCAATATAGCATTTTTTTACCAAATCCATTTCAGGAGCTTCTTTGAAAGCTTGCCAGTCTTCATCATAAGTCCCAATCCCGTAAAAGATTATCCGATCACTTCCGTTTTCACAAATGTAGTATCCGTTTTTTCCGTTTTTTGCCATGCTGATATTATCGATAAAATATTTTAAAGCAGTAATAGAATCGGGATCGCGGCTTGGTTCATTGGTGGGACGTGCTATATAGCCATCGTTCGTCAAAAAGAAGGGGCTCCAGGTTTTGGAATTTAAAAATCCCGCCACTATCGGTGTGTTAAGTTTGTAATTATTAAGCGCTTCTCCACTTGAAGCATCCAAAAGAACAGCTACTTCTCCGGCATAAGCCAAAAGGGTATTATTGTCCTTTATGTAACTAATCATGGACTCTACATTTATATTATTATAGTCAAATTCATAAGCCCATTTCTCCGAAAAATCCTCAGAAGACATACACTTAATAATGTGATGTACAGGAGAAAGGACCTTCATGTTCATATATTTAATACTTTCATTAGAATAGTCGTTTAAAGAACATGATACATACAGATTGTTGTCGTTTGAAAAAGTAAATGCCGGTATGACTGCATATTCTTCGGACCAAGCCAAATCTTTTTCTGAAGAAATGTCATGTATTACCAGACTTTTTTTCATATTATCTTTGGTATAAGTAAATGCAATCTTTGTTTTATCCGATGATATTATGAAATCATCTATGTCCACCGGTATCAGGTCATCAATTTCTTGTGACACGCCGTATGTTGCAAGAACAGAACCGTCTTCGGGTGAAAATACTTTAAATGAGACACGTCCTGCGGATCTTATGTTGGTAATAAGATCGCCTTCCTTAGTCAATAAGACAGGTCCCTTGTAACCAAAATTATAATCGGGAGAGGAGACTTTCCAGTTTTCCTCGCCGGTTCTTGGATTGATAGAAGTAAAGAAGTGGTTTCCCTTAACAAGCATACTTCCATCATCGAGAGTTCCTATATAATTAGCACTGTTGTCTATTCCTTTTCCCGAGTAAGAATACAATTCTTCATGAGATTGCGTATCCCATACCTTGATGTTTCCGGAAATGTCAATTGCAGCAACATAGTTGTTATTGCTATTTACACGCATGTCCATTACTGCGTTCGGAAGCTCATATGTCCACTTGGATAAGAGGTTTGAGGAATACAGCGGCATGTAAGCACCTGTAGCCTTTGTAATAGCTCTTACAGCTTCTACGGTCACAGGTCTGTCCGGCATTTCTTCATCGGGAAGAGCGGCAAGAGCTAGATGAAGAGCGTCCATGCGCTGCTCATTATCAAGAAGCTTACCGGATTCATTGGCTAGATACTTAGACTGGCTTATGAGCGAAGCACGGTAACTTTCATTTATCTGATTTCTGCTGTAGAACATGTATCCGGCAAATCCGAGAGCAATTGCCATTACACCTGCAAAAACCGCGGTCAGCCTTTTCATCTTGTACTGACGCTGTCTGTCCATAAGCTCGTTATATTCACATCCGATAAGGGATGCGGCAAGACGAGGAAGTTCTGTACTCTTAGCTTCTCTTGCAGGTAATCTGAAGTCGCATGAAAGTGGTTCAACGGGAACACTTACCGTCTCTTCAATTCCCTGATCATTAACACTGATAACTTCTTTATTTTTCAGAATTTCAGGCACAACATCAACAGGTTCACCGTCTGCAAGCACAGTAAGAATCTTATCCTGAGTATGATTCTGTAAAAAGAGCTTAATCTCTCTTTCAACCCACATTGATTTGCAGGTATTGGTCGAACATATAACTATTAGATAATCGGCGTTTTCAAGAGCCTCGGCGATAGTTCCGCTAAGGTCACTTGTTATCGGGAGTTCATCGGTATCCCTAAAGATTCTCTCTATCCTTTTAATGCCGGTCTTCTTTTGTATCTTGCGCGGAATATGATAATGCTCAAGACCGTGCTCAACCATAGCTGCAATCTTATTATCCAGCTCTGCGTGCTTGTATGAAATAAATGCGTTGTAATGTGTTCCCATTAAATCTTTCCCCAATCTCTTTTTCTTTTAATTAATTCCGTAAGCGTCCTTCTGCTCCTTGGGCATCTCGTGGTCCTGCAAAATATCTTTTGCCTTTTTAATCAGATCGTCTAAGTTATAGCGGCGGAAATAGCCGAGGCATTCCACACCGTTCTCATCCTTTGCCAAGCACGGGAATGTATCCGTAGGTTTGTGGTATCCCATGTTTCCTGTAACATATCCCAGTTCCATATAGCTGTCCAGATCAAAAATATTGGTAATTGATGAATAATGAAAGTATATACATGAATGTTCGGCATCAACGGTAAAGGTACTTTCATAGTCCATCGTAGAATTTGTCGTATATTCCGTCATTCCGACAAGATTTCCCGTCATTGCATCATATCTGCACAAATTGCCGTCAGTAAACGGAACAATAAGCAGATCCTTTTGACTAACCTTTTCTTTCACAAAAACAGGTCTCCGCATTTTAACATCGAAAATAGGAATTACAGATATATTATTTCCCTTTATATCTTTTATAACTATATTCTTCTCATCTGTTGCAGCAATCAAGTTTCCGTCATCATTCATCGATACACATACAGTATCATTCCAATCATCGTCATGATCAACGGGATATATCTCGTTTTCATTTATATCTATAATATAGTCCGGTTTCACTGTAGAGCCATCAAAGGGCTGTGTTACTGCAACATAGATAAAGCCTTGTTTTTCAAAATAATATAGATTCTTGATACCGATATATTCTTCTACAGGAAGACGATACTTATCTGTTTTTTTCGATGCAATATCATATACAGATATAAATGTGTTATCAAATCCATTCATTTCTGTATAAACAATCTTACCGTTTTCGTATGTCGGAATATTGGTTGATGAATAAGAATACTTATTTATCTTCTCCGATGTGTATTCTCCTGTCTTATAGTCGACGAAATAGACCCTCAATTCATCACCGGACACATTATTTTTATAGTTCAAAAGCAGTTTGCCATTATAAGTGCCAAGACAAAGGAATTGATGCGATTTCGCCTCACTTCCGTCCTCGGCCAAAACAACTCTTTTGGTATACTTCATATCATTTGGATCAAAAAGGTCCAATATCACGCTCTCTTCTTCATCAAAAAGAACAGCGGCGACATTATCATCCATATATGAATTATAGAGACTTTTTGTCTCGGGAGAAGCATCATAAGCTTTCCATTCTTTGTCATATGTATTTCCGGAATACTGAGTTATACTTTTTCCGTTTTTTCGAGATAAATATAAGCATCCACTACCAACCGCACCGATATCAAGATTATCAGTAAAATATTCCATACAATTGATAGTATCTTTATCCTCAGGATCTGAAGAAGTAAAGCTTGCAAGACCGCCGTTAAGAGTTATATAACTTGGGACAACTCTATCTTTACTCATAAAAGCATAAACAATAGCTGAATTCACAGTGAAATGATGAAGTCTCTCACCGGTCGCCACATCCCAAATATCTGAAGTATCACCGGAATAGTAAGCTATAGAATTATTGTCTTCTATATAAATAAATTCCGATCCATAAGAAACATCATTGGATAAAAACTCATTGGTCCATTTCACAGAAAGATCATCAGGATCAAGACACTCAATCGTATCTCGATCTGTCTTACATATATTCATGGTAAGGAATCTGGTGTTACTGTTCATGGGATCTTCAGGAAATGCCAAAAACAGCTCGTCATTTGTAGGAAAAAGAATATCACCCGAGAATTTCCCATCCGTCACTTTGGATATTACTTTATCGGAAGTTATATCATATACTCCGATTCCGGTTTTTTGATCTTTATCCGAAAAAGTAAAGGCAATCTTTGTATTGTCCGGAGATAAACAAGTATGATGAACATATCCTTCAATATAAAAAGAAGAAGTAAACTCTTCCGGAAGTTTATATTCCTCAATTACCTTTCCGTCTTCCTTTGAAAAAATGCGAAATGATCCATCATCCATCGGAAGCATTATATTTCCGTCACTAGTTATATTAATAGCTTCATCGGTAAAATAGTCATCAAGTTTCTGTTCCCAATCCGCCTTTCCGTTTTTCACATTGACACATGTAATAAAATGACCTCCTGCCATAATAGCTCTTCCATCGGAAAGAAACTTAAAACATGTTGGAACAAGAGCTCTATCATGCTTGGGATTGTAACTATAGAGTTCTTTATGACTTTCCGTATCCCATATTTTTATGTTTCCGAATTGGTCCATTGCTTCCAGATATTTATTATCGGAATCTGCATTCAATTCTCTTACGGTTCCGGGCATCTCATAATTCCATATTGATGTGATATCGGCTACGTCATTTGATACATAAGCCATTGTTGCCTGCGTGATCGCACGAAGAGCTTCCGTCGTGACAGGTCTGTCCGGCATCTCCTCACCGGGAAGAGCCGCAAGAGCCAAATGTAGCGCATCAATTCTGTTCTGATTATCAAGAAGTTTCTCCGATTCATTCGCAAGATACTTAGACTGACTGATAAGAGAAGCACGATAGCTGTCATTAACCTTTTTGTTGCTGTATATCAGATTACCGACAAAAGTAAGCGTTACAGCCATTATCACAGCAAAAATAGCGGTCAGTCTTTTCATCTTGTACTGACGCTGTCTATCCATCAGTTCGTTGTACGAACAGCCTATAAGAGATGCCGCAAGGCGAGGAAGTTCAGTGTTCTTGGCTTCTCTCGCAGGAAGTCTGAAATCACATGAAAGCGGCTCAACAGGTATTGTTACCGTTTCTTCGATTCCCAGCTCATTAACCCTGGTAACCTCTTTATTCTTAAGTATCTCGGGTACCACATCAACCGGCTCACCGTCTGCCAATACCGTAAGGATCTGATCCTGAGTGTGGTTCTTTAAAAAGAGCTTTATCTCTCTTTCAACCCACATGGATTTGCAAGTATTTGTCGAGCATATTACTATAAGATAGTCAGCATTCTCAAGTGCCTCTGCGATTGTTCCGCTAAGGTCACTAGTGATCGGAAGCTCGTCGGTATCTCTAAAGATCCTCTCGATCTTTTTCATGCCGGTCTTTTTTCTGATTTTGTGCGGAATGTGATAGTGTTCAAGACCACGCTCAACCATTGCTGCGATCTTATTATCGAGCTCAGCGTGTTTGTAAGAAATAAATGCATTATAGTGTAAACTCATTTTCCCCAACTCCAACTTTTTTGTTAAATAAATTTAAATATTTTACAATGATTATTATACAAGAAAGGCTCGATATGACCAAGAAAAAATTAGCACTTGAAGTAATAAATAGATTAAAAAAGGAATATCCCGACGCCGTATGCACTCTTGCCTACGATAAAGCCTGGCAACTTCTTGTGAGCGTGCGCCTAGCGGCCCAGTGCACGGACAAAAGAGTCGATATGATAACGCCTTTATTGTATGAGAAATTCCCGACCGTGGAGGCTCTGGCCAAAGCTCCCGTCGAAGAAATAGAGAAAATAGTTCGTCCCTGCGGCCTTGGTAATTCCAAAGCAAGGGACATCTCCGCCTGTATGAAGGTCATTCACGAAAAATATAACGACAACGTCCCCGATAACATGAAAGAGCTGCTCGCACTTCCCGGAGTAGGAAGAAAAAGCGCCAATCTTGTCCTCGGAGACGTATTCGGAAATCCCGCAATTGTTACGGACACTCATTGTATTAGACTTTGTAACCTTATAGGTCTTGTTGATAATATAAAAGATCCTACTAAGGTTGAAAAAGAACTGTGGAAGATCATCCCTCCCGAAGAAGGAAACGCACTATGCCACAGATTCGTTACTCACGGTAGAGAAGTATGCATAGCAAGAAGACCTGAATGTGACAGGTGCTGTCTTAATGATATCTGCAAGAATGCAAAAAAGCAGTAACTCATCAGCTTGCGTTTGAATTATATACCTGTTCACAATCGGCTGTTTTTTCTCTATCCACGGTTTCATAATCTACCCTGATCGCATCCATTACCTGTGTGACATGCGTCAGTTCCTGTTTCATGAGTCTGAGCATATCATTAACCCCATGATCGGCCTGCTGGTAATCGGGAATAATTGAATTTCTAAGAATTTCCGGATCAGGGTTAACATATCCCGTCTCAGTCGCAATGATATTGTCGCTCTGCGTTTTTATTCCCGCTACTATCGAGGTAAATACTTGAACATCTAACTTTATCATATTCATATCTCTTTCCCCCTTAATTTATTCTTTTTCTTCCGAATCCGAACTATCGGATTCGCTTATATCGTTTTCATCAGGAGCAGATTCTTTCTTATGATTTAGGCTCTTTAGTTCTTTCTCAAGCTCTTTTATTGCTTCCTCAAGCTCATTGATCGCTTCCTGAATCTCGCTTTCAAGAGTACTTATTTGTGATCCATAGTTTGACATGTTTGTATTTATTGTTGTTTTGTTCTCCCCGGCTTTGGTAAAGTTAAGCCCGAGCCAATCTTCCCCTGATTCTCCTCCGAGCTTATAACGTGAGATCGGATCAAGTGCTCCTTCCCTCAATTCTCCGTCTTTGGATTCAAGCTCCTGTAATAGTTCCTCAAGCTTACTTAAAAGACCCTCAAGAGCATCCTTTTTTGCTTTGCAAGCATCGATCTCTTTATCGAAGTCTTGCTTAGTTTTCTCCTTTGTTGCCATTCTCTTCCCTCCATATATCGTTATTAAAAGCTAAATACATGTGGCAGCTTTGACACTGCCACATGCCGACAGTCACTTATCCTTCGTATGAAAGATTTGAAGCTCCCTGTGTATCAATTTCTATCTTATTATTTGAAGATGTTTTTACATTCATACCGAGTGTCTCCAATGTCTTTGAAAATTTATGAAGATCCTCATTAAGCTCCAGATATACATCGATAAGCTTCTGTGCTGAATCACCAAAAATGCCTTCCGCACCAACCTCATCAATATCAGCCTTAAGGCTGTCTAAAGTTGTAGTTAATTCTTCTGCAAAACTCGTGAGCTTATCCGCGTTCGCATTAAGCTCCTCGGTATCTGCTCCAATCATTCCACTTGCTCCCATGTTATTCTCTCCTTCCTTTAATTAAAACTGATATGCTCTGCTTCCGCTGGCTGCTTCACTCTGATAACTCTGTGAAACGCTGTTGATCCATTTGTTAACCTGACGGACCTGTCCGGACATCTGAGTCATCTTGCTTGAAAGCTGATTGATGAAATTAACACATGCATCACTATCAACACCATACCAGCATTCTACAAGAGGTCCCTGCAAGCCCTGTACACTCGATGTAAGTGTATCGAGCTCACCGGCTGCTTTTTCGATTAATTGGCTCTTTGTAGCCAATAATTCAACGTTTACTCCTTTTTGTGCCATATCTTTTTCTCCTTTTCTTTTATTACTCAAACGTCACTTTTATGCGCTTGAGCTTTGCGTTATTTATGTAAAATGCATCGCCGACGTTTGTTGGAACTTTCACGGAACTTAATACCTGTTGGGGTACTCTTACCAACAAGATATCTCTGATACTTTCAAAAAATACCATATCCCCATTGTCCCTTACATGCTTAAGTATTGGATTACTTAATGAAGTGACCGCGGTATTTTCCACATCAGCGTGCATAATGCATACCTTATTTTCCTTTGCTTTTTCAAAAATCTCTAAGTACTTCTCATATATTCCTTCCTCCTTTTGTATTACGTCCATGACCTTTCTGTTTGCAAAATACAATACGTTAAGTTTATTGTTGTCTGCATCACTACCCTCGGATTGCTTTTTACCGATCCCGGCATGGGCTCTTTCTATCATTTCTATGGAATCCATAGCGTTTGCCGAATAATAGGCGATCTCTTTTTCTTTGGATATACTTTCAAATTCACCTCTCTCTGAATCTATAAGCCAGAGATTAACAGCTTCGCTATTTATCAGTTTCCTTAAAACATACTCGGCAAATTTTCTTCTTCCCAGATCTTCTCTTCCGGAGAATCCGATTATCTTACCGGAAGACATTTCCAAATATTCGGGAATGATCTTTGCGTAGTTAAGACCGATCATAAGCTTGTCATTACATAAGCTTGTATTGCCGTACTCATCAGAAAGATACTTCTCTGTAAGCTCTGCGGGAACATACCTGATCTTTTCGGCACATTCATCGCCATACTTTTCATTACATTTAGAAATATATTCTTTTATCTTTCCTATACGCTCGATCTCTTTATCCGAAGAAAATGCCATATAAGCTTGAAACTCACGAATTTCGGTTCCAAAGAGTGTGATTCCTCTTCCGGGAATTTCATCGGGAAACAACTTGCATCTGTCAAAGAGTGAAACAAATTGGCTCTTATCATTACAGTTGAGAGCAATCTTAAGTGAGATATTTGACATAAGTTTGTATCCGATTCCCGACATCTGCTGATTGGTGAAGACTACAGATATTCCATTTGCCACACCATCTCTGCATATGGCGAGAATATCTTCTTCGTATTCGGGAAAAGTTGCTTTAAATACCGTATAGTTTTCTATAAACAATATTATCTGCGGCTCATCCTTATATCCCGCCTCTCGATATGAGCTGAAAGAACTGAGTCCCTTATTTGCAAGAAGTCGTCTTCTAATCTCAATCTTCTTTATGAGCATCATGATCAGATTCTTAAGCTTATCTTCATCCGTGATGGTTACCACACTTCCGACATGCTTAAGTCCTTCAAATATCCTCAGCATCATAGAAGCGAAATCGATGATATAGATGTTTACATCCTTGGGAGAATACTTCTTTGTTATTCCCATGATCATGCCTTGTAGCATGGTCGTCTTTCCGCTTAAGGATGATCCGAGTATATAAGTATGGTTCTTGGTGAGATTAATCTCAAATTCTTTCTGTGCCTGTCTGTCGGGATCATCATATATTCCAATAGGAACAGTTACATCCGTAGAGTTGCTTTCAAGTTCTTCCGGATAAGGTATTACTTCCTCAAGCGGAGGAAGACATATATCCGGTAATTTAGCTATATCGGCTTCCTTACAATACTCATTAACATATTCAACAACCGCCTCAAGCTGTGTCATTGAAGCTTCTTTTTTTTCAGGTTTCTGCTCATATACAACCTGTCTTTTTCCGGAAAGACTTACGCTTTTTATGCGGAATTCTCTCTTGGCATTTGTACTTTGTACAAACGCAGGTGCTCCACTGTATGCAGACTGGAAAAGCTCAAATATCTCATTGTTTCCGACCTGCAGATACGCTCTTCCCGGTTCTCTGATCTCAGCCGCCAGAGGTGAATGAAGCACTTCATTACTGTCGCTTCTTTCCTGAACCTTAAGACAAAGCTTAAACTTGGAATTACTCCAGATCTGATCGTTAACGACACCTGAAGGTTTCTGTGTCGCCAGGATCAAATGAACTCCCAAGCTTCGTCCTATTCTGGCCGTACTGATAAGCTCTTTCATAAACTCAGGCTGTTCCGCCTTAAGTTCGGCAAACTCGTCTACAAGTAAGATGAGATGCGGCAGCGGAATATCTGCCTTTCCCTCTTTGTATAATCGAATATAATTGTCTATCTGGTTTACTTCGTATTTGGCAAACAGTTCCTGTCTCTTTATCAGCTCTGCTTTAATAGACTTGAGCGATCTGTTGATCTGCTTACCGTCTATGTTGGTTATTGTGCCGTTAAGGTGTGGCAGGTTCTTGAACTGATTCGCCATACCACCGCCCTTAAAGTCAATGATGATAAAGCTGACATCATACGGGTGGAAAAGTGTTGCCACCGATAAAATGTATGATTGCATTATCTCCGATTTACCGGAACCGGTTGTACCGGCAACAAGTCCGTGAGGGCCATGATACTTTTCGTGAAGATCAAGCTTCACTATCTCGTTACCACTCCTTACTCCAAGCGGAGCGGCCATGGATTCATATACCTTGGATCTGCCCCATCTCTCCTCAAGATTGAGATCATGAGCATTCATTATTCCAAGAAGCTTGTAAAAAGAAATATTCTTGGTAAGTGTACTCTCAAGGCTAAGTTCCTTTATATAGATAGGCGCAAGTTTACGCGCACATTTCTTTGCAGCCTCCAATGAGATATGTCCATAATCAAAATACTGAATCTCATTTCCGTCTTCCGTATCCTGAATAAAGCCGTGATTCTTACTCGGCTCAAGGAATATCCTCTTGTCACAGGCCTTGTGAAGCATCTCTTCGTAATCTTCGAAAAATATAAAAGTAAAACCAAGTCTCTTGGCATACTTCACAAACTCTTTTACCGGATGTTCCATGAATTTTTCGGAGCGATATACATAGACAACAAAGTGCGCCAGCTGCTTTATTTGACTTTCCTTCAAGCTTTCTCTTATAGAAAGCTCTCCGTACAAGAATTCAAGACCTGCTTTGATGCTTTCATCGTCATGAATTATAAAGCGCATCCCCAAATCTTCATCGCTGAAATTCCGAATCCATCTGGTCCACTCAAAATAAGGAACGTCTTCTCTTCCGAGTATCAGATACTCTTTTACTTCTTCATAGAAATGTTGACCCGAAACAGTCAATATCATGTTCTTAAGCATCTGGTACAGCTTATTTCTGACACCGATAACACCTACCGCATTGACCTTGGCCAGTTCGAGAACTACCGGCATATCATCTATATACTCGTATTTATCGTGAATTTTCTCCGGGTACTCCATAAGCATATCTTCAGTTTCAAGATATTCCTGCTTTCTGAATTTAACCTGACAACCGGATTTTACTCTTCCCGTTCCGATCCTTATTTCAAGAAAATCCTCATGATCTTTTTCTTTTTCAAACAATCTGGAACTGAAATCATTTATGTTTCTGACAGTCTCTTCAACAGACCTGTTTCTTTCAGAAAAAATAGTTATTTCATCATGTCTTAGTTCAACAAGCTCTTTTTCTTTTTTATCAAGATACTCGTTATAAACTTTTACTCTGTTTGTTTTCTTTTCACGATATTCTTTTCCCGCATCAAAATAGTTCCATACAGACATACATCCGCTTATGCTCATTGACGCCGCAAAATAAATAACAAACATATTGTTTCCAGGCATGAGCATTCCTCTTACAAAAACCATAAGGAACAACATTAGGATTACCGGAAGCAATATTCTGATAAGATTCCTTCTCGGCTTCGTCGGTGCCGTCTTGGGAGAAAGAATCTCAGGCTTATCTTCAAGCAGCGCATATTGCTGTCTTGCACTTCTAAAGAACTGCGGGTATTTGAAATGATTGGTCTGAGGGATATTGTCCACTTTACTAAGTGTCGTTATAATGTTTCCCTCGTCCGAAGTGTAAATATGATCACCTTCCAGATAAAAGAAATTACCGCAATATTCCAAAAATTGCTTATCCTTAAGGATAATCTTCTTTTTGTTTTTTACATTAACTCCATTGACTTTAACGCCATAGCGACTATGGGAAATATCTATATCAAATGCGGATTCGTTCCTCTTTAGAACAACCTTATCATTTGCAAAAGAATCGCCTAAAACCTCAATATCGCAATCCTTAGTGCCTCCGATTGATAATTCTTTTCTTCCGTCAATACTTATTTGGAGATTGTAATTATCCTGCTTATCACCAAAATCCTCGCTGAAGTCCAAGTATATGAAAGCTCTGTCCGTCTCTCCGTCACATACCTCAACGCTTTCTCCGTTTTTGAGAACATGCACCTTCTCTTTTACAGAATCAGTGTTGAAAAAAATGTTCTGAGAAGAAGAGACAATATAGTCATTCTGCTGCCTAATGATCTCAATAAGGAAGTCTCTTTCAAAGCTGTCGCCAAAGAAACAAACGCCGTTTTTCTTACCTGTTCCTATGGTAATATTCTTAGTATCTTCAGTAAGAATTAGCTCTTTATAAACTTTGTTGTTGTATATAGTCAGTTTATAATTCATGTCCTATCGCTCATCAAAAAAGATTGTCGTTCCGTCTCTTATCCCAAGTTCTTCAAGTGTCTTTTCTCCGCGTATCAGTGCTTTGGGATAATCAGCCCTAAGGTAACACTGAAGCGGCTTATCCATGTTTATTCCAAGATTAAAACTGTCATTCAATCCGTAAATAAGTTCATTGGCAGTCAGATTCCTTGGAATCTCCAAATCTACTTCTTTTTCATTTTTGCAGTTTTTAAAAAGTACGATTATGTTATCGTTCATAATATCCACCCGCTACTTCACTGCCGTTACTGTTGCGATGTACTCGTTTCCTTCCAGTAGCTTCTCGACATCTGTGTTACCGTTTATGTCTCCGGCAACTATTTCGCATACCGGATAATTGTACTCATCCATCTTCTTTTCTATATCTGTGTCAGCTGCGTTTACGGAATCACATATCACAAAGCATTGTCCGTCAAAGTCCATAAGATTATTCATATATCTTTCAAGTCTGTCCGCTTCTCCGCTTCCGTCTCGTACACATACAGCCATCGCCTTACTGTCAGAAAGATATTGCGCAAGCTCCTTAGTTAAACCGTTTTCATGTTCAACAACTATATAATCATAGATTTCTTTATCCGCTACATTTCGCACCATATCGTAATATGATTTTAGGAAAACATTGTATGCGTATATTGGATCTCTGAATGCAGGCACATAATCAAATATGTTTTTGTGAATTACTTCTCCCATTGTCCCTGCTTCAACTCCATTCATAAATGCAATGGCAGTTGAACCGTCGGCCCACGTAGCTTTCCATTTTTTAGGAAGGTATTCATAGAAATTTTGCATTTCTTCCGCATCTATATATAAGACCGAATATCCCATCTTTGAAAGCTTTGCGGAAATTCCTATTGCTGCTTTGGTTTTTCCGCAGCCTCCGCTTACGGAACAGATATCTATAACCTTTGTCTTACCGACAGGTTTTTCTGTATCTTTGAGATATGCTTTTCCAAGCTTATTAACTATTCCGTCCACCGCGTCATACTTACTTATTGAATTCTTGCTATCGGTGCTTTCCACAAGGTAATAAAGCTTTTCTGTCGGCTGAACTTTCAGGATCTCATCGCTGATCGCTTCATCCTTAATAAGAACGTCAACCTTGAGATGATCGTTCTTCAAAAAATCCACCAATGAATCTGCTGTCGATATTATGCTCAGCTTGGAATTATCATTAAGCATGAATGGCAATTTCGAAAGGATTCTATCTATATACTCTTTGTCAAAACTTATTAAAAGAATCTTTTTTTCCTTCATGAGTTTTTAACCGACTCTTTCTTCTATCTCTACCATTAAATCCATATCGGCAAGTCTTAATACATCACCGTTTTGGATCTTGACCTTTTCTCCTGCCTGTAATATATGTCCGTTTAATCCGGAATGATTACTGCTTCCCAAGTCTTCATAAAAGCATTCTCCGCCTTCAAGATATATCTCTCCATGCTGCCTGCTTATGGCTTTATTACACAGTATCTTCCCGTCGCAGGAATCTGCATTTCCTATAACAAATCCATTCTTCACAATGAAAAGTGCGAATTTGCCATATTCTCCGTCATAAGTAAGTTTGACCTCTATATTTCCGCTTCTTTTATTTGTGTTTTCCGATTGATCATATCGGAAAGCTTTAAAGGTTGAGGAAATAAAACGACTAAGGTCAAATAACTCATTTGTCGAAAACTCCTTATTCCCGGATATTGCTTCAACTTTTTTCTTAAGCTCAGCCAAATCTCTGTCTGCGCCAATATCACCTATCAGCACAATATCTTTAAGAAGCTTATAAAGCTTCTCAAGCCATTCTCTTCCAAGAGAACCTGTACTGTTAAGTACCATGGGAAGAATAACAAACTTGGGGTGTCCGTCTTCAGGGCTCAGATAAATCTTATCCGCATCCAGTACAATGAACTCCTTGTTTAAAAAAGGATTCTCGTCAAAAGCGTTTATCAGTTCCGAAAGCCCGACTAAAAGATTTATCTTCTCACTGACAGTCAAGTGCTCCTTTACGGTCTCAACGAGGTCAAGACCTTCTGTTCTGCAAACGATAGTTTCTCTCCCATCAAGATCAACCTGTGCTATATCAAGAATATTTTCATTATTCATTTGTTTTAGCATCTTCATTCCAAAACCGGATATCTTTTCTCCGTCATCCGGTTTGAATGAAATATGTGTTTGAGAATTAAGTGTTTCCATTTATTTCCTGTAATCAAACTCCTCGTCGGCAATCTTAATAACATCACCGTTAATCAGTGTTTTGGTCTGACCTTTTATAAGCCTTTCGCCTCTTACAAATGTTCCGTTTGTTGAGTTATTATCCTCAATAACAACTTGTTTTCCGGATTTCCTGATAGTTGCATGACGTCTGCTAACAGCACTGTTATCCGCTATCCTAAAATCAATGTTTAAGCTGTCTTTTCCAATAGAAAAGCAATCTTTATTGATTATTATGTTTTCTCCGTTTTTCCTTCTTATTAAAGTACCGAGATAAACATTGTAGGAATCTGACAGCAGCGTTGTTTCTTTATCACCCGTAGCCGAATATAAAAGTGTGGTCTCAGTTCCCTTTGAAAAAGAACTTTCATTTTCGACATCATCCAAAGCTGCCGTATTTTGTTTTGCAGAACGTTTTATGTCCGCTCCTTCAAATCTGTTTCTGTTGTTTTCCTCTTCTATTTTTTGGTCTTTTAGCTTTTTCTCTTTTATCTTTTTAACCAAACGTATAACAACTAAAACTATGATCGCTATAAGCAGAGCTGCCGCAATGCAGATCAAAACTATAATGATCACCCTCTTGATATTTACACCCGATCTGTGTTCCAAAGGTGTGATATCAGAAACATTTGCTCTATAGTCAATCTCCGGTTCCTTGGGTGTTTTGAGATCAATATACTCTTCTGCTGACATCTTGCTGTATTTAATTCCCAAGCCATCCAATATAGCCGCAATTTCTACCGATTCAAGAGAATAGTTCGCACTTCCTTCATCTCCCAATTCGTTTAATCCGATCACCAGACCGTCTTCATTTATAAGCGGGCCTCCGCAATTACTTTCATCAATCCCGGCATCATGTTGAATGACCATGGTGTCATCGACCGAAGTAATATTGGCTATTGTTCCGGATGTCATAGAAACTTTATCGTTGGAATAATATTCGGGATTCTCATAGGTTATTCCTGTCGGATATCCCAGAGTAAATACTTTATCCGCAACGTTGTAGGGGCGTCCTCCGGTTTTGGATTCCGCCAGCAAGAGTGTCAAAGGAGACCTTGTATACATTGGCTGTTCAAGCTTAAGCACAACAAAATCTCTTTTGGGGCTTGCCTTTACAACGGCAGCATCAAGAACGACATCTCCCTCCACAACGACCTGTGCAGCAAGATTGATCTTATCCCATTCTTTGTTATTATCTACACCTATCGCTTTGAAAGCAGTGTCTCTGACTTTTTTCTCAG
The DNA here is from genome assembly GCF_003625505.1 of Butyrivibrio sp. XB500-5. Lineage (NCBI taxonomy): Bacteria > Bacillati > Bacillota > Clostridia > Lachnospirales > Lachnospiraceae > Butyrivibrio > Butyrivibrio sp. XB500-5. The sequence continues at coordinate 694,530 of NZ_RAIS01000001.1, forward strand.
GATTTATTATGTGATTGTTTGTGATCACATATTCAGTATCCTCAGAAGAACCGATCAGAAATCCGGTACCGCCCTGTATGATATATGTTTTTCCAAGGTCATCTTTATAAACACAATTAACCTGTACAACACCTTTTCTGGCATCTTCTATAGAAGAGAGTTCATGGCTTTCCTTATCATTCTCTTCGTCTTCCGGATTTATATCAGTTTTTTCAAAAATGCTATTCTCTTCAAGCGAAACCTCCGTCGACGCCTCTGCCGATGTCTCCACCGACGATTCCATCGAGGCTTCATCAGTGGAAGCTTCACTCGAAGCTACATTTGCTTTTGCATGTACATCTAATTGACTGCATAATCCCAATACGATTAGCATAGTCAAAAGATATTTCATTATTTTATTCATTTTTCTCATTCCTATACGACGGGTTTAACCGTTATTTCAAAAAAAATCTCTTATAGGTTGTCAGGCAATATCCGTCCATTATTCACATAACCATTTTCATCTACCGCTTCTTCCACCGATAAACTAGTTGATACTTCATCAGAGCTGAAACCTTCGAATGACGTTAATGATATTTCGCTCGAATCATATGATCCATTCGAATTCGCTGCCGAATCTTGCTCAAACGAAGGGCCGCTAATATCCGATTTATTATCAGGGAATATCGATTCATGTTCATATTTCCCCGGTACTTGCTGCGCATGATTCGATCCATGATCTGCGATTTCTGCTACATTCATTAACTCCGAATCTTGCAAATATGGAGGAATGCTTTCATCCAAATTTATCTCAAATGAAGAACCGCTAAAATCCGATTCACTATCAGGGAATATCGGTCTATGTTCATTTGTTCCCAATTCAACACTGTGTCCACTTGCTATGCTTCCTACTTCTGAAACAGCATCTTCGCTTAATATTGGACTAATCGGATTTCCGTAATCATCCTCTAATATCGAACTATCCGCATACGACTCTTCAGAAAATCCATATTCACTTGCATTTTCCCGATATTCAGCTGAAAGATTGCTAGTATTCGATTCCTGATCAGGGAATATTGATTCATGTTCAATTCTTCCCGGTACTTGTTGTGGAGCACGATTATCAAATCCATTTTCAGCTACATTGCTTTGTACCGGCCTTCTATGTACCGCATTACTTCTAGTAATTGTTCCCGGTACTTGTTGTGGAGCAGGATTCGGTGCAGTATTCATAGCTTCGGTATTTCCATATTCACCCGTAGTGTTGCTATGTACTGATACATTTTCATGCACATCGTTATTTACAACGCTTTCAGGAGCATTGTTATGTACCGGCGTTGTTACACCACCATTATCATTCGGGTGACCTATTCTCGCATTATTCCTTGAGATTCCACCACCTGCACCACCTGCCGGATGATTATTATAAAACACTCTAAAGAAGTTTGCTTGTATCACATCATCTCTAATCACACCATTATTATTAGGCGTGCCATTATTCCGTATCGGCATACCTGCTTCATCAACCTCGAAAAAATCGTTAATATTGATTGTGTCTTCATTTAAATCATGAGCATTAATTGGCTCAGGTGTTCTCTGTCCAAATTCACCGCTTGAATCAGAAAGAATCTCATAACTATTATCCTCAATAAAATTGTTTTCTCCCGTTGGACGTGCATCTACAGAGTTTGGATTTATTTCACGTCCTACAGTTTCGGGTGTATGAGATCTTCCGAAAGTTATTCCACCATCGAACTCATCCACATTCAGATCAGAAAAATCATATGATGATCGCACATCATTTGGTGGCGCATTGTAATTAGCTGAATCCCAAGCATCTAAAGGTATTCCATCCCTTTCCCTTGCCTCTAATGCTGCTGCTTGCTCTGCTGCTTGTCTCTCTGCTGCTTGCCTTGCTGCTATCTCTGCTGCTTGTCTCTCTGCTGCTTCCCTCGCTGCTTGCCCTGCCGCTCGCCTCGCTGCTGCTTCCCTCGCTGCTATTTCTGCTGCTCGCCTCGCTGCTTGCTCTGCTTGCCATGCTGCTATCTCTGCTTGCAATTCCGGTACGGTTGGCGTTCTATTAACGCTATTATTAAACTCCATAGTCGGCGGCACATCCAGATGATCCGGCATTTCAATTTCAGATATTTCATCAGGATGCCATTCATAGTAATATACATCCGTATCGCCTCTCTCAGATGGTACTACACTCGGTTCGCGTTGCACATTCTCTGCTGCATCGGCGTTATTCACCGGTCTTACATTTTCGACCGGTTCATTGGCTGCGCCTGCAGCCGGTCTCACATTTGCGGCAGGTTCATTTGCACCTGTAGCCGGTTTTGGTTCTCCTACCTTTTGTAATGTTTGAGTGTATGGTATATCCTTTCCTGCAGGTTTATTGGCGCCTGCACCAGGTCTTGTATTTCCGGCAGGTCCATTTGCTGCGCCTGCGGCCGGTCTTTGATTTCCGGCAGGTCCATTTGCTGCGCCTGCGGCCGGTCTTGTATTTCCTGCAGCCCCATTGGCACCTGCAGCAGGATTCGCAGGAGCTCCATTCTCAGTGGTACAGATACGATTTATAGGATTATTTGTAGCTGACTGTCCTGCTTTGCTAAATCCCCAACCCCCTAGGCCGCCCAAAAGAGACCCAAATATTGTGTTACCAATAGTCTCGAAGATATTCATAGGCTTTCCATCAGCTACCTTCATGCCAATATCTTGTGCAGCGCCGGTCGCGCCTCCTGACACAGCGCCGGCTAAGCCTTGCACTATTGGTCGAGCAAAAGACTGTCCAGCAAGAAGGCCTGCACCTCCAAATAAGCCGCCTCCTATAGCTCCTGCACCCATTGAAACAAACAATTCCTTGAAATTAAAAGATTTATGCTCCTCATCTTTTGTACTTGCAAGCTGTCCTGCCGCATTAGCTGCTCCAGCCGTTAACGCTGCTGCACCGGCGAAAAAAACAGGCGCTAACGGAGGGCACATCGTAGAAAGAGCTGTTGCCCCAAAAAATGTGGCAGCTCCGACAAGAATGCCGGTAGCTGTGGACGCTAAAAACTTGCATGGATCTTCCTTTATCGAATTCCATGTATTACATGCAAAATCTTTTATCCCATTTCCTATTGTCTTTAGCCCACTTCCTATTTTCTCGAATATTTTCCAAGCCAGTCCGTTGTTATCGACATATATGATAGGGTCATTGATACAATACAGATAATGGTTGACAGAATCCGGGATTGTCATTATACCCCTTACTCTGTCCTCACCTGTAAATCTTCCGGATATAGGATCATATTCTCTTGCCTGGGCATAGTACTTACCATCTTCCTCTTCTCTATATCCCGTAAAAGCAAATGGCTGGATGATGTTTCCACGCTTTCTGTACTTATGTCCATCCACAGTCTTTCTATAGGATTCTCCTGTCTTAGGATCCATCCTGTTGCCGAAAACATCATATGCATAAGAACAGTATGCAGCTCCATCCGTACCTGTAAGATACATGGTACTTCCAAGCTCATCCGTCTGATAAAAACTCCTGTTCTTTCCGTTATCAGCACTTACCACATCTTCATCGTAGGTGTATGTTATTACTTCATCATCCTTTATCTCCATGATGAGGTTATTGTGATCCATGGTGACATCTGTAACGTAATGAACTTTTTCACTGTCAGATTCCTTGGAAACTCTCATGCCGGCAAAATTATACTCATAGCTGATCTTTCTTTGCAGTTCGCTCTCGGGATCTATTACACTGCTCTCGAGTAATCCTTGCATGTTGAAGCCGTATGATCTTGAAAGTACTTCATTTTCATACTCCTCTATAAGATTTCCTCTCCTATCGTATGAGTAACTTGTTGTATTAGTCTCATCCTTTGCGGTCTCGACCTTTTTTACGAGCCTATCAAGTACATCATAAGAATAGGTAGTCTTTATACCGTTACTTTCCTTCCAAACCCTGTTTCCGAAGGCATCATAAGAATAGCTATCCACAAGCACGCCATCCTTCTTACTCTCTGTAAGTCTTCCAAGCTCGTCATAGCTGTACATATAGGTGCCGCTCACGCCTTCGAGGCCTCTTCTGTCTCTCTTTACCTGAGTAGCATTTCCCTTTTTGTTGTAAGTATATTCGTACTTATCCAGAACACCATCCCTATCAGTACTTACAAGTGACTTTATGAAGCCTCCCTGATAATACTCGTACTTTGTACTTGTGTTGTTAGGGAACAGTTTCTCTCTGAGATTTCCTTCCTCATCGTATATGTACTTTATACTCTGTTCCTTATCATCTTTTCCTTTTTCTCTAAGCTCAGTAAGATTTCCAAAGACATCGTATGAATACTCTACTCTCTTTCCGTCAGGATAGATCATAGCTGTCTTTTCATCCCTTGCTCCGTATTCGTATCCGACTGCCTCTCCTCTTGGATTGGTCACTTTAACAATCCTTCCGAGAATATCGGTATCAATCTTTGTAAGACCAATCTTATCCTTTACTTCATGAAGCACGTTAAGGGCATTATATTTATAAAGAATTTCATTACCGTCCATATAACGTATTCCTGTTATATTTCCGTTTCCATCCCTTGTATAAACCGTCTCATTTCCGTCTCTGTCTATCGTTGAGCCAAGCTCTCCCACGTCATCATAGCTATAGAGAGTCTTCTGCGAAAGGGCATCTGTCTCACTGATGAGCTTACCTGAAAGATCATGTTCAAATGTTGTCACGTGTGCCTCAAGAGCCTCACTGTCCGCACCCTTTCTCTCTACCTTGCACAGAAGGTCGAGCTCATTGTATGAATAAATGATCTCATTTCCGCAGGCGTCTGTTATGCTCTTTAGCTTGCCTGTTCCCGTATGCGTGTAATAAATTTTTGTTCCGCAATCATCCTGCTCTCTGATTCTTCCCATGGAGTCATAGACATTCTTAATGACCCTTCCGTTTGGAGCTGTTATGACACTTGGTCTTCCGGCCTTGTCGTAATCATAGGTAACGGCATAGCCGCCGCAAAGTCTCTCTGTCTTTATACGGCCGCAGGCATCATACTCAAGAGATCTGATGGTGTGCTCTTTAGCCTCTCCTTCACTCTCTTTTTGGGTGACCTTAATAAGCCTGTCATTACTGTAGTGATTTCTTGTCACTACTCCTGCAGGATCTGTTACTGTTTCTACGTTACCGTTCTTATCATAGGTGTAGATAGTATCTCTACCTATGGCATCTGTTATCTTTATTACTCTCTGTAGGCTGTCATATTCGTATGAAGTCTTTCCTCCAAGCGCATCCGTCTTGCAGATAAGATTTCCGTTCTTGTCATATGAATAAATTGTTTTATTACCTTCAGCATCCGTTTCTGAAAGAACTCTTCCACGCTTATCGTAAGTATATGCTGTTTTTACAAGTGTCTTATTTTCACCTGATTCTATTCCTACGCTAAGAACATTACCTTCGTTATCGTGGCTGTATACTGTCTTTCTTCCCTCGGGATCCGTTGTCTTTATAAGATTTCCCAAAAGGTCATAAGAGTAAAGTATCTCTCCACCGTTAGGAAGAGTCATCTTCTCTTTTTTCCACAAATTGTTGTAGGAGAATCCTGTGACTCTATCTTCTTCATCCTTAAAATAGGCAACCTCTCCTATCTCGTTATACCCCCATACCTTGGATGTACCGTCAGGATTTATAACTTGTGAAAGAAGATTACTCTTAGTGTATTTGTATGAAGTCGTATTACCGATCGGGTCGATAACCTCTGTAATGTTTCCGGTCTCATCAAAGCTATATCCGGTCTCATTGCCCTCGGCGTCTATCGTCTTACTTACTCTTCCGAGCTTGTCGCAAATGTACTTAACCGTCACACCCGCTGCATCGGTAATGGCACTTATATTTCCGTTTTCATCGTATGCTATGCTGATCTCGTTACTCTCAGCGTCTTTAATTCTTACAATCTTTCCGTTCTCATAGTCATACTTTGTCCTGTTTCCCTCAGGATCGGTAACGCTATAAAGATTGCCTTCAAAGTCGTAAGTGTATTTGTATCTGTTTCCTTCAGAGTCTTTCTTGGAAATAAGTCTTCCTTCCGAGTCATACGTATAGCTTTCATTAAGCCCCTCGGGACCGATTATTCTTGTCAGATGTCCTTTATTGTCATAGCTATATCTTGTTGTATGGCCGTTCTTATCGGTTACGGACGTCTTCTGGTTTCGTTTATTGTATGTAAACTTCTCTTCTATGATGTTCTTATCATCCGACAGATCCTGTCCGGTATGATCCTTTGTAAGTCCTACATATCTTGTACCTATATGTCTTCCGAGTTCATCGGAAAGATACTCTACATTAAGCCCGTTTTGCTCTGTTGCTGTCGTCACATGCTTCTCATCGTCATAGCTATATGACATCTCACCGCCATCAGGATAAATCTGATGAATCACTCGTCCGTTTTCATCATATTCATTTTGGAGCGAAACAATACCGTCGGGAGTTATTACGCTTTGTATACGGCCCGCTTCGTCATAAATATATTTTCTTGTACTGCCGTTTGGATACGTTACATCAGTAAGGAAGTATTCCTTCAGATCTCCCTCTCCTCTTGTCTCGTATCCGTAGCTTACCTTTCTTCCTTCACTGTCGGTTACTCCGACAATTACTCCGTCCTTATTGTATAAAAGAGCTAAAAATAAACCGTTATTGGATTCAATCTTCACAGGACGTGAATCAGCGTAATTTATACGGATCTTCTCACCTGTGTGATTACCTTCTGCCACAAGATAGCCTTCAGAATCATACTCCTCGTATTCTCCGTATTCTTTTTCTATCTTGTAATAACCGTTTTCTTTTTTGAGAATTCCTATTTCACCATGAATTTCATAATAAGAATTCTCGGTTTGATCAAGCTTTTTATAAAGGCCTTCTCTTCCGTCCAGATAGGTGACCTTTATTCCATCCTCTTCTTCACGAAGTCTGATATCTGCCTTACAGCTCCAACCGCGTCCCAAGGAACCGCTAAAGTCACTTGTGGCGTTGTAGAACCTTCTGAAACCGAGCTCACCGATTTCAATATCAACCCTGTCATTTATATAATTTCCGTTACTAAGATTGACGGGATCATATCTGTAAACCTGGCATCTATCAATGAATCCTTGAAGGTATAATCTATAGCTCTGAAGGTACTTTATAAACTCATCCAGCTGTTCGGCATTTAAATTAACGGGATCTACCCACTTAAGTGATCCGTTGGTTCCGGAGTATTTTGTTATATCAAAAGTACCTTTCTGAAGTCCTTCAAGTATAGTCTGCGTATTGGTGACTATCGTATCAAGAAGCTCTTTAAACGCACTTCCCTCTATATCATTACTATGCTCTTCATGGAAAGCTAAGAATTTATTTTTAAACTCCGGAACGAATCCGGCTGTTCTGTCTTCTTTAACAAATGCATCTAATGAAGTATTTGTAGCGGCAGGATTGGGGTTAGTGAAACTTTTTCTTGTGACCTCTTTGCAGTCTCTTACTGCCTCTTCAACAAGATCATGAATCTCCTTCACTTTAGGATGCACTGCTTTAAATTTTGTATTGTATCCGGCAAAGTCTTCAATAACTTTTTCTATGTGATCAGACTTTATTACAGCCTCCTCATTTTCGGCCATATCGGCAATAAAATCCTCGAGAAGAGGCACATTGCTTTCAAAGCCGCTTCCCATCATCATACTCTGCAATTTTTGGATACAGTAAATAGAACTTTCAATTATCGGGATCTGTCTTTCATTTACAAACGCCTTAGAAGCATCAGCTTCCGGACCTACATGTGTCTCGTCATTGACATATTTAAGCAATGCAAAGATCAGATCATCCGACATTTCAAGGAAATGATTATAAGTTTCAAAGCAACTTGTAAAGTAATCCCTTGTTTTTTTCTGATGCCATTCGATACCATCTCCGGCGCTCCCCTTAATATCTCCCATCGATTGTATTCTCCTTCCTTTATTTAGTTTTTTATAAGCGTTTAGAATTTTATAAGCGTTTTTTTGTCAATTATTTCATAAAAAGAACAGAAATAACAACTAATGTTAAGGATTATACCTGCAATTTGGAAACTATTCAATAAGCTGTCAGTTTATTTTATTTATTTTTCACATTTATTTAACAATAAAATGTTACCGAATGAAAGGTTGCGTCTGGAATGTGGCATCCTAAAAAGAAAAAACCATCATAGATAAAAAAATCTATGATGGTTTCTGTCATTTTCTCATTTATTCTCGTCAAATCAAGTATCTATGCGCTTTCCGGCTAATGCTCAAGCCTTCGCTTCTCCCTCAGGGAAGATAATTTTATTAACAAAGAAGAATATTACCATGCTGACACCGCCGTTAAGCACTGTTGTTCCGATGTTGTAGACGAAGTCGGGAACAAACTGACCGGCTACTGCGACCCAGGCACAGTTGATGGAATTAACTATGCAAGTGATCACGCAGAATGCGATGAAGTACCACATCGCCTGATACCAGATGTTTCCTTTGCTTCTGAATACGAAGCTGCGCTGGATGGGGAAGTTTACACACTCTCCTATTACCATAGCGACCATGTATGCTGCGAAGTATGCAAGTCCGCCTTGCGCTGTGTCATAACCGATGATGTTCCACTTAAAATCAACTCCGAAGAGATTAACGGGAATACCGGGCCAGCCGAAAGCTCTGTCTCCGAGTCCCTTGAATGCATAGGGAAGGAACTGAAGTATCAGATACTTAAAGACTGTGATAACGTTAGAGACAATAACAAACAGTCCGCCCTCTCTTATCCACTTTGCTGCTTTTGGGTGCTTAGTAGCATATTCATTCCAAAAGTTCATAATATTTCCTCCAAATCACTATACTTATATACCGGTTTATTCAGCTCTTTTAAGCATGCTCTCATAAGCACGGTTCTTTCTGCTGTTTCTGAAATATCCGCCGATTATCTTTCCAAGGCCCTTAAAGAAGTGACCGTTTACAAGCTTAACTATTCCGTCTACCATCTCCATGCTGACAGCGCCCTGAGTCATCTTCGCCATTGCTCTGAAAGGCATGTTATAGATAAACATGATATTGAGATCGGGCTTTCCGCTCTCGTCGGCTTTTTTCTTCATGGCCGTAAGGCGTCTGTATGCAAATCTTGCAAGTCCGCTCTTTGCGTAGTACATCTGGCAAATGGCGTCATTCTCACCGAGAAGCCCGCTCCACTTTCCGTCGGGAACTTTCGTTCCAAGGAGCTTTTCATACTCGGAATTGTCAACAAGCTGCACATTTCCGGAATAATAAGAAGGAAGACTAAGCGGCTCGTAAGGATAATCCGTTGTCGTTCCATCCACGTAAAGTCCCGTCGAAAGCTTGATATCAAGGCTGCTTGCGCCGACCATTACAGTGTAGTTGCCTTCTTCTATTTCCCACTTATCAGTCTTAACGTTAAAGTAACGGAATGTCTTATCGTCAAAAGAGATCCTGACTTCCTTACTCTCTCCTGCCTTTAAAAAGACTTTTGTAAAGCCCTTTAGCTCTTTTTTAGGTCTGAATACCTTGGCTCCCTTAAGAGAAACATAGAGCTGGCATACTTCTGCTCCGTCTCTGCTTCCGATATTTTTAAGGGTAAAAGAAGCTCCTTCTTTATCAACTTTCATATTGCTGTACTCAAAGCTTGTGTATGAAAGTCCGAAACCGAAAGGATAAAGAACAGGTATGTTTGCCGTGTCATAATATCTGTAGCCCACATAGAGGCTTTCCTTATACTCGGAAGTTCTTTCGCGGCTCGGATAATAACGATAACATGCTGTATCCTCCAGTCTTCTGGGAATAGTCTCAGAAAGCTTACCTGAAGGATTAACATCTCCCGTAAGTATATCAAGTACCGCACCTGCTCCGGCCTGACCGTTAAGGTAGCAGTGGAGAAGAGCTTTGAAATAATGGTGCCAAGGCATCTCGATCGCAGAGCCAGCGCTTATCACACCGATAAGATTCGGATTAACCTGACCGAGCTCCTGAAGAAGATTGATCTGGTTCTGAGGAATTCTCATGTGATTTCTGTCCATTCCCTCAGATTCGCTGTCTTCATTAAGTCCAAAGAAGAAAAGAACCACATCAGCTTTTGCTGCAAGATCAAGAGCTTCTTTCTTGGTTGCAGCATCCTCTTCTCCGTTTCTTGAATAACCTCTGCTCTTTCCTACAACCTTAAGGTTATAGTTATCTATCATTCCGACAACTGTCTCAATCTTTGTAGGATTAACAAGTGATGAGCCTGCTCCCTGATATCTCGGAACAAAAGCAAAATCACCGATAACCGCAACACTAGTTCCTTGCTTAAGAGGAAGGATAGAGCTCTCATTCTTAAGAAGAATGGCACTCTCTGCCGCCGCTCTTCTTGCAATGTTGTGATGAGCATTCTTGTCAAAATCATCGCTCTTTCCCTTGGCATTTTCATTAAGAGCAAGAACAACATCAAGGAGTTCATCAACTCTTTCATCGATGTCGTTCATCTTGATCTTGCCACACTTAACTGCCTCGATAAGCTCTCTGGCCGAGTCAAGTCCGGGATTAGGCATCTCAAGGTTGGAGCCTGCGGCAACACCGAGAGCATGATCGTTTGATGCGCCCCAGTCGGTGATAACGATTCCGTCAAAGCCCCATTCTTTTCTCAATATATCATTCAAAAGATGCTTATTCTCATTGGCGTAAGTTCCGTTGATCTCATTGTATGCTGACATGATGGTCTTGGCCTTACCCTCTTTTACCGCGATCTCAAATCCGGTGAGATAAATCTCTCTAAGGGTTCTCTCGTCGATAACAGAGTTCATCGCCATACGTCTAAGCTCTTGAGAATTGACCGCAAAGTGCTTAGGGCATGCATAAACGCCTTTTGACTGAATGCCCTTAACGTATGAAGCCGCCATTTTACCCGCAAGATAAGGATCCTCGGAAAAATACTCAAAGTTTCTTCCGCAAAGAGGACTTCTCTTGATGTTAAGACCGGGTCCCAAAAGCACGTTAACGCCTTCAGCCATTGCCTCTTCACCAAGCGTACTTCCTATTTCCTCACCAAGCTCCTCGTCCCAGCTTCCTGCGATAGTTGCAGCAGTCGGAAAACAAGTAGCGGGCAATGAAGCGTTAAGTCCGAGGTGGTCTCCTGCTCCTGCCTGCTTTCTTACGCCGTGAGGGCCGTCGGAGCAAAAGATTGAAGGAATGCCGAGTCTTTCAAAATCTCTTGACTGCCATTCTCCCTTCCCGCTAAGGAACGCTGCTTTTTCTTCTATTGTCATCTTCTCAATGATATCCTGATGTTTCATGGGTTTCCCCTCTCTATATTTAAAGGGTAGGGGGCAGAAGCCCCCCACCGTGAAATTATTTATTCAGCAGTAACCTGCTCAGTATTTTTTTCCTTAAGATATCTCTTAATGAACTTGAACATAAGGAATGCCATAAGTGCTGCAAGGATCACATCAACAACGATCATGATAACCTGCCACTTAGCCATGCCCATCTTAAGGTTCTCGGGAGCATAAGCTCTTGAGTTAACTACAGTGTAGAGAATGTTCTTGGTAGCATCACGCATTGCTGTCTGAGCACCGGGTGTTTCTCTGAACTGTACGTTGTTTGTTGCTGTAGGATAGTTAACGAGCATGCAGTCTGTACCGTTTCTGATAGCCTGATCTGAGCTCATGTATCCGTATACACCGAAGTAATCTGTAAGTGCAAAGCCCTTGAAGCCCCACTCATCTCTGAGTACAGTCTTCATAAGTGTGCTGCTGCCGCCTGCCCAACGGTTACCGATATAGTTGAAGGAAGACATTACCGCACAGAGATCAACGTTCTTTACGCATCTCTCGAAAGGCTTAAGGTAGATCTCACGGATAGCCTGCTCATTGGACCATGTGCAGAGCATATCAAGTCTGTTCTGCTCCTGATCGTTCATGGCAAAGTGCTTGATGTAAGCATATACACCATTCTCCCATGAACCCTTACAAGCTTCTGATGCGATGTATCCTGAAAGAACTCCATCCTCTGAATAGTACTCAAAGTTACGTCCTGCAAATGCTGTTCTGTGAATGTTCATGGCAGGTGCATACCAACCTGATACATCCATCTCATTAGCCATCTTTCCGATGTAATCACCAAAGCTGTGAGCAAGGTCTTTGTTAAATGTAGCAGCAATTGTAACTCCTACAGGGAATCCGAGTGATCCGACCTGTGTGAAGTTGTTATTGATTGAAGCAGGGCCGTCACAGTCGTTTGTACGAACCTTGCCGATTGACTCAACTGAGTTGGTCTGATATCCGCCGAGTGAAATAAGTGCGTTCATATCATCAAGCGACATTGAATCAAGAAGCTCATCCCACTTAGCATCGTTTCTGTCTGCACCGCGAAGGTCGGCAAGCTTAAGAGTTGTTGATGCTCCTGTCTTAATTGCCTGTGCAGCAGGATCTTCATCCTGTGCTGTAGCTTCGGGTGTAAGGTAGTTACTGATGTTATAGAAAGTGCTCTTTGCATCGGCGCTCATCTCGTAGCTTGCGGGAGCCTTTGTAGCTTCTTCATAGTTGGCAAATCCGTCAGCTCTTGAAAGATATGTAAGTCCGCCGTTAGCATAGTCAAAAGTATTTGTTGCTGTAACAAGATCGCTATCTCTCTTGTTATCTCCGTTATATGTAACAGTAGTTCCGACATTGTATGTCTTTGAATCAATTACATTGTGTGAATCTGAGTTGATCGAGATCACATACTCGCCTGCCTCAAGAACATAGCCCTTAGCATCCTGATAATCGTAAGAAGCCATATCCTCTACTGCGAATGTGATGTTAACTGTCTCGGAAGCACCGGGCTCAAGCATTCCTGTTTTTTCAAACTGAACAAGGTTAGCGCTTGCCTTCTCGATACCTCCGTTTGTGTAAGGAGGATTGTAATAAACTTCTACAACATCCTTACCTGCTTTGTCACCTGTATTGGTTACAGTTACGTCAAAAGAGATGTTTCCGTCAGCTTCTGTGATCTCACCCATCTCCTGCTTGAAGCTTGTGTATGAAAGTCCGTAGCCGAAAGGATACTGAACTGTCTGATCATAATCGATAAGTCCCTCAAGAGCTGCTGTCTCATAGAACTTATAACCTACATAGATACCCTCTACATAGTTGATAAATGAAACAATAGATGTTGACTCTGTGCCTGTAAATCCTACGGAAGTATAAGCAAAGTCATCCATATTTGTGTAGTTGAAGTCACCGAAGTTATTCCACCAAGGAGTCTTCTCATAATCATAAACATAAGTGTCGATAGTTTTTCCCGAAGGATTAACCTCACCCGTTACGATCTCACCAAGAGCTGCCATTCCTACGTGGCCCATTCCTGCTGCCCAGAGAGCACTCTTGATCTGAGGGTGATCATTTATAAATCCGAGTTCAAAAGAATTTGCTCCGTTGTAAACAAGGATAACCTTATCAAAGTTATCGCATACAAGGTCGATCATCTCTTCTTCTCTGTTTGTAAGCTGAAGATAGTGATCACCTGCATCCCAGTCGTTTCCTTCGTTGAGTGTGTCGTCATACACACCTGCTGTATAAGTTGTTCCGTCCTGGAACGATCCGTCTACAACTGCAACCATATCAGCGGGAAGGTCCGCACCCTCACCACCTGAACGGCTGATAACGATCATTGCCGTATCAGAGAAATTCTTTGCATTGTCTATAAGATCCTGAGTGTAAAGAGAAATATTGGGTTCGGGAAGTGTCCAATCCTGTGCCCACATTCCAACCTCAGGTCTTCCTGTCTTATAATCTGTGTAGAACTTTGTAAGTTCTGTGTTAGTCTCAATTCCTGCATCCTTTAAAGAATCAAGAAGTGAGATCTTGGCATAAGCATCATTAAGTGATCCCGATCCTGCTCCACCAAGGATCGCATCTGTTGAAGCCCATCCGAATACGTTGAGCTTAGATCCTGACGCTACGGGAAGAGTGTTGTCCTTGTTCTCGAGAAGAACAATTCCTTCTTCCGCGATCTGCTTAGCAAGAACAGTAGCCTCGTCAGATGTTTCTTTTGTGATTGTTCCGCTTCCGCTCACAAGATCAAGCATTGTACGCATAGGTCCTGTGCAGATCATATTTACGCTCACGCAGATACCAACGATCATGGCTACGAGCGCTGTACCTCTAACAAGCCTCTTAACCGGCTTTTTCATTTTCATAACTGCAACCATGCATGCAACGGCAAGTGCAACTATGATTCCGATAGCTATCAAATAGGGTCTGATAGAAGAAATGACGTTTAACACGTCGTCCATATTGATAGATAACATGATATAACCTCCCTTTTTATTCGCACTTTTACAAAAGTGCAGGATATATTTACTATAATTCGAGGTTAACACAATAAAAAAATCGTGCCGTTTTTGTCATAAACGGTACGATTTTTGTCGTGAACGGATTATTGCGGTATCAAAATTTTCAGCTCAAACCACTTGTCATTTATGTCAAAATTCAGTGTTCCGTGGTATTTTTCAACCGTATATCTTATACTCTTAAGTCCGAATCCGTGATTTCCTTTATCGGACTTGGTCGTCACGGGATATCCGTTCTTTATCGTCAGCCTGCTCTCGCAGTAATTGTTTATCTGTATCAGGATAAAGTTCTTTTTCGGTGATATCGCGATGTGGATCAGTCTCTTTTCCGGATCGTCGATCAAGGATACATTCTCGATTGCGTTATCCAGGGCGTTTCCGAATATAGTACATATATCCGCGACATGCATAAAATCAAGGATATTTCCGTCAGCAACGCAGGTTATCTTGATATTATTGGCGCGGCAGTTAAGCATCTTACCAGCAATAAGCGTATCAAGCACGCTGTTACCCGTTTGCAGCTCGGGACTGTACGCCTCAAGTTCCTGCTCAAGTGTATCTATCCACTCTTTTCTCTCCTCTTCACTCATCTCTGCTCGAAGCCCCGCTATCTGGTGCTTAAGATCATGGTATTTCATATTTATCAGGTCAAAAGAGTTCTGATAGTTCCTGTACTTATCGTATTGGGCCTTAAGCATCGCGTGGATATTTCTAAGCTCTTTTTCCGCAAGAAGCTCACAGATCCTGCTCTGATATACATATAGGATCATTATGCCCGCGATATCGACAAGAGTTCTGATGTAAAAGATATCTGCGGCAACCTCTGATGAAAACGGTGTGTTCTGCAAGATGAAACTAAGATTACTGAAAGCAAATATCGCTGCGGCTATTATTATCGCGGCCCACAGCTCATGCGTGTTGATCTCAAGCTGGTTGACGCCCCTTGTGATGCTGACTTCCATATAATGAGCCCAGACAAAAACAAGCCCATATACAGTGATAAAAATAATGACCTGCACGATCTTGGAAGGAGTCTTTGCAAGGAAATAGCATGCAAGCTGCCACTCGAGCGAAGCCGCAAACTCCGCCAAAAGGAACGCTCTTGCGCAATAATATCCGATAACGTTCACCGTGACATCGCAGATAATGTACATGTAGACATACATAAGAACAACCGCGATAAGCATGCACGGAAGCCAGAAAACAACCGGAAGGTTCTTGGTGAGCACAAGAAAAGCGCTCTGAATCACCAGCGCCAATATAGAATACAAAGTAAATCTCTTGTTATTAACTTTTCTTTTCAGAACAAAGCAATAGCTTACGCATGCAAGCCATTCCGCTATTGCCGTATATATTCTGGGAATATCCTGATAAATAGCGTCCACGTATTCGCCTCCAAATAATCCGGTATTTATGATCAAGATAATGAAGCCATATAATCCGTAAGAGCACTCATGAAATCACTCTTTCTTGCCCTGCTGATAAGGAGCTGCTTTCCTGCGATTATGCAGCTGCCGTTCTCAACTCCGTCAACGTATTTAAGATTAACAAGATAGCCCTTGTTGCTCCTAAAGAATCCGTGCTTTGAAAGCTGCTCATCAAAGTCTTTGAGCTTGGCTCTTATAGTAAATTCGCCTCCGCTTGTGTAGAAATTAAGGTTATGACCCTCGCTCTCGATGTAAAAGATATTGTCTATATCAAGCTTTTTTACGCCTGAAGGCATGTCTATGGAAATAATGTTATTGCTCTTTTTATTAAGCCTTCCTATCGCTCTTCCGAGCTTTTGAGAAAACGCAAAGTAGCTCACGGGCTTTAATACATAGTCGAGCGCATCGACCTGATAGCCCCTGATCGCATAGTTCGTCATATTGGTTATGAACATGATAACAACATCCTGATCGAGCTTACGTATCTCTTCCGCCGCCGTCATTCCGTCCATAAGCTTCATCTCGATATCCATCAGGATTATGTCAAACTGCCCCCTGTAACCGTTAGTTATCTCGTCTCCGTCGCGGAATCTCGTGATCTTAAAATACTGTCCGCTCTCTTTTTGATACTTGTCGGTATACTCGGTAAGCTGCTTAGCATATGCATCTTCATCTTCAACTATTGCAAGCTGGATCATGAACCCGTACTCCGTTTCTCGTTAATAATAATATGGCGTGCTAAAAATTGTGCGCAATATAATAATAACCCCTGTCGTCAAGTCCCCCTTTTTTATGTCTGTAATTATCAGTTGTTAGTATAATTATACCCTATATAACGTTAGTTCTTTTCTTAAAAAAGCATAAAAACAGAGCGAAAGTACTGATAATTCACCGTATCTTTCGCCCTGATATTTTATCCAAGAAGTTCGCGTAGCTGTTCTTTTGTAAGTGCCGTCGTTCCGAGCGTTCCTTCGTCAAGCAGCTCATCCGCAAGCTCTTTCTTCTTGTTCTGAAGATGTATGATCCTCTCCTCAATCGTATCCTGCATTATGAGCCTGTAAACCGTGACGACGTTCTTCTGTCCGATGCGGTGCGCTCTGTCGGTTGCCTGGTTCTCGACCGCGATATTCCACCAGTGATCGAAGTGAATGACGATGTCCGCCGCGGTCAGATTAAGTCCCGTTCCGCCCGCACGAAGCGAGATGCAGAACACCGGCGTGTCGTCCTCCTGGAACGCATCGACAAGCCTTATTCTGTCCTCTTTCTTAGTTGCACCGGTCAAAAGATAATGCGCAATGCCCTCTTTCTTTAAAAGCTCCGTTATCCGCTCAAGCATTGTCGTAAACTGCGAGAAAAGAAGCACCTTGTGACCGCCCTCGGCTGCGCTCTTTATCATCTCTATAAGGAGATCCGCTTTGGCGCTTCCGCCCTTGTAATTATCATAAATAAGCCCCGGATCGCAGCAGATCTGGCGAAGTCTTGTGAGCTCCGACAAGATAACGATCCTGTCCTTCTTAATATCCTCTTCGCTCCTATCATCAACCATAAGCTTAACCCGCTGAAGGTGTGCTTTGTAGAGCTTTTCCTGCTCATCGGTCATGGACGCGTAAATGTTCTCCTCAAGCTTATCCGGCAGATCTTTTAACACATCCTTCTTAAGCCTTCTGAGCACAAATGGCGCGATCATCTTCTTAAGCCTGTCTCTTGCCGCTTCGTCTTTTTCCGAAACGAGCGGAAGCTCAATATTGTCATGGAAATGCTTATAAGTAAAAAGATATCCCGGCATGCAAAAATCAAAGATGCTCCAAAGCTCGCTGAGCCTGTTCTCAATGGGCGTACCCGTAAGCGCAACCTTGAAGGAAGCACTTATGGATTTGACCGCCTTGGCACCGAGCGTTCCCGGGTTCTTGATAAACTGCGCCTCATCTATGATAATGCACTCAAAACTCTTGTATCTGTATAGGTCAATGTCTCTCCTCAGAAGATCATAGGATGTGATGACAACGTCAGTCTTCTCTTCTTCAAGCTCATCCAAGATCCTTACTCTGTCGGGCTTTATTCCGACCGCAAGCTCGCAGTTAAGCTCGCCCGTAAACCTCTCGATCTCATGCTTCCAGTTATAAACAAGAGATGCAGGACAAACTATGAGTGAGCACCTGTGCTTAGCACCTGCCTTACGATCGCTGTTTTTACCCGTACCGGCTTCTGCTGCCGCCTCTTCTTTAAGACTTAGCAAAAGAGCCAGCACCTGCAGCGTCTTTCCAAGTCCCATATCATCTGCAAGTATTCCGCCAAAGCCGTTATGTTTAAGCGCCTGAAGCCAGAGATAACCTGTCTTTTGGTAGTCTCTGAGAACGTCTTTAAGGCTATCCGGAACCTCATAGGTCTTTTCCCCGATTCCGGAAAGAGATTCGATGAGCTTCTTGAAATCTCTGCTCTTGCCGATTCCGATGTAGCATTCCGCATCGTCGCTATCGTAAGCTTCGTCTGCGCCGTCAAAGCCTGCGCTTTCTGTGCCAGTCCTTGTCAGAGAATCTATGAACAGCGCCCTGTACGTAGGAACCTTGGCGTAGCCTTTCGCGATATCTTTTTCAGAAAGACCAAGTCCGTCTTTTAATGTAAAAAGAGTATCGAAATTGCCGCTCTTAAGGTCGATTATCTCGCCGCTTTTAAGCTTGTAATATCTCTTTTTCCTATCGTATTTAGTAAGGATCTGCGCAAGCTCTTCGCTTGAGATCTCATCTGATACCATGGAAAGCTCAAGAAGATCCGATACTACGGACACTCCAAGCTTAACCTTCGGCGCCGCCGTGATCCTGACTTTCTTCACATTATCGGATAAATAAACTTCCCCGAATGTGCATAACCTCGGCACATCCTCCGAAAGGAATCGATACAGCCTGTCATCACCGTACAGCCCGCCCTCAAGAACAAAAAGCCCCTTCTCTTCATCTTTTTTGTCAAAATAAGGACTTATAAGCTTCGCCGTGTTGTTCTCCAGATAGTAATTACGCCTGATATCGCTGTCTTCGTCATCGCGGTCGCGGCGCGCGCTTCCTGATAAGATGCTAAAAGAAATGTAGCCTGTGCTCAGACTTTCGCTTCTCTTGCTCTCCGCCGTACCCAATGCACTTCCCGTGATAGTCCTGTAAGTCGCCTTTACATCGCAGGTTATCTTGTCCGGATCCGGCATGTCGATATAAATCCCAAACTCCGGAACATCGGGAGAATACTTCTCAGGCTCATAGCCGCTGCAGCTGACATTGAAATACTCGCTGAGTATGGGAAAAAGACCTGTCGAAAACAGCGGCAGATCCTTGTCTGAAATAAAAAGCTCGTTCTCCGTCCTTCTTGCAAGAAGAAAGCGCATGAAAGGAATGATCGCTTCGCAGTCACTTCTTTCGATCATATGAAGCATCTTTTTTCTCTCAAAAAAGATGTATGAATAGCCCTCAAACATAGTGAAGGCGTCTGATTCAAAGGTTATTCCGGTATCAGTCTTACGAATTCGAAGATCGATCGGCGGAAAGACCTTAACGACATCAAGCGGTCTTTCAGTCGTATATCGCGCCCTGAAATCCGTGTTGATAAAGTACACACTTCCCGCAGCCTTGAAGAACTCATCAATCTCATGCCCCGTAAGTTCTATCTGCTTGGCATGCCCCTTGGCGTACGAATACGAGATCTCACCGCTTCCCGAATATGAAGTGTACGGGTCGGCGAGCTGTTTTTCTCTGAAATATGCATAAAGAAATCTGATGATCCTTGCGGAATCTTCCGAAAATGCTGAAATATCGTGTGTAAACTGAAGATGCTTACCATAGCTAACAAAGCTTTTATCGGAAATCGCATGAAGAAGCTCGATGATATCCTTTAGGACATAGCTATGCCCCGTGCTGCCCGAGCGGATGTTAAAAGATATAGTGAGCCTGTCCCTACTTAGAGAAGCGTGCGGCTCAAGTTCCACAAGAGATTCTTTCCTATAGAGCATAGGAACGTCACTCTTTGGTTCATATTCGCGAAGTAATCTCTTGGTCTCAAAAGAGGTATAGTGAAACTGCCCGGGAGCATCGGAAACAAACCGCCTCCCCGAGCCGGAAATATAGCCGTTTGTGAAGTTGTCGCGCGAATTGTTTGACATATGATTATATGATAGCATTAATGCTTATTTTTGTTCATAAGAAAAGAGAAACAGAATGGAGGCTTGGGGCTTCCATTCTGTTTCTTTTGTACACTTGATCATGATCATCAAATATAATAAATTTTAAAATCAATGCCTTTTAATCTCTTATATTCTTTTTCGAGATTTTGATACACGCTTTTTGCATCTCTTTGCTCTTTTTTGTAAGCACTATCGTTCGATTTATTCGAAGAGTTATAATATGCATAATATGAACCATTTAACTGAGCATATTCCCTGTGTATCAATCTTCTTCCGTCAGAAGATACTATATACGTCTCATATGAATATGTAGATCCTTCGATATGACGAACATAGAATACCCCATCTTTATATTTTATAGAATCTTTTGTTTCAAGGGTACCTGCATATCTAACCGGTTCATTTTTTCTCTTAGTATAAAATGTATAGCTATTACTATTACCGGAACTGGTAACTATTAAAATCTCTCCGTCATAACCTACTGAATGTTTCCCTTCAGCATATGCATAACTGCCATCTTTACAATTATCAAATTCATGAAAAATCTCCCAAAATTCATTGTATGATGTAGTTCCGGGATTATGACTTCCTGATAAAGCAGACTCATTCTCCGCCATCGCAAACTCAACTGTTTCCGTGGTTTCAACAGACATCATTCCCCTGATTGCCTGCGCTCCTACACATCCCGTAGCCGCAAGCATTCCTGCGGTCGCAAGTCCTGTTACTAAGTGTACTACTTTTTTATTCATTTCTGTCCCCTTTCCTTTTAGACAAGTGCCCCGACCAATACCTGATATTTGTTAGTCGGTCTGTTAATAAAACAAATGCGCGGAGTCTTCTAAAACCCCACGCAATTGTTATACCATGCTTCATATTTTGTTGTCAAATTTGTAATTATTTAGACGCATAATTTTTATAAGTTGTATTATTAAAAAATAGCATTTGCATTAGCATATCGATCCATGTAATCCATTAAAGTCCATATGTCGGCGCTAAACTTTGTTCTTTGATTATTATCATGCGTGGATGGATTGTAGTATGCGTAAAATACATTATCTTTAAATGTTTGCCTTATATATTCCACGTGTAAAAGTCTTTTACCGTCATCTGATACCGCATATGTTTCCACAGCACGATTGACAGCACCCTCAGTGTTAAATAACCATAAACGGTTTACATCACAACGTATGGGAGAATCTGATCTAAGCAGCCCTATACATTGTAAATAACCGTTTTCATTTCTGGTAAAAACAAATACTGAATAAAAACCATTGGTATGTTTTGCAATCCCATAAATAGCACCGTCGTAATGCAACCTTCCAAAATTACTATCTACCACGAAAGCCGAACTTTCATCACCAAAACGAGATTCCAAGACATCATATATATTTGTATATTCTGTAAGGAAGTAATAATCATTCTCACTACTGAAGGCCAAGCCTGAATCGTTATTCTCCTCCATCACATACTCAACTGTCTCTGTAATCTTCTGTCTGCCTGTCATCTGCACGCCTAAAAGACCGGTAACCGCAAGCATTCCTGCTGATGCAAGGCATAGCGGTACCATTAATTTTTGCTTATTCATTTTTCTCTCCTTCCGCTCATAAGTGTTAAGTTCTGACAAGCTTATTTATAACATTATTCATGTTACATCGTCAAACAGCACGCAAATTTATTTTTGAACTTATTGCTCCTATGTATTTTACTTTTTTATTTTTCTGCTTAGTTCCCCATAAAGTTCCCTAGCTTTCATAACATCTCCCCCAGTTATAGGCAAAGCACCGTCTCCGCCGTATACCATCCTGTAATATGCGCCAAAAACTTCCTTTGCCTGCGTCTGAAATTCCGAAGGAATTCGCTTAACATAATCGGAAAGAAGACCTCTGTCCGTAAAGTTATCGGCGGATTTCTTGCGCACCGATTTCTTTATGCCGGCAACATCCATCTCAAGCTTTTTATCAAGCGAAGCCAGTCTGTATCTAATGTTTTGAATCGCTTTTATTCCAAACACCAAAACAAGAAGAAGTATTACCACGCTTGCAATAACAGGAAGAACCACGCGTATAAGCTCATACGCAAGACTCTTTTCTTTATTATCATCGTCATCATCCGCTTTATCCGGCGTGATCACGGGAGCATGACTTGGTTCATATCCGTATTGTACCTGCTCGGTTTCTTCTACGCGTACTCTGTTCCAGGTATTATCTTCCTGAGATCTGTAGGCGCTTGTGGGCTCAAAAGGCACCCATCCTACGTTTTCTATATATGCCTCGGGCCAAGCGTGAGCGCATCTTCCGCTCACATCATATGAATCAGCTTTCTCAAACGGAAAAACATAGTGGTAGCCAACGCAGGCTCTTGCCGGGATTCCGGAAAGCCTAAGAAGCATCACCATCGAAGAAGTATAGTGTATGCAATATCCTTCGCCTGTCTCAAACAAAAACCGCTCTGCAAGCGCACTTGCGCCCTTCGATGTATTGATATCATAAGTCGTATTTCCGGTGCTCTCAACATCCGTTGAATACTTGTACTGTCTTAAGTATTTCTCTATAGTGCGGCACTTGTCATAGTCGGAAGAAACGCCCTCCGTCAGCTCTTTTGCCAGCATGGAAAGCTCAGCGCCTGCTCCGTTTGTATCAAGATACTCGAAAACGGAATTTACCGAAAAGCCCTTTGCACACACCGCGTCGTATTCTTCGCGGCTTACATACTTATCAAGATTTGGGCCATATGTCTTCCTGAAATAATCGCACGCTTCGTCAAAAGACATCGCCTCCATGTTTTTTCCATTGTCTCTTAAAAGCTCCGAAAGGTACGGACTTCCGTAATCAATATTTAAATATGTCACGTTAAGCGCATATCCCTTTTTATGAACGGAGCTAGCTCTTCCGCCTTCGACCGCCTTGCCCGCGGATTCAAGATAAAGAGCATTAAGAGGCGCAATCTCATCGTTAGTCTTAAGATAAGCATATTCAAGCTGAATCGAACCAATCTCGGAAAAGAGCTTCGCCGTCTCTTTATCAATGTTGTTGTTATGAAGGAAATTGACAAACGTTACTATCTGAGTCTTATCGCTTCCCTTTCCTCCGGAAAGATACATCGTCCTACGCCTTTTTATCTTGGCCCCGCTCTCGTCCTCTAAAACAAAATACGGTCTTTCATAGGTCTTAAGCTTAAGCTGCGTAGTATCGGAAAGCGACACCTTTCCGCCTGTAACGCCCAGGTTACTGTAGCCCGACTTATACGTTTCGCCGCTAAAGATATCGGGCATGTAGTAGTTAAAAGAGCTTATGAATCTGTCACCAAATTCAAGAGCTTTAGTCCAGTCTATTGGCTTTTCGGGCTTAGGAATAACCAAGACAAGCAGCCCCAGTATCATGAAGAAATAAAACGGAAAAGCTTCTCTTGTCTGAAAAAGTTTTTTCTCGCAAAAGATCTTTTGAACCGAGGATAAGATCAGTATCAGAATTGACACGAATAAAACCGTCGCCGTGATCTTGCCCGCAAATTCAGCGTCTTTTTCAAAATAAAGATATAAAGACAAAGCGCCAAGCACAAAGCTTCCGATAGTGATCACCGTTTTTTTCTTTGGAAGTAAAACGAAGACAATCCTTAAAACCGCGGCAAGAAGTGCCGAGGCTGCGATACCCTGAAATGCCGATTTATTTAATAAAAAGAATATGAGAACACTCGGAAGAACCGAGAATACCGCGGAAACTCTTTTGCCCACGAACATCTCAAAAACATGGCCTATACATGCATAGAATGCAAAAAAGGCAATCGTCGCAAATATAAAGCTTTGGCTGTAGTACGCATCAAAAGAACTGCCAAGAAAGGTAAGGCTCTCAAGGCATATAACAAGAAGTGAAAAGACAAAAATATGAAGCTGAAATTCATCAGATAACAGCACAGTATTCTTCTCCGCTCTTTGGTCTTTCTCTGATGAGGATGATCGTTTCATCGCCATAGCTGCTCCTGTCCGTAATCATCTCTTTTAGCTTGGTAACTTCCGCATCCGAACTATAGAAAATCCCGTCCGCGACGGTGTTGTAAAACTCAAGAAAACTCTCGTAGGAATTAACTGTTTTTTCCCTGATCGTACCCGACGGATAGATGAGCTTAACGGGAACGCCCTGCCCCGCAAAGTTAAATGCACACGATACGATGAGTTCAAGGAAGCGGTCTCTATCCTTCAGAAACTGCGTATCCCACTTGATCTCGGGAACGTCCGCCGCTTCGAGGATCATGGTGAGCGTTCGTTTTTCTTTTTTATCGGGAAGTCTTACAACGAGTTCTCCCAGCTTTGCCGAAATCTTCCAGTTGATCGACGAAATCGAATCGCCTTTTTCATACGCTCTCATATCGCTGCCCGGAATATCTTCATTCTGAACGGTGCTCTTAAGGCCGGTGCTGTTAACTATGTTCTCGATATCTACAATGCCATCGCCGACGTCCGTGATCCGCGGACTTACTATAGCCCTGAAGTTATACGGCACCTTAAATCTCACCGTAAAGATTCCAAAAGGATCCGTAAAAGAAACATTTCCCGCGCCGACATCGTAGGCCCCCGCGTATCTGCAGCTAAGCCCCGACTTAAGTTCTTTTCTCTTAAAAGAATCGAGACTAACCTCAGTTCCGTCCTCGATATCTTTGAGTACGCACCTGTCCACGTACGTTGCAAGCTTCATTCTGTAGATGGGAAGAACGCCGTCGTTTTCAAGCGCAAGCGTAAACTCATGCTCGTCGCCTTTTAGTACCTTATGCACATCCATAGTCTGATAAATTGAAAGGAACTTGTAATTTACAAAGATGTATGCAAACGAAACGGGAATCAGAAGGAGCATGGCATAGAGCCACACAAAAGAGACCGCTCCTCCGAAAAAGCTTGAAAAGACCAGACTCGCAATAAGAAAAACAAGATATAGGCATACGCCTTTTTTATGAAAAGTGATCCTCATGATACACTTACTTTCTCTAAGATCTGTTTTACCAGGAACTCTTTTTCAACTCTTCCCATCTTGGCCTGAGTCGTCAGGATGATCCTGTGCGGAAGTGTCATGGCTGCGGCGTTTGCAATGTCTTCGGGAATGCAGTAATCTCTTTCATCTACGTAGGCAAGAGCCTGCGCGTATCTAAGCATGGACAAAAGAGCTCTCGAAGAAGCTCCGACAGCGACTTCGGGATTGCTTCTGGTAGCCTCAACTATTTTTACCGCATATGACAGAAGGTCGTCATGAATGCCGATCTTCTCAGCCTCTGCGCGCATATCCAAAATATCTTTTCCCGAAAGAACAGGCTCTGTCTTGGCATGGAGCGTTCCCTCAAGGAAGCTCTTAGCCATGTTTACGGAAGCGCTCGTCTTAGGGTATCCTACGGAGATCTTGATCATAAATCTGTCAAGCTGCGACTCGGGAAGCGGATATGTGCCCGCCTGCTCTGAAGGATTCTGCGTTCCGATAACCATAAACGGCTGCGGAACCGGAATATCTTTTCCGTCTATAGTAACCTTGTGCTCTTCCATGACCTCCAAAAGAGCCGCCTGTGTCTTGGGCGATGTCCTGTTGAGCTCATCGGCAAGCACAATGCTGTTTACTATAGGTCCTTCCATGACTTTAAATTCGTTTTTGTTGGAATCGTACATTGAAAATCCCGTGATATCTGACGGTGTCGTATCCGGTGTACATTGAATTCTTGCAAAAGAAATAGAGAGCGCATCGGAAAGCGCCTTGGCAAGCGTCGTTTTTCCTACACCGGGAACATCTTCAAGCAGAACATGCCCGCCTGCGATGAGCGTCGCTATGACTTTGTCGATCACGTCGCCCTTTCCCACAATTCTCTCTTCCATGCATCTTTTAAGCCCCAAAACTTTTTCTCTCATACCTTCACCCCATACGTATTATTGATATTAATTATACCTTACAGTCGTACACTCAACCACTCATTTAAAGCCATCTTCTAATCAAACTTGCAATTATCACAATTAAGTTGTATAAAGATATGTGCTGCAAAATTAGATTATTATTTTGAGTGGGAGAAATGATTATGGCTGATAGAAAAGAACTTGCGGTAGAACTTAAGCACAACGGTCACAACTGCTGTCAGGCAGTGCTCGTTGCTTTTGCGGATAAGGTTGATTATTCCGAGGATGAGCTTCGTAAAATGGGCGCTTCCTTTGGCATAGGTATGGGATGCATGGAGGCCACATGCGGTGCACTTATCGGTGCTCAGATCCTCCTTGGACTTATTAAATTCGACGGAAAACCCGTTATCCGTGAGGCAGGCGAATTATATAAAGAGTTTGAAGCAAAATGCGGCGCAGGCACATGCAAGATCCTCAAAGGGATCGAAACCGGCAAAGTGCTGTGCGAATGCGACGACTGCGTACGTAATGCCGTAGAGATACTTGAAAAATATATTGGAGAATAATAGGTAAAAATGAAAAAGAACAATTTAATCTTGGTCGGTATGCCCGCATCGGGTAAAAGCACCGTCGGTGTCATACTTGCCAAAATCCTGGGTTATAATTTCGTTGATGCGGATATTGTCATCCAGAAAAAAGACGGACGTAAGCTGTCCGAGATAATTGAAGCCGAAGGAATCGAAGGCTTTATTGAGATTGAAAACAAAGTAAATTCTGAGATTGAAACAGAGAAGACCGTCATCGCAACAGGCGGAAGCGTTGTCTACGGAAAAGAGGCGATGGAGCACTACAAGAACATCGGCCGGGTAATCTACCTTAAGGTAGATATGGATATTCTTTCCAAGCGCCTTAGAAACGCCAAGCAGCGCGGCGTCGTAATGCGCAAGGATCAGTCACTTATCTCTCTCTACAACGAGAGAAGCCCTCTGTACGAAAAATACGCCGATATCACCATTGATGAAAAAGACCATTCGATGGAAGAAGTTATCGCGGACATACTTGCAAAGATCTAAATAAAAACAGAGCATGGAAAACTAATTTCCATGCTCTGTTTAATTTATCTTCCTGTATAAGATCCGATCTCAACATCCTTAGCCTTGTTGAAATAGATATCCCAAAGCGCAAGATAATCATCCATGTCACCATCGAAAGCTACCTTGTTACTTTCGATGTTTGAATCATTGGTATATCCCCAAAGATCGGAATCAACATAGTCCTTATGTACAATTCTCTTTCCATCGGGAGCGATAAGATATGTTTCAAAAGCTTCTTCTACACTCGGTGCCTCTATATTGCATGCATAGATAACGCCGTCCTTATATCTAAGATCTTGATTTGTATAAAGACATCCTGCACATCTTACCTTTTTTTCTCCGTTCTTTCTTGTAAAGAACCAATACTGACCACCGTCCTTCTTGTCAGCATCGTCATCATGCTGCTTGGAAACAAGGACCGCTCCGTCAAAGCCCTTTACATAAATCAAAGCAAATCCGTCTGAATTATTAGCATGTGGAGCCCACTCAGTCACTTCCCAAATTTCAGAAAAATCTGTCTCACCACGAGTTGTACCTGCCTTTTCTTCACAACTTGTCAAGCTTGAATAATTGCTCTCGATCTTGCAATCTACAGTCTCAATTACCTTTATCTGTGATGCTGTAGCAACACCGAAAACTCCTGCTGTTGTAAGAATACCCGCAGCAATACCTGCAATTAACTTTACTCCCATTTTTTTCATAATAATCAATCCTTTCGTTTATAAGCGATACTTTTGCTTTTTCAATTAAGCAAATAAAAAATACATGAGTGTTATGTTTTATAACACTCATGTATTTTGTTATACTACTTTTTACAAATTATGTCAAGTTTATTTACAATTTATTTTTTTACTTGAATAAACCCGCATGGTTCAAAGTTTTGTGTTGCAACATTTAGAAACTTTTTTCATAAATCATCTCTTGAATAAAAATTTTTAGGACATTTTTGCAACGTGATCAAACTCATCCGTAATCTCCTGCTCAGGAGCTTTTGTGATAAGACTGACTGCTACAATAACAATGATCGCTACGAGGAACGCAGGAGCAAGCTCATACAGATCCCATACGCCGCCCATGGGCCTTACAACGTATTTCCAGATAAATACCATGAGTCCGCCTGCCACCATACCTGCAATCGCTCCGTAACGATTGGTTCTCTTCCAGTACAGTGAAAGAAGCATTATAGGTCCGAACACAGCTCCGAATCCCGCCCATGCAAATGATACTATTCCGAATACCGAACTCTTGGGATCCCAGGCTATGATAACACCAAGTACGGCAACTGTAATAAGCGTTGCCCTTGCAGTGATCATGGCTGCCGTCTCGGAAAGATTGATTCCGAAGGTCTCCTGAATAATGTTTTCAGAAACGGATGACGAAGCCGCTATAAGCTGCGAATCCGCTGTCGACATTGTTGATGCAAGGATACCTGCAAGAACAAGCCCCGCAAGAAGTGCAAATATAAATCCGTTTTCACTTATCTTTTGCGCAAGTACAATAATAAGCCTCTCCGCTTCCGATGAGTTTGAAGGATCATCTGCCATAATGAGGCTTGAAAGTTCTCCTCCGACTGTGAGTGCTCTTCCGACAACACCGATAATTATAGCAATTGCAAGAGAGAACACTACCCAAACGGAAGCAATTCTTCTTGAAACCTTAAGCTCTGAGGACTTTCTGATAGCCATAAATCTAAGCAAGATATGCGGCATTCCAAAATATCCAAGTCCCCAGCAGAACATTGTTATCTTGTTGAATATTCCGTAAGGAGCCGCTGATCCGTCAGCGTTTAAATGTGTAGCGTTCATACTGAGGTAACCAGCAAGCGTAGCAGCATTTTCTTTTACTGCGCCAAATCCTCCTGCGGTTACAACGCCGTATCCAAGAATGAAGAAAAGAGCCACTGTCATAACAATGGACTGAATGAAGTCAGTCTTGGATGCCGCAAGGAATCCACCTGTTGTTGTATATCCGACGATGATAACAGCCGATGCCATCATGGCAAGCTGATAATTAACTCCGAAGAATGATGAAAAGAGCTTTCCGCAAGCCGCAAATCCTGATGCCGTGTACGGCACAAAGAACACCAAAATGAAGAATGCGCCTATGCACAAAATAATATTGCTGTTATCTTTAAATCTCTTTTTGAAATAATCAGGAATAGTGATGGCATCGAGCTTCTCCGTATAGTTACGAAGACGTCTTGCCGTGAAAAGCCAGTTAAGATAAGTTCCGGCGATAAGTCCGAGGCACGTCCAACCTGCATCTGCAATTCCCGAAAGATATGCAAGTCCGGGTACACCCATCAATAGATATGCGCTCATGTCCGATGCTTCCGCGCTCATCGCGGTTACGAACGGTCCAAGCTTTCTTCCCCCCAAATAGAAGTCCTTGACGTCATTGGTCTCTCTAGAGCTGACAAAGCCTACAAGAAGCATTCCGGCAAGGTAGACAAAAATGGAAATAATAATGCCAATCTGTGATAGTGTCATTTTATTTACCCCTTTCTATAACCCAATACTTTATTAGTTTATCAAATTAAAATGTGGGAGTAAATAACCTAAACGATGCACTTATAAAAGTATTAGAAAAAAAAATCCCCATGTGGCAGATACCACATGGGGACTATCATACATATGGAATTACGCGTTAACGATCTTGCCGAAGTCGGGCTTAAGGCTTGCGCCACCGATAAGTCCGCCGTCGATGTTGGGCTTTGAAAGAAGCTCAGCAGCGTTGCCGGCATTCATTGATCCACCGTACTGGATACGAACTTCATCAGCTGTAGCCTGATCATAAAGCTTAGCGATAAGAGCACGGATAAGTGCACAAACCTCTTCAGCCTGATCTGCTGTAGCTGTCTCGCCTGTTCCGATAGCCCAGATAGGCTCGTATGCGATAACAAGCTTCTTAACCTGATCAGCTGTTACACCGTCAAGATCCCAAGTGATCTGTCTCTCGATCCACTCTTTGTAAGTATCAGCCTTACGAAGAGCAAGAGACTCACCACAACAAAGGATAGGTGTAAGGCCTGAAGCAAATGCCTTCTTAACCTTCTGGTTGATAAGGATATCGTTCTCTCCGAAGATATCTCTTCTCTCTGAATGTCCGATGATGATGTACTCAACACCTGCATCCTTGAGCATAGGAGCTGAAATCTCTCCTGTGTATGCACCGCTGTCTACGATGTAGAAGTTCTCAGCACCAACGTGTACGTTTGTGCCCTTAACTGCCTCTACAACAGGAACGATGTCTATAGCGGGTACGCAATATACAACATCTACAGCGTCATTCTTAACAAGATCTTTAAGCTCATTACAAAGAGCAACAGCCTCACTGGGAGTCTTGTTCATCTTCCAGTTTCCTGCAATAATTCTTCTACGTGCCATTATGTTCACCTCATTCTCATCTATTGTCTGCAGCATATACGCCGGGAAGCTTCTTACCTTCAAGGAACTCAAGTGAAGCTCCGCCACCTGTTGAAATGTGGCTCATCTTATCAGCATATCCAAGCTGGTTAACAGCTGCTGCACTATCACCACCACCGATGATTGTTGTAGCAGATGTCTCTGAAAGTGCCTTAGCAACTTCCTTAGTACCTGTAGCAAGAACAGGGTTCTCGAATACACCCATAGGTCCGTTCCATACTACTGTCTTAGCAGACTTAACTGCATCAGCGTAAAGAGCGATTGTCTTAGGTCCGATATCTGCACCCTCTTTGTCAGCAGGGATCTTATCAGCATCAACGATCGTTGTAGCAATTGAAGGATCGTCGATAGGATTCGGGAAATCATCGATGCATACTGTATCGATAGGAAGAAGAAGCTTCTTGCCTGACTTCTCAGCCTTCTCCATCATTTCCTTACAATAGTCGATCTTAGTCTCATCAAGGAGTGACTTACCGATCTCATATCCCTTAGCCTTAAGGAATGTGTAAGCCATACCACCACCGATGATAAGTGTATCGCACTTCTCAAGAAGTGTGTTGATAACGTTAAGCTTGTCAGCAACCTTAGCACCACCGAGGATAGCTACGAAAGGTCTTACAGGATTCTCAACCGCATTTCCGAGGAAATCGATCTCTTTCTGCATAAGGTATCCAACAACGTTGCTGCCACCCTTCTCTGTGATGAACTTTGTTACGCCTGCAACTGAAGCGTGTGCTCTGTGAGCTGAACCGAAAGCATCGCATACATAATCGTCTGCAAGATCGGCAAGCTCTTTTGCAAAAGCATCTCCGGCCTCTTCGGGCTTAGTCTCTTCTTTGCCTCTGAAACGAGTATTCTGAAGAAGAACTACATCTCCCTCGTTCATAGCTTCAACAGCTGCTGTAGCATCAGCGCCTGTTACGTTGTAATCGGCAATGAACTTAACGTCCTTGCCAAGCTTCTCTGAAAGTCTCTTTGCAACGGCTGCAAGTGACTCGCCCTCGTTGGGGCCGTTCTTAACCTTTCCAAGGTGTGAGCAAAGGATAACCTTTCCTCCGTCAGCGATAAGCTTCTTGATTGTAGGAAGAGCTGCAACGATTCTTGTCTCGTCAGTGATCTCACCGTTCTTAAGAGGTACGTTGAAATCGCAACGAACAAGTACGCGTCTGCCCTTTACGTTGATGTCATCTACGGATTTCTTATTTAATCCCATATTTGTTCTCCTTTATAAAAAATGAAGGGTCCTGGTCCAAACGGACCGGACCCTTTTTAGTAATCCTAATTCATAAGGAAGTTCTGCTCTCGCGCTTCCTCACTTCACAAGGAAATTCGACTCTCGCGCCTTTCCTAATAAGGAAGTTCTGCTCTCGCGCCTTACTAATAAGGAGGTTACGCCTCGCAATGCTCGCCGTAACACGTTCGAACCAGACTCAAAAAAACTTCATCAGGTTCTCACAGCCGCCCGAACTAAGTGCGAACCAACCGCTCGGGAATACCTCCCGGGGTTCTTACTTAACGAACTTCTCGAAATACTTGATTGTACGAACCATCTGTGATGTGTATGAGTTCTCGTTGTCATACCATGAAACAACCTGAACTTCATAGAGGTCATCACCGATCTTGTTAACCATTGTCTGTGTAGCATCGAAGAGTGAACCATATGTCATTCCAACGATATCAGATGAAACGATCTCATCCTCGTTGTATCCGAATGTCTCAGGATCAGAAGCCTTCTTCATAGCCTCGTTGATAGACTCCTTAGTTACCTCTGTGCTTGACTTAACAACTGCGAAGAGAAGTGTTGTTGAACCTGTAGGAACAGGAACTCTCTGAGCAGCTCCGATGAGCTTGCCGTTAAGTTCAGGGATAACAAGGCCGATAGCCTTAGCAGCACCTGTTGAGTTAGGAACGATGTTAACAGCGCCTGCACGTGCTCTTCTAAGGTCACCCTTTCTCTGAGGTCCGTCAAGGATCATCTGATCACCTGTGTAAGCATGGATTGTTGCCATGATACCAGACTGGATAGGTGCATAATCGTTAAGAGCCTTAGCCATAGGTGCAAGGCAGTTTGTTGTGCAAGATGCAGCTGAGATGATGTTGTCATCTGCTGTAAGTGTGTTGTGGTTAACGTTATATACGATTGTAGGAAGATCATTTCCTGCAGGAGCAGAAATAACAACCTTCTTAGCACCGGCATCGATATGAGCCTGTGCCTTAGCCTTGGATGTATAGAAACCTGTGCACTCAAGAACTACGTCTACACCGATCTGTCCCCAAGGAAGGTTCTTAGCGTCTGCCTCTTTGTAAATTGTGATCTCTTTGCCGTTAACTGTGATTGAGTTCTCGCTGAAAGATACCTTGTCAGCGTACTTGTACTTGCCCTGTGATGAATCATACTTAAGAAGATGAGCAAGCATCTTAGGATCTGTAAGATCGTTGATTGCTACGATCTCTGTTCCCTCATGCTCAAACATCTGTCTGAAAGCAAGACGTCCGATACGACCAAAACCATTGATTGCTACTTTAACTGCCATTTTAAGTTCCTCCTAAAATGAATTTAATTAATATAATTGCTGTTACATTAAATATCATAAGAATTGATAATTTTTTATCAGCAACTCTAATTCTAATAAAAAATGTAGCATAAATCAAGTAAGAATATTAAAATAATCCTGAGGAAATTCCACAGAAAAAAATATGATTTCCCTATCTCATTTTTATAAAGAACGGAGTGATACAATGATCCCCACATCAGATTACCATCTACACACACATAACTCCTCTGACAGCACGGCTTCAATGGAATCTATGATAGAGAGCGCTCTGTCAAAGGGACTTACGGATATATGTTTTACGGATCACCTTGATCTTGATTATCCTCACTACGACGATCTTCCAAAGGACGCCTTTTTGCTTGATACCAAGGCATATCATAAAGAAATCTCTTTTTACCGGGAAAAATATAAAGACAGGATCCACATAGGATACGGTGTCGAGGTCGGCATGCAGACTCACATCGCCAAGGAAAACTCCGATTTCGTTAAGGCAGAGCCCTTCGATTTTGTCATCGCATCGATCCATCTTATTAATAGAAAAGACCCTTATTATCCCGATTTCTGGGATGGCGTCGAACCTGCAAAGATGCTTAAAGACTACTTCGAGCTCACTCTGGAAAACCTCAAAGTTTTCAACGACTATGACGTACTCGGGCACCTCGATTATCTTACCCGATATGTTCCGGATGGTGATAATTCCTATTATTCCTATCAAAGCTACAATAAGGAGATTGACGCGATTCTCCTTCATATTATCAAGAACAACAAGGGCCTTGACCTTAATTCAAAGCCGATATTCAAAGGAGCAACTGATCCCAATCCGCACCGCGACGTGCTGAAAAGGTATAAAGAGCTGGGTGGAAAGATCATCACCCTTGGCTCAGACGCCCACAAACCGGAAGGAGTCGCAGGTTCTTTTGACGTGTTAAAAGAAATTGCTCTATCTTGCGGGTTCGACGAATATTGCACCTTTGAAAAAAGAGCTCCGATATTCCACAAGCTCTAACGCGCGCGGAAAGCAGTTACTAATAAACGTAAAATAGTGTAAAATCTTAAGTAAAGCAGCATTACCATATTCTTTTATTCTTATGAGCGGGAGGTTGGCATGAAAGCTGATTTTTACACCAAGAGTAAACGTACCAACATATATAATTCCATCTTTATATATAAAGTGGTTTCTCTTTTTGTATTACTTCTTATAACCGTGATGCTGGCATATATCGTCAACAAGAACAAGGAATTTCTTTCAAAGACCGGCTGGCTTATCGGTCTTGTTACGGTATCCATTATTCTATTCGCGATCTCTTTTATCATTGATTTCTATATTCTGAAAAGGACTGCTTCCATAGGCGAAAGGCTCAATAAGATGGCATATCTCGACAGACTAACAGGCCTTCCGAACAGGTATAGCTGCGACCTTTTATTCGAAACCTTCAATGATTCGGACAAGCTCGAAAACGCCGGCTTTATCCTGATGAAGATAAACGATCTGTATAATGTTAATTCCAAAAAAGGTCACGCTCAGGGTAACGATCTCATTGCAGAATTTTGCTACATTCTTGAAGATGTCGGCGAAAGCTACGGCTACATCGGAAGAAACGGCGGAAACGAATTCATACTCCTTATGGAAGATTGCGACTCCAACAACGCCGATATGTTCCTCATGGATCTGACCAAGAGACTCCACGGCTACAACGAGCTCGGCGTCGGCTCTCCGATCGAGATCGCATATGCAAGAGTTCTTAACTCAGACGAAAAGGTAACAAGAATATCCGAGCTTATTTCAAAAGCATACAAGAAATTAAAGGACGCTCCTCAGGTACTTTCATGAAGCACAAACTAAAGAGCTTTACCAAAAATAAAATATTGCCGTTGTCAGTTACCGTTGCTTTGATATTAAGCACCTCGGCCTGCGGTTTTTTCCATAAATCGACAGTTCCCGAAGGCTACGGTAATCTCGGAACGGAAAAGGGCACTCGCGACAACACTCCCGTATGCCTGGTTCCGTCGCATCCGGGAACGGCCACGAAAGATAATGAATTTGCAAGCGTTGATTATTCCAACTCTTCCGAAGGCTATGTATCTGTGCGCTATCTTGGAACTTCACCCAAGGTCAAGCTTCAGATCACGGGACCGGATGAGGTCGTCTACACATACAACCTCAATTCAAAAGAGCCGACGGATGAGATCTTCCCACTCCAATCAGGAGACGGAAGCTACATGATAAATGTATTTGAAAATATAGAAGGAAAAAGATATTCCATTGTCTTTTCCACACAGATCGAAGTTAAACTAAACAGCGAGTTTATGCCGTTTCTTTATCCCAATCAGTTTGTGACCTTCACAGAAGATTCTCTTGGGGTAAAAGAAGCCGAGCAGCTTGCATACCCTTGTGACAACGACCTTGAGGTAATCTCTCAGGTCTACAACTATGTGATAGAAAACATAAGCTACGATCACGATAAAGCAAAATCAGTCGAAAGCAGCTATTTACCCGATATAGATCAGGTTTATACAGACAAAAAAGGCATCTGCCTGGATTACGCGGCACTAATGACCGCCATGCTCAGAAGCCAGAACATCCCCACCAAGATGGAGATCGGTTACGCCGGAACCACCTATCACGCATGGCTCAGCGCATACGTGACGGATATCGGATGGATCAACGGAATGATCGAATTTGACGGCGTCGACTGGTCACTCATGGATCCCACCTTGGCTTCAACAACCAAAAAGAGTAAACTCCGCTCCTTCTTGGACGAGGGTGATAACTACTCTGTAAAATACATCTACTAATTTTCTTACGGAAAAGGGAACAGGCTATGAAAGCTACCTCAAAACAAAAGAAACTAAACAGCTATGAAATATCCGGTTTTTGCAGACAAATGGCTCTGCTCATAAAAGCCGGCATTGCTCCTGTCGACGGAATCGAGATCCTAATGGAAGATTCCAAAGACAAGGCTTCCAAAGCCATACTCGGTAAGATCAGCCAGATATTAAAGAGCGGCGAGAAATTCCACGTTGCCCTTAGGATGAGCGAAGTCTTTCCCGACTACGTGATTCACATGGTCACGATCGGTGAAGAATCGGGAAATATGGACGTTGTAATGGAATCACTCTCCGACTACTATGAACGCGAAGAGTCGATCCGTGAGAACATCAAAAACGCCGTAAGCTATCCACTTATCATGGTGTTCATGATGATGATCGTTATAACAGTCCTTATAGTCAAAGTGCTTCCCATCTTTGAACAGGTTTTTGCTCAGCTCGGAACAGGCATGAGCGGCTTTTCACAGTCGCTTCTCAATATGGGACTTGCACTCAACAGATACTCTTTTATCCTTATAGCAATCCTGGTGCTGCTCGCAGTGGGATTTATATACTTCTCATTTACAGAGCACGGAAAAAGAAATTTCAAAAAGATCATCGCTTCATTCGGTCCCACCAAGCGTCTTGCACAGGAGCTTGAAAGTGAGCGTTTTGCAAGCGGTATGGTACTTACTCTTTCAAGCGGCATAGATACTTATGAAGGTCTTAACCTTGTTAAAAAACTGGTTGAAAGTTCTGACATGAAAGAAAAAATAGACAAGTGCAGAACACTTCTTCTTGACGGTGACAGCTTCCCTGAAGCCGTTGAAAAGACAGGTATATTTACCTCTTTTTACTCGCAGATGGTTGCAGTCGGATTTAAATCCGGCTCGCTTGATAAAGCAATGGCCCAGATCGCGGAGAGATTCGAAAAAGACACGCAAAGGCGCATCTACTCTCTTATCTCTGTACTTGAGCCCACTCTTGTCATCGTTCTTTCTATAATCGTCGGAATGATCCTCATGTCGGTCATCCTCCCTCTTATGGGAATCATGTCCACAATAGGTTAAAAATATGGCACATAGATTCAGATTCAAAGAAAGCTTAATATACGGCATTACAGGTGATTTCTACAGATGGTTTTCCGTTATCATCTTTATTCTCGTTGCGGTTTTTGTATTCCTTGCTATTGATGCATCCGGCAAAAGTACGATCGAGAAGCAGCAGGAATCGCTTGAAAACGCCATTGCCAGAGATATAGTTCAGTGCTATGCGATCGAAGGTCGCTATCCACCCAGTCTTTCATATATCGAAGAGCACTACGGCCTTGTGTATGACGACGCTACTTTTTTTGTGGATTACAGACCGGTCGCAGCCAATCTGTATCCCGATGTCACAGTTATCAAGGTTAACAAATAAGAGGTATTTTATCTGATGGAACTTGAAGGAAAAAGATCTCACGTAATAGATACACTGTTTGTAATCTGCCTTCTTTTTCTTTTTATCATCTGCGCCGTTACGGTGATCATCATCGGTGCGGGCGTGTACAAAAAGAACGTGGAAGCAATGTCCGGAAACTATTCGCACAGAATATCCTGCGCCTATATTTCCGAAAAGATAAGACAGTCCGATGAAAAAGGACGTGTATTCGTCGATAACATATTCGGTCAGAATACACTTGTAATGCAGGATGAAACAGACGGTGTTCTGTATAATACTTACATCTATAATCACGACGGCTATCTTATGGAGCTTTATGCAAGAAGCGATCTGTCAGAGATCTATCCGCAGGCAGGTCAGAAAATCCTTAAGATCAGCTCTTTTGACATAAAAGAAATTGATGACGCCTTTTTCAGAGTACTTGTAACGCTGGATGACGGCACAGTTGAAGATTTTCTGATAACAAGAAGGAGTACAGACACCTGAGCGATGAACGAGAAAAATAATGCCAGATCAAGTTTGTTCCTGATGGAACTTATAATAGCGGTGTTTTTCTTTTCCCTGGCTGCGGCAGTATGCATCAGGCTGTTTGCCTCCGCACATCTAACTGCGGAAAAGACAACGAATCTTAGCCATGCGACTGTTTGGAGTCAAAACCTCGCTGAGGCTTTTTACGCGGGAAAAGGAGATATCAGCGGGATATCTCAGATCTACACGACCGCATATTCAACACCCGATACCGTCATTTTGTTTTTTGACAAGAACTGGAATCTCTACGGAGAGTCAACTACAGATGCTTCATATGAAGCCATCTTAACCGCAAGTAAAAGAAAAGCTTCTGACGTGTACAGCGATGTCACGGATTATAACACCAATCTTAAAGGCGACGCCATGGTAGGTGATATAGCGATCATCGATATCAGAAACACTTCGGATGTTATTTCTTCCATGCCCAAGGATTCAAAAGACATCATCTTTTCGTGCTCTGTTGATTATTACGGCGCGGGAAAGGAGGCGGAATGAAAAGCAAAAGCCGCAGTGCTTCCAGCGTGGGAAGCGCTTCTATACTGCTAATATTTACGGTTCTTTGCCTTATTTCTTTTGCCACACTAACTATTGTAAACTCAAGAGCCGACTACAACTTAAGTAATGACCTTGCAAAGAGGCAGCTTTCCTACTATGAGGCCTGTCACAAAGGAAATGCTTTCGTCGCAGCCGTAAGTTCAGGTTATGATAGTGAAGGCGATAAAGAAATACACCAAGAAAGTATACCGATAAACGATAGTCAATCACTCGATATTACGATAATGTCAAATAGTTCAAAAAAAACATTCAATTCAAACAATAGTTGTAGTATAATTCAATGGCAGATAGTAAACCACGATGATTCCGAGTATGACTACACTCTTCCGGTTGCGGAATAATTTAGTTCATAAAGCGATAAAAAGTGAAATTTATCAAATTTTAATTTTTTATAATAACGTTTTAACGCTCATAATCGAAATCATGTGGTACAATAGATTATGTACTGAACTACTTTTTTTCAAAAATAAAATTGCTTATATTTTTGTGGCAACTAAAAATACTTATTGGAGGTTCAATATGGGAAAAAGAATACTCATTACTGATGACGCCGCTTTCATGCGCATGATGCTCAAAGACATCCTTTCTAAGAACGGATATGAGATTGCAGGAGAAGCTGAGAACGGTAAGGTCGCTATCGAAAAGTATAATGAGTTGAAGCCCGACCTTGTAACTCTTGATATCACAATGCCTGAGCTTGATGGTATCGGTGCCCTTAAGGGAATTAAGGCTGCAGACCCCAACGCTGTTTGCATTATGTGCTCTGCTATGGGTCAGCAGGCTATGGTTATCGAGTCCATTCAGGCCGGAGCTAAAGACTTTATAGTTAAGCCTTTCCAGGCAGACCGTGTACTTGAGGCTGTTAAGAAGGCTATCGGCTAAAGTAATCACTTAGCGGCTGAGAGAACTTGCTGAGGTCTTTTCGAAGCTAGTTTGAACGTCTTCCGTCGAGGGTTTATCCCGAGAGCGGAAGTTCCTTGTTCTATGTTCCGCTACGAGAGTCGAACTTCCTTTTAATGACATTCAAAAGGGAATGCACCTGCATTCCCTTTTTTCATTTTCATTATCACGCCGTTTCCGGCTTCATTCCTGTATACAACTGATAATACCTTTGTTTCTTTGCAATGAGCTCATCGTGAGTTCCTTGCTCTACTATTCTGCCCTGCTCTAGAACTATGATACAATCACTGTTCCTTACGGTTGAAAGTCTGTGAGCAATCACGAACGTTGTTCTGCCCTTCATAAGCTTGTCCATACCGTCCTGAACAATCTTCTCTGTTCTTGTATCAATCGATGATGTAGCTTCATCAAGAATAAGAACCGGAGGATCTGCGATAGCAGCTCTTGCGATCGCAAGGAGCTGGCGCTGACCTTGAGAAAGATTGGCTCCGTCTCCCGTAAGCATAGTATCATAGCCTTCGGGAAGTCTTTTAATAAAGCTGTGAGCATTGGCAAGCTTGGCTGCTGCGATTACTTCCTCGTCTGTCGCATTTAACTTACCGAATCTGATATTATCCGCAACCGTTCCCGTGAACAGATGTGTATCCTGTAAAACAATTCCGAGAGAACGTCTCAGATCCGCTTTTTTGATCTTGTTGATATTGATATTATCGTATCTGATCTTACCGTCCTGGATATCATAGAATCTGTTGATAAGATTGGTTATCGTAGTCTTTCCCGCACCCGTAGATCCGACAAATGCGATCTTCTGTCCCGGTGTCGCATGAAGTACGATATCATGAAGAACCATCTTATCATCCGTATATCCAAAGTCTACGCCGTTAAAGGTAACATCGCCTTCCATCTTCTGATAAGTTGTCGTATCCGTAGCCTTATGATAGTGCTTCCAAGCCCAGTGTCCCGTGTGATGATCGGCTTCAACAATCTCACCGTTCTTCTCCTCACAGTCAACAAGAAGCACATATCCGTCATCTGTCTCAGGCTCCGCATCAAGAAGCTTAAATATACGATCTGCTCCGGCAAGAGCCATGATGATCGAGTTAAACTGCATGCTGACCTGGTTGATCGGCATACTGAAATTTCTGTTAAACGTAAGGAAGGACGCAAGCGCTCCGACCGTAAAACCAACCGCTATATTGTTTGAAAGAGCTATCGCACCGCCGACCATGGCACAGATAACATAGCTGGTATTACCAAGCTGCGCATTGATAGGTCCGAGCGATCCGGAATAAGCGTTAGCCTTAAATGCGCTGTTACAGAGCGCCTCGTTAAGTTCATCAAATTTAGCTATATTTTCAGCTTCGTGGTTAAATACCTTGACCACTTTCTGACCTGTCATCATTTCTTCTATATAGCCGTTAAGCGCACCGAGATTCTTCTGCTGATCCACAAAGTTTTTTCCCGAAGCCTTGGTAGCCATAGCTGAGCAAAACAGCATAACAGCCACCATAAAAAGTGTCACAAATGTAAGCGGTACACTCAAAATAAACATAGATACCAAAACGCTTACTATCGTGATGGTACTGTTTATAAGCTGAGGAACACTCTGGCTTATCATCTGACGAAGAGTATCAATATCGTTGGTATAGACTGACATGATATCGCCGTGAGCATGTGTATCAAAGTACTTTATAGGAAGGCTCTCCATGTGAACAAAAAGCTCCTCACGAAGTCTCTTAAGAGTACCCTGATTGATGTATACCATCACTCTAGCCTGAACATATGACGCCAAAGCGCCAAGAGCATAGAATACAGCCACTCTTGCTATAGCCAAAAGAAGCGGTGTAAAATCATTGCTTCCGCTGTCCAGCATAGGCTGAATATATGAATCTATGAGACTCTTTGTAAAAAAGGTTCCCTGAATGCTCGAAAAAACCGTCACGAGAATACACACCAGGACAGTTATCATATGAATGGGATAATACTTAAAAACATATCCCATTATCCTGCTCAATAATGCTCCCGGATTTTCTATCTTAGGTGCAGGCATTCCGCGCTTGTTACCGCCGCCCGGTCCTACTTTTATCTCTTTAACCTTTTCTGCCATAACAAAACCCTCCTTAAGCCTGCTTATCGAAGTCCGCGTCGGCGCTTGCGCCCGTCTGTGACTCGTAGACTTCTCTGTATATGGTATTGCTCTCAAGGAGCTCTTTATGCGTTCCGAATCCGCTGACCTGTCCGTCATCCATAACGATTATCCTGTCACAGTCCTGAACAGATGCAATTCTCTGAGCAATGATAAGCTTGGTCGTTCCCGGAATCTCTTCAGCGAAAGCCTTTCTTATCTTGGCATCGGTCGCCGTATCAACGGCGCTCGTAGAATCATCGAGAATAAGGATCTTGGGCTTTTTAAGAAGCGCTCTTGCGATACAAAGTCTCTGTCTCTGACCGCCCGAAACATTGGTTCCACCCTGCTCTATCATGGTGTCATAGCCATCTTCCATCTTTTCGATAAACTCATCTGCACATGCCATCTTGCAGACTCTTATACATTCCTCTTTTGTCGCGTTCTTATCGCCCCATCTGAGGTTCTCAAGGATTGTTCCGGAGAAAAGAACGTTCTTTTGAAGTACCACGGATACCTGGTCCCTCAGCGTCTCAAGATCGTAGTCTCTTACATCAACTCCGCCGACTGTAACCGCACCTTCTGTGACATCATAGAGACGGCTGATAAGATTAACAAGCGAAGATTTCGCAGAACCTGTTCCTCCGATGATTCCGATTGTTTCACCCGAATGAATCTCAAGATTGATATCCTTTAAAACAGGTTCTTCGGAATCCTTGGTATAAGCAAAATTAACGTGATCAAAGACGATACTTCCGTCCACAACCTCTTTTACCGCATTCTCTTTGCTTGTAATATCGGTTTTTTCCTCAATAACTTCAGCGATACGATTTCCGCTTGCCTGTGCCATTGTGAGCATTACAAAAATGATGGCAAGGAACATCATGCTCATAAGGATATTCATACAATAGGTCAAAAGGCCCATAAGATCACCTGTTGAAAGAGTTCCTCCCGTGATCATATGTGCGCCCACCCAGCTGATAAGAAGGATACATGCATATACCGTTCCAGTCATCATAGGACCCATCTTGATAATGTTCATCTCGGCTCTTACAAACATGTTGTAGATATTGCCTGCTGCCTTTTTGAACTTATCGTTTTCATAGTCCTCACGAACATACGCTTTAACAACTCTTATCGCTGATACGTTCTCCTGAACGCTCTCGTTAAGCCCGTCGTACTTTTCAAAGACCTCTTTGAAATAAACGGTGGCCTTGCTCATAATGATCACCATGAAAAATGCAAGAATAATGATCGCAACAAGATATATCGATGCAAGCTTGGGACTTATGATAAATGACATGATCATCGCGCCGATAACGGTTGCAGGCGCTCTCATCGCCATTCTGAGCAGCATCATATATGCGTTCTGAATATTGGTGACATCGGTCGTAAGTCTTGTTACCAGTCCCGATGTAGAAAACTTGTCTATATTGGAAAAAGAAAAGGTCTGAATGTTATCAAACATGGCCTTTCTGAGATTCTTGGCCAATCCCGTAGATGCCTTCGAACCGTAATATGCTCCGCCGATTCCTGCCGCAAGACCAAAAAGTGCGATCAAAAGCATCATCATTCCCACGCGGAATATATAAATCATATTCTGACCGTATATTCCGTTATCAACAATCTTGCCCATGAGTTTGGGAATGATCATCTCCGCCGCGACTTCTCCGATCATGCAAAGCGGTGTCAAAACAGATACCAGCTTGTATTCTTTAAGTTCTTTAAGCAAAGTTTTAACCATATACTTTTCATCTCCCATCCATATAACCTACATTTTTAATGATAGCACACCCCAACCGCACAGGTAATACCCCCCGGTTCACTTTATAATAATTTTAGACCATGATAAAAGACTCCGCATTTTCGCGGAGTCTGTCTCATATTTATAAAATAAAAACAAATTTTGCCTTACATGGCTGCTTTCATGGAATGAACGTACTCGCCCACATACTTGGGAGCGTCTTTTCCGTACTTTTCAAGAAGCTTTACTATCGCAGAACCTACGATGGCCCCGTCCGAAACAGCCGACATCTTGGCTGCCTGCTCGGGAGTCGAGATTCCAAAGCCGATAGCGCAAGGAACATCAGTGTTCTCTCTTACAACCTTAACAATGGACTCAAGATCTGTCTTGATCTCGGATCTTGTTCCCGTAACGCCAAGGCTTGAAACGATGTAGATAAAGCCCTTGGCTTCTTTTGCGATCATAGCGATCCTGTTCTCTGAAGTAGGTGCGATAAGTGAGATGAGGTCAACATCATACTTATTGCAAACAGGCTCAAACTCATCCTTTTCCTCAAACGGAAGATCCGGAAGGATAAGTCCGTCTATGCCTATCTCTTTGCACTTACTTATGAAGCGCTCTGCGCCGTATGAAAAGACAACGTTAACGTATGTCATAAATACCATAGGTGTAGAAACTTCTTTTCTAAGCTCAATTACAAGGTCAAAGATCTTATCTGTTGTAACTCCGCCCGCAAGAGCTCTTACGTTAGCGCCCTGGATAACAGGTCCCTCAGCTGTGGGATCTGAAAAAGGGATTCCAAGTTCTATAAGATCAGCTCCGTTGTTGCAAGCCTCGATAACTGCCTTCTTTGTTGTCTCAAGATCGGGATCTCCGCAGGTTATGAATGCGATAAATGCCTTTCCGTTTTCAAATGCTTTCTTAATATTACTCATGGATATCCTCCCCTCTGTAGCGCGCGATGGCTGCGCAGTCCTTGTCGCCTCTGCCCGAGATGGTGATGACCATGATCTTGTCCTTATCCATCTGTCCTGCGATCTTCATCGCATGAGCAACGGCATGGGCCGACTCTATAGCAGGGATGATTCCCTCTGTTCTTGAAAGATATTCAAAAGCATTGACCGCTTCATCATCGGTAACAGCGACGTACTCCGCTCTTCCGGTGTCGTGAAGATTGGCATGCTCAGGTCCGATCCCGGGATAATCAAGTCCCGCAGATATTGAATAAACAGGTGCGATCTGTCCGTATTCATCCTGGCAGAAATATG
Organism: Butyrivibrio sp. XB500-5; assembly: GCF_003625505.1. Lineage (NCBI taxonomy): Bacteria > Bacillati > Bacillota > Clostridia > Lachnospirales > Lachnospiraceae > Butyrivibrio > Butyrivibrio sp. XB500-5. Next base: position 738,732 of record NZ_RAIS01000001.1, read on the forward strand.
ACTTCATACCGTGGAACACTCCAAGCTTACCTGTGTTGATCGTAGCTGCTGTCTCAAATGTATCTATTCCGCGTCCTGCTGCCTCGCAGCCGATAAGTCTTACCTCTTTGTCTTCAATAAAATTGTAGAAGGTTCCGATGGCATTGGATCCGCCGCCTACGCAGGCCATGACAACATCGGGAAGTCTACCCTCTTTTTCAAGCATCTGCTCTTTGATCTCTTTGGAGATAACGGACTGGAAGTCACGAACAATTGTAGGGAACGGATGAGGTCCCATAACTGATCCAAGGCAGTAATGTGTATCATCGATCCTTGATGTCCACTCTCTCATCGCCTCAGATACCGCATCCTTAAGTGTAGCGGTTCCGCTTGTTACGGGGATTACTTCAGCGCCCAGAAGTCTCATTCTGTATACGTTGAGTGCCTGTCTCTCCGTATCCTCTTTTCCCATGAAAACAACACATTCCATTCCCATAAGTGCTGCTGCAGTAGCGGTTGCAACGCCGTGCTGACCTGCTCCCGTCTCAGCGATGAGTCTTGTCTTACCCATTTTCTTGGCAAGAAGCGCCTGTCCGAGAACGTTGTTGATCTTGTGAGAACCTGTGTGATTAAGATCCTCTCTCTTAAGATAGATCTTGGCTCCTCCAAGGTCCTTGGTCATCTTCTCGGCATAGTAGAGATTGGAAGGTCTTCCCGCATATTCATTGAAAAGAGTCTGAAGCTCCTTGTTAAACTGCTCATCGTTTTTGTAGTGGTTATAAGCCTTCTCAAGCTCGATAACCGCATTCATAAGTGTTTCGGGAATATACTGTCCGCCATGTATTCCGAAACGACCGTTCATATTTGTCATGACTTTTCCTTCCTTATTTCCTGTTTCTGACTATATTTACAAATTCCTGCATCTTCTGATGATCCTTGACGCCGTCCGTCTCAATACCGGAGCTTACGTCAACCGCAAAAGGTGTTATCGCATCAAGCGCACCTTCTATATTGGAAAGGTTAAGGCCTCCCGCAAGGAAGAACTCCCTGTCCGCCTCTTTTAACAACTCCCAGTCAAAAGAGCTTCCGGTACCCTGTCCGGAATCGAGCAAAAGCATATCTGCACTGCTGCCCATAGCAGCTATGATATCACTTTTATCCTTTATCTGAAAAGCCTGTATCACGGGTTTGTCCGTGACAGCCTTAAGCTCTTTTATATAGCTCTCATCCTCGCTTCCGTGAAGCTGCGCGATATCGATTATCCCTTCATCCAAAAGATCCTTGATGATATCGATGCTCTCATCAACGAAAACTCCGACCGCTTTTATCGAACAGTCGAGCAAAGCCTTGAGCTCTTTAGCCTTTTCCTTATCAACTTTTCTCTTACTCTTTTCCCAAAAGACAAAGCCTATATAATCGGGCTTACACTTATTGGCAGCCTCGATATCTGCGGGGCGTGAAAGCCCGCACAGCTTTATCTTAGGGATTCGATCATCTTTCTTCATATATAATCCTCAAAGTCAAACCAGCTTCGATTTAAGCTCTTTTAACTTTTCCTTCTTATCATCCGCCCTCATAAGCGTCTCGCCGACAAGCACCGCATCCGCACCGATCTCGGAAAGCTTCTGTACATCTTCCGCAGACTTTACACCGCTCTCAGAAACAAAGATCACATCATCGGGGATAATGCTTCTGAGCTTTGCGCTGTTACCCGTATCAACGGTAAAGTCCTTGAGATTTCTGTTGTTTACACCGATGATCCTTGCACCTGCTGCGACAGCAACCTTAACTTCTTCCTCGTCATGAGCTTCGACAAGAGCCGATAAGCCAAGCTCATCGCAGATACCAAGGTACTCTTTTATCTGCTCGGGACTTAATATGGAACAGATCAAAAGAACTGCCGAAGCGCCGAGGATCTTGGCCTCGTATATCATGTACTCGCTAACGGTAAAGTCTTTTCTAAGGCAGGGGATTGACACATTTGCCGCTATTTCCTTAAGGTAACCATCCTTTCCGAGGAACCACTTGGGCTCAGTCAATACCGATATGCAATCGGCTCCCGCCTTATCATACTCTTTTGCTATATTAAGATAATCGAATTCTTCCGCAATAACGCCCTTTGAAGGTGATGCCTTCTTGCACTCGCAGATAAAAGATATCCCGGGCTTTTTAAGGCTCTTTTCAAAAGAAAAATCTCCCTTCGGAAGGTCGTAAGCCATTTTCTTTACTTCTTCCAAAGATACCTTTTTCTCTGCTTCTTTTACACGCTCCTTGGCGTATGCGGCAATTTCATCAAGAATTGTCATCTGTTACTTACCTCTATGATCTTACCGAGTGTCTCAAGTGCCTTGCCTGAATCAATAAGCTCTGCAGCAAGGTCCACACCTGCTTTGATAGAATCAGCCTTTCCACCGATGTAGAGAGCTGCACCTGCGTTCATAAGAACCGCGTCGCGCTTAGGTCCCTTAACACCCTTTAAGATATCCTTAGTGATCTCTGCGTTTTCTTCAGGAGTTCCGCCTACGAGATCCTCTTTTTTGCACATCTGAAGTCCGAAATCAGAAGGCTTGATAGTATATGATTTGTACCATCCGTCGTTGATCTCGCAAACTGTTGTGGGTGAGCTCATTGAGATCTCATCGAGCTTGTCCTGTCCGTAAACGACCATTCCTCTCTTAACGCCGAGGCTTACAAGAACTCTTGCAAGGGGCTCAACGAGGTACTCATCATACACGCCGAGAAGGAAAAGCTTGGGAGAACAAGGATTTGTAAGAGGTCCAAGGATGTTGAACACTGTTCTGAAGCCGAGCTCTTTTCTGATAGGTCCTACATACTTCATTGATGTGTGATACTTCTGAGCAAAGAAGAAGCACATTCCTGCTTCCTTAAGAAGCTCTATGCATTTCTCGGGCTCCTGCTGGATGTTTACTCCGAGAGCTTCGAGGCAATCAGCTGTTCCGCACTTTGAAGAAGCTGCTCTGTTTCCGTGCTTGGCAACCTTCATTCCACCTGCTGCAGCGACGATAGCTGATGTTGTTGAGATATTGAAGCTGTGTGCGTTGTCTCCGCCTGTTCCTACGATCTCGAACACGTCCATATCTGTCTCGACTTTGGTTGCATGCTCTCTCATAGCTGTTGCACAGCCTGCGATCTCATCTGTGGTCTCTGCCTTTGCACTCTTTGTTGAAAGAGCTGCAAGGAAAGCCGCATTCTGTGTGGGAGTTGTCTCTCCTCCCATGATCTCATTCATAACTGCATATGCTTCATCATATGTGAGGTCTTCTTTGTTTACGATTTTTACGATTGCTTCTTTGATCATGGTCTTATTCTCCTTTAATAAAACTTCTTAGCATATTTTTACCATCCAAAGTCATGATAGATTCGGGATGAAACTGTACACCGTAAATAGGATATTCCTTGTGCTGCACTGCCATTATCTCGCCGTCGTCCGTTACTGCCGTGATCTTAAGACAATCGGGCATTGTGCTCGCATCCGCCGCAAGTGAATGATATCTTGCAACCTTGGCTTCCTTGGGACAATTCTTAAAGAGCTCGCATGAATTGTCGAATGTGACCGTTGACTGTTTGCCGTGCATCAGCTCTTTTGCATAAGTAATTACCGCACCATATGCCATGCAGATCGCCTGATGGCCGAGGCACACACCAAGTGTCGGGATCTCTTTTCCCAAAGTCTTGGCAACCTCCACTATGATCCCTGCATCCTCCGGCCTTCCGGGTCCCGGTGAAAGGATGATCCTGTCGGGCTTAAGTGCTCTGATCTCATCGATCGTCATCTCATCGTTACGGATGACTTTTATGTCGGGATCTATCTCTCCGACGTACTGAAAGAGGTTATAAGAAAAGCTGTCGTAATTGTCTATAAGTAATATCATTCTTCCACCTCCTGTGCCATCTCAAGTGCCTTGAGTGAAGCCCTTGCTTTATTAAGACACTCCGTATATTCCTTGTGGGGATCGGAGTCTGCAACGATTCCGGCGCCACTTCTTACAAATACCGTGCCGTTCTTCTTGTAGGCAAGTCTTATTGCGATGCAAGTGTCCATATTTCCCGCAAAATCAATGTATCCGATCGCTCCGCCGTAAATTCCTCGCTTGTTGTTTTCAAGCTCTCCTATGAGCTTGCAGGCCTTGATCTTGGGTGCTCCCGAAAGAGTTCCCGCAGGAAGGATCGCATCTATCGCATCAAATGCATCTTTTCCCTCCTTGATCTTGCCTCGCACTGTGGATCCGATGTGCATTACATGTGAGAATCTGAGGATATCGTGAAGGCTCTCAACTTCTACTGAGCCAAACTCGCTTATCTTACCGATGTCGTTTCTTCCAAGGTCCACGAGCATGTTGTGCTCGGCGAGCTCTTTTTCGTCAACAAGGAGCTCTTTTTCCAGGGCCTTGTCTTCTTCCTCGGTCTTGCCCCTTGGCCTTGTGCCTGCAAGAGGGAAGGTATGAAGAATGCCGTCCTCAAGCTTAACGAGCGTCTCAGGTGATGCTCCCGCAACCTCAACATCGGTTCCTGCAAAGTAGAACATATAAGGTGAAGGATTTATCGTTCTGAACATGCGGTATGCGTTTAATAAGCTTCCTTCGTAAGGAGCTGATAATCTGTTTGAAAGGACTATCTGGAAGATATCGCCTTCCTTGATGTGATCCTTACCCTTTTCGACCATCTCGCAGTACTCTTCCTCAGAAAAAAGAGCTGTGACCTCGCCTGTAAGTCTTCCGTGGTCGTCCTTTTTCTTCTCGCCCTTCTCTATGAGCAGCTTCATCTGTCTGAGCTCTGTGACCGCTCTGTTGTAGCCGCTCTCTCCGTCTGTAGCCTTCATGTTGACTATAAGAACTATTTTCTGTCTTACGTTGTCGAAGGCGATAACCTTATCGAAGAGCATCAGATCTATGTCCTTGAAGGCATCCGAGTCCTCAACGGGGCTCTTGGCTGTAGGCTCGCAATATCCAAAGTAATCAAATGCGAAATATCCAACAAGTCCGCCTGTGAAGGATGGAAGATTCTCAAATCTTGGGCTCCTGTGCTCAGCCATGATCTCGCGAAGGTACTGAGCGGGCTTATCTGTCTTTACAGTCTTGCCTCCAATCTGCATCTCGCCGTCCTTGCAGGTGATCTCAAGCTTGGGATCGTAACCAAGAAATGTATAGCGTCCCCAAGTCTCATCCGCCTGTGCAGATTCAAGCATGTAGCAGTGCTCAGATACGTTCCTAAGCTTCCTCATGGTCTCTATCGGTGTTATGAAGTCCGATAAGATTTCCATGCTGACAGGGATCACATCATATTTCTGCGTTGCTGCGATTTTCTTTACTTCTTCAAGTGACGGTGTGATGTTCATGGGTTTGGTTCCTTTCGTTTATATTTGTGCAAAATAAAAGCCCCTGATAGAACTACTATAGTTCTATCAAGGACGAATATACTTAATCCGCGGTGCCACCTTGATTTCATGGGTTACCATGCGCTTAGCGAGATACCAACATATCTCCGGCAACTGACGTATGCCTTCACGTTGTGGAATACTATGCATCTATATGTTTGAATAATAATGCAGTTGATCCACACCCTCAGCGGTCCATTTGACAACTTGTTTCATGCTCGCTTCTCACCATCACGGGCTCTCTGTGTTGGCATCATTGCCGTTATCTCCGCTTCAACGGTTTATAATTATTTACTTAAAAAGAATTCTATACTCTATGTTTTGATGTGTCAACCCAAAAGTGTAACTATCCTGCCAAATTCAAGTCCTGTCGTATCTCGCGCCGCTATGACAAGCGAGCCCGATCCCATTTTATCCCTGACAAAAGAGATTGCTTTAGATCGCACATCACCTGATAGACCTTCAAACGGCTCATCCATTATAAGTACGTCGCTCGGAATACAGCACGCCCTTACTATACATACAAGACGTCTCTCCGAAGGAGTCAGCTCTTTTACCGGGATATCTACTTTGTCCTCAGGAAGGAGCTTGCACAGCTCTTCTCTGACCGTCTGCTTGAACACTTTTTTACTAACGAGTGCACAATTGGTCACAGCCGAGAAGCTGTCGCAGAGCCTGTCTTCCTGAAATACCACTCCTGCATTTATATACGGGTATTTGTAATCCCCAAGGAGTGTCACTTTTCCTGCATCGGGAGTCTCAAGCCCCAGGATGATCCTAAGCAGAGTGGTCTTTCCGCAGCCGCTCTCTCCGGTTAATATATAGCTGTGCTCATCCTCAATATTTATATTGAAATCATCAAGGATCTTCTGTCCGTTAAATGCTTTGGATATATCTTTTACCTCGATTATCATCTGCTGCTTCCTTTCAAAAAAGATAATAATTCCGGTAAGTATATGTACCTTATGACTCTGCTCTTAGGTATACGGTACACTTTCGCCATCTCCAAAAGCTGCTTTAATTTAACGGACATTTATAATCTCCTTTATATACTCATTAAATATTTTGCATTTAAAAGCTTAAGAAACATATTCTTCATCCTGACAGTTTTAATACGATCAGCCATTTCATCGCCTGAAATGCTTCTTTCAAAATCCGCCATAGAACCTATCAATGTATAATAATCATCTACGTACGACTCAATCTTAATCTTTGTGTTAGCAATCTCAGCAAGCTGTGAACATAGTTCTTTTGATAAAGAATAATATGTTTTGTCATCCGCGCTTACAAGATCATATTCTCCTATCATACCCTCGAAATCAGAATCATATTCCATGACTACACTTTCATCACCAAAATCTCTCCAATTCACAGCTGAAAGATCAGTTTCTTCAGACAATGCATTTATATTCATGGAATTCGATCCAATTAACTCATACTCCCACGATAAGAACGCTCCACCAATCAATTCATAGTCTGTCATTATATAATCAGTAAGCATGTCTTTATACATACTTCCAGGCACAATACCGTTTATTCCGTAGAGTTCATTATTCATAAGTATAATTTCTTTATCATACTTTTCAAAATCCGTTAGAACCTTGTCGAGTTTTTCCTGATTATCTTCAACCAATTTATTACCATTGATATTATCAGAAGCAGTAGTTATTCTTTCATTCCATATTTTACTTACAGTCTCCGGCATTTCTCCTTCGTTAGCAACCGCAATCTCAGCATCAACTGTTGCCAACGCCATATTTTTATACAAACCGTCTTCCTGAGAAATAAACAGGCCATTATCCTTGCTGTATCTGTTTGCATATATCAAGCTAAGATTGTTATTGGTTTCATTACTATTGTCTGTTGTCAACTCAACGTTACTATTATTTTCAAAAGAAATCTCTAAAGATGCTTCAGATGATATATCTTCATTTTCTACATTATTGCATCCAAAAAGAGATATAGTTACCAATAAAAATCCTATTATTAAACATTTTTTTTTCATAAAATCTCCACCTTTATAATTAATGTGTTCTCTCATAGTCTCCATCAAAATACAACTCAGACTCATCGTAAGTACGATTGGTCCATCCGTCTCCGTATTTGTCCCAACTACCAAGTCCTTGATACTCACTCAATACTATTTGCTCAAAATCTTCCTTACTTCCGCCTTCTTGTTTTAAAAATACATCAAGAGCTTGTCCCTCTTTAGCCAACAACGGACGATTATATACAGCTATAAACAATGCATCATATTGTTGTTGTGTAGGTGAAAAATTATTTCTTTTGCAAAGACTATTTACAAGTCCGGTATAATATGATTCTTTTTCATGATATATTTTGTAGCTAGTATCAATATCTATCTCGCCACCAACATTTGTAACATCTATACCATATGTTTCCATATAATAATTTATAGCATCCTCATCATCCTTATCCACTGTTATTCCAAAACCCAGTGTGTATTTTCCATCACCCACATCCATAATCTTCAGAGCGGTAAGATTGCCATCTTTGTCATAAACACCAGCCTTTCCAACCTCATAATCACACAACAATAAAAAGCCTTCGTCGCTGATTCCTGTCACCGTATTCATTTCAGCCAATTTTTCATTTAATATCGCAACTATCCTCTCCGCATCCGCAGAACTGTATTTTTGTACCACTCGCAACATCTCAAGCTGATATCTGGCATGAACTTTGAGATACTGAATCTGATTATTATCAAAATGATAAGCAATTTGAATATCACCAAACTCATCATCTATCTTCTCCACGGTATTAGTATCTTCGGCTCCTTTTGTATCTTCAGGTTCTTCCTCTTGTTCCGGTACTCCACCACCAAGCAAAAAGGCACCAAGCATGCTTTTTCCGGCTCCGATAGCACTACATGAAAATGAAGCTGCAATGCTATGATCCGTTTCATTTATAGAATCCTGAACCTTGGTACACATCATATCAACGTCTTCACACAGAAAATCCCTCAAACGGTCACTGCTATCAACAACCCTATGCCAATAATCCGCAAGTAAAACCATTCCTTCAGTTCCGCATACGGCGTCTTCCATGTCAAAAGCCGATTTATTAAAGATCAGCTCACTTGCGCTTTGAATCAGCTTATTTTGTATCTGATTATATGTAGCATTGTCCAATAGAAGTGTGTCATCACCGCTTGTATCAAAACCACCGATAGTTGCATTATCTTTTGCCATTTTGCATTCCTCTTTTCCTTTTTAGAAATATATATAAATCACCATAGTCTTTCTTCAAAATAAAACCAATTGTCACATATTTTCTCGGATTTATATATGATTTTCACTTTTTCAGGACGTCCATCGTATATAAACACCCCATTACTCTCCTCAACAGATTTCCCATAATAATCTATAGAACAATCCTCAGGAGAATAATAAACCCCACATTGATCATATTCATTATCTTGAGGTTTATCTTTTAAATATATTTTTACTCTATTTTCATAGCTATCATCCTTGATTTTATATCGTTCTACAGCCACATAATTAATCCTAAGTCGTAAATAGATATCATCTATATCAATATGTTTAGGATATTCACTTTTTCTTTCATAAATATCGATTTTATCTTTATTTTCATCGAGTAACTGCTCCATTATCTGCGAGAGTTCTGCATGATTATTGACCACGTACTCTTTATAATCTTTTTTCATCAAACCGTTCACCAAGTTCACGCCAACGATTAGAATTACAAATAATACCGATACTACTATTCCTTTTTTATTCATCACTAAATCCCTCTCTGTTCCATTCTATTCCTAAAGCAATAGCCTCGCGGTCCTCAGGGGAATCTTCCTAATTAGGTAATAGATACATCATATGAAACTTTAGGAACCATCTTATCAAACTGCATCATTTATACATTCTTCTATTTCATTTGATGAAACCAAACATAGTCCTGCATCACTAAAAGCCTTATAGTACTTCCCATTTTGATCATATAATGATTCATCATAGTTTTTCTCGAAATTTTCATCTAATTTAAAAATGCAATACTTATACTCTTGCAAGCTGACATCCTCAGTAAAATAATACTCTTCTATTTGTATATCACCCCAGGATTCATCAGTTTCTTTTAACTTTTCAAAATTCAAGGACGTTAAATAATAGTTTTTACCATAGTCAAAGCAATAGACGCCTTCTGAATCTATATGCCCATATTCATAATTACGCACATTTGCTTCAACATTTCTACTTTTTTCAACCCTTCCACTTTTATCTATTGAAACTTCATCTGTTTGCCCTGCATCAATGATAAAATCCAATTCATGATTATCTTCATTTCCTGAAACTACAAGGTACACCTCATAATACCCAGTCGGAAAGTCATAAGAAATCGTTACAAGAACTTCCTCTTTGTTATCATTACCACAATCAATGTTATCGTATGAAATATCAATCAAAGAATTCTCATTATTCGAATCAAATTGTTCTTTTATTTTTTGAGCCAATACTTCAACTGAATATTTTGACTCTGAATTAAAGATTGTATCAAAATCAAAAAAAGAAGTTTTTGAGTTAACACTGCTGATCGATATTGGCTCATCTATACGAGACGAGCTATTAATGGCGTTTTCATTTTCACTATCACCTTGATAAGCGCTATCTTCATTATTCCTATCAGTATTACTAACCTCATAGGTAGCTGCATCACCTGACATAACACTGCTATCACCGCACCCAAAAATAGTTATAGATATCATCGTAATAATGCATATTAAAAAAATGGCTTTTTTCAATATAAACCTACCATCCTTCTATCATTGCTTGATATATCGTAACTGCAGAATCACCACATTCAGGCCATGAGTCAGTTCTTTTGCCAGAACATCCACTCTCTCCCGTTAAAATATAGCTGTGTTCATCCTCAATATTTATATTGAAATCATCAAGATTTTTCTGTCCGTTAAATGCTTTCGATATGCCTTTTACCGCGATTATCATCTGCTGCTTCCTTTCAAAAAAAGATAATAATTTGGGTATGTAAATGTACCTTATGACTCTGCTCTTAGGTTTACGGTACACTTTCGTCATCTCCAAAAGGCTGCTTTAATTTATCGGACATTCATATACTACTTTATAAATAATGAGTTTGTTATTTCAATTGCATCCCTAGCTGCGCCGTATCCAGATCTGTAGTAGACCAATCCACAGCCCTTTATCCATTCATAATGACAATACCAACCGCTTTCGATTGCCGTGTTCCACATTGCAAAGATACACTTATCACCTTCATGAGTAATCTCAACTTGATAAACTTCTCCGATTATCTTTGAATAATCATCATCAGAAGCTACCACGATTCCGTTATTCACAAACTCTTCCTCAGAAGGTATTCCATTTTCTTCCAGCAACAAATATATATTATCTTTCGATACAAGAAAACGTCCTATATTTAATCTTTCTTCTTTGTCAGTCCCGCTTATTTCAGGACTCTCATAACCAATTGAGATCGAATATACTTCTCCCGAATCATACTCTGCGATTTTCTCGGTCTTAACTTCAACTTCGGATACTGCTTCATCAAGTAACTCCGTCACTTTATATGTTTCATCAGTCTTGGTTCCGTCAAAAAACACATTTTTGCTACTGATAGTTTCAGCGTCTGTATGTATTTTGCTTATATGAAAACTTTTTACGCTATAACCATCAAAACAGCTATAGGGATTTTTTATCAGCGTCACCTTTCCCTCTTTTTCTATGTCGCCATCTACAGCATTGGAAATCTTGAACGTAACGCTCAGATTGATCTCATCTCCATTATCTTCAGTTTTGTAATCCAATAATTCCGCATAAGAGAAGCCACTCGAAGCTTCATCTATTTTAATATCCTCTCCCTCAGTTAAAGACATAAACTCAGCTGAATTACCCGAAAACGAATTATAAATATACTCAACCTGTTCTTTGCTGATCGTTAATCCGCCATTATCACCAATACTATTTAGATAATCATATCCAAACCATGAATTTTGACAAAAATTATGTATGAAGCCCTGTTCCCACTCTGCATCGATTTCATTGCTGTTATTATAGTCCGTGTAATAAATTGCGCAGTTTTCAAGCATAGCTCTAAGATTATCACCTATAGCAAACTCTTCGGGATATTGATACTCTTTTATATCCAAAGTATCTGACAAATCAACCGAAGTCGCTGTAATAGTTGCCTCGTCTCCATGTTCGTATTCGGTAACATCCTCTGTTTTGATTGACACAATACTATATCCGTCAAAACAGCTATAGGGATTTCTTTCCAGCACAGCTGTAATAATATATTTCCTTTTCTCGGTGCTCCCTTTTTTAAAGAAATCAGCATCAGCTTTCAGAACAATATTTTCGCCTTGCTCTTCATATTCATAGTCGGTAATGGTATAAGCAACCAGTGGACTGTTCTGTGATTCCAAACAATTTATCTCATCATTTTCCAATGAATCAAAAATCGCATATTCCCCTGTCAAAGAATAATTAATATACTCAATTTGAGTCTTGGTCATTAAACCATCTTGTTCTTTTAGGATCTTCTTTTTATAGTCATATCCATCAAACATACTTTGGATATAGTTTCTCAAGAAAAAATCCTGCCATTTTTCATCCGAAACTATCGAATTATCATAATCCGAATGTGATGCCATAACTTGAATGGCCGCTCTTAAGTCGGGCTTTAATTCAAATCCATTTTCATACGTATACTCTGATACTCCTAATTTTTTATAATCAAATGGTTCATTTTTACTATCATTAGTATTATTACAACCACTTATAAATAAAGCGCCCAGAACTATTGCAAATGTAATTATTCTAGTTTTTTGTTTTAGTCTTTTTTCCATACTCATCATATAAACTTTAGGAACTATTTATCATTCCCTCGCCACGCATCTATTTATCCGGTTATTATTCACAATGCATCATTTATCCCTTCTTAAAATAAGCCTCTCGTCACAACCTAATATTTCATCATCCATGTCACATACTACGGTGTTTATTTCTGAAAAACCGGAAACATCAAGCTTACTAATCCCGCTATAATCAATACTTATTTCCTGAATATGAGGATTATTTTTCAAATCCAGGCTGCACAAATTATCGCAGTTACTACAGTGTACTGCCATTAATTTTGGATTATTTGATAGATCCAGGTTTCCTATCACTGTATCAGAAACATCCAGTGCCTCCAATTCCGGGTTATTAGATAAATCTATTGAATCTATCTTAGTCCCACCTATCTGAAGGTCGCGAAGTTTCGGGAATAAACCGGTATCAATGCTCGAAATATCAGTATCTATGCATTGCAAATAAGTCAGTTTATTATTGGAAAGATCAAACTCAGTTACGCTGGTACGCGTGATTGATAATTCTTCAATCTCAGTAAAAAGCTCAATACCTTTAATAGATGTTATATCATGATACCTTTCATCTACGCTTGCACGAACAAATATCTGTTTAACCGAATCTATCTCTTCTTTCGATAAAAAGCCATCCTTATCCGTGTCAACAAATTCTCTTATATATCCTCGAAAAATTTTATCGGGAAACGCCGATTCATCAATTTTTATACCGTCCGTTTTAGTAGCTTATTTGTCGTATGAGCCGAATATGGTTGTATCTCCCGACCATGCCGCGTCTGAAGATATATGCGCATTAGAATAATCTACATTTTCGATATTTGATTTTTACATACATCCGTTTAATAACACTATTCCTCCGTATAATTCGAAACAATCTCTTTTGATATCAAAACGTATTCATTATCTTTATATTCGTACGTTACCACGACATGTTCAATATAACTATGTCTGTAAGTTCCGGTAATTACCTTCTTATTTTCATCTATTCTGTAATTCGAGATTTCCTCGAATGTTTTCTTATATACATACTCACCGTCTTCATAAACGTATGCACAATACACGCTCATTCCGCTTGAGCTCTGACTGCCAAGTGAGATAACGATGTCTTTATGTCCGTCAAAACTTACATCTACATATTCGACATCAAAATCGCACGCTTCAAACACATATCTATCACTGTCCCTAGAAGCTTTTTTTGAAGGATAATCTACTTTTAATGAAATTACCTTTCCGTTCTCTTTGGCAAAAAAATAGTCCTCCAAATGCATGTATTCGTCAGGTTCCTCTTTTGTACGACCAACAGATACATGGTATAAACTTTGTTCTTCGTCAACCCATTCAGCGTGTTCTATTTTTTTCCCTTCATCAAGAAGTACTGTATTTGATATTTCTGCATTTACATCGGCATCTTCACATTCTATTTCAACTTTTTCCTCTTCATCAGTCGATATTTCAGATTGTTCTTCATATTCTACACTTAATGTTTCATTATTATATTCTTCTACTTCCGTATTACGATTATCTGTAATCTTTTTATCAATAGCACATCCAATTAAGTTTATGCATATGCATGCTAAAATTAATACTTTTTTAATATCTATCTTCATCATCTATTCCTCTCAATTGTTTATCAAAAAATATCATCATAATTCTCACAAAGTGTATTATAATACTCTTCTCGTTTAGGAAATGTTTCTGTATCGCCACTATTAACTATATCACTTACATCATTTATCGTCCCAGAATCAATAACATCATTCAGATTGTTTATTTCCCAATAATAGCCTGCAGTTTCCCATGCATAATTTTCAGCAACATAAACCGCACCTTCTGAAACAATATTTTGATAATTTGAAACTTCTATTCCCAATTCTTTAGCAGCATTTATCAGGTTGTTGTACTGTTCATCTACATATTCTTCACCTAAATGTGCAGGATTAACATAATGACCATATTCATTTAACTCAGGATGATCTTTTAATAATACGTAAGTAGCAAATGCCTTATATCCATAATCATGAGTAATTTGTATAGCTCCTCCACCTCTATATTCAATTCCATAACCGTTATTTGTAAAATAAGCCTCATCACCTTTTTCTATGTACCATTTTCCCATACCTGTTTCATATGAACACTCAGCTAAAAAAGCACAGATTTCTTCTTTGGTCGTTATATTATACTTTTTTAATACTTCCTTAATTTCATCCAAAGTTTCTGGCGTTAAATCTTTTTCATTCCAACCTATTCCAAATAAAAGCCGGCCTATTTCATCCACTTTTACTCTAAGTTGTTGGTATATCTTAGACGCATCAGACGTACTATATTTTTGCACATTCTGCAGCATCTTAAGCTCAGTTAAATAATTTTCTTTTAAAAATTGTATATCTTCATATGAAAATTTATATAAAATCTGAATATCGCCAAACTCATCATCTATTTTCTCCACAGTGGTGTCTTTGGTTCCTTTAGCATCGTCGGGTTCTTCCTTTTGTTTCGTTGATCTTCGTCCCATAAAAGCTCCCAGCATGCTTTTTCCGGCGCCCATGGCATTACATGAAAGAGATGCGGCAAGACTCTGATCCGTTTCGTTTATAGAATCCTGAACTTTTGTACATATCATATCAACGTCTTCACACAGAAAATCCCTCAAACAGTCACTGCTATCAACAACCCTATGCCAATAATCAGCAAGTAAAACCATTCCTTCAGTTCCGCATACAGCGTCTTCCATGTCAAAAGCCGATTTATTAAAGATCAGCTCACTAGCGCTTTGAAGCAGCTTATTTTGTATCTGATTATATGTAGCATTGTCCAGTAGAAGTGTGTCATCACCGCTTGTATCAAAACCACCGATTGTTGTATTATCTTTTGCCATTCTTCGTGCCTCTTTTCCTTTTTTAGCTATATCCAGAGATTACCCAATTCCTCGTGGATCAAGTTCAGATGCTATACCGTCACGATCCCCCCAGGTATAAACGATGTAATAATTATTATCTTTGTCTATCTCAGCTTTAAAATTCAGTTCCTTGTGTTCTACTACTTTGATACGTTTATTTTCCTGACAAGCTACAATATTACTGTATTTTGACTCAGCATACTTTCCATAATAAGCCTGTAAATCTTCGAGCGATAATTCACTTTCTAGCAAAACCGCTCCAAAATACTGCATTCCCTCACCATTACCGGACAACTTACCTGCAGCGGATATCTCGTCTACTATACTTGTATTATCAGGCACAGGGATACTCTTTATTTCCTTGACTATGTTTTGAGCAGCTTTATCGTTTTGACCGGAAATAACAAAAGGCATTGCGATCAAGCCAATAATGATAACCAGAAATACTATCAGTATTATTTTTGCCAGTTTTTTACTCATATAAATTGATCCTCACAAAAGCTTTTAATTACCGTTATACTCTGAAAAAGAATCATAATACTGTTTTACGACTTCACCATAAGCTTCAGCGTTATCGCCAAAACCGTTATATCTTCTAAATACATCCTGAAGCTGTTCATCGGTAAGATTATTTACATCATATCCCAGCTCTTTTGCATTATTTATAAGTACCAGCGCAACCATATCTACGCTATAGCTGTCATCCTGCAGATTATTCCAAAATTCCTCTTTTACATGCCAATCTGAACTATCATAGTCGGTACCATAGTATGAGTTATATGCATCTATCGCTGTTGCAGCAAAAATCTGTCCTACACCGGTTGAAGAATCCGTTCTGTAGCCGATAGGAATCTGCGGCGGCTGTCTGAAAAATATCTGCCACCAATTACTGAAGTTTATATTTGAAGACCACTCCATATAAGATTCCATCTGCTGTTCATATGAATAACTTTGGACCACAAGACTGTCAGCCACAGGATCATCTACGCCGTAGCATCTGATTTCTCTAAAAAGAATTGCCTGAAGCATGGCTTTATCAATACCATATTTTTTTGCAGCCGCTTCAATATCATCGTTCAAAGCTGTAACTTTCTCTAACGCTTCCTCGTTTGAGTAGAAACAGTCCTTAGTTTCCTGTAAAAACGACAGATCCTCATCTGTAACTTCTGACAATTCGCCCAACAGATCCGAATAGGTATAAGTATTCTCATTTCTTACACCTTTAGCTACTATGTTCTGCACATTAAAGAATGAGGAACCATATAATGTAATATAACCGGCGGACTCAAAGAATTTTCTCAATGAGTCTTTTGCATTAAACCCTTTGATATCGTCTGTATTAAGAAGATTCTTGATTGAACAGGTTCCGACCGCAGAATCAAGCACATAGCTTACACCGCCCCTCTGAAACGCTTCAAAGTTGGCAAGAGTGTTCTTTTTCATATCCGAAAGATTTCCCTTTTCCAAGTAGCTTTGAACTGCACCACCAAGCTTTAATGATAAAGCCGTTGTTATAGGGCTTATTCTGTATGCACTTTGATTAATAGAATATGGTAAAGAAGTGTCCCTCACATATTTTTTGACAGCTCCATACATTGCTGAAGAAAGGATTGCCCTTGCAATCGGACTTTCAGAAGCTTCTATCGCAGCAAAAGAACACGGCAAAGAACCTTTTGCGTTTTTGCCATGAGCATAATTGAAGTCACCGTTTTTATCAAAATACTTCTCTATTCCTGTGCAGAGCTTGGAGAACTTATTATTTATTACTTTAGCCGTTTTTATAATAGGCTCGCCTATTTCATCTACCTTTGTAGGGTCTAAATTCGGATTTTCGTGACTGTAGCTTCGTAAAATACCCGAAGATGCTTTTATTCTCTTATTGAGATCAGCACTGTTAAAAGGGGTCTCTCTCCCTTTTAGATAAAATTTTATTGTATCATCAAACGAGGTCAGCTTGTTCTGGCACTCTTTGAAATATCCTTTAGACGGATCATCACCACCGCATATATCTATAAATGAATCAAGCGGTTTTTTTCTGTTAGGCTGTGGAAATCCACCCGGCACCTCTTCTCCAAAATCTTTATTCAGATTTTTTATTGTCTCGTGTGCCTGAGTTGCAAGCGTATCGAATCTTCTGTAAAATCCCTTGAAATCCTTATTTATCGTCTCAAGAGTATCATATTCTATTCTTGCGTTAGGACTATTATCAACAATGCACTCAAACGTCCCCATTATGTATTCTTGATTTGCTAACATCTGAGAATACATATCGGTAACATCATTAAGCATTTTTCCGGTTCCGTTTTTGATAAACATTTTCATGGCACGTGCTGTGTTACCAAGAAAAAGCTCATTAGCGTTAAATTCATTTTGAGATGACCTAGTCACAGCTGCCTTGCCATCATATAAACTTTTTTCACTCTTTAAAGTCTCATAATATTCACGCGAAAGTTCTGCATCAAAGAATTTACCACTATTTATCCCCATTTTTTCACTTATCTCCCGTTTACTCTTTTTCTTTTTTACGCCAAGCGTTACAAATATATATTACACTTCTTAACATTTTAAATCAACAAAAAAGATCACGAAAAAAGCCTCTTTTTCGTGATCTTTCAAATTCTTATTTAATTACTATCAGTCTTTATTAAATGTTCTTACGATACCTGCTACTGCGCCGAAAAGAACACCTGCAACAGGCCATACGATCCATGTTGTATCCCATCTCATTGTGATGAAGCTCCATGCAAGGTAACCAGCTACAACTAAAGGCCAGTAGATTGCTGCGATCTTGCCTACAGTCTTGGAAACCTTCTTGCCTTCGGGAGTGTAATCACCCTCCTGAAGAAGCTTCTTATAAGAATCCATGATGCTTCCTGCTCTTACTATCATGTTAACGCCGGCTGCGATTATTAACAAAAGAACTCCAACCGCATATGTTGTAGCGTGCTCGTTCTGTGCATCTGTAAAGAGCGCGGTTGCAAATACGGGAATAACAGCAACGATGCATAAGATAACGCCGATTGCTACAAACATAGAGTGTTTGCCTTCAAATCTGCTCTTTTTCTCTCTTACCATTCCGTCAACGCCGTAAGCAGTTTCAATATTGGTCTCTTCAAGATATTTGTAAACATCAAGCTTCTTGCCGGTCATAATGAAAATAAAAACAGCAATCGCTACCATTATAAGAAGTGCCGACAGTGAGAAAACCGTTGAAGCTGCATCATTCATAATTCCAATAGATTCAAAAGCCGAACGGAACATAAGAAATACCGGTGATGCTATACATAATGAAACACCGAGTGCTGTCTTAGGTGCAGTATCCTCAACCAGATTAAGGTATGTATTTGCTTCTTCCATGCTAACGCTTCTGAGTTCCTCTTTGGTAGAAACAGTATCCTGTACTATTACATTGGTAGGAATCTCTTCGATCTCATCCTTTAATAAGTAATCTGTGGTTACACCGAAGATCTCAGCCATCTTAAGTACTCTGTTAAGATCGGGTGTTGCCTGCATGCTTTCCCATTTTGATACAGACTGTCTTGAAACATCAAGCTTATCTGCAAGTTCCTCCTGTGACCATCCAAGTTTCTTTCTTTCATTGATAATCTTGTCCGCAAGTATCATTTTCTTTTCCTCCGATTTTGTTTTTTGATTTTCGACCTCGAATCTGATTTTTGTTTTCGAGCTCGATGTGTTTTTTGTTTTTGGATGATCTTAGCTTACAAAAATGATCGGTTGCACACTACAAACTGTGCTTTGAAGTTTGTCAACCGGCAGTTGCATCCGCGTGGTTACAGGCTTTGCAGGTTTTCTTTTCATTTGATAACACGTGTTACTATTGCTTATTTAGTTATCACTGCCAAGTGAATTTTACCATTTTCCGATCGGATGTATCAACTACAGCTTCCACCCCAAAAGGAATTATACAGCGTGGAAGCGCGTGTCCGATATTGATGTTGCAAACAATCGGAAGACTCTCGTTTGCTATCACTTCCTTAAGCACCTGCTTGTATTCAACCTCATATTTCCTGTCCATCGGCTTTCCCACAAGAACTCCGCTTATTACATCGAAGACTCCATAGTCCTTTAGATACTGCAAAGCGGCGCGATATTTCTCCGGCGCAGGCTGCTCCTCACTTGATTCAAGCAAAAGAATCTTTCCCTTCCAATCCTCTTTTGAAGGAAAAAGCTCATATTTGCTGCAAAGAACAGGCATATCCGCGTAGCGTTCACCGTTAAAGATATCATATATGGAATCGATGCATCCGCCTAATATCTCCCCGGCAAAAGAGCTTTCTCCCTGCAATAGTTCAAAGCCGTTATCTTCATGCTTTGGAAGCGCCGTTCCCATCTGATCAAGGTCAAAATTTGTTCTGCTCTCATACCAGACATCGCTTGGCGTGATCTCTTTTATCTTACCTGTTGTTATCAGCTCTGTGAAATACTTCTTGGTATAGGGCAAAATATCTTTGTCCATCTCGCATATATCTGCAAGGAATGACTGTCCGTAAAAGCTCTTTACGCCGACTTTGTGCAGCATAAAATGATTGATCGTCGTATCGGAAAAGCCAAGGAATATCTTGTCATTTACTGCATTCTTAAGCTCATCGTTCTTAAAAAGATACGGTAACAGGCGATATGTATCATCACCGCCTATAGCGCAAAGAATCATGTCTATCTCAGGATCTTTGTAAGCTGCAATGAGATCCTCCGCGCGCTTTTCGGGATGAACTTCCAAATATTCTATTCCTTTGAGGGCATTTGGCATGAACTTCACTTTAAGTCCCATTTCTTCAAGGCGCTTTGTCCCAAGCTCTACCTCATGCTTTACAAAATCTTCTCCTATAGTTCCCCGTGAGAGGCTCACAATTCCTACTGTTTTGACCATTAATTAAGCTCCTTTACCATGCAAACTTCATCGATATATCTCCCGTCCTTTAACTTAAAAGCTTTGTGAAGCCTTCCGTATTCTTTAAAGCCCATCTTTTTATAAAGGGCAAGCGCTCTTTCATTGTCCGCAAATGCCCCAAGCTCCATCTGCTCAAAGCCCATTTCTTTTGCCTGCTTAACTGCTCTGTCTATAAGAATTCCGCCAAGGCCGGCACCGCAAAACTCCTGAAAAAGAGCTATCGCGAAATTGCAACGGTGTTTAAGCTTATAATTGTTCCTATTTCGATAAACACAAACGTTGCCTACAGCTCTGTCTTTGTCAAAAACAGTAAGGAACACCGAACCGTCATCATTGAGATTTTCGTTTATGATCCTCTTCTCATCTTCAAGATCGTCATCAACCTCTTCGGGATATCTGATCATATAATGCGTCTCTTCCGCTATCTTGTAGATATACTCAAGCATCGTCTCGGCATCTTTTTCCTCGGCGCTTCTGATCGTAAGCTTGCGCCCGTCCCTAAGTGTTATTTCTTCCGCTTCATACTTCATAATAGCTCCTCCTTAAAAAAATGCCTCATCAAACCGGTAAAGTTTGATGAGGAATTTTGCCATTTCGAATCTTCTTTCTGAAAAATATTAAATCCAAGTATAATTGGCAGACAATTTCATGTCAACCCTTTTTCTTTTCCAAATTACTTACAACGAGTGAGCATGAAGCGTCACCTGTGATATTTACTACGGTTCTACCCATATCGAAAATCCTGTCGATACCTGCAACGAGCGCGATACCGTCAACGGGAAGTCCTACAGATGTAAGTACCATCGCAAGCATGACCATGCCCGCACCGGGAACGCCGGCTGTACCGATAGATGCAAGCGTTGCTGTAAGAACTATCGTGAGCATCTGCGGGAATGTGAGCTGAACTCCGTAGCAGGATGCGATGAAGATAGCACATACGCCCTGATAGATTGCTGTTCCGTCCATGTTTATCGTTGCACCGAGGGGCAATACGAATGATGTGATCTCTTTGTCCGCGCCCATCTTCTCGCAGCCTTTCATGTTGATAGGAAGTGTTCCGACACTTGATGCGCTGGAGAATGCAAAGATCATCGCAGGGAGCTGGCCCTTGAAGAACTTAACGGGGCTCATTCCGCCCATAGTTCTAACTGCGATTGAATATACAATGACCATGTGGAGTATATAGCAGATATACGCTGCAAGGAGCACCATTGCAAGCGATCCGAGTACCGCGCTTCCGTTTGTTGCCACAACCGGGCAGATAAGGCAGAACACACCGATAGGCGAAAGCTTAAGTATCATTTCCATGCATTTCATGAATACCGCATTGAATGAATTGATTCCTTTCACCGCAGGCGCAGCCTCGTCACCAACCAGAATAATGGCAAAGCCGATAAGTATTGCCATTACAATAACCTGAAGCATGGTCGCCTCGGAAAGCGGCATAATAAAGTTAGAAGGAAAAATATTGATGATAGTATCCATGATCGGTGCACTGCTCGATGCCTCGTAAGTAAGCTCCGAGGTCTGAAGCACCGGGAAAAATCCCTTGAATACATTTCCTCCGACCAATCCTATTACTATGGCAACCGCCGTCGTACATAAGTAGTAGATGATCGTCTTTATTCCGATAGATCCGACTTTTCTGATATCCTGCATGGAAATAACTCCCGACATGATAGAGAAAAGAACTATCGGAACAACTATAAATTTAACAAGATTAAGGAATATCGTGCCGAACGGCTTGATATAGTTCTCCGCAAAATCAGCGTGCCCCTGTAAAAGCAGACCCGCAATGATACCGAGAACAAGTGCGATAAAGATCTGAATTGCCAGTGGTAATTTTTTCTTCATACCGTAACCCTCCTATGCTATTATTATAGCTTATCGGGCTCGATAAAGTGAAGCTCGTAATCTTCGTCACCGTCGTATAAAATGCAGATATGATCATCATTTATTCCGGCTCCGAGAGCAACTTCAGGATTCTCATATAAACGAATTATCTTTTTCTTCTTTATATCATAGACATATATGCCAAGTTCTTTGTTATAGAGATAAATCTTACCATCAGTCCGATCGCATATTCCGTACTTACATGCGCTCTTTGGAAGCTCAACTTTCCACAGTTCCTCGCCTGAATCGCTGATACTCTTAAGGTAACTGGTCTCATCTTCCAAAACAACCGTAACTATCTCATCTTTGGCATCATCTACCGCTGTGACCGTTCCGTCCACGTCAAAAGACATTACGTTCCCCATTCCGTCAAGAACAGAGCCGACTATCGCATTTCCAGCGCAATCCATCGCGTAGTAGATCGAATCATGCGTTGCAAAGCTGCTCGGTACATTTTCACTGGTCAAAAAAGCACTCACATCGGTTCTACTGAGCATCTTTCCGGTCTTATCTATAACGTCAATCTCAGTAGTTTCACCTGTCAGCATACTGAGAGGCGCCCCGTCAACTATCTCCGTGGAAGCACTGTAGATCAGCATACTGCAATTACCGTCATCATCAACAGCCATGCGGATAATTCTTTTATTTGGGGGACAATCGTAAGGAAGTTTGTCAAAGCTATCTTTGTCAGTGAAATAGACCGAATAGTTATCTCCTTCGGTGCAGCATAGATATGAATCTCTTCCGTTTGAAGCAAAAATCGATTTCTCGGTTCCGTTCTTTGGATAAGATACAACGCTCTCAGTGTATTTTTTCCCCGTATTACTCATAAAAACATAAGTTGCGATCCCCATCGCAATCACACTGAGCGCCGCCGCTGTCAGGATCATGATATTCTTAAGGTCTTTCATATCCTTACCCCTTTACACTTACCAATATACTGTCCCTTTTTACAATTCCTTCTTTCCTTTTAAGACTTTCCTTTTATAAGCGTTTGCACGAAGCCGCGATCTTCGTGTTAACCGAATGATAACCCATATGAAAAAGCTATTTCAATACCGATGTTATGAACGACGTTGTTTTTGTTGTGAACGACGGTTTTTCGTAACAATTAAAAGAGAATGTGTCCAAACGGTGAACACATTCTCAGGTTTCAAGCGCCACAAATGTATATTTTTTCTCAAAAATCATATCTGCGGATCTCGCAGTTTTTTATACCAAACAATGAAAATTCTTCATTGTCCATCTCACGGAAATATGACTCAACTATCCTTGCGATTCCGTTGTGTGCCACAAGAATATAAGTTTTTTCATCCTTCTTGATATCATCAAGGAGATTATAGATTCTCTGCGCAAGCTGCATCATTGATTCGCCTGTACCGAATCTGCTTGCCATGTGCTTCTTGGCTTCATGAAATTCAAGGCCGTCTCTGGGAGTCGACTCATATCTTCCGAAATTCTGCTCGATCAGCCTTTGCTCTATCCTGTACGGGATTCCCGTAACCTCAGATATATGAGCCGCAGTGTCCTTGGCCCTTACAAGAGGTGAAGTAAGGATCTCATCTGCATGGATCCCTTGTTCAAGTATTTTCTTTCCTGTCTCGATTGCCTGCTCGTGTCCAAGCTCCGTGAGCGCTATATCCGTTGCTCCGCAGATCTTATTCTCAACGTTCCATACCGTCTGCCCGTGTCTTATAAAGTAAAAGTGCGTCATGTACTTCTTTCTCCGTATCTAATTTAAGTATTTTCTCCGCCAGCTCATCGGCCTCTTTTTTGCTCCATCCGGCGATAGCTGCTCTTGTCCTAAGCACATCCGCAGGATTAACGCTGAACTCCTCAAGCCCGAAAGATATAAGAAGCGGCAGAATAAGGCTGTCTGAAGCGGCTTCTCCGCACATAGCGACGGGTATCCCCGCTTTCTTACCACTTTCTATGATATTCCTTATACTTCTGAGCACCGACGGCTGCAGCGCGGAATACAGATACGAAACATCGCCGTTTCCTCTGTCCACGCTCATCGTGTATTGTATCAGATCATTGGTCCCTATGGAAAAAAAGTCTGCTTCTTTCGCAAGTATATCCGCTATAAGCGCAGCGGAGGGCGTCTCTATCATACAGCCCACCTCAACATCTTTATCGTGGGCTATTTTCTCTTTATCAAGCTCCTTCGAGGTCTCTTTTACCAGCGCCCTAACTTCCCTAAGCTCATCAAGACAGGTCACTAAAGGCACCATTATCTTGACCTTGCCATGCGCTCCCGCTCTCATGATCGCGCGAAGCTGCATCTTAAAGCTTTCTTTATTACCCAGGCTGTAGCGCACGCCTCTGAATCCGAGAAAAGGATTGCTCTCTTTTTTCAGATTAAGATAAGGAATCTCTTTGTCGCCGCCGATATCCATCGTTCTGATAACTACCGGTTTTCCCTTCATCGCGGTGACAGCTTCCTTATATGCGTTATACTGCTCCTCTTCGGAAGGAAGGTGATTGTTTTCCATAAAAAGAAATTCCGACCTAAACAGCCCGATTCCTTCAGAGCCGTGTTCAAAGGCTCTCGCAGCTTCGTCGGGAGTTCCTATATTGCTGAAAACCTTACACTTAATGCCATCCGCGGTAACTGTCTTTTTATCCTTGTAAGTCGAAAGAAGCTCTTCACGCTTAAGATAGTCTTCTCTCTTGGCAATATAATCATAATAGGTCGCATCGTCGGGATTGAGGATCACATTTCCGTGATTTCCGTCAACTATCACGGTGTCCTTGTCCGTCGCAATAGACGTAATATCTTTTACCGACAGAACCGCAGGAATTTCAAGCGCCCTTGCAAGAATAAGCGAATGCGAGGTGATTCCGCCTTCTTCCGTGATTATACCGACCACATTCTCTCTGTTTATGCGACTTGTCACGGAAAGCGTCAGCTCTTTTACCACAAGAACTGTGCCCTGCGGAACATTCTCAACGTCAACTTCCTTAACTCCTATGAGAGTCTTCAAAAGGCCTGTCTTGATATCCTTGATATCTGCGGCGCGCTGGCTCATAAGCTCATCGTCCATATCGCGGAACATCTTGATAAAGCCGTCAAGGACAGCCTCTGTTGCGGCCTCAGCGCTAAAGCCTTCCTTTATTTTCTTGGTCACGGGTTTTATAAGTTCGGGATCGGACATCATAAGAACATGTCCGTCAAGAATATCCGCTTCACTTGAACCTATGCGGCTTCTCACAGACTCTGCCGTTTCTTTTGTGAGTTTTTTAAGAGTTGAAAGAGCTCCCTCAAGCCTCTTTTTCTCGGCTGCGGGATCATTAACTATAACTGCGTCGTACTTAAGCTCGCTCTCTTTGATGACACAGACGTTTCCTATTCCGATGCCGCCGGATGCGGCAATTCCGTTGTACATTTTGTTACCCCGATCGTATATGCGGGTTCTGCTCCAGGTTGGTCAGCCCGCTTGTGCTTGATATAGTCTTTAGTTACAGTTCCCCATATACTTTCTCTATCATATCTCTGCTTGCCAGGTCATCCGAAAAAGCTGTGGCCGATCCGGCTGCAATTCCCATTTTAAGAGCTTCTTCAAAGTATCCGTCATTCAAAAAGCCCGCAATAAAGCCTGCCACCATGGAGTCCCCTGCTCCGACAGAATTTTTCACCGTGCCCTCGGGACATGTTCTTTTGAGCGTATCGCCCTTTTCCGTAACAAGAAGCGCTCCGTCTCCTCCCATGGATACCAGAACATTTCTTGCGCCCATGTCCTTAAGCTCTTTGGCTCTTTTTTCTATCTCTTCATCGTTCTTCGGCGCTTCCCCGAAGATCTCACCCAGTTCGTCGATATTGGGTTTTATAAGAAAGGGCTTGTGTTTAAGAGCTTTGATGAGGAGATCCTTTGTCGCATCGACAACAACCTCAACGCCCTTATCGTCCACAAGGCTCATTATATTTTCATATACGTTATCCGGAAGTGAAGACGGTATGCTGCCTGCAAGTATCAGTATGTCGCCGTCCGAAAGCTCTTTTATCTTATTATAAAGCTTTTCAAGCGACTGCGGCGGTATACTCGGTCCCTGAGAATTAATCTCAGTTTCTTTTGTCCCCTTGATCTTGACGTTGATCCTGGACATACCTTCCGGAAGCTTGATGAAATCGGCCTTTATGCCTTTTTCTTCAACGCTCCTTACTATCGCATCGCCTGTAAATCCTGCAACAAAGCCAAGTGCGCAGCTCTCATGTCCCAGATTCTTAAGAACTGAGGATACATTGATGCCTTTTCCTCCAAAATAGCACTCTTCGCTGTCCGTACGATTGGTCATCCCCGGCAAAAGCTCGCTTCCCATGCGGACCACGTAGTCTATCGCGGGGTTAAATGTAACTGTGTATATCATGATGTTCTCCAAATTTCAAAAGCCATAACTCTATAATAAGGTGTTAATCCGCAAAGGTAAAGTATTCTCTCGGGGGACAGGGTTATAGGTCCAAAAATTGTGCGCAATACGTCAAATTATTTTTATCTAAAAAAAGAATAAAGCTTTAAGGATATATCGTGCAGATGCCTTTACAAGGAAGCAGAATATAAACTAAAATATTAATGATATAGGTGTGAAAATGACTTATGCCATTGAGCAATTCATATATCATACAATGACTAAGGAGGCGTGTACTGTGGAAGATAATTTACTTAGCAGTGATCATATCGATACCATAGGCGAAATAGCCAATATCAGCATGGGTAATTCCGCCACAACGTTAAGTCTCATGGTAAACAAGAAGGTTGATATAACTACTCCTAACGTTAGAGTCATCAAAAGAAGCGAAGCACTTGATGACTATGAAAATACGTGCATTTTTGTCCAGATCCATTATGTAAAGGGACTTGAAGGCAACAATGTCTTTATCCTAAAAGAGCATGATGTGAAGGTTATGTGCGACCTTATGATGGGCGGAGACGGCACCAATACTGCGGGTGATATCACAGACCTGCATCTTTCGGCCGCGTCTGAAGCCATGAACCAGATGATGGGCACCAGCGCCACATCTTTATCTTCCATGCTCGGAGTTCCCACAGACATCAGTACTCCCGTCGTTAATCAGATTGATGTGGACAGTATAAAAGTTTTTGAAAAAATGTTTGATACTACTTACGATAAATTTGTTAAAATAGCATTTAGGATGACAATCGGCGATCTGATCGATTCGGTTATGGTCCAGCTGTATCCCGTGCAGTTTGCGCTGGATATGTGCGAAAAATTCATGAATAAAGGAAAATAACGGTTACAAATGAACAAACAGGAGACACTTGAGATCAAGAAGCAGTTCACGCCCGACAGATGCACAATCGACAGCATTTGCGGCTGCTATGTTGATCATGACAAGAACAAATTATTTACTTTCAGAAAGGCTTTTGGCCAGATTCCCGAAGAGGAAATGTTCAAATATCTGGACATCTTCCAACACACTTTATCAGGTACATTTGGTAAAAATCTTATCAGTCTTGAGTTCCCTCTTGACCAAGAACAGCCCGGAGGTACTCAGGACTTTCTTTTGACTCTTCGTAACTCACAGCTCAAGGACGACGAGCTTGTGGATGAGTGCTACGACAAGATCATTGCCAATTATATCAACGGAGAAAATTACTATATCATTCTCGTTCACGCTGTCTATGACATTCCCGGCGTAACATCGGACGGTATCGAGATGGAGGATGCTTCCGAGAAGGTATATGACTACATTCTCTGCAGTATCTGCCCCGTCAAACTTTCCAAGGCCGGTCTTGGTTATAATGAGTCAAAAAATGTCATTGAGGAAAGATTCCGTGACTGGATAGTGGACGGTCCCGTGAAGGGATTTCTTTTCCCCGCATTTATAGAAAGAGATACCGACATCCACAATATGCTCTACTTCACCAAGAAGCCGGAGGATCTTCAGCCCGAATTTGTCGAAGCGATGTTTGGCGGACGAGCTCCCATCTCCGCTCCCGAGCAAAAAGACATCTTTGATGCGGTTGTGCAGAATACTATAGGAGAAGATGCCGACTACGATATCATGAAAAATATTCATGATAACTTAAATGAGATGATAGACGATCACGTTGACGATCCGGAACCTTTGGAGCTTAAAAAGAGTGATGTGAAGCAGCTCCTTCACGACAGCGGTGTATCCGATGAGAGGCTTGGATATTTTGACGAAACCTATATCAAGTGCGCCGGTGATGAGGATTATCCTCTTCTTGCAAGCAATATTGCTCACACAAGGAAGTTCGATATCGAGACTCCTAACGTTGTGATCAAGGTTAAGCCCGACAGAACGGATCTTGTTGAATCCCGCATCGTGGATGGCAGGCAGTGCCTTGTCATCGCAGTTGACGATCATATCGAAGTTAACGGAATAAATGTACGGACGTTTATGAATAGGTAATTATAAAAAGGTTGGATCTGTACGATTCAACCTTTTAAAATTTATACTATGAATTATTTTTCTTTAAACTCTATAAGCGTACCGCTATTCCATTCTTTGAGCAACTTTCTACCCACATTTTCAGCTTCTTCAAAACTTCCTAATTCATGATAGTTACCATATTCATCATTTTTTGATTTTAAGTTTTACCCATTGACCAGAATTCCAGTTGCGAAGGAACGTGTCACGCGCTTTTTCCGCTTCTGCATCACTTGATAATGTATGACAGTTACCGCGCTCATCACAATTAGTAAAACCATATGCATTTCCTTTGATTTTAGTAAGAGGTGCATTTATATAATCCTTTTCCACTATTTTTTCACCATCTTTTGAAATAATGAATGTTGCAAATTCATCATTTATATAACCACTATCATTCCAACAATATAAAAGACCATTATTTATTTTAATTTTATTATCAAAATATAATTCCGCTACACATTTAACATTTCTTCCGGATTTTTCTGTGTAAACCTTTACGTGCCAAGTTCTTCCATCGTTTTTATCAACTCCGTCAGGAGGTGCTACCAACAAAACAGTTCTACCATTAAGATTTACACGAGTATATGCATACCCTTTAGATAATGAACTTTCCAAGCCACTAAAATATTGATATTTTGTAATTTCGTTACGTACTATCAAAGATGAAATATTAGCGTTATCATTTCTCTCCATTTTGTATTCAACTGTCTCTACGGTCTCTGCAGCTGTTACTCCCCCGATTGACTGTACTCCTATAGCTCCTGTAACCATAAGCATTCCTGCCATCATTAGACCTGTAAATAATTTCATTCCACCTTTTTTCATAGTTTTTTCCTTTCCCTTTCTGTTTTATATAAGACACATATTGTGTCTCCCCTATTTGATAATTAATATTAACATTCGGTGACTTTTTATGTCAATAGTCTTTAATATTATTTACACATGTTTTTCACATACCAGTTCTTTGCAACAAAAAAAGACTTCCACGATCAAGTGGAAGTCTTTTAAATCATGCATGCATGCTTTTGAGCTTTTCAATTCCGGTCTTGGGTCTGCCTATCATCTCGTAAGCGGGGTCGTTGTACTTCTTGAGAAGTCTCTCCCTCATTTCTTCGGGATGATTATATAATTGATCCATTATCCTATCAAAGGCAATTTTCCATTCGCCCATATTATCGTACCTCCGTCTGTTAAACAACAACAGTAACGGGTACAATCATATCGTCAAATACTCATTAATGCAAGTGTATATTTACCAAAAATTACAGTGCAGCTATTGCCTTCTTTGGACACTTTGCCACGCAAACGCCGCAATGTGCGCATTTTTCCTGGTCTATCGAGGCCACATTGTTATCAACTGTTATTGCTCCGGCAGGACAATTTTTTTCGCAGATATGGCATGCGATACATCCCGCTTTGCAATAAGAGTTAACGATTTTTCCCATATCTTGTGATTTGCATGCAACTGCTTCCTGTGCCTCATAAGGTATGAAATCTATAAGGTGGTTAGGACAGATATCAGCGCACTTACCGCAGGCCTTACATTTCTCTTTATCCACTACGGCAACACCGTTTACGATGTGGATCGCATCAAACTGACATACGGATACGCATGAGCCGCCGCCGAGACATCCGTATGAGCAGGTCTTTGCTCCGCCTCCGGGTGCCTGTGACATAAGTCTGCAATCGCTTACTCCGACATAATCATATTTCTTCTCAGCGTTATCGCAGTTACCGTTACAGTGTACAAAAGCAACCTTACGAGCCATATCACCTGCTTCAACGCCCATAATAGCCGAAATGGCAGCTGCTACGGGAGCACCTCCGACGGGACACTGTGATACGGCCGCCTCACCTTTTGCGATAGCCGAAGCACATCCCGAACATCCCGGATATCCGCATCCGCCGCAGTTATTTCCCGGAAGAACTTCCAGAATAGCTGCCTCTTTTTCATCTACATCAACATGCAACTTCATGTCTGCAAGACCGAGGATAATACCGATGGCAATTCCAACGCCTGCTACAACCGCCGTTGCAATGATTATTCCAATAATCATAAGTTCATCTCCTTCACTTCAAAGCCGAGAATCCGGTAAATGCAATAGCCATGAGTCCGGAAGTAAGAAGTACCATGGGCATTCCCTTAAATGACTCGGGGATGTCGTTGTACTCCATCTTTTCACGAAGTCCTGCCAAAATAACTATCGCAATTGTGAAACCTACAGCTGTTGCGAATCCGCAAACTGTACTCTGTAAGATTGAATAGCCGTCTGTTACGTTGTTGAGAGCAACACCGAGAACCGCACAGTTGGTGGTAATAAGAGGAAGATACACACCAAGTGCTCTGTAAAGTGAAACAACGTACTTTTTAAGTACCATCTCAACAAACTGTACCAGCATGGCAATAACAAGGATGAATACTATTGTCTGCAGATAAGAAAGATCCAAAGGATTCAGGATAAACTTATAAATAATGCTACAAACCAAAGAAGCAAGCGTGATAACGAATACACACGCTCCTCCCATTCCCAGAGCGGTATCGGTCTTCTTGGAAACTCCAAGGAAAGGACACAGTCCGAGGAACTGGCTGAGTACTACGTTATTAACCAGTGAGGCTGATATCATAAGTCCCACAAGGCTCATAATCTGTTGTGCCATAATTATTCAGCCTCCTTTCTCTTTGCTGCGTTTGCTTTGATCTTGTTCATCGTTGCAATAAGGAATGCAAGAACGATAAATGCACCGGCCTGCTGTATGAAGATGCTGATGGGCTTATATCCCGAAAGGAAAGCTCCTACAGCTCCGGGAATAACTGTTCCCTCGCCGAGTATCTGTACATCAAACGCTGTGCCCGCACCGATAAACTCTCTTACAAGACCGATTGTCGTGATCGCGCAGGTAAAGCCGATTCCCATTCCTATTCCGTCAAAGAAAGAAGGTACGATTCCGTGCTTACTTGCATATGCTTCCGCTCTTCCGAAGATGATACAGTTAACAACGATAAGAGGGATATACACTCCGAGCGCACTGTTAAGTGCCGGAACATAAGCCTGCATAAGAAGCTGAACCAAAGTAACGAAGGAAGCAATAACAACTATGAAAGACGGAATCCTGACTGTAGCAGGAATTGTCTTACGAAGTGCTGCAATAACCGCGTTACTTAATGCCAAAACAAATGTTGTCGCAAGTCCCATTCCAAGTCCGTTGATCGCGGATGAAGTAACCGCAAGAGTGGGACACATACCGATCATAAGTACTAAAGTAGGATTTTCAGCAATGAGGCCGTTAAAAAATCTCTCGGCCGGAGTATCCTGCTTGAAGCCCAAAGCTCCTTTTTTTACATTGTCACTCATCACTGTCCTCCTTTCAAAACATTCTCAAAATATGTGATCGAAGCGTTTACACCATTGGTGATGGCCTTTGATGTGATCGTAGCGCCTGAGATCGCTTCAATCTGAGAAGAAGGACTTGTAAGCTGTCCGTTCTTAACTACGCTAAACTGCTGTGCCTGCTTGTTCTCAAACTGAGGAACGATCACCTTCTCGGCATTCATTCCAAGTCCGGGAGTCTCAGCAATAGATATAATGGAGATTCCGTTTACGTTTCCATCGTTTTTGATTCCGACTGTGTATGTGATGAAATCACCGTAACCCTTGGATGAAACTCTTATAACATATCCAAGTGTTGCTCCGGATGCATCCTTAGCTGCTTTTACATCCTCGATGGTAACACCCGTAAGTCCGGAAACCGCTGAAGCTGCTCCGTCAGCATTAAGCTCTACGTCGTCAAAAGTTTTTGCATCGGCGAATACCGACATATTGGCCTTGTCCTGCGCAAGCTTAGCCTGAAGTGCGATAGGATCCTTGGTAACCTGATAAACAAGTCCAAGCAACACTCCCGCAACAAGAGTTATAGCAAAAAGAACCAAGGCGTTTTTGATCATGCTCTTTGCATCATTCATGCTTTCTTCGCCTCCTTCTTTGCAATTTTCTTGATTCCGAAAGCTCTCGGAATAGTGAATTTCTCAATAAGAGGAACCAAAAGGTTTCCTATTACGATCGCATAGGAAACACCCTCTGCGTTGGAACCGAAAATACGGAACACGCCTGTGAGTATTCCAAGGATAAATCCGTAAATATATCTTCCCTTGGGTGTTATCGGACATGTCACATAGTCTGTTGCCATAAAGAAGGCACCGAGCATAAGTCCGCCACCTGCAAGGTGTGCTGAGATATAAGCCCAGTTAAATCCGTATCCTCCGAAGAGCCCTACAAATATCGCAAATGTGATGATGTAGGTAAACGGAATAACATAGTCGATAATTCCGAGCGCAAACAGGATCATCGCACCGATCGCAATGCAAAGCATTGAGGTCTCACCGATCGTTCCGCCCGTTCTACCGATGAGCATATCCATTATATTGACATCAGCGCCTGCTTTAAGGTTAGCAAGCGGTGTTGCTCCCGTGTATGTATCGGTAACGAAGTTGGTCATAAGGGCGGGAAAAGATATCACGAGGAATAATCTTCCGCCGAGTGCGGGATTCATGAAGTTCTGGCCAAGTCCGCCAAAGAGCTGCTTAACCAAAATTATCGCAAAAACACCGCCAAGTACCGGTACCCAGAACGGTACGGTTGAAGGCAGGTTCATTCCCAGAAGAAGTCCTGTTACAACCGCCGAAAGGTCGCCTATAGTTACACGCTTGTGCATGGCTTTCTCATAGATAAACTCAGATAAAACACAAGAAGCCACGGACAGCAAAAGAATAATCAGAGCATCCGGCCCGAAATTGTATATACCAAAGCCTGCTGCCGGTAAAAGCGCAATTACAACCCACATCATGATGTTGGACGTGGTAGTGTTTGCTCTTACATGCGGGTTGGATGACACTCTTTTCATATCACTCATTAAAAATGTCCCTCCCTTACTTTTTCCTGTTAGCCAGCTGAATCTTTCTCATACCCTTGATCAGCTGAGTGAGCTGACGTCTTGCAGGGCAGATATAACTGCAGCATCCGCATTCACAGCATTCCATTCCGTACATATCAAGGAATGCCTTTTCGTTGTTGTGTTCAACGGCATCGGCAAGGTTCTTGGGGATAAGTCTCTCGGGACATACCTCCACACATCTTGCACAGTTGATACATGCGCTCGGTTCAAGGGCTGAAACCTCGTCCTTGGTAAGGCATGTAAGAGCTGAAGCCGTCTTGGTTGTGGGAACATCAAGGTCAAAGAGTGCAAATCCCATCATGGGACCGCCTGATATGATCTTGGCAGGCTCAGTCTTGAAGCCGCCTGCGTCCTCAAGAAGCTCCTTGTAATTTGTTCCTATTCTTACTTTATAGTTTCTGGGATCGGCAACCGCATCACCGGTAATGGTAACGATCCTCTCCATGAGAGGTCTTCCCTCTTTTACCGCTCTGCAGACAGCACAAAGAGTATCAACGTTATCAACGATACATCCCGCATCGGCAGGGAGCATCGAAGAGTTGATCTCTCTTCCCGTAACCGCATAAATAAGCATACGCTCAGCGCCCTCAGGATATTTAGTCTTGACGGGCTTAACGCTTATCTTCTCTTCATCTTTAGTTAATTCCTGGAATTTCGCGATCGCGTCGGGTTTATTGTCCTCTATAGCAAGAATACCTCTGGCTTTGGGGAAAATACTGACAGCAATCTTAAGACCTTCCAAAAGAAGCTCCGGCTCCTCAATCATACGTCTGTAGTCAGATGTAAGATAAGGCTCGCACTCCGAGCAATTGGCTATAACATAGTCAATCTTGTCCGGTTCCTTCGGAGAAAACTTAACCGCAGTAGGGAATCCTGCTCCTCCCATTCCTACTACGCCGGCCTCTCTGACCGCTGCAATCTTGTCCTCCGCTGTCATCTCCTCGTATGGTTTGAGTGGTTTAAACTCCACCTCTTCATACTTCTCATCATTCTCTACGATGATACTCTCGCACATAGCGCCGGTAGCCAGCCTGCGCTTCTCAATAGCCTTAACCGTACCTGATACGGTTGAGTAAATCGGTGCCGAAACAAAACCTCCGGCTTCTGCAATCTTTTGTCCTGTAAGAACGTGATCCCCAACAGCGACAATTGCCTTGGCCGGTGCACCGATGTGCTGAGACAACGGATAAACCAAGTCACCTTTTGGTAGCACTGATTTAATGGGCTTGTCCTTAGTAAGTTCCTTGCCTTCATAAGGATGGATGCCGCCCTTAAAAGTACCTCTTGCCATTTCCTACCCTTCTTTCATATTTTAGATGTGTACCCGATAAGAATAATCGGGTGAAAAATTTAACAATTTAATTATACTATATTTTCACGGGAAAATGCTGAGAAATCGAAAAAAAGTTTAAGAGAAAATGTGATACAATATGGTAGTAGGCGATTTCGGAAAGTGAGATTTTTTATCATGATCAAGACAAACGAAGCTTTGACCTTTAGTGAAGACCATATAATTCATTCACTGCCCAAGATTCTG
The DNA here is from genome assembly GCF_003625505.1 of Butyrivibrio sp. XB500-5. Taxonomy (NCBI): domain Bacteria; kingdom Bacillati; phylum Bacillota; class Clostridia; order Lachnospirales; family Lachnospiraceae; genus Butyrivibrio; species Butyrivibrio sp. XB500-5. The sequence goes on from NZ_RAIS01000001.1 coordinate 773,586, forward strand.
GGATGTTCAAATAAGGATATTCTTTTCATTGATATAGAGACTACGGGGCTGTCACTTCGAAGTTCAGACCTTTATCTTATAGGTGCTTCATATTATAAGGACGGAAGCTGGCAGATCTGCCAATTTTTCGCAGAAGACATCAATCAGGAAAAAGAGATCCTGGAAGCTTTTTCGGAGTTTTCAAAAGGCTTTTCAAAAGTGCTCCACTACAACGGAGACAGATTCGATATCCCCTATATAAAAAGCAAGCTTGAAAAACACGGCTTGCCCAATATTTTCGAAGACATGGACTCGATCGATATCTACAAAAAAATAGGTCCATACAAAAGACAGCTTGGGCTCATGGATTGTAAGCAAAAAACAGTCGAACTCTATCTAGGTATCAACAGAGAAGATAAATACGACGGCGGTAAACTCATACCGATTTACAAGAACTATGAACAAAGCAAAAATAAGGAAGCGCTTAAGCTGCTTCTTTTGCATAACTTCGAAGACGTAAAGGGCATGTTCGGCATACTTCCGATGCTGCAGTACAGCACGTATTTCGCCATGTTCAGAAATCTTCCCAAGGTATCCGTTAAATGCGATGAAGATATCGATGATGAAAAATATTGCTCGGACTGGAGCAACAAGCTCCCCGTCAAAGCTGTCAAAGTACAGGCCAATCAATACGATGACATGGACGGTCATTCAAGAAAAGAAATCTTCATGAAGCTCCACATGGCAATGGCTCTGCCTTGCTCGCTGACAGGCAATTATGAAGGTTTTTATTTAAAGACAAACGGAAATGAAGCCACGCTTCGTCTTCCTTTATATGAGACAGAGCTTAAGTACTTTTATTCCAATTACAAGGATTACTTCTATCTTCCAAAAGAGGATATGGCAATCCATAAATCCATCGCTTCATTTGTAGACAAGGCATACCGTGAGAAGGCAAAACCCGAGACCTGCTACACCAAGAAAGAAGGTCAATTCCTTAAGGAATGGGATCTTGTTTTTTCACCTTTCTTCAAAAAAGATTATGAGGATAAAAACTTCTATTTTGACCTCAGTGAAAACATGAAAAAGAGCCGTTTTGCGATGAGCTTATATGCTTCTCATGTGATGGCTAAGATATTGGAAATATGATTATAAAAAAATATCGAGCGGACCGGGTGTCACTCGATTTCACGCAGAACAGCGGCCCGGGGGAATATACCACCCGAGCCGCTGCTCTGTTTAGATGTAGAGTTAGGAGAAAACTATTAGGCTTTAGGCTTCTCGTAATAGAAGGAGTTTTTACGAACGAAGCCTATTTCTTTATAATTTATTATCTGCTCTGTGCTTCCGATAAAGAGGATTCCGCCGGGAGCAAGTGAATCATAGTACTTTCTGAATACTTCGTCCTTGGCCTCCTCTGTAAAATATATAAGCACGTTTCTGCAGACTATAAGGTGCAGATCCTTCGGATAAGGATCGCGAAGGAGATCTGCCTGTTTAAAAGTAACCCTCGACTTGATCTCATCCGACACCTTCATTTTGCCGTCTTCAGTCTCCGTAAAATACTTAGTCTTAAAATCCGCCGGAACGCCGGCAACTTCTTTTTTGTCATATATAGCAGCTTTTGCTTTCGCAAGAACAACGGCGTCAAGATCCGTAGCAAGGATGCTCACCTGATTAAGCGGCATATGCTTTGAAAGCAACATAACTATCGTGTACGGCTCATCACCCGTTGAACATGCAGCGCTCCATATCTTAAGGTTCTTTCCGAATTTACCCATGAGCTCCGGAACCATCTCTTTATCCATAAGGTTCCACTGATCCACATTTCTGAAAAATTCGGAAACATTGATGGTAAGGTATGATACAAAAGCATCGAGGGCTTCTCTGTCTTTTTTGATAAGCTCTGCAAATCCGTCATATCCCTTGACGTCATACTTACCGATCAGGGTATCGATCCTTCTTTTCATCTGCTTTTCTTTGTAAGCATTAAGATCAATCTTTGTCAGATCATAAACCGCTTTCTTAAACCACTCATAATCGTATACCATAGATGCCACCCCTCCTGATCGGTCTGTACTTTTTAGAATCTAATACCATTTTATAATATACCGAAATGTATGTAAAATTAAATAATTATAAACGACATCACATATATAATTATCAAAATACAATAACCGTTATTGCAGAAAACATGCTTAGTCGTCTTCCGGCTTCAGTTCATCCCCATACGTATATACTTCATCGGAGATTCCGAGCTTCTTGCGATAATCCTTTAAGATATCCTCTATTTCTTCTATGGTGCAAAGCGTCTCATCCGGGTCAACAAAAGCTTCACAGGCTTTCTTATACGCATCTTCAAGATCTGTGGCATCCTCGCCGTGTTCATCTTCAGGATAACGGTATTCCACGTCTACTGTTATATACTTTTTATTGTCATAAAAGGTATACCGGTCTACATCCACCCTTATGTCATCTCCGCCGATCCGGATACCGTTAATGGTCACATCCTCTTCGGGAGGATCATATTCTGTCTCATATATTGATTCATCCCACTCATACCACAAATGATACTTTCCTTCAGCATCAAGATATCCGTTAAATCCTCCGTGAGTCATAGCCCCGCCCGAGCCTGATACATATATCATTCCGGAATACGTTATGACTGCGGATTGTCTGGCCCAACAGTCCTGAATATAGCATATCTTCAGCTTTCCGCCAAAATTCTTTACTATCAGACTTAAGCCATATCCATGTGGATCTTCTTCATCATAAAAATCCACCAATAGTTCATAGCTTCCATCCAGCCCAAGATCAATATATCTCTCACTTAAGTACTCCGCATCGTCCGGTATTTTGGTACGATCAATGTCTATCATTCTTTCAATTTCAGGCAATTTGTAGCTTTTTTGCCCGGAGGATAAACCAAACTGTTCGCAGTATTCACTGCAGTCCTCTGAACATTCTGCCTCTATTTCCCCACTGATAAATCCCAAATACAGCTTTTCAGACTCTTCATCAAGTGTGATCTCCGATCTATCTCTGCCGTCGATATAATCCCTCCATATAGCAAACTTCGAACGGGGTTTTTCAGTGGAAGCCGCATTTCCCGATCCTGCCGCTTCGGTGTCTTCTGAATCCGCTTCCGAGGCTTGCTCCGTAGGCACGGCCGCTTTACTTCCGCAGCCCGCAAGGCATAGGCATAGTCCGAGTACAAGTAATAATCTCACTCTTTTCATTATTCAATTCTCCTTCTTTTATATAAGCGTTAACAGATCACTTAAGATGCGGTGCTCAATGCCTTATGCATATCGATCCGCTTCTTGATCTTTATAAGGACTGCGCAGCAAACAATATCAAGTATGCATACCACGATCCAGTTATATGAAACAATTCCCCTTAGAATACTCTTTTGCCAAAAGATCTTACTGTAATAATTTATTGTGTAGTTAAAGCCCATGAGCACTATTGTGTTGCGCCCAAAGAACTTAAGAACTCTGTTAGAGCCGATCACATCGCGGCTAAGTAGCAGCACAAAGACTGACATGCAGGTACTTCCTATGATAAAAAGGCCCGGATAAGTGCCGAACTTTCTTAGATTTATATCAACCTTGCCCGTTGCCACGGTACATAGGAAGAATACTGAAAAAAGAAAGCACATAAAGCCCACATAAAAATGCGGATTCCCTGACATCACCTTGGATACGTCCTTATTATCAAGGACTTTCCTGATATAATATCCCGCCATCATAAAGCCTGCGCCTATAAGAGCTATTCCGATATGCCATGGAAGTATAGGGCTCTTAAGTGCTCCGAGGATGAGATTGACACCCCAGAACGCCATGAACATAAGGCATTTCGCCGCTCTGCTCCTTAACTTGAAAACTGCCCATACAACTATCGTACTTAAGAAGATACATGGTAAGAACCATAACGGCACACTGGTTCCCATTCTTGCTTTGGTGCTATAGGAATACAGTGCCCATAATATACTTCTTACGCCTTCCTGAGAAAATTCCTCAAAGCTGTAGCCGGACATCAGATCATAGATAAGCTCAAGACCGATATTTATCCCACAGAGTACAAAATAGGGAATGATATATGCCTTGAACTTACTTACAACAAGGTTCTTTAATCCCTTCTCTTCCCACTTTTCTCTGTTATAAAGAAATCCGGAAAGGATAAAGAAAAACGGCATATGGAAACCGTATATCAGGGTTGTAATGATATCAGGGGCGCCTGAATGACCTATCAACATAAGGATGATCACGATGCCCCTGGCAATATCTATATATTCACTACGAAATCTAGCATTCATATCAATATCCTCTGGGATTCTCACTAACCTCGATAAAACCTCGTTAAGTGTTCACCCATGGCTCGCACTAGCCTCGAAAGAACCTCGGCAAGTGCTCTGCAAAAAAAACCGGCAGCAAATAATTGCTGCCGGTGCAAAAATTCTACTGTTCTAAATTAGTTCTCTTCGTTCTGCTCAGCGATAACCTTGTCGATATCAACTGATACAACGTCGCCCTCTTCCTCAGCTGCTTCGTCTTCCTTCTCGGGAGCGAACATAGCCTTGATTGAAAGGCTGATCTTCTTCTCATCCTCGTTGAAATCAACGATCTTAGCTTCTACTTCCTGACCTACCTTAAGTACGTCTGAAGGCTTCTCAACATGCTCCTTAGCGATCTGAGAAACATGAAGAAGTGCATCGATTCCTGCCTCAAGCTCGATGAAAGCACCGAAGTCAGTCATTCTTGCAACTTTACCCTTAACTACGTTGCCTACTGCGTATTTCTCAGTAGCATCCTTCCAAGGGTTCTCGTCGTCAAACTTTCTTGAAAGAGCGATCTTGCTTCCGTCAATGCTCTTAACAAGAACCTTGACTGTATCGCCGATCTTAAATACTTTCTTAGGGCTCTCAACGCGTCCCCAGCTCATCTCTGAGATATGAAGGAGACCGTCTGCTCCACCGAGATCGATGAATGCACCGAAATCAGTAACGTTCTTAACTACGCCGTCAACGACATCGCCAACCTTGATAGTATCGAACAACTTCTTAGCCTGCTCTGCCTTCTCAGCTGTAACAAGCATTCTTCTGTTACCGATATATCTGCGTCTCTTAGGATTGTACTCAGTTACAACGAACTGAATCTCCTGATCCTGATACTTGGAAAGATCTTTCTCATAGCTGTCTGAAACAAGACTTGCGGGGATGAAGATTCTGACTTCATCAACCACTACTGTAAGACCACCTTCGAGAACCTGAACAACCTTGGCTGTAAGAACTTCCTTGTTGTTGAATGCTTCTTCGATTCTCTTGTTGCCTCTATCGATTGCGAGTCTCTTGTATGAAAGAATAACCTGTCCGTCTGCATCGTTGGTCTTAAGGACCTTAACGTCCATTGTGTCGCCAACCTTTACTGCAGTTGTAAGGTCAATGCTGTTATCGTTGCTATATTCGTTCTTGGTCAAGATACCATCGGACTTATAACCAATGTTAAGGATTATCTCGTCAGGCTTAACGTCAATAACAGTTCCCTCAACAACCTCCCCTGTATGAATTGTTTTGAAAGATGCGTTAAGCAACTGTTCAAAAGTTTCTTCTGACATAATTCTGAACCTCCTCAATAATGTTCTTTGGGGTTGATGCCCCGGCGGTAATCCCCACTAGCTTAACCGCTTTAGTTATATCTAAATGCAAGTCATCCAGTGTCTGAATAAAATATGTATCGGAACACTTCTTGCTGCATATTTCGTACAGTTTCCTGGAGTTAGAACTGTGCGCGCCACCAATAACTATCATTACATCGGCTCTGGAAGCAATTTCTTCGGCCTCTGTCTGGCGTACCTCAGTAGCGTTGCATATAGTATTCACAATATTAATATTGTAACCGTTATTCCTAAAGATTTCAACGGTTTCTTGAAATTTATTCTTGTTAAATGTAGTCTGGGACACTATTGTGTAATCTTTGGTCTTGTCTCCTTCAAAGTTTACGGCACTTTCAGGGGAGTCGACCACGTAAACTTCGCCTTTTGAATAGCTTACTATTCCCTCGACCTCCGGATGATTGGCAGAGCCAATTACAATTATGCTCTTTCCCTTCTCGCTCTCCTCTTCCACGATCTTGTGAATACGCTTAACAAAAGGACAGGTGGCATCCATTATCTCAAGCCCGGTTTCCGCAAGCTTTTCATAGGTCTCCTTAGTCACGCCGTGGGAACGGATAATGATCGTTCCTTCCGTCACACCCTTAAGCTCATCGACAGACTCTATGACCTTAACCCCCTTTTTTTCAAGGTCGGAAACAACAGTCTCGTTGTGAATAATGGGACCGTAGGTAAAAATATTTTTTCCTGATTTATTATTTATCTGGTCGTATACGGTCTCAACTGCCTTGGTAACTCCAAAGCAAAAACCCGCATGCTCGGCAACTATAACTTCCATAATCATCTCCTACCGCTCATATAGCGGCAATTTATCATCCCTTGTACAGAGTAATGATCTTATCTACCACCTCATCGATCGTCATATCGGATGAATCTACCAAGACCGCGTCGTCAGCCTGTTTAAGAGGTGATATGTCTCTGTGCATATCTCTGTAATCTCTCTCGATGATCTCTTTTTCGATCACATCGATATCACACTCCATTCCCTTTTCTGTAAGTTCTTTAAATCTTCTGTCCGCCCTCACCTTAGAGCTTGCGGTAAGGTAAACCTTGCACTCGGCATTCGGTAGAACTACGGTTCCGATATCTCTTCCGTCCATGACAACATCTGTTGTCTCCGCAAGCTTCTGCTGAAGCTCAACAAGCTTTTCCCTGACGTATCCGATGACACTGATCGCCGAAGCCATGTTTCCTACTTCCTGAGTTCTTATAAGCCCGTTTACGTTTTCACCGTTAAGAAATACCATCTGCTCGCCGTTCTCATGCTTAATGGTGATGTCTGCAGCCTTACATTTCTCAACGATTTTTTCAGTCTCGTCCGCTCCGATTCCCTCTTTTTTCATAAAAAGAGCCATCGCACGGTACATTGCTCCCGTGTCCACATATATAAATCCAAGATTCTTTGCCACGCGCCTTGCTATTGTACTTTTTCCCGCTCCCGCAGGTCCGTCGATCGCAATCTGTTTACTCATTTCTTTTAACTCCTAAAATCATATTTCTCCGGCAGAAGTTCCGGCAAGATGTCCCGTTGACCATGCAACCTGTAAGTTAAAGCCGCCGGTCTCAGTATCAACGTCTATCACTTCTCCCGCAAAGTAAAGTCCCTTTATAAGCTTGGACTCCATCGTTGAAGGATTGATCTCTTTTACGTCCACGCCGCCTCTGGTTATTATGGCTTCGTTAAAGCTTCTCGTTCCGTTGACCGTTATCGGAAGATTCTTAATGAGCCTTACGAACGAGAGCCTTTCCTCTTTGGTGATATCGTGAACAGGTCTCTCCGGATCTATCCCGGATAAGCGTATCATAACAGGAACAAGTTTTGAAGGGAAAAGCCCTCCGATAACATTTTTAAACTGTTTATTGAGTCCCTCATCAAAGTCCCTGAGCACCCTTGTATCAAGCTGCTTCTCGGAAAGCGCCGGCTTAAGATCCAGTAAAAGCTCAGCCTTTTTATCTTTTTCGTAGTGGCAGCTCGCTGTTAAGACAAGCGGCCCGCTCACTCCGAAGTGTGTAAACAGCATCTCTCCGAAGCCTTCGTACACCGGCTTTTTCTTTTTGGCACTCTTGCTATTATCTTCAGCTCCGTCTTTATTTGATAAAAAGAGCTTTAGTCCGACGTTCTTAAGTGACAGTCCCTGAAGCTCCCTGCACCAATCTTCCTTGGTCTCAAAAGGAACAAGCGAAGGTCTTGGCTCTTTTACCGAGTGCCCTGCTGCCTTTGCAAACTCATATCCGTCTCCCGTCGATCCCGTCGAAGGATAAGAAACACCGCCGGTGCAGACGATAACGCTGTCGAACTCCTCTCTCATTATCGGCGCGTCGCCGCCTTTCTTGGAAGAACCGGCCTTATCAGCATAAGTTATGGCACTTACGCTTTGTCCGCTTGTCTCAACGGAAAGGACCTCTGTATCAAATAAGACCTTGACTCCCGCCTTTTTTACGGCGTTAAAAAGAGTTCTGATGATATCGGACGAATGGTCGGAAACCGGGAATACCCTGTCTCCTCTTTCAATCTTTAATCTGCAGCCGTTGCTTTCAAAAAAGTCCATAACGGCGGTATTGTCATAGTCATAAAAAGCGCTGTAAAGGAATCTCGGATTTCTTTTTACATGGTCAAAAAAATCCGTCTGATCACAGGCATTGGTCACATTGCAGCGTCCCTTTCCCGTGATATAGATCTTCTTTCCCGGCTTTTCGTTTTTCTCAAAAATAGTGACGCTCACGCTGCTATTCGCAGCAGCAAGCGCCGCCATCATCCCGGCTGCACCGCAGCCGATAATTGCAATTCTCTTCATCAATTGTTCTTCTTTCTGAGCGGTTCAAGCATCATCGGATCATCTGATGCAAAATCAATCTCGTCATTGAGATAAACCTGATAGTTGTTCCAAGTCTCCTCGAGCATCTTAAGATCAGCCTTTACTTCATTGGGCTTTCTCATGCAAAGTGCGACAACAAGCGCATTGATAACGCTAAGCGGCGCAACAAGCGAATCCACTATGGAAGCCATCTCACTCTTAGCAAGGAGATTACAGGATGAATACAGGTTCATCGGTGAATGCACGGAATCGGTTATGGTTATCACCTTGGCATTCCTGTCATTGGCAAACTCCATACACTTAAGCGTCCTCATGGAATATCTGGGGAAGCTTATTCCTATTATCGCATCCCTGTCGCTTATCCTTATCATCTGCTCAAACATCTCGGTAACGGACGTTGTCTTAATGAGAACGTTGTTACCTCTTATCATGTTGAGATAAAAATGAAGGAAATCAGCAAGCGGCTCACAGCTTCTGATACCGACGATATACAAGGTCTTTGCCTTTAAAATAATATCAACCGCTGTCTTAAATGCCGCTACATCTATGTTGTTTATCGTATCTTCAAGATTGCTTATATCAGAGCGCAGAATAGTAGAGAGAATCTCTCCTTCATTGCTCTTTCCGAACTTGCGGCCCACCTTCTCAACGGAGCCGAATTTGTCCGTAACCCATACAGAAAGTGCCTTCTGAAAAGCGGGATATCCGTCGTATCCAAGGCTCATTGCAAATCTAACAACAGTAGATTCACTCATACCTACTATCTTACCGAGCTCCGCAGCCGTCATGAATACAGCCTGCTCATAGTGATCGCAGATATATGTGGCAATGTTCTTCTTGCCCTTACTCATCCTTGAATAACATTCATTTATTCTGGTTATTACATCAACATCGCTCTCGAATTTCATAGACTAAACGCCTTATATGCTGATTCAAGCATGGAAATTGAAGCCTCAGTATCAAGATCATAATCACCGGTAACGGCCATACAACCTGCACCGTGAATGAAGATCCACATCTGCATGAAGAGCTGCTGCGCATTGGCAACGCCCTTGGCTGTAGCCTTATTGATCTCTTTAACGACATTTTCCGAAGAACCGTTTACAAGATCGTACATTGTCTTGCCATCGTTTCCCTGCTCGGAAATGAAAAGAAGTCTGAAAAGATGAGGATACTTCTGTGCAAAACCAATGTATGCAAGACCGAGGTCCACGAATGGTACCTCGTGGCTCTTGTCGCACTCATTGTAGTAATCCTCGTAGTAAGCTGCTGCCTTATCATAAACGTCCTTTTTAAGCGCATCCATATTCTCGTAAATACGGAAAATAGGCTGTGTCGAACATCCGGCTGCTGCCGCGAGCTTTCTCGACGTGATCTGCTCAAAGCCTTCCTTTCTTGTGATCTTAAATGCCGCATTCACGATTTCTTTCTGCGTAATCGTAGCTTTTCTGGACATATATACCCTCCCAACAATAATTCTTACCCCGGCGGATGAGCGCCAAAGGTAATAGCTTTTTTTATAAAAGCATGCGTTATTATTTTACAAAATCAAATGTACACTGTCAACGGATTTTCATGCACAAAGAGACCTATCAAAGCTCGATATCTCCTTCGATTCCATAGAAATCAACAACCCGTTTTTCTCCGCTTTTGAGCACTATTGTAACGGGGCCGTAGCCGCCGCATTTTTGCTCGTCGGTGTATATGATGTCCTTAACAGGGAATATGTCATCGAGGCTGAAGTCCTCGTGACTTTCCTTGGTTATCACCTGAGAAATCAAAAAATACTTCTCATAGCCGTACTGTTTTTCTCTCTTTGTATTGGCGCAAAGAACGACCGACCTCTCGCTGTCAGGGTTTGTACCCACACTCCTTATCACCTCTATCTCGTCCCATCCGTCAAAGATCGTGTAGCAAAGCTGCTTCTCTTTTCCGGTGTGATCATAGCCTTTTAATATAACTGCCTTAAATCCGCCTTCTTCCTTGCATTCAACGATTGTCCCGTTGTCAGGGAAACCAAAGGCACCAAGCGTTATCGTTATAGGATTTCTGTACATTCGTATCTTGTCGGCACGCATTATTCCGTAAGGAACAGCAAAGTCAGCAAGATTCATTGCTGTATTCCAGTGAGTCTCGGTATTAAGCTCATAATCAAAGAACTGTCTCCTGTACAAAACACCGTCTTTTTCGCCGTGCCAGAAGGTCACGTTCGCCTTTAGTATCTTGTCGTCTTTGTTCTGAATCTCACCTGTTTTTTTATCGGTATATCCGATAACATACTGTTCGGATTCGACGTCTTTTCTCACAGCGCTTTCCCACGGGAACTTGGAATTATAGACGAGTTTGGAATAGTTCCACATACCGTGCTCATCCGATCTTTCTTTTACGACCTTACCTGTACGCAGCTCCGTTATGCCGCTTGCTTCATGGTTTGCAAAAGAAAGAGCGGGACCGTTAAGTGTAGTCACCTTGGTCTCATTCTTTTTAAGCTTGTCCCAAGTACCGTTATTTTCTTTTGCCGTCCAAAAAGGATGATCCTTTGGAAGATGCAGGCACAGAAATGCTTTTCCAAGCCACAACGGTGACTCTGCGCATGAATAGCTCTGCACAAGAGGCGTAAACGGGCCGTAGAAGCCAAGCGTCGGAACGCCGTTTATAAGAAAGTCGTCTCTTTTAAGAAATTGCAAAAGCGATCCCGAACAGATCCTCCTAGCAAGTCCCGGATCAGCCTTTGAATCTCTCATCATGAGATTGCCGTCAAAAGCACTCGTTGCGGCATTTCTGTAAATACCGCTCCTGCCCCACATATTTGTAAAGCCGTCCCTGTCAAAAAAGTCGGGATAGGTCTCCATCAGTTTATTGGAGTTTTCCTCAAACTTTCCTGCAATATAAGGCTCTTTTTCATAACCGTACCAATTGTTCCAAAAAGCCGTATACATGTTGAACGCCCAGCACGAATAGTAGTCAAAAGACTGCCCGTCCCGATACCAGCCGTCTCCGACATAATAATTCAAGATATTCTGTGCATGATCGCGCATGATATCTTCGTCGATCTCATAACCGTTCATGTACAAAAACGCAAGATCGAGCATATTGAAAAGGCGCCAGTTCTGCGGAACCGTATAGCTGTGCGCATAGTCAGAAAGAAATGCCGCGATCCTGTCTTTTTCTTCCTGTGTATAGGTATCCCAGATCTCTTTTTTGCAGATAAAAAGACAGATCACGAGCGCCGCGGTTTCAACCGTCTGTTGGTAGATGGCATACTCATCGCCGTTTTCTTTTTTCATGTCCGAATAGTTGTAGACATAATTATCATTGCCCGGCGTGACCGCGCGAAGGACCTGATCCTTGTAATAATCTCTTATATTTATCCCGTTGAGAGAAAGCGCAGGCTCCTCGCAGATTAAAGGCGCAGCAATGAAAAAAGATCTGGTGAGACCCTCAAAGATCTCCGCCTTAAATCTCCACGTAGGCGCATCCTTCCCGGGGTAAGTTACTTTTGTCTCATAGCGCGGCATCACTACAGGTTTATCCGCGCTCGCTATATTATCAAATATCCCTCCGAGGAGATATTTCGCAGCCTCTATCCAGCTCTTTCTCGTAAGTCCCGTGTAGGGGCTCAGCTCATAGTCCGTATATTTAGGTTCAAATACCATAAATAACCTCCGCCTATTTTAAGCTTATATAGCAATGTCTTTTCCGGGTCAAAAGATCTCAAGCGCGATCCCGGCAAGCTTCATCATTGCCTCAATGAAATAATAATCGCCGTATATGATAGACATATTATGTCCGTCACCGTGGTAGTCGACTGCGCAGTTATTTAAAAGGTTATCGGCATCATCGCCCCAGCTTATCCTCTTTTCATCAAGAGTCTTAAGGAGGCTTATCGCAGTATCCAGATACTTATCTGAAAGAGCCTCGTCCCCGATCGCCATAGAGAGCTCGATAAGGCCTGAAGCAGTTATAGCTGCTGCCGTTGAGTCCTCAAGCTCCACATCCTTTGGCTGTCTGTAATCTATAGGGATAAGATGTGAATCCGGTATCTCTGAGATAACGTAATCCGCGATCTCTTTTGCCGTATCAAGGTATTTCTGATCTCCGGTATATTTAAAGCTCAAGGTAAAGCCGTAGATTCCCCAGCTCTGACCTCTTGTCCATGAAGAACCTTCGCCGTATCCCTGTCCGCCCGGCTTTCCGACGATCTCACCCGTTTCCGGATCAAATATGATTATATGATTTACCGAGCCGTCTTCTCTTACAAACGCTTTCATTGCAGTGTCTGCGTGCGCTCTTGCGATCATTTCAAATCTGGGATCGGTCGTCTCTTCGCTCGCCCAGTACAAAAGAGGCAGATTCATCATACAGTCGATTATCGCAAAGCCTCTCCTGTCAACATCGTCCCAGTTATTCCACGCCCTGATAAATCTGCCGACAATATTAAATCTTCCCGCCATGTTGGTAGCGGCAAGCATTGCTCTGTTGTAGGATTCCTTGTTGTTAAAAAGCTTATATCTGCAAACGGACGTAGGAAGCCACTTAAAACCGTTGTCATGATCGAGCCCATCAATATTCATGAGATTCTCATCAAGCTTATCCTCGACTTTTATTGCCTCTTTCTTGTACATCTCATTTCCTGTGAGCTTATAAAGCTGCCACATCTCTCCGCCCCAGAAACCGTTGGTCCACCAGCATATGTCCTTACCCGATTTGTCGTCAAATCGCCCGTATTTATCTGTTGTATACGGGATCTTATCAAGATTTCTTTTGGTGACTTCTTCCATCTTGCCTGATATTTTTTTAAGCGTAGTATCTATCCACTTTTTCTCGTTTTCTGTAAGTTTTCTCATGCCATTCCCTTCTCTTTATTTGAATAAAAGACTCAGCTCATGCGCATCGTCCATCTCTATCAAAATCCTGTATACGCTGTGCTTCCATGAGATTGAAAGGCGCTCATCGTCAATAGGACATTCCTCTATTGTTTTAACTTTGCCGCCTGTGATCTCTATAACTCCCAAGCCATCGCCCACCGAGATCTTGTCTCCGTCATGCGAAACAGGCATCTCATAAGTCATTATGCCTATCACCGCCTTGCAGTCCCCGTCGTACTTGTCGGTAACAGTGATACCTTCACCCTTATTAAGCGTCACAGTCCTGTGATATCTTCTTATCCTCTCATCCCCATATGCTCCTGCGATATCCATGGAAAGGCTGCATGTCTCATTGCTTGCACCTGCAATATCCACGGAAGAGCTCTCGCCCCCGCCTAGGTTGCACACTACATCACTCGCTGCGAATTCAGCTCCCGGCTTTTGCATTATTCCCGCTTCAACATTTTTCGATATCTCGGCGCCGCCGTCTTCAATAAATGTAGGAAGATTGTGATACGCGGACTGCATTGTCCATATCTCATAGCGCCTGTCAGAAAAAGTCTTCTCTGTATAAGTTCCGACTCCGAGATCAATTACAAAAGGCTTTCCGTTTTTGTATATCGTAAACGATCCGACATCGTTGTGATTGTGGCTATCTGCGTTGTTTCCCGCTTTGGCGGCAAGCGTATATACATCGTCTCTTGTGACTATCAGACCCGTACTCTCAAACCAAGAATCCTCGCAGCGCACATCAATACTCGGATAATCCATCATTTCTTTATAAGCAAAAGCCTGCATAACATGATAAAAGAGATTTATCTCATCCGGGATCATCCTCGCATACATGCTCTCAGCTTTAAAATCCTCCGCCGCAAAACTTGTCATCGCCTCATCGAAAACTCTTTTACCAAAAAGGAATTCTCTAGCTCCCCGCCTTCCCGGATGGGCGCTGCAATCGGCAAAGTTAATGTAAGTATCCCCGGCAACATGCATCTTCATGATATAGTTTGCCATGTTTTTTATAAGTTTTTCTTTATAAACTTCCGAAAAAGACTCATCCGTAGCACCCAAGATAAGTTCAAGACAACCAAAAAGAGTAAGCGCAGCATGTGAATAATACTGAGCGCCCTCACTGCAGCATCCGTCATCTCCGTATTCATCAAGGAAATAATCGCATGAGGCGGCTGCTTTTTCTATAAATTCTCTTTTCGTATCCTCATCAAAATATCCGGCATCTCTTGTAAGAGCGCAGATAAGAACATTCTGGGTACACCACGGTGTCCAGTTACACATAGGCTCTTTTCCGTTTCCCATCCACCAGAAATGCTCATTAAGATAAGGCTTAAATATCCTCTCTTCAAGCCTGTAATTAACGTATTCGGATATATTCGGACTTATCTTTTCGAAAACAGGTCTGAGAAGATATTCGCAAAATGCAACCTCTGCCCCCGACTCAGCGTCAAACAGATCAATAACGGGTCTGGCCACATTCGGCATAACGTCATTACGCCCGTCTCTGACATGACTGTTGTGCGGAGGAAGACACCATGAACTTTCTTCAAGAATAAGATACAATCCGTCAAGGACAGCTCCTACAAAACGTCCTTCATTCTCTACGCACTCCGCCATAACAAGGCTATTTAGTTTTCTTCTTCTGGGGAAATACTTGTCTTCAAATCTCACGCGATTGCCTGATCTTGAAAACTCCGAAAAATCAGATACCAAAAGTTCGCTCCAAGGCTCTAAAAGAGCCTCTTCGCCTCTTCTTACGATCTCTCTTTTCAGTTCAAGCGGAAGAGCATTCCACTCATCTCTCTTAGAAATATCGGGATATCCGGCAAACACCTTACAGCCGGATGTTTTAGACAAATAATCTCTGACTATACTCCTAGCCATAACACACCTCAAGCTTCGTTTCCGTACACCTCTATCTGAACAAGTGCGGGAAAAGGACTCGGATCGTCCGCTTTAACAAGTTTTCCAAGCTTTATCCATCTGATATTCTTCCTAGCTATATCAAATTCGTGCGGCTCTTGAACCTTCTTTCCCATCGTGACCGTCTCACTGCTTCCGTCCGAAAATTCAAAGGTCGCCTTGGTCCACCAGTTGTCATGCGGGAAATCGGCTCTTGTGTAAAGAACTATCTTGTCAAAAGAAACTTCTCTTCCGAAATCCAACTTAAATTCCGCATCGTCCTGTCTGTTGATACCCCAGGATTCATAAGGCCACTCGCCGTGTGAAAGAGTTGCGATACAACCGTCTATCGCATTTCTTGCCGCGAAAACAGCCTCTCCTCTTGTCTCGACATTGGCACTTGCGTGCGGATATACACCTGCAAATTCATGCTGATCAAACGGATTAAGTGCAAGATTTTTATAGCTTGCGATCTCATAGTCCCTTGCTTTTCTGATGGTCACAATATGTCTGTTACCGCAAAAAGCAAGCGGATTATAGCTGGTTTTTTTCTCATAAAAAGGAACAGGAAACAAAACTGTGTCCTGCTCAATCAAACAAAATGCCTCATCGACTGCGGCATCTACTTTAACAACATAAAAACTACCGGGCTCGATACCTGAAAATTCAATAATATCGCCCTTTCTGTACTCCCCGTCCCAAGCAAGAACGACAGCTTTTTCCCCTTCTGCCTCTGCTTTTGGAACATGATCCCAATCATTATAAACAGATACCTTCATATTCTTTTTTACCTCGTAGAAAGAAAGACATTCTCTCTGACCGCGTCGCTGTCCTCGGGATAAGTCTTGAGATACTCGGCCATCATCGACGACGCAACCTGAAATTCACCCATATACTCATAGGCTGTGATCTCATTAAGCATAAGCGCCTGATTCATAGGCTTATCACCTATATCAAGACCTTCTTTGAAAGATGAGATCGCACCTTCGTAATCACCCTGTCTTATCTGACACATACCAAGCTGATTATAAACTTTGGCACTGGACGGATTCTCGCTCAGATATGTCTTATATACGCTCACGGCGTAATTGTAATCACCCTGTTTTTCCCCTGTTGCACCAAGAAGGAGTACCACAGGCTCTTTTTCCTGATCCCTCTCACTTCTTGCCGCTTCCAAAAAGCTCTGTGCTTCCGCATTGTTGCCGAGATAAAAGGACACCTGTCCCTTCTCGTAGTTACTCATGTAATTGCTTCCGCCATCAAATGCCTTCTGCAAAATAGACTTACCCTCGTCCTCATAGCCGTACTCGGCGAGAGCTTTATATATCCTTATTGTCAGGGAATAATCCTTGGGGTCTATTTTGATAGCTTTTGTAAAATCAACGGATGCGCTGTCATGATCGCCGGCAGCAAGTTCACAAACGCCCCTTAAGAAATGGGCATCTTTATCTTTTTCACGCAGAGCCAAAATGGCATCATAGATTTCCTTGGATTTGTTGTACTCACCAAGCTTCATATATGCTTCCGCAAGGTAATAGTTGGTGTCAAAATCCATGTCATCAACTATTCCTTCATCCGCAGCAAGAGAAGCAAGCAGCTGTTCAGCCGCCTGCTCGTATTCATAACTATGAAGATAAGCTATGCCCAGGCCTCTTCTCGCCAGGCATTCGTCTTCTCCGCCCTCAAGTGCAGCCTGAAAGCTCTCGATCGCATCCGCATACTCACAGTTCTCGATATGAGTAAAACCTGAGTTTACGTTGCGTCCGTTCGTGATAGAGCCGCAGCCTGTGAACAAGACGGAAAGAGCCAAAGCTCCCGCAACAAATCTATACTTCATCTAAGCCTCTACTTAATTACCAAGATATGCAATGATCTCAACTTCACAAAGAACGTCCTTGGGAAGCTTCTTAACAGCTACGCAGCTTCTTGCGGGCTTACTTGTGAAATACTTCTCATAAACGCCGTTGAAAGCAGCAAAATCGCCCATCTCGGCAAGGAAACATGTAGTCTTTACAACATGCTCAAAGTCTGTTCCCGCAGCCTTTAATATCTCACCGATATTTTGGCATACTCTGTTTGTCTGATCCTCGATCGTTGTTGTATCTATCTCTCCTGTAGCGGGATTGATCGGAATCTGTCCCGAAGCATATAGAAAATCTCCCGCCTTGATAGCCTGTGAATAAGGTCCGATCGCTGCCGGTGCCTTGTCTGTACTTACGTACTGCATAATATATATCCTCCTTAAAACGACTCCCTATGGATACGGGAAAGCTCCCGCCGGGTAGCCTTTAATTATCCTGACCGAAAACCGCAGTCACATAGAAGCCTCTGGCATTCTCTTCGACCTTGGTCACAACGCCCTCCCTCTCAAGCATACGCTCACGAAAAGGGAAATTACCGGACATTGCAAGTGACGGATCTATCGTATAGTAATAGTTACTTGGAAGCACACCCTCCGTAACCGTTACATGATCGCCCTCTTTAAGCAGTCCCGGGCGCTCCATCTTAAAACTCATCTCTCTAGCCATTTTATCACTCCCGCTCAGTCTTTTACAATCGCATGTTGCAAAAGATATTGATGCCATCTCTCATATGCCGAAGCCTTAAGATGCACATCGTCAAAAGAAAGTTCTTTTATAAGATTTCCGTCCTCGTCATCAACCGACTCGTTCATATCAATGTAAAAGATATCTTGGTTGTTCGCAAGCTGAGAAAGCGCTTCGTTTCTCGCGTTGATGTTGGGGTTGTTGAATATCTTATCATTATCACTCTTGTCGCCCGTAACATGCATGATTCCCTGGATGTATATGATGGCATCGGGCTGAAGCTCTCTTATCCTGGCGATAACTTCGGCGTATTTATTTACAAATCTCTCAAGGTCACCCGTGCCCATCTCATTAAGTCCGAGCATAATATAAATCTTTCCGAATTGATTTTCGGAGAGCGCTTCATCAACGGTAAGCTTACCCTTTCTTCCTTCCATCTTTAAGAAAGGCTTTTCAAGCACGGTATAGATAGTCAGCGATACCTTGGAATAAAATGTGGCTCTGGTATCAAGAGCATCTACATACTCGGAAAGACCGACTGTCCTGGAATCTCCGATAAAAAGCGCATCATCAAAGTAATCGTCCGTGACCTCACAAAATTCGTAGGTTTCTTCTTCCGAATTTCCCGATATATCATTACCTGAAATATCGGAATTATCCGAGACATCATTTCCGGACACATCCGTATTTTCAGGTTCTTTTGTAACTTCAGGTTCAGGTTTTATCTCAGTTTCTTGTTCTTTGGCGGTTATTGTCTCATCAACAGGCTTCTCTGTGCCATCCGCCGTCTGTCTTCCCGCAAGGAACTTCTCATCGATTGCCCTTATATCGGCAATACCGTCCCACGGAAACACTCCGTCCGCCATGCCTTTCATCATAACGGAAAAAAGAGGCATCTTCGCGGAATCATAGCCTTCCGCGTAATCCCCGTACAGTTCGTCCTTTAGAGCGAACGTCAAACACGATAAAATTACTGAAACCACCGCTGTTGCAAAGAGCAGCGGGCAATTCTTAAGCAGTTTCATTTTTTACTCTTTCCTCAAAACTTAAAATACATAAAAGGATTACCTGCCGAATTGGACAAGCTGAATACGCATATCCAGAAGATCACGAACAATATAGCCATGATCACAGGTTTTTTCCTATATTTCTCAAACAATCCGTAAATACCCGGAATCAAAAGAATAAGTCCAAGACCAAGGAATACTCCGTACGTTCCGAGTTTTTTGATATAATCGCCGGCGTTGACGGCAATTCCCTCTCCGAAGAACGGGAACAATCTGCAAAAATACTCTCTGAGCATGTTCAAGCCGGGAATTGCAAACACCACCCAGGTGAGCGGAATAAGCACGAACACGTGAAGTCTTCCGACAATTACTCCAAGCCATTTGGGTAAAAGCTTAAACACAATAAATCTCTCACTTACTATAATAACAAAAAGAATGAGTCCCCAGAGAATATAATTTAAAGTTATTCCATGCCAGAATCCTGTGATAAGCCAAACGATCAAAAGATTTAATATGATCCTCGGAGCCTTAACCCTGCTGCCTCCGAGCGGAATATAGATATAATCTCTAAACCAAGAACCCAAAGTCGCATGCCATCTTCTGTAAAAATCCGACACGCCCTTAGCGCTGTATGGCTGATCGAAGTTAACAACAAACGGAAATCCCAGCATCACGCCTACACCTGCAGCCATAAGGGAATATCCCCAGAAATCATAGTAGAGCTGCATCGAATAAGTTGCGGCGCCGATCCATGCCAAAGGAGTTGATAAACTCTCATATCCGATCGTTCCGATATCGTTCCAGAGCATTGAAAGGTGATCCGCGATCATAACCTTCATAAAAAGACCAAGCACAAAAAACCTAAGACCGTCCTCTATATTACCAAGGATCGTCTTAAGTTCTGCCTTGTACGCATCTTTACCGATGTGATCGTTTTCGACATAATCGGAAAAGCGCATTATGGGGCCGGAAACAATCTGCGGGAACATGCAAAAATACGCTGCAACGTCCGCAAACGGCGGCTCTTCTGTTATCTTGTCCATATAGGTATCTGCCTGGAAGGAGATCATCTTGAATACAAAAAAGCTGACTCCGAGCGGCATCAGACTGTTGTCAATTACCTGTCCGAGTATCTTGAATTCCACGAGCATAAGTGCATCGATGCACACTATAAATACAAGAAGAAGCTTCTTTTTATTTCCTCCGCGTATAGCACGTGAAAAGAGATAGTTGACAACAACAGCTCCCAGAAGCACCGGAAGCATCCTTATGTCTCCCACTCCATAAAAAACCAAACTGCCCAAGAGCAATGTCCATGTTCTGTATGTAATGGGAGTAAGATAATATGCAATAACAAATACAGGTAAAAACCTGAAAATAAAAGTTAAATCCGAAAAGTTTATCATTTCCCCATTTTTTCCTATTATTAGTTGCCGGAATTATTGATCTCAGCCAATTTCGTCTCAGCCGCAGATGCAGTCTTTGTGTTAGGAAACTCCGTTATAACTGCGTCGTATTTCTCCTTAGCTTTATCATATTCCTTGTTTTCGTAGTACGAATTGGCCAGATAATAAAGCGTATTGACATTGGTATTGTCATACTGATATGCCTTGGAAAGATTGGCAATGGCCTCATCATATTTTTTTGCTTTATAAGCGTCATATCCTGTGTTGTAATAAGATGTCGCAAGCTGTGGTCCAACCTTTGACATAAGTGTATCGTAAAGCGCCATAAACTCAGGAGAAGTGCTGTCCCCGATAACTTCAAGGTCAACGTTCCCGAGCGCTTCCGCTATACCTTCAATATCAGATGAATCCTTTTCATAGCAATCGACAGCCTTCATAAGTGAATTCATGGAAGCTGAAGTTGAATCAACACCTTCATAGCTGTCTACCTGGCTCTGGAGCTCATTCATCTTCTTGTCCATGGAAGCTATCTTCTGCTCAAGCTCAACTATACGAGCTGATTTGGAATCCGATTCCTCGCTGATCTTCGCGATTTTCTCCTTGTTACCTGCAGTAATGCTCTCTATTCTCTGAGGCAGGATAAGGAAGCATGATGCCGCGATTCCAAGTACTATTCCAAGTACTATTCCCCAGATGGAACCTGTTCTTGTGAGAGCAGACTTCTTAAGCGGCTGAATGATCATCTCATTTCCGCTGTTATATCTGATAATATCGTCATTTCCCGTTGCCGCGATATCCGAAACAAGCTTGCCGCTCTCTCCGGGAAGAAGCATGCTGTCCGCTTCCTTGAGATAACGTCTTGCAAGAGTATTGCCGGTATCAAGCTTAAGGACCTTCTTGGCCTCAACCTTGGCTCTGTCCCAGTTTCCGGCCTGTAAATACAAAAGCGCCAAAAGAAGATGTGCCTTAATAAAGCCGGAATTAAGCGAAAGAACCTTCTTAAGCTGAATAACGGCCAAATCAAGACTATCCTGATGGCAGTAGTTAAGTGCTATATTAAATTTCTTGATCGTCTGATTAATATCCTCAAGCTTGGACGGACTGTTTCTGACCATGTCCATGTACTCATCGGCGATGTTGTCATCAGGCTTAAGGTTCTTACTGATAACCCATTCCGAGAGTGCCGCAACAACCTCTCCGGTCTCATAGTAAATGAGTCCCAAAAGATTACGTGCGTTTATATTGTTTTTATCAAGCTTAAGGCTCTGATGAAGTGACTCCATAGCTCCCGTCAGATCTCTGACTGTGGCCTTTTCGAGTCCCTCATTATAAAAGACATTGGATAAGCTTACAAGCTTCTTATATATGCTGGTAGCCATTATCTGCTCCTCTTACTGTTGTCTGCTTCAGATTTAGCATCCTTAAGAAGCCCTACAATAACATCCGACATATCATCAAGGTCTCTGTTGTAGATGATATCTTCCGCATCTTCAATCTCGAGACTTGGTTTAAACTTTTTAAGTTCCTCTTCAAAATTAAGCATTCTAACATCCCCTTGTAGAAAACTAAAGTTACAACATTGATTTGATCTGTCCCGCAAGATAAAGCGATCCCGCAGCAAATACAGTGTCTCCGGACTTTCTTACCGTGATGATGTCCGTGATCGCGTCCCTGACATTGCTGTAATACTTTATGGGAAGACCTATTATTCCGTGTTCTTCCTTACATTCCTCAAAAGCGCTCTTAAGGTCCGATACGGATACCGACCTGTTCGTCTCAAGAACAGCTACAAAGATCGAATCAAATTCACCGCATACAAGCAGTTTGTCTATGATTTCCTTATACTGCTTATCTCCGACTATGCCGAACATAAGGAGTTTGCGCCCAGACGAAGGAATATTCGCAGCGCTGTCGATAAAAGCTTCTATTCCGTCCACATTGTGGGCACCGTCGACATATATTCCGGGACGAATTTCCTCCATGCGGGCTTCCCACTTGGCACTGATAAGTCCCTCTCTGATATCAAGTTCAGAAATATCCGCTCCTTCGTTTTTAAGGATCTCTGCGGCAGTAACAGCAAGAGCTGCGTTCTCGGCTTGATATCTCGCTTCGGTGTTAAGCTTTAAATCAACATATTTATCATATAAGGAAATATACGAAAAAGCAATGTATTTGTTCCCTTCATCCTCTTGAACAGTGGATACATTCTGAATATTTTTTCTTTCAACGACGATAGCTCTCGAATCAAGTTCCAAAGCCTTTTGTTTAATAACTTCGGTACTCTCTTTTTGCTTGTCAAAAAATACTACGGGAACCCAAGGCTTTATTATACCTGCCTTTTCTCCTGCAATTTCCGCGATCGATTCTCCGAGATACTGCATGTGATCGTATCCGATCTCAGTTATCACGGTCAAAAGAGGGTTCGACACCGAATTGGTCGCATCGAGCCTTCCTCCGAGTCCCGTCTCAAGAATAAGGTAATCAACCGGATACACATCGTAAAGTATCATCGATACAAAGAATAAGAATTCAAAATATGTGGGAAAGTAATCCTTATGATCATACTCAACCACGCGCTTCAAGGTCTCGACAAAAACCTCGGTAAACACTCCGTCGGATATCATCTTGCCGTCAATGCAAAATCTCTCGTTGACCTTTACAAGGTGCGGCGATGTAAACATGCCGACAGAATATCCGGCCTTCATAAGTATAGACGAAAGATAGCTGCAGACCGAGCCCTTGCCGTTGGTTCCCGCAACATGAATTATCTTCATGTTTTGATCGGGATTTCCCAGAAATTCAAGGAAATCAACAGTATCCTTCATTGTATGTTTATCCGTAAAGCTAGGTATCGAGTTAAGATATGTCTCGCACTCGGCCACGGAAATCTTTTCACCTTTATCGGAGCGGCTGATAAAGCTTGCCGCTCCTTTCATTAGTTCTTTGTTCATAATTATTAATTCTAAATCTTTACTTCTGAAGCTGTTTAAGTCTCTCTGTTATCTGGTCGTAAGTCTGCTGGTATTTCTGCTGCTTCTCTTTTTCCTCAGCGATCTTCTCAGCGGGAGCCTTGGAAAGGAATTTCTCGTTGCTGAGCATGTTCTGCGATCTCTTAAGCTCACCCTCAAGCTTCTTCTGCTCCTTGGTAAGTCTTTCAATCTCCGCAGAGATATCAACAAGATCAGAGAAAGGAATGTAAACGGTTGCCTCTGCAAGAACTACGGAAACAGCGTCGTCTGCGATGCCGTCCTTGTTCTTCTGACAAACGGACTCTGATGCATAAGCAAGTGACTCGAAGAACAGCTTACCTGTTGAGAAGATATCAAGTACTTCGTCGTTGTCGCTTACAACAAATACTTTGGCCTTTCTTGAAGGAGCAACGTTCATCTGTGTACGAACGTTACGGATTCCTCTTACGGCCTCCTTGATAGTCTCTATAGCCTTCTCATCGGCTGCAAAATTCCACTCATCCTTGTAAACAGGCCAATCGGAAACCATGATGGAATCCTCTTCATCCTGAAGTGTGCAGAAGATCTCCTCAGTGATGAAAGGCATGTAAGGGTGAAGGAGCTTAAGTGCGTTGATAAGTACTGTCTGGAGTGTCCAGAGTGCTGCCTTGTGTGACTCAGCGTCATCTGAATTGTAGAGACGAGGCTTAACCATCTCAATGTACCAGTCGCAGAACTCATCCCAGATGAAATCGTAAACCTTCTGAACAGCGATACCAAGCTCAAAGTGGTCCATATTGTCTGTAACCTCTTTGATGGTATTGTTGAGTTTGGAAAGGATCCATTTATCAACAGGCTCAAGACCTGCGGGAGCAGGCTGGTGAATAGCGCTCTTCTCGCCATCCTCCATGTTCATCATAATGAATCTTGAAGCGTTCCATACCTTGTTTGCAAAGTTACGGCTGTTCTCAACTCTTTCATTATAGAAACGCATGTCGTTACCGGGTGCGTTACCTGTAATAAGTGTAAGTCTCAGAGCATCAGCTCCGTAGTTCTCAATGATATCGAGAGGATCGATACCGTTACCCAGAGACTTACTCATCTTTCTACCTTGAGAGTCTCTTACAAGACCGTGGAAAAGAACTGTCTTGAAGGGGTAAGTACCCATCTGCTCGTAGCTTGAGAATATCATTCTGATAACCCAGAAAAAGATAATGTCATAACCGGTTACAAGCACGTCTGTAGGGAAGAAGTACTTAAGATCCTCAGTCTGTTTGGGCCATCCGAGAGTCTCAAAAGGCCAAAGAGCTGATGAGAACCATGTATCAAGTGTGTCGGGATCCTGTGTAAAGTGGTTTTTACCGCACTTAGGACAAACAGTAGGAGCCTCTTTTGATACAACAACTTCTCCGCAGTCGTCACAGTAGTAAGCGGGGATTCTGTGGCCCCACCAGAGCTGTCTTGAAATACACCAGTCGCGGATATTGTCTGTCCAGTTGAAATATGTCTTCTCCATTCTCGGAGGGATAAGCTTGATCTCGCCCTCTTTTACTGCCTTAACAGCAGGCTTGATGAGCTCGTCCATCTTAACGAACCACTGCGCCTTAACCATAGGCTCTACGGTTGTGTGGCAACGATCGTGTGTTCCTACGTTGTGTGAGTAGTCTTCTATCTTTACAAGAAGTCCCATCTCATCGAGCTCTTTTACAATAGCTTCTCTTGCGGCATATCTGTCCATGCCCTCGAACTTACCGCCGTTGGCGTTGATGGTAGCATCGTCGTTTAAGATATTGATGATCTCAAGATTGTGACGTCTTCCTACCTCAAAGTCGTTAGGGTCATGAGCAGGTGTGATCTTAACTACACCGGTACCGAATTCCATATCAACATAAGAGTCTTCTACGATAGGAAGCTCTCTGTTTACTATAGGAAGAAGTACCTTCTTGCCCTTGAAGCTCTTATATCTGTCATCATCGGGGTTAACGGCAACAGCTGTATCACCGAGCATAGTCTCGGGACGTGTTGTAGCAAACTCGATGAACTCAGTCTTTGAAACTGTTCCGTCTACGTCGATAACGGGATATTTGATATGCCAAAGATGACCTGCCTGCTCCTCGTACTCAACCTCAGCGTCGGAGATGGAAGTCTTACAGATAGGACACCAGTTTACGATACGGCTTCCTTTATATATGTAGCCTTTCTCGTACATCTTAACGAAAACGTCTGTAACGGCCTCATTACAGCCTTCATCCATTGTGAAACGCTCTCTGTCCCAGTCACATGAAGAACCGAGCTTCTTGAGCTGGGAAATGATGGTTCCGCCGTATTCTTTTTTCCACTGCCATGCTCTCTCAAGGAACTTCTCTCTGCCAAGATCTCTTTTGTCGATTCCCTCAGCCTTGAGAGTGTCAATGATCTTAACCTCGGTAGCAATGCTGGCATGGTCTGTTCCCGGCTGCCAAAGCGCATTGTAGCCCTGCATTCTCTTGTAACGAATGAGGATATCCTGCATTGTGTTATCAAGAGCATGTCCCATGTGGAGCTTACCTGTGATGTTCGGGGGCGGGATCACAATAGTAAAAGGTGTTTTGCTCTTATCCACCTCAGCATGGAAATATTTCTTTTCCTCCCACTTGGAATAAAGACGACCCTCGATGCCCTTGGGATCATAGGTCTTGGCGAGTTCTTTCTTCATAATGTTCTCCTTATACAATAATAAACGCCCTTAGCAACCATATCGGCTGTTAAGGACGTTAATAACGTGGTACCACCTTAATTCACAGAGCATAAGCTCTGCCTCAATAAGCATCATTCAATGCCCGGTCCGATAACGCAGACAACGCGGGGACACTTAATGGAATCTATCTCATTCCTTTCTGGGTGTCCGGTTCAAAAGCTACCTTCCATACCTCACAGGCCTGCATCCTCTCAGCGCGGCAAGCCGCAGATGCATTCTCTTTAGACCGTGAAAAATATGTACTCCTCTTTCTCACAACCTTTATAACTATAATCTTACATAGCTTATCAAATCATGTGTGAGGTTGTCAAATTTGACGCTTATTTTTCAAAATCAAGTGTCTCCAATTTGTCTTTATCGGTAGCAAGCTCTTTTCCTTCCTTATTATTCTGTTCAAAAGGAATGTGAAGATAATCTATCTCAGTGATATCGTATGCCTCGCGCCAACCGATATCGCCTTCCGAATTTCTTTCTATCTGATTCGTGATCAAAAATGCGTCATCGCCAAAAGCTACCGCCTCATCAAGGAAATGCGCCTGTGCGCTCTGCGCAGACTCCGAAGCAAATGATTTCATGAGTACGCTTGGATGATCGGGTTTGGTGTAATACACAAGATCGCCGTTATCGTTGTCGGATAATGAGATCTCTCCGCTAAGATGATTGGCCATAGCCAGTCTGTCTTTTCCGTCAAAATAAATCTTGGGAGCATCATAGCTTGCGGACTCAGTCGATCTTCCGGTCTTAACAAAAGAAACACTGTCCTTTTCTTTCATGTTTACCTTATAAATCTCATAGCCTGCGTAGTAATGTCCGCTTCCTTCATAGTAAGCAAGAAGGAAATACGCTTCGTCATTACTGTAGATAAGATGCTCAAATTCGGGAACGGGCTCATACAAAAAGTCGCTTGCAGCTATCTGAAGCTTGCCGTAATCCGTACAGCTTCCCGTTTCATCATAAGAAGATACATAATACTTCTTGTCTTCGTATCCGCTCTTCATAACAAAAAGATTGTTTCCGGCGTATCCGAAAACGGTTGTAAAGTATCCTTCTCCGTCTTCTATAGTCGCAATCTCTTCATCATCATAATATATATGAATGATGCTTGATTGATATCCGTCGTCTTCTTCAACATACTCTCTTGTGACAAGGCCTCGTCCGTCCTCCGAAACCGCCTCGGGAGAACCTACGAGATAAGGCCTTTTATCGGGGCCTCCGATAGTACAGAGTACCGATTCTGATTTACCGGGCTCAGCAAACACGAATCCGTCCGTCACAGCATACATCTTTCCGTTTCCGTATGTTGTTCCCACGCATTCGCTCTCGCCGGTCTTAAGGTTATAGCTCATGATCTTGGCCTGAACAGCCTCTGTTTTCTCGTTTATATTGCCGCCAAGAGTAGGGCTTTCTATACCGGCTTCATTAAATACACGGTAATAAACTTTATCTCCGATCCTTACAAAAAAGCTTCCGTTGTTCTCAACTTCGCCCGTCTCAAAAGCCTTGGCAAAGATTCCTGTGGTTTCTTCGCCGCTTCCTACCTTAACGTCTGATGAATCTGTAGTGTCACTTTCATCGTATGTGTCAATTTCATCAGTTTCCGCTATCTTGTCCTCTTCACTTACAATATATACTTCTTCATTTTCTTGGGTGATGTCCGGTTCTTTCCTGTCACCGCAGCCTGTTGCAAAAACTCCGCACAGGACCACCATCCCCGTGATCATAGCGAAATACTTACATTTCATTTATCTTACCTCTCTCCTCACATGATGTTAAGGATATTAAGTGTCGCCCTACAGATTTGGTAAGTAGTTTTCCCCGGATGTTATACTGCCCATGTCTTGCAGTTCTGACTGTAGTATAGATCCACGTCGGCAGCTGCATCATATAGGTTTATAAGTGATGCCAATTTACTACTTTCTGACAATCCGCTTGTAGCTCCGATAACTCCTCCTTCAGAGGCAGGTATCGAATCGCTGTCAATAAGTCTGATTACCGTCTCCATACCGTTTTTGTACTTCTCAAGGTAATCGGCTTCGGCCGTATCAACGAGCCCCTTGGCAGCGCCTACTTCGGCAACCAATCGGTCCATTTTCTTCCTTAATATCTCTTTGTTATTCATGACTTCCCCTTCTCTTTCCTTTTATAGTTTCCTTTTATAATGCAATAAAAAATCCTGTTATAAGCGTTTTTGATGTGTAACACTAGTTGCTCTTCACAATTCCCCTGACTAATGTTACCATTCGTATGATATGGCTCAGGTCCTTTTACCAAAGAATCTGAGCCATATCATAATTTATCCCCATCTATTCGCCTATAAAGATACTCTCTCCTTTGTGAAGCCTTTCTTAATAATTGTATTTTATACCAAGTCTTGAATTATTGCAACGCTTTTAACAAAATTTTCAAAACTTTTTGAAAAGAAGTTCTGCTCTCGCATTCGCTCGCCAGAACTAAGTAGTACACCACGACTCGAAAAAACCGAGCCCGGTGATTACTTAAAAACGGCCGGAACCCTATGAAGGTCCCGACCGTCGTGTGATGTTCGTAGTTAATATGAAACTATATTGTATAGGCTATGGTTATTAATATTTTTGGTTAATTGGTTGGTTATATCAGTTACTTAACTATCATTCCTGTCTTTCTGTCTGCGAATACAGCAACCATTACAAGGAATACGATACCCATTATAAGCTGTTGAGTCTTAGGCTCAATCTTCATCATTACAAGTCCTGCGGTAAGGATCTTGTATGTGAGGGCGCCGAGGATAATGTTATAGAACTTAACCTTAGCACCACCGTTAACGGGCATTCCGCCCAGAACCAGAGCTATCATTATCTGAGTCTCAAGCTGGTTTCCTGCGGTGGAGGTTACGGAACCAACTTTGATACTGTTGATAAATGCCGCAAGGCCTGTGATCATTCCGGCTGCCATGTATACGAGAATCTTGGTTCTCTCAACTCTTACGCCTGCAAATCTTGCAGCCGTCTCGCCGGCACCGATCGCCTTGAGTCTGTTTCCGAGTCCTGTGTATTGGAATGCGAAAAATGCCGCGATCAAGATCAGGATTGTAAAGGTCAGATTAAATCCAAGTGTATTATATGAGGTGATATTGGAAACTCCGTATACGGGAGTCTTTGTCGTGGCGTAGGCTACAACACCACGGAAGAGGTACATGTTGCATATTGTAACAATGAAGGATGTAATCTTCCTCTTTACATTAAAGAATCCATTGATCAGTCCGATCATGCCACCTGTGATAACACCACATATGATGGCAAGTATTATGTTGTAATTAGATAAAAAGCATACCACTACGGAACATACACCAAGCATGGAACCTTGGGAGAAGTCAAGGCCACCCATGGTCATAACCATAAATACGCCCACACACGCTATAAGAAGTACATAGGACTGCGACAGTAAAAGTTTAAGATTTCCTACTGTATAAAGCCGTCCTCCTGTCAGTATTGCAAATAGAACGACGATAAATATAAAACCGGCAAAAGGCATTACATTCCTGACGATCGGCCGCTCCATGAAAGGAACACTTATTTTTTTCTCATTTTCCATAATCGGCCTCCCTTATACCATGTTCGCGATAAGATCTGTATCTTTCAGATCTTCCGAACGTTTGAATTCGCCGCTTTGACGGCCGTTCTTCATTATTATTATTCGATCTGCCATACCAAGAAGCTCTGAGATTTCCTCTGAGATCATGATTATTGACTTACCGTTCTTTCTCATTGTATCCATCATCTGGTAGATATCGGCCTTAACCTTGACGTCGATACCTCTTGTAGGTGAATCCAGAATGACGATATCGGAATCTTTTCCGATCCATCTTGCAAGCACGACTTTCTGTTTGTTACCGCCGGAAAGAGCTGACATAAACTGGTGTACTCCCTCCATCTTGGTACTCATCTGCTTAGCAAACTTCTCGGCAAAAGCCTTCTGATCTTTTCCAAAAAGAATATGATTTCTCTTAAGATCTTCAATAGAAGGAAGGCAGATGTTATCCTGGATCGTGTCATTTATTACGAGCGACTCGTTGTCTCTGTCCTTTGATGCATATGCTATACTGTGGTCGATCGCAGTCTTGATGTCATTGATCTTGGTTCCATCCGAAAGGGTAACACTTCCCTCTCTGTAATAAGATGCTCCGAAAAGAGCTTTCCCCACTTCATGCATACCACACTCGGAAAGACCACCTATACCAATGATCTCTCCCTTATGAAGTTCTATATTGAAATCCTCGATTTCTCCCGGTACCGTAAGGTGCTCACCCTTTAAGACCACTTCATCCGATACCTTCTCACCGTAGTCCGTACGATAGTAGTTATTACTCATCTCACGTCCTACCATGAGTTTTTTTAGATCATCCGTAGTAACATCGCTGCTCTTTACGGTATCGATATAAACACCGTCTCTGAGAACGCTGATGCTATCGGACTGCTCTATTACTTCATCAAGGTCGTGCGAGATAAAGATAACGCATCTTCCGTCATCCTTGGTATCCTTCATAACCTTGAAAAGTTCTTTTCTTCCTTTTTCTCCAAGAGCCGTTGTGGTCTCATCGACAACAAGGATCTGGGGTTTAAAGTGAGTCGCCTTTACGATCTCAATAAGTTTTCTGTCCTCAAAATTGTACTTATCTATAAGATTAGCCGCTTTGATATAGCCAAAACCGTAGGAATCAAGAAGCTCCTGTGCTTTTTTGTTCATTGCGTTGGTGTTCTTAACGCCGCACTTGGTAAACTCATCTTCTTTTCCCAAGAAGATATTCTCGGCTACGGAAAGTCCTGAAAGTGTTCCGATCTCCTGAACGATGATCGCAACGCCCTGGTAATTTCCGTCTACCTGATTCTTTGCGTTAACTTCTCTTCCGTTTAGTGTAAATGTACCGGTATCCTTGTGATATATTCCCGTAAGGCAGGAAGTAAATGTGGATTTACCGGAGCCATTCTCGCCGATCAGTGCATGGATCTCTCCCTTGTAAAAGTCGAGAGTGACATGATCAATGGCATGCGTTACGCCAAAATTCTTATCGATTTTTTCGGCATGAAGTAATACTTCGCTCATGTCTCTCCTCCTTATTTAACAACTTCACCCTTGATAGGCTTGATGGTCATAGTTACGATTGCAAGAAGAACCACACCGGTTACGATGTTCTGAACTGTCGTAGGAGCTCCGAGAGCAACGAAGCCCTGGAAAAGGAGCTGGATGATAAACTCACCGATCACGATAGCAACTACCGGATGTCCGTACTTCTTAAATGCGAGTCCGAAGAACGTTCCCATAAGAGGCGGGAAGTTACGTGCCATAGATGCAAGGTTGGATTCACTTGTCATTGAAGTTCCGTATGAAATTGTAAGGATTGATTCGATACCAACGAAAAGTCCGCAGAGTACAAATGCAACAACCTTGTATTTATCAACATTAACACCCATGTTCTTGGCAACGACTTCGTTTGAGCCGATGGCATAGGTGTAAGTTCCAATCTTGGTGTACTTAAGAATAAATCCGCAAAGGAAAAATGCGAAGAGCGCCAATATAAGATTCCATGGATAATCACCAAAGGCTCTGTAAGCAGATCCCAGTATGACGTTTTTCTCATTGGTCGCATAAATGGAAAGCGCCTCATATACAAGAGACAATCCCGCTGTTACGATAAGTGATGAAATTCTAAGCTTAATATATACAAGTCCGTTGAGGAGACCTACAAGCACTCCGCTTATCATAGGAGCAATAAGAAGTCCCGCATAACCGAAACGATTACTCATATTTACCGCAAGCACCGATGAAAGCACGATGTTTGCGCCCACACTCATATCAAAAGGTCCCATTACGCATATAAAATAGAGACCACAGCCTCCGACCGCATAGATCAGTGCTGTTTTTAAATAGGTTTTTAATCTGTTAAAATCACCGAATGTCTGTGGTGCAAGTGTCTTGAATATTGCCCAAAAGACAAAAGCGATCAAGATCAAAAGCAGAAGCCCGAAGATTTGGCTCTGTTTGAATTTTTGAAACTTACTCATAAAATCCTCCCGCAAGAGTTTTGTTATAGATTATAGATGTGTTGTTTGGTAGTACTTTGGTTTGTTACTGCTGTTTCTTTAAATATATGCCGTATTCCCCGGATGGCGGAAAATACGGCATTTTTTAGTTTTTTGCTTTAAGCTGTATACCCTTCTCTAAAAATGTATAAGCTTCTTAGTTGCTGTGACGAGAAATAACGTCGTCGATTGAAAGGCTTGAAGCTGCCTTGCTGAGGTCATCAAAGCTGTAGCTTGACATCTCTGCCAACTCCTCATCTGTGTAAGGATCGTCATTTACGAAATACTTCTCATAGTTTGCATAATCATCAGGTGATGATACATAGAGGTAAGGGAAGAGAATCTCGTAACCGAATGTTCCCTCTTCCTTTACGTAATTGCCCTTAACTGCGTTAAGAACAAGGAAGAATGCGAACAGAGGATCGCAGAAGTGTCCGCCTGACTCTGCGAACATGCCGCCTGACTTAAGCTGATCTGCAAGATCATCAAGGAAGTCAGTTGATACAACGTCGATCTTACCTGTGAGACCTTCGTTAGCGAATGCACCGATAGAACCTACAAGAGGATCTCCACCGCCGCCGGCTACGATAAGAGCGTCCATACCGGGATTTGAGTTGTAAAGTGACATAGCTGCTGCAGCACCTTCTTCTGAAGATGTGTTAGCATATACAGGCTCAGTCATTGTAGCCTGATCATCGGGATGAGCCTTGTTCCACTCATCGATAGCCTGCTGATAGCCCTTCCATCTAAGCTGGAATGTAGCATCACCAACTGTCCAAGCCTCAAGTCCGATTGTTCTGTCGCCGTTCTCAAGAAGGAGATTTACAAGTGTATATCCGTTTGTTACCTCATCCTCATGAACAGCACCAACATAATACTTTGAGTTGCAAGCTGTCTTATATACTTCAGGGCTGTTTTCCTCTGAAATGATACGGAAGAACTGTGCGATATATACGCCGTTCTCTGTACATGTATTGATAGCGGATGTCATCTCTGAATCAGCTGAGTTACAAATGATAATTCCCTTACATCCTGCTGCGCAAAGCTGCTCAACAGATGCTGTAACCTGCTCTGAAACGTGTCCCTGGTCAACATACTGAACCTCAACTCCGTTTGCCTTGGCTGCCTTATCAACGATCTTTTTACACTGGCTTCCGAGAACGTCGGTTGAACTCCAGATTGATACACCGATCGTGATGTTGTCGCCTGAAGCTGCGGGTGCTGCGTCGCCTGATGCAGCGCCATCAGATGTTGTAGGTGCTGCTCCGCCGGCTGCGGGTCCGCAACCTACCATCAATGATGCAGCCATTGTTCCTGCCAAGAGCAGTGCTCCCAACTTTTTGAATTTCTTTTTCATAGATCTATAACCCTCCTTTGGAAATTAGAAAAATGAATATATAAATCGGTTCGTGCCATCCGCGAACCTGATTTGGAACCAATGCTATTTCTATATTATTTTTTTAATCCCTTAACCTCATAAGCTCTGCTGGTCTCTTCTCCGAATGTAACCCCGGCTGATGTTGCCGCCGTTTCGTCGTATGAAACCGATACAACTACTTGATCCCCGTTTGAAAGTCCGGTGTTCTTATCGATGTTAAGTGAGATTGAAGATACCGCGTTGATGTATTTGGTAAGCTCGGCAAGATCTCCCACATCTTCAAATTCCTTGATCTTCTCTTCGCCTCCGACCATCTCGGTCTCGATACCGTCATAATCAACCTTTACAAAAGCGGTTCCCTCACCGTTCTTTCCGCTGAATTCTACAGTCACATAATCAAGTATGTTTGTAACCCCGTCAGTTGTGTCTATCTGCGCTTTTTTATCAGCTCCGCAGCCCGACAATACTATTAAAAATCCCATCATCGCCGCTGCGATAAAAGCTGCAGTTCTCTTTCTCTTTAACACTTATATCCCCTCCGATAAATAAAATAAGCTTCGTAAGCAGGAGTGAAATTTTATTCCTGTTTACGAAGCCATTGTATCAACTGAGATTTTTTTCAATTAGCACAATTTAGAAAAACTAACTATCACTTTTTTGAAAATTTGTTTCCGACTTTCTCAAAGCGGTATAAATAATGAATACATAAACAAATCCGATACATGCGGTAAGGAACTGGTAGAGTGAGAAAGTTCTCTGGAATACCGGAAGCTTTCCGCGCATCGGGCTGTCGGCGGGAATAAACGTCGGAAGAAGCCACAGCGAAATTGTAAGTCCCATGAATACTCCCTTTGCAAAAGAAATTAGCACAGCTTTTACCATGTTGGGAATCTTAAAAACATTACCCCCGTGTTTAAAAGGCTTTTTGAGCAAAACTTCCGTAAGCACAGCCAGCACGATATTTCCAAGCATGATGAAAACTATCATGGCGGGAACCGCTGCCATGACAGGGCTCGCCGCGATAAAGTACGCAGTTATAGGTGTTATGATGCTTAGCACGATCCCGCACGGGAGATTGACCATCAGCACCGCAAGTGCAATGCAGGCATTGATTATGGGTCCCGTAATGAATACGCTTAAGTTCTTGAATACCTGACTTATGATACAGATTGCCAAAAGAACTGCCGTTATAGCGATCTGCCCGGTTCCAAACTTTCTTTCATTCTCCATTTTTTTGCTCCTCTTTATTCATTATTATGCGCCAAGGCGCCAAGCTGTTCTTTTACCTCTTCCATTACACTTGAGACATTCTCTGTAGACCTGGAAATCTCGCCTGTTGAATCGGCAAGATTCTGTGCTCTTGACGTTACCTTTTCAACAATCTCAAGAAGCTGGGTTGTTTCGTTTGCGATCACGTCAACCGCTTCTCTGATATTGTTGTTGGCTTCGCTACTTCCCTCTGCGGTTCCTTTACTGTCAGCCGCAAGGTTGGTTATGGAGCTTGCAACTACGGCAAAGCCCTTGCCGGCATCTCCCGCTCTTGCAGCCTCAATACTTGCATTAAGAGCAAGAAGATTGGTCTGGTTTGCAATATCAACAACCTTGTCGTTATTCTGAACAAGCTCTTCCAAGTGCTCAACAATACGCTTGATGGAATCATTAAGAGTATTGCAGAAATCCGATACTCTTCCGATATCCGAAGAGATAGCCGAGCTCTCTTTTGCGTTGTTGTCATTGCCCTTGACCATGTCTCCTATATAATCGTTGAGGTCATTAAATCTCCTATTAATGGTATTAACAGTAGATAAGATATCGTCCTTTTGCTTTCCCAATATCTCTTTTTCCTGATTAACCATATCCTGAGCTTCTATCTTCTCATACTCAACAAGGTCTTTCAAATAATGAACGCAGTTTTCCTTATGGTTGAAACCGTTAAAGATGGCCGTCGCCATATCCTTACAGGTATCATAACCACAGCACGAGCAGTTGATGCTTCTTGCCTTTTCATCTTTCTTGTTCATATCGTTAAATACGGCGTTAAGCTCCGACTCGGTCGGGATCTTATGCTTGCAGCTTGCCGATCTGTCGGTATATTTCCTTAGATAGTCATTCAGATTAAGCTTTTCAAACTGCTTGTTTAATGCAGCCATACGCTTTTCGGGCGATATCTTCTTAGACCAAGCGTTCTTCTTTTCAAAGTTTTTGACGCCCTCTCTGATCTTGTAAATATTATAAAGAGGTCCGTCGCCGTCCGTAAGCTCCGAATCGGTTCCCGTTCCGCATATACAGCCGTTCTCGCAGTTAAGCGCGTCAATGAACAGGAAAGGTGTCTTGCCGTTCTTTATCACATCCTCATTTTTGTGGAGGAAATGATACATGCGCTTTTCGCCTTCCATCTGTCTTATGAAAACATTCTCGCCAAGAAGCCAATATACGTTTTCCTTAAGTCCGCCCGGCATAGGATATATCGATCCGAGTCCATACTCGATCTCATCTTTTATGGGCGTTCCGTATACATTGTTCTCTCTCACATATTTCATAAGGTGCTCGAAAGTAACGTTATAATTGACGTATCCGTGGTTATTGGGATCGTCTATCTCATTCTTTTTGGCTATACAAGGGCTGATAAACGCCAGCTTATCGGTAATACCCATTTCTTTTCTGCAATAGATCGCAGCACACATCATAGGGCTTTGCACGGGGAACAGCTTGGGAAGGAGCTCGGGAAGATAGCGCTCGATATACCCAACCACCGCGGGACAAGGCTGTGAAATGCCTCCAAGATAATTGTGTTCCTGAATGTATTTAATATACCCCCAGGTTGTTATGTCGGCTCCGAAGGATACGCTGATGATCCTGTTAACACCGAGGGCTTTAAGGCCGCCAAGGACCTTCTCGTATTCGTCATAGTAATCCGCCATAAAGGCAGGTGCAAGCAAAAGAGATATCTTCTCACCCTTTTTAAGGTCTTCAAAGAACTGCTCCGTATCGTCATGATATTCTCTGGCGCCGTGTTCGCATGCGTCAAAACAAGCTCCGCACGCCACACACTTGGTACCGTCTACTTCAATTCTGGAATTCCCGTATTCGTCAGGGTCCGAAGAAACACATGCTCCCATGCAGCTGCATTCGTGAATGCACTTATTACATCCAATACAATTATCGTTTGTGAACACAAGAGAATCATAAGAATTTGCCATAAGAAAACCTCCACATATCTGCCATAATATGTACGACGATTCAAATAAAATTATAGCAAATTGTGTTAGCTTCAATTATGAAATATCGATAAAGCGGCTTTATTTTTAATTTATAAATTTCTTCACTTGCTCAGATTTTTCCTATATTCACTGGGGCTTACGCCTTCCGATCTTCTGAACACTCTGCTGAAATAATTATAGTCATCATATCCGACTTCAAAAGATATGGCTTCAAGCTTATTGTTATCATCCTTCATCAGCTCTTTTGCCCTATCCATACGACATCCTGTGATAAATGCGGTGATGGTCTCGTTGTATTTCTGAGAGAACTTACGCGAAAGATAGCTCGGTTCGACGAAGAACTGTTCCGCAAGATCTGCCAGTGAAATGCGCTCCATATAATGCTTTTCTATGTAATCGTGAATACTTTCGACCTGTTCACTGATCGAGCTGCTCTCGTTACCCTCGGAGCCTGATACGATCTGAAGCGCAAGTTCTATGTTTTCTGTGATTATATTTTTATTGAGTGATCTAAGGCCGTAGTTTATCGCATCCTGAACCTCTTCATAAAGTCTTGAATCTTCGCCGTGGGCAGAATCTGCAATCGTATTGAGCACTCTGGTCGTAAACTGCGTCACCTCAAAAAGAGTCCACTTCTGGCTGTCACACTTATTAAGCCCGGCCGTTTCCATCAAAACAGTCTTGGCCTGAGCAATATCTTTTTTACTTAGACAATCCGAAACGATCGATTCCACGCGGCTGTTGTATCTGTCCTGGAAATCCGAGATCTTTTTGGAGCCCTTGCAAACGACTATGCTGTGCTTGTTACCGAAGGGTCTGGTCACAAGATCAGCGATCATTTCGCGATAAACAGCGGCAATATCATCGAGTGAGGTTGCCTTATCATGGATAACCACGGTTATAGGTCCCTGTTTCTCAATAGGGAACGCCTCAAGAATGCGGTCTGCGATAAAGTGAAGTCTCGCCGGTGTTGCGTTGAGCTCAATAATGAATTCGTTAACCTTGTCGGTGTAGTTAAAGATAATCGTCCTTTCGTTGTCTATGATCTCTCGGAGTTTTTCCTTTAGAGCGTAGGACATCCTAAGAACATCCTTATCATAGCTCTGCTTAAGGATCTCAACATTATGGAACTTAACAAGTATTGTAGATATTTCCGAAAAGACCTTGGTGCTGGGAACATGAAATTCATTCCCCGGTCTGAATAATTTTCCGTTCAAAAGAGATGAGAACTCATCATCTTCAAGGAAAGACGAAACATAGTTTTCTCTTAAAATGCTGTCCTCTTTGTCCGCCTTTTCTTTTTCCCTCTCCTCCAAAGTCTTGAGTGCTTTACTAAGTGAATCAACGAGCTGTTCCCTACTTACGGGCTTAAGGAGATAGTCGATGCCCCCCGACATGAAAACTCCTTTTACTTTTTTAAAATCATCATAGCCACTTACTGCAAGTGTTATGATATCGGGATACTTACTGCTGATCTGATTCAATAGTTCAAGCCCGCTAAGAAACGGCATATTAATGTCTGTTATCACTATGTCGGGCTTTTCTTTGGGAATCCTTTCAAGAACTTCCTCCCCGTCGCAGGCAGGTTCAAGAAATTCTATGGAATAATCTTCCCAAGGCAGCATTCTCTTTATATTTTCACGGCTCCAAAGTTCATCGTCCGCCGCAAGTACTCTGTACTTTAACCCCATGTTGCTACTCCTTTTATTGGATTATACCTTCATTCTCTTCGGGATCCTCGATAGCTTTTACTATAGGCAGCGAAATAACCGCCTTGGTTCCCGTCTCGGAATCACTTTCATAGCGGATTCCGTAATTTCTTCCGTACACGCTCTTAACTCTGGCGTTTACATTCATGATACCGATGGATTTTCCCATCTCAATTCTTCCGATATTGGCTTCTTCAAGCTGTTTGTTCATAGCATCGGCATCCATTCCCGCGCCGTTGTCTTCTATCGTGATAATGAGCCTTCCGTCTTTATGCTTAGCTGAAATGATAAGCTCCTTGTCTTTTCTCCTGGTCTTTCTAAGGCCGTGCTGAAGCGCATTCTCAACGATCGGCTGAAGCGTGATCCTGGGAATATTGTCTCTTAGTGTATCAGAGTCGATATGATATGTATACTTCACGCTGCTTCCGTTTCGTACGTCCATAACATACAGATAGTTACGAACATGTGCCATTTCCTGCTGAAGCGTCGACTGCGTATCTGAAATATCAAGGCTGTATCTGAAAATAGCGGAAAGCGACTGGCAAAGTCCGCTTACCAGCGTGCAGTCCTGAGAAGCCGCAATGCCACTCATTGTATCAAGCGTATTATAGAGGAAATGCGGATTAATCTGAGCCTGCAAAACCTTGTACTGAGTTCGTTCCATCAGTACCTTGGCCTCGTACTCTTCCTCTACCATCTTCTGTATCCGATCAAGCATCTCGTTGAACTCTTCGCCCATTACCTTAAGCTCTTCACTCCATCCGGTCGTCCTTCCGACTCTTAGGTCGGTATCGCCTTCCTTGATCTGGATAATGGTGTTACTGAGTTCCTCTACCGGTTTATATATATATCCCGAGATTTTGGTTCCGAACAGTATCGTTACCAAAAGAATAAACAAAGCAATAATAATGAGCATACGCGCAAGGGCGCTCTGTGTCCGAAGCATAAGCGACTGCGGCGTCAGCATCACGATATGCAGATTATATTTTTCGGAAGCCCTGCTGTTAAGGTAAAAAGAGCCGTATTCATCTTCAAACTCAGGGAATTCATCCGAAGCTGTCGCAATAACCTTGGTAAGCTCGGAAAAGATCTTGCTCTCTTCTTTAGTCGTATTTCCAACCTGCGCGATAGGCGCATCACCTTTAGGCTGCAGCCATACATAAACATCCCTTGATGAAATATATTTACTCATGATATCCGCAAAATTCTGGGCATTGAAATCACAGATAAGATATCCGTACTGAGATCTTTTGTCGTCATAAGTGTGGAGTTTTAAACAAAATCTAAGAACATCCTGATTTGCTTCATCATTGTGATAACCCGAAAGCATAACCGCATAGTCATCGGAATTGAGATAACTCTTTAAATGAGCAACATTAACATACATATCCTTACCGTAAAGATCATGCGGATACTTGTTTGGCTGTTTTCTCCAGGAACTGATCAGATTATCTTCATTGCCATAGATATACAGGGCAAGCAGCTGATCGGAAGAATCAAATTTCTTTTCCGCAAAATGCCAAGCTTCCCAGTAATAGTTCAGAAGATTGTTTCGACCGGCATGATATCTCCTCATGTCGTATATCATTTCCGTTTCGGTATAGATGGTCTGCATCTTGACGATGAGTCCGTGAATATAAGAATTAAGCTCAGATTCTATTCTTTGAAGAGTCTCGTCGTTGTTAAGAAGACTTTCTCTTCTTATCTGCTGCCTTGATGTAACCTCAAAAGCAACCGTTTGTGCAACGATCGCAAATAAAGTGCAGCCGATGACCAGACTCAGAATAGCCTGACGCATTGTCCACTTGATATTTTTCATAACCCTTTTACTTACAAAGAAATCCCTTCAAAACCTAATACTTATATAGATTCACAGTCAGCGATCAGCTGTACTGGGCTTCTTCAAGCGACTCCTGAGAGATGACCGCCTTGTGAAGCATAACGATCTCGCCCTTCTTATGCTCTTTTACCTCATAAAGAGCATTGTCCGCCGCATACATGTAATCCCATAATTTAGTAGACTCTCTCGGAACAGAATTGCGTATTCCCTGAGATATAGTCACTATATTTCCCTCTTTCTGTGCCTTACTCTCTATCTTCATGTCATGAACGTCGTCCCTAAGCTCCATGGCATGACTCATAACCTCTTCATCCGTCATGTTCTCATATATGAGAACAAATTCATCCCCGCCGTACCTGAACGCATGAATGTTTTTATTTGATGCACATTTATGTGCGATTGCCTCAGCAATCCTCTTAAGACATACGTCACCTGCCTGATGTCCGTATGTATCATTGTATTTCTTGAAATTGTCAACATCAAGGATCTCAACCGCGAGAGATTTCTGCTCGCAATACGCTTTCTCAAATGCTTCATCCGCATACTTGTTAAGTCCGTATCTGTTGCCGAGTCCGGTGAGTGAATCCGTCTCAGCTCTTTTAAGCAGCCTGTAGTTCTCCTGCTCGATTGCCGAGAGCTTGGTCCTGATGTCGGTAAAGAACTTATAATTTACCAGGCTGTCTTTTTCCTGAGCAACCGAATAAAGATAATACTCTTCAAGTGCTTTGACCTTGTTCTTCTCATCCTTGATAAGGCTGTACAGCTCGCACTTTAGTCTGGCATGCTTTTTCTTCAGATATGAAATATTCATATCGTTGATGGATCTCTCTATATTTTTGACAATATAAACCACCTCATCAACTCTTCCGATCCTCATAAAGAATCGACATATTCCGAAAATATCCTCTACACAATCAAGCGGAAACTTGTTGGTCTGTATAAGTCTGGATAAAATATCGGAATACTTCTCAAACTCTTCCGTATTACCAAGAAGATAATTTCCTCTCATCCTGATGTCAAGAACGGGAATATCTTGAAAATACTCTCTGTTTACCTTGGGATCGTCCTCAAGTCTCTTAAGGCCCAAAAGACAGTTCTTAACGGATGTAGGCTTATTTAGCTGCATGTAGCAGTCAGCCTGGAAACAATAGCAGAAAAGAAGGTTTCTGTAATAGAGACTGTCCTTCTTATCACGTCTTATATGTTTGTATGCGGATCGGATATAAGGAAGTGCCTTCTTGAAATCTCCTATCTCGTAGTATATCTGACCGATATTGTACTCAAGGAGTCCGTAAACGGCACTGAGCTCATCCTCTTCATCATTACAGAGTTTGATCCCACTCATAAAGAAATCAAGAGATAATTCGAAATTACCGTGACTTAA
Source organism: Butyrivibrio sp. XB500-5 (assembly GCF_003625505.1). NCBI lineage: Bacteria > Bacillati > Bacillota > Clostridia > Lachnospirales > Lachnospiraceae > Butyrivibrio > Butyrivibrio sp. XB500-5. The sequence continues at coordinate 815,068 of NZ_RAIS01000001.1, forward strand.
GGCATCAATGCCCAGAAGATTGTAGCATCTTGCAAGATACATGTTCTCCCCACATGTCTGAAGATACTCCATCGCCTTGAGAAGACTGGAATTGAATTTGCGGTATTCTGTGCTGACCATATAGTACGCATCTGCAAGAAAATAATAGGAATAACCTAAAAGAGGAATGTCATCAACCTCTTTAGCTTTCCTGATAAGTCTGTTGCATATGGCTATGTAGCTGCCGGACATATTGGCCCTGGCAGTTAAAAGTTCTCTGTTCAGTGCCTGAACTTCCAAGTCGTAATCCAGTATGTTCATACCCCAACTCCAACTTTCCCTGGCTTGAAAACACCAACTAAGTGATACTTAAAATGATACCGCAATACTTATCCCAACCGCAAGCGCAAAAGCGTTAACTGACACGCGTGACGGTCATATTTTAGGTTTACATATTTTTATTGACCTTATTGGTCAGATGATTATTTTTTTACCGGTTATCGTTTAATTTCGTCATGGTTTTTAAACGCCCAATTCATGGGGTGTTATGAAGTATATTTTTCAACTAATCCCCAATTTCCACAGAGTTATCCACATGACATCGCTGTCGTTTAATTAAGACTTTTTTATCATTTATCTGACATTTTATATAATTGTTGTCTATTATCATACAATTTGAACTACTGTTCGGTTTACATAATTTATCAAAAATCTGATTTATGTAAACTTTTATCTGTATTTTTTCGCATCAGAGCAGTTTTTTGATATGTTTTTATTCCGGAAAGCTGCTCCAGAAGTGGGATACAGCGTTTTTGACTTCATCGGTCGAAACCGGTTTGCATCCGTACCATTCTCTGGGGAAAAGAGCTCTGTAACTGCCTTGCATGAATCTGTCATCAAGAAGAGCAACTATTCCCTTGTCCTCTTCCGTTCTGATAACTCTTCCCGCTGCCTGAAGTACCTTGTTCATTCCGGGGAATCTGTAGGCATAGTCAAATCCGTCTACGCCTCTTTGTTCAAAGAATTCCCTTATTATCTCTCGCTCATTACATACAAGAGGTATTCCGGTTCCGACAACAATAACTCCGATAAGGCTGTCGTACTTAAGATCTATTCCTTCGCTGAATATTCCACCCATGACGCAAAAGCCGAGTATATTCTTATCTTCTTCAACCTCTATGTCCATATTTATCACTTTTGTCAGATCAAGGTTGTTACCCTCGGAGAACCTGTCAAGGAATGACTCACGTGCATCCTCGCTCATATAGCTCTTTTGCACTACAAGTTCGGAATTATCCGGGTTATAGTATTCGCTCTCATAAATATCGAGGACCTCATCTAGGAACTGATGTGAGGGGAAGAAAATGAGATAATTACCGCCCCTTGCGCTGACTATATTGTCTATGTACGATGCTATCCTGCGATATTGTTCGTAGCTTCTCATGGAATATCTGCTCGTTACGTCTTTTCCGATAAATAGTCCCAGCCGTCCCGGATCAAACACAGACTTAGCGTACATCTCAAAGTCTTCATCCGTTCCTCCGAGTAGCTTTTTGTAATAGCGTATCGGAAGAAGTGTTGCGGAAAAGAGGATCGATGAGCGACCTCTTGCCATGCACTCCGAAAGGTTTGTGGAAGGATCTATACACGAAAGACGCACGATAAAGTCTCCCATTTCGTTAAACTCACTGTAGATAACGTAGTTCTCATCCACTTTGTCATATATGGTAAGAAATCTTGATATATCAAAATAAAACAGCAGAATGTCCTCTCTGCAGGGGCCTTCCGCATGATCCTCAAGATATTCCGACATGATGCCGGAAAGCCTGTTTAAAGGGTTTATAAAGCCGTCAATCCCGGTTAGGACCTTGCAGCCGTCACATTCTCTTTTCAGCTCCAAAAGAGCCTTGTTGCACTTATCGAGATGTCCCGCTATCCTAGGATGAAACTCTTTTATGGTGCGGGAAAGCTCCAAGAAGCTCTCTTTTCTAAGGGCAGCACTGTACATCTCCCTTCCTCTGTCTAGCAGGTTATGAGTCTCATCGACAAGGAATACATAATCTGATTTAAGTCCGTCAGCAAAGAATCTCCTAAGGTACACAAACGGGTCAAATACATAGTTGTAATCACATATGACTCCGTCTGCCCAAAGGCTCATATCGAGCGACATCTCAAATGGACATACTTCATGCTTGTACGCGTACTCTACTATCTTCTCCCTGTCAAAGCTGTCTTCATTGGTAAGAAGGTCATATATCGCGTCATTTATCCTGTCGTAGTGGCCGTTTGCATACGGACAAGCCTCGGGATTACAGTTTCTCTCTCCCTCATCAAGGAAGCATATCTTATCCCTTGCCGTTATCGTGACCGTCTTAAACTTAAGCTTCTGAAGGTCTCTTAGCGTATTGAAAGCATCTTCCGCCACTGTCCTTGTTATCGTCTTTGCCGTCAGGTAAAAGATCTTGCTTACCTTCTGCTCACCCATCGCTTTTACGCTGGGAAATACCGTCGTTATCGTCTTTCCTGTGCCTGTCGGCGCTTCCAAAAATAGCTTTTTGCCATGCACGATCGTTCTGTAAACGCCCGCAGCAAGCTCTTTTTGCCCATCCCTGTAAGGGAAAGGAAATTGTACTTCCTTGATGGAGGCTGTTCTTGTAAGCTCCCATTCATATTCAAAATCAGACCACTTAAGGTACTTCTCTATAAGCTCGTTGAACCACTTTATGATCTCATCCGCCGTATATGTCTGATCAAAATACTTGATCTCTTCGGTGTCCATATTGCAATAAGTCATTCTGACATCTATGGACGGGCAGCCCCTTTGAATGAGATATATCGCGGCATAACATTTAGCCTGTGACAGATGTACCGGCACAGGCTCTTTCATTTTAGCCAGGTCTCTGTATGTACCCTTTATCTCGTCGATAAGGGGCATCTGCTTCTTTTTCCCCTCAAACATGGACTGCTGGGGATCAAAAGCATTCTCATCATCAAAATATTTATCCAGTATGCCGTCCGCTCTTCCCTCGATAACAAGCTCGTATCTGCCTGTATTGTGGGTATATTTGAGAGGAACCTCGGCGTGATAATCCGCGCCCATGCTCTTTTGGATCATGCGGTGGATCCTTCCGCCCTCCTGCATAGCATCTGCGGAGACCTGATGTATTCTATTGTCTATATTTCCGCTTCTTAAGATAAATTCCACAAGTCTGCGGACCGAAATCTGTATCACCATAAACGAAAAGCTCTCCATGGCATATTTTATACCATGGAGAGCTTTTCTACCACAATGAACAATTATTTCTTTACTTCTTGGTACTGTCCGGCACGCGAACGGTTACCTTTGTACTGCTTATATGAATCAGCTGGCAATTGAAAGAGTATTAAGATAGTTCTCAAACTCCTGATCATAGCCGCTGTATTCAACAGTTAAAGTCTTTGTAAGATCCAATCCGAAAACACCAAGGATCGATTTAGCATCAACAACATATCTGTTATAGTATATATCTACGTCGAAGTCACATTTTGTTGCTGCGTTGACAAATTCCTTGACCTGACCGGGTCTTAGCATGATATTCTTCTTTATCAGCTGTTTCAACACAATCGTCACTTCCTTTCTTATTTGCAAAAGAAAAACTACATATAAAACTTATAAGACTATACCTTGTGGCAGCCGATTTGTAAATGGAAAAAAGTGACTATATATTGAAAAAATTGTGAAAATTATGTGTTCAATATCGTTAATCCGTACCGTTGAGCCATCCGGGGCCGCTTGCATGGCGGAATTGCACACATTTATCATCATTATGCCAAATATTCACCATATTTGCTCATATCTCCCTGTGAAAGAGTTGCAACAACTTTGATTCCCTCCGGAAGGTACTCCGTGCTTTTTACAACTCCTCTTTCGGTGAGCATACTGATCGTTCCGCCTTCTGAATAAGGAAAAAGAAGCTCACACTCAGTCTCTTTTTCCCCAAGCTTCTTTTCTATAAGGCTGACAAGCTCTTCAAGGCTGTCATCGTCCTTGGCACAGATGTATATTCTGTCATCCTTCGCTCTTGGAATATCCATAACGAGCATGTTCTCTTCCTCTTGCTGCTGCCTTACGATATCCGACTTATTAAACACATATATAACCGGAATGTCGCCTGCGCCTATCTCGGAGAGAGTTTTACCTGTTATCTCCATATGGTATCTGTACTCGGGATCCGAAAAGTCGATGACCTGCAACAGTATATCTGCGTATTTAGCCTCTTCAAGTGTTGATTTAAAGGCTTTTACGAGCGCATGAGGAAGCTCGCTTATAAATCCTACGGTATCGGTCAAAAGAAAAGGTCTGTGCCCGGGAGCTTCTATCTTTCTTACAGAAGTATCGAGGGTCGCAAAGAGCATATCTTTCTCAAGCACAGTTTTGTCGGTATCGCTTTCGCCTCCGTAGAGCCTTAAGAGATTGTTCATGATCGTAGATTTGCCCGCGTTGGTATATCCTACAAGCGAAACTCTTCCTATAGGAGAATTAAGCCTTCTGTTTCTCTGCGTATTGCGCTCTCTTTCGACATTCTCAAGCTCTCTTCTAAGCTCGCTCATTCTATGCTCGATGCGTCTTCTGTCGAGCTCAAGCTGCTTCTCACCGGAACCCTTGTTGGAAAGTCTTCCGCTTCCGCCGCCCTGTCTTGAAAGAGTCTTGCCCATTCCGATAAGTCTCGGCAGCATATACTGAAGCTGAGCGGATTCAACCTGAAGCCTTGCCTCTCTTGTTTTTGCTCTTTTGGCAAAAATCTGCAAGATAAGGCCCGTTCTGTCTATAACCTCGGTGTCCAGTATCTTCTCTAAGTTTCTCACCTGCATGGGCGAGAGTGAATCGTTGAAGATGATGATGCTTACATCAAGTATGTCCAGCGCGGCCGCTATCTCCTGCACCTTTCCGCTTCCGATGTACGTGCTGTTGTCGGGCGAATTCAGGGACTGTGTCACAACTGACGCAACCTCGATATCTATCGCCTTAGTCAGCTCTTTTAACTCATCCATCGAGCGCTCAAACTCGTCATCGCTCTTGTCTGTATTAAGGCCGACGAGAATGGCTCTTACCGTATCAATTTTTTGTATGTTTTCGTATAGTTCGTTTTTCATATATTTTCTTAGGTTATAGTAATATTACGATCACAGATTAATCAATATGAATCTCTTTTACTTTTCACATATAACATATTCACCGTTTTCATAGCCTGCCGCCTTTCCTTGGATCATGAAGCCTCTCTTTTTCATTTCAGAAAAAAGAGTGATCATAAAAAAACCATGAGAAACTACTGCGCAGTCTTCGTTTTTCACAATGATATCATCTATAAACTTGTTTGCTCTTATTACAGTATCTTTCTTGCCTTCTTTCGGCCTTTTGCTGTTAAAAAGCCATTGAAGTCTGGATGAAATTTTCCAAAATGCCAAAGGCAGTCTCTTGTTTGTTTTTATACTTGAAGATAGCGGAACTTCATCAAGGAGCTCAGTTGAAATGTATTCTTTATCTCCGAAAATATCCCTGGCAGTTGCAAGAGTTCTGGATAAAGAGCTTACATAATAAGACTTATAATCTCCGGCGGGAACATTATATTCCATCGTCAAAATCGGCGCTTCATCATACTTTTTTACATCTTGATCAAATTCCTCGGAGTTGCACCGCAGGTTCATTTTATAATCAACCACTCCGTGTCTGATAATTACAACCTTCATTTTCTCTCTCCTTCATAGCTGTCCTAATTGATTATTATGTATAGATCAACTTCCTAAGCGCCGGGCCCGCATTTTCATCGGGAAGCGCTTCAAAACCAAGCTTTTTATAAAAGCCGTCTTTTCCCTTTGCAGCGATGAGCTGAATGCTGAGTCTCGCGCCCTCAGGAGCATTGTTCTGTATCAGCTCAACAAGCTTATTAACTATGCTTGCGCCTATGTGATTTCCCTGATATTCGGGCCTAACCGTGACATCAACAATCGTGCAGTACATGCCGTCTCCGACAACGCTTCCCATGCCTACGGCCTTTTCGCCGTCTTTTGCTATTATAAAGTAATCTCTTTTATCCAAAGCTTTCTGAGACTGCTCGGGACAGAAGTTTTTAAAATCCACAGAAGCTCTGAGATCGTAATATGTTTCCAGATCAGGTTTCTCTTCGCAGTATCTTATTTCCATAGTTATCCTCTTTCTCGCGGACTATTGTTGTAATTTAACATTATAAGCACCGAAGCCTGCGCATACAAGTAAAAAAGCACCGGAAGCGGGAAAATATCCCGTTTTCGATGCTCTTAAAGCTAATTCATATAAATATCAAGAAGCCTGCAGTGAAACCATGTGGGCATAGGTGCCATTCTTATCCATGAGTTCGGCGTGAGTGCCGCGCTCTACGATCTTACCGTCGGAAACAACAAGGATCTGGTCCGCGTCGGCGATAGTCTTGAGTCTGTGAGCAATTACAAGAAGAGTCTTGTTCTTGCACAGCTCGGAGATTGCCTCCTGGATGGCACGCTCGTTGTCCGCGTCTACACTGGCTGTAGCCTCGTCAAGGATTACGATAGGCGTATCCTTAAGGATACATCTCGCAATTGATATTCTCTGCTTCTCACCGCCTGAAAGGGAAGCTCCGCCCTCACCGATCACAGTGTCAAAGCCTTCGGGAAGCTGCATTATAAAGTCATAACATCTTGCTTTCTTGGCTGCTTCCTCAACTTCCTCTCTGGTAGCGTCGGGTCTTGCAATGGCAATATTGTTGTAAACGGTATCCTGGAACAGATACACTCTCTGGAATACCATACTGATGCTGTCCATAAGGCTTCCGAGAGATACATCTCTTATATCCTCTCCCCTAACGCGAATATGGCCGTCTTTGATGTCCCAAAATCTAGCAAGAAGGGATGCTATCGTTGACTTACCGCCACCGGAAGGACCTACAAGCGCAGTCATTTCGCCCGCCTTTATCTTGAAGGAAACATCCTTAAGGACATCTTTTTGTGTATAGCCAAAGCTTACATTATCATACTCAATCTCAACATCTCCGGTTGCCGGAAGCTCTTTTTTCCCAAGATCCTTAAGTTCCTCGGCAGCAAACACCTCATCGATCCTGTCAAGGCTGGCAGCTGTAACAGTGAGTCTTGGCATGTGACCGTAGTAAGCCTTGATGGCAGCAAAGAGATCAAAGAGGAAAAATGCCATTCCAACCATATATTCAGGTGTAAAGATTCCCTTGCTGTACAGATATCCAGAAAGAGCAAGCATTATTGAACTTCCGATTCCAAAAGTAAGGTAAAGAGTTCTCGCACAAGGGCTGTAGGCCTTCTCAAAGCCGATAGCCTTGTCGCAGCTTGTTTTGAATTCTTCCGTAAGTTTTTTTGACTTCTCGCCAAGCAAGTTGTATGTCTTGATAATTCCCATTCCCTCAGCAAAATCAATAACTTCATTTGTAAGATCCTCAGCGACCTCCTGCTTGACAACGGAGTGCTTCATTGAGGTTCTGAGCATATAGTTACCAACAATAAGAAAAGCGCCCACGATAGCAAGTGACATGAGTCCCATGCGATAATCCATGACAAACATCATGACCACCATAAGTCCCTGAGAGATCATGAATGCCACAAGCTCGGAAAGAACACCCATACAGTTTTCCTCGATAAAGACCATATCCGTTGAGAGAACAGAGCTGATCTTTCCGATGTTACCCTCAGTAAAATAACCCATAGGGAGCTTACGAAGATGATCTCCCAAATTCAAACGCATATCCGCGAAAACCATGTATCCCGCTGCGGACATCAGCACATTGGTAATGTGCTCAAACACTGCCTGAAGCGCCACGCACACCACAAGAGCAAGGCCGTAGTACAGGCACTTTTCTTTGGTCATTGTATTTTGCATAAAAGAACTTATGGCCATAAAACAAAGTACCAAAGGAGCTTTCATCATAACTCCCTTAAAAAAGGATGTTATATATGAAGCTCGAATTCTTGCTTTAAATCTACCGGTAATACCTATAATCCTTTGAAGTATCTTAAACATGAGATCATGCCTCCTTTATCTTCCATAAGCTGGCGCTGACAGACGCATCCCAGAACTTCTTGTACTCGGGACAGGTTGTAAGGAGATTGTCGTGGGTATCCGCCGCGATGCACTCTCCCTCCTTCATAACACAGATCTTGTCCGCATTCTTTACTGTGGACAATCTGTGAGCTATTACAAGAACTGTCTTGTCCTTAACTATCTCGTCTATGGCTGCGTTAAGCTTGTCCTCGTTCTCGGGATCCATAAAAGCAGTTGCTTCGTCAAGAACGATGATGGGCGCATCCTTAAGAATTGCTCTTGCAAGAGAGATTCTCTGTCTTTCACCACCGGAAAGCTGCTTACCACCGTCACCGGCCATAGTATTGATTCCATCGGGAAGCCTTTCAAGGAACTCATCGCACTGCGCTCTGCTTGCCGCTTCAAGCACCTGCTCTTTTGTAGCCTTGGGATTTCCGATAAGAATGTTCTCATAAAGAGATGTATTAAAAAGAAATTGCTCCTGCGAAACGTATGACACCTGATCATTCAGGGCTTCAATGGTCATATCTGTGATATCCTGACCACCGATCTTGATTGAACCGCCGTCAAGATCGTAATAGTGAACAAGAAGCTTTGCAAGCGTAGACTTACCGCTTCCCGACTCACCTACAAGAGCCGTAGTTGTTCCCTGCTTAAGTTCAAGGTTTACGCCATGGAGAACCTCATCATTCTCATATGCAAATCTTACATTTTCAAAAGAGATATCCATATTTGTTCCCGCAAAGCCGTTCTTGCCTTCCTTGAGAGGCGGACGATCCATGAGTTTTTCAAGCTCATCAATCTTGTACTCAAGCTGGGGGAACTTACCCGCAAAGTTAAGAGCCTTTAAGAAAGAAGGTCCTACTGAGAAAGACATGCACATAACAAGCACAAGCTTATCAAGAGTAAGTGCTCCGGAAAGGATCCAAAGAGAACCCACAGGAAGCATGAGCAAAACAACACAAGGCATTACACTTGAATATGTAGCCATCCAGGGCCAGCATACCTTGTACCACTTGATGGTAAAATCGCGATAGTTTCTTACAACATCACCGAACTTCTTGTATGAATCGCCGTCCTTATTAAATACCTTAACAACCTCCATACCGTTGACATATTCAACGATGGTATTGTTCATGTGGGCAGCGGATTCATAATAGTCATTCATCATGGTAAATCCGGCCTTCATCATAATGCACATGGCAATTGCTCCCACAATAAGCGGAACAAGTGAAAGAAGTCCGAGCCTGAAATCCAGAACAAACATAATTACAAGGATCAGAACCGGAATGACGATATTGGCTATTCCCTCAGGAACAGCATGCGCCAAAAGAAGCTCGATCTGATCGATATCATCGGTAAAAATCTTCTTGATACGACCGGTTCCGAGATCCGCAATATTTCCAAGAGACTGCTTCTCAAGCTTACCCTGCAAAGAAATTCGGATATTCTTGAGAGTGTTGTAGGCACTCATATGAGAAAACTCAAGTCCCTGAACATAACTGTAAGAATATAGTATCTCGCAGATAAGAACACCCAAAACTCTCATCATCACAAATGATAAGCTTACACTCTCTCCTCTTGTAAGCGGCGCTATTATCTGATACAGGAAAAAATAAGGCACAACATTTGCCAAAATTCCAAAAGTCATCATAATAGCGGCCCAAACCGTGTACTTCTTGTACTCTCCGATGTACGGAGCCACCTTTTTAAACATCTTAGCCTCCTCCTTGGTTAGCATTTGCTAACTCTTGATCTATTTTTAAGCCGCCATTTAAGACGGCTCAAAATCAACATTATATTTATACAAAAGAAATCACTTAAGACCTACAACTCCCGGCCAGTCAAAGAAAGTGCACATGATCTTGCAATGCTCTTCTATCTCCTTACGGGACATACCGTGAACAAAGGGCTCATATATGGCATTCCAAAATGCCGTACACAGAACGTGCATCTCAGGCTTAGTTATCTTGGCCGTTGCACGCCCTCTCTTTTTGGTCTCCTCATAATATCTGTAATAGGAATCGGTCATACGTCTTGAAAATTCATTTATATAATTCTCATAGACAGTTCCCGATGCCTTATCAAGAAGAAGGATCAGATCCTCCCTGACATCCCAGAGAATATCAAACATCTCCATGGTCTTCTTCGGCGTCATATCCCACATATCATGCATCTCATCATCTGATAGCGGTGCAAGATCAAGATCCATACGTGTAAAGATATGCTCTTCTATAACATCAACCGCGTCTTGTACCACCGCGCAAAAGAGCTCTTCCTTGCCCTTATATCTTTTGTAGACTGCACCGGTTGTAACTCCGGCGTTGTCGCATATTCTCTTTAGCTCAGCCTTAAGAAATCCTCTTTCCATGAATTCCTTGCGGGCACTGTCAATGAGCCTCGGATCTATACTGGTATCTCTGACTGACATATTTTCCCCTCTTTTTATCACTGATAATTCAATTATCGATAATAGTATTATCACTAAGTCCCAAGTCTGTCAACCATGAGTTGTAAATCTCAATTTTTTTCTTGCAATATGAAGGAAAAAGCGATTTAATAAACTGTGGAACATTTATCATAGGATATATATATTCTTATGGTAAGGAAACTATATAAGAAAGTGGCAAAAGAGATTATGGAAAACCTTAAAATTCCCAAGAACTACAAATCGGCTCTTGATCTTCACGACACACAGGTGGGCATCAAGACTGTCAAAGATTTCTTTCAGGGCATGCTCTCCAACAAGCTCAACCTTCAGAGAGTAACAGCACCCCTGTTTGTAACACCCGAATCGGGACTTAACGATAACTTGAACGGTGTAGAGAGGCCCGTTTCATTTGATATTCTCAATGACAACGGACGTCCCGCTGAGATCGTGCATTCTCTTGCAAAGTGGAAGAGATACGCACTCAAGAAGTACGGCTTCAACGTAGGTGAAGGTCTTTATACAGATATGAACGCCGTAAGACGCGACGAAGTTACTGACAATATTCACTCAATCTTCGTAGACCAGTGGGACTGGGAAAAGGTTATAAATAAAGAAGACCGCAATATCGATTTCCTTAAGGAGACGGTAAAGGACGTATACAAGGTACTCAGAAAGACTGAGAAATTCATGTCTATCCAGTACGATTACATAGAGGAGATCCTTCCCGAGGATATTTTCTTTATAACAACTCAGGAGCTTGAGGACATGTTCCCCGAGTACTCTCCCAAGGAGCGTGAGTACTACATTGCCAAGGCTAAGGGCGCTGTTTGCATCATGCAGATCGGTGACCTCCTTGCATCAGGCGAGAAGCACGACGGACGTGCTCCCGACTACGACGATTGGGCGCTCAACGCCGACATCATCGTATACTTCCCTGTTCTTGACATCGCACTTGAGCTTTCCAGCATGGGTATCCGTGTTGATGAGGAATCACTCAAGAGCCAGCTTGAAAAGGCAGGCTGCACAGAGAGAGCCGAGCTTCCTTTCCAGAAGGCAATCCTTAACAAGGAGCTTCCTTACACGATCGGCGGAGGAATCGGTCAGTCAAGAATCTGCATGTTCTTCCTCAGAAAAGCTCACATCGGTGAGGTTCAGTGCTCTATCTGGCCCGATGAGATGGCTGAAGAAGCTAAGAAGAACGGAATTCAGCTTCTGTAATTTATTTTTCAATACGATACAACAAAAGGTTGCGAATAAACATCGCAACCTTTTTATATTCTTTAAATCAAACTGCTCCTTCGGCATGAACTCAAAGCTCTTTTGCTATCTCTTTAAGTGTATCCCTGATACTACCGACATCCTGATTCGAGTAATTGATGATAAAGCAGTGTTGGTTCTTTGCAGCATCTACAAAATAATAATCCGAAAGAGCTTTTATCTTGATTCCCTTATTCTTAAGACTATTTTCTATCTCAGCATCTTCCTTGTCGGTATCCAACATGATCAGGAAATGAAGTCCTGAATCATTCTCAAGAATGCGGCACCTATCTCTTAATGCACTTCTTTCAATAATCTCCATTAGTCTTCTTCTCTGCTTAGTATAATATAGCCTCATGCGGTTTATGTGCTTTTCAAGATAGCCTTGGGAAATGAACTTTGCCAGGGTGTACTGCTCGAAGTTTGATACCGTACATGAATAAAAAGACATGGTCTCATAAAATCTGTTGGCAAGGTGCACCGGAAGGATCATGTAGCTGATACGAATAGTAGGTGACAAAGACTTTGAAAAGGTATTCATGTAAATAACCTTCTCATTTGCATCTATCGAAAACATCGGCGGAATCGGCTTTCCCGTCACTCTGAATTCACTGTCGTAATCATCCTCAATGATATATCTTCCGTCCCCACCATTTGCCCAGGCAAGAATCTCATAGCGCCTACTTGCAGGCATCGTTATACCTGTCGGAAAATGGTGATTGGGACAGATATGGGCAATCTCCGCTTTGCTCTTTTCAAGCTCTTTTACGGTAATACCGTTGTCATCAAGTGACGCATAAGAAAAGTCTATTTTATTCTGCTTGTAGATATCCGCAAGCTTCTTATATCCCGGATTCTCGATCACATATTTCTTGTCCCTGCCAAGAAGCTGCATGATAAGGCCGTAAAGATACTCCGTTCCGGAACCTACGATTATCTGATTGGGATCCACCAGCATACCGCGGAAAGATTTAAGATGCTCTGCAATTGCCTCCCTCAGTTCCATAACTCCTGCAGTGGGTGAGATCTGCATCAGTTCCTCTTTCATGTTGGACATGACATCTCTTGAAATCCTCGTCCATATGGAAAAAGGGAAATTATCCGGATTGACCCTGTTGCTTGAAAGGTCACACTCATATGCATCCTTTGAAGGAACCTTGATATCGTAATTTACTTTAGAATCCGTCGCTACATTCGGCATCTTCTCAAGGTTTGCAACATAATAGCCTTTCTTGGGCTGCGTATAAACATATCCTTCGCTGATAAGCTGATCATACGCATTCTGTATGGTAATAATGCTGATCCCGTTATTCTGGGCAAAAGAGCGCTTGGAAGGAAGCTTCTCCATTGGTTTTAATTTACCCGACACGATTTCGTTTTTTATACTCTTATAAACATACAGATATAACGGGCCTTTTACGTTATCAAAATTGTAAGTTATCATATTTACTCTCCAAAACTGGTAATACGGAATTTTGCCACACTTTCATTTTTTATATAACCAGATTTATTATAGTATCTTCAACAAAAAATAACAACCAACGCTCAAAACTGGCATATTTATTGACATTTACCAAAAAAAGTCTTACCTTTATCATGACGCTTATCTATTCAAACGTCGTGATAATATATTATCTTGGGGATTCACATGATAGATTTTTCATCATTAACATCAAAAAAGCTGTCGCCGACGCACATAATACCGGCCAGCTTCTTACTAACAATAATTATAGGAGCAGTTCTTTTGACTCTCCCCTTTTCTTCCGCCGACGGAACGTTTACGGATTTTCTGACAGCGCTCTTTACCGCAACAACCTCCGTATGTGTTACGGGACTCGTAGTTGTGGATACATTTGCGCATTGGAGTTTTTTCGGTCAGCTTATTATCCTTATCTTAGTACAGATGGGCGGTCTGGGAATGATAGCAATGGCTTCGATGCTGATGCTCATAACTCACAAAAAGTTTTCTCTGGGAGACAGGCTTCTCCTTCAAGACTCTTTTAACCTAAGCTCGGGAACCAAGCTTCTTAAGTTCCTGACAAGAGTCATAAAAGGAACTTTCATCACGGAAGGAATCGGCGCAGTCCTATATTCGACCGTATTCATCCCGCAATTTGGCTTCCTTAAAGGCCTATGGATATCAATATTTAACGCCGTATCCGCCTTCTGCAACGCAGGTATGGATGTCATCGGTCCCAACAGCCTTATGAACTATCGAAGCAATCCGACCGTAATGATTGTGACCATGCTTCTCATTGTTCTGGGAGGTCTTGGTTTCGTCGTATGGTTTGATATCCTGCACGTGATAAAAGAAGCTTTTCTTAAGCGTTTTTCACCTATAACCGCAATAAAAAGACTCTCCGAACACAGTAAGCTCGTTCTTTGCTTTACGCTTACTCTCATCTTCGGAGGCATGATCATATTTCTTTTAACTGAATGGAACAACAGTGAAACCATTGGAAGTTTAAGCCTTGGAGGAAAGCTCGTTAACAGCCTCTTTGAATCGATAACGTTAAGAACAGCCGGATTTACCACAGTTCCGCAGGAAGGTCTCTCTGTAGCCTCCTGTCTTGTCTCTTATATCTTTATGTTCATCGGCGGCTCACCCGTCGGAACAGCAGGCGGTGTAAAGACTGTCACAGTATTTCTTCTCTTTATGAATGTCAGATCATACGTAAGGAAAGAAAATGAGAACGTGATATTCAATCGCCGCGTATCCGTCGATTCAATGAGAAAAGCGGCTGCGGTTGTATTCGTGAGCCTTTTTGCCACGCTGTTTCTTACCATCCTCCTTTCCATGGTCAATCCGGTACCTATGGAGGACGCGCTCTTCGAAGTTGTAAGTGCATGCGGAACGGTCGGACTATCAAGAGGACTCACATCCTCGCTTAACGTCGCCGGACGCATAATAATCATTATCGCTATGTTCCTTGGAAGAACCGGACCAATATCAATGGTTGCTTTTTTCTCAAGAGCAGGATCAAGCAAGAACAATATCAAATACTCTGATGGCGTATTTTACGTAGGATAAAAGAGAAGGAGAAATGACTAAATGAAGAAATCAATAGCTGTTTTAGGGCTTGGAAAATACGGATGCAGCGTCGCGGAAAGTCTGTATAACATAGGTGAGGATGTTCTTGTCGCCGATAAAAACGAGCAGATTATAAGAGACATGTCCTCAAAAGTCACCTCCGCGATATGCTGTAATCTAGAGAACGAAGACGAGGTTATGTCGCTCGGTCTTCAGAACATGGATATAGTAATTACCGGAATGGGTGGAAACATTGCGGCAAGCATAATGGTTGTGTCAATCTCCAAAGAGAAAGGCGTCCGCACCGTTATCGCCAAAGCCTCTTCGCCGCGTATGGCCAAGATTCTTGAAAGAGTAGGCGCCGATAAGATTATCAATCCCGAGCAAGAAGGCGGTATTCGATCCGCAAGAATTCTTGCTTCACAATCAATACACGATTACTATGAGCTTGACGAGGATCTCTGTATGGTTGAATTACAGCCCAGGCCATCATGGATCGGCAAGAGTCTTATGGAGCTTAACGTCAGACAAAAATACAACATGAACGTTGCCGCAATTAAAGAAAAGGGCGAAAACTGGGGCTATGTAAGTCCTACCAAAAAGCTTACGGAAAAGAACCTTCTCATGGTAATAATCGATAAAAAAGATATAAGCAAATGGAAATAATGATTTGAATATAAAACTAAAGCAGGCAGCCGAAACAGCAGCTGCCTGCTTGGTTTTATAATTTAATTTCTTTTCCCAGAGCAAACGAATAGATATATATTTCTTTCACACTCTTACCGGTTGAGGCTTCCAACGCTCTTTTATACAGGTCAAGCTGTATCTTGTAGCGCTTTATGAGCTCCTGCCCATCGCGCACGTGGTCCGTCTTATAATCCATAAGAACTATGTCATCGCCTTCAAAGAACCAGGCGTCGATAATTCCCTGAATAAGCACCATCTCGTCATCCGGGAATTTATTATCAAGCTCGTTTGCGGGAACTCCCATCATAAACGGCTTCTCACGCATCAGCTTACCTGCTTTAAATGCCTCTCCCATCCTCTTTCCGAGGTCGGTGCTGCGGAATGTGAGAATATCCTTTATTTCAAGGCTATCGATATAGCTTCTTGTTATCCTATCTTTGGTCAAAAGGTCTTCAAGCCAGATATTCAAGGCTTTCTCGTCATTTTCAACATTGTAATCCAGAAGCTCCATTATTCTATGGTACGCCGTTCCGCGCTCTGCGCCTGTAAGGCCGATCAAGCCCTCTCGCTTTGCAGCTTCACCGGTATCCTTCGATGCTCCCGCAGCTGTCGCAATTAAGTCATCCTGTGCCTCGTAGTCCGCACCATATTCCTCTTCCTTGGTGAAATGCTCGCCCATCTCCTCAAGGATATGCTTTTTAAGCTCGGTAACGGTAGTCTTGGTAAATAGCCCTTTCAGGTATTCATGCCCGTATTTGGCAATTAATTTAGCTTCAAGCCTGCTCGCAAGGTCTTTATCGTAATAAGCCGAAATATCATCGCGGCGAATCAGTGCCTTTATGCTCTCAGCCTCCATCTTGGCCAGAATCTCGTCCACAGTTACGGAATTTATGCTAAACTCAGGAATATCAGGATTATTGTCCATGTATCTGTCTGAGATAAGCTCGGAAAGCCCATATTTCTCCGCAATATCTTTTATCGCGGGATGTCTTATAAGCGAAGGCAAGATAAGATCGATATATCCGGAAGCTCCAAGTCTCATGGAATAAGGTATAAGCTCTATGCCGTTTGATGCTCCGTGCGAAAGCTCTGCCTGCTTCTTAATCTCTTTTGACAAAGTATCGGAGAGCTTCTTCATTGAAGCCGTCATTATAAGCTTTTCCTTGGCTCTTGTAAGCGCAACATAGAGAACACGCAGCTCTTCTCCCAGGCTGTCCGTGTTCATCTTATCCGCAACTATCATTCTCTTAAGAGTCTCTGACTTGACGCGCAGCTTGGAATCGATGCATTTTACGCCGATTCCGAGGTCCATATCCGCAATAAGGTCTCCTCTTGTATCCATTCTGTTAAACTGCTTGGAAAGCCCCGAAACGAACACAACAGGGAACTCCAGACCCTTACTCTTATGAATACTCATAATACGCACAACGTCAGCGTTTTCATCTATTATTCCGGCTTCGCCGTAATCAACCTGTACGACCTTGATATGCTCAATATATCTGACAAAATGAAAAAGTCCTTTAAAGCTCGTCTTTTCAAAGTTCTCGGCGCGCGAAAGAAGCTGCTCAATATTTGCCCTTCGCTGATTACCCGCAGGCATGGCACTGACCGTCAGCTCAAAGCCCGTCACATCTATGATGTACTGTAAAAGCTCATGTACGGGTGTATATGCGGACATGTCTCTAAGCTTTTCGATAAAGTCAACAAACGCCGATAACTTACTTTCCAGACCTTCTTCAAGCCGCTTACTATTATCAATAAGTTTCCTGATTCCAATATATAAAGGCTCGTCAAAAGAGTCCTCGACAACGTCATTTATTGCAATCTTAATAAGCGCAAGCTCTTCATCGGAAAAATCTCCGATTGGCGAATGCATCACGGAAACAAGCGGAATATCCAATGTCGGGTTGTCGATCACGGAAAGGATATCCAGAAGTACCGACACTTCCCACGCATCAAAGTATCCGCTCTTTGACTCTATATACGACGGGATTCCCTGCTCTTCAAGAGCTTTTTTAAACACATCATCCCATCCCGACGGAGACCTTAAAAGAATAACAATATCTTTAAAACAAAGCGTCTTATCTTCGCGCATAAGCTCATGGATCCTGTTTCCTATCGCATAAGCCTCATTTTCTTTTTCCCCGCTCGGATCGTCTATCAATATAAGCTCAGGGGTCATGTCAAAAGAGGGATCGGGGTAATCCGCTCCCGTGACAAGCTCCGCATCCTTGTCGTACTCTACACTTCCAAGGTCACTTCCCATGATCTTTCTGAAGATATAATTAGTACCTTCAAGAACTTCCTTTCTGCTTCTGAAGTTCTTGTGAAGGTCTATCCTTCTGTCGCTCGCAGACTCATCTTTACTGTAAGTGGCAAGTTTGTCCATAAAGATCTCGGGCCGTGCAAGTCTGAACTTATAAATACTCTGCTTGACGTCACCTACCATGAACCTCTCGGAAACGCCCGCCTCTTCACCGGAAATCGCCTTAAGAATAAGCTCCTGTACGTTATTACTGTCCTGATACTCATCAATTAAAACTTCTTTAAAGAAATCCCTGTATTCAAGAGCTACAGGAGTCGGATCCCCCGTTTCATGATCGACAAGTATATTAAGCGCAAAGTGTTCCATATCGGAAAAGTCTATCAAAAGCTCATCTCTTTTCCTCTCATCAAACATCTGCTTATACAAAAGCGTCAATCTGCAGAGCTCTTTAACCGCTCTGTCACACAGCTTCATCTGCTCGCAGACCATATCCGAAGGAAGCATCAAGTATTCTTCAGCTATCTTCTTGATATCCTTCTTGGCGCTGTCTCTAAGCTCCTTAGCTGCCTCTCTCTTATCCGTAGATACGCTGTCGTCCTTCTTGGAAGGAAGCCTGTCAAAAGATATTCCTCTTACAGCGTCAAACAGACCATCATAAGAATCACATGAAGTCAGCTTGGATACCGCTTCCGCCTCTTTTTCAAGGAGTTCTCCGTACATATAGGGACCGTCCGGCAGCAAAGTAAGATCATGCGCCGTACCAAGCTTATCTGCTGCTTCGGCAATCATTCTCTTAACTATTGCAACACATTCTTTTACCCAGGGAATCTCTTCGAAATCCATGCCCTCGATATCATAGTCGTGCGCCCTTTCATTCAGATAATCCTCAGGCCAGGGCATACTCATGGAAAAGCGATATAGCTTTTCTATATACTCCTCAACGTTCTTGTCATCGCTTCCGGTACCGAAATAGTCCATGCAAAAAAGGAAATCATCGTTACCTCCTTCCTTTGCTTTGACATATTCATTTTCAAGCATTGCTGACATCACGTCATCTCTTAAAAGCTTGAACTCTCCTTCGTCGCCTACGCGAAATGACGGGTCAAGGCCTATGAAGTTAAAGTTATTCTTAATTACATATTGGCAAAAAGAATCTATGGTAGTTATCTGCGCATTATGAATAAGCGTCTCCTGTTTCTGAAGATGCTTATTGTCAGGTTCCGATACCAGCTTTTCCTGAATCGCAAGCGTGATCTTCTCCTTCATCTGTGATGCTGCGGCCTTTGTAAAGGTAACAACGAGAAGATGATCTATATCAACGCCTTCGTTTATCATTTGAATAATGCGCTCGACAAGAACAGCCGTCTTCCCTGATCCGGCGGCTGCCGATACGAGAACATTACATTTTCTGGCGTCTATTACCGCCTGCTGTTCTTTGGTAAACTCAACTTTCATTTCTGATACGCTCCATTGCGTCTTTATCGTCAAGATCAAGCTCTCTCTTGGAATATCCGGGTATCTTGTCATCAAAACCGCATATTCCCTTATAGCTGCAATACTTACAAGCATCGCGGTTATTCATCTCATACGGATTGACCTTGATATCTCCGTTTAAGATATTCTTGCCAAACTCGCGTATTTTCTTATCCACAAATCCTGAAATAGCTGAATAATCCTCGTTTGTAACGGTGCTCGAAGCCGCAGTTATATCTCCGCTCTTGGTAAATCCGACCGGGATAACGTCAGATGCCCCGTTTATGCTGCTATCGAGCATGTTTATAATTTCCCTGTTTTCGTTGACCAGGCCGGTCGTCTTGAGCTCTTTTATTATCTCTTGATTGATAACATCAGGTTGCAAATCAGCGGAGCCCTTAACCATGGGATCTTCCACGTGGTAATACAATATTGCCGCAGGAACAACTTCCTTTCCTCCGCTTTTTTTCGAGGCTACAGCCTTGGCAACATTCATATACAAAACAAGCTGAAGCTGAAGACCGTAATATAACGAGGCTAGGCTCAGTTTCTTTCCACCGGATTTAAAATCAATGACCTTTACATAAACATGATCCGAATCTTCGCATAGATCAATTCGGTCAATCCTTCCGTGAAGATTCATGCTCTCTATTATGTTATGTTTCTCATCTTCGGTGAGTGCAATATTTATCTCTTCGATCTTACCCGCTTCCCTAAAATCCATTTCAACATGTGCGGGTTCAAAATTTCCTTTTGAAATCTGGTATTTGAGGGTATCTACGGTTCTTGTGAGTATCCTTTTTATACGTTCCGCCATATATTCATTACGGGCGTTACTTAAAAGGATCGTTTCTCCGTATGCATCTATGCATTCTGTTAAAGCTTGATTTAATATCTTGTCTGATTCCTCTTTGGAAAGGTCTTTCCATGATATATTCTGCCTTATTATCTCGCCTGTATACTTCTCAAGAACTTCATGGAATACTTTACCTAGATCCGATGAATCAAAATCAAATTCTTCTCTCTCCGAAAGCCCGAGACCATATCGAAGAAAATGTGCATAGCAACAGGAAGCAAATTTCTCAAGACGGCTTACGCTGTTCTCAAGATTTGCCCCGTACAAAGCAAGTGCGATATTCTTGGCAAGAGGTCTGTCCTCGTAATGTTTGAAGGCCGCTTCCGTAAGCTTTTGAACAAAGCCTCCGCTCATCTTCTCCATACCGGAATCTTTATTGCTTTCACTCTCGACATTTTTGTTCTTCACGACTTCATATAACGTAGAAAGCTCTGTCTTTTTCCTATCGTCAAGAATACCGAGTGAAAACTCTCTCATAAGCTCGGCAAGATTCCCCAAACTGTCACCTATACAGGATGTCTGTTCCTCAAAAGGTGCATCCTCGGGCCTGTCTATTTCCATTCCTTCGTATAGAGACATGATCTTTGAAATAAGATATGCCGGTCTCACGCTCTTTCCATCATTATCAAGCTCCGAAAAAGACAGATATAGCTTGTCTGTCGGTTTGGTGAGATTCATGTAAAGGTATAATCTCTGGATATACATCTGCTGTCTGGGCGTAGGCGCAAGTTCAACGCCCGTATCAAGCTCAAGAAGGAATTGCCTATCCATATCAGAGAGAATACCGCCGCCACCTGTACTTGATGGAATTGAGCCGTCATTAACTCCCATAAAAAGCAGCGCTTTGATCTCTCTAAGTCTTGTTCTTTCGATATCTCCGACTATTACTCTGTCCACATCCTGAGGAATGGTTCCGACTTCTATATCCCCGAAGCCGACACTCAGAATATCTTTGTATTCCTTAATATCAAGCTTATCTTCGCCTATCAGCGCGGAAATCTGCATCAGTATATCGATAACCTTCCCGTAAACCTGATCGTATTCTTTTGCCTTGGCGATATCTCCGAGCTTTTCAAATTTCTCTTTATATCGAAGAAGCTTCTCGCTGCAGGCGTTTTCTTCTATCATTTTTAAAAGAGCGTCTGTTATTTCTACAGCCGTTCCTTCTTTGGCATCAAACAAAGGCTTTAACTGAGCACTTATTGAAGCTCTCATACCTTCAAGCTTTTCCACAAGCTCAAGTTCCTTAGTCTCGGTATCTTCACTTTGGCTTCTTTGACTGAATCTCGCAGGCATTCTGCGCATGAATCTGTCTTCCCATGCACTCCTACCCTTGATTCCGAGCGCTCTAACATAATTCTCCAAAAGATCCGTATCCTCTTTGGAGAAATCCGTCATGCCGCTTCGCATATAGTGAAATACGTCTTCATATCTGTATCCTGAAATAACTATATTGATAGCACTCGTTATGTATTCTATAAAGGGATTAAGCATAAGCCCCGTATTCTGGTCAATATAAACCGGAATATCAAATTTGGCCGCAGCTCTTTTTATAAGATTTGCATAGCTTCCGAGATTACCGCATACCACAGCTATATCCCTGTACGCATAGCCCTTGCCTGTCACAAGAGAGCGTATCTTGATCATAGTCTGGCGAACTTCCTCTTCGAGCGTCTGCGCCTCGAAAAGTTGTATGGAATCCTGTTTGTCCGTATATTTTCTCGAGTTGAATCTAAATAAATTCTGCTCAAGAAATGCAAGCGGCGGATTACCCTCAAGTCTTTTTACTTCTTTGTCTTTTATAAATATGTCTCCGCCTGCCTTGCCGCTCATCTCGGCGTTTCTTATATTTCTCCACGCCTCGAAATCAGGTCCCCCGGCAGCTATCACGGAAGTCTCTTTTAAAAGCAAATACTCGGCTTTTTCAAGGTCAAGTACCGTCTTCTTGGTCAGCATAAAGAGCTCCTGCTCCTCAAAAGAAGGGGCATACGGATCTTCTTCGGGCCCTATTGTCAGAGAAACACAGACTTCCTTAGATACTCTCATAAGCTCTTTTATTACCCTGTACTGAATGGGCGTAAAGCCTGTAAAGCCGTCGAATACTATCACCGAATCTTTTAGCAAGGATGAATTTGGTATTGCCTTACATAAAATATCAAGTGTTTCTTCTGTAGTTATGAATTTTCCTTGGATGTAGCGTAGAAATTCGCTGTAAAGAAGTCTGAGATCTTTGATCTTTGAATTGAGCGCAGCCTTCTTGCCACTCTCGTTTTCCAGAGTCGCAAGCGCATCATCACTTATTCCGTACTGCATAAACTCAGAGATTGTTGACTTAACCTCATCGATATAGCCCGGTTTATGCATGTTTTTACCTATAACTTTCAGTCTGTCGCCGAGAATATCCGCAACACGCCTAAGAACAAGGCTCTTTCCGACATCGTCGAGCACAGAAAAAGAGCTTTTTGACGTCTCTTCAAACACTCTGTGTGAAAGGCGCCCAAAGCTCAATACATCAATGTTCATTATCGCATGTGAAGGATGCATTCTAACAACATCCTTCTGAGTTTGCATCGTAAACTGATCGGGAACTATGAGCAAAAAATCAGTCCCGACATCAGTCAAACTTTTGTCTATGATCTCTTTTATAAGTCCGGTACTCTTGCCGGATCCCGAAGCTCCAAAACAAAACCTAAGCATCTAAAAAAGCCATCCTTACGCGGGATCCTAATTGGTTCCCACCATCTCGTCGGCATATCTGCTACATGAGATATACTTCCATTTATTATTATAATAGAAAGGCATAATCATGTACATCTGCATTCTGCCTGCATTTTCAAGCGACGATGAATGGAAATGATCCACAAGATAATCCGTTCCGGCCTTTTTTATCCTGTCCCTAACGGTCGACATATCATAAAAGCTTATAAACCGCTCGATCTCCGACTTTTTGATATATAGCTCCGCGTAAGTTTTTACCGCCTTATCTGCGCTCTTAACACGATCGGAGATTGCTATCTGCTCGCCCTTAAGGAAGATATTTTCCACGGTTCCCTCATCGTCAAAAATATCCACCCTGAAATACTGATTAAAAATATGCGCCATCGCAGCCTGAACGCTGTCGGCAAGATGGCCGTCACTATACAGCGTCACATTCCTTGATACAAGGGCAAAAGACGCTTTGTTTCCCTGCCTCGATATGAAACGCACCTTGGAATTGACGACGCTTCCGCCTGCTATATAATCGGCTTCCGCCCTACTTGTGAGAGAGCTCTCCGCCTTCTGTGTTATCTCTTTTAACCCCTTAACATCGGGAAGCTCAACATTCTTAAGCCTCTTGTTTACTTCTTCCATGTTCGCGATTCCAATCGTATTAAGGAAGGTAACATAGGCATTATTCATGTAGAGCATGTTCATTTCATTCTCATCGACCTCAAGTATCGCTATCGGAAGGTTGTTGAAAACCTCCATGGTCTTGGGTCGTAACGGTGTATTTCCAAGAAGATTGATCTCTCCGATCTTGTCGTAGTAGTTCCTTATCTCCATAGATTCACAGTGTTCGCCTACATTTGTAGCCTTTTCACCGCTGTCGTTAAGAGGCTCCGGCTTTCCGAACAAGAAGCCCTGCAGCTTCTCACAGCCGATTCTTTTAAGAAACTCGTACTGCTCCTCAGTCTCCACACCCTCTGCGATCGTATGGATCCCGAGCTCTTTTGCCATATCCACGATATTTGCAAGGATTACCCTTGATTTCTTGTTGGTCTGAAACTCCCTAAGGAAGTTCATATCGATCTTTACGACATCAAAATCATAGGATTTAAGGTTATTAAAAGAGCTATAGCCTGCGCCGAAGTCGTCCATCCAAACTTCATATCCCGCATTTCTGAAGCTTTTTATCTGATCACCCAGAAAGTCCGCGCCGGATGCGACCGCACTCTCCGTTATCTCTATATTCAAAAGATATTTTGGAATGTCATACTTTTCCCTGCACTTATCAACTTCTCCGAGAATATCGCAAAGTTCAAAATCAAGCCTTGAAAGGTTAACGGACACAGGTTCCACATTATGTCCGAGCTCGATATCTTTTCGAAGATCCGCGCATACCTGCTCAATAATATAGGTATCCAGCTTATGAACAAGCCTTACATCCTCCAAAACCTCGATAAAAAGACCCGGCGAGATAATCCCAAATTCCGGATCCATCCACCTGGCAAGCGCCTCATAGCCGCACACATTGCGGGTCAGCGTCCTAACTTCCTTCTGATAATAAACCTTGAAATATCTGTTGTTAAAAGCAGTCTCGAAGTTATCAAGTACATATTGTCTAAGCCTGTTTCTGTTTTCAAGCTCATCCGAATAAAAATTGGTATCGCGGTCATAAACTCTGATAATGTCGTCACAGGCCGCCTTCGCCCTGTCTATCATGACAACAGGATCTTCCTCATCGCCTCTTGCAAGGTAGACTCCGGCCTTAATACGCATAACAAGGCCTTTCTCATACTTGTGAGCGATCTCACGCAGCTTATCCAGTCTTTCGGATATTTCATTTTGCATAAGTGAATTGGAAAGAATTATAAAATGATCGCCGCTTGCCCTTGCAACCAGCTCATTTGGAAAAACTCCAAGAATCTCCATAGCAATGCCTTTTATGAAGTCATTGCCTCCGGAGAAACCATATCTTTGGTTAAAAGACTTGAAATTCATGACGTTAATATAGATTATGACCGTATTAAGACAAGCCGCAAACTCCCCGTGTCCCTGAAGATGCTCAAGGATACCGGTCAGACTGTGCAGCCCCGTAAGTTCATCGATATGATATCTTTCTTCAGCCATCAATGAATCACGTTTTTTCCTCATAATCCCTGCCTCCATAACCAATGAAATAAAATCCCCCGTAACATTAGTTATTTGGAAACAAAATAACGTGCATGCATGAATATTATATCATACTTTACGAAAAGTTTTCGTAAAAAAATCCTTTTACATATTCAACACTTCTTAGATATTCTTCATCGGTGACCAGGTGTTCAATGATATAGGTCATGTCCTTATCGTATTCAAGGCCTTTTTCTATGACGTGCTTTATATTGATCTCTCCGTTTCCGGGATAGGTCTCTTTGAAAAAGATCGTGTAATCATCCTGCATCTTAACGTCCTTGATATGGCAGCTCCTTATATATTTACCGAGCTTTTCAAAGCATTCATCTATGAATTCTTCGTTGAAAAAATATCTCTTAGGAGTTGTCATCCAGTTAAAAAGATCAAGATGTACCGCGAATCTGTCCCTGTCTACATCTTCCATAAGTTGCAAATACTCATCCGGGCCCGTCGGAACCATCCAAGGCATGGGCTCTATCGTAAAATATGTATTCTTGGGATTAACGGCGTCTATTATCTCTCTTATTGTCTTTACTCCAAGCTCCCAAGTCTCTTTGGAAAAATTGTCCTTGTATGCTCCGTCCCAGCGCTCACCTCTGGAACCCAGGATATTTACGCAGCAGCGCGCACCTATCCTGTCAGCAAGCTCGAGCTGACCGATACTGTACTTAATTGCTTCTTTTCTTTTATCTTCATCAAGATCCAGTGTGTTTCGCCAGATTCCGACTTCTGCGATCGTTAGGCCGTTCGCGGCAGCTTCTTTTACATATTCGTCGACAAGCTGCTCGTCATCCTTGCATGTAGGCGAAAAATTGATGGCTTCAAGTCCGAGTTCTCTGTGTCTTTTTGCCCACTGTGCGGGGCTGTCATGTTTAAGAGGTGATGACGTTCCAAGTTTCATACTTTTCTCCTTTTTGGCTTGATCTATATCTCTCCTAAGTCTGTTCCGGGCTTTATCGGCTCGGGTCTTTCGCATGTAGTAGTCATTTTGTAGGTTTCATTGTTATCTGCCGACTTTATTATGCCTTCAAGCGCTTCGGTCACATGCAAAATAAAGTCTCCGCTTGTTCTTGGTGTTCTTCCCTTTTCTATGGCATCGGCGAGATCCAAAACACCTATGCCTCTCGAATAATCTTTTACCCTGGGGAAGAGCTCGGGAAGTGTCACAAAGCTTTCACTTCTTTTAACGGCGTCCTCGCTCTTATTATAAACGGTATCGGTGAACTGCTCTTTTCTGTATATTTTGGGACTTCCACCGCCGAAGTTCGGATCGGGATAAGTCAAAGTGCCGTCGCTTCCGTATATCTCAAACATCGGGAGGTTCGATCTGTATATATCAAAACTTACGTTAAGATTTACTACCGCTCCGCTCTTAAGTCTCATGACCGCCGAATAATGCGTATCGGTCTCTGGCACCAGCTCTTTTCCCTCATCGGGACCAACATAAATGTGGCGAACTTCCTGCCCCTTGCAGCTAAGTGCCGTTATGCTGTCGATCGGTCCAAGCAGCGAAACGATCGCCGAAATGTAGTACGGCGCCATATCGTAGATAGGGCCTGCGGTCTTCATATAAAAAGCTCTCGGATTGCGGTGCCATGTCTCAACGCCGAAAGTAGTCATATTGGCTGTGACAAAAAAGGGCTTACCTATAAGATTGTCATCAAGATAATGCCTTACGCTCTGCAGTCCCGAGGAAAGAAAGGTATCGGGAGCACATCCGACAAAGAGATTTTTCTCTTTTGCCAGCTCGAGGATGCTCCTTGCATCTTCAAGATTCGCCGCAAAGGGTTTTTCGGAAAAAAGATGTTTGCCCGCATTTAATATCTTCTTGGACAGCTCTACATGAAATTGAGGAGGGGTGAGGTTGATTATTATGTCGATAGACGGGTCATTAAGTATTTCATCGACACTAAGTACGCGTGGGATACCATACTCGGAGGAGAGTTTACTGGCAGCATCCTTATTTATGTCCGCGCACGCATCAATTTCGAGTTTCTTATAGAACTGCTTGATATCGCCTGCATAAGTTCTGCTGATAACACCTGTTCCCAAAATTCCGACTTTACAGTTTTTCATAAGATGTTCCTTTCTTCGGGATGTATAGCATTTGTGCAATCGCACTTTTATTATTTTAATATCATCAACTTCCTTTCACTTCTCATATCTTGCAATCGTATTTATCAAATAGTAAACAAAAAAGAATGTGCTGCCTGCTCGTGTTATCTGGTATTAAAAAAATAATCAAAATTGGGTATTATATTGATACCAGCTATGTAGTATATTCTATGAAGTGTGGGAAGAATGCATATTTCATCAAACGGCAACACCCTACACAATATCAACATTTGGGAGAATACCGATGACACAGAATTCAGCTTCGGAAAATAACAAAAAAACTTCGGACCACGTAAAGTGGATCTGCATAACAGCCCTTTTTATGGCGCTCAACATCATTATGTCCAGCTTTGGAATACCGGTTCCCGGAGGACACCTTTACCTCTGCGACCTTATCATATGCACGGCGGCGATACTACTCGATCCTCTCGCAGCATTTATTGTTGGCGGCGTCGGATCTTTCCTAGGAGACCTTCTCTTTTATCCGGCTCCCATGTTTGTATCGCTAGTAACACACGGTCTTCAGGCACTCGTGATCTCTCTTATCGTTCACAACAAGATTATTAAGGGGGAAAAAGAGCATTTTGCGGCATCCGTAGTTGCAACTCTCATCGGCGCGGTTATAATGGTAGTTGGTTATACACTCGGAAAAACCTATGTGTACAGCACTTTTGAATATGCAATGATTAAGCTTCCTTATGAGATCGCACAGGCACTCCTCGGAGTAATCGGTTCTCTCCTTCTTTGCTATAAGGCGGGACTATTAAAGATATTTAAAAGATTTGATTTCAGCGATAAGTGAAGCACCGGCGCGCACGCAGCAGGCTTCACTTGAAAAGATACAATGAGAGGATTAAGAAATGGATTTTAAGGAAATAACATCACAAAGCAGACAAGCTGTATGTGAAATTCTGGAAGGAGCAAGACTTATCAAAGGAAGCCTCTTTGTTGTAGGCTGCTCATCAAGTGAGATCCTTGGCGACCAGATAGGCACGGCAACAAACCTCGACAGTGCCAATGCCGTATTTGACGGAATCGTGCCTGTCCTTAAAGAAAACGGCATATATATGGCAGCTCAGTGCTGCGAACACCTTAACAGAGCTCTTGTTGTAGAGAGAGAAGTTATGGAAAAGTTCGGATTTGAGCAGGTCAATGCAATCCCTCAGCCCAATCACGCAGGCGGAGCCTTTGCAACCGTATGCTATCAGAGATTTGAAGATCCCGTACTTGTAGAATCAATAAATCAAAAAGCCGATGCCGGAATAGATATCGGCGGAACGATGATAGGAATGCACATGCACCACGTTGTGGTTCCCATGCGTATCTCCCTTCGTAAGATCGGAGCCGCTCCAATAATATGTGCACGCCACCGCCCGAAATACGTCGGCGGACAGAGGGCAATCTACGACGAAAAGCTCATGTAAACAAAAGAAAACCCTGAAATGCGAAAGAAAGCATTTCAGGGTTTTTGAATTAATGATGGAACAAACGAAGTCCTGTGAATGCCATTACCATATCGTGGCTGTTTGCTGCCTCGATAACGTTGTCATCACGAACAGATCCGCCGGGCTGAGCGATGTACTTTACGCCGCTCTTAAATGCTCTCTCAACATTGTCTCCGAAGGGGAAGAATGCGTCTGAACCAAGAGCAACATCAGTGTTCTTATCAAGCCAAGCTCTCTTTTCCTCTTCTGTAAATACTTCGGGCTTCTCCTTGAAGATATTCTGCCACTTGCCGTCAGCAAGAACATCCATGTAATCAGCGCCGATGTAGAGATCGATAGCATTGTCTCTGTCGGGTCTCTTGATGGTATCAAGGAAAGGAAGGTTGAGAACCTGAGGTGCCTGACGAAGGAACCAGTTATCAGCCTTAGAACCAGCAAGTCTTGTGCAGTGGATTCTTGACTGCTGTCCTGCTCCGATACCGATAGCCTGTCCGCCCTTAACGTAGCAAACAGAATTGGACTGTGTATATTTAAGTGTGATAAGTGCAATGATAAGGTCGATCTTAGCTGACTCAGGAAGTTCCTTGTTGTCTGTAACGATGTTTGTGAGCATGTCCTCACCGATCTCGATGAAGTTGTGTCCCTGCTCGAAAGTTACGCCAAATACCTGCTTCTTCTCGATAGCAGCGGGAACGTAGTTCTCATCGATCTCGATAACAGCGTAGTTACCGCCCTTCTTAGCCTTAAGAACAGCAAGGGCCTCATCTGTGTAGCCGGGAGCGATGATTCCGTCTGAAACCTCTCTCTTTACAAGGTTAGCTGTATCAAGGTCGCAGACATCAGAAAGAGAAATGAAATCTCCGAATGAAGACATTCTGTCAGCACCACGCGCTCTTGCGTAAGCATTGGCAAGAGGTGAGAGCTCTCCGAGATCCTCTACCCAATAGATCTTTTTCTCAATATCGGAAAGAGGTGTTCCTACAGCAGCACCTGCAGGTGATACGTGCTTGAAAGATGTAGCTGCGGGAAGTCCTGTAGCTTTCTTAAGCTCTGAAACAAGCTGCCATCCGTTGAGGGCATCGAGAAGGTTGATGTATCCGGGTCTTCCGTTAAGTACCTTGATGGGAAGATCGCTTCCGTCCTCCATGTATACTCTGGAAGGCTTCTGGTTGGGGTTACAGCCGTATTTAAGTTCTATTTCGTTCATACCGTTTTCTCCTATTATCCTACTTGATATTACTTATTCTTGTTGATGATCCTTGACTCGTACTTACCTGTCTCGATGTCAATGAATCTTGTGAACAATGAAACCTTGTTGTCCTCATTGAGTGCATTCCAAACATTGTTTGTGAATGTATCGATGTCTCCGTCGATATCAACGAGTGTAGGCTCACCCTCATAGCTGGGAAGCGGGTTGCCGTCCTTCATATATGTATGGATAAAATAGCCTTCACCTGCCTTGGGATTTTCGTAAGCAAATGTAAATCTATGACAAGAAGAAGGATCTCCGTTGTTGCTCTTAAGGATTGACATTGCAAAATCGTACTTGCCGTTCTCAACGTTCATGATACCTGAAATACGAGGTGTGTAGTTGGGAGCGTCGGGCTCGAACTCTCTTGTGCGAAGAGCCTGCTCAAATGTCTTGCCCTCTTTCATAAGATCGTAAACAGTATCTGTCTGGTCACCGTTTGTAACGATAGTTGAGTTTCCCAAAACTCTTACGGGAGCGTAGATGATAAGGCTGGGATCTTCCATCTTGGAAGGATCGAAAGCCTGAGTGCGGATGCCCTCGCCGTCCTCTACAAATACTCTGTTTCTTGAGTTTTCACTTCTTCCCATGATGAAGTAAGCACAAGCTGCCTTCTTACCGTCTTTGGTAAGACCGATAACGATGCCTCTTCCGGGGTAAGTGGTGCGTGAGATTTCTTCCTGTAAATTAACCATATCTGTCCTCCATTTAAATGAATCACATGCTTCACTAAACTCGAAAAAACCTTGTTAAGTGAACATGTGTGGCTCGCACTAAGCTCGACAATACCACGCTAAGTGCTCTGCACAAAAAAACCGCCTGAGTAACCACTGCTAAAAGCGGTTGCCCAGGCGGTCGACATACATTATTATTCTCCATACTCCCTCGTGGTTACCCACTTATCCGCCAGTTGTATGGACACATATAACATACACTTTTGCTTAAAAAAAATCAAGGTAAAAAATAACCAAAGATTTTTTCATATCACTTAAACGGATTTTCAGTGACTCCTCTTGCCAAACAAAGGCACGATGTCGGTCCTGTATATGATAAAGGATTACCGTCAACATCCGTAACCTTGCAGCCCGCCTCCGATGCGATCAGCGCAGCTGCGGCGTAGTCCCAGAGCTGGATCTTAAGCTCAAAATAAAGACTTGTCCTTCCGAGCGCCGTACAGCACATATCCCATGCAGCCGTACCGGATCTTCTGATATCTACGCATTTAGGCATAAGCTCTTTTACCATCTCAAATGTCTTGTCCCTAAGCTCGGTGTAGTACGGAGCGGTTCCGAACACTGCAAGGGAGTCGGACAGGGGACTATTGGAGGACATGATCTTTTCACCATTCATGTAAGCCCCCTGCCCTATAACAGAGGAAAAAAGCATCTCATCATAAGGGTTATAGATTACAGCCATATATGGTTTTCCGTCCTTCAAAAGAGCTATCGAAACCACTGATGGTCTGTACTCAAAAATAAAATTACTCGTCCCGTCTATCGGGTCAAGAACAAAACAATATCCACTGCTCATCTTTTCCGAAAAGACATCCTGCCCGTCCTCTTCGCCGAGGAATGACGCCTCGGGAAGGATCTTCTCAAGTCTTTCGATCAAAAAAGCCTGTATCTTTTCGTCGGTTTCGGTGCAGAAGTTTGCGTGCCCTTCCTTTTCCATGATCTTGGGACGCTTGGCGTTTACCATTATCTCTCCCGCATCTTTTGCAGCTTCAATTATATTCTCAATCAACATCTTATTTCTCCGCTTGTCCGTAATATGCGCCGGGACCGTGCTTTCTAAGATAATGCTTATCCTGAAGCTCCTTGGGAGCCGGCATAACATTTGGATTTATCATCTCACATAATGCAGCCATCTTGGCACATTCGTCAAGTACCACTGCATTGTGAACAGCATCCAAAGCATCTTTTCCCCATGTAAAAGGTCCATGGTTCTTGCAAAGGACAGCGGGCATGGCAACGGAATCTATATTGTTCTCCTTGAAGTAGTCCGCGATAAGGACTCCGGTGTTATGCTCGTAGCCTTCATCGATCTCTTCTTTGCTGAGATTTCTTACGCACGGTACTTCTCCGTAGAGATAATCCGCATGTGTGGTGCCGTAGCAGGGAATACCCCTTCCTGCCTGTGCCCAGCTTGTCGCCCATGTCGAATGAGTATGAACTATACCGTTTACCTTCTCGAACGCATTGTAAAGCACTGCATGCGTTGCTGTGTCTGATGACGGATTGTAGCGACCTTCAACCTTGTTTCCATCAAGGTCGACCACAACCATATCATCGGGACTTAATTTATCGTATTCAACGCCACTTGGCTTGATGACAAAAAGACCTTTCTCTCTGTCGATCTCACTGGCGTTTCCCCACGTAAAAGTTATAAGACCGTATTTCGGCAAAAGCATGTTTGCCTCATACACCTTCTCTTTTAATTCTTCTAACATAACTACTCCTTGATCAGTCTTTGAACAAGCTGAGGACGATGGCGATGATATTCCATACAGAGCCCCATATCTGCCATGCAAGGAGCAAAAGTAATACTATAGAAGCTACGCTTAAGATTATATTCATCACATTTTCTCCTTATCAGTTCTTCTCTCTAATACGGTCGCCGGTCTCAATATCGAAAAGATGCGTCTTTTCTCCGCGAACTTCGAGCTTGATGACATCGCCTCTCTTATAGCGCTTCTCATCCTCGGTGATGAGCATCATGAGAACGTCACCTACGCGGATACCGATCCTTCTCTCGTCGCCGAGATTCTCGAATGTTGCGATCTCTTCGGAAGTACCCTGGGAATCCTCTCCTCCGACAAGCACGTCCATGGGACGAACGCCCATCTTGCAGCGGAATCCGTCACTTACTACACTGTAGTATCTCTCGGGAACCGCGATCTGAAGATTGGAATCCTTAAAGGTAAAGAAGAAGGTTCCGTCCTTATTTATAATGGTAGTCTCCAAAATGTTCATAGGAGGCTCACCGATAAATGATGCAACGAACTCATTGGCGGGATCGTCGTAAACTTCCGTAGGTGTTCCGAACTGCTGAAGTACACCGAAGTTGATGATAGCGATCTTATCAGCAAGTGACATAGCCTCGAGCTGATCGTGTGTAACGTAAACCGTTGTACATTTGATCTTATTGATAAGACGTTTGATCTCGGTACGCATTGCCTGACGTGCCTTACCGTCAAGGTGTGACAAAGGCTCGTCCATAAGAAGGAGCTCGGGCTCTCTTATGATAGCTCTTGCAATATTAACACGCTGCTTCTGTCCGCCCGAAAGCTTAACGGGCATCTTATCAAGAAGGTCGTCTATCTGCATGAGAGGAGCGATCTCGCGAACTTTCCTGTCGATCTCTTCCTTGGGCACGCCCTTTGCTCTCATGTTGAACGCAACGTTTCCGTATACGTTTAAAGGCGGATACATCGCGTAATCTTCGAATGCAAGTCCGATATTTCTGTCCTTGGGATGAAGCTTGTTTACAAGTCTGTCTCCGATAAAGATCTCTCCGTCAGTTATCTCCTCAAGTCCTGCGATCATACGCAGTGTAGTTGTTTTTCCGCATCCGGAAGGACCAAGTAATGCGACGAATTCTCCCTGCTCACAGACAAGGTTAAGATCCTTTACAGCAAAATCATTCTTGATCTTTTTCTTTTTACCTGAATTATCATATCTTTTATAAAGATGATTAAGTGTCAATCCGGCCATTATTCTTCCTCCTTTGATGCAGCGAGTGCAATAAAGCTTGCCTCATCGTAACGAACTATATATTCTTTGCTCTCAAAGTCAAAGAGGATTATATGATCCATTTCGAGCTTAATGTAAACATCGCTGTCGATCTCAACATTCAGACCGTTGGGGGCGATCATACGAAGCTGATAATCTCCGCACTCTGCAACGATAACAGATTTATTTCCGATACTCTCATAGCTGTAGACCGTGCTCTTGAAATAACCTTCCTTGGGTTCAAAAGAGTACTTAACATTCTGAGGACGGATACCGATGTCGCAGCGTACCATTCCCTGCTCCTTGATCTTGGAATAAACATTGTCATCCTTAG
Source organism: Butyrivibrio sp. XB500-5 (assembly GCF_003625505.1). Taxonomy (NCBI): domain Bacteria; kingdom Bacillati; phylum Bacillota; class Clostridia; order Lachnospirales; family Lachnospiraceae; genus Butyrivibrio; species Butyrivibrio sp. XB500-5. Next base: position 848,853 of record NZ_RAIS01000001.1, read on the forward strand.
GAAGAGCGAGAGTGATCTCTTCTCCGCATACATTGATCTTTGCATCAAATCCGTCATTTGTAGCTGCTACTGTTGCCTCAAAAATATTGATCTGAGGTTCACCCATAAGCTGAGCCGTAAACTCATTGCAAGGCATATAGTATATCTCGTCGCCTGTACCTATCTGCACGATCTTACCTTTATTGATAATGGCGATACGGTCGCCAAGCGCCATTGCTTCCATAAAGTCATGTGTTACATAGATACAAGTAGATCCGAGATTGGCCTGCATTTCTTTGAGCTCTGTACGCATCGAGTTACGAAGCTTCGCATCAAGATGTGCCAAAGGCTCATCCATAAGGAATACGTTGGGAGTACGAACCAGTGCTCGTCCCATCGCAACTCTCTGCTTCTGTCCGTTTGAAAGCTGGCTGGGAAGTCTCTCAAGAAGATTTTCCATCTTCATTGTCTTAGCTGCCCACTGGATCCTCTCAGCGATCTCTTCCTCGCTAGCCTTGTAAAGCTTACTTCTAAGGGCTGATGCCATGTTGTCGTAAACAGTCATCTGAGGATACAGAGCATAGTTTTCGAAAACCATCGCAACGTTGCGGTGTGCGGGATCTGTAAGGTTCATTACTTCATCGCCGAATTTTACAACGCCTTCTTCGGGCATCGCTATTCCTGCGATACAATTTAATATAGTAGTCTTTCCTGCGCCGGCAGGTCCGAACAATACAAAAAACTCTTTATCTTTAACGTCAATTGTGATTCCATCAAGTGCCTGAACTTTGCCGAAGGCCTTCTTGACATTCTCAAGTTGTATTCTTGCCATAAGTCCTCCTTAACCTTTAACGGCACCAAAGCTGAGTCCACGAACGAGATGCTTCTGAATGCAAAGTGCAAAGATCACAGCAGGCAGAGCCGATACTGTTGAAGCAACCGCAAGCTGTCCATAGTGAGCACTGTCGGTACCTAAGTATTTCATGATCGCAACGGTTACAGGGTACACCTTGTTGCTTGAAAGAATGAGCGGGAAAGTGAAGGAATTCCAAGCAAATATAAAGGCGAGGAGCGCTGACGAAACCAAACCGGGCTTGATCAGAGGAACCAGCATCTTGAAAAAGATCTGATACCAGCTGTAACCGTCGACCTGAGCCGCATATTCAATCTCTACCGAGATGTCCTCGAAATATCCGCGGACAACCCATATCAAAAGAGGAAGTGATATTAGCTGGTAAACCCATATAAGGCCCACATAGCTGTCATAAAGACCGATTTTTTGGTAGATCATGAAAAGTGGCAGAACAACCAATATTTCGGGTGCAAATTTATAAGAAAGAATCTGGAATGCCAATTCTTCTTTTCTCGGGAAATTGTATCTTGCAAGCGCATATGCCGCAGGGACACCTACGAGCACCGATACCAAAACCGCACCGCCCGATACTATAACGCTGTCAAGGATGTATCTTGCGTAGTTGGAACGAAGAAGTACTTCCTGATAGTTTGCAAGTGTGGGGTGAAACAAAAATGTTGTTGTAAATACTTCCGTATCTGACTTAAAAGTTATAAGCACCATCCAAATAAGAGGGAAGAGCGCAAATATCGCATATACGATAAGTAAGAAGTTTTGAAGCACATATAGTGCTCTCTGTTTTCCTGTCTTCATCTTGCTCCTCCTTTACTCTTCCAGACCTGCGGCCTGCTTCTGTGCAGTACGCTGTAAGTTTACGATACGTTTTGCGGCAATGTTGATAATAAGCCAAAGAACCAGAATAAACGGTATTGCCGCACCAAACTTCTGGAATTTGAAGCCTTTCTGATATGCGGTAAGCGAAAGAGACATCAGCGCATTTCCCGGGCCTCCCTTTGTAAGTGCAAAGATTATCGCATATTCCTGAAGTGCCGCCATGAAGCGGAACAAAAGTGCAATGTAAAGACTTGGCTTAAGCATCGGAAGTGTGAGGTTTGTAAAGTTAAACCATGCGCTTCCTCCGTCTATAAGCGCCGATTCGAAAGGTGACTTCGGAAGTGACTGAAGTCCTGCCAGAACCAGCAAGATAATAAATGCGGTATTGATCCATACGTCTATAATAATTACCGTCAGCATAGCCGTTCCCGGTGCTGCAGCCCAAGGGAAGTTGTATACGCCGAATATATTCAAAAGCTTTTCAACAATACCTACCGAACTGTTCAGCATAAGCTGCCATACGATCGTCGCCGTAACGGGTGCGATCATAAGCGGAAAAACAAGCAGAACTCGAAGTACTTTTGAAAGCCCATTATTCAAATTATTAAGTAAAATAGCGACTCCAAGACCTATAAGCATTTCCAATACCGTGGAAATGACACCGTACATTAATGAAATTTTTACTGCTCCCCAGAACGCAGGGTCTCCCAACATGCTTACCCAGTTGCTTATACCTATGAATTTGTGATTGGGAAGTTTAAAAGAATAATTAGTAAGTGAATACCAAATTGCCATTGCAAAGGGAACCATGATTCCGATTGTAATGATGAGTGAAGGTGCAACGATCAAATAGGGTCTGACACGTGTCGAAAACGGCACTTTGTTCAGTTCGGATTTACCGTTGCTCTTGTTCTTTGCGGTCATGTCTACACCTCATACATTATTCAAAACATCACGGGGGAAAATTGCCTCCCCCGTGCGTTTTGTGTTAGTTTTTTACTTCTTTTTTAGATTACTCTACTTCAAGATCGGAAACAAGTTCATCCATCGTAACCTTTAGCTGATCCATAGCTTCCTGAACGGAAGAATACTTATCTGTCGTTACAAGATCCTGGAGGGTCTTAGCCCACTCAGTTGTTGTCTCTGTGAAGTATGGCTGAGCTGTGAAGAAGATACTTGCATTCTTAGATATTGTGGAGAAGGCCTCGTAGTATCCTTCAGCACCTGCAACAGACTGCTTGTAAGCATCGCTGTTAAGTACAGAAGTACGAGGGGTATCTGTGCAAGCCTTCTCAACGCCTGACCAAAGCATAAACTCAGGACTTGTGAAGTACTGCATGAAGTACCATGCAGCTTCCTTCTTGGTTGAATCAGCGTTCATAGCCATTGACCATACCCAAAGGTTAGACTTCATATCTGCCTCTGTCTTGCCTGCAGATTCGGGATAAGGAACCATACCAAATGCCATGTTTCCGGCCTCGTTAGATGATCCGGGTGTATTCTGAGTGTAACCACCTCTGTCTGCATCCCACATCATAGCAGCTTTTCCTGCTCCAAGGTCAGCTCCGCACATTTCCCATCCGTATGTTGCCCACTGAGGTGCACTACCGTTCTTTACAAGGTCAACCCAGTACTCAGTCATTGCAACTGCTTCAGGAGAATTTACTTTACTTACAAGCTTGCCGTTCTCAATTTCAAAGTCCTTAGCACCCCATGTTGAATACATTGACATGTATGCGGGATGGATTGTTCCCCAGTCGGGAAGACCACGAACTGCAAGTCCGTAAGAACCGCTGCCGTCGAACTCTTTAAGAGCCTTAGCGGCATCAAGAAGCTGCTCGGCTGTCTTGGGAGGCTCAATACCCTTCTCATTAAGAATTCTCTTATTATATGTAAGGATATTTACTTCCCATCCCATAGGAAGAGCCCACTGGAAGCCGGAGCCTACAGCATGTCCGGGAACGAGATCCCACTTAAGAGCATCGATAACCGCAGGAATGAAATCATCGTAATCCCAGTCAGGGCTGGTAAGTGTAGTGCCAATGTATTTCTCAAGAGGTTCAAGATTTCCGGCTGTAGCATATTCCCATGACTGGTAAGCACCTGTCATGAAAACGTCGATAGATCCTGAATGGCTGCTAAGTTCAACATTAAGTTTCTCAAAGTAGTTTCCTTCGGGCATTGAAGAATAATTAACCTTGATACCTGTTTTCTCTGTAAACTCATCCAGTTTTTCTTCAACAGCATCTGCATAAGTATGTTCACTGAAAAGAACGGTGATCTCTTCTCCGTCAAACTTCTTCCAGTCGAACTCTTCCGCTGCTGCTTCGGGGGTAGCGGAATCCGTTGCAGGTGCCGCTTGCTGTCCGTCAGATTCGGGTGTTGGAGCTGTCTGAGGTGAGTCTACCCCACAGCCAGTGAGCGTTGCTGCTACCATAGTAGCTGCCAATACAAGTGACATTAACTTTCTCATACTGTCTCTCCTTATCTTTTTTCTTTTAGCATTTTGTCGTTTGTTCTTTATTTCATTGTCGCATGCTTATTTTAATCAAAGGTAAGTACAACCTTGAGATCCCCTTCGCGTCCCGAAGCAAGATCGAATCCCTTCTCCCATTCGTCAATGGGAAGGATTGTCGTGATTACTCCTTCTGTCTTTAAGTTGCCGTTCATCATGTTTTCAATTACAAAAGGATATGCGTAAGGGCTAAGGTGTGCTCCTCTGATATCAAGCTCTTTTCTGTCTCCGATGATAGACCAGTCAACTGTGGTCTCTTTGCCAAATACGGAGAACTCAACAAATGTTCCGAGTTTTCTTATTATAGTAAGACCCTGGATTACGCTGGCCGGATTTCCTGTTGCCTCTATATAGATGTCACATCCGTAGCCGTCTGTAATAGCCTTGATCTCTTTATCTATATCACACTTACCGGGATTGAATACCAGGTCAGCGCCGAATTTCTTTGCCATCTCCAAGCGGTTCTCCTGCATGTCGAGAACGATAAGCTTCTTGGGATTCTTCATTCTTGCGTATGTGATCATTCCAAGTCCGAGTGTACCTGCGCCTGAAATAACAACAACGTCTTCATTGGTAATCTCTGCTCTGTCTACCGCATGCTTGGAGCAACCATAAGGTTCAACAAGTGCTGCCTGCTCCAAAGGCATATCCTTTGGAAGCTTGGAAATAACAGATGTCTTTCCATATCTTACATACTCTGCCATACCGCCGTTGGTATATGACATGAAACCGTACATGTCATGTGGCTGACACATCCAATAATGTCCGTCTTTGCAGAACTTACATTTTCCGCAAGGAACGATCTGATCCGCTGTGATCTTTTCACCAAGTTCATATCCTTCAACATTCTCACCCATCTGAACAATGGTTCCGTAGAATTCGTGTCCGGGAATGAAAGGGGGCTTAACCCATGAAGGTTGAATATCATCTCCCCAGAACATCGCTGCCCCATGCTTACATTTTAAATCACCTGCGCAGATACCGCACGCCTCAGTTTTAATAATTATATCGTCGGGTCCGCATTCAGGAGTAGGATAGGCAAGCTCTAATCTGTAATCATCCTTGCTGTAAGCAACCAAAGCTTTCATAGTCTTTGGAATACTTCCTCTAACTGCCATTTTAAAAATTCCTCCTATTCTGTTGTCTTATGTAGAAATCGCAGTTATGGAACGTGTGCACATTTTCCAGTTTTGTAAAACCGTTTTCTATAACGAATTTCTAAACCGAATATACAACTCGGTTTTTCGTTTGTCAACTTCTAACATCAAAAAAGTTTTTGTATTTTGTGTTTTTGTCAAAAATACACAATTTTCGAGATTTCTTTTCATATCATTTGCCTTTGATCCGGGATTGCATTTTGAAATAAACTTATGTTAAATTAAAGTCGTTATATAAATGCGTTTTATATAACGAATTAAATATCAACATATTTATGCTAATCAGGTAAGGAGGAAAACTACCATGTTGGGCAATCACTTACTCGGTTTGTATGAAAAGGCTCTCCCGCCCGAAATGGATTGGGAAGAGCGCCTGCAGACCGCAAAGGACCTCGGATATGACTATGTTGAAATATCCATTGACGAAAAAGATGAAAGAATAAACAGACTGGATTGGACCGAAAAAGAAAAAGAAAAGCTTCACGCCGCGATCCAAAAGACCGGCGTTCCCATACCTTCCATGTGTCTTAGCTGTCATCGCCGTTTCCCGTACGGAAGCGCCGATCCCATTATAAGAGAAAAAGCACATGAACTTATGGATAAAGCAATTCTCTTTTGCAGAGAATTCGGAATCCGTGTGATCCAGCTAGCGGGCTACGATGTTTACTATGAACAATCGACTCCCGAAAGCTTACAGCTCTTTTTGGAAGGCTTGCAATCCGCAGCAAGGACTGCTGAGAAATATCAGGTAATGCTTGCGATGGAGATCATGGACACGGAGCTTATGAGCAGCATCACACGTTACAAAAGATATAAAGATGAGATCCCATCCCCCTGGTTCACGGTATATCCGGACCTTGGAAATCTCACAGCTTGGGGAAACGATGTAAAGCATGAACTTGAGCTCGGAATCCATGAAATAGTCGGAGTTCATTTAAAAGATACTTTGGCGGTGACTCCGACCTTTGAAGGAAAGTTTAAGTGCGTGACCTTCGGAGAAGGCTGCGTTGATTTTGCAAAAGAACTTAATATCTTGGAAAACTTGGGCTATTCCGGACCGTACATGATGGAAATGTGGTACCGGGAAGGCATGGATTATAAAGAATACATCACAAACGCCAAGAAATATATAGAAGAACAATACCGGAAAGGAGTAACCGAAAACAATGAGATATTATCTGGGGTTAGATAACGGAGGAACAAATACAAAGGCAGCTCTTTTTACAAAAGAGGGAAAACAGGTTGCGGTAGAATCAATCGCAACCGCAGCAATAACGCCCGCTCCCGATTTTGTAGAGCGCGACATGGATCAGATGTGGGACGATAACTGTACCGTTATCCGCGAGCTTATAAAAAAGAACAATATAGATCCCGCAGACATTGCAGGAATCGGACTTTGCGGTCACGGAAAAGGTCTTTATCTCTGGGGAAAAGACGGACATCCCGTAAGAAGAGGCATCATCTCATCCGATAACCGCGCATGGAAATACTATTCCGATTGGAAAAAAGACGGAACGGAAGAAAAAGCTTTTGAGCTCTCCTGCCAGCACATAATGGCATGTCAGCCGGTATGTCTTCTTGCATGGATCCGCGACAACGAGCCTGAAAACATGGATAACATCGAGTGGATATTTGAATGTAAGGACTACGTTCGTTTCAGATTAACAGGTGAAGCAAGAGCCGAGATCACGGATTACTCAGGCACAGGACTTATGAATCTTCACACCGCTTCTTTTGACAAGGAGTTATTGAAATTATTCGGCATAGAAAAGCTCTGGGACGCACTTCCTCCCATCTGCCTCTCAACAGATATCGCGGGACACATCACCAAAGAAGCCGCTGAAGCGACAGGATTAAAAGAAGACACACCCGTCATCGGAGGAATGTTCGATATTAACGCCTGTGCACTCGCAGTCAACGTAACAGATGACAAGAACATCTGCATGATCGCAGGCACATGGAGCATAAATGAATATCCTCGCAAAACAGCGGTTCTCGACGGAAGCGTACAGATGAATTCAATCTTCTGTCTTCCCGGATATTATCTTATCGAGGAATCAAGCCCCACTTCCGCAGGAAACAACGAGTGGTTCATCCGTCAGCTTCTTCCCGAGTTAAAAGAAGAAGCCAAGAAAAACGGCGGAAGCATCTATGACATCATGAATGAATGGTGCGAAGAATTCGAGCCAAAGGACTTTGTTCCCGTGTTCCTTCCCTTCCTTACCGCAAGCAATGTTAACCCTCTTGCGCGCGCGGCATTTGTCGGACTCGACGCATCTCACACAAGACATCACATGCTGCGCGCCGTTTATGAAGGCATTGTTTACTCTCATAGATGGCACCTCGACAGACTCATGAACACAAGAGATTCCAAGGAAGCTGTTATCCGTCTCGCAGGCGGCGTTGCCAAGTCTGAGGCTTGGACACAGATGTTTGCAGACGTAATGAATCTTCCCGTAGAGACAGTCGATGTTGATGAGACAGGCGCTCTTGGATGCGCTATCGCCGTAGCAACAGCAGTCGGCGACTACAAGGATGTAACCGATGCGGCTGATCATATGTGCCGTATGAACAAGGCAGTCCTTCCGAGAGCTTGGGCACATGATGATTATGAAAAGAAATATCTCCTCTACAAAAAAGTCATTGAAGCCCTGGACAGCACCTGGAGCGACATGCAGGAGATAATCGGGGGATAACGTTTTATTTTATGCAAACCACTTTATAAAACAAGATGCAAAAAGTAAATAAATAAGGTATCATATAAATGTAATGCTCGGAGAGGGCTTCACATGCAACCAGAATGGATGACGCGAAAAATGGAAAGTTTTGATTTCAACTTAAGAAAATTTAACACATCTAACATCTACTCCTATTTTTTGGAGCACCCGGACGCAACCAAGCAGGATCTTGCTTCGGCGCTTAACCTCACACTTCCCACAGTAAACAAGAACATTGATTATCTGTCGGAGCTTGGGCTGATCGCCGTAAGCGGTTCAAGAGGGCAGACCGGTGGCCGAAGAGCCACAACTTACTCACTTTGTGCAGACGCTAAAGTGTCACTTGGACTTGATATAACCAAGCATCACGTCTCATGCGTTGTAGTCGATCTTAACGGCAATATCATCTCTTTTAGCCGTAACTATCTTATATTTGAATTTAAGGATTCCTACTTCAAAGAAGTAGCAAATCTGCTCAAGAAATTCATCAAGGAAAGTAATATCGACGATAAGAAGATCCTGGGAGTCGGTATCGGTATCCCCGCTCTTGTTCAATCCGATAACAAGACCGTGTTCTACAGCGGTATCATGGACATCAGGGAAGACACCTATGACATGTTCCGCAAGTATATAGACATGGACATCGTTATGTTTAACGATGCAAAAGCTTCTTGCTTTGCGGAGAAATGGATCAACAAAGATCTGGTGAACGCCTTTTACATAATGCTCAGTAACAACGTCGGCGGTGCCATGATGATAAACGGTCAGGTCTATTCCGGAGATAACTTCAGATCCGCAGAGGTCGGACACATCACTCTCGTACCGCACGGAAGAAAGTGTTACTGCGGACAGTACGGATGTGTAGATCCCTATCTTGCGGCAACCAATCTTTCTCAGGACGATCTTGAAGGATACTTCAAAGAGCTTGAGACTACCAAGGATGAGAAGATATTGGATGAATGGCAGCAATACCTGGATTATACCGCACAGACCGTTGTCAACGTCCGTGCTATCCTCGACTGTGATATCATCCTTGGAGGATACGTCGGAGCATATCTGGAACCTTATTTAGACGAGATAAAGAAAAGAGCTCTCAAGATCAGCACCTTTGACACAAATGCGGATTTCATAAAGCTCTGTTCCTACAAACGCGAGAACATCGCAGCAGGCGCTGCACTGTACTTTATCTCACAGTTTATAAAGACTATTTAAACTACCATAATCACAATAAAAGCCCGGGCACTTATAAAAAGTGCTCGGGCTTTTACGCTAAATTATTGCTTTTTTAGATATTCACCAAAAGGAAGCCATTCTATCTTAACTTGTCTGCTTTCCCATTCTTGAGATAATGCATTGAACTCATCTTCGGATATCTGATATTCAGGTAAATAAGCCAATTCACCTATATCTGTGATTGGTTCGGTTATATGTACCACATTACCCCAGCAACCCAAAAACTCATCTTCTACAAATATGCTTTGATCAGCTCCCAACTCACCATCATATGTGCTCGGTGCAGAAACATTATCTATATGTATTCTCCAAACTCCGCTAAAGGCAGCTCCGCTGCTACCATAATGATAAATGTATCCATCATTTCCAAGCCAGTAATTACTCCTGCTTCCGCCCTCACAGATATTTTTCGGCTTACCGTCTACCAAAGCGTAGGCACGTTCAAAGACTAGCTGCGGTTCATTATCCTGATATTTATCATGAAGCACACCGAATATCAGCTCATAATCACCGTCACTGTTCAGGTCCACATATGTATATCCCACGTTTAGAAGATCAAAACCATAGTCCATTTCAAAGGTTGATCCGGTTTCTATCATCCGACTCTCATTAGTATCCTGATATAAAAGATTGCTTGTAACCACAGTTTGATCCGAATAAACACTCTGATCAAGCCAAGCAGCTTCTTCCTCTTGAGTTTTTACAACATCCGCAAAAGCATCCGCGTAAAGTTCATCATACTTTTCAATAATGCTCTTATCCGTAAGCCTATAAACATATTCTCCGTCCACGTTTTCCAGATATGTACGATCGTATTGAATATCTTTAGCTTCCGCTTTTTCTTCAGTCGACGCATTGGAAGCACTGTCTTCAACATAAACACTACTTGCTGCGCCGGATGCATCATTTTCAGTACCCTCTTCTACATCTTCGTCGGTACCTTCCGTCAATTCTTCCGTCTCTGCTACAGAATTGTCACCCGCAGCAGTATTGTTTATCTCAGTGGCTTCGTTACACGCCGTAAGCATAAATATAAGCCCAAATAAAAGGCCAAAAATATTTCGTTTTTTCATATTCTATTCCTCTTTCCTCCATAGTTTTGCTCTTTCACTCATATAAGCTTCAACATCAATTTCGTACAGAGCCTTTAGGTTTTCCCCTGTAACTGCTTCTTCTTTGTTTCCAAAGCACAGTATTTCCCCGTCTTTGATCAAAAGAAATTTCTCCGCAACCATAAGTGCCATATTGATATCATGATAGACACCGATCAAGGTGTTGCGAACGCGTCTTCCGTCAGACATCATGGTCTCTTTTTCTTTCCAAACGTTTAGAAAATCGAGTAGCTCCGCCTGATATTTAAGATCAAGGTGATTGGTGGGCTCATCGAGAAGAAGTATCGGCGTTTCCTGCGCAAGTGTTCTTGCAAGGAAAACTCTCTGAAGCTGACCTCCCGAAAGCTGACCTATCTGCTTATCCTTGATCTTCTCAAGCCCCGTATTTCTGATACATTCATCGACGACCTCGATATCTCTTTTGTCATAAGTCCCGAAAAGATTCTTGCAATACAGGTACCTGCCCTGCATAACAGTCTCTTTTACGGTATAAGAAAAATACACGCCCGAAAGCTGCGTCATCGATGAAACGTAAGAAGCCAGCTCTTTTCTCTTCATATCCCGGATCTCACGCCCGTCTACGCACACACTTCCGTCGTAAGGAATGATACCGCCGAGCGCTCTAAGGAGCGTGGTCTTGCCGCATCCGTTGGGACCGAGGATCGCAATGCTCTCGCCCTCGCCTATATCAAAACCGATCTTTTTGATTATGGAATTGTCCGAGGGCCTCCTGCCGTAGCCGCAGACAAGGTCCCTGCACTTAAGTAGCTTCTGCTCCATAAATTACTGCTTCCTATCGTGAAAATAAACCCAAACAAAGAAAGGTGCTCCGACAAGTGCTGTCACCGCGCCTACAGGGATTTCCCTGGGTGCCAAAAGAGTTCTCGAGACCATATCGGAAAGCGCCATAAATGCGCCGCCCATAAACAACGACATCGGGATCACCAGTGAGTGCTTAGCTCCGAATATCCTTCTTGCGATGTGCGGTACCGTGAGGTCAACAAAGCCGATGATACCCGAAAAGCACACAGCCGCGCCCGTCAAAAACGATGACAATAAAAGCAGCGCGATCTTGGACTTTCCGACATCAACGCCCATACTCATCGCCTGTTCCTGTCCAAAGCTCATGATGTCCAGCTCTCTGTGATACAAGATCGTACCGATCGTTCCAAGCATAAGGCAGATAAACAGGATCAGCACATGGATCCACCTTCTTCCCGAGAAGGTTCCGAGCTGCCACAGGACAAGTCTCTGCATATGCTCGCCGTTAAGCGTACTCACAAGCGTAAGGATCGCATTTACAAAAAGTGAAAAGACCATACCGAACAAGATTATCGTATGATTGTGCATGTTCTTGTCTATCTTTAGCGAGAAAGCAAGCACAAGAAGAACAGTCAAAAGACCTGACGCAAAGCCGCACACGGGAAGCAGGAACATTCCGAATATCGTCCCCGTTATTCCCGTTATGATAACAAAAGCCGCGCCAAGCGAGGCTCCGGCAGAAACACCCATCGTATAAGAAGATGCTAAAGGGTTCTGCAAAAGAGCCTGCATGATCGCTCCGCTCACTGAAAGAGCCGCACCGACAAGAAATGCCGTAAGTACTCTGGGCATACGGATATCCCAGAAAATAGAGATATTTGTCGGCGTTACACTATCGGGAAGCGCAGCGGAAAATATTTTGTTCAGTATTATCTGCAGTCCTTCCAACGGAGATACAAACACACTTCCTATGCCTATGCAAAGAAAGAGTATCAATATCGAAAGAAGGACTACCGCAGTGATCTTTTTTCTCATAAAACCACCTTATGCCGCAGCTTTTTCCTCAGCTTCTTCATCTGCAAAAGGATCTACAACATCTTTATAGTAATCGGGATAAATATCTTTTCCCATCTCGATCATAGCGCTTATAACATGCTGATTGGGACGGTTAACAGTATCATTGTCGATCTGATAAACAGCCTTGTCCTTGATAGCTGTTACGTTTTCCCAGCCCTTCATTGAAAGAAGGACATTGATGACATCATCTGTGTACATGTCCGCTGTGAGGATGACCTGAGGGTCCATTCCGACTGCAGCTTCCTCAGTAAGTGCGGGCCACTGCTCTGCTTCCTTTCCGGCAACATTTTCAGCGCCTACGATATCGATCATCTCATTGATATAAGTATTTGAACCTGCTGTGTAGATAGTAGGTGTGTCACCTGAAGGAGTGAAGAGCTCGAAAAGAACTGTCTTTTTCTCTTCTTCGGGGATCTTGGAAGCGATCTCTTTTATCTCTTCGATAGAATCACTCATTTCCTTGTTGATCTTAGCTGCCTCATCGCTCTTTCCGACAGCTGCGCCGAAGAACTCGATGTCCTTTTGGATATCCTCAAGGCTTGCGCTGCTTGGAGTATCGCACACGCAGACACCGGCTTCTTTTACCGAAGCAAAAACATCCTCGCCGTGGCTTGCACTCATGCCTGTTGTGAAAACAACGTCAGCTCCGAGCGCGATTATCTGCTCCTGGTCGGGTGTCATCATATCAAACTGGGGGATATCTTTTGCAAGAACATCGCCGTAGCTTGCTGCGGAATATGTATCGCAAGCGATTATCTTATCTGCAAGTCCGAGATCTATAAGGATCTGTGTTGTTGACGGCGCCATTGAAACTATAGCGTCGATCTCATCCGGGATAGAAACCTCATTGCCGCTTCTGTCGGTAGCAGGCTTTCCTGAAGCATTCGCTTCATCTGCACTCTCGCCGCTTCCGGGTTCAACCTCAATGACTTGACGCTCTGGCTCAGGCTGCTTAGGTGCGATCGTATATTTGCTCGCACAACCTGTAAGCACAGACATAGCCATAGCTGCAGTCATAACAACAGCCAATATTTTCTTTTTCATAATTTTACTCCTTTTATAATGTAAATATTCTAATGCTCCTAAACAAATATACCGTGTTTAGCGCATTTCTTCAATGTTGATGTTCCACTTGAAGTCGACCTATGAAATGTTTTAAACTTATTTGTGGGGAAAAAAGAATAATCATTTTGCCGCATTTTTATCCTGCGGCGGAACGGAGCAAATATGAAAAAACTAAAGGGGTATATGCACGGAGTTAACCTTGGCGGATGGCTTTCACAGTGCGACCACACCAAGGAAAGGTATGACTTCTTTATCACAGAAAGCGATATAGAAGTTATAAAGAGCTGGGGAATGGATCACATCAGAGTTCCCGTTGACTACGACCTTGTTGAAGATGCTCAGGGCAACTACAAAGAGGACGGTTTTGCATATATTCAGAAAGCGATCGAGTGGTGTAAAAAGAATAAGCTCAATATGGTACTCGATCTCCATAAGACCTTCGGTTACAGCTTTGACAGCGGCGAAGGCGAGCTCGGATTCTTTGAGAAAAAAGAGTATCAGGATCGCTTTTATAAATTGTGGGAGCAGTTTGCGATAAGATTCGGAAAGAACGATAACATGCTCGCATTCGAGCTTCTCAACGAAGTTACCAAAAAAGAATATTGTGAGATCTGGAACGATGTTTCGAGAGAATGCATCACAAGGATCAGAAAGATCTCTCCTAATATCAAGATCCTCGTTGGCGGTTACTACAACAACAGTATCGAGGCGCTTAAGGACCTTGCAGAGCCTTACGATGATAACATCGTATATAACTTCCACTGCTATGAGCCCCTCATCTTTACGCATCAGGGAGCGCCGTGGATAAAGGAGATGGACACCGAGTTCAGAATGCCTTTTGACTCAACCTACGGTCAGTACATCGAATTTAACAACAAGCATCTCGACCATATAACCGGCGATATGTCAGCCTTTGACAGAGATGCGATGTTCGGTCCGGAGTTCTTTGACAGATATCTCGCAGAAGCGGTTAAGGTTGCCGAAGAGCGAAATGTAATGCTCTACTGCGGCGAGTACGGAGTTATCGACAGAGCGACTCCCGAAGATGCTCTCAAGTGGTACAAAGTCATCTGCAAGACATTCGATAAGTACGGTATCGGCCGAGCAGCATGGAGCTACAAGGAAATGGACTTCGGTCTTTCCGACGAGCGCATGAAGGGCGTTATCGGAGAAATAACCAAAATAATGTAATGATATTCCGGCTCTTTTTTCAAAGGGCCGGTTTTCATCTTAGGAGGTTACAATGCCAAACTGGTTAAAAGACGCTGTTTTTTACGAAATATATCCACAATCCTTTAATGACACAAACTCAGATGGTATCGGAGATCTTCAGGGTATCATCGATAAGCTCGATTATGTAAAGAGCCTCGGATGCAACGCAATCTGGCTCAATCCCTGCTTTGATTCTCCTTTCAAGGACGCAGGCTACGACGTCAGAGATTACAAAAAGGTCGCTCCCAGATACGGAACGAACGATGATCTTGTAAAGCTCTTTGACGAGGCACACAAGCGCGGTATGAAGATCCTTTTGGACCTCATTCCCGGTCACACCTCAGAGGAGCATGAATGGTTCAAAAAGAGCTGTGAGATCGAAAGAAACGAATACTCAGACAGATATGTTTGGACTAACGGCGCTTTCTGCGGTATCGGCGGACACCCTTATATCGGCGGTGAAGCCGACAGAGACGGCTGCTACATGCTAAACTTCTTCAAGTCACAGCCCGCGCTTAACTACGGCTTCTTAAACCGCACGGAGGACTGGCAGAAGGCCCCCGACGATCCCGCTTGTATCGAGACAAGAGAAGCAATGAAGGACATCATGCGCTTTTGGCTTGATAAAGGATGCGACGGCTTCAGAGTCGACATGGCAGATTCGCTTGTAAAAGAGGATGATGAAAATAAATCCGCAACGGGAAAGATCTGGAAGAACGTTAGGGAAATGCTTGATAAGGACTATCCCGAAGCTGCTATCGTAGCCGAGTGGTGCGATCCCGGACAGGCTCTTTTGCACGGCTTCCACGCAGACTTTTATCTTGATCACTGGGGCAACGGCTACAACACCCTTATCCGCGATTACGAGACAGAGGGCGGTGACCACAGCTTTATCAAAAAGGACAGTGGCGGCGATATAATGCGCTTTTTAAATGACTATCTTCCAAGATATGAAAGGACAAAAGATAAGGGCTTCATAAGCTTTATCACCTGCAATCACGACACTCCCCGTCCTGCAAGAACTCTTTCAAATGAAGAGCTTAAGCTTGCATATGCAATGATCCTTACACTCCCCGGAGTGCCTTTTATCTACTACGGCGACGAGATCGGAATGCGTTATCTTGACGTCAGAACTAAGGAAGGCGGCTATCACAGAACAGGCTCAAGAACTCCCATGCAGTGGGATAACTCCGAAAGCCGCGGCTTCTCTTCCGCTTCCAAGGACAAGTTCTATCTCCCCGTTGACAGCTCGTCCGACGCGCCCACAGTAGAAGCTCAGGAAAAAGATCCTTCTTCATTACTAAACGAAGTGAGAAGACTTACCGCTCTTAAGCATGAGCAAAAAGACCTGCAGGCAGATGCTTCTTTTGAAGTCATCTATGCAGAAAAAGAAAAATTCCCCTTCGTCTACAGAAGGGGAAATCTTGTAATTGCTATCAATCCTTCAGGCAAGGAATGCAGCGCTAATATATCCGCAAAAGCAAATGTAGCGGGCAATCCTGTCTATACGATAGGAACGGCAAGCTGCGATAGCGGCAAGCTTACCATTGCTCCTCAGTCATTTGCGGTATTTGGATGAAGATAGATTTCATGTGATTACTTAGATCAGTCTTTTTAGCTCTGTTGAAAGAGCCTTTGCTGCTTTAATATGGCCTTTGAGTGTGGGATGATCTCTCATTCCAAGCTCATCGGCTGTGCAAAGCGGAAGAATGAAAAGAGACACTTTTTCATCACCTGCTGCCAGACTGTATTTCCTGACTGCTGCCTCTATTGTATCCTTTATATCTGCGCCCATCATTCCATATGCCCATAAAATATAAGCATCCGGGTTATTCTTTCTTATCTTTTTAAGGAAATCGACTGCTGTTGCTTTAAAATCTTGCAAGAATTTTTCTTGTTCTTTATTGCTTTCCAAATTTTTAAACCCAAACTGATCGTTAGTTCCAAGATTAAGTATAACGGCGTCGACTTTTCTTTTTCCAAAATCCCAGTCATCCTGAGCGCCCGCTGCTGCGTTCTCTGCTCCACCGAGAGTTCCCGCAACCTGCTCATAGTGCGGCGGTATAACAAGCGTAAGATCTCCGTTCCATGCAGCGTAGAGTCCGAATCCGCTCTGTGATACTACGTTGTAATCAGCATCAAGCTCTTTTGCCGTAAGATATGCATAATCATTGGAACAGCTAAACACCGCCGGAACCCAGTCTTCTTCCTTTGTAAGCGCCGCGCCTTCACCGGAAGTAATGCTGTCGCCGATAAATTCAAGGAAAAGATCCTTTTCTTTTACCTCTGCGAACTCCCCGTTTGCCTCTATATCTTTAATCTTGATATATGATACAGTATCTTCAAAGTATCCCTGCGTCGTCCTAAGTATCTTGAATTCTCTGTTCTTTCTAAGTTCTCCGCCGCCCCACAGATGAATCCTGTTCTTGCCTTTTTCAAGCGATCTTCTCTGTGACAGCTCATCATTTACTAATACTTCTATCCACAGATCAAGCCTGTCAAATGCAGCCTCAAGCTCGATCCATACATCCGTCGCATCCGTGACAAATCGCACTCCGCTTCCGCTCAGAAAAAGTGTGATATCTTCTCCTATCGGCGAGCGTCCGTATACTTGTAATTTCTTCTCTTTTGCCAATATACCCGGTTTCATAATTATTTCCAGTTCAACCTCCATATCATTCTTTTAGATATAGTCAATTGTACCGCCGGGCGTGAGCAATGGCAATCAAGCTTCTTTTATTCCGTCGGTTCTGATGATGAACTTCACGCTGCTGTCTATGTCGTCCGCAGCTCCGCCGAATGTTTTGTACTCAGAGCCGGCTTTCTGTATTGCCGTAAGCTTATCGGTAAACTCGGAAAGATCTCCGTCAAATACTTCATAGAGCTTGTCTATTCCTTCTTCGTCAAATTTGATCACGCCGTCCACAAGCTCCTGTACACCGTCGTCAAGCTCTATGACTCCGTCATATAACTCTTTAACTCCGTCGCCTAGCTGATGCGTTCCGTCATTAAGCTGATATGCTCCGTCTACGAGGGCTTCGTTATTGGATACAAGTGTGCCTGTTCCGTCAGAGAGCTGTTTAGCTCCGTCACTGAGCTTTCCAAGACCTTCGTCAAGCTGACTTGTTCCGTCGTAAAGCTGTGAAAGACCGCCTGCAAGAGCCTTGTTTCCTTCTGCGACCTGCTGTGCGCCGAGAACAAGCTGCTGTAATTGCTTTGCTGTATCAGGAGTCATGCCGGTGTTTTCTCCGGTTGCTGTGCTCATCGTACTTAAGACTGTTCCAAGTGTATTTGCGGTGCCTTGTGCAGCCGCTATCAAGCTATAAAACTCATTCGCCGCCTTAACGTATCCGGCCAGCTCACCCTGCCCATATTCGATACTTCCGTCAGGAGTAGTAACGCTCATAAGCATGTTCCCGGAATTACTTCTCACAAGACCATTTCCGCCGACTACTATCTGATTTCCCGCAAGCATTGCAGCTTTCTCTTCCGCGGTCATTCCGTCTCCCGAAGGCAGCTGTGATCTGCTTGTGTTTAAAGTTACGCCATCACCGTTTCCTGCGCTTGCGTTGTCTCCTGCGCCGCCATTATTTCCGGCACCGTTATCTCCTAAGCCGCCATTGTTACCGTTTCCGCCATTGTCGCCGCCTAAGGTTCCGGAAGCACTACCATTTCCATTGTCGCTGTTTCCGTTTCCTGTGCCGCTGTTGTCTCCTGCGCCGGTTCCATCGCGGCTGTTGCCGCCATCACTGTTTCCTTCGCCGCTTCCGTTACCGTCTCCACTTCCTGCATTTCCGTTGCCGCCATCAATGCCTGAGCCTTCACTTCCGCTTCCGGCATTTCCGCCGCTGTTGTCTCCGCTTCCGGAGTTTCCGTTACTATTTCCGTTTCCGTCATCGCCGTTTCCGGTATTATCTCCGGTATTATCTCCGGAACCGTCTCTGTTAAGCTCTCCCTCAGTCACATCTCTTTCGGGAGCCTCATCTCCACCGGGTACAGGTGTTGCAACTATCGTATAACTGCCAAGCTTATTTACTTCAGCTACAGCTCTTAAATGTGCGTTCCTCCATGCAACAGCCTTGTCAGCTGAGTCAATACCACCGTTTGTAAGCTTATACATGCAGGCAACAATTTCAGGCGTGCAATCACCGCCGTTTTGAAGCCAAGCCGCGGTTGCCTCAAAAGCAGCCTTTTGTCCCGCAAGCTCTTGCACTGATGATGACAATCCGGATAAGCTCTCAGCCATCTTAGCTACAGTGGCAACGCCGTCACTTACCTGTTTTGAGCCGTCCGCAAGTTTGTTGGCATTCTCAACAAGCTTAGCTTCATCCATAGCTTTTTTCATCTTATGAGTTCCGTCATGTGCCTGGCTTGCACCGTCTGCAAGAGCCGAAGCACCTTCGTTTATCTTACTTGTAGCATCGGTATAAGCAACGATTCCGTTGTAGAAATCAAGTGTTCCGTCCTTAAGCTCGCTAGTTCCGTCGTAAAGCTCTCCCACTCCGTCTTTTAACTCGCCCGTTCCGTTTTTTAGCTCCTTGTTGGCATCGACAAGCTTATCGGAAGCATCGTTTAACTCTCCCATGTCATCTTTAAGATCATTGATCTTATCCGATTCTGTTATATCAGTAATGCCAAAGTCAGAAAGCACATCGGAGCTTGCCATCGTTATTGTCATTCCAAGCTCAAAGTCCGTAGTGTTTGCAGTTACTTCAAAATAATTTGCAAGTTTACTGTCAAGATCTCCGTCCTCATTGAGCTCATCCCATTTATCCTCATCAATATCAAGACTGTCCTTAAGTCCCGGAAGTGCAATACCAAGAACAATTATATTGCCACCCTCTGAAATAAC
The DNA here is from genome assembly GCF_003625505.1 of Butyrivibrio sp. XB500-5. Classification (NCBI taxonomy): domain Bacteria; kingdom Bacillati; phylum Bacillota; class Clostridia; order Lachnospirales; family Lachnospiraceae; genus Butyrivibrio; species Butyrivibrio sp. XB500-5. The sequence goes on from NZ_RAIS01000001.1 coordinate 868,221, forward strand.
TTTTCCGTTGGACACCTCAACCTCACTGAACTTGTCGGGATCAAGAGTCATTCCGGATATCATCGCAAAAGGTGTGTATACTTCGATCTGCTTACCGTCCACATCAACCGTCTGCTTGTCGGTATTCTCATAGTCAAAGCGGATGGTTACCTTTCCGCTCTTTCCGGCAAGCTCCTCGGGAGAAATATCTTTTCCGTCGAGCTTGTATGAAACCTTCATCTTAACCGGAAGCTCTTTTGCCGTGGTACCCTGATAGTAAATGTCTGAGCCCTTGGCATTCCATGTAAGTGTTCCGTCGCCATTGTCAGTAAAGCTCTCATCGCCCTTTACGTTCACAATATTCCTAAGGCTCGTTGTATCTGAAATAGTATCCGCCGCATCAGCGTTCTTAAGCCATTCACTTACGATAACGTCGTCAACCGCTCCGTTTGCATCCGCCGTAACGTACACGGTCTCTACCTTTCCGGCTTCATCAGATGCGCCCGCCGTACTTTTTATTATGCTATCCTCAAGCTCTTTTTCCTGAGCGGTTTCTTCTACCGCGGTAGCTTCCTCAGGCTGCGAGTTTGCCCCGCAAGCTACAGTCATTATCGCAAGCATCGCTGCCATTACAACAGATAATGATTTAATAAGTTTTTTTCTGATCATAATATCACCTCTCTAACACGCTTAAGCTATTCTGTGCATATGATTGTGTATAAACTCATGAATATGTCCTTTGGGGACATCCACGCCCTTCATTCCGAACGTGGTCTTTATGATAAGCCTGTCAAATATCATGTACATGGCAGGAAGTACAAGTAATACGGTAAACATACTTACGATCGCGCCCCTCGCCATAAGGTTACAAAGAGAGCCGATCATATCGATGCTCGAGATAAGTCCGACACCGAAGGTCGCAGCAAAAAAGCTGAGCGCACTTACAATTACCGACTTCATACCGGTCGAAAGAGATATAAGCGTCGCCTCTTTTTTGTCATGTCCGTTCTTTCTCTCGGAAAGATATCTCGTCGTCATAAGTATCGCGTAATCAACCGTCGCACCGAGCTGTATGGTTCCTATTACAACCGATGAGATGAAAGGTATTGTCGTCCCTGTGTAATACGGAAGTCCCATGTTTACGAATATCGCAAACTCGATGACCGCAACGAGTATAAACGGAAGTGAGACCGATTTAAGTACACACGCGATGATAAGGAAAACAAGTCCTATCGAAACGGCATTTACCACCTTAAAATCGTGCGCCGTTATATTTATAAGATCCTTGGTACACGGAGCCTCTCCGACTACCATCGCTTTAGGATCGTAGCTTTTTACTATCTTGTCGACCTTCGCTATCTGATCGTTGATCTCGTCGGAAGCGATCTTATAATCTGTTGTCAAAAGAATCAGCTTCCAGTCGTCACTCTCAAGATCGGATAAAAGATCTTCAGGAATAAATTCTCTCGGAATCGAAGGCCCGAGCACCGTGTCTGCGCCGAGTACAGTAAGAATGCCGTCGGTATTCTTAAGTTCTTTTATCATCTGCTGAGTCGAAGCCTCATCCAGGTTCTTATCTATTAAAAGCATGTAGGCCGAGTTCATATCGAACTTTGCATCAACCTCATTCGCGCCCTGCACGCTCTCAAGCTTATCGGGAAGCGTCTGCGTAAGATCGTAGTAAACATTCGCATGCTCGTTTCCGTAGATTGCAGGTACCAATAATGCAAGAAAAACAGCAAAAAACACAGGATAAAACTTAGCTATTGCCTTGGGAAGCCTTGTAAATTCAGGCATCAGAGGCTTATGTCTTGTCTTTTCGATAACCTTGTCAAAAACAAGTATCATGCTCGGAAGGATCGTAACGCATCCGATAACTCCGAATACTACGCCCTTGGCCATTACCATGCCGAGGTCAAGTCCAAGCGTAAAGCTCATAAAGCAAAGCGCCACAAAGCCGGCAACCGTTGTTATCGAGCTTCCTATAACGGACTGGAAAGTCGCCGTTATCGCATTGGCCATGGCTTCTTTTTTATCTTTATTACCGGTCTTCTCAAGCTCTTCCTCGTAGCTGTGCCATAGGAAGATCGAATAATCAAGCGTTACCCCGAGCTGCAATACCGCGCTCAGTGACTGCGTGATAAAAGATATCTCGCCTTTAAATACATTGGTTCCCATGTTGTAAACTATCGCCATTCCTATGCTGAGCAAGAAGAACAGCGGAATAAGATAGGAATCCATAGTAAGCGAAAGGACTATAACCGCCAAAAGGACCGCGATACCTACATATATCGGAGTCTCAGCCATCGCAAGGTTCTTGGTGTCGGTAACTATCGCACTCATACCGCTCATGAAGCACTGCTTGTTTGAAACCTTGCGGATATCTTCAATGGCGTCCATCGTCGCATCCGCAGAAGTTCCCTCATCGAAAATCACAAACATCATCGTTGCATCGCCCGAATTAAACGCATCGTATACGTCTTTCGGAAGCATTGTCATCGGCACGGACAGGTCCATGACCGAGTCGTACCAAAGAACCTTGGCAACGTGATCCACGTTTTCTATATTGGATTTTAATTTCGCGACATCTTTTTCTTCCATGCCTTCGGCGACATATAACACAAAAGAGCCTGTGCCGAACTGATCAAGAAGAATGTCCTGTCCTTTCATTGTCTCGATATCCTTGGGAAGATATGTGAGGATATCGTAGTTGACTCTCGTGTTAAAATAGCCGATCGCGGAAGGAACAAGAAGCGCAAAAGCCAGTATCAGTATGATATATCGAAGTTTTACGATTACCTTTGACAGCTTTTTCATTTTCGTTCCTCCTAAATTTATGACCGATAGTCATTTTCTAAATATGGTATATCACTTTTCTGACCATTGGTCAATAATTTAACTGAGGATTTTTATCAATATGTAAAATTTGCAGTTTATTCAACGTTCTTGAGCGCTTCACTCATAGGTATCTTGCCGATCTTTCTGTATTCGATGATCGCCACGACAACATATGTTATAAAGCCCATAAGGAACATCTTTACATATACGCTCGGGTCAAGCCAGATGACCATCCAGCCGCTCATCATCTGCTTTAGCATCACCCTGAATATCTCAACCATCACATATGACAGGATCGGATAAGACAAAAGAAGCGATCCCACAACAACTATTGCAGTCGGTAAAATATATAAAAGCGCGATCTCTTTTTTCCAGTAACCAAGTATCTTGACCATTGAGATTGACTGAACGTTTCTCTCTATAATGAGCTTGGACAAAAGATAAATAAGCACAACGAAAAGGATGACTGAGAACGCATCAACCATGTACATAAGGTCGCCCATCGAGATCATAAGCTGCCTGGTGACTCTCGTAAGAGACTCCTCATCGATCGTCGTTCCGATGTACTTGGTGTCTATGTCCGTTATCTCGCTGTCAGAGAAGTAACCCGAGAACATCTCTTCATCAAAGCCCATAAGCTCATTAAGATGCTTCTGACTCATGAACACAACAATTCCGCCGTCGTAGTCATAAACTCCCGTCACCTTAAAGCCGTAGTACTTATCCTCATACGGCTCTTTAAGCGTTATGACATCGTCTTTTTTAAGTCCGTATTTATCGGCGTATGCTGAGGAAATAAGGACCGTCTTGTCGTCAAACTTCGCATTTATATATCTGCTGTCTTCTTTTATTCCATAGAGCGTGACATCCTCGACTCTGGCGCCGTCATCTCCTATCGTCTTAAGTCCGTAAGCCGAGAACTTTTCGGCATCGGGATTGTTTGATGTGATCTTGCTTTGTAAAAAGACATAGGAAAAAGCCGCTGAAAGCTCATCATCCGTATCGACAACACCGGCCGGAATCTCTATTAAATATGTGTGCTTTGCAAGCATCGACTGCGTGACGATACCCTGATAGTGAATAATAAGCGGAGGCAACATCATTCCGAAGAAAAGAAGCATGTTCGCAAACAAAAGTCCCATGAACAAAATGATGTAGCTGCTCTTGTTTTGTATGAGTATTCGAAGTCTGAAACGATCAAAAAATCTGATCTTATTATTTAATCTGATCGCATCCTTTTGCCTTCCGCCCGAAAGATCTCTTCGAATAAGCTTAAGAGGACTTATCCGCAGTTTCCTTCTTAATATTAGATAGGTAACGATCACCATGATTGCAAAAGGTACAAGCGTAGTCTTAAGGAATGCTTCCGCGCTCCAGACAGTCACGTATGTGGGCAGCGAATAGCTGTTATAGTACATGGATACGCAAACGTCTTTAAAGAACGTATATCCCATGATGTTTCCAAGTACAGCAGCGATCACGGTCACTATAAGAGGCATTGCCATATAGTGTCTTATAAGCTCGCTCTTGGTATATCCCGAAGCACGGAGCGTTCCGATAACGCAAGCTTCTTTGTGGATCGTATTGTTGATCGTGATGCCAAAGACAAAAGCAATAATGATGATCATTATGTATAAAAGAACTTCGACCATCGCCTTGTCGCTTCCAAGATCCTCACCCGTAAATGTGATCGACTGATTAAGGAATCCCGGAACGAAATTTTCAAGCTCGGCCTTCTTTGCAATAAGTTCCATGAGGTCGTCCGACATCTCTTTTTCCTCGATATCGTCCAAAGGCTTCTTGTCATAAATCCACGCATAGTTATAGCGAAGGTCGCGCTCGGCATATTCAGAAAACTGCTCTTTTGTCACTACGGCGACACCGAATGCGGATGCATCAAACATCATGTCATTGTTGTTGTAAAAAAGTGCGCTGTAATCAGACAAGGCAACAAGTGCGGTTATCTTATATTCCGTGCCTTCAGAAGTAAGCGTATCTCCGACATTTAAACCATTGTTGTCGGCATACATTCTGTCTATCGCGATCTCTTTTGAATTTGACGGAAGCTCTCCTTCCATGACACAGGCTCTGTCTACTTCTTCTCTGTTTGCAAATATCCTAAGCGTAGTGTTGTTATCAAATTCTTTTTCTACATAGAAATTTTCATATATCTTTACGGGAACTTTGCCGTTTTCTATTCGCTCTTTCTGCGCATCCTTGAGCCTGTCCTCCGTCCTGAAATTGCCGTCTTCTATCGAGTATTTTTCAAAGCTTTCATTATAAGCTTTGATCATACTTTCACCGGCAACCAAAAAGCCCGAGACAAATCCGATAGACAACAAAAGAAGCAAAAAGATAACTATGTATTTTCCTATATCTCCGATAAGCTCGCGGAAGAGCCTTTTGTTTAAAGGATTTCTCATGATCTTTTTCTCCTTTACCAGTCAAGCTCTGCCGCTTTTTGTTTTTCTTCGTTTCGATAGCTCTTTCTTATTACACCGTCTCTTAGCTTTACAACGAAATCCGCCATGTTTTTGATAGCGTCGTTGTGAGTGACCATGATGACGGTATTTCCGTACTTTTGATTGACTTCTTCTATAAGGGCCAGAATCTCTTTTGACGTATTGTAATCGAGCGCTCCCGTAGGTTCGTCGCACAAAAGAATATCCGGATTTTTCACAATGGCTCTGCCGATAGCGCAGCGCTGTTGTTGTCCTCCGGATAATTTGCTTGGTATCTTATTTTGATGTTCTTTCAGACCGAGTACCTCTATGAGTTCGTCTATGTCGAGCGGATTCTTGGAAAGGTATGCTCCGACCTCGATATTTTCTCTTACCGTGAGATTCGGAATGAGATTGTACATCTGGAAGATGTAGCCGAGATGCTCCCTTCTGTAGCTTGTAAGCGCCTTCTCATTCATGTCGGACATGCTCTTGCCTCTTATGATGATCTTGCCGGAATCTGCGTTGTCTATTCCTCCTATGATATTAAGGAGTGTGGACTTTCCGGATCCCGAGGGTCCGAGTAAAACTACAAACTCTCCCTTCTTGGCTTCGAGGCTTATGTCCTTAAGTACTTCTATACGGCTTCCGCCCTCGCCGTATGACTTTTTGATATTTTGTAATTCAAGTTGCATAGTAAACCTCTTTCTACTAACACCCGATAAAGTGATAATTAATATCATATAGTTTAGGATTATATGTTAGCACTTGCTAACAAGAATGGCAAGAATTATTTTTTACTTCTCCTTTATCCTTGCAATGTAGTAAAATAAGGGTACAGATGCATTTTGAAAGGCATAACTATGGGAAAAGCTGATCAGAATAAAAAACTGAAAATGGAGAACCTTCTCAACAACGCCTTCGAGCTCTTTACGTCAAAAGGCATCACCAAGACCTCGATCTCCGATATCGTAGAAAAAGCGGGTGTTGCGAAGGGAACGTTTTATCTGTATTTCAAGGATAAATATGATATCAAGAACAGACTGATATCACATAAATCAAGCCTCCTTTTTATGGAGGCTTACGAAGCGTTGCAAAAAGCAAAGCTGACTGCATTTGAAGACAGGCTTATTTTCATCATGGATTACGTTCTTGATGAGCTTGCCAAGAACAAAGGACTTCTTGCATTTATCTACAAAGACCTTAGCTGGGCTGTATTTAAAAAAGCCCTGACATCGCCTTCTACAAGCTCGGAAGTAGACTTTGAAGCCGTCTACAGAAAAATGCTTGATGAATCAGGCTATGAATTTAACGATCCGGAAGTTATGTTGTTTCTTATAATCGAGCTTGTCGGCTCAACAGGCTACAGCTCCATAATGTACAGCGATCCCGTGTCGCTCGATGAGCTTAAGCCTCATCTTGAAGAAACCGTTCGTGCCATTATCAGGCAACATATTAAGAATTAAAATACACCGGCTCTATCACCAATATAGAGCCGGCGTTTATTATCAGATTATCTTATTTCCTCTGGCAAATACAGATCTTACTTCAAATGTCTTTTTATCTATCAGCACAAGGTCTGCAAATTTACCGGGTGTGATTGATCCCGTAAACTCATAACATCTGACCGCTTTTGCAGGCGTTACCGTCGCAGAATAAACTGCGTCTTCAATCGGAATTCCCACATTAAGTACGGCATGTCTTAAGCATCCCATAAGATTGGTAACAGAGCCTGCTATAGTGCCGTCGTGAAGCTTGGCTTCGTTTCCTCTTACGGTAACGGGCTGCTTACCAAGCTCGTACTCTCCGTCTGCAAGTCCCGTAGCCATCATTGAATCACTTATAAGAGCCACTCTCTCTTTTCCGAAGAGCTTAAATGTTGCTCTCACCATAGGTGCCGCTACATGGATTCCGTCGCAGATAAGCTCCGCAACAACGTCTCCGTCCTCGGCTGCTGCCGCGATAGGTCCGGGATTCCTGTGATGAAGCGGTGCCATCGCGTTATAAAGATGTGTCATATGTCTTGCGCCCGCATCTATAGCTCTTTTTGCTATTTCATAATCGGCATCCGTATGCGCTATGGAAATCCTGCACTTCTTGGATATTTCTTTTATGAAATCCATAGAAGGCGTGTCCTCTTCGGGAGCGATATCGCAAAGCATTATGCAGCCTTTTGAAATCTCAAAGAGTCTGTTAAACATGTCTATATCAGGCTTTTTGATATATTTCGTATTCTGCGCGCCGCACTTTTTTTCTGAGATAAAAGGGCCTTCCATGTTTATGCCCTGGAAGTAAGCTCTTTTTCCGTCTTCCTGATTTTCCTTGTAGGAAGCAGCATTCTTCATGACCTTCGCAAGGTCTTCCTCTGAAAGAGTCATTGTCGTCGGTGTGAGCGTCGTAACGCCCTGACGTACCTCATAGTCGAGGATCTTCTCAAGTGTACTTAGTTCTCCGTCACTGAAATCAACGCCGTTACAGCCGTGAGTGTGAATATCGACAAGTCCGGGAATAGCATAGCATCCCAAAGCATCGACAGTATCGCCGCCTGCGTTTTCCGCAAACTTAGTACCGTCTATAAAAATATCTTTTGATACAAAGGAGCCTTCTTCGGTAAAAACAGCTGCATTCTTAATTATCATGTTTTATCTCCCCATAGCTGCTTCGTCTGCAACGATATAAAGGTCATTGTGAAGCTGTAAGATCGAACCCGGAACCTCGGGAGTAATTACTCCGTTAAGGCACTTATTAAGGGCGTCCGCTTTGTCTGAACCGCTTACGATAAGTACGATCTTCTTGGCGGACATGATACTCTTAATTCCCATTGTGATAGCCTGTCTCGGAACCATAGACTCATCATCAAAAAGTCTTGAATTGGCTTCTATCGTACTTTGAGTCAGATTTACGAGATGAGTTCCCGTTGAGAAATGATCATCGGGCTCGTTAAATCCGATGTGACCGTTTCTTCCAAGACCGAGCACCTGAAGATCCGCTCCTCCGAATAAAGCGATAAGGTCGTCGTAATCCTTACACTCCATCTCGATGTCTCTGGCCATTCCGTTTGGAAGATGCACGTTTTCAGGTTTGATATCAACCTTGGAAAAGAGATTGTCATTCATGAAATAGTGATAGCTGTGCTCATCCTCTTTGGGAAGTCCGACATACTCATCAAGGTTTACCGTGCGCACCTTGGAAAAATCAAGATCGTTCTTGTTATACCACTCGACAAGCTGCTTATAAGTACCGATAGGTGATGAACCCGTTGCGAGTCCGAGAACGCTGTCAGGCTTTAAGATAACCTGCGCGGAAATAAGATTTGCTGCCCTTCTGCTGACAGCATCGTAGTTTTTCTCAACGTAAATCTGCATAACTATAACCCCTTTTTATTACTTTTTACCCAATAAAACTAACCTACTATGTGTATATAATAGCACCGGGGTAAAACAAAAGCCATACAACAACTTGTGCTTTGTTGTACGGCTTTGTTATTTTTGATTATTATTCTCAGCCCCAAACTTCTTCCGCGATCTCTTTTACCAATTTGAGCTTAGCCCACTGCTCTTCTTCCGTGAGCTTATTTCCAATCTCGCAAGATGCGAATCCGCACTGAGGGCTTAAATACAGACGATCGAGCGGAATGTATTTAGCTGCCTCATGAATCCTTGCGATCACTTTTTCTTTATCTTCAAGTACAGGTGACTTTGTTGTGATAAGGCCGAGTACTACTTTCTTATCATCCGAAACCTTTGAAAGAGGCGCAAATCCGCCAGATCTCTCATCATCATACTCAAGGAAAAGAGCATTCACATTCTCTTTTGCAAATACGTGATCCGCTACTGTATCGTAAGGACCGCTTGTAAAGTATGTTGAATGATAGTTACCTCTGCAGACGTGTGATGTGATAACCATGTCAGAAGGCTTTCCTTCAAGTGCAAGATTATTTACTTCAAGAAGCTGATCCTGTACTTCTTCAAGATCTATGCCAAGTGATTTGTATCTGAGCTTAGCGGCGTCTCCGACGATTGCTCCCCATGTACAGTCATCGAACTGAAGGTTTCTGCAGCCCGCATCGTAAAACTGCTTGATAACGTCTCTGTAAGCTGCCGCAACGTCCTTGATAAGCTCCTTGTTGTCGGGATAGAACTGTCTTGTTCTCTCAAAGTTGGCAGGTACGATCATCTGCTGGAAAGTCTGCGCAGGTGCAGGGATTGTGTACTTTGCTACTGTATTCTCATCTTCGAACTGCTTAAGGAACTTGAAGTACTCAACGAAAGGATGTGCCTTAGCCTTGATCTTGCCTACAAGGTATGTGTCATCAAGAACAGCGAGCTCTCCGTTAAAGGGAACTCCGTTTCCTGTTGCCTTGTGCTCAACGCCTTCAAATCCCCACATGAAATCAAGGTGCCAGAAGGTTCTTCTGAACTCTCCGTCAGTGATTATGTGATATCCAAGCTCTTTCTGCTTGGCTACTACCTTGGTGATCTCATCATTTACTATCTTGTCGTACTCTTCCTGTGTAATCTTTCCTTCCTGAAAAGAAGCCTTGGCATCCTTAAGTGCCTGAGGCCTTAAAAAGCTTCCTACAAAGTCATAACGATATGGTGTCTGAATCTTACTCATCTATGTTGTCTCCTTCCAATAGTTGCCAGTTTAATGAGATGAGTATAAGCCTATCGCATCAGTAGGTATAATATAAAATATAATAGGCTATCCATAGATTTAATCTATGGATAGCCCGCTTAGATCAAATGCATCATAAATGCCAAATGTCTTTATTGTAATCGTTTATCGTTCTGTCCGATGAGAAGTAGCCTGCCTTGGCGATATTTGTAAGCATCATCTTCTTCCACTTATCGCGGTTCTCATAATCTGCAAAGATCTCATCCTTTTTCTTGATATAGCTCTCAAGATCCAAAAGTGTCATGAACCAGTCTTTGTTTATGAGCTCTTTGTAGAGTCTTTCAAGGTTCTCTTTGTGACCGACCGCAAGGCACTTCTTACTTACAATGAAATCCACAGCCTCTTTTATCACAGGACTCTTTTTATAATAGTCCTTGGATACGTAATCGGCTTTCTTGTAGTGCTTAATAACTTCATCGGCCTTTACTCCGAAAATGTAGATATTGTCATCTCCTACAAGCTCATGGATCTCAACGTTGGCTCCGTCATCGGTTCCGAGTGTGACCGCACCGTTAAGCATGAACTTCATGTTACTTGTTCCGGAAGCTTCCTTTGATGCAAGTGAGATCTGCTCAGAAACATCACACGCAGGGATAAGCTTCTCTGCGTAAGTAACGTTGTAGTTCTCAACCATGATAACCTTCATGTACTTGTTCACATCGGGATCGTTGTTTACGATCTCGGAAAGCACAAGAATAAGGTGAATGATGTCTTTTGCTATAACATAAGCAGGTGCAGCCTTGGCGCCGAAGATAAATGTGATCGGGCGTGTAGGCTTCTTGCCGCCCTTGATTTCAAGATACTTATGAATAATATAAAGAGCATTCATCTGCTGTCTCTTGTACTCATGAAGTCTCTTTACCTGAATATCGAAGATTGAATCGGGATCAACCTCGACATTTTCATGCTTCTTAAGATACTCCGCAAGCTCTTTTTTCTTGCCCTTCTTGATGGCATCGAGCTCGTCGAGAACCTCCTGTTCATCAATATGATCAAGGAGCTTTTCAAGCTTAAGTGCGTCCTTCTTGAAGCCGTCGCCAATCGTCTTTGAAAGGAAATCGGTTAGCGGATGGTTGCAGGACATAAGCCATCTTCTGAAGGTGATACCGTTGGTCTTATTATTGAACTTCTCGGGATAGATCTTGTAGAAGTCATTGAGCTCACTGTCCTTAAGGATATCAGTATGAATAGCGGCAACACCGTTGATAGAGAAGCCGTAGTGGATATCGATAAAGGCCATGTGAACCTTCTTATCCTTGTCAATTATATGAACCTTGGGGTTCTTGTGCTTAGCCTTAACTCTCTTATCAAGCTCTTTTATATACGGAACGAGCTGAGGAACAACCTTCTCCATGTATGCGAGAGGCCATGTCTCGAGTGCCTCGGCAAGGATTGTGTGGTTGGTGTAAGCGCAGGTCTTACTTACAACGCTGATCGCCTCGTCGATGTTAAACGCCTTGTCCTCAACAAGGATCCTGATAAGTTCAGGGATTATCATTGTGGGGTGCGTATCATTTATCTGGATAACCGCATGATTGTGCAGCTCGTGAAGGTCGTACTGACGCTCCTTCTGCTCTCTCAAAATAAGCTGAGCCGCGTTGGAAACAAGGAAATACTCCTGGTAGATCCTAAGCAAGTTTCCGGCCTCATCCGAATCATCGGGATAGAGGAAAAGAGTGAGATTCTTGTCGATCTTGGTCTTGTCGAAATCAATGCCCTTCTTTACAAGGCTCTCATCAACACTCTCTATATCAAAAAGTCTAAGCTTGTTAACACCGGTATCGTAGCCCGCAATGTTCATATTGTAGAGCCTTGATACGACTTTCTTTTTGCCAAAAGAAACTTCGAAGGTGGTATCTGTCTTCTCAAGCCAGCTCATATCCTCGATCCAGTCGTTCTTTTCCGCATTCTGAAGGTGATCCTTGAACACCTGCTTGAAAAGACCGTAGTGATAGCAAAGACCGATTCCCTCTCCGGAAAGGCCTAAGGTTGCTATTGAATCAAGGAAACATGCCGCAAGTCTTCCAAGTCCGCCGTTTCCAAGTGAAGGCTCGGGCTCGCACTCCTCTATCTGAGCAAGGGATTTGCCGTTCTTTTCAAGGATGGCATTAACCCTGTCGTATACTCTTAAATTTATAAGGTTGTTGGAAAGAAGCTTACCGATAAGGAACTCCATTGAAATGTAGTAAATCTTCTTCTCACCGTTACTAAGCTCAGTAACGTCCATAAGTCTCGTTGTCATCTCAAGAAGCACATAGTAAGTCTCCTTGTCTGTGCACTCTTTAAGTGTCTTTCCGAATAACTCCTCTGCAATTCCGTCAAGCTGCTCCTCAAGATTGAGAACCAATACGTCACGCTGCATGTTTGTGTGCTTGGACATTTTTCTTCTCCTCTCTAAATCAGGTAAATTGATTTCGGAAAACGTTTTCCAAAACTCTATACCGGTACTTTACCATAGGAAAACGTTTTCTGCAAGTGCAACTTTATAAAATCAAGAATCATCTGAAATTCTTGAATAAATAACCTTTTAATAGATTATATCCTCGTATTTCATGCGCACGAGCTCGTGTGAAGCCACTATCTTGCGCCCCTTCTCTCCGTTCATGAGCCCTGCAAGTTCCTCAAGGGCAATCCCTGAAATATCCGCAAAATCCTGTTTTACGGTATTCATCTGTTTTCCTACGTAGCCCATAAGCATTATGCCGTCAAAGCCGCATACGGGCCTGAATATATCCATATCTATAAGTGCCTTCATGGCTCCTATAGCCATAAGATCCGAGGCACAAACGACTATGTCATTGTTCTTGGCAAATTTCATGGTTATCTCTCTGGCCGTAAGCTCGGAGAACTTGCCGTTTTTCACGGTAAGCTTAAGCTTCTTTTCATCGCAGAGCTTCTTGATCCCTTCAAGTCTCTCTCCGGTGACGTATCCGTACTCATCTCCGGAAATATAGAGAACTTTCTTACTCTTATTCTCTGTGATTGTCTTCTTGGCTATATCGTACTGAGCCTTTGCCTGATCGACGCTGACCGATGATGTCGTCTCATTTACCATAGGCGCATCAACAACAACTATCTTGAAATTACCACTCTCAATGAGCTTATGAAGGACCTTATCCTTGGTCGTCATGCCATAGATTATAAGTCCCTTTATTCCCTGTGAAACAAAGTAATTCGTGACTTCTGCAACGGTCATATCCTCTATCATGGACATGAAAACAGTGATAACATCCATCTGCAGCTCTTTTGCCTTGTGAACCGCACCTGAAATATACTGCATATTGATCTCATCTCTTGAATTACTGCGCTGACCGAGTCGTATAAGAAGCGCCACTCTGCCGGCTTTCTTGGATGAAAGCGTTGCAGCTACGGTGTTGGGAACAAAGCCGAGCCTGTCCACCACTTCATTAACTTTTTTCCTTGTTGCTTCACTTACATTCGGATAGTTGTTTAAAACCTTGGAGACCGTTGAAATAGCAACTCCCGCCTCCTTGGCCACATCTTTTATCGATACCATATATTTGCCTCTGTATTACATTATACTATATATGATGTACGAATTACTCCTTGGCGGAGCCATTCTCTATCATACTATATATGATATACGAATTACTCCATGGCGGAGCCATTCTCGTAATTCTACAAACATTCGGAAATCGCTGATTTGCTCCGCAAACAGCTTTTTTCCTCATGTTTGTGCGGGTCACGAATACAAAAAGTTTCTCATGCAAGCATGAAAACTTTTTGTATTGTGACACCTGTATATCAGATTTTCCCTAACTGCATGCGATAGTATTTCTCATACAAGCCGCCGTTCATTACGAGCTCTTTGTGGGTCCCGCGCTCTTCGATGCCGTTGTTTCCAAGCACAATGATCTCATCGGCGCCAAGTATCGTAGAAAGTCTGTGCGCGATCGTTATCGTCGTTCTTCCGACCGACAATTTTTCAAGACTGTCCTGAACGTATCTCTCACTTTCGTTATCAAGCGCGCTAGTAGCCTCATCAAGGATAAGGATCGGGGGATTCTTAAGGAACACTCTTGCGATAGCGATCCTCTGCTTCTGTCCGCCCGAAAGTCTTGCTCCTCTCTCACCCACAATAGTATCAAAGCCGCTTGGAAGAGAATCTATGAACTCCAAGAGATCCGCTTTCTCCGCAGCCTCTCTGATTTCCTCAAATGTGGCGTCGGGCTTACCGTATGCGATATTCTCCCTGACGGTCCCGTTAAAAAGATATACATCCTGCTGCACGATACCGATAAATGAACGAAGCGACCTCTGCGTAACGTCGCGGATATCGATTCCGTCTATCTTGACGCTTCCGCCCGTAACATCGTAAAACCTTGGAAGAAGCGAGCAAAGCGTTGTCTTTCCGCCACCGGAAGGGCCGACAATCGCTACATTTCTGCCTTTATCAACATGAAGATCTATATGATCAAGAACGTTATCCTCTTCTCCGTAGGCAAAAGAAACATCTTCGTAGTCGATAACACCTTCCACCTTCGTAAGCTCTTTTGCCCCCTCTTTATCAACTATTTCGGGCATCGTATCCATGACCTCGCAGAATCTTCCAAAGCCCGCAAGCCCCTTCTGAAGCTGCTCCGTAAACTCGACAAGTACGTTCACGGGATTGATAAAGATGTTGATGTAGAGAGCATAGATAGCCATGTCCTCTACGCTCATCTGCCCTTTGGCGATAAACACGCCGCCCGCAACGATAACGGTCACAAACAGGAGCCCTTCAAAGAAATTGTTTCCCGAATGGAAAAGAGCCATCTGCTTGTAATTGTCTCTTTTGGATTCAAGGAAAGCGAGGTTGCTTTCGTCAAATTTCTTTTCCTCGATCTTCTCACCCGTAAAGGATTTCACGACCTTGATGCCGCCGAGCGTATCCTGAAGTGATGAATTGATGCCCGCAACCTTCTTCCTGTTATCGGAGAACGTTGCTCTCATCTTTTTGTTGCGGCTAACGGAAAAAACAGCCATAACAAGAACGACAGCGACAAGACAAAGCGTCATCGGCACGTTTATTCGCATAAGCAAAATGATCGATCCTACTATTTTTATAAAAGAAATAAATATGTTCTCGGGGCCGTGGTGCGCAAGCTCGGAAATATCGAAAAGGTCAGAGACAAGCTTACTCATCATCTCGCCTGTATTGTGCGTATCATAGTAGGAAAAAGAAAATGCTTCAAAGCGTTCAAACAGCTCTTTTCGCATGCCCGATTCCATCTTGGCGCCCATCATATGGCCCCAGTAGGTAACATACCATCTGCAGAGAAATCTGATGAAATACAGAACCAGCAAAACAAGTCCGATAATCCAGATTCTCTTTATGATTATCTGTGGTTCTTCCAAGAAAAGTGTTGCTCTGAGTATCCTTATAAACTGCGGAAAAACAAGGTCTATAACAGACAAGACCGTGGCGCAGAAAAGGTCGAACAAAAATACTCCTATATATGGTTTGTAATACGGTATAAATTTCTTGATAAGATCCATGTATGTCTCCGTTTTAAGTATTTACGCGGCGTGTCCCTCCGCGAGGTTCTTAAGCCAGCGCTCTTTTTTCAGCCAGAAGTAGAATATCGTAACCTTGATGAAATCAACAAGCTTGATATAGATAAAAAGCTGAATAGGGCCGATGTTTGTGTATATTCCAAGGATAAGTATCATCGGGATCAAGATGACCAGGGTTACAAGCGCATCTCCGTATGCACCCATCTTGGTATCGCCTCCGGATCTTGCAACCGCCTGCTGTGCGTTGATATAAACCCAAATAGGCATGAAGAGTGCAAGTACAACTACCATTCTTTCGGTTATGCTGATTGCTTCCGGACTAAGCCTTCCGTAGACGACGGGAACAAGCGCTATCGTAAAGAAGCCAAGAATTGTCATAAGGCACCCAAACACAATAGATCCGGATAAGAGCCAGTTCTTTTGATCACGCGCTTTTTCAAGATTTCCTTCTCCCAGCGTCTTACCTATTATAACGCTTGTTGCAGAATAAATTCCTCCGAATGCCACGAAAAAGAGATTTGCTATCGCAAAGCTCGCCGACATTCCGGATACGACCTCAGCGCCGCCTCTGCTGTTAAAGATTGCGGTGTTTACAGTCTCGGAAAATACCCAAGTCATCTCGCAGAAAAGCATGAGGGCGCCCTTCTTAAGTATCTCACCAAAGAGCCTGAAGTCAACTTTAAAGCCTTTTCCAAACTCAATCGCAAACTCGGGCTTAACCTTAATATATATGCCTAAAAAGATCAAAAATTCCACGGTTCTCGCAATAACGGTCGCAACCGCAGCTCCTCTTACGCCAAGCGCGGGGAACCCGAAGTGTCCGTAGATAAGAATATAGTTAAATACAGTATTGGTCAGTGTCGCGATAACCGTAACAACAAGCGGAGCCTTAACTCTTCCCATATCTCTCAGTGAGCTTGCAATGCTGACGGACAGTGTCATAAGAGGTCCCATAAAGAACATTATGCGTATATATCTGACCGCCTCATCGAGGATAAGCGGCGCCTGGCTGTTTCCTATCAGCATAAGTGACAGCACCTGTCTTGGGAAAACACGGCAAACAAAGAAATACGGTATAAACGCAGACAATCCCATAAATACCTTGAATACAAATGCCTGCTGCATTCCCGCCTTGTCTTTTGCCCCGAAAAATTGTGTTAAGAAGATTCCGCCTGCCATGGTTATTGTATTTACAAACACCATAAAAATAAACAGGATCTGGCCCGCAACGTTAACTCCGGACATGGAGACATCTCCAAGCCCCGATACCATAAAATTATCTATAAGCGATACCATGTTCTGAATAAGCGCCTGTAGCATGATCGGAATCGCAATCGCGAGTGCGCTTTTGTAAAAAGACACATCACCGAATAAACCTTTTTTCTCTCTCATAACATCTCCCATATTTTGCCTGAAATACTCTCTGTTTCCATAACTTAAGTGTAAGTTTCTCTATTGTACTCTTTGTATGGGAAGAAATCCATTCAAAAAAGCATATAGGCTTATCATTTTCTGTGTTTTTCGCATTGCATAAAAAAGGTCCCGGCAGTCATCTGTCGGGACCTTTGTGTTCGTATTGTTTGTAAAAAGGCTTATACAAACTTGCTGCCTTTGTGTCTCTTGATCTCGAAGCTTCCGCCGGATGAGATAGTCTCTTTTACGAAGGCATTCATGATATCGCTGTAGCCGCGCTTATCATCCTTGCTGTAACCGGGCTGAAGCGAATCAAATTCGCCGTTTTCATAAGTAACCGCGAGCGCATTGCTCTCATTGGTCTTGATAATGATAAGAGTCTTGGCTCCGCTGCTTACAACGGTATATTCATAATCATCTGTATCAAGGAAGCTCTCTATATCGGTAACGGCGCCTGCAACGGCATCCGCAAGATCTGTCGAAGAAGCTTGCGCTGTTTCTTCGAATGCAGGCTCTTCTGCAACAGGCTCTGTGAGAGCATCTACCTCTGCGTTTAATATATCGTCAAGGCTCTGGCCGGCGCTTTCTGCTACAGCAGCGTCATTCTCTGCTGCCGCCATTGCCGCCATAAGGGCATCCATCTCGGCTGCATCAGCAGTTGCTGCCTCAGGTGCTGATTCTTCCGGCGCTCCGGCCTCAGGTGCAGCTGCTTCTGCCGCAGCCTCCTGCGCAACAACATCTCCGAGCGAAGGTTCCTCTAATGCAGGCTCTTCTATCACGGGCTCTGCAAGAACAGGCTCCTCGATGTCAGGGATTTCCATAGTTTCGGGTGAAGGCTCTGCAAGAGCTTCTGCCGCGATATCAGGAACAGCCTCCGGTGCAGGCTCTTCTGCTGCAATATCAGGTGCTGCTTCCGGTGCAGGCTCTTCTGACGACATTGCAGCTTCCGATGCAGCTACGAGCGCTTCAAGCTCAGCTGCCTGTTCTTCTGTTGTCAATGCTGATCCAAGTACTTCCAACTCAGATGCCTGTTCATCTGTTGCCGGTGCGGCGCCCAGATCAAGCGCGTCGTCCGCCAAAGCGGAATTATCAATATCGGGTGCAGCCTCTGCAGGTGCTGCTTCCGGTGCGAGCTCAGGCATTGCCTGTGCAAGTGCTTCATTTGCAACATCGCTTGCTCCCATTGCAGCAAGCATAGCATCTATATCTGTAGCGCCGTCTGCGGGTGCTTCTGCAGGCATCTCTGCTGCGGCTTCCGATTCTGCTGTAGCTGCTGCCATCAGCGCATCAACGTCTGAAGCCGTCTCGGCGTTTGCCATTGCGGCGAGCATAGCATCCACATCTACAGGCGCAGCCTCAGGTGCAGGTTCCTCTACAGGGATCTCCGCTCCGGTAGCTTCACTTCCGCTTGCAGCCAACATAGCATCAATATCAACAGCTTCAGCCACAGGTTCAGCCACTGCTTCGCCCACCATAGCAGCCATTGCTGCCATTGCATCTGCTTCCGCTGTTTCAGCGGGGCTTGCGGGGATCTCGGCGTCAGGCGCTGCCTCCGCTGCCGCTGTTTTAGCCTTTTCTTCGGCCAATATCTCTTCAAGATCCGGAATATCCGGTTCTGCCACTGTATCCATTTCAGGTGCGGCTTCCGACACAGGTTCTGCCGGCACTTCCGGTATAACCTCTGCCGCCGCTTCGGGAACTGCCTCAGCTGCTACTTCGGAAACAGCTTCTGCCTCCGGAGCAGGCGCAGCCGCTTTCTTACGGGTTCTCTTTGGCTTGGGAGCCTCTTCCGCAGGTGCTTCAGGCACAGTTTCTTCAACGGCTCCCGCCTCTGCGCTCGCAGCAGCTGCCGCAGCATTCTCTTCAGCTTTCATAGCCGCCAAAAGATCGTCAACATTCGCAGTAGATAAATCCTGTCCGTTAAGAATATCCTGAGTGCTCATGCCTTCCATATACAGTCTCCTTTCGAACCGATAAACCCTTCAAATATATTTCCGTCGCCATACTATGACATAAAGCTCAAAAGCATCACTTTTCATCATAGAATAGCAACATATTTTTCACTATAAACCGTCTACTAATATTATCTAATATTTCATACCGAATTAACAGTAAATTTTTTATGAATTCAGAAAGCTTAAAGTAACAGTTCTATGGAGAAATTGCCGTCTTCGACTTTGACCTCCATGTGGCCGTTGTATTTTTTTATGACTGTCTTTACATTATCAAGGCCGTGTCCGTGGAGTTCTTTATCTTCTTTGGTCGTTACAAGCTTACCATTCTCATATTTAAGTTCCTTGTGGATCGGGTTCTTCTGAAGAATGCACAGAACATCGTTGTATGGATAGCACACAAGTCTTATCTCATCGCCGCTTTCGCAGGCCTCGATCGCATTGTTCATAATATTGGAAAAGATAATACAAAGCTCATAATCATCCGCTTTATTTTCCTTAAGAAGCGCGACCTGATACGTGAATGTAATTCCTTTCTCCTCGCACATATCGGCACACCGTCCCAGTATTCCGTCAACCGCAACATTTCCGGAAATAATAGCCTTACTGTATTTTTCCGAATCTTCTACAAGACCTCTGCAATACTTCCTAAGTCCTTCCGTATCCCCAGCCTCTGCAAGCGAACTGAGCGCGTATATATGTGCCTTAAAATCATGTCTGCATGCTCTAAGCTTTTTCTCACTCTCTAAAATCGCATCAATCTGTTCTTTTTGCGAATTTAATGTGTTTTTTTGGCACTTTGAGACAAATCTTTCATGCATTCGCGATTTTTCAAGATAAATTGAGTACATTACCAGAATATAGAAAATAAGGCTCATGATAGATACGGAATTCACAAACAACACAGTCCCTATCTTATTTCCACCCGGATACATAGACTCTTTTTCGGCAAATATAATTCCCACCAACAATGTACAAATATTCAAAAGAATTATCTGCATTGTGCTAAGTTCTATTCCGCGCGTGTCTCTTCTTGTTCTATGCACAAAATATAAAAGTCCACATACCACAAAAACATCAAGTAACCTAAGGCAATAATCTGATAAGCTATTCTTAGTAATAATATTGGATGAATCAATCCATATATTGATTATTGATGATATTGTCGTAGGAATACCCAAAATCGGGAAGTAGAGCCCCAACCATTTAAGAGTTTTCCCCTTGAATAAAAAAGGTATAATAAACCCAAACATCAGCGTACTTTCTGCGGCGTTAATCTTTCCTCCCGTTATAACAGATAATCCCTCAAGCAACACACTTATCCCGAGTAGGATAAGTGTTGAATATAACGCATTTTTCTTATACCGAGCTCCAAATATCACTCTGTAAATAATTAAATATATGCACAGATCAAAAAATATAAATAAAAATTCCAAAAAGAAAACTACCATCCCATACGTCCTTTAACTTTAGCCAGTACATAATCATCATACTTATTCTTTACATCTTCCGAAAAGCTTCTCCCCAGCGGAAGTGCCTCATCATTGTCGATGCATATCTCATTGTATTTAATTCTTTGTACATGAGATAAATTCACTATATATGATCTATGGATACGAACAAATCTATTATCAAGAACCTTGATAAATGAAGTAATCCCCATCCTTTCAGATGAAGTTTCTTTTCCATTGGACAATTTTGCAACAAGATAGTTCCCGTCTGATTTGATATAAAGGATATCATCATATTGATAAAACCTGTCTCCAAATGAAATTCCTTCTCTGCTGCTAAATTCCGTGTAGATATTACTGATCCACTCTATCACAAGCTTTTTTTCCAGAGGCTTATTCATAAATCCCACTACTTTTAGACCAAAAGCCTGTTGCATCGCTTCGGTATGACTTGTTATAAAAACAATTTTCTCAACTGCGGAATTGTTTTGCAGACTATTTTTTATCTCAATACCCGTTTCTCCGGGCATTTCGATATCAAGAAATAGAATACTGATTGGATTTTCCATCGAAGATAGCCTTTTTAAAAGCTCATCACCATTTTGACATAAAATAAAATTATATTGAGTTCCCGATACGGAAAAAAAATCATTCGCACAATCTTGAATGAAATCTCTGACTCTCTCATCATCATCGCAAATAGCTATTGTGAACATATTACTCTCTCCCACATAAGTGTTTTATAATCCCTATTGTCCATAATAGCACATCAGGAGCCGAATAATCGACTCCTGTGTAAAAAATTCTCCCCTATAAGAACCACTCAAAATATTAAATGTGTAAGATCTTCCCATTTGAAGAAGCATACCATAGACATAAAACTAACTAAATAATTCATTTCACTTTTCCCCCTTCCACCATCTTATTAATGAAAATAACTAACCTGGCTTAATAACCAGACTACTACCAACACAAAATTCAAACCGGCAAAAATTTTTTCCTGCGGTTTCATATCAAAAAAATAGTATGAATTTCTTTTTTCGCTCTCCCGAAAAAGAATCCTGTAAATAAACATCAGAGAAAAGGTTGATAATATAACATAATTCGATATATAAAATCCTTCTGTCAAACCTTCGTTTCTGTTGAATGCTGACAATAGTACCGCCACGATCAAAGCAAAAGTAAATGCCAGTCTCTGGACTGTAATGCCGTGTTTCATAGAATCCATTCATTCACCACACTTTCTATAGTTTTGTCATTATCAAAGTAAGCTAAGCTGCAGTGATCGTAGTCAAATGCACTCCTTATAAAATCAATCTGTTTTTCTTTATCTTCTTTAGAAAAATCATCGAGCTTATTTATTATGCATTCTAACGGAGATTCATAGCGTCTTTTAAGCGCCCTGTCCCATTCCTGGGTATAGACTGTTCTGTCCTTTAATAGCGTTGTGAAATAAGGCACATCACCTCTCATCAACTGCTGTATCTCATGCTTAAGCGAATACTCATCTATACTGCTGTCTGTAAAAACTAATTTTATATAATCCTGCGTAGTCTCTTTATCCTTTAAAAGCTCAGGTGAATTAAGCTTTTTTAGCATTTGAGAATAAAAATCGCGGTTTCTTAAAATTATTCTTATCTTGGTATTTTCATAATCTTTTAAAAGCTTATATATAGCTGGGAGGCTATCCATGATATTGTCATAGCCTTCGTCAAACCCTTCTATAACATCATCTACATACTCCCATACGGGAACGCTTTCACCGGAGAACTTTGGTAAATGCGTATGCTTTCCTTTGTATTTTCTGACTTCCCATCGCTCTTTTGCCTTGGACGTGAACTCATCTGTTATATCACTCTCGGAACGAGCAACTAATATCACATCTCCCAAAGCGTTGTGCTCTATTATATCTTTGTTTTCCCTGCTGTAATGCATAGGAATGATCGCTGTCTTAAATACGGATCTGTCAAAAAGTTTCCTTTCCTTCGTCACCTTTTTTGAAAAAAGATTGGTCGAAGATAATGTTTCCGCATCGATAAGCACCGGATATTTTCCGACTGCGTATACTTTTCTGTCATTTATATCAACAGCGTTCATCAGATACGCCAAAGCAAGCATAAATCCCGCATTCTTATAAAACTCTCTTATATCACTTTCCGTATTACATCTATAGTTAGTGACATGCTCGGCCCAGAAATATTTATTTCCCTGAACCATATTCAAAATCTTGTAATTATCATCACCGCTTACAAGCTTTATCAGCTTGCCATACAGCTCAAATATTCTTCCGCTCTCAGGTTTGTAGATGACATAGTCTTCATTTATCTTGCATCTTACCGTGCATTTCCCGCTATTTCTTTTATCTCCGAGAAATTCCACTTCCTGAAGAACGTATTCACCGGCTCTTTTAAGAAGTCTCTTCGCTCTTAGCTTATCCAGATCGTTCAAGTATCTTTTTATCACTTCCAAGAGGAAAGCATAGCCAAGATCCATGGTACGATGAATTCTTTCGTGCCAAAGCTTGTACCTGGCAATAAATCTCTCATAGTAGTACTTGTCAAAAAAGCGATCTATGTACTGTTTATACTGTGAGTCGGGATAGAGATCCCAGAATTCAAAAACGCCTTGCCTCTGCTCGTTAATATCAGCTATCAACAGCGTCTGGCTTATATCTCTTAATTCCCCCTTGAGATATTCCTTAAACTGCTTTTTGATCTTTCTTATGTTTATGAGTTCTCTTTCGGCTTCTTCATAGCCTCTTGTCAGTACGGATAAGTCCTTTTCGAAATCCCTAAGCTTCTCTTTTACCAAAGATTCATATATGGATTCAAACATATACTTCTCCTTGGTAGTACTCTTTTCCTTCAACGTCTTCCCTCACCTTTAGAATAAGACCGGAGTATCACGACATACTCCGGCCTGCTTTTGGCATAACATTATGGATAAAAAATAATAATCAGGTTATAGTAGTTTTGGTTTTATCCACTTATATCAATAATGATGTTAGAGACTTTGTTATTCATGTACACTTAATTGTTCATTGTGTTTTGACTTCCCCCATAATGTTATGGTAAGGTGTTAGATCCTTACACCCAAAGCTTAATGTGTGCGAAAACGTTTTTCAACATCAATGGGACGAACGACAAGTTTTTGTTATGAACGACAAGTTTTTTAACGACAAACGTTAAATGTCACTTTTCGTCTATTCTTTCTTTATTTGCCAAATAAAAAGACTCCAAGGAACAATCCTTGGAGTCTTTAGAATTATAATTATCATATTTTAGACTTTCTCAAAAAGCTCATCAATCATCTCATCAGATAATTTTAGATTATCTTTTAACTTGGTACGAATCAACTCATCATCCGCACCTAATTCTCTACTAAAATTTATCATTTCAATAGCAGCTTCCACTTTTCCCTCAGCTTTTCCTTCAGCTATTCCTTCCGCCTTAGCTTCGCGTTTCATTGCTATTTCTATTTCCCACTGTCTCATATATGTCTTTGTTACCTCCGTCTTGGATTTAACACTTGTAACCAGTTTATCGATATTACTGATATCGTTGTCAGGAGTAGCCGGTCTCTTTCCTGATACCATATATTCTAGCATTTCGTGGAGTTTTTTGCCATATTGCTTGTTTGGCGTATTGACCTTTCCACCGGCATATAAGAATAAATGTGTTATTCCATCATCATAATCGTATTCAGGGTGGTTTACGATGCATGTTTTAGCTTCATAGTACATCTCTCCCAAAAGAAACGGATCTATAGAATATCAACCATTAAAAAACAATTACAACCCCTATGTTATGAACGACAAGTTTTTTTGTTATGAACAACAGGTTTTCTTAACATTTGGCTTTAAAAAAGAGCTCTGAGGAATATTCCTCAGAGCTCTTAATTCAGGCTAAAAATTTATATTTTTTCTTTTTCAAATTTTTCTAAACCTTCTTGAAATGGCACAGAAATCATCATCATAGCGCCGGTTAACATAGCTATGCCCACATAAATTCTTTTCATATCAAGCCCAAGCATCCATAATGCTGTAATAATAAAAATAAATCCGAGCACTAATTGATATATCTTCATAATTCCTTTTTTACTTTTTTTCAGTCTAATTATAAAAAAGTAAATATCTAACACAAAAACAAGGATAAAATCGATGATAAGGAGCACTTCACCTATTGGGTTCTTACCAAAAAAAGCCAAAAATATATTATATGTCCCCAAAATGCAGGAACAAACTTTGATTACCCTATTTTCCCATATAATATTAAATGCCTTCCATTTTGTTAAAGCGAATATAATCCAGGAACATCCTACCACTACTAATAAATTTTTCATTTCCACACTCCCTAATGTTATGGTAATACTTTGTTTGTCTTACAAGCAAAGCTTACTGCGTCCGAAAACGTTTTTCAATAACAATGGGATGAACGACAAGTTTTTGTTATGAACAACGGGTTTTCGTATCATTTAGTAAAAAAAGAGCTCTGAGGAATTATTCCTCAGAGCTCTCCACTTAACTCAATCCGTAATTCAATTTACCGGTAATATCACACAGCCTCGGCGATAACGAGGTGTCTGGGAAGTCCGCCTGAAATGATCGGCATCATCTCGCCGAAAATAAGAGGACGGGCATACTTGTCAAACTGCTCCGTAAGGCCGCAGCCGTCGGGTGTTATCCACTCGTCGGGGATCATCTTCTCGCAGTTGGCAATAGAGTGTATGTCGTAGGTTCCGTAAGTGCAGATGTAAGGGCAATCGCTGCTCCACTCTTCCTTACCGAAGTCCTGGTACATAGCTCTCTTCATGATGATCATCTTGCCGGTCTCACCCGCAACGGCAGCATTAAGAGCTTCATAGCCGCACTGATAAGCCTCTCTTACGTCTGTAAGTGATGCCATGTGAGAAGCTGCTCTCTGAAGAGTGCTGAGCTCAACGGTTCTTGTACGTAAGCCAAGCTCTGCACTTAATTTGTCGGCAAGTACCTTGCAAGCTGCGCTCATCTGCTTATGACCGAATGTATCCGTTGCAACTTTGCCTCCGAGCTCGCACACATATGTGCCGTCGGCAAGTTTGATTCCCTCTGAAATTACAATAAGTACAGGCTTACCTTTGGAAGAGAGTTCCTTCATCTGCTCCATGAACTTGTCCATGTCAAAAGGTCTCTCCGGAAGAAAGATTGCATCGGGTCCCGAGCAATCATCAGATTTGGATAAAGATGCCGCTGCCGCAAGCCATCCCGCATTTCTTCCCATGATCTCTACGATAACGGTTGCAGGATTTCTTTTGTCAGCTGCCTGATTGTCTCTGATCAGCTCTTTTACGCTGGTCGCTATATATTTGGCTGCAGAACCAAAGCCGGGGCAATGATCGGTGATAGGAAGATCATTGTCTATTGTCTTGGGTATGCCGATAAAACGCTGGGATTTACCCTTTTCTTTTGCATAATCCGACAACTGCATGATTGTATCCATTGAATCGTTGCCACCGATATAGAAAACCATATCGATATTGTTCTTCTCAAGAACATCGAAGATCTTGATGTAGTCAGCTTCATTCTTACTTGCTACAGGAAGCTTGTATCTGCATGTTCCGAGCACCGCTGCAGGCGTTCTCTTAAGCAATTCCACATTGGTCGTATCCGATAAGTAATTATCCAGATCGACGATGTGTCCGTTAATAAGACCTTCAATACCATGGAGCATACCGAATACCTTTGGTGCTCCGAGTTCCTTGGCGCGTACATAAGCGCCGGCCACAGACGCATTGATAGCGGCCGTAGGCCCACCTGACTGTCCGATTATGACGTTATTCATGAGTCCCTCCCAACTTAAGTAGATTTTTGTGTAGTTTCTTTTTATATATCACGGATCTAACCCGCAATTTTCACACAACTAAGATAATAATGCCAAAGGCTCCCTCAAATAACAAGTCTTGACTTTTCCGGCGTTTTTTCTCCTGTCTAAAAAGTTTATAGATTTTTATTATTTATTTATTTGATTTGGGTACAAAAACGACCTTATCATTAATCTAGGATAAGAAAAAAGTTTGTAAATGGGGATCGTAACTACAGTCAGCTAACATCATAGTCAGGCACAAATAGGTGTAAGCTATGAAAAAGACATTACGAATAATCCCGGCTCTCTTAATAATCACATACCTTGCCTCAACATTCGAAGGCAGCGCATACGCAAAAAGCGCCAATCCACCTGATATTTACGACATTATAATGCTTCAGAAAATTAATTCGTTTAGAGAAGAAAACGGACTGCCTGCTCTGGAACTAAACGATGATCTTCTGGATGTCGCCGATGTGCGCCTAAACGAGCTCCCGGTTAATTTCGATCATACAAGGCCAAACGGAGAGAGCTACAAGACAGTATATACAGAGCTTGGACTTACGGATAAATATGAGCGCGGAAGCGAGAACATCGCCAAGATTCTTGATGATTGGGATTTTGAAAACGAAAACGGCGACGAATATGTTGAATATATCTTTGAAGCATACGTAAACAGCGACAGCCACCGTGAGAACATGCTTAAGCCATACTGGAAATACTACGGCAGCGGATTCCTGACCAATTACAACGGTAATTGCTACCAGATACAGGTATTTGCAAAATAAGATCATTCTTTCTCTTTGGACACGCACATTGCAAGATATATAAAGAACATCGGCGTAGCACATACTATAGAAAAATTACACAGAGAATAGATTATATAAGAGATAGCTGAAGCAAAGGCTATCTCTTTATTTCTTTTTCCGAATCCTTCTCTGATAAAAGAGGACATGACGGTGTAGATCATGTATGTATAAGCCGCAAGCCCTATTATTCCTGTATTTATCAGGTAATCCAGATACTCGCTGTGCGCGGATGTAAGCGCCAGATCATTAAATCTGCTCGTAAAAGTGCTTAATCCGGATCTCGTTCCCAGATAATCGTTAAGCACATACATGTATCGATTCGGCCCAACTCCTATGAGTTTTTCCTTTAACGGCAAATTTTTGTACAGATCCATTGACAGATTCCATATATAGCCTCTTCCGTTTGCCATATCATCATGCCCGCTGACAAAAAACACCAACGAATAATATACGATCACAGCGATAACAAACGCCCATGGAAGGCTCTTTTTCGCAAAGGCTCGGACAGCGTCTTTTTCTGAAACCAGTGTCAAAAATCTGCGGATCAATACAAGGATAAAAACCGCAAACACAGTCATCATAAGCATGTTGGTCCCGCAAAAAGTAACCGCAGCCAAAGCGAGGATCAAATACATTCCGTATAGTATCCTCTCCAAAACATTTTCCGTCATGACATGCATATAGATAGCAATTGGAATGATTATGGCCATATATTCACTAAACCATCCGTAATTGCCCAGCGTTGACACATAAAGGCTGTACTTGGGATTGGCGCCCTGCTCATACATATTAAGCAGATCTATCCCCGCCCTGTTGATAAGTGCCAGAGCGATAGGAAATATCGATGTTGCCACAATATAATGAAATATCCACTTGGGTGTTATAAGAAATCTTGAAATATAGAAATACGACAGGATCATCAAGGTAATCGACAGAGCGCCCATTCCGAAGCCGGATACTCCGTAGAAGGATTCATTAATATGCCCTGACAAAAGAGCTGACAAAACAACCGCCGCACCGAAAACGGCCATGGCGATATCCGTTCTTAAAAACTTGATCTTTGGTTCTTTGGTGGTCTCGATATTTCTTTTACCAAAATCTTCGATAAGGGAAACAAGGCAAAAGAGT
Organism: Butyrivibrio sp. XB500-5; assembly: GCF_003625505.1. Classification (NCBI taxonomy): domain Bacteria; kingdom Bacillati; phylum Bacillota; class Clostridia; order Lachnospirales; family Lachnospiraceae; genus Butyrivibrio; species Butyrivibrio sp. XB500-5. The sequence goes on from NZ_RAIS01000001.1 coordinate 896,266, forward strand.
GCCAGAGACAAGCCACAGATAAAATAAAAGGCCTGTATCTTGTGTACGCTAAGATCATGAAAAGTTCCTTTGTTAAAGATTGGTATCAGTAAGAATATCGCCAGAACATAAAAACAAGCGATGAGATTTTTACTCTTTTTCATAAGCCCCCTCAAATAAAAAAGAAATATCTGCCAAATTTAAGTCCAATCAACATGAAACCGGGTCCCGCTCCATGTCATTAGCGAAACCCGGCATTTAAGCTCTATATTAATTTTACTCGCGTTAAGTGCGCTTTACAACAAATAGTGTTATCTCTTAATGAGCGCGTACATAACATTTGCGGAAGATGCCTGCTGTACGTTTGCTGTAGCGGCATTGGCATTGGTGCTCACATTGTCATATACAGTGTACGCACCGCCTGCATATACGGCTACGATTGAATAGCTTGCACCTTCGGTGCGGAAATTAGCGGGTATTCCTATGCTGACAGAGCCTGCTGATGCATCTGTGCTCAAAGTAAATACGCCGTTTACCATCTTTCCGTAAGTAACATCTATGCAAGGACCAAGTGTTCCGCCAAGAGCATTTGCAGCGTTCTGCGCAACTGCGACAGCCGCAGCGCTCTTCTTAACGTCAGTGTCCATTACCTTTACAAAAGAGGTCTTTTCGGGAGCTGAAGCAGTAAATGCCACGCCCTGAACCTTCTTGGCAAGATAGTAGCCGTCTACGGAAGACTTAACGCCGGCAACAGTCTTATTTACGGGAGATATAGCCTCGGCAATAAGCTCTTCTCTTTCTCTCTCCACTCTTGCCTGCCTAGCCTTCTCATTTAATTCTTCCTGTGAAGGTTCCTCGGCAGATGCTGCCGCGATAGCACTTGAGAACGGAGCCGATATAAGTGCTCCTACCAGACCTGCAACTACTACATACTTCAAGATTTTTCTAAAATCCATCGCACATTCCTCCTCATTGCGAAAATCAAAATAGAAATGTTTGTGTTTTAGATAGTAGTCCCGCAAATTTATGTAGTCAATCAGGCGTAGCGATTATTTATAATCATTTTATTTCGTGGTTTTTTTGATTATATTTTGTTCAGATATTTTTTATTATTCGCCCAGTATATCCATCGCTCTGCGTATATCATTCTCGGTCAGTCCGACTTTTGGATCTGTCTTAACTTGATGTGCTTCAACAACAGCGTTATGAAGATCAAGGTCATCAAGGACAACCCAATTTGTATATTCTTTATTCAGTTTAAGCCATTGCAGGATTTCCTCGGCTTTTACGAGGCTGAATTTCTTAGTCTTTCTGATCTCTTCCGTCGTCAAGTCAGGCGTTACTCCGCTAATCCGGATTCCTTCTTTTTCCAACGAGCTCACCAGGTATTCCGCCTCAGGTCTTGTTGGGTTCATTTCATCATCAAACCAAAAGCGCCATCCCGAGTGAAGAATAATCGTAGCATCCGTCTCTTTTACAAGCTTTGCAAGAAGTGCAACCGCCTTGGAATCCACCAACTTGCCATCGCTTATCTCTACGCCCGCACCATAATCGTTGTTATTCGAATTAAGAACTCCGTCTACATCGAGAAATACTGCTTTTTTCAAATAATCAACGACATGCGTTTTAAGTGATATCTCCTCAACTGTATCTAAAGTAGAATCAAAACTCACCTTCTCAGCGAATTTATTATTATCCTGATAATTCTTCCATAACGCTCTCAGTGGCTCATCTCGGCGCATGTCAACGCAAATATCCTTCCATTCACTAAGGATTTCTTCTGAGTCTCGTTTTTGCGATGTCCTTCGAATTGCCTTTTGTAATATGCCAAAATCTATATCCTCGGAATAAAGCTGATAGAAAACATGCAGATCATAAAAATCTCTTGCTCTGGTAGTTCCGATATTTCTCCGGATAATCGTCTCATACTTCTCAGCGAGAATCGTTTCACAGTTATAAGCTAAAACATCTATCTTATCATCATCTAAAATGGTTTTATAAGAGTAATTGATCGCTCCGGGGGTAATAACATCTCCTGTCGTGATATCAATCTTCATCTTATTTGCAATTTTCCCGTAAATAGCCGTGAAATATGCTCGATAGTTATTGTAGTCGTCATCTTCACGTATAGGCTCTAGCTTTTCAAATTCAAATTTTATTCCATCACCGATATCTATCTTCAATATTTGCTTGATTATCTTAGCTATTTCATCCTCAGCCATGCTGATTCCGTTAACCGTTGTATCCATATCCATTGTTGTTCGTTCCATAACTCCCAACATTGAAGAAATCAGCATTCCGCCTTTCAGAATAAAGTTTCTTGAATAATTTGATCGTGATAATCTTTCAAGTACCCTCTCAAGAAAAAACATTTGAAGTACTTCCTGCGGCATTAATCCCCGTTTTGCGGCGAAAGATCTTACCTGTCCTTTAAGCTGTTCCGGTGTTCTTTCTTTCACTACAGTACCTCCATGTACGTTCTTACTTTTTCTTCAATATTGAATTCTCTGGCATATTTTACAATCTTTCTCGGATTGCATTTCCCAGAAAAATACTCTCTCATAGCCTGTGAATATATCTGGGTATCCACTGATTTTTTATCTTTTATAAGATCACAAATACAGCGTTCATGATCGTATATTTTGACCGTATATCCCTGTGGAGTGGTAGCCTCAGTTATCCCCAATCCCCATATTTCTTTCTTGCAATAATGAAATCTTGTATTATCATAATCCCTTTTTATACGAGAGACATTATCCCCCTGAGGAACGGTTATATCGAGTTCATGAGGGACACGATCGGACAAGCCATGTAAATATAACGCCGTGCCATGTGAAAATATCAACTTTTCAGATCGGTTCTGTATCATGCGGAACTCATCAGGTTGATTGTCTGCCAATACATATCTTCCATGTGATTCCTTGATCAGCCACCCGTTAAGTAAGCATATATAAAGAAGAGTTCTCGTAAATCCTGCCTCTGCGAGTTCTTTAGCTGTAATAACTCCATCATGCAATTCAAATAATGATTTTAGCAATTCAACACTAATCTCCATAATGTATCACCGCCTTTCAAATAGTTCTTTAAAACCATTATATTAAAGAACGATTTGAAAGTAAACTAATTAATTAAATAAGCCATAAGAGTGAATATTACGCTCTTATGGCTCAATATAATCTATATTATCCAATATTGTCTATTACTCAACCGTAACAACCTTAGCGAGGTTTCTCGGCTTATCAACGTCAAAGCCCTTGGTGTAGGATGTGTAATAAGCAATGAGCTGCATTACAACAGCCGCAGGGAACGGCATGAACATATCGCTCATCTCGGGAAGGATAAATGTGTCATCCTCGGGTATGTTCATATCCTTGTAGAGAGACTCTTTTGTAATAAGGATCATGCTGGCACCACGTGACTGCACCTCTCTGATATTGGAGTATTCCTTGGATGCAAGTAAGCTCTGAGTTACAAGAGCAACTACAGGTACACCGTCTGTGATAAGTGCGATAGTTCCGTGCTTAAGCTCACCGGAAGCATATGCCTCTGAATGAACATATGAGATCTCTTTTAATTTAAGCGATCCCTCAAGAAGAAGTGAGTAATCAAGACCTCTACCGATCATGAATGCGTTATCTGCGTGAAGGAACTTGTTTGTCATCTTCTTTACAAATTCTTTTTTCTCTAAGATCTCCTCGATAGCATCGGGAACAGTCATAAGTTCATCAAGGTAAGCCTTCATCTCTTCGGGCTCGAGCATACCGTTAAGTCTGGCGGTATGAATCGCAAGCAGATAGAATATCGAAATCTGGCTTGTAAATGCCTTGGTACTTGCAACCGCAATCTCAGGACCTGCCTGTGTATAAATGCAATAATCACTGTTATCGGCAATTGTAGATCCCTTTACATTAACTATAGAAAGAACCTTGGCGCCTCTCTTCTTGGCATACTTGATAGCCTCGAGAGTATCGATTGTCTCACCTGACTGAGAAACGGCGATAACAAGAGTTCCGGGCTTGATAACAGGATTGGTATAAGTAAACTCGGAAGCAACAGCAACATCGGTGTGGATGTTGGCAAGAGTATGGAAAAGCTGCTGTCCGATAAGTCCCGCATGCATGGCAGTTCCGCAGGCGATAACGATAATATTCTGATTTTCCCTGAAAAGAGAATGAGGAATACCCTCAGCTGTAAATGTTGTTCTTCCGTCTACTATATGAGGCATGATAGTGTCTCTGATAGCGTCGGGCTGCTCGTGGATCTCTTTTTCCATATAAAAAGCATATCCGCCCTTGCCGCCACGGCTGGTATCCCAGTCGATAGTCATAAGCTGAAGAGGTACCTCGTGCTTCTTCTCATCGTGTACCACGATACCCTTGGATGAAAGGCATGCGATGTGATACTCGGGAAGGAAAGCATACTCCTTGGCATGAACGCCGAGTGCCGCAACGTCTGAAGCAAGCATAGCGCCGTGCTCGGTCATGGCAACAACGATAGGGCTTACGTTACGAGCCGCATAGATCTTGCCCGGCTGATCAGCAAAAAGAACCGCAAAAGCAAATGTTCCCTTTAAAACGCTGATAGTTGATCTGATAGCCTTCTCTGCGTCTCCGTCATAGAAGTGATCCATGATCGCAGCAGCTACCTCTGTATCTGTCTCTGAAACGAGCTTATCCTTAAGATTGTATTCCTTAATAAGCTCCTTGTAGTTCTCTATAATTCCGTTGTGTACGAGAGTTACTCTTCCCTGATTGTGAGGGTGAGCATTGGCATCACTGACACCGCCGTGTGTAGCCCAACGTGTATGTCCGATACCTGCGCATGCCTCTTCTGTATCTCCGGCAGTAATCTCTCTTAACTTGGATACACGGCCCGCAACCTTCTTGACGAAAGGCGCATCAGCCTCACCGGGGAAAAGAGCTATTCCCGCACTGTCATATCCTCTGTATTCCAAAAGTTCAAGTGAATCAAGAAGTATCTCTTTGGTACTTCTCTTACCAATATAACCGATAATTCCGCACATAATATCTCCTATTCGATTACCTTTTATTCAACTGATTTATTATAAAAGTTTGTTACTTTACAGTCAAATTTGACATCAAAATGATCATCATGTAAAATGCATAGGAATTATGGAATTTAATGTTATGAAGAAAAAAACTATCGAAAAAACAAACAACTTAATAGTGAAAAGCCCCTTTGTAGCAGCATTTGCCATGATATTCGCTTTAGGATTTCTGGCAAGCGGAACAGTATGTATTGCAGAAGAAAACCCTGACACCGCTTCCGAAGTTGCACCGGCTCCCTTAGAGGTAGCCGCACCTGAAACGAACCCTGAAGGACAGCCACAGCCTGAAGATGCAGCAGCTTATGCAGTATCTACTCCTTTTGCGGTCACTAAATTTGAAACTCCCGTTACCATGTACGTCACCGAGACCATCAACGTACGCGACGGAGCGGGTACAGAATACAATCCGATCGGTAAACTCGGTTGGGGTAATTGTGTTTCTGTTACCGGAACAACCGACAACGGTTGGTATGAGATTGATTACAACGGCACTGTTGCATATATAATAAGTAATTACGTGTCACAGGATATTCCCGGTATCCCATATCTTTTTGTGGGTGATTCAAGAACAGTACAGCTTCAGATGGCTGTAGGTTCCAATGAAAAAGCTTATGTAGCCAAGGTCGGCGAGGGCTACTACTGGTTTAAGAACACAGCAATGCCTCAGATTCAGGCAAGCGCCGGCGCGGGCACAACAATGGTCATCAACTTCGGTGTAAATGACCTTGCAAACGCTTCCAAGTACATCAATCTTGTAAACAGCAACATCGATGCATGGGAAGCACAGGGTATTACGGTTTACTACGCTGCGGTAACTCCCGTAGGTGATTGTTCTACAGTATCCAACGAACAGATCGAGAAGTTCAACGCAAGACTTCAAAGAGAACTCGATCCTCGTATAAAATGGATCGACGGCTACAGTTTCCTTAAGCAGAACGGATTTTCCGCTTCTGACGGGCTTCATTACAACCGTTCAACTTACAAGAATCTTTACTCCTACTACATGTCGGTAATAGGAACAGACGTATAAAATGATGGGTGGACCAAAGCTTACGGTCCACCCATTTTTCAATTGACAAGCCTATATTCTATTGCTACAATAATGTTCGTGGCTCTGATGAGTCCCAAGCTGTTGTAGCACAGTCGGTAGTGCGTCGCATTGGTAGTGCGGAGGTCACGGGTTCGATTCCCGTCAGCAGCTTTAATGATATAGGTGTCGTAATTAAAACAGTCCACTTCATGCTCGCATGAAAGTGGACTGCTTTTAATTTACGACCCGAACAATAATGAGGAAGTAGCACGATAGTGCGGATTCCGAATTATTGCAGAATTGCGAGAGCTGCTTTAGCAGCGAAGCAATTCGTATATCATTAAAGCGTATATACATCTCAAACAAAAATCCCACCCCATGCAGGATTGCGAAAACAGCGTTAGCTGTGGAGCAATTCAACCTATTGCCTTGTTATAGAGAATATGTATTGCCCCGTTCTTATCCTTCATCACATCGGCATCTATTTTGAACACTTTTGCGAGAAGCTCTTTGGTTATTATCTCTCCCGGCACTCCGTGGGCAACTATGCTTCCCTTGTCTATAACATATAATTCATCACAATAATTCGCCGCCAGATTAAGCTCATGAAAAACAGCGATGACTGTCTTTCCGATATTTTTTATCAGATCCGTTATTGCCCACTGATAATGAACATCAAGATGGTTGGTAGGCTCATCAAGTATAAAAATCTCCGTGTCTTGAGCAATTGATCTTGCGATCATGACTCTCTGCTTTTCGCCCCCGGATAGCTCCGAATATGACCTGTCGATCATCTTATCCATCCCTACATATTTAAGTGATTGAATAACAATGTCCCTGTCTTCTCTGGTATCTGCTTCAAACATCTTCCGATATGGTATTCTTCCCATCATTACCATTTCATAAATGCTGTAAGAAAAATCCGTATTGTGTTCCTGCTTCATCACAGTCATTTCTTTTGCACTTTCTCTGTATGAAAAGGAATGAATATCTTTACCGTTCAAAAACACAACTCCCTCTTTGGGATCTATTGCTCTATATATGTGCTTTAGAGTCGTGGTTTTACCGCTTCCGTTTGGTCCTATCACTCCTATCATTTTTCCCTTTGGAACCGACAAGGTCACTTTTTTTAAGATAGGATGACTCCCTATGCTGTAATCAAGGCTGTTCACGGATATCTTAATATCTTTTCCCATATTACATCTTTCCTCCGTTCTTACGATACAGGAGCCATGCAAAAAACGGTCCGCCACAAAATGCCGTAAATATTCCTATTGCCATCTCCTGAGGTGCCATGATCGTTCTTGCAAGAATGTCCATCCACAGAAGGAAAATACCTCCCCCTATAAAACATATGGGAAGCGTCTTTCTGTGATCAGACCCGATTATGCTTCTTACTATATGAGGAATTATAAAACCAACAAATCCTACCAGTCCTGCTGCCGAGACTATTATTCCCGTTATAAAAGAAACAGCGATTATAGTTCTCTTTTTTATCTGTCTGGCATCTATTCCAAGGCTTATCGCAGTCTCGTCCCCAAGAGACATTGCATTATACGCTCTTGCATTTAAGAAAAGGTAAACAAAACCGATCACTACGCCAACGCAAGGTATAAGCAGATTGTTCCACCGTGCACCCGCAAGGCTTCCCATCATCCACATGGTTACACTTCTGATAGCAGAATTGCTGTCCATCATTGAAATAAAAAACTGCGAAACCGCATTTAAGATAACAGAGACCGTCATACCCGCCAGCACAAGCCTGTTATTATTCCGTCCCGTCATTCCTATCTTATACACCATTATCATTGATAGCATTGCTCCCGCAAAAGCAAATATAGGAATAACAAAACTCACATATACAAGGGATGCGGCAAAAAAATAAACTCCTGTAACAGTCGCGGATGCTCCGCTTGAGACTCCTAAAATATAAGGCTCCGCAAGCACATTTTGTGTTATGGCCTGCATCGCTACTCCCGCAACAGCAAGACCTCCGCCAACCGCAACTGCAAGAATAGCTCTGGGGAACCTCAGATCCCATATTATCTTTACCATCACATCCTCTGTAGCCCCTTCATAAAGACCAAACAGCTTATTAACGATTATGTGATAGGTATCAAGCCAGGTAACCCCGGCTGTTCCGACACTCATGGCAAAAATGAAGCTTACCACTATGATAAACAACATTAGTATGCCTATGATAATAAATCTGTTTTTTTTCATCTTATTCTCTCAATTCGCTTTATGTATCTTTTTCAGTTACTATTTATGACGCTTCTTCGGATGCTATCAGTTTTCTGAAATCCTCATTGTTTGCGATAAGGTCATCAAATTTTCCTTCCTCATCCACACATCCGTCTTTTATAAACATGACTCTGTCCGCACTTCTGATGGTTGATATTCTGTGCGCGATCATTATAGTTGCTCTTCCTTTTTTTAGGTTCTCTATTCCCATGTTTATTATTCTCTCATTCTCCGCATCCAGGTTGGCAGAAGCTTCATCAAGAACAAGAATAGGAGAATCTTTAAGCATTGCTTGTGCTATTGCTATTCTTTTCTTTTCTCCTCCGGAAAGCCTAAGTCCGTGTTCCCCCAAAGTCGTTTGATATCCATCTGTCAATTTTTCTATAAACTTGTCTGCTCCAGCAAGCTGCGCAGCCTTCTTCATCTGTTCCCTCGTACATCCGGGAGCCGCCATCATTATATTGTTCTCAACGGTGTCGGCAAAGATAAAAGCTTCCTGTGGTACCAAAGTGATCATCCTTTGCAGCTCCGAAAGCTTGTAATCTTTTATATCGAATCCCGCAACGAAAACGGATCCCCTGTCTGTGTCCCAAAATCTCAAAAGCAATTTTGAAATTGTAGATTTACCACAACCTGAAGCTCCGACTATTGCAACGGTTTCTCCTTTGTCCACATAAAAGCTTATGTCTTTAAGAACATCCGTCTTATCATCAGATACTTCCTCGGGATATCCAAACCCAACATGAGAAAGCTCGACATAATGCTTATTGGAGTTGAGGTCATACTTTTCAAATGCTTCTTCCTTGGTAAGAGTTCCTTCATCCTTAACTGCAGGCTCGGTCTCAAGAAGGCCTACAACTCTTTTGGCCGCACCGAATATAAGTCCGTAATTATTACTCATATTCATAGCTTCCATGATGGGAACAAAAACTCCGGAAGACATTAAAAAGATGGGTAGCATGAACTTTGCCGGAATCGTTCCGTTTTTAACGAGAATCACCGTCAGAATATCAGCTACAAATCCGGCAATAGCCACAATAAGATTAAGGAGACTACTGTCAAATGCACTTCTTTTCTCATAAGTAAGAAATGCATTTTGATATTCTGTCTGACATTCTTTAAATCTTTTTAGATATTGCCCGTTCCATCCAAAACTCAGGATATCTCTAAGTCCCTGAACCCCATCAACTATCTCGGCACTGACCTTTCCGGCCGCACTCCTTACTTTGCTCCCCTGCTTATTCGCTTTTGCAGCCTGAAACTTTGGAATCATAAGCATTGATATTATAAAAGGAATGATCGCAACAGGTATCCATGCCGAAAACATGCCCATTGACAGCAGCATGATAACCGGAACACAAAAAGCTACGACAAGCTGAGCTATAACATGTGCATAGAACCATTCCAAAAGCTCAACATCTTCAATTATCGTACTTATATAATCACCGCTTTGCTTTCCCATCATGGCTGCCGGTGAAAGCTCACTTATCTTGTCATAGGTCAAATCTCTTAATTTGGTAAGTATCCTGTAAGTGACGTCATGAGACACCAAGATATCAAGATAAGAAAAAACGGCATCCGCAATTATCAATCCGATGAGCAACGCAAGAAGCCCTTTGATCATATTAAGATCTTGTAGGAATACTTTACTTATCATCAAAGACATTACAAATGATATTCCCAAGGGCAATATAATAAAAATAAGGTTACACATTATGGCTATGAACAGAAAAAAACCATACCCTTTTATATATCTGCCTAATCTTACGGCGTATTCTATTCGTGAATGTTCTTTTCCCACTTATGCGATCCCTCCTTGTAAATTTGCTTCCCACTGCGAACCCATAAGCTTTTGGTATGTATGATTGTTTTGGGAAAGCTCACTGTGAGTTCCTTTCGCCTCAATCTCTCCATCCGAAAGGATGCATATACAATCCGCATTCTGTATCGTTGACAACCTGTGAGCTATCACAAGTACCGTCTTTCCTTTTATGAGCTTTTCTATACTCTCCTGAATCTCTCTTTCATTTTTTCTGTCAAGAGATGACGTTGCTTCATCCAGTATCAATATTGGAGTGTTCCTTAGAAATGCCCTTGCTATAGCTATCCTTTGTTTTTCACCTCCGGAAAATCTCATTCCGTCTTCTCCCAGTTGCGTATCATATCCCTTTGGAAGTGATTCTATAAGTTCATGAATATTGGCCTGTTTGGCTGCCCATACTATTTCCTCGTCCGTGGCGGATGGCTTTCCTACCGAAATATTATCTCTTACACTTCCGGAAAAGAAATGTCCCTCTTGCCACACAACGGATACAAGCTTTTGGAGATCTCCTACATTGTCCATCGTTATCGTTTTATCACCAATCTTGAGCTTACCTTTTGTCACCTCATAAAAGCCCGAAAGAATATTCCCCACTGTACTTTTGCCGCTTCCGGAATGCCCTACCAAGGCCGTAACCGTACCGCTCTTTAAAGTAAGATTGATATTCTTAAGCACATCTCCATCCTCTTCGTTATAAGCAAAACTTACGTTTTCAAAATGTATATCCTCGTCAAAGCTTTTCTCTGTACATGTCTCGCTTATCTTCCCCCGCCTCATATAGTTATCCGTGGCATTCATAAGATCCACTATTCCCTGTGAAGCTGTAATACCTTTATATCCCACGTGCCATGCTGGAATAAGATTAAGCATGGGAGCAAACCAAGCTCCTATAAAGAACATCACATAGATGAGAACATCTGGATCGAGTCTTCCGGAAAATGCCAAATAGGCTGCCACTGCAGGGCAAAGTGCAATCCCTATTCTGCCGAAAAGTTCAAGCAATCCGTTTTCGATCATAGATACTTTGAGCTGCGCCATAACAGTTTTTCTCAGCACTTCCCCGGAAGCATGAATTTTGTTTTTCTGTTTGCCGTCGGCCCTGAATGCTTTAAGTGTGACAATTCCCTGAATTCCCTCGAGGCAATCCGAATAGTATTGCTCTTCGGCATCCCATTCTTTTTTGCCTCTCTTGCTCATAGCTTTATAAAATGACATGGGACAGACAAGTATTCCGGCCATTGCAATTATTCCAACAAATGCGACTGTCACATTTATTCTCATGATAAAAGCGCACAGCACGGCAGCATTTAGAAGTCCCGACACCGCAACAGGTATGTACGCGGTATAATAATTTCCGAGCCATTCAACTTTATTAAAAATAGTTGTGGCCACTGCTCCCGTCTGTTTATCAGCCATATATTCGGGCCCGAGCATAAACAGCTTTTCTATAAGCCGTGTCCTTACTTTCTCTTTTATCTTTACGCCGCATTTTGCTGCCGTTACACTCTTAATCCTCAATATCACATATTGTATCAATATAAGCGCAAACAGTATCACAAAAAGAATCTGTGGCTCAAGCACATCATATCTGCCTTCAGTTCCAAGTACTTTTCTTATTATCATCGCTGTGCAAAAAGATATTCCGGTGGAGATCATAACAAATATAATGTTCCACATACAGGTTATAAATATTTCTTTTCCTGTTCCTTTCGCCAGCTTGATAAGTGCCTTATTAATAAACATTTTTCATCCCTTCCACGTGATCTGACTCTTTTAGTGCGGATACGGACCAAGATACAGATCTTCTATAACAGCTTCCTTATTGGATACCTTCTTATAGACAGGATATTTAAGAGTTCTTGCGCTAACTGCTCTTACAGGGTCTCCTGTCCTTTGAACATCGCCTTCTACAATAACTCTCACAACAGGTATTCCAATGGATTTTTTGGTCAGATTCGTGTAAAGAATATCCGCGTCTTCTCCCAATACCTCTTTTATCCTGCCTGATACAATATCTATCATTTCTTTTACCGATAAATACTCAGTATCTTTATATTCATCCATTTTCTTTATTTCACCTTCCGAGTTAATGTCCTTCCGGACAAAGTATGAAAGCGAGTAAAAAGAATCATAGGAGTACATCGACTCATAATCTGAGACTGATCCGTAATCACATATATCTATATCTTTTTCCGGAATTAGAGACTGAACCGCCTCAGTCACCGATCTTTCAAGTGCTATCTCCGCGGAAAGAGACGCCCCAAATCCGTTAACGGCATAGTGTTCATAATCATTCCTGTCTACTATCCAGGTTCTGAAAACCGGAAATCCCAGGTCGTTGGAGTAGTCTCTTGTTATGATCTCATACCCCAATTCTTCTATTTGTTTCATGAGTTTTTTAAGCTCATTGTTTTTGGAAGAGTAAATATCAACTCTGGGAAGCACACATCTATTTGCTTGGCCCATGATCCACGCATCATGTTCAATAACTTCAAAAAGTCCCTGAAGCACAGCATCCTCTACCGTTGCTCCCGCAGCAAGACCTGTGGAGGATATCCCATTGTCAATACTCTTGAATGTGACGTTGCTAAGATAGACAAACGACGCAGGAACAAGCTTACTTTTTCCGGACAATACAGATTTTGCTTCAACCCAATCTATAGCTCTGTCGTGATCTATATCGTATTCCTTATCGATCATTCTTTTCTGTCTTTTAATGAGTTCCAACGAATACCCATCTTTACCGACTTCATTCGGCGTAGCTCTCACAAGTCTTTTGTCACCATAGTATCTTGCACTGAGCCTTTCAAACAATTCAAAACACGCAGAGAAGTACGCCTGTCGGGGATTAAGTCCTTTTCCCTGGGAGTTTATGGCATACATGATATACGGAGTTTTGTTTTTGTAGCTCGTCTTAACGGAAGCGTCAAATGACGGCATGACATCGGCAAGCGGGTTATCGCCGGCTTCTTCAACCCTTACTTCAAGCCCTGTTCTTTCTATTGCCTCATCCAGGATCTTTTTGGTCTCTTCAGTTCCTGTGCTCCTGTAACCTCCGACTTTATACAGTATCTTTTCATTTGATATGAATTGGGGTTCTTCACTTTTACTATTCTTATATTCCTCATATGTTATGAGTTTTCTGTTCATGCCTTTGCAATAAGGGCATGAAGTCGTAGGTGTAAATGCGATGACTCTTTTTTCATTTGAAGAATCAAATTCGATTATCTTATTCATAAATGCCGGAAGATCATCTTCACGATAGAGAGTCCTGATCTCATTCATTACCTTGGACACATATACAGATGTCTCCTCAGGCACTTCTTCACAGGGAAAAGAATGCTTTATATCCCTTATATCCTCAAATCCTATATTCTCCCCTGATACGATCCTTAACTGTTCTATCTGATGTGTGTAATAGCATCCTACGCATGCGCTCTTATACGGCACAACGCTGGGTCCCAGCTTGATGCTATCTATTTGGGTTGATATCACGGTAAATGCAGTATCGTCGGCAAGCATCTTCTCGTTTAGATCAAGGACGGTTCCTATATCATAGTTTTCCGACACAATAAGCACGACACTGTCATCTGATGTACCCTTTCTTTTCAGATACTCGCATGCCCCGACGACTTCAGTTATCTCGATGTCATCGTAAGTCCTATCCGTTATATATTCTGCAAGTTTTCCTTCCCCTATGACTCTGAGGTGGATTTTTTTCCTTGTCTTTTTCTCAATCTTTTTTATAAGCTTTTCTTCCAAAAGAACATCTATAAACGCTTCAACCTCTTCTTTTTCATACTTTGGTACAAACGCATTTAAAAGCTCTTTATATGTTATTGGGTGATCTGCTTTTCCAAGCACCTCCTCCAAAACATCGTGATCGCACTCGATCATTTTTAATTCCCCGTCTGCGGATATCAAAACTCCATCCTTAAAAGGAGTTGTTGATAAAGCAGGATTTCTAAGCAAAACAGCGCTGTTGCTAAGCATTTTTCCTCCTTCTATATTGCAAGGCTCAAATATTTATCATCTTCCGAATACATTATTTTCTTATCAATAAAATCCTTTAATACTTCCTCTATTCTTCCCAGTTCTGTTTCTTTAAATTCCGCAGCCAGATCATCTTTCGTCTTGATTGAATCACAGAAAAGATACATGTCTTTTGCAATTCCTTCATAATAATATCTGTATTCCCGGTTATCGTATCTTAAATCCTGGATTCTTAGCTTGCCTCCTGCTTCAAACTTCTGGAGCAGGCTAATCTGTTTGGGAAGAGCATCACTTGCGCCCTGATAATATACCTTCCTCCAATGTTCTATAAGTTCTTTCCATTTTTCCTTTCTCTCATCAAGACCTTCATTCTCTGAAACAAAATCATAGAAAAAAGGCTTGTATGTCTCTTTTATCCTCTGGGGAAACCATATCCCTTCCTTGTTTTCTCTTAGCTTTATTTCTTTCACTCCGTATTTCCCGGGGTGGAAATATATATCAGATCCGAACGTTAATCTGAATTCTTCATCATCAAAAGGCGGAACCATGTGTAATATAAGCTCAACCGTTTCTTTGTTGCTCCTGTAATGTTCTTCCGTTTCATAGGGCATACCGTACATAAAGTTGTGATAACATGCCACCCTGCTTCTTTCAGAATTTTTAAGGAACATTATATTATCAATGGTTGACTGGCCCTTATTCATCATATTCAGGTAATCCGTATCATAGTTCTCGGTTCCCACAAGAAGTGATGTATCCGTCTTTTTCAAAAGTTCAAATTCTCTGTATTCCTTAAAAGACGTGACCTTGAAATTCATGTCGAAAGCACCTTTAAGTCCGGGATATTCCCTGTAAAGGTCCTCTAAAAGTTCATACCAGTTTTCATTGTTTACAAACTGCAATATCAAAATATTCAGCGTGTTGTATTTATCTATAAGAGTTCTGTAATCTTCAAGTACTTTTTTGATAGAACGCTCTCTGAATACGTGTGTTTTGCAATTGAGTGTGCAAAAGCTGCACTTACTCCACCAGCACCCCCGTGACGTTTCTACTTGAAGTCTTGGTTCACTCATGAATTTTTCTTTAAAAGATTTATCGCATTTTTCTATTTGTTCAAAATAATCATCGTAGTCAGGTGTTGGAAGAAAATCCAAATTATCATGATACTCAACCCCCGCTTTTTTCTCCAAAAGCGCCAAAACATTTTCTTCCACATTTTCCGCTATTGTTTTGTCAATAAACGGAAATGTTTTTTTCATCGAAACGGAAAGGCCTTCATTGCAGTGATAGCCGGCAAACCATATCTCATTTCCGTACTTTTCTTTTATCTTTTGTGCATAATACAATGCGGAAATAAACTGCTGCGAATACAGATAAAAGAGAACAGGAACTCCTTTATACTTTTCAAGTCCTTCTATCTGTCTGTCTATCACTTCCTTAAAAGAATTTCTGAGCTCATCAAATGTATAAGAACTTTCACCTTTATTGTTCTCATACCATTCTGATATAATCTCATATTGTTCCGGATACAACAGTGATGCGATAATGTATTCACCTATCCCGGTCATTCTCGCAAAGTGATATTTTTCTCCCCCAAGCTTCTCAGCAAAAGAAATATATAGATGCTCCACTGATATTTTTTTGCCTGCATGCCTCAAAAATGCGGCAGTTGATGCAGTCTCAAACGAAGGTAGCACAAAAGATACCAACGGAACGGTTAACATCACCAGATCTTTTTTATTTACGTCTTTCATATCTGTACAGTCACCCCTAAAGCACCTGTATATTTTTAACAGTGAGCCGGATGCTCTAAAGCTTTTCTGTTTTTAATACTATAATAAAGGGGAGCGATAGCAGCCTATCGCACCCCCTCTGTTATTATCTACCAGGTAGTTCAATTAGAACGCTGAAGTTGTTGTTGTGCCACCCTTGTGGTGATGTCCGCTAACGATAGCGCTCTTCTTAGCCTGTGTCTGTGAGTAAACCTTAATCTTCATTATGTTTCTCCTTTCAATGAATCAATTGTAAGTTTGATCATCTTCGCGAAAGATGTTGTTGTTAGTATATGCTAACAACAATGCAGCTGTCAATTACTGTTTTAGCCTTTTTATCAATAGTTTTTTTCATTTTCTATTGAAAAAAAATTAGCAGAATGATAAGATATGCAAATAGTTAGCAATTGCTAACATGACCATTGTGTTTTTATCGGAGGATCATATGAAAAAGAATACTTTATTATCAATCATGCTGTCTTCCTGTATGATCATTTCCCTTGCTGCATGTGCATCGGGAAATTCTACAGGCCCCCAGAATTCCGGCTCAGAAGCTTCATCAGACATTCCACAAGCTTCTGCTGCTGAAACTACCGTTAATGCCGGCACCGACACTTCTTCACCGGAGGAATATCAGCCTGTAACGATCACTAATATGGATAATGAGCTCGTATTTGAAAAGGCTCCCGAAAAAATAGTCGTTCTGTCTTATGACACCGCTGAAATACTGGCAGCTTTAGGCCTTGAAGATAAGGTTATAGGTCTTGCTGAAGCGGATAGCTCAATCGATGATGTTCTTCCAAAGTACAGAGATTCAGTTTCCAAAATGCCTGTTATAGGAGGCCTTTCCAACGGAGTTCCGTCTCTTGAAGCTGTTTTGGCAATGGGCCCTGATTTTGTGTACGGAGCTTCTTATTCCTTTATGGAACAGAACGCCGGAAAAGCACAGGATTACCTCGATTCAGGCATCAATGTATATGGTTCCACAGGAACATACTCAGATATCCCGACTCTTGAAGATACCTATCTTGACATTGAAAATCTCGGTAAAATCTTTGGAGTAGAAGATAAAGCTTCAGAACTCATAAACGATTTAAAGAATCGCGTCGACGCAATCAACTCAACTGAAAAGAGCGATAAGCCATTAACTGTTTTTGTTTATGATTCAGAAGAAGATGCTCCTTATACAGCAGGCGGAAGCAGTCTTGAGAACAAGATCATCGAACTTGCCGGAGGAGAGAATATCTATAAAGACCTTGATTCCGATTTCAAATCTGTTGCATGGGAAGATGTCATATCTAAAAACCCCGATGTTATTCTCATAAACAAGTACGGAGGTGAAAACGATGTTCAGCAGAAGATCAACTTCTTAAAGAGCATGCCTGAACTGGCAGAAGTTACCGCGGTAAAGGAAGATCATTTCGTCAGTGCTTCTATGCTTGCCGTATTCCCCAGCATTCAAAATGTAGAAGTTATCGAGGAGCTTTCAGAAAAGTTCAATGAGTGGAAATAATACACATGTGAAAAAAGGCCGGCGTAGCATATGCTACGCCGGCCTTTTATATATTGAATCTATATCAATCACTGTCCTTTAGCCGCCATAAATGTATCGAGCTGGCTGTTTGCGTCATCGATTATTCCATCGATTCCGTTATCTTTAAGCTTCTTAAGGAACTCAGGAAGCTTCTCTTCGGGGTCAACCGTTCCTGTGCAAAGTGAGAGCATGTACTCATCAACAACGTTGGCTACGGCACCCATCTGTGCCTCTACCTGTGAAGAATCATAAGCATATCCGAGGATTGGGATCTCTTTTGCTGCTCCGTAGTATGACTTAAATCCATCCCAGAAATCTGTGCCCTGAGCATCTGTAGGAGGAAGGATTGTTACGTTGCCGACACCGTTTGTCCAAGGCTGATAATCAGCTCTCTTATCTGTAAATGTGATTGTTCCGTCATCATTCTTGGTATAGTGAATATCCTGTACACCGTAGTTAAGAAGTGTCATAAGTGTAGGATCTGTATTTAAGAGATTAAGGAACATCATAGCTCTGTCAGGATTCTTGGAAGCTGTTGAGATAGCCATCATAGCGCCCTGTGAAGATGTTGTATCAACATAAGCGTCTGTGCAAGGAACCATCTCTACGTGGATTCCTCTCTCCTGTGAAGCCTGAAGCTCATATCCGAGTGAATATGACTGTGTTCCGATGAGGTACTCACCTGAAAGCTGTTTGTTTGTTCTTGTATCGTTGGCCTGATTCTTGTTACCCATTGCAGGATCGATGAAGCCTTCAAGATAATACTTTCTTGTCTGATCTACGAACTTCTTGAACTCCTCTGTCTCAAACTTGTTTACAAGCTTGTTGCCGTACTTGCCGGGCTTTGAAACGTCTGTAGGATCAAGATAGTATGACATGAAGTTACCTGTTGCGCTGTCACCTGTAACGATGATAGTGTTGTCTACCATTCTCTCAAGAACCGCACCCTCGATAAGAAGAGGATAGAAGTCGTTTCCTTCGCCTTCTTTTACAGTCTTTAAGATCTCTTCAAATCCATAGTAGTCGGTATTCTTGATATCATCGAGTGTGTATCCGTATTTCTCCAAAAGATCTACGTTAACATCCCAGCAGTTCTGAGTAGCGATATCCTTGTATCCGGGAACAGCATAAACGCCGTATCCGTCGGAACCGTTGATAGTAGCACCGTTGATAAGAACTTCGGGAAGGAGCTTCCAAAGATCCTGTCCGTACTTCTCGATCAGGTTGTTCTCGGGATTATCAAGTCTTACCCAGTAACCGTCTCTTGCAAACTTGTTGTACTCATCGGCACTCCAAGAGCATGTAAAGTAAATATCAATATCGTCTCCACCCTGAAGCGCAAGCACCGCATTCTGATCGAAATCACCCCATGTGCCCCAGATAGGCTCAAGAGTAACATTGATCTTGTCTTTAAGATATGCGTTAACCTCTTCCAGCACCTTGCTGTCATCGGTTACGTTACTTCCGTGGAAGTACATCTTAAGAGTAACGGGATCAAGAGAAGCTACATCAATCTCCTCAGGTGCTGCCGGCTCTGCTGCTTCCGCTGAGGGAGCCGCTTCTCCTGCATCGCCCGAACTTTGTGTTGCACCTCCTGAAGCCCCACATCCGACTGCAGCCAGTACCATAGTACATGATAACAATACTGCCATTAGTTTCTTCTTCATATAACCCTCCTTTTTTAAAAGCACGTCTCGTGCATCATTAACATCATCCTTTTACCGAACCGATCGTAAGTCCCGAAACAATGTATCTCTGGAAAAAAGGATACGCACAAGCAATCGGAACTACGATAAGAACAACCAGTGCCATCCTGAGTGAATCTGACGGAAGATCGCTTACGATATTGCTCGCCTCCGCACCGATCATGGATGAGTTCTTCACAAGGAAATCCACCTTGGTCTGCATCTGCATAAGCAGATACTGAAGTGGGAAGAACTTGGCTTCTCTTATATAAAGCATTGGAATGAACCACTCGTTCCAATACGCCAGTGCCGATAATAAACCGACCGTTGCTATTCCCGGTTTGGAAATGGGAATAATGATCTTAAACAGTGTCGTATACTCTCCCGCCCCGTCGATCGCCGCTGCATCTATGAGTTCCTCCGGAATCGAACTCTGGAAAAAAGTCCTCATAACAATGATGTTGAACGGATTAAGGAGCATCGGGATTATTACTGCCCAGTAGCTGTCTGAAAGTCCAAGAACCGTCTTACAAACAACATATGTAGGTGCAAGGCCGCCTCCGAAGAGCATTGTAAAGAACGCCCAGAAGGTAAAGAACTTTCGGAATTTGAAATCCTTTCTGTAAAGCCCGTAGGAGTAAAGGATCGTAACCAGCATCGTAAGTATCGTTCCGACGATAGTTATAAAGAAGCTGTTAAAATACGATCTCCAAAGCTGATCTCCGAGCTTCATAACATAGTTGTATGCTTCCAGCGACGTTGTCTTGGGAATAAACGAATATCCTATCGCTCTTATGCTCTCCTGCGATGTAAAAGAAATTATCACAACAAATACAAACGGCACGATACACAAGAGACAGAACAGAATAAGCACGATATGGCATATTATTTCTGCCGGAACGGATATGGAATTTATCCTTCTTCTTTTAGTCTTAGCGTTAGCCATATATCCTCCTTAGAACAGTGCGCTGTCCTCATCAATCTTTTTTACCACCTTATTGGCAAACATAATGCACACGAAGCCTACGGCATTTTGCAAAAGACCTCCTGCCGTCGACATTCCGATATTATTGGTTGCCGTCAAAACTCTGTAAATATAGGTATCGATAACCTGCGTCGCCGAGAAAAGAGATCCCGAATTAAGAGGTACCGTGTAGAACAGACCAAAATCGGAATTGAAGATCTTGCCGACATTCATGATAAGAAGAATGCAGATCATCGGTCTTAAGTTAGGAATTGTCACGTAGAATATCTGCTGCCACTTGGTAGCTCCGTCGATAGCCGCCGCTTCGTACTGCGTAGTATCGATTCCGGTTATGGCTGCCAGATACAGGATTGATGAATATCCTATATTCTTCCAAAGATTACATATCGTCAGGATAAACGGCCAATATTTCGGCGTATTGTACCAGTCTATCTTTTCAAGACCTTTGGTCATAAGGAAATGATCGATAAGTCCCTTTGTGGGATCAAGGAATGCAAGCAGGAAATAACTTGCTACAACCCAGCTTAAGAAATATGGAAAAAACATAAGTGTCTGGTAAGTCTTTGCAACAAACTTATTTGTAAGCTCATGCAGCATGATCGCGAAAGCAACTGCGATCACCAGCCCCAATGCGATCCATACAACGTTATAACAGATAGTGTTTCTGATATATATCCAGGAATCCGTTGTGGCGAATAAAAACTCGAAGTTCTTTAAACCTGACCACGCAGAATGCATCAGATTATTCCAGAATGTTGGATTTTTGGGATAAACTTTATAGTTCTTGAACGCGAGAACAATTCCCGCCATTGGAAGATATCTTAAGAAAAAAAACCAGATTGCTCCCGGCAAGACCATGCTTGTCAGAAATATAGTTTTCTTTAGACTTGCTCGTTTCTTAGTCTTAGACATTTGCAGCCCCCTTTTTTACTTCTCTAAGAATATTGTAGAGTCTGCAAATCCCTAAGTCACGGCACCATTTTGTTCATTTTTGTACTATTTTGTGTGATTTCTGTATTCGTTTGCGGATATGCCTTTTACCTTCTTGAAAACCCTCGAAAAATGGGCCACATCCAAGAATCCGACTTCCTCCGCAACATCGCTTATTCGCTTCGAAGGATCTTTTAACAGCTCGGAAGCCTTCTTGATACGAACGGTATTAAGTATCTCCGAGAAATTCTTGCCGGTCTCCTTATTAAGAAGCTTACTTAAATGCCACTGGCTCACATAGACCTTGTCTGCGACATCGGACAAAAGAATCTTCTCGTTATAATGTTCTTCTATGTAGCTGAGAGCATTTCTTACGATGAAATTATCGGCTACCGCCTCTTCGGAAGCTTCACCTTCAGGAACGTCACTGCTTGTTCCTTTTATCTTATCCGATCTTTCGACCATATGAGCTATGGCTTCATTTATCTCATCCATATTGGACGGCTTTAACAAAAATCTGGACACTCCGAGATTGATCGCCTTCTGCGCATATTCAAAATCTCTAAAGCCCGTAAGGATAGCGATCTGCATATCCGAGTATTCCGACTTAAGTCCCGCGATCATGGTAAGGCCGTCCATCTGCGGCATACAGATATCAAGGAAAAGAATATCCGGATGTAGCTCTTCGATAACTCTTTTCCCCTCGACTCCGTCTCCCGCGGTTCCCACCACTTCGCAGCCGTATTTGGCCCAATCTACACTTTTGGACAAACCCTGTACGATTATGGGCTCATCATCTATGATGACAACTTTCTTCATCTCATCCCTCTTTTCTTATCGGCATGACCATTCTGAATTGCATTTTGTTCTCGCCGGACTTGTTAACGCTTAGTCCGTACTCTTCCCCAAAGATCAGCTCTATTCTCTTGTTCACGTTGTAAATACCGATGGAGGTATGTGTTCCCGGTTCGCTCTTTTTAAGCTTGAGCTCTCCGCTTATGATCTTTCTGATCCTGTCCACTTCCTCATCCGAAATATCTTTTCCGCTGTTGATTACATCTATTATAAGTTCATCGTTTTCTTCAAAAATATTGAGCCACACGGTACCTCTGTTGACGCTCTCAACACCGTGTTTGATGGCATTTTCAAGTATCGGCTGTAATATAAGCTGCGGCACGTAAGTTCCAAGCGTCGTGCTGTCTATGAGCTTTTCAACCTTAAGTCTTTCTCCGAATCTCATGCTCATGATATAAAGGAAAGCATCTCCGCATCTAAGCTCATCGGCCAGCCGCACAAGCGTATCGTTGTCTCTGTTGATGCCCGAATCAAGGACAGTTGCCAGCGATTCTATCATCTTACTGACTTCCACATCTCCCGACATTCTCGCCTGCCAGTTCATCATCTCCAAAGTATTATTAAGAAAATGAGGATTGATCTGCGCCTGAAGCGCCGCTATCTGTGCATCTTTCGTCATCATCTTCTGGGTATACTCGGTATTCTTTTTCATATAATAATAGGAAAGCAGCATGATAGGTATCATTCCTATTATCGTGATAAATACGATGATGTTGATCCTGAAAAGCTCATAATACAGATCTTTTGAATTCTGAAGATAAAAAAACTGCATTTGATAGTACATACTGGAGGTAGCGCACCTGTAGCCCTCATAGTACCTTCTGAAATAAGGTATTATATTGAAGTTTCTCCTATAGATATCTTTTCCGGAAGAAAGATACTCAAGCACTTCCTTCTTATCTTCTTCAATTTCTTTATCCGAATCCCTATAAGTAATAAATTCTTTTTCATCGTCAAAAGAAATATAGATGGCGCTGGAAGTATCTATCGGAATATCCGCAAAGAGCTTTTGCTTATCGAGACCGGCAACTATCGTGGCGTAGCGCCTGTCATAAGCGGAATAAAAAAGATTCTGAACAAGGTATATCCTGTTATTGGCAACGACCACCTTGGTTCCCTTTTCTTTTTTTTCGATCTTATCCTTGATCACCGGCTCTATATATTCTACGTACTTATCATATTCGTAGCCGTTCTTTCCGACATATGCACTCGGTGATTCACCGTCTTCATAGTAGAGTGCAACACAGGAATAGTGCCCGTCCATATAGAATTTCCTGTTTAGCTCGGATCTTGCCCAGACAAGGAATTTCTCATTTCGCGAGCGCCTCTCCCACTCACCTCCGACCGACTCTTTATGAAGCTTGTAGCTTGCATCGTCAATCTGAGATTTTATGAGTACCGCTGAGACCTTGGCTTCATTTGCCATTTCTCTTTCGGTTCTTTTTACATATGCATCCTGATATTGAATAAAGATAAATGCAGACAGCACCGCGATCGGAAGTATCCACGATGCCATGAATATAAGAAAAAGAGAGCGCTGTAAAGAGGATAAGCCAAGCTTACCCCTAAACAAGCCTCTCTTCTTTTTTCTTAACCCCTCACGCTTTCCCATTTACCCTCTTTGTTCCACTTAAGTACGGTCTTATACCCAAGCTTGGAATACCAGGGTGCAACTCCCGTGTAGTGAACATAGCTTATATCATAGCCAAGCTCCTTAAGTATCACGGTTGCTTTATCGATCATCTTAAGACCGATTCCCTTTTTCCTGAATTCCGGGATCGTTCCGACACAGCCGGGACCTCCAACCTTGTAGGTAATACCGTCTTCCTCATACATTTCCATATCTTCGATCATACAAAAGCTGACAACTCTGCCCCCGCAGAAACCACAGTAAATCCTGTCAGTGGGTTTGTATATGTCAGCCCAGGATTCATCAACCTCTCTTACTGCTTTTAAGAAGGTTTCAAAATCTCCTTTATAATAATCATATACTATATTTTCGGGGATGTATAATTCTTTGTTTTCCTCATAGGAATCCAGCATAAGTGTCATCTCTTCATAGGTTTTGTCGGATGATATATTTGCCAGATTTTCGGGCGATAGGAAATCTTTGTATAAGGTATCAAACAGTTTTTTATTGTTCATGTTTAAGTTCCAAAAACTCCTCATATAATTTGCAAAGCTTCTTGGCATCTTCGGTATTCGGCATCTCGGAATAGATCCTTAAAAGCGGCTCTGTACCTGAAAATCTCGCTATTATCCAGCCGCCGTTTTTAAAGTAAACCTTGCTGCCGTCAAGATAGCTTACCTTATCCACATCAAAGGAAAATTCAGGAAGTTCTTTTTTGATAAGGAGTCTGTCCATAATCTCTTCCTTTTTCTCCTGAGTGAAGTGGTAGTCATTCTCTTCCATTGCGATCTTTCCATATTTTTCCTCAAGGTCCTCTATGATCTCTGACATCTTCTTACCGGTAACTGCGATCATTTCAACAAGAAGCATTGCGGCATACACACCGTCTTTTCCCTTGATATGTCCGCGTACGGTAAGACCTCCCGATGACTCTCCGCCGATAACGGCATCCGTCTCATTCATCTTGGCCGATATATGCTTAAATCCAACGGGAACCTCGTAGCACTTTTCGCCGTATTCTTCAGCCATTCTGTCAAGGACGTGCGTTGTGCAGACATTTCTTACAACAGGACCCTTCCAGCCTTTGAACTCTTCGAGATAATAATACAAAAGAGCCATTATCTCATTGGGGTGAAGGAATCTGCCCTTATCGTCGATGACACCGATCCTGTCGGCATCTCCGTCGGTTGCGATTCCTATATCGTAGTGTCCGTCCACAACAACGTTCTGAAGCTGATGAAGCGTAGCTGCGGTAGGAGCGGGAAGCTTACCTCCAAAAAGAGTATCATGTCTGTCGTGAATGGTCTCAACTTCGCATCTTGCAGTCTGAAGAGTAATTCTAAGAGACGTCTCACTTACGCCGTACATAGGATCAAGAACTACTCGAAGGCTCTTTTCCTTGATGGCATCCATATCTATTCTTGATATTATGCTGTCGATGTATTCGTTAAGAGGATAGATCTCGTTAATAAGTCCCGCCTCTTTGGCTTCATCGTATTCCATATATTCGACGGGATCGCCTGTCTCGACTTTCTTGATGTACTCCTCTATCTGTGCTGTCTGGATCTCATCAGCATCCCTTCCGCCTGCGGTAAATACTTTTATACCGTTATAAAGAGCGGGGTTGTGGCTCGCGGTCACCATCATTCCGTAAGAAAGCTCATGCTTCATAACATAGAACATAACTACGGGTGTTGGAACAGACTTGTTTATGAGATAAGCCTTTATTCCCTCCTTTGCAAAAACTCGTGCTGACCACTGCATTGCTTCTTTAGAAAGGAATCTCCTGTCATAGCCTATTACTATTCCTTTTGATGCAACGCCTTCGTCTTTCATCTTGGTTGCAAGGGCTTTGGCAAGAAGCTCTATATTACTTCTTATGAACTCATCACCTATGATGGCTCGCCATCCGCCTGTACCGAATTTGATCATTTTATCATCCTCCTCATAATTAACCCATTACAACTTTGACGCTGTGGTCGGTGCCTGCCTCGCAAGCAGGTATCTTAGCCACTTCTTCGCCGTCAAATATGATCTTTTTAACTCCCTTTTGAACATGGTCGGGATTTGTTATCTCTATCGAATATTTTGCTCCGCGCCAGATCCTTTCAACCTTAAAGCCTGCCCAGATATCGGGTATGCAAGGATCTAACACAAGCTCGTCATACGAAGGTCTGATTCCCAGAATATATCTTGTTGCCGAGAAATATGACCATCCTCCGGAGCCCGTCATAAACGGATGTCTCGCTCTTCCGAACTGTTTATGTGAAGGTCCCATGATGAACTGGCAATATGAATAAGGCTCGGCCTCTCTTGTCTCTATCTTGTCGTTCTGATAATAAGGACAGAGCGCATCATAGAATTTCATTGCGGTGTTTCCGTTTCCGAGAACACACTCGGCTGCCCAAGCCCAAGGATTGGGATGAGAAAATACCGATGAGTTTTCTTTAAGTCCCGGGAACACCTTGGTGATAAATCCGATTGAAGGATCTATCTTGGTATACGGAGGTGTGTTGAGCAGGATTCCCCACTCGGTAAAAAGATATTTATCAACAGCTTCCATTGCCTTTAAAGCCTTGGCTCCCGTTGCCGCTCCGGAAAGGACCGCCCAGGCGTTGGACTCAAGATGAACTCTTCCTTCTTCGTCCTTGGAAGTTCCGATCTTCTTACCGTTCTTGGTTATACCTCTTATAAACCACTCTTCATCCCAGAGGACTTCGTTACTTAATACCTTAAGCTTATCGGCTACTTTGCCGTAATGCTCTGCATCTTCGCTTTTTCCGAGTTTATTCGCAAGCTCTATGAAATGAGTAAGTGCCCAGTGATGAAGGAAGCTTACCATTGCACTCTCTCCGCCGCCAAGGTTAAGGCAATCGTTCCAGTCTGCTCTGAGACCTTTACACACGCCGTTTTGACCGACTTCTCTTTCGGAAAAATCAAGGATCTTTTTCATGTGTTCATAGACTGTTCCCTCGGGGCCGTCCGCGTACGGAAGTACCATGTCGGCAAATCCGAGATCTCCCGTCTCTTTTATGTACTCTGTAATTGCGGGAACAAGCCAGAGGGCGTCATCCGCGCAGGCGTCTTCCTTGGAGTGAACTCTGTCGCTTGCAGATACCGGAATAACCGTCGGTGACTTAAATCCATCGGACTCGGGTTCTTCTTCAAACCATGCGGGATCGAAAAGATGCAGTCCGTAGCCTTCTGAAACAAGACCGTTTAAGAGCTGCATTATTCTCTCTTTACATTTCTCGGGATTGGAATGCGGTATCGTCATAGCATCCTGAGCGGTGTCTCTGTATCCAAGTCCCGTTCTTCCGCCAAGCTCTATGAAGGAAGCAAATCTTGAGAACATAACGTTGATCTCGGACTGATACAAAGTCCATGTATTTATCATTGTGTTCATGCCTTCGCTGGGAGTATCGATAACAAGCTTGGATATTTTCTTATCCCAATACTTTGCAAGCTCTTCATAGGCTCTGTCTACATTGGCAAGATCGCTGTATTTTTCTTTTACTCTTTTTCCTTCGCTCCTGTCGCCTTCTCCGAGCATGAAGATAAATCTAACTTCTTCTCCGGGATTAAGGCTAAAGTTCTTTTGAAGACTTCCGCAGTGATTTCCGCCCTTTTGCTCGGAAGATGAACACTTTCCGGTCTCGACTGCCACGGGATTATCTTCTGTGTGATACATTCCGAGGAAAACATCTCTTTCGCAGTCATATCCGTCGGGATCGAAGTTTGAAGCAAAGTACTGGAATCCGTCAGGCTCATAATGAAGATCTTCTTCTATTATTCCGTCTTCATATGAAGCGCCCGCACAGTACAAGCTCATCTGGAAATTCTGATTATCAATTGCTATTGAATGGAATGAGAATTCAAGATATGAAAATATAGAAAGGTTTCTGACCTTATTCTCAGTGTTTTTTACCCTGACGTCCCATAAAAGAACGTTCTCGGATAACGGAACGCTCATCTTCTGAGAACACTTAAGCCCGTCATATTCACATTCGTAAACGGTATATGATAAGCCATGTCTGCAGGTATATTTAGCTTTATCAAGCGCCTTTGCTACAGGCTGCCATGAAATTGTGAAATAGTCGGAAGAATCGGCATCCCTGAGATATACATAATATCCCGGTCTGTCCATCGGAATGCTGTTTCCGTGAAATCTACTGATTCTGTGATACTCGGGGCTATCGTAGAATGAATAGCCGCCGGCCGTATGATTTATGACTGTGGCAAATTTCTCGACGCCGAGATAATTTGTCCAGGATGTCGGCAGGTCAATCCTGTCGATCACATATTCTTTATTATCGTTGTCAAAATAGCCATACTTCATGCCATGGACCTCCCATATAATCTCTTATATGAATTATTCTAGTCTCATGGCATTTAATTATGAATGTATGTACTTGTTATTTTATGCTTATTTTTGGTAAGACTTATTCACAGCATAAGTTGTGAAACAAGGAACTGATAAATTTCCTGATTCTTTTCCTGCCAGTTGTTACAGATACTCTGAGCAATCTCTTCCGTAGGAACCGGGAAGTTAAGCTCAACTATGTCCTGTCCGTTCTCTCTTGCAACAAGGTGAGCGGTGTATTCGTTGTCGCCTGTTTTCCTGTAATCCGCAAGTATGGAAGCTTCGTTTCTAAGCTTCATACTGTTGGCACGAAGATACTCATCTATCTGCTGCCTGATTGAAGGATTGATCCTGTTTCCGAAAAACTTAAGCGTCTCATCTCCTTCCGATGTGATCTCAAGGAAGGTTCTGTTTGCTACCGTCTTTTCTATAATGAGCTTTGACACCGCAAGCTCGGAAAAGACCTCTTGCAGTGTCAGAAATGTAGTGTATTCGTTCTCTAAGATAAAATCGTATATCTGTGCCTTGCTAAGCGGTACATCGCAGCGCTTTAGCATGTACAGAACGATCATCTTATATAAAGTAAGATACTGTGAACTCACAGTGATGCCTCCAAATTAAATATGTGCCTTAACTGCTGCTGAAATAACATCCGCAACTCTGGGATCGAACGCTGCGGGGAGAATGTTCACATCAGAGAGTTCATCTTCCGCAACAAGACCGGCAAGGGCTTCTGCTGCCGCAAGCTTCATCTCTTCGGTAATCTGCTTTGCTCCGCCTTCGAGCGCTCCGCGGAAGATTCCGGGGAATACAAGAACGTTGTTTACTTGGTTGGGGAAATCACTTCTTCCTGTTCCGATAACTCTGATTCCTGCTTCCTTGGCAAGGTCCGGCATGATCTCGGGAACGGGATTGGCCATGGCAAACATGATAGCATCCTTGTTCATTCCCTGAGCCATCTCTTTGGTCACGATACCGGGTGCGGAAACGCCGACAAATACGTCAGCTCCCTTAAGTGCATCCGCAAGGCTTCCCGTCTGCTGATCGGGATTCGTAACATCCATCATCTTCTCCTGCATCCAGTTAAGATCTGCAGATTTCTTATGAAGGATACCTGACTTATCACACATTGTAACGTTCTTAAAGCCGTAGCGAAGAAGGAGCTTTGTGATCGCGATTCCTGCACTTCCCGCTCCGTTTACAACAACCTTACAGTCTTCCTTTTTCTTACCTACTACCTTAAGTCCGTTGATAATACCCGCAAGAACAACGATGGCTGTTCCGTGCTGATCGTCGTGGAATACGGGAATGTCGAGTTTTTCTTTAAGTCTTTCTTCTATTTCAAAGCATCTCGGTGCAGAAATATCCTCAAGATTGATTCCGCCAAAGCCGGGCGCAAGGTAAGTAACGGCCTTGATGATCTCCTCTGTATCCTGTGTGTCGAGGCAGATCGGAACAGCGTTAACTCCGCCGAATTCCTTAAAGAGAACTGCCTTTCCTTCCATAACGGGCATTGCTGCGTAAGGTCCGATGTTTCCAAGTCCCAAAACCGCACTTCCGTCTGATACTACAGCGATGGTATTGGATTTTATCGTATATTTGTAAGCAAGACTCTTATCCTCTGCGATAAGCTTACAAGGCTCTGCAACACCGGGTGTGTATGCTATTGCAAGATCCTCTTTTGAATTAACTTTTGCTTTGGATAATATCTCAAGCTTTCCATTCCATTCTTCATGCATCTTAAGTGCTTTTTCTGCGTTGTTCATAATGTCTTCTCCTCTAGAACGTTTTTCCTACTATATCATAAGCGAATGCCACTACCTCGTTTCGCTTATCGGTATCTATGTATTTGAATACATTGTAGATCATCTTGTGTCCGCCGCCGGTATTCTCAAGACCGAGGGCAAGGCCGAGTGCTGCGATCTCATCTCCGGCATCCACCTGTCTTGAAAGCATGAGCGCATCAATATGACCGTTTTGCACCATCTTGGTATATGCATAAGCAAAGGCCGCTGCCTGAACAGCTTCTCCGGATGTCGAAGAATAACCGACCTCACTAAGGATGATTGATCTGACTCTACCCTGTGTGTCAAGCATATGCTCTTTTTGCATATATCCGGTAAGAACCTCTATGTTCTCCATAGTAATACATGGAGTTGATTCCGAATGATTGACATACTTGGACGGATTCCAAAATGCGGTGTTTCCGTTGGGGAAAGAGTACGGATGAGCCGCAAGTCCCCAATCGATATTTCCGTATTCCGAAATG
Source organism: Butyrivibrio sp. XB500-5 (assembly GCF_003625505.1). Lineage (NCBI taxonomy): Bacteria > Bacillati > Bacillota > Clostridia > Lachnospirales > Lachnospiraceae > Butyrivibrio > Butyrivibrio sp. XB500-5. The sequence goes on from NZ_RAIS01000001.1 coordinate 926,425, forward strand.
GATGATGAAAAGATATCAAGAACATCCTTGGCATCGTAGTCACCCGTTTTTTCGGTGTTGTATGTCCATCTCTGATCTATCGGGATGTAAACCTTAGCTCCGGCGTTATGACTCTTTATTGCATTGTAAAAGACTCTGTACGCCCTTGTATAAGCAGCTGTGTAAGTACCTACATCCACATGCTGCATGTAGTTATATTCTTTTCTTGCGTTGACCTCGTTTCCGATGATCCACATGCTGACATTGCCATGTCCCGAGCCCGAGTATCTGCTCGCCAAAAAGCTTCCGATCGCCGCACAAGCCTTAACGCCTCTCTCATCGGATGCGTTAAACATAAAATACGGAGCTGTAGATCCGCCTCTTGCGCTTGGATGTGTTATCTCGGGGAACGCCGATGTGCTGGCATCATTAAGGATGATGGCCGCTATATCGATTCCCATGCTGTTGAGCTTCTTGAACAGGTCGTCGTAATTGTTCATGACCTGTGCATTAAAATGATAAGTAACACCGCCATAGGAATACTCAATTCCGCCCGATGTGGTAAGAATATGAGAAAGCGGTATATTGTACGAACAATAATTGACTCCGAGATCCGCAAGCTCCGAAAGTCTCAGCGGATACGGAAGCAGTCCCTTTATGGAATTGTGCGACATTCCGCCATAGTTACCGCTCGCACATGCTCCGGGATTGTTTATATATTTGGGATGGCTGATGCTGACGAACTGTCCGTCAACCTTAACTCCGACTCTGAATTTGGAATAGAGTCTTGAATCGGGCGCACCCTTTTTAAGGTCTATGGAAAAAGATGTATCGTCACCCTTATATATCTTGGAAATAGGCTCAAGCTCTGATGAAAACTCATCATCATAAGTTGCCTGTTCAAAAAGATAATAGTATTTATCATCACTCTTGGGAATTCCCTCAGATGTAACGGCAACTTCGACCTTACCGCCTTCACCGATACTGCAGCTTGCGATCTTGGCAAACTCCGCGGTATTTTCGGGAGTCATCTCAACCGTGGCAGGTCTGTCGGAAAGTGCCTTGGAAACAGACTTACCCGCTTCCACAATATCTTTTACTATAGATGAATGAACATACTCGACCTGTCTGGTCTCGTGCTCTTCCAAAGATGCCTCAAATATAGATTCCGCCACCTGTTCATCCTTGTTTTTCCTTAAGTTGATGACAAAAGCAGCGATCATAACTACAACAAAAGCAAACGCAGCCAGTGCAGCTAAACCTGTCAGGATTACCAATCTTCTATTCCGGCGGGCTCTTTTCCCTGTACGCATTCTGCGTTTTTTCTTTTTCATGAATCCGTCTTTTTTCCTTGTCCTTTTAATTTTTTCATATGTTCTTTTATCTTGTTCTCATATCCGTTCCCTGACGGGCTGTAGAACTCTTTGCCGTTAAGCTCGTAGGGAAGATATTGCTGCTCGACATAGTTGCCGGGATAATCATGGGCATATTTGTAACCTATTCCGTGCCCAAGCTTGGCTGCCGATTTGTAATGAGCATCCTGAAGGTGCGGAGGTATCGGAAGATTACCGGTATCCCTGACCATCGCCATCGCATTGTCTATTGCCATGATGGATGCGTTACTCTTAGGTGCCGTAGCGATATAGCTGGCCGCCTGTGCAAGAGTGATGCGGGCTTCGGGCATACCGAGCCTCTCAACTGCAAGCGAAGCCGCAACTGCCACCTGAAGTGCCTGCGGATCGGCATTGCCGACGTCCTCGGAAGCACAGACCATCATACGTCTTACGATAAACTTGGGATCTTCTCCCGCGTTAAGCATACGTGCAAGATAGTAAACAGCCGCATCCGGGTCGGACCCTCTCATACTCTTGATGAAGGCCGATATCGTGTCGTAGTGATTGTCGCCGTCTTTATCATATCTGGCGACCTTCTTCTGAATACATTCTTCCGCAACTTCTTTGGTTATATGTATAAGACCGTCCTCGCTTCGCTCGGTGGTCATAATACCAAGTTCTATGGCGTTAAGCGCATGTCTTGCATCTCCGTCAGCCAGATCCGCCAAGAAATCCTCAGCGTCCGGCTCAAGTACAGCCTTGTAGCTGCCCATTCCGCGCTCTGTATCGGTAACTGCCCTGTTAAGCAGTGTCTTGATGTCGTCTGCTGTAAGCGGTTTAAGCTCAAAGATAACAGATCTTGATATAAGAGCCCCGTTCACCTCAAAGTAGGGGTTCTCGGTTGTGGCGCCTATCAGTATCACTGTGCCGTCCTCAACAAACGGAAGAAGGTAGTCCTGCTGCCCCTTGTTGAATCTGTGTATCTCGTCTATGAACAGTATGGTCTTCTTGCCATACATGCCAAGGTTATCCTTGGCCTTTTTTACCACCTCTTCCATGTCTTTCTTGCCGGCTATGGTGGCATTTATCTGGGTAAATTCCGCCTTGGTCGTATTGGCGATGACCTTGGCCAGAGTGGTCTTTCCCGTTCCGGGAGGACCGTAAAGAATTATGGAACTAAGTTTATCTGCAGAAATAGCTCGATAAAGAAGCTTGTCTTTGGCAATAATGTGCTGCTGTCCCACGACTTCGTCAAGGGTTCTGGGGCGCATTCTTGCGGCAAGCGGAGACTCTTTTTCCATGTTGTTTTCGCGCATATATTCAAACAAATCCATAACGCTATAATTCTACTATTTTTAAGATAAAAATGGAAGTAAAATCCTTCCAAAGAAAAAGCATGTCAGTTATGTAAATACATACTGACATGCTTTGTAAAAAACGCCTTATTTATCGCGAAACTTCTATGTTGTCCGCCGTTATCGTGAACGTGATTGGATCATCTCTTGTGTAATATATCTTGGCACCTGCCTGCTCAAGCGCATCAACTACTTCCGGAGCGGCCGGATCGCCTTTACTTGAAGTGATCACCGCATACTCGGGCTTAACATGATCGACAAGCTGCTTGATATTGGCTTTATATCTGCCGTGATGCGGTACCTTCAGGATATCGCACTCAAGCCCGTCTGTCTTAACAAGCTCATCTATTCGCTCTTCAAGCGCATCACCCGTAAATAGAATGGATTTATTGCCATTCGTGACCTTTACCGCAAGTGATGAGTTGTTGCTGACATCTTCAGCATAGGTTTTGGAAAGAGCAGGATAAATTGTAAATGTCATTCCATCCGCTTCAAACGTAGTCTCTTCCGTAACAACGGTCTCATTCAAGCCTTTTCTTTTTAATGCGGCATAATATTCCGTCATCTCATCTGTCGCCTTTGATCTGTATGTGGTATAAACCGCACCGATATCAAAGTTGTCGATGACTCTGTCAGCACCGCCGACATGGTCCTTGTCGTAATGTGAGATAAAAACGGCATCTATCTTCTCAACACCGTGAGACTTAAGCAGTTCCACTACTTTCTTGCCTTTTTTGTTTGTACCGGTATCCATTACAAAAGTATGATTCTCGGTCTCCAGCACAAATGCATCTTCCGCAGATGCCTTGAGCGCTGTAAAAGAAAGAACTCCCGGATCTATCTTGAAATTCTCATCAACTTCATATTTGTAATTAACTTCCTTGCCGGGAGCTTCAAACGCACATGCACCAAGGCTCATCAAAAGAACTAAAGTCGCCGCTAAAACTGTCTTTTTCATCCTCTGTCCTCACTTTCCGTTAATGGGGCCGGAGTATTTCTCTATGTCTGTCCGACTCGTGTTTTCACAACAGCAAACCGTCACACTTCTTTGTAAGCATATTTAGAACTCTTTTTTTGTCCGTAGACCACTTGGGCTCAACCAGTAAACTTCTGGGTCCGTCGCCCGTCATACGATGTACGACCGTCTCTTTTGGTAAAAGAGCTAAACAAGCCGATACAAAATCAGTATACTCCTCCATTGACATGAACGCATACTTATTTTTGTCATCAAATCGGGTTTTTTTGTAATCTTCGTACATCTCAGTCCCTTTTAAAAGCTGAAGATTCTGTATCTTAATGCCATCAAGAACAGGCTGCAGATCAGAAAGATATTTTATTGTCTCAAGCATATCTTCCTTGGTCTCTCCCGGGAGCCCTATTATGACATGAACAATGACCTCAATCCCTGCATCCTTAAGCCTTTTATAAGCATCCTCAAACACATCGAGAGTATAGCCTCTGTGAATTTCGAGTGCAGTCTTTTCGTGAATGGTCTGAAGTCCCAGTTCTATCCACACGGGCTTTATCTTTTTAAGCTCCTTAAGCATCTCTATTACTTCGTCTCCGACGCAGTCAGGCCTTGTTCCGATAGACAAGATCTTGATGTCATCGCGCATTGCTGCTTTTGTATACAGCTCTTTTAACCTGTTTATATCACCGTAGGTATTGGTATATGACTGGAAATAGGCGATAAAGCTCTTTGCGTCCGTCTTCCCGGCGATGCGCTTCTTGGCTTCTTCTATCTGTTCTTCAATCGGAGCCACTTGCGCCGCAAACTCTCCGCTTCCGCCCTCGGAGCAAAATGTACAGCCTCCCGTAAGCCTCTTTCCGTCGGGCATAACAATAGAACCGTCTCTGTTTGGGCACGTACAGCCCGACTGCAGAGACAGCCTGTATATCTTTTCTCCGTATAATTCTTTTAAGTATGTTGAAAGACGTCGCGCCATCTTTTCTCCTTACGGTTAATATATCGGGAACTACATCTCCACCGGAAGCACTTATCTACGGTTGCCCAACGATATTCCTTACCCATACTCCGCTCTTTACAAGCATAAACCCAACCACGCATTTTCCTATTTCAACAAGTGAAACGATAAGAAATACGGTGACTACAGGGATTGTCGTATATTTGCTTAAAAGAAAAGCCGCAGGTACGGTTATTGTCCAGGCATAACAGCTGTCAAACAAAAAGGTGATCGCTGTCTTTCCTCCGGATCTCATCGTAAAATACGATACGTTTGCATAGGCATGAATAGGCATGCAAAGCGCAACTACCCATATGCATCTTGTCGCAAGATACATTATCTCAGGTTCTACATTGTAAACCTGCGGTATAAAAGGCGCAGCGATTGCAAGTAAAGAGCCCATAACAAGCGTACTTAAAAAACTTAAGAACGCCATCCTGAAAGCAGTTCTTCTCGCAGATACAAGTCTTCCCGCGCCAAGCTCCTGTCCAACCATAATTCCCGCTGAATTTCCTATTGATAAAAAGACCTCGTTAAAGATCTGAGCAATTGTTCCGCTGATGTTCATCGCTGCAATTATCGAGATACCGCGAAGTGAATATGCTCCAAGGAGCGCTGCCTGTGCAAGACTCCACAAAAATTCGTTACCCAAAAGAGGAAGTGACCTCGACATTATCGGCCATATAAGTTCCTTTGGAATTCGAAAACTCTTGTACAAGCCGCTAAAGAATCCATATCTTCCGTTTGGCTTGTGAGCTCCCGTTACAACTATCATAAGCTCGACAAATCTTGAAATAACCGTCGCAACGGCTGCTCCGAGAACACCCAGTTTCGGGAATCCCAAAAGTCCGAAAATAAGCAGCAGGTTAAATACAAAGTTGACGCCCATCGCAACCATGCTCGCCACCATGGGAAGCGTAGTCTTTCCCGACTCTCTCATGGCGCTGGCATAAACCTGCGTAAAGCTAAACGGTATGAGTCCGATCAGCATGATATCAAGATACGATACGCCAAAGCCCAGCGTCTGAGTTCTAACCGCGGCTTCCGTACCTTCTGCTATATACAAAGATATCAGATAGCTTGATGTATTGAATAAAAAAATAACTGCCACGGTACATATCGCAGCAGCTGTAAGAAGCTTAAATCTGATGGAGTATCTTACTCCATCCATATCTCCTTTGCCGAAAAACTGCGTACTGAATATTCCCGCTCCCGAAAGCGATCCCCATATGCACAGATAAAAGATAAAGAGTATCTGGTTTACGATCGCGACAGCTGACATGGGTATTGTGCCAACCTGTCCCACCATAACGTTGTCGAGCAGTCCCACGATATTAGAAAGCGTATTCTGAACTATCATAGGAATGGCGACCATTGCAACCTTGCCGTAAAACCCCCGTTCACCAATAAGACACTCTTTAAGTGATAATCTGTATTTAATAGCTTCTTCTCTGTTTGCCGTCTCAAATGTTTTCATAAGCCTAAATCTCCGTACAAAAATCCCGGCAATTAAATTGCCGGGTTATGGGTAATTTCTACTATTATATTATCCAAATGTTATTAAATGCAAGATTAATATGCGCCTTCAGACTCGAAAACTACGGGAATCGTCTTAAGAATAAGTTTGATATCGGTTACAATGCCCATATCCTTGATGTATTTAAGATCAAGCTCAACCCACTCATCCCACTTGATATTGGCTCTTCCGCCAACCTGCCAATAGCAGGTAAGTCCGGGCTTTACAACAAGTCTTTGCTTCTCGTAAGCATTGCATGCTTCCATCTGATCCACAAGAATGGGTCTTGGACCGACGATACTCATATCGCCCTTGATGATGTTGATAAGCTGCGGAAGCTCGTCTATTGAATATTTGCGAATAAAACGTCCCACGTGAGTTACTCTCGGGTCGTCTTTTATCTTAAATGCATGTCCCGTCTGCTCGTTGCGTTCCTGCATGCGCTGGAACTGTGCCTCGGCATTTCTGTACATGCTGCGGAATTTATAAATCTTGAATGGCTTCATATTCTTGCCCGCGCGAAGCTGCGTGAAAAATATAGGTCCACCGTCTTCCATAAGTATTGCCAGTGCCGTAAGAACGAAAATCGGTGAAAGTAATATAAGCGCTACCCCCGATGCAACAATATCAAAGCAGCGTTTAAACCACTTGTAGATGTTTGCCTTGTGATCATAGATTTCCTGATAGATTAATTCAATAATCTTGTTCTCTGACTGATCAATGACTGCCTGCTCTCTTTTTGCAATCACCATATCACATATCTCCTCATCATACCGATATCACTGTTTGAATATTAAAACCACACATATTAATTGAAATATCGATAAAAAATAACTACTGATATATTCACTATACCAGAAATAAACAGCTTGCGCCACTCTACAAAAAATATATCGGCAGAAAAGGTGATATTCTTAAGACTCTTCCCCATTTTCTTTATCACGGTTGTGCTTTCGAACGCATATTACCGTGACTATTGTTCCCACTACAAAGGCCACGATCGCGGTAAGCACGTATCCTCCCGCTTCTTCATAAAGGAGACTCGAACCGCTGTATAAATTTGTAGTTGTTCCGAATTGTCCGACTCCCAGATGCTGAATTATGATAAAAAGACATGCAAATAACGCAGTGCTGACCATGCCCATGGCATTGATCATTCTGCTCTGTCTCTTTTTCCTAAGTCCTTTCATGCGTCTGTGAAGTTCTGATAGTCTCTCTTCACCTGTCATCAAAATTAAAAAACCTCCTTTTAAAGCGTGCAATTATCCCTTTCACTTATATAGTGTCAAAAAATTGCAAAACTCCTAAGGAGATTTTGAAAAAAATTTATTTTTTTATTATTTTAGTCCGATTTTCTTCTGAGAAAGCACAAAAACAATGATTATAAGTGCCATCGGAACAGCGCTTGCAATCCCAAGGCTGATACCTCCCGCACTGACCATGATATTGAATATCGCATGGAAAGTTATCGTAAAACACAGAACGGCAAAGGTTCCCGTTATTCTTATCCAAGCTCTGTCCCAAAGAGAGAAAAGACCTATCGCTGTTGCCGTACCGCACAAAACATGCATCGCTCCCGTGCCAAAGCCTCTGATCATAAGGCTAAAGAGATCCGAAGTTCCGTAAGAAGTAAGGAAACAGACATTTTCAAATGTTGCAAACCCAACGGATACCAGGAGTATTCCGTTTATAGAATCCTCTTTTCCCGCTTCAAATATGATTATATAAAAAAGAATCGGCAAGAACTTGATACATTCTTCAACAGCCGGTGCCACGGCGTGAGAAGCGGTCGCAAGGTCTATCTCAAAAATCGCAGCAAAAAAACTGCTGACATATGCCGACAAAAGACAACAGATCATGCCCGCAAGAAGAAATGTAAGCGCTCTGCGCCAGCTTCTCTTAAGACAAAGAATAGCCAGAAAAAGCGGCGCCGCCAGACAGATGAAAGTGTTCTCCATGTATGTCATTTTGCCACCTCCCTCTTTTTAACGATCAAAAATACGAGGAAAATGACCGCCAGAAACATGTTAAACCAATAGTACGGATTGTACCATGTACTGTCATATCTGAAAAAAGATGATGTCCAGGAACCGTATTCTCCCAGGCAGTTCAAAAGAACTACAATACTGATGTTCCGGATATATCTGTCGTTAAAGAAAAGGAGATTCCGGATAGAATTAAACATAAGAATCCCTGTAAGTATCGCATAAACAGTATTACTTACGTATTTTCCATATTGCATGTACAAAAGAGCCATCCCGATAACAAAAGGAATGGTAAGAAGCGGAATAAATCGCTTTATTCCGGTGTTTGGAACTTTGGAAGCAAAATCTTTTCCCAGATGCTTCTCGCATTCCATAAAAAGGAAAAGACTAAGAAAGATATACGAAGCACACCAGCTAAGATCAGAAACAACAGCAATGTTCGGAGTTGCCCCGTAATAGAATGCAACTGCCTGCCAATAAAGATTGCCAAGCAGATAGCTCACATAAAAAAGATGCAACAGAACCCAGGATTTTTCCCTGGTCTTAAATATGAAGTAGATCGAGATTGCCATACAAATAAGCAATGAAACTATCTGAATGGCGGTATCAATAACATCAACCATCAGCTCACTCTTCTTTCATTCTTTTATTGATAAGTACGCAAAAAAGTGTAAACGATATTCCCAGACACAGAGAGATAAGTGCAACCATGATGTATCCAAGTGCTCCGTTCTCGGCAAAGATGCTTCCGGCCATGCTCCCCGGTACACCCGCCGCGGTGGTTTTGGGAAGACGTGCGATCATAACAGCCGACGTGATCGCAAGAAACAAGCTTGCCACAAAGGCTACAGCGGTCTGTATCGCGATTACTTTTTGCGCTTTCTTTTTTTCAAGCACAGCCATTTTGCGGTGCAGTTCCTTTACTCTTTCCTCAGATCTCATATCGTGTTATTCCTTCTCTTTCAAGCTCTTTCCTAAGTGTCTTTTTACCGTTCGCAAGAAGATTGTCTATCTTCTTCTTGCTGCACGCCATTATCTGCGCAGCCTGATCGTAGCTTAAGTCCATGGCATATTTAAGCCAAAGTGCCTCTCGATACTGAGTAGGTATAAGATTCAGGCACTTATGAAGTGAACTGATATTTTCATCGATAACAGTCTTTCTCTCCGGAGTAACCTCTTCCGAGATGATATCGTCGGGAAGACTGAACTCGTTTTGCTTATGCTTTTTTCTCCAGAGGCGACAAGCCATATGTCTGGCGGTCTTAAAAAGATATGCCTTAAAGCAGCCCTCTCCGATCTTAGGCTTCTTAACAAGAATCGCCGCAAACGAATCAAGCATCAGATCCTCGGCATCGTGATAATCACCGATAAAAGAAAAAAGGTAAGATGTAAGCAGATCTCCGTAGCGAAGCATAAGCTCATCGCCCGCCTTCGCATCACCTTTTAAATAACCGTTATATAATTCGTCGTCACTTGGAAGTTTCTTATTATCAGGATTCATACCACAAATCTCTCAAGACATGCATAATAATATAACTATTTACATTTATGATATCATCAGGATTTCGGTATGAAAAGAATTTTATATTATACGAAAAAAACTCGGATTTTCTAATTATTCACCAACTTGCAGGATAAAAAGATATTACTCGCAAAAGTCTCCCGGAGCTCCACTAATTCTCCCGGAGCATTCGCAGCAATAAAGAGCGATGGGTATCCGAACCCTCGCAAAATTCCGAAGGTAATATATGCACTAAAAATCTAAACCAAAAGCCAAATCTAATCTAAAACAATGAAAGGACTCCGTGCAAGTTGGTGTTTGGAAAAAATTGCTCTGAAACGAGCAATACAGGACGATTGTCCTGCGTGACGTGATGATGTGTAAAAACAGGTTGTCTTGTTCACGTTTCCGATGGGCATAGATTATCACCATGAAAATATGATGTAAATAGCCTTTGCTCAAACTTAAGGAAATCTACCGTAAATCTTAAGAAAGTCATAAGAAGTTTACTTAATTCCGCATCTTGATTATCTGAATTCTCAGAAATGATATTCATAGGAGGTTCCTATAATATAAAAAACCCGGAGCCTCCGAATAAGGAAGTCCCGGGTCATAACAATCATATCGCTTAATATATTTAGATATCAGCCCTTAAATACTCCGATCTCACTGACAATAGGTGCCTCGATTGCCTTACCGTTAAGTGCGTTTACTACCGCAATAATCTTGACAACTACCAAAACGAGAAGACCTGCGCATGTAACGAACCATCCGAGGAAAGGAATTACAGCCGGGATCACCAAGACGATCGCAGCGATCTCAAGCTTAACTGCCTGCTTGGCATGGAATCTTGTAAAAGGTGAATTGTTGACAAGAAGTGCAGCGATTATTCCAAGCACTCCGAAAATATAAGCAAAAGCTGCAAAAAGCTTGTTATCTGCTATATCTCTGACATCAAACTCACTTGTATGATCCTTGGGATTATAATACTGCTGATAAGGATTATACTGAGTCTGCGCAGGCGGCATCTGTGTAGGAATAGGACCGTTATTTGGTGCGCTCTGTGCATTATCTACAGGCTGCGCTCCCTGAATACCCGGATTACCCTGTTCAAGGCTAACGCCGCAACTCTCGCAAAATTTGGCTTCATCAGCCATCTGTGTTCCACAATTAGGACATGTTTTCATGCTGTGTACCCCCAAAATCATTATTTGATATATTATATCATAATGGCATAATAATTATAGCTATTTCTTTTACCATTTATCGAAGGGATTTATATAATGAACAACCTGACAATGGGCATACTCGCCCACGTTGATGCCGGTAAGACAACACTCTCCGAAGCTATGCTGTACTTATCCGGCGCCATCAGAAAAGCCGGAAGAGTCGACCACAAGGACACTTTTCTTGACACATACGAACTTGAAAGAGCCCGCGGAATAACCATTTTCTCCAAGCAGGCTGTTTTTGAATACAAAGAGACCAGATTCGATCTTCTCGATACTCCGGGACATACCGATTTTTCACCCGAGATGGAGAGAACACTTCAGGTACTTGATCTTGCCGTCCTTATGATAAGCGCTTCGGACGGCGTCACAGGCCAGGTCAAGCTCCTTTACAAGCTTCTTGATCACTACAAGATACCAACGGTTATATTTGTAAATAAGATGGATCAGGCGTTCGCCGACAAGGCTCGGTGCCTTAACGACATCAGGAATTCTCTCTCTTCTTCATGTATTGACCTAAGTGAAGGGTATGATGCTCCCGAAATCCAAGAGGAGCTTGCCATGTGCGATGAAGCTCTTCTTTCTGATTTTTTAAACGGAAAAAAGATTGAAAAAGGGGATATCTATTCGCTTGTACGAAAAAGAAACTGCTTCCCCATTCTCTTTGGTTCCGCACTTAAGATGGAAGGGGTAAAAGAACTGCTTGATCTGGTATCAGACCTTGCTCCTACAATCTGCAGTAGCGAAATCCTCGATTCATCAGCCGATGTGAAAAGAAAAAGCACACCGACAGCCGGAACCTCTGCATTCGGCGCAAGAGTATTTAAGATAAGCCGTGACCCTTCGGGAAACAGGCTCACTCATCTTAAGATCACAGGCGGCACTTTAAATGTAAGAGACGTTATCGGCGATGAAAAAGTCGACCAGATAAGGATCTATGCGGGCGATAAATATGAAGCTGTACAAAGCGCGACTGCAGGCATGATCTGTTCTGTCACGGGACTAAAAAACACCTCTCCCGGCCAGGGTCTTGGATACCTTGAAGGAGATACTGTTTCGGAAGTCTTACAACCCATCCTTTCTTGCGCGCTGCTGCTTCCCGAGGACATCAATCCCGTGACTGTTTACAACGACCTCAAAAATCTTGAGGAAGAGGAACCCATGCTTCGCGTTTCCTATTCGGAAGAGACCAAGTCTATCGAAGTTCGCGTTATGGGCGAAGTTCAAAAAGAGATACTTAAACATATATTAAAGACCAGATTTAACATCGAGGCACAGTTTGGCCCCGCACATATCGTATATAAAGAAACAATAGCAGGTCCCGTTGAGGGTGTCGGACACTTTGAACCGCTACGCCACTACGCCGAAGTGCATCTTCTTATTGAACCTACGGAACCCGGAAGCGGAATCTCTTTTGACAGTAATTGCAGTACCGATGAGCTTGCTCTTAACTGGCAGAGACTCATCCTTACTCACCTTGCGGAAAAGAAACATCTCGGTGTCCTCACTGGTTCCGAGCTTACCGACGTAAAGATAACTCTCATCGCCGGACGCGCTCACGAAAAGCACACAGAAGGCGGTGATTTCAGACAGGCCACCTACAGAGCGGTAAGACAGGGACTTATGCAGGCTGATTCCGTTCTTCTTGAGCCCATTTTAGAATATAGGCTTGAAGTCCCTGTAGACTGCGTAGGAAGAGCGCTTAACGATATGCAAAGAATGAACGGTACCGTGTCTGCTCCCGATATGGAGGGCAATTTCTCTATCATCACTGGTACTGTCCCCGTAGCATGCCTTGGTAACTACGCACAAGAGCTCTCCGCTTACTCACACGGAGAAGGCCGTCTTTTCACTACACTTAGCGGCTACAGTCCTTGCCACAACACCGAGGAAGTTCTTGAAGAGTATGACTACTATCCCGATCTTGATACGGACAATCCTTCATCTTCTGTATTCTGTCAGCACGGCGCCGCAACGATAATCCCTTGGGATGAAGTCGGAAGCCACATGCACATAGATACGGGTTGGAGCAAGGATTCCAATGCAGGCACATCTACAGATCTTGTGGATAATATAGACATGGAGGCTCTTAAAAAACTTCAGGCAAAAAGAGCATCTATGGAAGACACACGCTCTTTTTCAGAAAAACAAAGAGATTACTTCGCTGCCGAAGATGAGCTTAAAGCCATCTTTGAAAGAACCTACGGCAAGGTAAAACCAAGAGTCGGAGATTCCAAGACCGAATTTGACGAAAGCTCTTTTACCGCCCCCGATGAGAGCGTTAGGGACTACGCCGTTGAACAGGAAAAAGAGAAAAAGCACAGCAACCTCAGCAAAAAAGAAGACGAAGATCCGAATAAAGAGTTTCTTTTGATAGACGGATACAACATAATATATGCCTCGGAGGACCTTAAAGCTCTGGCTCAGACCGACCTCAAGGCAGCTCGCGATTCTCTGATCGACATCCTGAACAATTTCCAGGGCTATCGCAGAGAAGAGCTGATACTCGTTTTCGACGCATACAGAGTTCGCGGCGGCACGGAGCATGTCGAGAAGCAGGGAAACCTAACCGTCATCTATACAAAAGAAGCTGAGACCGCGGATCAGTACATAGAAAAGGCCGCTCACATAATCAGCAAAAAATACCGCGTAAAAGTCGCAACCTCAGACGCCATCGAGCAGATCATCGTGTTCGGATCGGGCGCTGTCAGAATGTCCGCAAGAGAATTGTGGAAAGAGATTGAATTAACGAATGAGCAGATAAGAGAAAAGATAAATAAGTAATTATTCATAAAAAGCTAATTCGTGGTATTTGCAAAACCAAGTAATCATGTCTGTGAATCATAACACTTGAAATAAAATTTCTTAAAACACATAAATATTGCGTAAAACCTATTAACTTTTTATAAAAATAAGCCGATAATTAAGAAGTAACATACTATCGAGAAAAAGCGGGGGTATATCTCATGAAAGAGAAGAAAAGGAATTCCGGTTTTCGTGCCAGCATGTCTGCCATCTTACTTCTTATCACGTTTCCACTTATAATCGCACTTATTGCAAGCATTATTTTCAGCAATGTGCAGATGAAGAGTATTGAGAAGGCTGATGAAGAAATCTATTATGATATGCTCTATACCATCAATTCGGATCTTATTAATGCCGACAGAGATATGCATCAGGCCATGCTCTCTATCACCAGATATATTGCCAACTTTAAGTATGCCAATATGTCTACTCTTACGGGATACATGGACGATGTTAAGGTCAATATAGAAGAGACTTCGCAGAGAGTTGAAGAAGCAACCTCTCTCGCGCAGAAGAATGCGTACCTTTACAATACCATCACTGCCGAGAACGGTATGACATTTTCACAGTGTTATGACACTTTCTCAACTTATTTTGTCGCATGGCAGGAAGATTATAAGAATACATTGGGTAGCGGAGAAGAATACAACGCAGGTTCCGGTGAGATCAAAAGACTTTCCGATGACTTTGACACAGCTAGATCCGCTCTTAATGATATGGTTGATATTGCCGACAGATGGGCCAAGGAAGAAAAGAGCATCAACACAGCAAATATCGCCAAGAAGATTGTTGCAAGCTCAACTATCTTCGGTATTATAGCTGCTGTTCTTTTGGTATTTACATTTATAATGCTCGGAAATATCCTGAAAAGCCTTAAGCAGATATCCAAAGCAGTTGAAAGAGTTGCATCAGGTGACTTTGTTACCAAGATCCATCCAACCAGCATTGTAAAAGACTTCAATAAGATCGGACATGCTCTTGAAGGAATGCGCCATGAGCTCAGAAACGCTCTTGTTAAAGTTATAAACCATGCAGATACCGTCAACAGCAAGGCTGAACTTGCCAAAGATTCAATTGCAAGCTCTCAGAGAACAACGACAGACATCAGCTCTGCGGTTAATGACCTTGCATCCGGTGCAACGGCTATGGCTCAGGATGTTCAGAGTACATCCTCCATTACCATCAACATCGGTTCTTCTGTTGACAGTGTGCTTGAATCCGCCAATTCCAACCTTGAAAAAGGTCGCCTTGTATACGGTGAATCTTCCAAGGTTAAGGAGCAGCTTGAACAGATCAAGCTCCAGGATCAAAAGACAGATGAGATGGCTACAAAGGTTGCAGAGTCAGTTAACGAGACGGCCAACGTTGTTGAGCAGATCTCTACTGCTGCCGAGTCCATCATTTCAATAGCAAGCCAGACCAACCTCCTTGCTCTCAACGCTTCAATCGAGGCTGCAAGAGCAGGTGAAGCGGGAAGAGGTTTCTCTGTTGTTGCAGATAACATCAAGAATCTTGCGGGCGATACCAATAATCTCGCAGGCGAGATTACCAACATGCTCTCGACAATTACCGATTATTCCAACACAAACAAGGAACTCACAGAGAGCATCAAAGAAGCTACTACCAATGAGGCCGCAGCCCTTGAGGAAATGAGTGAATCCTTCGATCAGATGCTTCAACTCCTCAAAGAGACCGAGGAAGGCAACAAGCAGATCGCAGCTCTCGTTGAGCAGATGAACACAGATAAGGCCAACATCCTAAGTTCTGTTGAATCTCTTTCAAGCATCTCCGAAGAGAACGCTGCTTCCACTCAGGAAACAAGCGCTTCTCTCATGGAACTTGATACAAATATGGAATCTGTTGTTGAGCAGGCTCAGGATCTCCAGAAGATCGCCGAAGAGCTCACAACCAACGTCAAATACTTCAAAGTCCAGCTTCCGGGCAAGGACGCCGCAGAAGATATCGCCAAGGCAATCGACGAAGCTGCTGCGAAGGACAAAGCACAGGCTTAAGCCAATATATTACGCTATAAAGGCGTCGCAGGTTTTATCCCGCGGCGCCTTTTTTATCTGCATTTATTTCCGGTATTCGTCTACTTCCAATATGCGTTTATTTCTTTAGTCTCGTAATTTTGTATCTCCACTCCGTCAAAAGTATATCCTAAGGTAAAATACGCTTCGGCTCCCTTCTTGGTATCTTCGCTCTGCCCCTGCGCTGCCCTGAAATTTCCAAGAGAATAATAAACAAGCATATTTCCGCCGTCAGGTCTTTCCATCATCTTGGTCTCCTGCACGACATGCGGGTGTGAACCTATAACCACGTCCGCGCCGCCCTTTGCAAAAAGCTGCGCGTATCTCTCCTGCGAAGGCGTTATCTCTTTTACATATTCATCTCCCCAGTGCACAAATACGACCACAAAATCGGCTTCTTCTCTCGCAGATTTAAGATCTTCGATCAGCTTCTTTTCATCTTCTGCCGGCTCATCGCCTTGTTCTGTGGCTTCATGTTCCTTGGGAAGATAATGCACCACATTCGGATAATCGTTCGAAATATCGCCGGCATTCGTTCCGTAGGTATATGAAAGCAGCGCAATCTTTATCCCGTTACGACTGATGATCTCATACGGCCTGTATTCAGTATCGCTACTGCTCTGGATTCCCACACAGGTTATCTCATTATCCTTATAAAAAGACGTTGTGATATCAATACCCGTCACTCCCCTGTCGAGCACGTGATTGTTGGCACATTCAGCCACATCAAAGCCTGCTTTTTTAATAGCCTGCCCGACTTCTATGGGTGAACCGAAGCTCGGATATCCTCCGACCATCGACTCTTTATCGACAAGCACCGTCTCGGCGTTTAAAGCCGCAATATCGGCGCTTTGGATTTCTTTTATAAAAGGTTCGTACAAGAAATCAAAACTTCCGTTTTCGTTATCTCTGGCATGTTCATAGATAGGTTCATGAATAAGATTATCTCCGAACGCCACCACACTGACTTCGTTTTCGATATTCTTAAGCCCCCATCCTTCCCAGGTCCAAAGCGTACATTTTTTATCTTTGTCCTCAATAAGAAGTATTGAAGAATTCTTCTCCATGAGCTTCATCCGCACGGCATCAACACCGATCTCCGACGCGCCCCATTTATGTTCCACACTTCCGTCGGGACTTAGATCATACAAAAAGATATGCTGGGAATAGTCCTTTTCATCGCTCTTAACCCAGAAAGGCCTATGTTTACCGTACTTACCCTTTTTCCACAAAAGAGCGATCATCTCTTTATCGCCGTCTCTGTCTATATCCGTCACGAATACATCCTGAACCTTAAAACCGCGTTCGGATCTGAAAGCTATATCACCGTTTCTGTCTTTAACCTGCAGTTTCTTGTTCTTTAACGCGACAACTATGCCGGAATAAGCCTTATCTTTTTCATTGTCAAAAGAAATCTCTTTTTCCTTCCAGCTAACCCATGACGGGATATGATTTCGGCGGATTGAGATCACGGCAATACAAATAGCTACCACTATCCCTAAGGATAGCAGTAGCCATTTAAGTTTTTTAATTAAAGATAGCTTTTTTTCCGGTATTTTCATTCTCCATCTACTCTGTAGCTTGTAGTCCATTCAGGCTGAGTGGGTTTGTCCGAATTTTCAACCCAGTTCCAATTATCATCCATATGTCCGCCTCTAAGCCTGTCTCTCCACTCATCATCCGCAAGTCTCTCACCGGACTGTTCAAACTGATAAAATGAATAAACACTTCCGCTTCCAACGTGCAATTCTCCGTCAATCGGGAATACAACATACACATCATCGGCAAAACCGGTTCCCACTTCCAAAAAGCTTCCGTTTGGATCGGTCGCGATATCCGCGATAACAGGGCAAGGTGCCTGATTACTTTCCGAAACAGAACCTGTACCGTCATCAACCGCTTCTTTCCAGAAGTGCTCAAGATATCCGCCGTAGCTTCGGATAAACTCATATTCATCATCGGAAAGCTTCTCATTCTTAAGCTCTTTTTCCGAAATAGTCAAAAGAGTTCCTGCGATCTCGGAAAGCTTATCAAGATCCTCTTTTGCACCTTCATCAAGCATTCCGTACTTATCAAGTCCCTCCTTGGTTTTCTCGGAAAGGAACTTAAATCTGCTGTAAACAACAGGCTGAGTATCTACGAAACCTCTGTCATCAAGGACTTCCTGGTCTCCGTCTCCCATCTCTGCCATAACGGCCTTGGCATAGAGGATCGTATCGTGCTTGAGCTCTGCATAAGATCCTGCATAGGTCTCAAGATTTTTCTTGGTCCACTCCGAATTCTGCATATATGAAGGATAGCCTTCACCCTTCTCTTCAAGAAGAGGTCTGAGTGTATTGAGCCATCCGGAATACAAACTTGCATTCCAGATAGAAGCATCATCATTGTTAAACACCTGCTTTAAAGCTTCCACATTCTCGGTGTAGTTCTTGTAATCGGTATCGCCCTGACTTTCAAGAATCTCCATAGCCTTGTCTGAACCAAGCACAGCGGCAGTATCAAGCGTATCGGGAAGCATTCTTGTTTCTCCCGCACTGTTCTCTTCAACATTCCTGTAGATCAGTCTCTGCATGATGGCTGCATCGATCGTAAATCTCTGTCCCATGAATCTGTATGAAGGAATCACATTCTCTTCACCGTCTTCAACCGGAACCGAATTGATCGAAGGAGTATTGAGCTCTTTTACCGCGCTCATAACCTTGGCAAAGGCATCTTTATTTTCCGCAATGGCAGATACGTCTGCACTTCCGTAACTGCTTTCCACTATCTGAGAAAGCTCATTGTATCCGGGATCATCAGATCTTCCCGCAAAGAATGAAGTAATACTGTAGATGCCTTCCCATGTATCCTTGGCATCATTTATCGCAACGCTCTGAAGGATGGCACTGCGCACCATGTCCTCGTTATCAAAAGCATAAGCGACTCTTCCGTACCACATCATTGCTCTGAAATATTTCTCAAGCTCAGGATCACCGTCATAATATCCTCTCGGCTTGTACTGAGAATAATCCTCGTTAAGCTCGGTTATCGCACATGTTTCTATTCCGGAAGCATTATTGATCTTATCAAGCTCGCCATTTACAACACTGTCAAAAGAGCTGTCGCTTATAGGAGCTGCTACGCTGTCGTCAAGGAGCTTACTTCCTATATAGAAAAACTCAACGTTCCTAAGAGCCGCCGCTTCAAACTCCGTACCCTTAAGGTCACCGTACTGCTTTACAGAACTCTCCAGCATCTGCGCACTGAGCTTTTTAAGCTCCCCTGCAAGGTGATTTTTCTCAGTTTGCTTCATGAGATATGCAAAGTACAGATGATAGGTATGCATCAATGAATCAACCGTAATAAAATTGGGGATCTGACTGTAACGATTAGCCTCGTAAATTTCAAAAAACTCGTTGCTGCCATCCTTGACTACAAGGAAATTGTGATCCACAAGCGCCTTTCTGTTAGCAGTTACATCATTATAATCACTCTGACGCTCAGGATTGAATAAGTAATCCTGATTAGCGTTTAAAACTATATTTGAAAAATCTTCATTTACGCTGTAGCTTGGAATAGACGGTACAAGATTCTCGTCGTAATACTTAACTTCGGAATCTCCAAGTAAAGTAGGACCTTGAGCGATACTTACCAAAGCGCCTTCTCCCGAATCCGCGTTTTGATCGGATCCGTTTTCTGCGCCCGCGTTTTCTGTAGAACCGCTAACGGTTGCTGTGGTCCCATTGCTATCTTCGATGTTTTGGCCAAAAGAACATCCTGACGCCATTATCGTCAGAGCCAGAATGCTTACTAATATTTTTCTTTTCATGGTCTCTCCTTAATAAACGTTTATATAATCTTGTTATTGTAACCTCAACTTAAGTTTTTCACCACACCCACTGATACATAATTATCCAACACAGCCCCAAAGTCTGTCAAATCCTCATGCTCGGGCGAATAGATCCCGTCAACCATAAGGCTGACGCCTCCGTTTGAAAATTCCTCAACAGCCTTGTATCTGTCTACATAAAACGCCTTTCTGGATACCAGTCTGTCTCTTAATATGCCCTTACATTCATCCAGCCTGCAGTGTGGGAAATTGACATTCCATATCTGTCCCGGCACATAAGGCTTTTCAAACAGCTCTTTCAATATCTCACTAAGATATCTGTCCGTAACCTCATGACAACCCGTTATCCCTTCCGAAAGAGCTATCGAAAGATATCCTTGGAACTCCCCTTCAAAAGCCGCTCCCGCCGTAGCGGAATACTGAATGTCCGAAGCCACGTTATATCCGAAATTGATCCCCGACAGCACAACATCGGGCTTTTCCGGCATTATATTAAGTGTTCCCACTCTCACGCAATCTCCCGGTGTTCCGCTACACGAAAAAGCATGTACTCCCTCTACCGGAAAATCACTGAACGGATGAACATCTATCGGATGTCTTAATGTAATACTGTGAGAAGCCGCGCTCCTTTGACTCTCCGGAGCCACGATCCACACCTCTCCAAACTCTTTTGCCACTTTGGCAAGTCTGGCAATACCGTCAGATTCTATACCGTCATCGTTGGTTATAAATATCTTTTTACCCATATATTCCCCTTTTTCAGATAATTTAATACATATTATAACATCAAAAATAAAAGAATTATGAACTATAAAAAAAGAACTTGCAGGTAATGTTAGTGTGCGCTAAAATGATTTCGCGCAATCTTTTTTGTGTAAGAAGGAGTTCAACATGAGCTTAAAAGATTTATTCTTTGGAAATGATACAGAGAACGAAAGTGAGGAGACTATTTTGGCTAACGAAGAAGTAAAAAATGAAGAGACTGTCGTTAACGAGAACGAGGCACTCGTTACCTCAGATATGATCGTAGGCGATCTTATTGTTAAGCACCCTCTTGCAGCACAGTTCCTTATGGAATGCGGAATGGGATGTATTTATTGCCCCGCTTCTCAGATGGAATCACTTGCAGAAGCATGTGCCGTTCACGGAATTGACAGCGAAGAGATCGTAGATGCACTCAACGATTACCTTATCGAGCACAACGCATAATTATTTGTGATATAAAAACATACTAACAAAAGAAAGAGTAGCAAGACGCTACTCTTTCTTTTATTAATTATTCAGTTTCTATGCCCTTTAGCATGATATCGATCATACCTTCAAGCGCTTCCTCGTAATCGATTCGTGCCTTTGTGAGTTCATCTGTTCCAAGGAACTTTTCCACCGATCCTTCGAGCATAAGTTTTACTATAGTCATCGGAACTTTTCTTATAAGTCCATTATCCATAGCCTCTTTTATAAGCTTCTCGGTATCCTTCCAATCCCGTTCAATCCTGCTTGTGAACTTCTCATAGATCCTGGGATGCTTGTCTTTAAGCTGATAGATAAGCCTATAGTCTATATTCTGATATTTATCCGGAAGACACACGATAAGCTTTGAGATCTTCTCCACAAGTTCCAGCGAATTGTCCGCTATGATCTGAGCCTCTTTTTCCTTAAGTGCGGAAAAGCCGTAATCCACGGTCTCCATAAAGAGCTCATCCTTGTCCTTAAACTCCTTGTAAATAGTCTTCTTGCTGATATGAAGCGCCGCAGATATATCATCCATGGTAAACTTCATACCCTTTTCGTTGAACTGACGTATAACTTCATCAATTATACTGCTTCTTATGTTATCCACTTTCTCTCCCATTCTTTTATAAGCGTATTTTATAGAAAACAGCCTCAATCTCAGGCAAGAACCGCCTTGAGATAATCCCACACTCTGGCTGTTGACTGTACTGATAATTTTTCTTTTGTCGAGTGAATATCCTGCATATCGGGGCCGATCGAGATACAATCAAGTCCTTCTATCTTATTACTTAAGATACCGCACTCAAGTCCCGCATGAATTGCTTCAATCTTGGGCTCTTTCCCGTAGAGCTTTTTATAAACCTCGACCATATGGTCTCTAAGCTCCGAATTCTGTCTGAACTGCCATCCGGGATAATTTCCCGCAACTGTGACCTTGCATCCAAACATCTCCGCAATGTCCGTAATCTTCTTAAGAAGAGTGACCTTGGCAGAATCTATACTGCTTCTTACCGCCTGCACGGTAACTATCCTATCTTCCTTCGTAGACATTATTCCAAGATTGAGCGATGTCTCGACAAGCCCCTTGATAGCGGCGCTCATAACCTGCACTCCGTCAGGCATCATGCCGATCATCTTAAGGAAATCCTTGGTGGCTTTATCATCCAGGCAAGCCGCAGTTTCTTTTCCTTCCTTGGTAAAAGATATCAGCAGTCCCGGATCTTTTAACTCAAGCTCACTCTTAATGTCATCAAAGGTCTTTTTGACACTGTCGATCACCTTGTCGACATCTTTCTCATCTACAATGATAAAACTGTCGCACTCAGGCGGAATGGCGTTATCGGCGACGCCTCCGTTAATACTTACGATGTTAAAAGAGGCACTGTCAAGCAGTTCTCTTAAGACTCTGCAACATATTATCGCAGCATTTCCTCTTCCTTTATCGATCATCTCGCCGGAATGTCCTCCAAGAAGTCCCGATACTGATATTCTGCATTTAACGCCGGTCTTCTCTACCCTCTTAATAGGAAATTCAGCGCCAAATCCCACGCCTCCGGCACAGCTTGTAATAAATACGCCCTCTTCCTCATTGTCGATGTTGATCATCTTCTTACTCTTAAGATCTGAAAGATTGAGAACGGCAGCACCCAACATGCCTATCTCTTCATCGGTCGTGATCACTATCTCAAGCGGCGGATGAGGGATATCCTTGGAATCAAGAAGTGCAAGAATGTATGCAACAGCGATACCGTCATCGCCTCCAAGGCTGGTTCCATCCGCCCATACATACTCTCCGTCTGTCTTCACTCTAAGTCCTTCATTTGCAAGATTGATATCGCTGTCTGCAGTTTTTACCGCAACCATGTCCATATGTCCCTGCAAAATAATAGGTTCCTTATCCTCATATCCGGAGGTCCCCGGAACTTTCATGATAACATTAAGCGCATTGTCTGCACTGACCTCAATTCCTCTTTCCTTGGCAAAAGAAACAAGATAATCGCTTATCTTCTGCAAATTCTGTGAGCCGTGCGGAATATTACATATTTCCTCGAAAAAATGAAACACCTCTTTGGGCTCAATATTGTTTAAAACAGCCATTTATATACCTCCTAAAGACTGCAAGCATGACTATCGCTTGAAAGTATTACAAAAAAATAAGAGCCTCGATATTCGAGACTCCTATATTCTATCGTAAAAAAACTTATATATCAATTGGCGTTTCCGCCTGTAATACACAACGTAAGTTTGCAACAAAAGATCTATTATGCGATCTTTGTCTTAGCAAGCTCAGCAAGTGTCTTGAATCCCTCAGGATCGTTAACTGCAAGCTCAGCAAGCATCTTTCTGTTGATATCTACACCTGCAAGCTTAAGACCATGCATCATGTTGCTGTATGAAAGTCCGTTGATTCTTGCAGCTGCATTGATACGAGTGATCCAAAGAGATCTCATGTCTCTCTTCTTCTGCTTACGTCCAGCGAATGCTGAAGTAAGTGCTCTCATAACTGACTGCTTAGCTACTCTATACTGCTTAGATCTTGCTCCTCTGTAACCTTTTGCAAGCTTTAAAACTCTTTTGTGCTTCTTCTTGGCATTTAATGCGCCTTTAACTCTTGCCATCTATATATCCTCCTAAAAATTTAACTACCTAACTAAGTGCTCTACTCACGCGTAAGGCAAAATGCTCTTCATTGTCTTTACGTTTGTTGCGTCAACAAGTCCGGCATGTCTTAAGTTTCTCTTTCTCTTTGTGGACTTCTTTGTTAAGATGTGGCGCTTATACGCTTTGTTTCTCATGAGCTTGCCTGTGCCTGTAACCTTGAATCTCTTGGCAGCAGCTCTCTTTGTTTTCATCTTTTGCTGCATAACTAAATCCTCCTAAATGTTTTAATTATCATGATATATGTTCAACCAAAATTATGGTAAAACCCTTAGTTCTTCTTCTCGGCAAGGAACATTGTCATGCTGCGTCCCTCAACCTTGGGCTGCTTCTCAATAACAGCTACATCGGCAAGTGCCTCTGCAAAATCTGTAAGGATGTGAACGCTTGCGCCCATGTGAGCCATCTCTCTTCCGCGGAAACGAAGTGTGATCTTAACTCTGTTTCCTTTCTCAAGGAACTTCTTGGCTGCGTTAACCTTGGTATTAAGGTCGTTGGTATCGATGTTGGGAGAAAGTCTGATCTCCTTGATCTCAACGGTTTTCTGTTTCTTCTTTGCTTCCTTCTCTTTGCGAAGCTGCTCATACTTAAATTTGCCGTAATCAACAACTCTGCAAACAGGTGGCTTAGCGGTGGGAGCGATCATAACAAGATCTACACCCTCGTCATCGGCAACCTTTCTGGCATCCTGAATTGACATAACTCCGAGCTGCTCGCCGTCGATTCCGATCACGCGAACCTCTTTAGCTCTGATCTGTTCGTTAATAAATAACTCGCTAATGGCCTTATCCTCCGAAATAATTAAAAAAGGTGAATGCGCAATGCATCCACCTAATCACACACAGAAAAATAATCTGTATCGAAAAGTTATTAACGCCTACTGGCAATGCCGCAGGGTGAGAGTGGATACTCTGCTTTGTTTTCAAATACTAAAGTAATATATCACAGTCAATATTCATGTGTCAATATATTTTTTGGACAGTTTTCGAAATATCGTCATCCTTCCCGTCCAGCCGACAATTCTGGTAACGATCGTTCCAAGAAAAGCTCCCGCACTGTCTATGCATACGTCCTTAGCTCCGGGAGTACGCCCGTCGATGAAGGATTGATGATATTCATCCAGCACAGCATATCCCACGCAGAACAATCCTGCAAATACCATGAGCCTGATCCCTCTCAAACCATATACATATAGAGGAAACGCCACCGATACCGCAAGTAAAAAGTACTCCGTAAAATGAGCCGCCTTCCTTATATAATGCTGCGAACGAAGCGAAAGATCCTCAATGTGCTCACTTGTCCAACCTTTATCCAATGTCTCATTGGCAACGGTAAAGACCTTGACGCCCACCTTGTAACTTAGCTGATCGCTCTCTTGTCCGTTCTGTCCTGAAAACATGAAAATAACACACATCATTATGATCGCGGGTACAAAAGACAATGGCTTAAGTACGAATCGCAATGTTTGTTTTACATATAGAATAAAATATTTCATCTCTTTCTCTTTTTAGCAACGCTATAGCCGAATTTTCCCAGTTTTTTGCCAAGCGTAAAATATTCCCCATGTGAATAAGCAACGAGATCCGCAGCTTTAAGGTCAAATCTTCCCTTTTCGTCCATGAATCTGTCATCAGCAGTAACGCAGACAACTTCCGCAATGAACATATCATGGCTTCCAAGTTCAACGACCGACTTAACTTTACACTCGATGTTAACAGGGCTCTCCTCAATTCCGGGAGCCGATATCTTCTCTGATTTCTGAGGTGTAAGCTTCATCTCTTTAAATTTATCGAAATCTTTTCCCGAACGGACACCGCACCAGTCCGCCGCTCTCGTAAGCGAAGCGCTTGTGAGATTCACAACAAACTCACCGGTTTCCTTAATAATATCGTAGGAAAAACGTTCCTTTCGCACGGATATAGACAACATCGCAGGGCTACTGCAGATATTACCTGCCCACGCAACAGTTATTATATTAGGTTTCTCTCCGGGCCTTCCGCAGCTGACCATTACAGCCGGTATCGGATAAAGCATATTGCCGGGTTTCCAGATCTCTTTTGCCATAAGCACCTCTTTAATAAGGATAAATTCAGAACTCAGTATAACACATAAGATATGTTTGTACATTATATAAAAATTATACGTAAATTTTTTTAGCAATTTTACTTGTTACTCCCATTGTAAAAGATATTTATATTTTGTATAATAGTTAAGTATTAATGCTTAGTCATTCTTATGGGGAAAATTTATGAGGAAAATAGGAAAGATAGCAGCAGGCTTTTTGCTTTTTTCGCTTGTTGTAATGACAATTGCAATTACCTTTATTAAGAGCACCGTTCCGACAGGTCTGGAACTTCGAGAATATATTTATCTCGACTGCTCCACAATCCTTAACGTACTGTGGATGGTAGCCACTATAGGTATTGTGCTTACAATAATGAAGGGTATAGGAAAGAGTGATATCAAGGAGGAGAAATCCAAGATCATCCCGATAATCGGTATGATCCTTGTTACGATTACCGCCCTATTGCTTATCGGTATAAGAATAATGATAAACAATTATTCTGCCGATATTGAAGGCAGGGAATCCATAAATCCCGACGGAACGATAACCGTCGAGAAAGAGAGCTTCAGGGAAGGCGCTATTACTGCTATTTACGAAAAAGAAGGCTTCTTATACAGAAGAAGAATTGAATAATAAATAATGATAATAGATAAAGATAAATTAAAAGCCGCTCAATCCTATGATTGAGCGGCTTTTTTAACAGGGGAAGCAGGATTCGAACCCGCATGAACGGTTTTGGAGACCGTGATACTAGCCATTGTATGATTCCCCTAGGTATCATAAACAGTGCATTTCGCACCAACGAATGAAATTATAGCATAGCCAATTCGCCTTGTAAAGCCATTTTCATAAAAGTATAAAATAATTAGAAAATTGCTCTTAATTCTTCGGAAAGCCAATTGTTTTGATTCGTAATTACGTTATAATTTTAGTATAACGCGTCGTTATTTCCGAAAGAGAGGCTGATATGGAAGAGAAATCAAGAGTAAAGAAAATCCCGTTTTTCAAGACAGTTACAGGAATGAACGTAATTAGTTATGTTGCTCTGCTTCTTTTGTTTATCCTGACGATCGTAGCCGTAATCGTTCAGATGAACAACATGTCCAGTACCGCACAGGATTCGGCAGAGCTTATTGAAGGTCTGATGGATGATATACGTGTATTCGAAGTAGATATGCGTATCATCGACAATGACGGTTTTGCCATGGCTTCCATGTATGAAACAATCAAAGGACTGGGCCAGCTTGAGACCAAGATCCCTGAAATGAAGAATTGTCTTACAGAAATGGATGCGGCCGTCGAAGGCATGGTAAGCGGTTTCACCGTCATTTCCGGTTTTAGCGGAAATACCGTAGGTCTTGATGCCGCAAAGCAAATTCAGGCATTATATACCCCATACAGAGATGAATACACCCGTGTTATAGAAGCAGGTGAAAAAGGCGATGTTGATACTATCGTTAGTGTTGTATACGGTGAAGCATCCGGAAACCTGGCAGGTCTTAAAGAACAGCTTTCCATAATGGATGAAGAGATCAAAAAAGGTCAGGCAGAAAGTAAGGCTAAAGTTTCTGCCAGCACCAACAGCGCTCTTGCTTTTGTAAATATCGTTACTCTTATATACATCGCTGCTATAGCAATCTCTCTTTTCATTAACTATAGAACAGTCGGTAAAAAGGTTAATTCCATTGCCGCTGAAATCAATAACATCATTGATGATATCAATAATGACAAGGGTGATCTTACCGTTCGTTTACAGACAGAGACCTCTTCTGAGCTGGTAAATGTAAAGAACGGTTTCAACCACTTTATCGAAACCTTGCAGGGAATCCTTAAAGAGGTCAAGGACGGTACCGTTGTTCTTACGGAATCTTCCGATAACATGACCAGACAGATCCACCTTGCAAGCGACAATATTACCAATACATCCGCTGCTCTCGAAGAGCTTTCCGCAAGTATGCAGAACGTATCCGAGACAGCCGGAACTATCGATCAAAGACTTAACGAGGTAAGAAATGCAACCAACAATATCAACTCCGGCGTAAACGAAGGTGTTTCCAAGGCCGAAGAGATCCGCAATGAAGCGGTTGATATCAAGAACGATGCTCAGTCCAAGAAAGATAATACCGGTAACAAGATGGAGACTCTTTCACAGGTTCTCGAGCAGTCGGTTAAAGACAGTGAAAAAGTTGCACAGATCAGTGAACTTACCAATGTTATTCTCGACATTGCATCACAGACCAACCTCCTTGCTCTTAACGCTTCCATCGAGGCTGCAAGAGCAGGTGAAGCAGGAAAAGGATTTGCGGTTGTTGCTGAAGAGATCAGTTCACTTGCAGAGAATTCAAGACAGACAGCCGGAAACATCCAGATTATCAGTAATGAAGTTACAACAGCGGTTAAATCGCTTGCAGATAACGCTATGCACGTGCTTGATTTCATCAATTCCACAGTTCTTAGCGATTACGATTCATTCGTTGATACAGGCGAAAAGTATGAATCAACGGCTTCGTTCATCAACGATGTGCTTGATCATATTTCTGATCAGACCAAGCAGCTCAATGCTATTATGAACGAGATGACTGAGGCGGTTTCATCGATCACGGATTCTGTTCATCAGTCATCCGATGCGATCAACCAGTCCGCAGGCAATTCGCAGGATATCGTTGATGAGATCACAGGTATCAGCACAGCGATGGATACCAATAACGATGTAACCGACAGACTTAATACAAGTACCAAGAAGTTCGTCAACATCTGATAATTATTCAAAAGATTCTATGCACACCCCTTTAGCCAACGAACTAAAGGGGTGTGTTTTTTAGTGTCAAAAATGATATACTATCGAGGTATAAGTTAATAAGAATTCAGGAGGAAAAGAAATTGGCTCAGAATCCTATTGTCACATTCACAATGGAAAACGGCGATGTAATCAAGGCAGAGCTCTATCCCGAGATTGCACCCAACACCGTTAATAACTTTATTTCACTTATCAACAAGAACTTCTACGACGGACTCATCTTCCACAGAGTCATTCGCGGATTCATGCTTCAGGGCGGCGATCCCGAAGGAACCGGAATGGGTGGCCCCGGATATGGCATCAAGGGAGAATTTGCTTCAAACGGCTTCAAGAATGATCTTAAGCACACAGAAGGCGTTCTTTCAATGGCAAGATCAATGATGCCCAACTCAGCAGGCTCTCAGTTCTTTATCATGCACAAGAATGCACCTCATCTTGACGGTGACTACGCCGCATTCGGTAAAGTTACTGAAGGAATGGATGTAGTTAACAAGATTGCCGAAGTAGATACAGATTATAACGATCGTCCCGTGACCAACCAGGTTATGAAGACCGTTACAGTTGAGACATTCGGTGTAGATTATCCCGAACCTGAGAAATACTAAATAAAAAAGCTTCCCTACAGTATAAACACTGTTCGGGAAGCTTTTATTATTGCTATTCTTTACTGAACCTTAGTTCCGTAAATGGGATCTGTACACTCTTCATCAAGAGAACTTACATATGAAAGGATCAATGTATTCTCGTCGTCAAAAGCCTTTTCAAGCTTATAATACTCGGATCCCTTCTTAAACACGATAGTTTCTGAGCTGCCGCAGTATCCGTATACTTCGAGATCGCTCATAATATCGCCGCCTGTGATCCATACGGTCCAGTTACTATCGGGGATTCCGTACTCGCATTCGCTTGATCTCTGTACACCGATAACTGCCCCTCTTTTCTCATCAAACATCCACTCTCCTGACAGAGCTTCAAATGTCTGATCAAGGGTCTTTCTGTTATCAAATATCTTCTGCACTTCAGCAGGAACAGAGAAGCTCTCTCCTCTTGCCTCTGCCAGATATCCGGCAAGAACATAGACACGCTCATGTGTCATCTCTTCCATCTCTCCGGCTTCGAGCATAGCCTGCATCGTTCCGCCGAGAGCATATAATCCGGCAACCTTAGAATTGGCCTCTTTCTCGGCATTCCATGCTTTTTGTTCTTTTACAAGCTCATCCTTCTTGGAAGCATCCACTTCTTCAGTAAGTCTGTCCCAAAGAGAATTAAGCTCATTATCCCAAATATTAAAAGCATCCACCTCAAAATTGTTCATATCAGTCTGAGAGGCATTTTCTGAATTAAAGCTATCATCATGCTCCTTGGCTTTAGCCTCAATCTCGGCTACCTCGTCCTGAATGCTTTTTCCTGCCTTAGGTGTATTGTCTTTATCTTCTTTCTTATTGCTATCGGAATCGCTGACATCGCTATCATCTACATCTTCCGTGAAAGCATCTTCAACCTTTCCTACAGTAGTTTCGCCCTGAGTTGAAAATAAAAAATAGGCTCCTCCTACTACCGCAATTCCTAAGAATATAAGAACACCCAAAACCACTGCTAAAGTGCTTGCCGCACTTTTTTTACCACGTCTGCTCACTTTTTTCTCTCCTTTATAAGCAAATTATTCTGAATTATCCCCCAAAAACATATCAGCCTACTATTATAGACTTTGCATGATAGTATCCGTCATTACCTCTCTCACACTCAACCTTTAAGTTAGTGTTGTGAACAATAACGGGACATCTCGAGAAGTTTGTTGAAGAATCAAGCTTGATCTGCATTACTCCGTTGCTTAACTCAAGGAACAATATCTCCTCTGTAGTCTCTGATGTAACACGTCCGGATACCACAGCATTGGTATTTGAATCGGTTTCAACCTTGGATGCACAAGAATCATCATCATTGATAAGCTTGGAGATATGATTTTTGTCATCCTTACCCTTGTAATAAAAAGCTGTAATATGCTCATCGGGAATAAGGACTCTGCACTCGGTCGCATCAGTTGCAACATCAAGAACATATTCTTTAGTTCCGTCTGAAGTCTTAAGTATAAGGTTAGAAGTTGTTGTTCCCTTAACGACCTTACCGGAAATCTCGGTTCCCTTTGCATTTATTGTGCTCATGCTTCCGTTGCCTTCCGAATTGGCTACGGAGATTGCATGCATATATGCATCGCTTCCTCTTGCACATACGATTTCAACTTTTTGATCAAGAACCAGATATCTTACTTTGCTAAGATCCGTTGATTCATCGATCTTGATCTCCATGGTTCCGCTGTTCGTCTTAAGATAGATCTTGGAACTTGTTGTTCCCTTAGCTATCTTACCTCTTACTGTGGAAGACTTTCCCTTATCAACGTCGGCGTTTTCCGACTTATTGCCACCTTTAAGCTTGGAAGCGTGCCAATACTCGTCATCACCTCTGTAGCATTCTGCAGTAACTTTATCTCCCTTGAAGATAAACTTAGCTTCAGAAGTATCGGTATTGGAATCAACCTTGATCTCCACAGTACCGCCGGATGTCTGAAGATATAATGTATCCGCTGTAGTCTTATCAGTAGCTTTTCCCTCGAATGTGATCTCGGTTGCGGCAACAGCCTTAACAGGCATAAAGAATGCACCGGTCACAGCCATTAGCATTGCAAGCGCCACGCTTAAAAATGCCGATAATCTCTTTTTCATAACATGTTCCCCTTTCAAACACATAAAGAAAAATTAAACTCTAATTAAATAGAATCATCAAAAATACAAAATATCTGTATTTTCACCCTCTATTATACATCATCTTGTGGCAATGTGTGCACTTTTCATCAAAAAAACATAAAAAATGCAGGTAAAAGCTAACTTTTACCTGCATAATGTCAAAAAATTACCTGAATTTACCACTGTTTGATGTAAACATCACCTTCAGATTCACCACCGGAGCCGCCTGAACCGCCTAAGCTTTGATCATTGCCTCCGGAGCCGCCGCCATTTTGCTTATCATCATTTCCGCCGCCCTGATCATTCTGATCTTCATCGCCGGAACCGCCGTTATTCTGCTGATCATTCTGATCTTCATCGCCGGAACCGCCGTTATTCTGCTGATCGTCTCCGTTGTTTTGATCGTTCTGATCATCGCCGTCCTGATCCTGACCACCGCCGTTTTGGTCGTTCTCTTTATCTTTCTGATTGTTCTCGTAGTCTTTCTGCTCTTTACGGCGTTCTTCCATTGCGCCTTTTTTATTGTTCTCAAGCTTTTCTTTCTGCTTGTTCTCTTTACTTCCGCCGCCACCGCCGGAACTGCCGTTATCCTGATCGTCCTGATTGTCCTTTTTATCGTTCTGTTCATCACTTGATGAAGACTGATCGGGATTCTTGAGCTTTTCGATCATCTTATCGATATCTTCTTTTAACTGCTGAGCATCCTTATCTCTGTAATCATCGCCTTCATCGACAGCCCATCCGTTTTCAAGAAGGGTATCTCTTGCCATGTTCAAGATAAAAATAGCCGTATCGATCTTTTCCTGAGTATCGAGATCGTAAAAATCTATAGTATTGCAAAGCGCGAGCGCCAGATTGATCCTTATAGAGCATTCTCTTTTAGCATCGGGATAAAGCGTAAGCGCCTTCTTATAATATCCCACCGCAGCCTGATACTCTTTTCTCTCGTAGCTCACATTTCCGAGGTTATAATACGGAATAAAGCTCTCGGGGAAATTCAAATATAAAAGCTTACTCTCGCTCTCCGTCTTATAAACGGAATCATCATATGCCTTTACAAAGCTGTGGTTGATCGCAACTCTTCCGATCACCGAAATAGCCAAAAGCAGTATCGGCACGGAAAAAACAATCATAAGTATATATTTAAGAGGAGTTTTTTTCATGATCATAACCTCCCTCTTCTTACAACAAAGCAAGCTTCTACAAGCAGCATCAATGCAAGCATTGCCGCAAAAATATAATAAATATCTCTGTACTTCTCGACTCCCGTCATCTGATCATCAACCGTCTTGGCCGATTCCTTGATATAACGGATAGAGCTCTCAAGTGCGGACCTGCCGTTATTCATATTGTTATAAATAAGTCCGAGATCCTTGGCGATATTCTTTAAATTATCCTCATCGATCATCGAGAGAGCCTGCTTTCCCGTTGATTCATCGATAATATATCCGTAACCGCTTTGTTTCATCTTGCCGCCTTCGCGCGTTCCGTAACCAAGAACAACTCCTGCGTCGACGTACTGTTTAAGCGCTTCGTATGAAGTAAGCTCATTGCCGTTTGTTATCTCTCCGTCACTTATAAATACAAGTACGGTCTTTCTGTTCTCTTTCTTGGAAGAAGAAAGAAGCAGCGCCTCCATGTCCTTGTAAGGAAGGGACATATCACTTCCCATCGCATATGAACTGTCAGGCGGAGCCAAAGTATCAATAAGGCTCTCAACATAATTAAGATCCTGAGTATAAGGCGAGATAACATGAGCCTGATCGTCAAAAGTCACTAGTCCGAAATTGCTTCCGACAAGTTCATCCGCAATGTACTTGGCATCCTTGATGACTCCGTCGATCCTGGGATTCTTGCCGTCATAGTCCTGTGCCCACATACTGATGGTGGTATCTATGACAAACAAAACATCCAGGTTCTTAGTCGTAAACTCATACTTATCGTCTTTTATTACAGGTCTTAATCCCACGATAAACGCCAAAAGATATATCAGGGTAAGCCTTATGATCGTAAACGTCTTTTCTTTTTTGTCGATATGACTCTTTCCTGCGGCATATATGGTGACTGTGGCAAGTGCCGACAGTATTAAGAGCAATATCAAAACAGGTAAAACAGGTTGAACACTCATTTTTGCAACACCAATCCCGCCAAGCTAAAGAATGCAAGGCTAATCAAACAAATAATAAACGGTACATAGGGCATATCTACGGGCTGTCTGGCCATGACGAGCTTGACAACCATTGCCTCCTGCTTCTGAATATCTTTAACGATCTCAGATACAGGCTGCTCGGGAGTTCTGATGTAGAACTTACCTCCCGTCATCTCAACTGCCCTCCTAAATTCCGTAGAACACTCTTCATAGTCATATTCGTCCGGAAGATAGAATTTATCTTCGCTGGGATAAATACCAAAAATCGTAACCTTGTGGCTCTTACATGCTTTTGCCGCCTCATCAAGATCCATGATCTGAGGCATGTAATCATTGAGCTCATTGTCGGTACACATTATGATAACTCTTGTTCTGTCGGGTTCATCTATATAGGGAAAAGAAAAAAGCGCAGAGCCGAGTCCTTCTCCTATGAGTGACGATCCCTTGAGATAACTGTTATAAGTTGTTCCCGCATCAAAATACGTGAGCTTTTCCACAAGCTCGTCAAATCTTTTCTGCTCACTTTCGGGAATCTGTCCGTAATATCCGTACTTTTCTTCAAAGTCCACACAGTACTCTTTTTGAAGAGCAAAATACTCTCCGAGTTCATCAAGCTTTTGAAGCACATAATCATAATCGTCCGTAAGCGGAACGTATGTGACCGTGGAAGTATTGAAGATACTGATACCAATCCTGTCGCCCTCAAGCCCCTGAACAACGCCTTTCAGATAATCCGTGAACTCCGAATTAAGATCATAGAGCGAATAAGAAACATCGAGACAAAGAATGATATCTCTCTTCTTAACTCCGCTCATAATGTCATCGTTTCTGTAAGGTCTTGCTGCCAGAACCAATGCCGAAAGCATACTGCCTATAAGTCCCGCGGCAAGCACTATCCTGAAAACTTTGTACTGCATTGAAAGCGACTTATAAAGCTTGGTGGATCTGATCTTAGACGTATTTGCAACACGGATTCCCGATTCAAAATCCGTCTTTTTCTTTTTTTGAATGCTTACTACCAGAATGATCGTGGTTGCCATAACTGCAACTCCGAACGCGATCATCCATTTATACATCAGCTCCATTCTCTGATCACCCCTACTGCCGTGTTACACGAAGTAACAAAATCTCTGTTCTCCGATCTGTTTTCCTCAGCAAACTCCGGCACATAATACTCTTCCATAAGCTTATCAAGATGTCTGATTCCCATCTTCTTTACATCATTAAGTGTGCTCTTCTCGACATCGATACCTGTCGCCTCATGCACATATCCTCTTATCATAAGTGAAAGCTTAAGATAAGCATCTCTCTTTGCCAGTTCCTCTTTTTCATACTGAGTTCTGAGCTTGTTGATACCGGCAATATATTTCTTTTTGATGATAAAAAGATGCTGAGGCATCGGCTTTTTATACTCGGCCGGCTTTTGTTCTTCAACCGCCTTGGGTTCCTTTTTCTTGTAAAAGATCTTATAAAGAGCTCTTATCAAAAGAAAAAGTCCCAGAGCCGTAAGCGCTATGCCAATTGCAACAACCCACCAGCTGTACTCAAACGGTGGTCTTAATGTAACCGTAGTTTCCATGTCTGTACCTTTCAAACAAAACTATCGACGAATCTATTATCTCGCTCTGAGAAGAGATTCCGACGATCGACACCCTGCTGTGCTTGGTGTTGTCGGATACGATATCGTATATCATATTTCTCTCTTCAAGCTCCAGCTTATGAAGTCTGTCATTAAAAGAAAGAAATCTCTTTTCATATTTTCCGAGATCGTTATCAAATGTATTGCCGCCCGTGAGCATGGCATCTTCTATGCCGAATGCCAAAAGATCATGCTCCGAAGTAACGGCTCTCATCACATTTCCACTTATACTTGCGATGCCTTCCATGTCGGATATAAGAACTATTATCATCTTCTTGTGTACGACACTTATAACGTTCTTAAGCGCATCTTCGAGCGAAACTACGCCGTTGTCTCCGACATGCTTCTCATACTCATACAATAACGCTTCCAAATGTTCGGGCCCCGATTTAAAAATACTGATGGACATATTGTCGGAGCCCGGATACGCAAGCGCAAAATCGGCACCGTTTCTGCCTGTAATATAGGCAAGCGTACCAAAGGTCATAAGTGCCAGTTCCTTCTTGGATTCTCCTTTCGGAGTGTCTCCCAGCATCTTACGACCGCAGTCGCAAATGAACATAACATTGTGACGCCTGTCGGTAACGTATCTTCTTACAAGAGTCGTTCCCATTCTCGAAGAAGACTTCCAGTCTATATCGTGAACATCGTCTCCCAAGTTATATTCCTTGAGGTCGTCGAATTCCATGCTTCTTCCTTTGTGGATCGAATGGAAATCGCCGTCCAGAATATTTGAAGTTTTTCTGTTGGTATAAAGAGCAACCGCTCTTCTTATCCTGGATAAATACTCGTAATCAATATTCATAATTTTTCTTTATCACGGAGTCTTTACGGAATTAACGATTCCGTCAATAACAGTTTCAACAGTGATATTGTCGGCTACAGCAGAGTAATTAAGACCGATTCTGTGTCTGAGCACCTGATGTCTTACAAGCTTAACATCATCGGGTGTAACATAGGTTCTTCCCTGCATAAGTGCTGCTGCCTTGGCCATTTTAAGGAAAGCGATTGAAGCACGCGGGCTTACACCGATCCTTACATATCTTCCAAGCTCAAATCCCGGAATCTGATTGGCTCTTCTGCTGGCAACAACAATACTTGAAATGTACCACTTAACCGACTCATCCACATAAACCTGATCGACGATATCCTGCACCTTATCGATATCTTTGATTGAAAGAACCGCAGGTGTTGACTCTGAGATCGCGCCTGTCTCAATACGGCTTAAGATCTCAACCTCCTCAGCTGCTGTGGGATATGAGATAACCTCTTTTACCAGGAATCTGTCGGTCTGAGCTTCGGAAAGAGGATATGTTCCTTCCTGCTCTATAGGGTTCTGTGTAGCAATTACTATGAAAATATCTTCCGGCATACGATAAGTCTTTCCGCCGATGGTAACCTGCTTCTCCTGCATGGCCTCAAGCATGGCTGACTGTGTCTTGGCACTTGAACGGTTAACCTCGTCAAGAAGCACAAAGTTTGCAAATACGGGACCGAGCATAGTCTCGAATTTGCATGTCGCCTGATTGTATATCTGAGTTCCGATGATATCACCGGGTAAAAGATCCGGTGTACACTGTATACGTGCAAACTGTCCGTCTACGGCATCGGAAATAGCCTTGGCTGCAGTTGTCTTGGCAAGTCCGGGAACAGACTCGATAAGAATGTGTCCATCTGCGATAATGGACGCAATAAGAGAGAACTTAAGCTGTTTCTGTCCAACAACTTTTGCCTCAAAGTAATCTGAAAGTTTCTTTATAACCTCCTGGGAATAGTTGAAATCCTCGGAAGTTATGTTGCTTTGCTGTTCGTTAATCTCCATAACTCTTTCCTCCAAACATTAACGTATAATAGACGCAAGATTACGCATCATTCCGGCTGCTATATCCGGTTTGTTCATTGAGTAAACATGAATGTGGCTTACTCCGTTTGAAATAAGATCTATTATCTGATCACAAGCATATATAATGCCTGCTTCCTTCATCTTCTCAGGGTTGTCCGCAAATCTGTCGACCATGATCTTCATCTTCTGCGGAATCGTGGATCCCGACAAAGCTACGCTTCTTGCGACCTGCTTGGCATTGGTGATCGGCATGATACCGGGAAGAACCGGAACATCGATACCCTTCTCCCTTATACGATACAGGAACTGATAAAGAGTAGAATTGTCAAAAAACATCTGTGTTGTAAGGAAATCACAGCCTGCTTCCACCTTTTCCTTAAGGTGCATAATGTCCTCAGACTGTCTTGCACACTCAACATGTCCCTCGGGATAGCAAGCACCGCCGATACAAAGGCTATCATCTACAGACTTGATATCATAGATGAGCTGTGTCGCATGGTCGTAATCATAGCAGACACGACCTTCCTTGGGAATGTCTCCTCTAAGTGCCATGATGTTCTCAATACCCTTTTCCTTATATGTAGAAATCATGGACCTCACATCTTCCT
This sequence comes from Butyrivibrio sp. XB500-5, assembly GCF_003625505.1. Taxonomy (NCBI): domain Bacteria; kingdom Bacillati; phylum Bacillota; class Clostridia; order Lachnospirales; family Lachnospiraceae; genus Butyrivibrio; species Butyrivibrio sp. XB500-5. The sequence goes on from NZ_RAIS01000001.1 coordinate 963,685, forward strand.
TTGTTGACGAAACGCAGGTAAGATGTGAGAGAACGTTGACGCCATATTTATTCTGAAGATCTGCCGATATGTTAGCGGTATTCTTACTTGTTCCGCCGCCCGCTCCGTAAGTCACGCTCATGAAGTCAGGCTTAAGGGCCGCTATCTCGGCTGCAGCTTCTTCGACAGCTGCATAACCTGCATCTGTCTTTGGTGGGAAAACCTCAAACGAAAGAGTCACTTCCTTTTCCCTGATAATATCGATTATTTTCATACTCGCTCCTTAATAAGGCATCAAACGTTGATCTCTGCTGTTACTCCCAGAGCGTCTTTGTTCGCCTCTATGATTGGATTGACAACATCGTTTAAGAATTTCTCAACCTGATGTGCACTACATCCGACATACTTGGCAGGGTCCATAGACGCCTTGAGCTCATCGAGGGAAAGAGGGAAAGAGGGGTCTTCTGCGATGAGTTCAAGGAGGTTATTGTCTTTTCCTTCAACCTTGACTGTCTTGCCGGCTTCCATTGAAAGCTCACGAATCCTCTCGTGAAGCTCCTGCCTATCTCCGCCCGCTTTTACGGCATCCATCATGATATTCTCAGTAGCCATGAAAGGAAGTTCCGACATCAATCTCTTTTCAATAACCTTAGGATATACAACAAGACCATCCACTACATTAATACACAGATCAAGTATGCCATCCGTTGCAAGGAATCCTTCGGGAATTGAAATTCTTTTGTTTGCGGAATCGTCGAGAGTTCTCTCAAACCACTGTGAAACCTCTGTAATTGCGGGGTTGAGTGTATCTATTATCACGTATCTTGCAAGAGAGCAGATACGTTCACTTCTCATGGGATTTCTCTTATATGCCATCGCGGATGAACCGATCTGGCTCTTTTCAAAAGGCTCTTCAACTTCCTTAAGGTGCTGAAGAAGTCTGATATCCTGCGCCATCTTGGTCGCAGATGAAGCAATTCCGGCAAGTACGTTAAGTACCTTCATATCGATCTTACGGCTGTAGGTCTGTCCTGAAACTGCCATACATCCCTTGAATCCAAGCTTTTCGGCAAGCATGGGATCGAGTTTGTCAACCTTGGTAAGATCTCCGTCAAAGAGCTCAAGGAAAGATGCCTGAGTTCCTGTTGTTCCCTTTGATCCGAGAAGCTTCATGTTATCAAGAACATAATCGAGGTCCTCAAGATCTATTGTGAAATCCTGAAGCCAGAGTGTAGCTCTTTTACCTACAGTTGTAGGCTGAGCAGGCTGGAAATGAGTAAAGCCGAGTGTGGGCTGTGCCTTATACTTGTCGGCAAACTTAGAAAGCTCTGCGATAACGTTTATGAGCTTCTTTCTTACAAGCTTAAGTCCTTCTGTCATGATAATGATGTCTGTGTTGTCACCAACGTAGCAGCTTGTTGCACCGAGGTGGATGATTCCCTTAGCCTTGGGGCACTGCTGACCGTATGCATATACGTGGCTCATTACATCGTGACGAACTTCCTTCTCTCTTGCTCTTGCAACATCGTAATTGATGTCCTCGCTGTGAGCCTTGAGCTCATCGATCTGCTCCTGTGTGATGTTAAGACCGAGGTCTTTCTCGATCTCCGCAAGTGCGATCCAGAGCTTTCTCCAGGTCTTGAACTTCATATCCTGTGAAAAGATATATTGCATCTCTTTACTTGCATAACGCTCGGAAAGTGGGCTTGTATAACGATCTGTACTCATTTTAATCCTCCAAAAAACTGTTTATTTTAATTTACTTATCATATTCTCCGCGGATATCTTCGCTTGGCGGATCTATCGGGTAAGAGCCTGTAAAGCAGCCCTCACAGATACCGAGATCGCCGCCTATCATCTCTTTTAATCTGTCTATTCCAAGATAAGCAAGTGAATCAGCACCGATTATCTTGCAGATATCATCAACGTTCCTGTTATAAGCAATAAGCTGCTCTCTTGCCGGAACGTCGGTTCCGAAGTAGCAAGGCCACAAGAACGGAGGTGAAGAAACTCTCATGTGAACTTCTTTGGCACCTGCATCTCTGAGCATCCTCACGATCCTGTCGGAGGTTGTTCCCCTTACGATCGAATCGTCGATCATTATGATCTTCTTACCGGCAACAGCGCTCTCAAGTGCATTTAGCTTAACCTGAACACTTGATTCTCTGTTCTTTTGCTTGGGTTTTATGAATGTTCTTCCTATATATGAATTCTTTACGAAGGCCTGTCCGTATGGGATTCCGGATTCAAGCGCATATCCTAAAGCCGCAACGTTACCGGACTCCGGTACGCCGACTACCATATCCGCATCAACCGGTGAATCCTTGGCAAGGAATCTTCCGGCTGCGATCCTGGCATCATATACGCTGATACCGTCGATGGTGCTGTCGGGTCTTGCAAAATAAATATACTCAAATATACATCTTGCGTGCTTCTTGGGATCTATGCACATCGATCTGTCTGACTGAATGCCAAACTCGGGAGAAATGGTAACGATCTCACCGGGTTCTACGTCTCTTATGAATGTAGCTCCTATCGTATCAAGCGCACATGTCTCCGACGCAAGAACATAGCAGTTCTCTCTTCTACCGATAACAAGTGGCTTAAAGCCGTAAGGATCTCTGGCTCCGATGAGCTTTCTGGGGGACATGATAACAAGGCTGTATGCACCCTTTATCTTAAGCATAGCTTTTGCAACAGCTTCCTCAACCGACTTGGTCGCAAGGCGCTCTCTGGCTATGTGATATGCAATTACTTCAGAATCAATGGTTGTTTGAAAGATCGCACCGGTATAAGAAAGCTCATGACGTAGCTCCGGTGCATTGATAAGGTTACCGTTGTGCGCGAGCGCCAAAGTACCTTTTACATAGTTAAGAACAAGCGGCTGTGCGTTTTCACGCGTACTGCTGCCTGCTGTAGAATATCTGACATGTCCGACACCAATATCCCCTTTCAGGGTATCTAAAATATCCGGCGTAAAGGCTTCATTCACAAGTCCCATGTCCTTGTAACTTGAAACTTTGCCCTTAGGTCCGTTTGTGTCGCTGACAGCAATTCCGCAACTCTCCTGTCCTCTGTGTTGCAAGGAAACAAGTCCGTAGTAAATAGATCCCGCGACGTCGCCGCCGTCAAAATCATACATACCAAAAACTCCGCACTCCTCACCAAGACGCTTGTAATTCTCAGTCCTACCTTCGTAATTCATTTGTTCTCCTAAATGCTACAAAAAAGAAATACCTCAAACACCGAACATTTTATCATCATACGGTGTCTGAGGCAATCATAAGTTATACGCCCGGATATTTATCCTCATAGCGGGATACCATGTCCAAAATTTCCTGTGCATACTCGGGATATTGGCGAGCCATATCCTCAACCTCGCTCTTGGCATTGCCTGCGACGATATCCCTGTTGTACTCCATTCTCTTTCTAAGCGATTGTCTCTGAACATTGAGACTGTGCCTTATCTCTACCTCTTCATTATGGTCCAAAAGAGCTTGCGGCTGATGTATCCAGATCTCGGGATCACGCACTCTGTAATGCCTTAGCATATACACAAGATCTCTTTGGTTTGAATCAAGCAGCCTTCTGGCATCCTCGATCCTCTCCCTCTCTTTTCTCTCCTTGAGGTATCTGTTATAAAGATCCGAAAGCTCACCCGAATTCATTACTCTGTACTTAAGGCACAGATAATCTATCAGGTTTGTGTTGTTTACGTATCTTATCTTTACCTGATTCTGCAGCATGATAAGTCTTGAAATCGACTTTCTTACAGTCTTTTGCTCAACAAGCGCACCGGTATACTTCATATATAAAGAAACTGCGGACACCGCGCTCAGTAAGATTGCTATCATATAGCCATATACAACATTAAGCTTAAAAGCAAACTGAAGTATCATCAAAAAGACGATGACAAAAGCAAGCGACACGGCTATAACGCTTATCAGCTTCTTGGAATTTTCTATTGTATTCTCGATCTCTTCCTCTCTGTACAGATAAGCCTCATGCTCACCGTCGAGTCTTTTAAGATCGTTTCTTATCTTCTTTTGGAAGCTTTCGGCTTCATGGAGTTTCTCCGCTCCCTCCTTAGCTTGTTCCCTAAGCATCTCCATATGCTCGAACTCATCGTCCGTCATACGGTTCTTTCTTCTGTCGAACTTATCCTGTTGCTTAAGAGAATCCAAGATCTTCTGCGCACAGTCGTTGATCTCCGCCCTCTGTTCCGGCGGAAGCGCATCGATTTCCTCGATGTCTCGAAGATGGCTTGTGACATCGTTATATTCATACTCAAGAGCTTCCAGTTCTCTTGAAGCCTCCTCCATCTGCTGAAGGCAGCTTCCGATATACTCTCTTCGCTGAACCGGATCGTCCATATCAACTTCTTTTCTTGTATAGACGATGTCGTTCCAATTCTCGAGTTCAGCTTGTTGCTCCCACTCTTCGTCTCTGTTACTTCCAAAAAACTTGTTCCAAAGTCCCATCTTAAGTCCCCTCAAATACCTCTTCCAAGGCGATATATCACGTATCGATAAAAGCTCACCTTACAGCTGCGGCAGTCTCTTTTACAAGTCCCCTGTAATCAGCCTTTAGCTTCTCGGTCATCTCTCCGACCTGAGTGTAATACTCATGCATGTTTCCTTCCGCTTTATATACGGAAAGCGCTCTCATTGTGATATTGTCGCCGCTCGCGCCGTAGAGCTCTTCGCTCTCCTTAAGCCTCTTTTCTATCTCAAGCGAAGCCTCGTAAGCAACTTCGTTCTCTGCGATATATGCAACATACTCCTTATCGTCATACTCCATTCTGACAGCCATCAGATACTGGATATAAGACTCCTTGTTGCCGCTGTCCTCATATGCCCTCATGAACATATCTTTTGCCTTGTCGAAAAGAAACAGCCTTGCGTACATAACGCCTTCGTTGTGCTCAATGCCCGCTCTCATATTGCGATCCATCTCAGGCATATTGGTCAAAAGAAATTCATACTCGCGAAAGGCCATATTGTATCTTCCGCTGTTCATAAGGAAATCCGCTCTTGCAAGCTTCTTCCTATATATATCCATTCCGGCGTTCTCTCTAAGAATCTCCTCGGTCTCATCGATCTCTTTGCGGGTATTGTATCCGACATAATCAAGAAGTGTCCCCACAAGTGAAGCAAGGGAGCATCTCTTAGCCGCCATGCTCCTAAGTTCATCGGCCAGTCTGACCAAAGAACACTCTTTTTCTATCCAGTCAAAAAGATCCTGAACAAAGCACTCTTCGTCTATCAAAAAAGCATTGTGAACGAGGCAGTAGCACAGCTCTTCTATGCAGTAGACATTTCTGCCCACTTTTTCTATATGATATGGATTTTCTGCATATGTTCCGATGCATAGAATCGGTTTAGTCATATAAATAACCTCTCTTAAGTTGCCCGCATCAAAGTGTAAGCAACTGTATTTACAGTTCCACAACCTGCTCCCAGACTTTTCCGGTCGCGGGATAAATCTCTCCGAATCCCATATCCGTAACCTTAATATTCACTTCATTAACGGAATTCATGTTTACGGAGAGCCTTAGCCTTGTTGTTCCGATCGGTCTGTTCTCAAGTCCGTCCAGATACAGCTGAACCATTCTCGGTTTCTTACCCGTAAGCGGTGTGACTTCTATATTCAGGATACCGCTCTGATCCATTATGATATCCATGCCTGTCTGAGCTTCGTACCAGTTGATACCTGCATCAAGGATCGCACAATACACTTCAGTTCCGCATTTCAAAAGATGTATTCCGAGATTGGACTTAAGCTTATCTTCCCCAAGGAAAACTATCTTGGAAGCCTTATCTCCGGGTTTTATCCTCTCTCTCGCAGCGATGCTCGCACCCTTGCTGAACATGTTGTTGCCCTGGAACACACGCCTTGTCCTGCACAAAAACTCAAGTGAACGCTTTGGCCACTTTTCTCTGAAGCCGTCGCCCAAAAGAAATACCGTAGAGATGATCTTTTCACTGCAAACCTTCTGCATTACGGTAAGGAATTCATCATCAAGCTTTTCACATGTTTTATGATAAGCGGTCACATCCTTGGGAAATCCCGCACTTCCTATCTTGAGGTCGTCAAAGCTTTTAACGTCTATTGTAGCAACCAGAGGAGTTGTGTTCCTATTGATCGCCATCTCATACACATGCAGCTCATCAAGATCATAGTCACATGCGATGACCGAATGATTCATCAGATCGTCGGGCTGATATAACATGTAATTGTAAAAACTCTCTTCGTGGCTCTGGTAATAAATATTGTTCGTTTTAAGTTCAAGCGCAGAAGTCACCGCATTTAGAACCTGTATCATTCTGTGATCGAGAGATCTTGTGGTAAACATGATCGCATCGACGTTATCAAGTGACAATTCCATGGACAGAAGCGATAAGCTTCTTTTTACAAACAGAGTTAAAAGAGCTATCGGGTCATACTCCGCATTGCCGACAACCACAGGTTTACCTTCCCTTGCACTGCTCACAAGAGAGTAAACGGGAATACCGTCTCCCTCCTCAATGTGACGAACAGCCTCTTTGCCGTAAAACCACTGGTTGACGTCATTTCTTTTGCAAAGGACGGTAGGAATGTTATAAAGTTCTGATCCCGCCAGTACCGACAGTGTCTCGGGCATGTCCGCATCAGATGCCAAAAAACTTATCTGAGAGACCTTCTCGCCCAAGTCATAGCCGAGCACAAAGCGCTTTTCATCGGAATTTCCAAAAAGCATCTTTTTATCCCTTATTATTTATTCTGTAAAAGACTCGCTTTGAAGCGGTCCAAACAACTTATTGCACATATAGTTCTTCTTATGATATTCGGAAAGCAGCTTATCTACAGTGTCATAATCCTGCAAAGTCTCTCCGATCATAATGTCGTTGATCAGATTGTATCTGCTCATTCCGGTCTGACTCTTAACTATATCGCTCTTCTGGATGGTTCCGCTCTCTGTAAGAGCATCCTCATCGTCAGGCTTTTCTTCCGTAATGTAGTACTGCAGCTGCTCACCAAAGAAAAGAACAAACGCAGTTACATAGATTCCGTCATACATCTCCTGCATTGCAAGTGAATGGTATTCGTTGTCATCCTCTGTCGCAAGTCTGTAGTGGACAGTGCAACGCGTACCCGGAGCAGTCCTATACTCAAGCATGGTCTTGTCGCTAAAGGAAACCATATCCGGAATGATATCCGCATACTCCTGATAAAAAGGAAAATAGATTCCCTTTGTCGAAAGATCCTTAAGGAACATCTCCGCTACATCCGGATTGACGCTCTCTTCGGAGCTCTTTTCCGCAGCATAATATCTTAGATATGCAAGCTTGCAAATATCCTGAAGCGGAGCATTCTGAATCGCAAGCACCTCTGTCCTGTCAAATATATATACATCGGTGATATTGCCGTGCACAAAACTGTCGTAAGCATTCTGTGCAAGAAATGCCATCTCAACCTCAGTGTTGGCGCCGTTTTGAACATATGACCTGAATATCTCCGTGCGCTCTCCTATATAGGATCCGCAGTAGAGCATTTGCACGATCATCTTTTCACAGAGCGTGTATGTATCTATTCCGAATGCCTCGGCGGCTTTCCAGATATCTCTCATCTCCTTGAGTGTTCCGGAGAAGAACCTTACAAGATAGATCAAAAGCTGCTCATCATATTTGCCGTTTACAAACGAATAATGCGCAACCTCTATCGCATCACCCTCGGGGGGATACATATCTCTGTCAAGAAGCCTTCCGCACATGCGAAGGATGATCTTTGCATCAATGCCATAGCAACCGTACACAAGGATCCACTCAAGTGCTTTCTCGTACAAACCGCCCATTACCATAAGCTCTATAAGCTCATTTCTTTCCTTGGCGGTCATATCTGTCGGATCTATATCCACAAGATATTCAGTGAGCTGCCTCGTAAAATCATTCTCATAATAAAATCTGATAAGATTATTGCGGATCTCATTTCTGCAAGATTTACGCACAAGCTCCGACTCCGCAAGATCTCTGTATCTTCCGACATTGTCCATGTCGATCGTGTAAGCGTTTTTGCCAAGATCGCACAGGAACAGATCCAGGTTTTCTTTTCCCTTTTGAATATACGGAATGGCGTAACCCGCTATCTTGCCCGGAAGCATCATCTTTACATTGTTATAAGGAATGCTCTTGGCATATCTGTTGTCATCATGATCTATCAAAAGGACCGTATAATCGCTTCCGTACAGCGGCACATATGCACGTCCGTTTGTAACGGGATATCTCATCTCTTTTTCGCACTTATCATATACGACCAAAACGCCGCATATCTTGGGATCCTCAACCGTGATCTCGCAAGTATAGAGCGCAGTCAAAACCTTGGATGCATTCGCGGCATCCACCATCTGCTTGGTGATAAGGTTCTTGTACAGATAGCCCAGATCCTTGCCGACTCTGCCCTTATCAAGCTGTGCCATGAGATACTTCTCGATCTGAGGAACATAAGCATCGTAAAGCTCAGGATACTCATCTCTTCTCTCATGAATATATCTGTAAAGGATCGCATTCTTATCATATTCAAGATCGCTCTGATATGAGAAATACATAAGAACCATCTTGTTGATGTCGCAAGGAAGCAGTCCGTTCTCATCGGTATAAATGGACATCATATAGTACTCATACAGCCTAGTGATACGAAGCTCTCTCTCGACACCCTTTCTGTACCACTCAAACGTGTACTTGCCGTTTTCACCGCCCTTGATCAAAAGAGCTACGATAGCCTCAAGCACGTCATCTCCCTGCTTGATCTCATAGCAGGACTTAAGTATCCTAAAGAGTCTCTTATCATAATTTCTTACTCTTGCCGACAAATAAACTATCTGATCGATAAGATTAAGACTTATCATCTGCTTTTTGGCGCCGTATTCAAGTATGCACAGCTCCTGATCTTCAAGACGCGTCAAAATAGAAGGCGAATCATTCAAAAGATTCATCGCCTCAAGGTAGAGTATCGGACTCGTGCATCCGTATGAAAACTGCTCGCTGAGCATCATCCACTTTCTTGAGCCGCTCATCGCGGATTCTTCGGAAACATATTGTAAAAGCCAAGCTATGCGCCAGTTATCCTTGTTCCTTCTGTATATACCTTCAAGCCTGTCGGAAATATCGTTGACATAGCTGTCCTCTTTACTGCACAAAGAAGAAAGGTACAGGTAATAGCTGTAAAGCTCATCTCCGGGTGCATCCTCAACTTCTCTTGCAAGCTGATCGAGTATCCATTTGCCCTCATTTACTCTTCCGGCGGTGATATAGTACTGCGCCGTGTAAAGCCTAAACGCAAGGTCTTTTTCATCGACCGCGTTCATGCGTGCGATCACTTTACCCGTCTCGGAAAGCCACGCCTTAGACGATATCTTTTTACATCTGAAATTCTCATATACCTTAATAAGCTGAACTATCAGTTTCTTTTTCTCCTGATAATCAGCGGTAGGATGCTTGCCCGTAACATTCACCGATACGGTTACCGGAATGGATGTGCTTGAAAAAGCATTATAAAAAACGATCTTGCCGAAATTATTGCCTTCATGAATCTTATCGGGACGTAGTCTTACCTTGATATGACATGTGCTGCCGGTAAAATCATCCTCGGAAATATCGTATTTATCGAGCATGATAAAATCGCACTCAGGCTTAGCAAACAGCTTACTGTAGCCCCAGCCGTTGCGCGTTATAAGAATACTGTTGTCATGGAATATTCCCGTAAAATCAATAACAAGCTCTTTCTGGTCAAAAAGAAAAGCCATGGGTTGCTTCTTGTTGATCGAAATAAGGAACTCTTCGACATTCTGCTCGTTACCGGGAGACGCGGATAAGCCCCTGTAGAGACTCTCATACTGATCGTCGTTCCCCTTCAATACGGAAAGAAACTCATCCGAATAAAAGAGATTAACGGCCTCTTCCCAATCTGTCTTGGCAAGATTTGCAAAGTGGAAAAGATTCTTGATATCACCGAGGCTTGAAACAATCTGCTCATGCCTTACGGTGACTACAAAAGGGAGTACATACTCTCCCTGATTGGAAACAATACGAAAATCACCCTGAAGGACATCGCCGCTGCTCAGTCCTACAGCGCTGAATCTATAAGAAACCTCATAAGGTGAGCCGGAAAATGCTTTTGTAAGAACTTCCATCCTGATATCCGTTGAACTGACAGTGCCGTCAACAAGCCTGTTTTCAGGTCCAAAGATGGTAAAAGAGCCCTCGGTGATATCACCCGGACTCATAGAAAGTTCTATACGAGGAGTTGAGAAATCCAGGCTCTTTTCTTCATATTCAAATTTTCCCTGTAGTAGTCTGTCTACTATTTCTCTCACGATTCACCCCAAAAATGTCATAATATATCTACAATAGTATACCATAAAATGAGACATGATACGACTTTGTTAACAATATCTTGTGGTAATTAATAAAAAAATGATATTCTACCCCAATGTTTGGAATACAACGACACAGGGACCACCCATAAAGGGCAGCCCCTGCGCACACACATGTATTTGAAACAATTATTTGGAAGGAAAACTAATTTATTACTCGGCTCTTAGAGCCTCGATGGGATCGAGCTTGGCAGCTCTCTTTGCAGGATATATTCCGAAGAACAATCCGATTCCCGTTGATATAAACACAACAACGATCACCAATACCGGATTAACAGTATATGGGAAGTCTACCATTGCACATGCTATTCTCGCTAAAGTAAGTCCCAATATAATACCTATTATTCCACCAAGAAAAGTAAGTATAGCCGCTTCCGCAAGGAACTGCGTAAGAATCGAAGAAGTCCTTGCTCCGAGAGATTTTCTGATACCGATCTCTCTTGTTCTCTCGGTAACCGATACGGTCATGATGTTCATAACACCTATACCGCCGACCAAAAGAGATATTGAAGCGATCAAAGCAACTACTGCGGTTACGACATTAAGAATCGTATCGCTTGTTGAATCCATTCCGGATGATGCATCAACCTTTACCGCACTTTCGCCTCTTATTCCAAGCACGTTTTCAACAACGCTCTTCATCTTGGCAGCGGCTTCATCCTTGTTGTCCTTGTGCATATATGCAGTCACTTTGGTAAACATGGTATTTACATCTTTGTTATAAGCAAGCGCCACCGTTGTATATGGAACATCGCCCTGCAAAGAAGGATCATCTCCCTCTGCATAAGACTCATCCATTGATGTGTTTTCTCTTATACCTACAACCGTGAAATCCTTGGTAATATCACCGTTGGTAATCTCTATCGTCTCACCTACCGCATTTTCATATCCGAATAGTTTCATTGCAGAAACTTGTGATATAACACAGACATAATTGGCTGCATTTACATCATCACGCGTGAAATACCTTCCGTACAGAATCTTGTTCTGTCCATTCTCGGAAAGTGCATCACTTCCACCGGAAAAAGAAAGATTGTAAGTTTTCTTTGTTCCTTTTCCGTTTCCGTATAAGGAAACCGACGGACTAAGTCCGTAAATGCAACTCATATTGCGCTCTATAGCTTCCATATTTTCCGGAGTAAAGCACTTATCCGTTTTTGCTACATCAAGTGAGACATTTATCGTAGCAACCTCAAGCGCAGACATTTCTCCGGTAACCGCAGCCCTAAGTCCGTCACCAATCACGAGGACTGCAAGCACGGCGGCTATTCCTATTATGATTCCAAGCATGGTCAAAAGAGATCTACCCTTATTGTTTCGTATACTTGAAATCGCACTTTTTAAATATTCTCTTATTACTCCCATACTTTATACTCTCAATGCATCTATAGGTTTCATTTTGGCTGCTTTTCTGGCAGGATATATTCCAAATCCAAGACCGATACCAACCGAAATAAGTGTTGCTCCCAGAACCGAACCGGGAGTTATTATCAGCTTAAAGTGTAGTAACGAACAAACTACAAACGATAATCCTATTCCGACAATGATACCTATAACACCGCCGGAAAGAGTTAAAACCGCAGCCTCAGACAAAAACTGTGCCGTTATAGCTCCGGTTCTTGCTCCGATTGACTTTCGAATTCCTATTTCTCTTGTTCTCTCTGTTACCGATACCAACATGATATTCATGATTCCGATTCCGCCAACTACAAGCGATATAACCGCTACCCATATCAAAAATGTTGACGCACCGCCAAGGACCGTATTGATCTCTTCAGACATATCCGCCATACTGTATGACCAAAGAGCGTTGGCTCCACGCAGTCCATGTGCATTCTCAAGTACCTTCGCGCATTCTTTTACTTTCTTTTGAAGAACATCCTGATCCGCAAAGATCAGGAACATGTTCAGTTTATCGATATCGTATCCGAAATCCGAAGCAAATGCTGTATACGGAGTCTCTATTGTGGCATAATAATCCATATCTCCGGCAAATGTATTTATCATTTCGCTGTTTATATCTTCTCGGAGACCTATAACAGTATATTCCGCAGTTTTACCTGCTATAGTAATTTCAACCACATTGCCGAGGCATTCCTCGGTACCAAATAAGTGTTTTGCATCATTCTTCATCATGATGCACACTTTCTGTCCCGTTTCCACCATCTGCCTTGTAAAATACTGTCCCTTGTAAACCTTGCTGCTGACAGCAAGCTCTACAGCTTCCGTTCCCCCGATCACATCGGCCTGATATGTTCCTCTTGGCCCCTTTGCTCTTGCAGTCGTTTCGTCAAAGTAAGGAGATACACCCTTAAGATCCGATACGGATTCTTCAAGAAGTCTGATATCATCAGGGGTAAAAAGCTCGGTGGTCTTACTTGAATCGATAACAACATAACCGTAGTTACCGACAATTCCGTTGATCTCACCGTTTACATAATCAGTCATACCTTTTCCGAGCGAAACAACCGTGATAACGGCCGCAATACCGATAATAATACCGAGCATCGTCATAAAGGTTCTGTAACCGTTATGCTTCATCTGATTTATTGCACTTTTTAAATATTCTTTGACAGTTCCCATTATCACATTTCCATAGCTACAACCGGCATTCCGTCAGTGAGCGTTTCAAGATTTGTTGTAATTACTTTGTCGTTCACAGAAAGGCCTTCAACAATCTGAGCCTCTGTGCTTGTAGAAATACCGATCTTAACATTTTTTCTTGTAGCAACGCCGTTCTCAAGTACATATACATAGTCGCCATCGGCATCGGTAAGCACATACTCGTAAGGAAGAACTATAGTGTTCTCTGCCTTTTCAGCATGAATCTTATTGCTTGCTTCCACGCCGAGGATAATGTCCTTATCGGGATTAGTAACCTTAATTGTTGTATCTACAACCGCTACGCCGTTGTCATTCTTAGTAGCTGAGCCTGAGATCTGTGTGATCTCTCCGTTATAAGCCTTGCCGTTTATTGTAATATCAACCTTCTGTCCGACAGAAATCTTGGGAAGGTCTGACTTTGATACCTTCACATCAACCTGCACATCATCAAGATTTGCAAGTGTGATCATCTTTGTTCCGGGTGCAACTGTTGCGCCTTCAACTACCTCTACCTCTGTTACAACGCCGTTGAAATCAGCCTTAACGCCATCCTTTGCTTCCTGGATCTTTGCAATCGTATCTTCCTGTGTGAGCTGTGTTGACTCCATGGAAGCCTTGGTAGCTGTAGCTGTTCCGCCGTTTACCTGAGCGGCCTTGGCACTTGAAAGATGAGCCTGCTCCTCAGCAAGAGTTGTCTTTTGTTTCTGCCATCCCTGAATCTCGGGATCATTTTTAAGAGCATCCTGTACTTCAATAATGGACTCCTGAAGTGCAAGTGACATCTGCTTGTTGCCCTCCGAAACATCACTGTCGTTGTCGTCATTTTCTCTTCTTGTGATGTATTCGTCATTACCGTCAAGGTAAGTCTCAGCCGTTCCGTCGGCAATACCGTTCTGGTTTACATCAAGCATAGTCTTATTAAGATCAGAAAGAGTCTGATTCATTCTGTTTGTCTTTTCCTGAATCTTGTCATCAAGAGCGTCCATCTCTGCCGTGATGGCATCAAGTCTCTCGTTGATCTGCTGAGAATTCATACCCTGAGCATAATCTCTGTCGGCGGCTGCCGGGCCTGCGTAAAGCGCACTGTAATTACCCTTGGCCTGCTTGATCGCAAGCTGAGCATTCTTTTCCGCAAGATCAAGCTGTGCCGCATCATATGTGTAAAGCACATCTCCGGATGTAACCTTGTCTCCGATCTTTACATTGAGCTGATCGACAGGTGCGTTTACATCCGCAAAGTAGCTCTTGGAATCAGCACTTTCAACCGTTCCGGAAACAGAAAGAATATTCTCAATCGTTCCGTTTGCCACGTCAACTGTCTCTACAGGCAAACCTGCACTCTTGCCTGCAAGGAAAGCTCTGCCGATGAAAAAGACAAGAAGAAGAGCCACTATGCCGAGTACTATCCATTTTTTCTTTAATTTTTTCTTGGGCTTCTTAACTTCTTCTACCTCAAAATCATCGTCTTCATCATAGATCTCAACGGAATTGCCCGTTGTCTCTTTGATCTCATTCTTGTTTTCAACGACGGGAGTAGTTTCTTTTTCTTCCTCTTTTAACTCCACGTCTTTCTTTAAGTCCTTGTTTTCTGCCATTTCGTTTTCCACTCCCTTAAATCAATCTTCTTTGTAATCCGGATTTATAATGTCACTCTTTATCATTCCGTCAGAGATAGTAATAATTCGTTTTGCCTGCTGGGCGATACCGGGATCATGTGTGATGATGATGACCGTTCTGCCCTCAGAGTAAAGTCTCTTGATGATCTTCATGATCTCTTTACTCGATGCCGAGTCCAGGTTACCCGTAGGCTCATCCGCAAGCAGTATCGGAGGTGCCTGCGCGATCGCTCTTGCTATCGCAACTCTCTGCTGCTGTCCACCTGACATTTCGTTAGGTTTGTGAGTCTTTCTCTTTTCTAGACCTACGCTGTTAAGCGCTGCGTTTGCAAGTCTGTCTCTCTCTTTCTTGCCGACCCCTCTGTAAATAAGAGGAAGCTCAACGTTTTCAAGAGCCGTAAGAGACTGTATCAGGTTGAATCCCTGGAAGATGAATCCGATCTCTTTGTTTCTGATATCCGATTGTTCATCGTCAGTCATATGTGATACATCCTGTCCGTGGAGATAATATTTACCGCTGGTCGGTGTATCGAGACATCCAAGCATGTTCATAAGTGTAGACTTACCTGAACCCGACTGACCGATAATAGCTACGAACTCCCTCTCACCTATCGTAAGGCTCACATGATTCAGTGCCCTTACTTCATTTTCTCCGGGATTGTATATCTTGCTTACATCCTTTATTACTACAAGTTTTTTCATTTCATCAGTTTCCTCTATTACAATGTTACACGTAGTACGATAGCTGTACTATGCTCGTCGTAGTAACTTTACTACTCTTATTTTCTTCTGTCAATACTTTGATTCTAAAAAATGTAAAAAGTTTAACGCAGTTTTATTTCACTGTATATATAGTATCAAATACCTTTCTGAGTTTCCTGTGGTTTATCTTACATATCGATATTCTAAGCTTACATTTTTGTAAGGTTTCCGAATCTCTTTATAAAAAGAGCGCCCGTACTGCTACGAAACGCTCTGTTATGCTTATGTTTTATGCTGCTTGTTCTTTTGCCGGGGCCTCTTTAATTCTTTGCTCGGCAATCTTTTTAGTCACCAATTGGGTAAGAATTACGGAAGCAATCGAAAGAATGCCATATATTATGATATAACGGATCATATTGGAAGAATCTGCTCTTTCTTTCTCCGCAACTTCGCCCCATGTTGTGCCCATAGCTGAATATCTTGCCACCTCGATCACGGTAGTTATCGCACCGTATGTATTGATCAGCACATGCATGATGATCGACGTGAAAATACTTCCGCTTGCTCTGTTAGCATAAGCGAATATAATTCCCAAAACCCATGCGTAACAAAATTGGTTTAAGTTCATATGGAACGCTCCAAACAAAAATCCCGAAACAATGGAAGCTACAATAAAAGGACAAACCTTAGCAAGTCTGTTTTGGAAAAAGCCTCTCATTAGTATCTCTTCACAGATAGGAGCGATCAGCGCAGCTTGTAAAATAAATATTACCGATGAGCTTCCAACAAGCGATTCAGCCGTGCTCGCGATAATATTTGGAACAAACAACTGCGACAATAAATCCATAAATAAAACTATCGGATAAGAAACAACAGTCAAGAGAACCGTAAGAAGTACGATCTTCCAACTGATAGGCTTAAATCCAAATGCCTGTAAAAAGCTTCCTTCTTTTCTGTTAAATGCAATAACGATAGCAAGCGCAGGTATAAGGAAACCCAGATAAGTTACAATCCCCGGAAATATAATCCCGGTGAACGCCGCCACAACTCCAAGCACTAATGAACCACTAATTCCTGCAATAATCACCAATACAAATATAGCCAATATGGCAAAAAACTCTTTTTTATTAAAAACCTTGTTTTCCACAACTCTCTCCTTCTTCAAGTCTGACATGATAGTATTTTTTATAAAGCGTTAGGCATTAGCCTGTAAATCTGTCCCCTCTTTCTTAGCGATCGCTTTGAGAACAAGACGCGTAAGGAAGAATGAGATAACTGCGAGAACTCCCGTCACTACAACACTGATAGCCATAGTTGTCATATCTGTCCTGTAGGCTTCGGCGCCTTCCGCCATAGATATTCCCGCATCCTGAGCAACTTTTGTCGTAAAGACCATCACTGCGAAACCCAAACTGTTAAAGATCGCATGCATGATAGTTGACGTAACTATACTTCCGCTTGCTCTGTTTGTGTAAGCAAAAACTATTCCGAGTACCCAGGCATAACAAAATTGATTAATATTCATGTGCAGTACACCGAATAAGAATCCTGTAAGTACTGCGGATACGCCAAAAGGAATAAGCTTTGAAAACCTGTTTTGAAAAAAACCTCTCATGAGTAGTTCTTCACATATAGGTGCCATAATTGCCATAGAAATAAAAACAGGCAATACCGGTCCGTCCATCAAAGAATCGGCTGATTGTATCAAAATATTAGGCACAAACAACTGCGAGATCACATTTGCAAACCATCCCATAGGCATTGATACAAATGTAAGAAGAATTGTAAGAAAAAAAGTTCCTGCCTTAATCTTCTTTATTCCAAAAGATTCAATAAAACCATCGCCCTTTATAAAGCTATAAATAAATACAACCGCCAACATCGGGACATAAAGCAGTAACGAAGTTACTATTATGGGAATGTCTATTCCCGCCGATGCCGCCCATGGTGCCACAGCTCGTGACACCAGGATCATCACCGCCATCACTGCCGCAAATACGATCAGCAGCCTGATAAATTCTGCTTTGTCTTTAATCTTTTCCATACTCTTTCCTCTTTCTTTTTTATAGTAGTTATACCGAATAGTTAACCGGTATCTTCCTAAAGGTCAACCAATTTACCATCAGACCTACTATAGCAAAGATAACGACTCCCGTCCACAGCTGAGGCTGTCCTAAAACCGCTCCCCTTATCCAGTCCATGAACAATCTTGTTATTTCTACAATCTTGTCTGACGCCCCCAAAGTTCTGGGAAAAATCAATATAACAGCAAAATAAATAATGTAATATACCCAAAAAGCCTTCTTTCCGTATCGCATCATATTATTTCCGGCAAGACCTTCTACCCAGTTAAATAAGCCAAAAACAAGTATAATTAGTTTAACTATCATACTTCCTCTTCCGATAAGCAAAAAAGCTATGCATGCTACCACAAGTATCTCGGCAATATCCGCCACTCTTTCCAATACAAACAGCTTTTTCCTTGTCATTCCAAAGGTAAGGCCTCTGGTTATCTCATCGGCCATGGTAATAAGCTTAATAAATAAATTTACTCCCACATATATTCCCGAAATCAATGTAGCAATGAGTATGCGTATATTTCCTGCTCTCATGTCATCGTCTCCCGAAATAAATCCGATAAACAGCACCAAAAGAACAATAAATGAAATAATCAACAAATTATATATTTCACTCAGCTTTTTCAGTCTTGCTATTGCTTTAATGTCTCTACTCATATCTGTTCTCCTCATTAAACTACCATACTCTTTTTATTGAGGTTATATGCCCAAAATTCAAAGAGTGTAAATAGCACTGCCGCTACAATAATAAAACCGATAACAAACCCGGTCACCGGATTGCCTTCCGTCAAAAAAGCTTCTCTTCTCATCGCAATAACGTTTGATAACGTTGCGCTTAAAAATACTCCGATCATAATTGGAATAATGATCACTATCCTTCCGATCTTTTTAATCTTATGACCTAAAATTAACCCCAGCGGTCCCATTATAAATCCTAAGATAGCGGTTCCGATAAGAACCATAACAGAATCCATGTTACCAATCACTGCCAAAGCGATAAGAACTATAAAGTTACTTAGCACGAACACCGCCTGTTTGATCATTTCTCCAATAAAAATATCTTTCCTCCTACAGCCAAGAGAAAGTGCTATGCTGTCATACCAATTGGGTCCGTATACAGAAAACATGAAATTACACAAGATTACCATATAGGATCCGTAACGCAGCGCATTCCCTATGCTATTCATAAAGGAATCCTTTAAGCTTCCATCAATAAATACCAGACTGTTAAATACTATCATCATCATCAGAAATGCAAAGACAAATAAAGCCTGCTTTGCTCCCTGCACAAAATAGTATTTGGCCGCTCTCTTAGAAAGTTCGCTCATTTCTCACGCCTCCTTTCTTCCGCCCATGCACATTGCGTAGAAAAGATTCTGCAGTGATACAGGCTCAACCTGTACTCCTTCGCCAAAACTCTCAACAGGCTTATCCGCAAGAACCGTAACAACCTTATTTCTTCCAAGGCTCTCGGGATTATAGATCTTAAATCCTTCCGTAACCTTATCAACCGCATCCGTATCACCGCTTACACGATACGCTCTTGAAAGTAGCTCATCTAAGTTTTCCTGATACTTAATCTCTCCTTTATCTATGATGATAATTTTCTCAAACAATGATGCTGCTTCCTCAATTATGTGAGTACTGATGATAAAAGTTCTTCCAGTCTCACTGTACTCTTCTATAACAAGCTTGTAGAACTGCTCTCTCGCAACAACATCAAGTCCCGCAACGGGCTCATCAAGGATAGTGATGTCCGCTTTGCTTGCGAGCGCCACGATAATTGTCACTGCCGAAAGCATACCTTTTGAAAGCTTACTGATTCTCTTTTTGACATCGATATTAAAAAGCTTTATCAGTTCTTTTGCATAAGCTTCATCCCAATTTACGTAAAAGGCCCTTGCCGTAGCCAGATACTCTTTTACCTTAAGAGTATTGGGGCCAAACATCGTAACGGGTGAGATCTCTCTCGAATAGCAGATATGTGAAAGAGATTCTTCGTTCTCCCAAACAGGCTTGCCGTCTAATGTGATCTCACCTTGCGTAGCGGGATTCTGTGCAGTCAGAATGGATAAAAGAGTTGTCTTTCCCGCACCGTTTCTTCCGATGAGTCCGTAGATCTTACCTGTCTCTATTTCAACGCTTACATTCTTAAGTACGTTTTCTTTGCCGTATGATTTAACTATATTTTTTCCCGATAATATGCTCATATTATTGTCTCCTTTTTAATCTAAGGTCTTATTCTTCATTACTTTGGTCTATCATTTTCTTAAGCTCCTGCTTATCTATTCCGATAAGCTTGGCCTCAGTGATTATCTTCTTTACAAATGTCTCATAAAAGTTCTTTTTTCTCTCTTCAATTATCTTTCCTTTTGCTCCAGTCTGTACAAACATACCGATTCCCCTTTTCTTATAAAGTACTTCTTTGTCCACCAGAATGTTGATACCCTTAGCCGCAGTTGCCGGATTGATCTTATAGAACTTGGAAAGCTCTGTAGTACTCGGAACCTGCTCTTCTTCATTAAGTATGCCTCGCAGTATCTCATCCTCTATCATTTCACTTATCTGTAGATAGATTGATTTGTCTTCGCCTAAATTATCCAGCACACCGATTACCTCCTTTAGTTTATTGGTTAATTACTTGTGTAATTAACCATACAACATCTCAAACCTCTTGTCAATATATGTATGTTTTATAGTAAATCAAAAGCCGGGCCCGAAAGCCCGACTTTTGATAGTTTGATATTTTTACTTCTCTCCACCGCCGTAATACTTAATAAGATTCAGGAATCCGCAATATCCTTCCTCATTGCACAGATCCAAAGGTCTTATACCGGCCTTTCCCGGTATCACTGTGCTGTATCTATGTCCTTTATAGGCAAAAGAGATTATGACAGGCGCTCCGAGATCGGATATCTTCTCGATGAGCGCGTATGTCTTCTTGTTAAAGCACACCCAGTTACCTGTCTCAAGGGTTATTCCTTTAGAAACAAGAGCGTTAAGCCCCTCTGTATCTCCCGCTGCCATCAATGATTCTATATTCTTGATATATGCCTCAAGCTTAGCGTTGGTAGCTGCCAGGAACGTAGCAAACTCCTCGCTTGAAGTAGGGATGTCCTTCACTTCAGTGTTGTCTTCATATATTTCACCGGATGAACTATGAACAAGATTCGTAATACCGCCTTCAACTGCAGTAGGCACTTCGAAAGGATTCACAGAACTTTCTTGAGGTATTACGGGGTTACCGGCTATTGGAGGTTCAACCTGTGTACTTCCGCCACCTCCGGTTATTGGATCCTCCGGAGAAGTGTCAGTTTTCTGCACCGTCTTAGTGGGTTGTACAGTTCCGTTTTTAATTTGTTCGGCCGTTGTTCCGGCAGGATAATATTGTATATATCCATCGGTAGAAAGAAGGGATATATCAGGGTTAAATTCTATAGCTCCCCCTTGCCTTTCTCCGCTACCTATTGCTGCAGCCATACTACCTCCGGCGACCATAACATGTGCATCGTTACTTATGCTAATTCCTGTTCCGGTTCCGTTAATTCCGCCACCTATTCCGCCACCTATTCCGGCTCCTCCATTATGGCCGATTGCTGTTACCGTACCACCTACTATAGTGATTCCTTCTCCGTTTCCATGTCTTCCACCACCTATTCCGGCTCCTCCATTATTTCCGATTGCTGTTATTGTTCCACCTTCTATTGTAATTCCTGTTCCATCTTGCGCAGAAGAATATCCACCACCTATTCCGGCTCCTCCATATCCACCGATTGCAGTCAAACTACCATCTTTGTCTTCATCAGTAATAGTTAATATTCCGGCGTTTACTTTATTAATCCCACCGCGGTCTGATGCGCTACTAATATTATTAGTCCCATCCAGTTCAATCCTTACATCTCCTCCCCCTTTAATATGTATTGCGGGGTCGAAACTAGGTGAAGGTTTGTTGTTTATGATAAGATCTTTTATTGTTACCTCCGCCTCTTGATTCTCTGAAGCATTTATTGTCAATGTAACGTATCTTACCTCGTTATTATTGCTGGTTATAACAGGATTGTTGTCTTCTTTATTCTGAACCTCAGAATTATTTACCTGTGTCACTGTCTGTGCATTCTCGTCCTTTTTTACTATAATGCTTCCCGTAGCAATATCATATGTATCTGCATATGCTTGTAACGGCATAGCACATGCCATTAGCGCAGAAATCGTCAATCCCCCAATTATTCTCACAATTCTTCTCATACATCTATTCCTTTCTTTTAAAAAACAAAAACCATCTCTCTATATAATTATAGACACATAAATATGAAAAATCCTAAGTGAAATCCAAATATATTTATATAAATTGAGCAGATTTCTCTGCTCAATTTCCGCTCTTGATTTCCTTTATTTTTGAGTACCACCGTAGTACTTGATTAGATTCAGGAATCCGCAATATCCTTCCTCATTGCACAGATCCAAAGGTCTTATATCGGCCTTTCCCGGTATCACTGTGCTGTATCTACGACCTTTATAGGCAAAAGAGATCGTGACAGGCACTCCGAGATCGGATATCTTCTCGATAAGCGTATAGGTCTTCTTGTTAAAGCAAACCCAGTTGCCTGTCTCAAGGCTTATTCCCTTAGAAACAAGAGCGTTAAGTCCCTCTGTATCTCCCGCTGCCATCATTGCTTCTATCTTCTTTATGTACACTTCAAGAGTATTGTTTGTAGCTGCCAGAAATGCGGCAAATTCCTCACTTGAAGTCGGGATGCTATTAACCTCTGAATTGTCCACATATGATCCGCCGGAAGAACTGTGAGTAGTTGAAATCACTTCCGATGCGGCATACTCGTCGTGTGGCGTATTACCCTCGTCAATGAGAGCTTCTGAAGAAGTTATGATTGATTTCAAAATCTTAGTGGGTTGAACAGATCCATTTTTGATTTGCTCAACTGTTGTTCCGGCAGGATAATATTTTATATATCCATCAGTAGTAAGAAGGGATATATCAGGGCTGATTTCTCTACCGGATGAAGTCAATGTCACGTCTCCATAATCAACCTGTATCCCTTCACCTATTGCAGCACCACAGTACTGATCATATATTCCACCGGAGACCATAAGATGTGCATCATTACTTATAGTTATTTCTGATCCGGCTCCATCAGATCCACCACCTATTCCGGCTCCCCATTCTCCACCGGTTGCTGTTACTGTTCCTCCTTCTATTTTTATTACTGTTCCGGCTCCTTCATATCCACCACCTATTCCGGCTCCTGCAGTTCCACCGATTGCCGTTATTATTCCACTCTCTATTGTAATATCTGTTCCGTTCCCAAAACATCCGCCACCTATTCCGGCTCCCTGAGATACACTGGTTGCTGTTACTGTTCCTCCCTTTATAGTGATCTCTGTTCCGTCTCCTCTATCTCCACCGCCTATTCCGGCTCCATCATATCCGCTGGTTGCTATTACTGTTGTTCCCTCTTTTATAATGATCCCTGTTCCGGATCCTTCATTTCCACCACCTATTCCGGCTCCTCCATCTCCACCGGTTGCCGTTACTTCTCCTCCTTCTATAGTGATATCTGTTCCGGATCCCCTTTCTCCACCGCCTATTCCGGCTCCATATTCTCCACCGGTTGCCGTTACTTCTCCTCCTTCTATAGTGATATCTGTTCCGGATCCTCTAAATCCACCACCTATTCCGGCTCCAAAATCTCCACCGGTTGCATCCAAACTACCAGTAGCATTATTATCAGTAATAATCAAATCCCCTTCGTTTTCCTTCTGAAGACCGGCACAAAAATCTCCGCTTTTAACCACATTAACTCCGTCCAGATTGATCTTTACATTACCTTCTCCGGTCGTAAGTATTGCAGGAGTATGACCATTTGATGAATCATTTATGTTAAGATCCTGTATTGTAACTTCAGCTTCCTGTCCGGATGAAGCTTCTATCGTTAGTGTGACGCCGCTTACTTCCTGGTTATTGCTGGTTATAACCGGATCATTATCTTCTTTATCCTGCACCGCGTAATTACCTGCTTGGGTTACTGTCTGGGCAGTCTCATCCCTACTTACCGTGATGCTTCCTTCAGATATATCATAAGTATCAGCATAAGCATACAATGGCATATAACTTGCCATAAGCACTGAAAGCGTTGCCCCACCTATTATTCTTACAATTCCTGTTCTCATACTTTTTCCCTTTCGCTTTAGATGGCTGATCAAAATTTCCTGTACATTAATACAGACACACAAAAAGGGAAAATTCCTAAGTAGAATCTCTTTTTTTAATAAAAAAGAAGTCGGACCCGAAAGCCCGACTTCTAAATGCTCAATTTGAATATGATCTATTTTTCTATATCTTTTATTCCTATCAAATAAACGACCACGAATCTGATAACACTTACGATCACCAGTCCCCAAGCTACTCCGTTTAACCCAAACATTACAGCCGCGGGAATTACCATAACAGCAAAAAGAGCTGTATAAATCCCGTTGATGTAAAGCTGAAGCTTCTCTCCGGTGAACGCCAGGATAACGACCATCAGCGATCCCGAAATAAAATAAAGGAGCTGACCTAAGTTGGCAACAAGGAACAACCCTTTTGCCTCTGCATAAACATCAGGATGTAAGAGCATAACGAAAATATGCGATACGAGCGTACATACAAAAGTACCGACTACCGCAACTCCCAATGCCGCTCCTGTTATAAGCGTAAACTTCTTTTTATCAAGCTTTATCTTATAGTTGGTAAGATAGCTGATAACTATTCCGTTGATCGGAGTCGTAAGAAGAGCCACTATCTTGCCTATAACGCTTGCCGTATAGAACACGGTAACTTCTCTGTCTCCGACCGCAAGTCTTATGAGTATCCTGTCCGAATGAAGTATAAGTGCCGCAAGCAGGTTACTTGCGGATATAAGCCATAGGGATTTCATATTTACTTTAAAGCTGTCCGAAACTTTAAAATACGGACTTCTAAATATCTTTCCGCTAAAGAACGTAAACAGAAGTCCAAGGACCTCACCTATGATCAGTACCCATGCCCAGCTTCCAAAGTGCTTGTAGATAAACAGTCCTATCAGATAGCCTGCCGTTACAGCGACAAAAAACAGGAAATAATCCCTGAACCTTATGTCCATCCTGTACTGAACATCGGCATAGTATCTGAATACCGTAACGACCATCAACAGCAGAACAAGCGCAAACATAGCGGGAGTCAGGCTGTTTGTCACATACAGCGCCACAGCGGTAACGGGAATACTGATAACTGAAACTATCAAAAGAAATATATTATAATCCCCGTTTTCCTGCGTTCTGTCCTTTTTGGCGATCATTCTGGAATAGCTTGCAGCCGTTCCGAATCCCGCACCCATAATGGATACAACGGATATCAAATAAAGAACGGTGCCAAAAGCATCCGCTCCTACGACCGATTTAATCCCGGGGTAGATAACAAGCTGCAAAGCACCGTTATATATGATCAGCGCAAGCACGCTGAACAAAAAGTCCTTGGAAAGCTTTTTAAAAAATCCAAGTGTGTTTTTATAAAAAGATGATGACATTATTCCTCACACTAACATATTATCATTTGTTATAGTCAGTCTCTTTATGCCTCTGAAGCATATTGAGCTGCATCTCAAACTCACGTCTGTTGTTTATCGCAAGAGTTGATAATATAACTCCGGCGAAAAAGCTTTGGACCGCAGACAGCATGATAAAGCAACATACGATCAAAGTAGGTATCCTGGGCACAAGATGTGTCTGCCAATACTCTGTAAGAATAGGCACAAAGAATACAATGGCTACGATGGCAAGAAGCAGTGCAAAGATTGAAAAAAATCCAAAGGGCTTGTAATCTCTGTAAAGTCTTGCTATAGTCCTTAAAACCTTGAAGCCGTCAGCATAAGTATTGAGTTTACTCTCAGAGCCTTCCGGTCTGTCTCTGTAATCGATGACCACGTTGTCGATCTGCATGTTGTTGTATACAGCGTGGATGGTCATCTCTGTCTCAATCTCAAAGCCCTTTGAAAGAACGGGGAAGGTCTTAACGAATTCATAGCTGAATGCTCTAAAGCCCGTCATGATATCTCTCACGTTACAACCAAAAAGTCTGTTGATACTGCCTCTTACAAGATTGTTTCCAAAGTTATGGAAAGGCCGCTTGTTCTCCTGATAGTATGTTGAAGAAAGTCTGTCACCGACTACCATATCCGAATTGTGATTAAGTACAAGGTCAACCATCTCAGGAGCGGAATCCATGGGATAAGTATCATCTCCGTCTACCATAACATATACAAGAGCATCAATCTCTCTGAACATACGTCTTATAACATTGCCCTTGCCCTGCATATATTCATTTCTTACAACAGCGCCCTCAGCCTCAGCAATCTCTGCCGTTCTGTCCTTGGAATTGTTGTTGTATACATAGATCGTAGCCTCGGGAAGCGCCGCCTTTGCGTCGCGTATAACCTTAGCTATAGTCTTCTCTTCGTTGTAGCACGGAATTAATACCGCTATCTTATCCATAGAAACCTCTTAAATAAAATGTTTTATATTATCAGCGTATCTGCCCGTAAGCATATTCGCTCATATCACTGTCAGCAGGATAAACTGCTCCGTCAATAACCTGTTCTCCGAGTGCTTCTACACCGACCCTGTAATCAACATAATCCTGAGCACCACATGAAATATGTGTGTCGGTTGTCTTTATAGTGTTTTTGTATGTGTACTCAGATTCCTCAGGAAGTTTAGACCATACGGTAACTCTGTACTCTTTGATTCCGTCAACAGGCTGCCATGTAAAGTCCACTTCAATATGATCGTCTACCTGATGCTGTGTACCTGCAACAACCTTGGGAGCTGCCGGTCTGTTTCCCTGTGTATTGCCATATGCAAAATCACTCCACTTGCTGTAGCGCCTGTTTGCACCTTCGCCTTTATAAGCTCTTACCTGTACTCTAAAATCAAAATAATCCTGAGAGCTTGCGACATACTTAGTCTCAACGGTATTGTAATAGTCTGTAGTCTGACCATATACCTTATAAGGCTTATAGCTTAATTCGTCATCTTTGTAGAATTTATCCTCAGCTAAGACCTCATAACCCTCTGCGCCTTCAACGGGAGCCCATGTAAACTCCACATTCATGGCATTCTCACCCACATGTAATACACCGGTATTAACCTTAGGTGTTGGAAGTAATTCTTCGGGAGCTTGGTTATCCGCCTTTGCGGGCGTGCTGCTTACATTCTGCGCAGGCGCACTTTCCGTCTTTGCAGCGGGTTTAGAAGCTGTTGTATCTGTTGCTTTTGCAGCAGTTGTATCAGCTGCCTTTACTTTAGGCTTAGAAGCTGCTTCGGAAGCTGTAGATGTTTCCTCCGTAGCTTCTTCCGGCTCCTCAGACTCTGAATCTTCATCCTCGGTCTCAGGCTCTGACGCTTCTTCCGAAGATTCTGCAGCAGGTGCCTCGTCCTCTATCTCATAGTTCTGATCTTCAAGATCTACACTAGAACTACAGCCCGGTAATATCCCCACTGCCAGGCATGTAAGTAATAATAAAAGTCTTCTTTTCATTTTCTCTTTCCTCTTCCTTTTGACCTAATTACTTATCGTATGTCTGTCCGTAAGCGACCTTACTCCAATCGCTGTAAGTCTTGTCGTCGCCTTCGCCTTTGAATGCTCTTACCTTGATCTGGAAATCAAAATCATCCTGAGCGCTTGCTACAAACTTAGTATCTTTGGTGATGAAATAATCGCCGTCCTTTTCAAGCTCTGTGTAACCGGGCTCATATGCGGCATATTCCTTATCATCTTCGGCCTTACTCTGAATGTCGACCTCATATCCGTCTGCGCCGTCTACGGGATTCCACTCAAACTCTACATCAATGGCTTCACTTCCATCTTTCATAACTCCGCCCTTCACTATAGGCGCAGCAAGTCCTGTAGACTCATCTTCCGAAGCCTTTACCTCTACATCACTTGAAGATGCGCTTGAACCCGCATCATCTACCGTAATTGTAGGATCCTGTGATGCTGCCTCATTTGCGGCATCCTTCTTCTTACCGCATCCTGAAAGCATTCCTATCATCATCACACAAGTAAGTGCTAAAACCAGTTTTCTATTCATTCTAATTTACCTCCTTAACCTAGTATAAGCGACTAAAGTATAACATATATTTCCCAATTGTACAAAACAAGCCACTTTCAAAGCATGCAACAGTAAAACTATTGTATTTTATAGACATAGATTGTATACGGAGAATTCTCTCCGGTATAATCGCCCATTAATACAAGCGAAAGGTCATCCGCATTAGATAAATCTATTCTTGAAAAAATATATTTACATCCCATATCTCTGAGCGCCGCCGTATCAGCATACAAAGTATTATCTGTAACACCTGTCATACTCTTTGTCGCCATGACGATCGAATCGTCGGTTCCCGAATACAGATAACACCTTGCGCCCCAATCGTCAAAATACGCTCTGGTGGCTTCTTTCCTTGAAAGTGCGGGAGCAATTACCTTACGGAAACTCTCCTTATAACTCTGCGGATAAAAACCGAGATATCCGTCAAGCGTCGAGATACCGTTGTACTCAAGGATCGCTGGGTGCATACCATATGCTACACTCCACTCGCCGTCCGCATATCCTATATCTTTCTTTATTTTTTCAAAGAGCCCTGCAGAATAAAACTCCCTGAAATTCAGCTCATCATTTTCATTTCCGTAAACCTGTGCTCTCACCGTATGATGCGCCGTCGTGTACAGATCGTTGTATCTTCCCGGAGTCAAAAGAACTATCGCGATTGCCGCAAGAACCGCAGCATACTTAACTAGCGCATGAACCTTCACTCTGTAAACAACGATAAAGAACATCAAACACCAGATAACAGGATTAAAAAAGATCGTCCTGTTAAACTGAAATCCCTTAAGCGGCGGCACAACAGTTCCGAGTATTTTATTCACCGGTTCAAAGTAATACAATCCGTAGACAACCGCATTTAAAGCGATCATCAGCGCTCCGAGATTGTAGATATCTTTAAATATTCCGCGCGCATTCTTTTTCACGATATATCCGATATTCAGGAAAAAGAAATAGATAACGCACACAGGCATGACAAAGAATTTATGTACATCATCCGCATGCATCATTCCGTTTATAAAAGCATCTTCGATCAGATGTACAACGTCTTTTCCCGGCAAAAATCCCGGATCCATAGTCTCTCTTATCGTGACTGTATCGGAAAAGAGCATCATGTCAAAGAGTCTGTACTCCATGATCACATAGCCGATAGTGAGAACGAGAATTGATTTAACAAGTCCCAAGGGAATTCTTTTATCCTTGATCCAAAGCCATATTATCGCAAAGAAAAGATATCCGATTATAAAAAATCCAAAATAGGAAAAATAAGATATAAAAGGATATAAGAAAATAAGCAAAAGATATAACGGAGACTTTCCGTATCTTGGCGAAAAATATATTCTTCTGAGAAGAAAAACTATAAGCGGGATTGATGCAAAAGAAATTCCGAATGCGGGAAAGAGATTGAGAACGCCGTACAAAAGACCGACGAGAGTTGCAATATTTGTTTCTTCCGAAAGATCATCTTTTTCTTTTCCGCTATGATCTTTTAAAACATCAACAATAAGAAGCCTCATCGAGAAAACAGCGATAAGAACCTTTAAAACATAGCCTATAACATATGCCGCAAAAGGCGGGAATATCATATACAGAACCGTATATAAAGAAAACTCGCTTGGAAGCACATCTCTTGATATGCCTCCAAGGAAGGGAGCGGATACTCCGTGGGCAAAAAAAGTGCCCGTATTTTTGAGCATTGCAAATTGTGCAACGAATAAATCGAGATTATCGTGGACGGCGATATAACTGTTGTCGCCGATGATGGCATAGAAGATTGCAACAGCCAATACAAATAACGCTACCAATATCAACGAAATATGTTTTTTTAATGCCGTCATGAATACTCCCCTTATTTAATGTGGTCGTCTGAGTTGTTTTTATTACCGATCTTCATACGCTCGTGACCACCAAGTTTGTTTGCT
Source organism: Butyrivibrio sp. XB500-5 (assembly GCF_003625505.1). NCBI lineage: Bacteria > Bacillati > Bacillota > Clostridia > Lachnospirales > Lachnospiraceae > Butyrivibrio > Butyrivibrio sp. XB500-5. The sequence goes on from NZ_RAIS01000001.1 coordinate 993,133, forward strand.
GCTTCCTGATCGCCGCGGAGAATAGCATTTACGATCTGCATACGGAAGCCGGCATCGATAAAGTCACAGTGCTTACAGAAAGGATACTCCTGTCTTCCCTCTGCGATCTTCTTTCTTACAGCCTGGAACTTAGGGCTTCCCCATGCTTCCTTAAGACTCATCTTGGTGAGATCGCCAAAGTCTGTGGTCTCAAAGTTATCGCAGCAGCAAAGTCCCATCTTTCCGTTGGGCATGATCCACATATCTGTGAAAGGAAGAAGACAAGTTTCCTTGATAACTTTCTCGGTAGCCTTCTTATTGGGCGCACTTCCCGCTCTGTTTGTAAGAACCTCCTGAAGATATCTCATCTGAATCTGGATATCGAGATCCTTGAACTCCTCGGGATTGGCCTTAACATAATCATAAAGCTCCTGAATATTCTTATGGAGCTTCATCTCCATTGAATAGTTGTTTATGATGAGCTGGTTGATGTAAGGAGCAACCTCTTTTACCTTATCGATAGTAAGGATAAGTCCGTTGGTCGACATGAAGATAAAGCTGTCCGGAAGCTTCTCCCTTGCGTATTTATGTCTCTCCACGATCTTGGTATCAAGAAGAGGCTCGTTGTTACCGTAGAGCGTAAGATGTCCCTTGTATCCCCAATCGGCGAGCTGATCGATAATGTTCTTATAAAGGTCGTCATCAATCTTGGCAAGAGGTCTGCACTCCGCATGAACATTGGCTGTACAGAATGCGCAAGTCGAATTACACCTGTTGATCGTCTCTATATTTACAACGTTGGGCATCGGAACCTCAGGTGCATTCAGGAAATAATCGCAGTATGCCTTTTGCGATTTGCTTCTTGTAAAGAACTGAAGCTTAAGGTATGCATTACTTGCAAGCATCGGGAAATGCTTTCTTGCAAACCAACCGAATTTTCCCATAAAACTGTTTACTCTGATAGGCATATAAAAATCTCCTTTAAAACCTAAAATTTACTCACTCTTTTTTTGATAAAGAAAATACGTCGTATTCGTATCATGTGTGACGAAATCTTCTTGAAGTACAAGCTCATAATCATCAACCGCTTCGGCAGGCCTATCTACAGACAAAACAAAATCAGCCTGTCCGTTACGGGTATAGCTCTTTTGCCATTCGATAACTTCTTCTATATTGAGCGTCTGCGTCTGATAATAATAGCAAATGGGCATTGTGTTTGTGACTGTATACAGCCCCGCGTCGAATCCGTATTCATTCATTATTCCGGGATTTTCAATTCCGCTCTCAAGTACATAATCCCTAAACTTGAACAACCAGATATCATCCTTTTTAAGCTTCATCGCCGGAACGTTTGGTGATATGAAATACGCAGATGCTCCGGTTATGAGAAGCGCCAAGAAAATCGAAACAAAACCAAACGTACTTGCAAGATCTCCAAATTCTTCTCTTGATAAGTGCTTATATAGGCCCTCTATAACATATCCCACGGCTATCGAGCAAAATACCGCAAAGGCATTTATCGGGAACGGATAATATGTTATGCTGACGCCGCCTATAAAGATAACAAGTATCAAAAATAACATCAGCACCGCTATATTGACGTACTCTATAATCTTAAGCGGAAGCAGCACAATATCTCTTTTTACAAGTTTATATCTGTCCTCATGAACAAGCGATGAGATAAGCGCCACCGTAAAGTATAACGCACCTGCAAAAATAGTCAAATACACGAATTTATTATCGAAAAAGTGATCGGTCATTATATCCCAGATTTTGTACAATCTCTGCCCGATCGTCATACTTTTTGAATACTCAAATACATTCTTGTAAATGTAAACGCGATACCAATCGTCAATCGCAGAGTTAACTCCAAAGTATACAATACCGGGGATAAAAGTAATCACCATTCCAAGAAGGAACACAAAGCAGCTTATAATAGCCTTTTTAAGTGCTCTTACGCCGCTTCCTATTATGTCTCCGAAGAACACCATCGCCATCCATGCAAAGAAAAATCCAAGTGAATTAAACTTGATATGGAAGACACACCCGGCAAGCACACCACCCAATAATACAGTCCTGTACGGCATTGTATCGGGATAGGTCTCTCTGAAATGTCGCAGTGATAAGTACAATCCCCAAACAATAAACGGGAAAAGAAATTCCTCTGCGCTTCCTCCCCAGTAAAAGCATTTGGCCGTATAAATGCTTAGTGCCGTAAAAGGCATCATAAAATACGGAACCACATCTGATCTTAGATAGAGCTGAATAATGCGAAGCAATCCTACGCATACAAACGTCGCCGCGATCACTTCAAAAATATATACTCCCAAAAAAGTTGTCGAAGATATCAGCGAAGCCAAACCATAGATCGTATACAGGAAAATACCTTTCTGATCAAAGAGATTCTTGTATGGCACATACCCTCTGAACATGCATTTTCCCATCGTAAAATAGCTGTTGGCGTCATCCCAAAGATTAAACGCATACAAAAATGATGACTTGGAGCATATGGTTATAACGACAAATGCGGTCACAAATCCCACGATCCATGCCGTAAATCTGTCGCTCCTATCATCGAGTCTGTCGTATTTATTTAAGTTTATGTAAGAAAAAATGTCCACTTAGCACCTTCAATCCGCACGCTGCAAACGGCAAGTAATAAATATAGTATCTCATTGCATAGCGGGAAGAACCTTCCCAGAATTCGTGAAATACTATGCCTCCGAAAATAAGCAGAAGCATAAGCATCTCGGAATCGGTAACACTTTTTTTTCTAAAAATACTTAAAAGATATATCAAAACGCCAAGATAACACAAAGTCATAAAGACGTTCATGATCCACTTTAAAACTTCGGAGCCTCTTCCGTAAACAAGGCTTGTTCCGAGCGCCGACGTATCATGATGGCGACTGACAAGATCGAGATTGTGAGTTGATATACACACCGGATCCGCCCACTGTGTAAGGTATTTCCTTGCCAAAAACTTCCCGCCGTGAAGAGGTCTTTTTACAAATCCCGAAAGCGTCTCTTTAATGTTTTCTATCGCTGCGGCCTTGGTTCTGTCGGTATCATAATTGTTCTCGCCAAAAACATGATAGTTATATCCGTTGTACCAGCCATCCTCAAGATCGCTCTCCTGAAGCCCCATGGCAATATGTGATGCCGAAGGACTTCCTTTGGGAATCTCGGATAGTCCGGTGACACGGCAGTAATGAACGTTTACACCGGTCTTTACTACAAACACCATTACCAGCATAAATGCGGCGATGCCAAGCTTTCTTATAAGTCTTGCCGATGTCGTTTTTGATGTTTCGGACTTTCTGCCACTGATAACAAGCATCATGATCAGCGCTATAAGTGCTATCTCGCAGTTAGTCTTAAGCATGATCGCAAAACCTATAAACAATCCCGAGAGCAGTCCGTATTTGATCTTATCTCTTTTCATAAATAAGATCATTGCAAAGAGCGCCGCAGTCTGCGGTGCCATGCTGAGGATATCACCGTAAATGTATGTAACGTAGTTATAAAAGAACAATGCACCGCATGACAAAAGCGCCGCCATGCCGCAAATATCTTTATCTTCAAAGCATTCCCACGTAATCTTGTATATCAGCCATATCGTGATGACTATGGAAACAAGCTGTAAAAGATCCCATGCAAGATAGTTGCCCACGCCGAACACGTTGGTTACCAGCTCGCCAAACAACACATATCCAAGCTGGAAAGGCCAGATAAAAAGATATCCGCCCGTTGTCGTAAGCTCGCTGTAATCACCTGAAACAAAGCTGATTATAATGTCATCCAGAGTTTTTGAATCATTAACAGGCAGCGGTCTTATAGCAAATATCAGCATAAAACAATACGCCGCAACAAATATCAGACCTGCCGTCATCCACTTTTTATAATGACCAAACACATTCTTTTTTTGCAAAAGAATAAAGATTGCAAGTACAGCAGCAAGTGATATCAAAAGAAGCGGTATGTTCTCTTTTTGGTAATGCGGCCAGTCGACCTGAATCTCACCGTCTACATCATAATAGATCGTTGTAAGAATGCTGCATCCAAGTGTCAGCGCCGCCGCTATGATAAGGCAAAAAACAATTATTTTGTTAAAGGCACTCTTAAGCTTCAACTTTAGAAATACCTCCGTTTATAACTCGAACAAAATCTATAGCAGTGTAAATATACGCAGCCACATAGAATATCGAAACAACCTTCATGTCAAAGATATCCGTATGGAAAAGCGTGATACTGTAAGTTGCAAGCGAACACAGATTGGCAACTACCATAGGCACAATAAGCTTCTTTCTGATCATAACAGCAAAAGGTGTAAGCAAAAGAAGCATCGCATAATCATACCTTTCATGCATGCCGGGAAGAAGCATAAGGCATGTCCACGCAAGAAAGATTGCAAGATAAAGAACCGTATTTCTGTCTAAGCTTTCTTTTTTCCTGTAGCAGAAAAGAGCTAACACGGCAAGCACTACCAAAAGTGTAAGCACTGCCGGTACAGTCAATATCTCATCATAAGGATCAAGTCCCCAATTGTAGATGTTTGGGAAATATGAGACCATTCCGTAACCTTCGGATTGAAGTTCACCTGTCTGTCCAAGGTAAGCAAAATAAGTTGCCTTAAGTCCGTGACCTGCCAACACTTCGGGAAGTCCCGCAATAAGATATACAACGGGAATCCAGAAAAAGTTAATAATGCTTAGTTTCTTTTTTTCGGAAGAAGCTTCGTTTGTTTCTGATAAGAAGCCATCCGTAAGATATAAAATAACAAGCACCGGTAAAAAGATAATGCTCTGAAGTTTAAACGCAAATGATACAGCGTACCAAATAAATGCGGCTCTGTATTTTTGACGCAAAAGTTCATATAGTGAAATTATCAAAAAGCAGGTATAAACCGCATCAACCTGCTTCCAAAGGGCACCGTTGAATACAACAAAAGGAAGGAAAAGAGTTACTCCTCCGATAAATAACGAAGTTTCTTTTTTCCCTGTAAGTAAAAAGAAAATTTTGCAAATAAAAAATGCAGATACCAGCTCGCACACAAACGGGATCATTGAAAGCGGAACCCAAGGCTCAACGGGAAGAAGTGAGCAAAGAGCATAGATCACATTAAACGGAACATAGTAATCACCGGGTGCATTCTCAAGCCCCTTAACTATTCCGTTTGCTCTGTAAAACTCAACCCACTCTCTGTAATATGAGTCATAGTCCGGTGAAAGCTCTGTATTGGGTGCAAGCTTAAGTCTTATGATAAAAGCTGCGATAATAAACAGCCCAAGTACTATCCAAAAAAGATATTTGTCTAATAGTTTTTTCTTCATATGCCTCCCCTCAGGCACCGGAACATTGTAATAACAGTCCGGTATTATTCGGGAAAATCGTATTTGACCTTGTCCTCTACGCTGATATCCTTACCGACCTGAACTTCGTTAAGTACAAGTCTTGTCTTGGCTATAACGGTATGTTTCTGTCCGGCCTTTAAAGTAACCACATCTCCGGGCTTTATCTCTGTCTTAACTCCGTCTACGATCGCAGTTCCCTCACCTATCATTACAGTCCAAACCTCATCTCTCAGATCATGACTGTGATAGTGAAGTCTGTGACCGGGTAAGAGTTCAACTCTTATAACAAGAGCTCCCTCCTGAACATCTGTGACGGTAAAGCTTCCCCAAGATTTCTCTGCATATCTTATATGCTGGGTCAACTTTTCTACGTAAGGTTTAATGTAGCTCGACTGTGTTTTGTCCGAAACAAGTATTCCGTCGTTTGAAGCCGCAACTATCATATCCTTAAGTCCCATAGCGATAATGGGAATATTAAGCTCATTTATAATATTGCTGTTCACACATGCATCATCCATATCGGCTTTACCGATTATGTTTTCATGCATCTCTTCAGCAAATGTATTCCATGATCCGATATCTTTCCACTCACCGGAATATCTTACAACGCCGATTGATTTCTCATTTTCTCCGACAGCATAGTCAAAGCTTATCTTTTTGCAATCGCCGTAGTGATCGTAAAGATCCTTGTAATCCTTAAAATCTATGAGCTCATGCGCTCTGTTTAAAATATATGAAAGCTTAAATGCGAAAACTCCGCAGTTCCAAAGAGCGCCTTCTTCGATATATTTCTGCGCTGTTGCAACATCAGGTTTTTCTTTAAATGCCGATACCTTGCTGATATGATCGCCTGTCTCGGGCTGAATGTAACCGTATTTCTCACTTGGATATGTAGGAACAACGCCCATGAGATTTAAGTTATAATCACCTGAAGCAACCATCTTACCAAGATCCTTGAAGCACTCAAAATAACCAAGTTCAACATAAGGATCTACGGGACAGATAATAACCGGCTCATCCTCTCCGACATTAAGTTCATCCTTGAGATATGACGCGGCAAGTGCTATAGCGGGAAATGTATCTCTCCTCATAGGCTCGACACATACGGAAACCTTGTCACCAAGCTGATTATGAATTGCCGAAACCTGAGTCTTACTCGTAGCTATAGTGATCGTAGCATCGGGATCAACTGTTTTTATCTGACGATAAACACGCTGAACCATTGATTCAAGATCATCTTTATCACCTGAATTGTCAGGATGAAACATCTTTATAAACTGTTTGGATCTGACGTCATTGGATAAGGGCCAAAGCCTCTTTCCGCTTCCGCCTGAAAGTAAAACTATATTCATTGAAATTACCTATAACCTCTAAAAAATCTAGACACCGAAAAAATCGATGTTGCATGTATATCATTTAAATGCGTTTACGCACTCGATAACGCGCTGCTGCTCTTCCTTAGTCATTCCCGTGTATATCGGAAGAGATATGACTTCATTGGCATACGCTTCGGTTATCGGAAGAGTTCCCTCCGGAAGTCCGAGATATTCATAAGCCTGAGCTCTGTGAGGAGGAATCGGATAATGGATAATAGTCATTATGCCGTTCTCTTCAAGATAAGCTTTAAACCTATCTCTCTCAGCGGCCTTGTTATCACCGCTTTCTGTCTTTACTCTAAGAACATATTGATGCCAAACGCAAGTAGCACCCTTGGCAACAGTAGGCTTAATAACCTTGGGATTGTTTATTCCCGCATCATATACGGCTGCAAGCTGTTCTCTTTCTTTTGTAATATCATCCATGTGAGTAAGCTTAACTCTAAGAAGCCCTGCCTGCATCTCATCAAGTCTTGAGTTTGCTCCGACAACCATATTGTAATAGCGCTTTTCACTTCCATAGTTACGATAGATCTTAACCAGTCTCGCAAGCTCGGGATCGTTAGTTGTAATAGCGCCCGCATCACCGAAAGCGCCCATATTTTTGGAAGGATAGAATGAGAAGCATCCGATGTCGCCGAAGCTTCCGGTCATCTTTCCGTCAAAACAAGCACCATGTGACTGTGCACAGTCCTCTACAAGCTTTAAGTTATGTTTTTTGCAGATAGCTGTGATCTTATCCATCTCGGCTGCCTGTCCGTATAAATGAACAACCAGAATAGCCTTGGTCTTATCCGTAATCTTCTCTTCAATCTTATCCGCATCTATCTGATAATATTCATTGGGTTCAACAAATACGGGTGTAGCATCATTGATGGTGATACCCATTACGCTTGCGATATATGTGTTTCCCTGGACTATAACTTCATCGCCTTTTCCGATTCCGAGCACTCTGAAAGCAAGCCAAAGTGCATCAAGTCCGTTGGCGACACCTACGGAATAATTCGTTCCGACATATTTCGCAAATTCATTTTCAAAGTTCTCTACTTCTTTTCCGAGAATATACCATCCGGATCTGAGAACCTCCAAAGCTTTCTTTTCATATTCTTCCTGATATCTTTGAAAACCGCGGTCCATGCGGCCCTGCATTATCTTTTCCATAATTGCCTTTCTTGATCCTTTATGACAAAAACTATTCTCACTCTTTATTTTTATCTAAATCCGAATCATCGGAGCGATGAATCTCATCAATGATGAACGGTGGACGATTACGTGACTCTTCAAGTGTACGCCAGATATATTCTCCGAGCATTGAGAGCATTAAGAATAAAACTCCAAACCCAAAGAACAATACCGTCATCTCCGATGCGTAACCTAGAATAGGTGTCTGCTTGGTTACCTTTTCCGTTATCACATAAATTATTCCGATCAAAGACAAAAGCGCAAAGATGCTGCCGAGTGTTGCCATGCATCTGATCGGGAAATATGAAAAGCTCATCATTGAATCGATCACGAGCTTTATTTTCTTTCCGAGTGTCCAACGAGACTTTCCGATCTCTCTGTCTTTTCTGTGGAAGTAGATTTTCTCGGTCTTAAATCCAACCCACATAACCTGAAGTGTAAGCGATGAATTCTTTTCATCCATCATCTGAAGTACTTTGATAACCTGCCTGTCTATAAGATAGCAGTCGCAGCCACCCTGAGGCATGTCTTTATTAATAGTCTTTCTTACTAGCCAGTAGTAGCAGCCTGCAAAGAATTTCTTTACGGGATTCTCGTCTCTTTCTCCTCTGATAGCGAGAACGACCTTATTTCCGCGCTTCCAGCTCTCGTACATCTCAAGGATAAGTGTGGAATCTTCCTGAAGGTCGGCCTGCTTGGTAACCGCACAATCACCTGTGCATACCGAAAGTCCTGCAAGGAGAGCCGCATGCTCACCAAAGTTTCTTGAAAGCTTGGTAGCAACAACGTTTTTATCCTGCGCAGCGATCTTGTTTATAATCTCCCAGGAGTTGTCACCGGAACCGTCGTCAACAAATACTATCTCATAGTCGCCAATCTTTCCGAGAACCTTTTCCTTAAGGTCTTCATATAAAAGCTCCAGTGTATCAGAGTTGTAATAAACCGGAATAACAATAGAAAGTTTACTCATAATTTCTCTTTTACCCATTAATTTCCTTTATAAATTCATCGTAGTCACGAATATATTCGCTCTCGATGTAATGCTCGCTTGCAAGGCAAAGAAGAACCGAATCGGGAGAAAAATCATACATTTCCTTCCAGACCATGGGGCCCAAATAGAGTCCCATTCTGGGCTTATCCAGAACAACAACCTCTCTCTTCTTGCCGTTATCTATAAGGACTTTGCTGCTGCCGCTCACATTTATAAGCACAAACTTAGTATATCTGTTAGCGTGAAGTCCTCTCTTGATATCTCTTTCAGAGCCGTAAATATAGAAAACCCTTCTGATATCAAAAGGTATATCAAAGCCCGAGCCTTCCGCAACAACAAGGTTACCCTTATCGTCACCGAACTCCTTAAACTCAAGGACTTTGTAGCTCTCTTCAAAATCACTCTTCATGTTTTATCCTCTCAATTACCACATCTTTTTTGTTATACCATGTTGCCATATTGGTGTTGATCCAATAATCGGCAAACTCGGGATCGGTTATGTCTTTATAAAAGAGCATGTCCGGCGCATCCGTATACTCTTTCAAAACTGCCGTCTCTACAGAAGTATCTTTTAACACCTTAAGTCTTTCGTTGTTCTCTTCTTTGTATCTTGCGGCATTTCCCGTTGTGATCTCATATAACGCGGAAGTCGCAGTATAGTAATGCGGATTGGGAACTACGCAAAGTGCTGAACCGTAAACAAGTATAGCGGCAAGCACCAAGATTACCGATGAAGCTTCCCCGGAAAAAGAATCATTGTCTGATACCGTAAATGCGGCACCTGCTTTATCCTCCCACAGACCTCTGATCCAGGCCGTGAGATAAAAAACAGTCATGACTGCAAAGAATACAAACTCCATCCATGCAAGTACAACAAGTCTTCCTTCATCGAAATTCGACACCGCATAATACGGCGGAGTCAGATTGGAAGACACCATTCCGTAAGCAAACAATGCAAAAACAAAAGGATGGCGAAGCTTATTCTTAAGTTTTCCTGCAAGTACCCAAAAAATCGGAACAAGGAAAAGTAATACAACAAGAGTCTCCCATCTTGCCATCTCATCAATAATAACATTAAACGTTCCGTATAACGAAAGCAAAACAGCTTTTACAGGCGAGTTACTTACTGTATCTGCGGTTCTGATCTTTATTCCGGGTGCTGTAACACTGAATCCAAAGCCTATTAAGTTGATCAAGGCAGGAATCCAAAGAAGCTTTATATATTTTTCCCCGATTTCACCAAGCCCTTCCACGCCTATCTTGGAGAACTTGTTCATCACACAGATAAAAATAACAAGAACCGAAACGATCGCAAGTTCAAGGGCCGTCAGATAGTTGGCACCTCCCAAAGGAAAACCCCATATACATGCCCATATGAATTTACCCATGCATGCTTTTTTATTCTCATCATAAAGAATCCTGATAAGAAGTCCTACCCAAAAGAATGCCATTCCAAAAGTAAAAACATAATTTACAGCACCGCTCCACCAGTAAAAGCCTTGATTTCTCGCCTTACTGTCTTTAAGAAAATGAATCATCATGATGAGCGTTGCCATAGAAACCACATTGGAAAGGTGCTTATCAAATTTCCATGCTCTGACAAAAAGCGCATTAAAGAAATAACATACTCCGAAAACAAGCATTGCGATAATTATGAACGGAACAAGAAAGTAAAACTGTTCACCGAATACCGCGGGACATAAGCATGTCAATAATGCCGAAAAATAATAGCCTTCGTAATTATAATATATCCAGATAGCTTTCTTAAAAGCTTCAACTATTGCACCAAAGAAATTTCCCGTAGCGGCGAAATACAGATGAGGTTCGCGCGCCATGGAAAAATCATCTGCCGACGGAAAATCATAAAAGCCCATGATAAGCAAAGGAATAAGACTTAATGCAAAGATGCATATCATTACGATGCTGAGTGTCTTATATGATATTTTCTTTTTTAAAAAAGGTAATTTATAATCCAGCATTTTTAACCGTAATACTCCTTGTACCACTTGGCAAATCTTCTAAGGCCTTCCGTAAGAGACGTGGAAGGTTTAAATCCAAAATCATTTTCAAGTGCGGTCACATCCGCATAAGTAACTTCAACGTCACCCGGCTGCATGGGAACCAGCTCTTTGTGTGCATCGAAGTCATAGTCCGCGGGAAGTACTCCTGCAAATATAAGTTCTTTTTGAAGTATATCAACAAAGTCCAAAAGATTTACGGGATCATTGTTTCCGATATTGTATACCTTGTATTTAACACCGTTCTCATTCTCATCGGGAGACTTCTGCATCACGTTTATAATGCCCTCAACGATATCGTCAACATACGTGAAATCTCTTTTGCAATTACCGAAGTTAAATATCTTAATGGTATCGCCGTTTACAAGCTTGTTAGTAAAGCCAAAATATGCCATATCCGGTCTTCCGGCAGGTCCGTACACGGTAAAGAATCTAAGACCCGTTGAAGGGATTCCGTAAAGCTTTGAATATGAATGTGCGAGAAGCTCATTGGATTTCTTGGTCGCAGCGTATAAAGAAACCGGGTTATCAACCTGATCTTCAACACTGTAAGGGATTTTCTTATTACTTCCGTATACGCTCGAACTCGAAGCATACACAAGATGAAGAACGCCGCTGTAATCCGGCGTTTTCTTGTCATAAGAATGTCTGCATGCTTCGAGAATATTGTAAAATCCGATAATATTTGATTCGATGTAGGCGTCGGGATTTTCTATCGAATATCTTACGCCGGCCTGCGCAGCGAGATTGACTACGACCTCAGGCTTAAACTCATCGAATATTTTTGTTATAAGTTCTTTGTCGGCGATGCTGCCTTCAACAAGCTTAAATCTGTTCTCATCACCGCCTGTTATTTCAAGGATTCTCTTAAGTCTGTCTTTCTTGATCCCGACATCATAGTAATCGTTCATGTTGTCGATTCCGAGAATCTTTGCATCGCTATATCTGTTTAAAACCGCAATCACAAGATTGGCGCCGATAAAGCCGGCCGCTCCGGTGATCAGTACTCTTTTCCCAGATAGATTTATGTTCTTACTAAGCATTTATTTTGCACCTTTTCCGAAAAATACTACATAAAAAGTTTTGGCAATTATCATAAAGTCTTCAGTAAGACTCCAGTTGTCGATATATTTAAGATCAAGTTTTACAACCTCATCAAAATCCTCTATATCACTTCTTCCGCTGATCTGCCAAAGCCCCGTAAGTCCGGGAGTCATAGAAAGTCTTCTTCTGTAGTACCCGTTATATCTCCTAAACTCCTCCACCGTGGGTGGTCTTGTTCCGACAAGGCTCATATCACCTTTTAATATATTGAGAAACTGCGGGAATTCATCAAGACTTGTCTTTCTGATGAAAGCTCCGACCTTGGTGATTCTGGGATCGTTCTCCATCTTAAACATAAGTCCCTTCATCTCATTTTGTGACTCAAGTTCCTTCTTACGCTCCTCAGCGTCAATATACATTGATCTGAACTTGTAGATCTTAAATCGTCTTCCGTTCTTGCCTATCCTCGTCTGAGAAAAGAAAACAGGTCCGGGCGAATCAAGCTTGATCGCCGGCGCAAGGAAGAGTGTGATGATTCCTGTTACCAACACCCCTATAAATCCGAATACTATATCAAAACTACGTTTTATAAACAGACGCTTGTAACTTGTTCTGTTCATGGAATAAGTTATCACGGAATAGTCCATAAAATCTTCAAACTGAGTAGTAGCCTTACCGACACCGGGAAGTCCAAGGCTGTATCTGGTCGTGATACCCATCTCCTCAAAGCCCAAGATAATATCCTGTATATTATTCTGAGGAATATTGGGCGTATTGATAAACACCTCATCAAACGGATCAGTCAAAAGTCTTGCTGTAAGATTCTCAATTCCCTCATGAATATGCACTCCGTCTATGTACCACTCGCCGGTTGTCTGTCTGTTGCCGCCCTGCGCATGCAAGCCGTCTGCATCAGTACTCTCCGGTTCAGTATCCGCCGCATAGGCCCTTACTATCTTGTATCCAAGGAACTCAGCGTTTGATGTCAGCTTCTTGATCGTGCTTTCCATTAAATTTCTCTCTGCAACCACAACAACTCTTACAGCGTTAGAGTCACTTGATATCGCTTTTCTGAAAAACACCTTGAAAGCTATCCGTGCAAAATAGGTCAAAAGAACATCAAGTAATACAAAGTAAAACCAAACAAGTCTTGAAAGATTATTCCACTTAAATAAGAACACAACAAACACCGAAGCAATGATCATCACTCCGATGAATCTGACAACACTTAGAAATTCTTTAGCGAAACCTCTTATGCAAAAGTCTCTGTTCCAGTCAGCAAAGAAATTGTATACAACACAAAAAAGAAGAAAAACTATACACACCATGTAATGTGCCATTTTATCTTCATCTAAAAGTTCTATCCTCTTTTCACCGCTGAATCTTATAAATGTAGCTATCACGTAGGATACTATGATACACATCATGTCAATAAGCCATAATATGTATGTTTGAAGTGTTTTGTTATTATTACTCATAATCCGTATTATACCATACCTTGTGGCTTTTTTGCCTCGAAATGCCACACCTATCTGTGTTTCATAGTCAAATCTCTTAATAAATAACAGAAAAACTTTGTATTGGTCACAAAATACCTCGAAAACAATCTCTTGGGATCCTGAAACAGTCGATAGAGCCACTCAAATCCTATTTTCTGAAGCCATTCGGGGGCTCTTTTTATAGTACCTGCGTGGAAGTCAAAGCCTGCACCGACGCCCATCATAACGCCCTTAACCTTATCCTTGTGAGCAAGCATCCATTTCTCCTGCTTGGGTGCACCAAGACCTATCCAAACAATATCAGCTTCGGCGGCATTAATTCTCTCAACATCCGCCGCATCTTCCTCCGGAGAAAGAGCTCTGAACGGAGGCGAATACATTCCTCTTATATCTATTCCGGGATATTTATTAAGAAGTTTTTCTTTGAGAGCATCAAGAGTCTTCTGCGATGAACCGTAGAAATAATGTGATGCCTGCCCGTCCGCCGTATCTCTGAACATATGCTCCATAAAATCAGGACCGGCAACCCTGTCTGCTCCTATATATCCTTCTTTTCTTTGTAACTTTGCTATCGGAGCTCCATCGGCAAAAGTGTATGCCGACTCGTTAAGAACATTCTTGTAATCTTCGTTTTCTCTTGCCATAACGGCTGTATGCACATTGGAAAAGCAGATATATTTACCCGATAACTCTTTTAAATGTCCAAGTACATGGAAAACCGCTTCTTCTGTCCTGGCGATCGCGTACTTTACTCCGAATATTTCATATCTCTCAGTTCGCACAAATGCAGGAATAGAAGCATGGTTCTCAACATCCGTTATGATTCCGGATTTAACTTCATAATCAGCGCAATTCAAACCATAATAAGTCCTTATACCGAGTTCTTCAGCCTTCTTAGCAATCTCTTTTGCTGTAGCTTCATTTTTTTCGCTATCCATTATCAAAACATCGTCATATTGCCCTTCATGATAATGGGCTACTATACTATCGACGTCAGCATCCTTTGCAGAAACAGTGAGAACTTTTCTATCTCTCAATCCGCCATGACTATCCAAATAACTTTTGCGATAAATCAATCTAAAAATGGCACAATAAATTATACTGAAAGCAAAAAACAATCCTATGACCACTCTGGATGAATGAACACTGATCTTAATAGCATACATATACAATAAAGAAAAAGCCATTAAAATACACTTACCCTTAATGACTGTCACCAGATTTTGCACCGGATCCTGAAGAAAAATATGTGTCTTCCTACTATCATAAATAAAAAAGATAATCACATAAAAAATACACAAAGTGACTGTGATCATGATATATAAGCCATACTGTAATTCTAAAGCGAGCAAAAGCTGCTTTCTGAATCTTATCGAAAAAGCAGTAATCATCGCAAGAACATTAGCAATCTCATCAAGTATGAATATTCTTTTTATTGGAAAATGCTGTTTCTTGTAGGTGTTCATAATCTACTCCGTAGGGATATCTCCGTTCCTACCTTCATAATACCATTTCGGCTTATGAAAGTGTTGTCTTTTTTATTTTCGAATTGTAGATAACTGCGGCGAATACGTCTACGCAGTAAATAAAACTCATGATCGCGTAAAGAACCGCGCTGCCGGAAGGAAGCACATTCTCCTTTTTTGCGGCAATCGCTGCGCAAAGCCCGATACTTCCGGAGTAAATAATGGTGAAAACATCGATCAGGATCACCACTATTACCATTCCGATTCCCCATATGCTCAAAAACAGAACGCTGAATATTGCAAATAAAAAATAGATGACATAAGCCGGTATATGAACCAGCTTTACAATCTTATTGGCTTTTGCAAGCTCTTGCGCCCCATACTTTCCCTTTATGGTCTGAATAAGTGTAACGATAGACAATGTAAACGCTACCAAGGCCGCACATATCGGAACGGTATATAAAAGCTCCGGACCGATACTTGCCGATAAAACCGGCGCTATCGAAGGCATTATAAACATAAATATAAAACAAAAAGCAATTATGTATGGAAATAACATTATAAACCAAAATCTTTTACTACTCATAAATAAAAACCTCTTTCCTTTTTAAACAATATACAATCAGGTCACACCTTAAAATCTGCGATCATAACGGGCTTCCCCTCAACAGCAAATGCGGGAACAAATGCTGACGCGCTTCCGTAGTAAGCATCGTACTCTCTCGCCACATCGTCGGCGCGGCGTGGTGATGCGGACACGATTTCTATTATCCCCTCTTTTTCCGTTTTATGCAAAATATCAAGAATATCCCCGTACGCATCAGTGCCTTCCGGTGCATAGTCCGGACTTGGATACAATAATACGGATACTTTAAGCTTACTTCCTGCGTTTCTCATGATCTCAAGCTTATTATTTAAAAGCTCCGCAAAAGAGCCTTCGCATTCCGCCGGTTCATTTGCGCCAATGCAAACAAGAAGCCTCTTTACGTTTGGTCCGGCACCGCCGTGTACATCATCAACATATACTTTGCCGCTTTGCACGGGACCCTTGGCGGCATCACGGACTTTTATCTTTTTTTCCCAGATATCCTTAGTCTTCTCACCGGCAAATGCGGTAAGGACTTCAACATAGCGTCTTTTGATATTCTCCGACTGCACATAAACAATATCCGCATATACAACACCGGGAGCTGTAACATAATGTCCCATATTGTAGATGTCCGTTTTGTCATTAACACCAATCTCAGCCGTATCCGCGATCGGAACATATATTACTTCATCCGCATATTTTCTCACATTTTCCGCGTAAAATGAAGTGGGCACCGTAAGGCAAGGATTAGCGCCGTCGTACGGGTTATGTATATATACGGTCTCGGGAGCATGCAAGGAAATATCATATCCTGCCCAGTCCGCATAATCTATGCCGCTCGGATAGTCTTTCAAACATGTAGCATCCGCCATCTCTTCATCACTCATATTAATATTGCCAAGAAACGTCTTCTTCATAAGCGGAAGCGGAACCACAAATACATCTGTTTTTTCATCGGATACAGCCATTTGATAATACTTGTCAAAAGACTTCCACTCACGCGGACCGATACTAAGAAAGAGAACTTCTTTCCTGTCATATATATTCTCTTTTACAACTGCTGCCACCTTATCAAGCGCAGCCCTGCTTTGTGAAAAAGCTGCTTTGCCGGCTTCTTTTTTTCCATCGGAAGCCATGTCTTCTTCCAAGTCACCTATCGCATTACACTCTTCCCAGAGCGCATCACAAAATGCTTGCAGCGCATCTACAACATTAAGAGTGCAAGTTCTTTTCTCGCCTTTCACATTCTCTGTCAGCGTCCCGAAATCTGCCGCCAGTTGCTGAAGATCTGCAACATCCTGCATAAGATCATCCGGAAGCCCTTCAACAACATAAAGCAGTCTCTCCATCTCGGCATGACATTCTTTTGCTATTGTCTTAAGCGAACCACTCTTATCGGGATCGTCACGCTTAAGCATCACTTCATCAAAAACAAATCTCGAAAGAGACTGTCCGCTCAGCTCCTCCATCTCTTTTTTCTGACCTTCAAAGAATGGATAGTTATGACCGTCCCAAACCTTTTTTAAAGCACAGTAATCTCCGTATCTTTTCCTAAGCATCTCATTGTAACGGGCAGGCATGGGTATCGTCGTATCTTCAAACGGAAGTCTTATGCTCTTTTCATACAGAGATTTATTCTCTCCCACTCTGTTTCCGTTTTTTAAAACCCAAGGAAAAATCTGTCCTACAAGCTTTGATTCTTCCGGCTTAACCTCAGCCATCCTCTTCTCGGCTGCTCTATACAGCTCTACAGCGCTATCTCTTTTTTCTTCATCGTCAATATAGTTTTCTGCTTTGGCGAGAAAAGTCATTACTTCCTTATCTCGCGCATTCTCTTTTTCCTCATCCTCATAAAGATAATCCTTTATAAAGATGTCTACGCCCGCAAGATACGGGAAATTGTTGTGTGTATCAAGATAGCTTATGTCAAAGCACATCTTGGAATTATTGACAACTCTTGCAAGAAAGAGCCAGTGATTTTCTTTTCTCTCATAGTCGTGTATCACATAATTATCGGGAAGTTCTTTATCCGCAACCTGTCTGAACTTCTCATAGTCATCTCTGAGCATGCAGATATCCAGATCATCGTCCCACGGCACATATCCACCGTGCCTTACCGCGCCGAGAGCCGTTCCCCAATCGGCATAATATCTGATCCCATGCTTTTTGCATATTTCATCTATTGTTTCAAGAACGTCCAGAGTAGCAGCCCACGCCTGCTTTATCGCAGTCGGTATGTAAAAACCGTTTCTGACTTCGTCTCTGAAAAAATCGATAGACCGATTCATAGTCTGTCCCCTCTCACTTATAAAACGCTTATATCTCTTCTATTTTACTAACTTATACGCATTTCAACAATTGTTTATCTTATGTCTTTATACATGTCAGATTGATTCTTATTCGTATCTCCTGTATCATATTAACGGGAAAATAATTTAGAGGGAGAATAATAACAATGGAAAACTACAGAGAAAATCTGGAGATAGATCTTAAAGATCTGGCCAAGTATATCCTCAAATTTTGGAAAACGATAATTCTTCTTGCTATTATCGGATTGATCCTTGGATGTGCACTATCCGGAGTCAAGGGTTATCTAGCCGCAGTTTCTGTTGACGAAGAAAATGAATATGCAGATCTTGACATTGAACTGACAGACACTCAGATTGCAGAGCTTGATTTAGCACTTGATACATATGATATATTTCAAAAAACTCGTGAAACCGTAAAAGACAGTATCCTTCATGATATAGAGTCTTACAATTCCACAAATAGCATAAGCAAAGATGACGCTGAAGGTCTTTGGTATAAAATACAGACGCTCAGTACAACATCAAATGCTCAGCTCTCCGGCGGTGGCTCTGTTTATGGTTCACTTAATGCAGATCAAAAAAAGGCTTTTGATAAAGAAATAGGACGAACTGAAATTGAAGAAGAGATGTCTTTAACTTCTCACATTAGTATGTTAAAGCTCGGCTTCTTGGGTGCCTTCGGATGCGCTTTTCTTGCGATCGTATTCCTTGCACTTAAATATGTTCTTTCACCCAAGCTTAAAACCGAAGATGATATCAGATCTGCATTTAAGCTTCCGGTACTCGGTTCCATCGTAAAGAAAACCGATGACGGACTTGCTGTTATCTGTAGCAGCATTATGGCTCTTGCACACGGCAAAAACGCCAAGAACATCCTTCTTTGCTCATCTCTTGCAGAAGGCGGCGCAAGCAGCTACATGACACAGGTTGAGGAATTCCTTAAGGGTAAAAACATTCCCGTTTCAATTGCAAGCAACATCTTAAGCGATCCTTCTTCAATCGATAAAGCCGCTGAATCCGACGGACTTATCTTATTTGAAGGTATCGGCGAATCAACTTATGAAAACATCAGCAGAGAAGTTGAACTTACAAACAACCTCGGAATCAACGTTCTCGGAACGGTTGTCGTTAAGTAATCAGCCTGCAAAGGAATCAATAAAACAAAAGAAGCAATCACGTAATGTGGTTGCTTCTTTTTGGTTATGGTCTGATAATATCTACGATATTGTCACCGTATTCTATTTTATTTCTCTTTAGGAACTCATTAAACTCAGGAACATCCTCGGGGTTAATAAGCACTCTGGGGTCATGGGCATCACAGCCTATGACAAACTTCGCTCCCATCTCGGAAGCCATCTTAAAGAATCTGTCGCTCGGATAATGTCTTCCGTCTATAAATCCGTAAACATTTAATTCAAGCGGGAAATCAAGCTCTATTGAAGCTTCTACGATGCGTCTCATATGCTTAAGATATTTTTCTTCATCTCCCGTATAGTTCATAAGATCTGGATGACACAGATATGTAAAAAGACCTGTCTCCATTCCTTCAATAGCAAGGTCAACATATGCTTTCAACTTATCTTCGTCGTTTGTCGGAGCTCCGACATAGAATCCGTCCACTTCATTCGGAGCAAAATGCTGCCCCAGGATCATGTAATCAAGCGGAAACTTTCTAAGCTCATCCATCAGACGATCAAAAAATCTGTGTGAATATTCGACCTCATATCCGATGAGGATCTGTATCTTATCTTTGTACTCTTCTCTCAAGCTTACAAGAGTGGATGTGTAATCCTCAAGTTCCGACATGTCCATTCTGATTCCCGAAACAAAGCCCTCGGGATAAGGCTGTGGAACATGATCGGAAAACCCCAGTATCTTATATCCTTTTTTTATCGCAGCTTCTATATATTCTCTCTCCGAGCCGGCGGCATGCTTACACCTTATCGTGTGGGTGTGGTAATTTGCTAACATTTAAAGCGCTCTCCTTATCCTTTTACCGCTCCCGCTGTCATGCCTGAAATGAAATACCTGTTAAATCCTATATAGATGAGTATCATTGGAACCAGTGAAATCGCTGTACCCGCAAGCATCAAATTCCAGGAAGATGCGGCATCTCCCGAAGACTTAAGATGCATTATGCCTACAACCAAAGGCATGCGAGAAGTGTCCGTCATTGTAAATACCATCGGAAGCATGTAATCATTCCACGCACTTCTGAACGCGAGTATGGCAACAGTAGCTATAAGCGGCTTGCAAAGAGGAAAGATGATCCTTGTATATATTCCTGCAAAAGAGCATCCGTCAATCTTGGCAGCCTCGTCAATCTCCTTTGGAATGGATGTGATGAAACCTCTCGCGATGAAAAGATTGGTAACATTCATTCCAAAGACACGTATTATAATAACGCCCCACAGTGATTTATTCAAATGCACCGCCTTCATTATCATAAGAAGTGGATAAAGAGTCAGTGTACCCAATGAAACAAACATTGATGAGACCATAAAATAGAAAATTATCTCTTTTCCCTTAAAGGTACCTCTGGAAAAAGCATATCCACAAACGGTACTGGACATTATCGCACCTATAACACAAAAGAACGATAAGAAAATACTGTTCTTGGTATAGGTCGAGAAATCCGCAAGTTCCCATGCTTTAGAATAATTCTCAAGAACAAAGTGCTTTGGAATAAGCGTGTTTCCCGTCGTCAAAATGTCCATATTACTCTTGAATGAGGACATGAAAGTGTAGAAAACCGGAAAGAAACTGAGCATAAAGAATACCAACAAAAAGAGGTAGATAAGCGTGTTTCCGAAATTTCTTTTTACCCTGTACATATTCTGCCTCCCTTAGCCTTCGTATTCTTTCAGTTTTTTGGTAGCCTTAAGATAAACAAAGGTCACCAATCCAAGGAAGATAGCCGTGATAAGTGCCATCGCGGAAGCATATCCGACTTCTATATTCCTTCCTGATTTTCCGAAGAACGACTTGTATATGTATGTCATGACAACCTCGGTTGTACCCCCGGGCTGTCCGTTTGTGCATGATATTACGAGATCGCATACCTTAAGACTTCCTACGATCGCCATGAGAAGTATCGACTGGAATATCGGAGCTATCATGGGAAGAGTTATCTTAAAAAATCTCGTTAGTCCCGTAGCTCCGTCTATACTTGCGCAGTCATAGAGTTCCTGTGGAATGCTCTGAAGCGCCATCAAAAAGAAGATCATATTGATACCGTAGTTCTGCCAGACCGATGCTATTCCCAATATCAGCATGGCTTTCCACTTGGTATTGAACCAGTTGATGGGCTTTTCTATAAGACCTATATTGGCAAGAATACCGTTCACCATACCGTTGTGTGATGCAAACAGGAGTGAAAAGATAAGTCCTATAATAACCGCCGATATGATCGCCGGAAGAAAAAGTGTAACCCTGAAAAAAGCCATTCCTTTCAGTTTCTTGTTAAGAAGAACCGCAAGGAGGAGGGCTAGCGGTATCTCTACCGCCAGCTTTCCCGCCGAGAGGATTACAGTATTGAGAAGAGACTGCCAGAAATCGGGATCTCTTTTGAATGCTCTGACAAAATTGGCCAGACCCGTGAAATCGCAATCGCCGAATCCGCTGTAATTTGTAAACGCATATCTTAGTATGTAAACGATCGGAACGTAGCTGAACATGATAAAACCGATAAAAAACGGAAGTATCATCAAGAACGCTTGCACATTATCGTCGCTGAGTCTAAGCTTTTTTCTCATATCTTATATTAGTCTCTCTTTACGTTATAACTTGAGGGTGCAACATAGTCTTTCAGCTCTGCTTCATCCAGTTCTTTTAGTCCGCCGTTCAAGCGATCGTCAAGATCTTTGAGAACCGTAGCCGCATCCTCCGAATATCCGCCCGAGAAGAGCTTTGCTAGTGTTTCTCTTGCAGAAAGTCCTTCGTATGTGATAACGCCCTTGGGGTCAGCCATTCTTACTATGAACTGATTGTCCTTGAATGTTGAGAACTCTTTCCATCCCTTTACGGATGATTCTCCTGCGATATCAAGAACTTCGCTTCTGTACGGAATATACATTCCCTGCTCGTACATCTCTACAAGATTCTCGTCTGCATAGAACCACTCAAGAACTCTTGCGATCTTAGATGTATCTTTTGCATCGAGTGCCTTCTTGGCAACACCGAGAAGATCGACTGCGGCAACCATCTCTTTGTAGTCGTAACCACCCTCCTTGATTGTCGGAGGATCGCATACTACCCAGTTGCACTCTGCAGGGAACTGCTCTGTATAAACGGCAACGTCAAAGCTTGCTGCCATAACGATACCGACTCTGCCTGCGGCAAACTGCGCTCTTGCAGTGTCTGCATCCATATTTTCGTATCCGGGGAAAACGCTTCCGTCATCGATCATTCCGAGAATATCCTGTACGATCGGAAGTCCGTCTGAATACTTATATGTTCCCGAAACGGCATCATAACCGAAGTGTCCGAGTGCAGCCGAGGATACACTGTAAATATAATGATCGAGTGTCCATCCGCTCTGAAGCGCAAGGAAGAATCCGTATGCCTCACCGTTCGAAGCTTCCGTAATGATCTTGGCATCTTCTCTTACCTGATCCCAAGTTGTGGGAATTTCCTTGATTCCTGCCTTGTCAAAAAGATCCTGATTGATGATCATCTTATATGACTGAAGGCTGTAAGGAAGTGTATAAACCTTATCGTCGAAAACCTGATCGCCTATGATAAGATCGTCCTTACTGTACTTTGAAAGAAGTGAATCGCTTCCTTCAAGATCAGAAATAGGTACCGCATATCCGGCACTTACATATTTTGCAAAAGTATTGGATGAAGGTCTGAAAAGATCGGGACCGTCGTTAGCCATGAGAGCTACGTTGATGACATCGGCGTAATCCGAACCGTATACAGTGTAATCAATCTGAATTCCTTCTTCTTTTCCGATAGTATTATTAAACTCCTCTACCTGAGCTTCTCTGATAGTCTGTTCATGTGCATTGTCACTCCATACCGTAACGACCTGAACATCTCCCGCAGGAGCCTTTTCGCCGTCCGCAGTTTTATCTGCTCCATCAGCACTTGTCTGCGAAGCAGTATCACCCGTTCCGCTGTTTCCGCACGCTGATACCGTCATTGCCAGCATTGCGGAAGCCAGTATTAGCGACATAATTTTTTTCTTCATTAATTTCCCTCCTCCATTAAAAAACGTTAATCCTTTATAAAATGATTATATGAACTTTTTTGCACCCGGAACAGTTGGATTTTTTTTACACCTTTTATACAATCAACATAGGTAGTACAATACAAAATACATGGGAGGGTGTAAATTTTATGGCAATCAGTGTTCTATTGCTATTAATATGTGCGATGGTACTTATTTTTCTTGTGCCGCACAGCAGATACGGTCTCCCCATGTTCTTTATGATCATCGGTATCATTTTTACAACCATTTCGGTTCTTTTTCAGTATTACAGTTCATCAAGCTATGTCCCGCCCACATATTTTCCGCTTCGTGATCTCGATATTTTCATATACAGATTCGTCGGCCACAGCTTCAAGCTTCCGATGAAATACATGCAGCTTGTAAGGAATCTTGGCGTTGCCATCTACCTTCTCGGAATCTCAACACTTATTGATGTTATAAGACGAAACGTCAAACAGGGTGGCCCCGACACTTCGGTTACGGCTTTTCTTGTTTCAAAGATCATATTCACAGTTCTTGCCGCAGCTTATCTTTGTTTTTACAGCACCAAAAACGCTTTTTCCGCGTATTTAAAATATCATTCCATGAATGATATCGCGCGACACAGATTGAAACTTCTTTACAGCTTAACGCACTCCGTTTTCAGCATTGTTATCGCAATCTACATGTTTTATCCGCTTCTTTTTTTCCTTTTTAATCTGTTAAAAAAGAAGATGACATGTTTTCTCAGTACGACGATAATACTGTTTACAAGCGTCTCTTTAATAAACATCGCTTTCTATCACTTTATTTTTGTCGGCCTGTTTAAAAACAGCCCTTCATATGTATTTAATACAGGATTCTGGTTCTTTAACAGAATTAAACGTATTCCTCCGATGTACATAAGTCTCTATCCCGTGTTTGCACTTGGAATCCTCATCTTTATCGTTATCAGCATTAACGGATTCTTTTCCCTGGATCTGATCGCATACTCCAGAAACAGAGTTTTGAAGAAGCAGATCGATGATCTTAATTACAATTTAAAAGACGTCTTTCATTCGGAAAAAAATCTGATGTTCTCGATGAACATACTGGCAAACGAAGCGCTCTCTTCCTACGGAACAGACGAGGGAAAAGAAAAGCTTGAAAGAATAGTTGCGATATCAAATAAGCAGATGAAAGCCCTCTCCGATTCACTGGGTGCTATCAAGCAGCTTCACATAAAACCAAATGCCGTCGATATCAGAGCTCTGACTGACGAAGCGATAGAACAGGCCGGAATTCCGAATGATATAATTTTGGAAAAAAGATATTGCGATTTTCCCGTACTATGTACGCTTGATAAATATCACACCCTGCATGCAATATCCAACCTCATCATCAATTCGCTTGATTCACTCTCGATGCGAAATGATTCTTCAAGCGGCGAAGAAAAAAAGCTTGTGATAACTATTGAAGCGAGCGAAGAATGGGTATACTGGTCTTTGTGGGATAACGGAACGGGAATCGCTCCGGGCTCCGTCAGAAAACTTTTGATGCCCTTTGCTTCCACCAAATCCAAAAATTCAAATTGGGGCATAGGACTTCCGTATGCGTTTAAAGTCATAACTTCTCAGCTTGGTCAGATGCACATAACGGGAAGTAAGAAAAAAGCCGACCACCACGCTCTTGTGGAAATTCTTTTACCCAGGAGAAAAAAAGAAAATGGATAAGATAAAAATACTCATCGCAGATGACAATAATGAAATAAGAGATTACTTTGGCGGGATCATTTTTCACGAGCCCGATATGGAGCTTATGGGAAGCGTTTCATCCGGAATAGACGCCGTCTCTTTTGCCCTGGAAAACAAGCCGGATATAGTCCTCATGGACATACAGATGGAGACAAGAACCGCCGGAATAGATGCAGCTAAGCGCATCCTAGCGGAAGACAACAATATCAAGATTGTGATCCTTACGATCCTTGAAGATGACGATCTTCTGTTTCAGGCTTACTGCGCCGGTGTTATGGACTACATCATAAAGACCGATTCGATCACACAGGTCCTCTCTTCAATAAGGAACGTATACAAAAACCAATTGATCTTACGTCCGCAATACGCCGAGAAGATCATTGAGGAGCTCAGTCATGTCAAGGAGCAGCAAAAGAGCCTTTTCATGTTCATGAACATACTTACCAAGCTCTCAAACAGTGAATTTGAGATTCTAAAGAGTTTGTACATGGGAATGACCTACAAGCAGATATCGGAGCTTCGATATGTATCGACCGTAACGATAAAGAGCCAGGTGCACAGCATTCTCAAAAAATTCAATATGAAGAACATCAAAGAAGTTCTTAAAGAGCTCAGAGTTGTCGGATTTGAGCAGTTTATCGATCAGAACGGCAGGTGAGTTATGTTTTAACTCAAAATACATTAAATTTAGTCTAAATCCTATTTATTTGATAGGTGATTAGTGATAATATATAGTAACCAATTTGTTTTTTATAAAGGAGAGCAACTATGCAGAGAGTCGAGAAATTTTTAAAAGAAGCACAGACATACTACCTTGCAACAGTAGATAAAGATCAGCCCAGAGTACGTCCCTTCGGCACAGCAAATATTTTTGAAGGAAAGCTTTATATCCAGACAGGAAAGTCAAAAGATGTATCTAAGCAGCTCCACGTAAATCCCAAGTTTGAGATCTGCGCATTCAAGGACGGCACATGGCTCAGAGTATCCGGAATCCTTGTAGAGGATGACAGAAGAGAAGCCCGCCAGGCTATGCTCGATGCTTATCCGGAGCTTAAGAACATGTACAGCGCCGATGATGGAAACACAGAAGCATTCTACATCAAGAATGCAACAGCAACATTCTACTCATTCACAGGAGCACCTGAAACAATTACATTCTAAAATAATTAAACGCAAGACGGTAAACGTCTTGCGTTTTTATTTTCAGATCTTTACGCCTGAGCTGAAGGCTCGGTGTTGTTCTTTTCGTTAGACAGATTCGTGACAATATAGTCTATAGCCTTTTTAACAACCGGAATGTTGATTACGATAAGCGTAAGCACCATCTCGATAAGGATATAACTGTAGTTATATACAATAGGATAAACTGACGCGAGGCTCTTAGGAAAACTCTCCGGCATGTAATCCATCCAAAAGATATATCCTCCGATCGTATGGAATAGTCCTCTAATCAGAACTGCAATTACATATCCGGTGATAAATCCCTTTTTCTTACCATACCAAAATCCAACGATTCCGAGTGCTGTGAAAGCAAAGAAATAATCGCAGCATGTCTGGAATGGTGTTAGGAAATATTTACCGCCGGTCTGAATAAACTGAAGGATACTATAAGCAAACGCCGCGGTTAATCCTACTCTTATTCCAAAAACATAACCTATAAGGCAAACAAAAAACATTGAAAACAGAGTTACGGAACCTCCCATGGGAAGCTCATACTTGATATACGAAGTGACAAATGCAAGCGCAAGTGCAGCACCTGCAAATGTGAGTGCTTTAACATCAAGTTCTTTGGTATTCTGTCTCTTTGCAACAAAGAATGCCGCTGCAAAGATCACGAGCAGCAAGATAACTACCGTAAGGTAATAACCTGCCTTGGTGAGCTCATAGTAGTCGCTCACATAACTAATAAACTTGGACATAAAAATAACCTCCTGCATTTCGCTAAGAGGGTGTGTGAAAACTTAGGTTTTCTAAATATGCTTCCTTCCGCCGGTATTGCCCGGTTCAAGTAATGAGGGTAAGAACATCGTTCTATCTCAGCATCTGCACCCCTAGCTTATTTTATTTTTTCAAACCAAGTTTATGCCTGTGACGCCCAAAAGTCAATCACTGAAAAAGGCTACTGTTCCGAAAAACAATAGCCTTATTTTTAAAATCCTTTTTGTCTCAGATCACTCACAAGCTGCACATAAAATTCTCTGACATCAAAATTCTTGATATTCTCACGGTTCAGATCGATCATATCTCCGTGAGATATTCCTCTTTTTCCGTAGGGTATAAGCATTTTAAAATTGCTTCCCCAAGGGAATGATTTTTCTCCGACAAGTCCGTCGTTTCGTCCGTCAAAGAACTTCACCAGATTGTAGGACATGTTAAGAGGGAATCTGCCTGCTGCCGGCATTGTCTGTATTGAGCCGACAGACTGGTAATAAACTTCTTCTCTGTCCGGAACCTCTTCATTGCGCTTATGACACGCTGAATGTGTTAGGTCTGTAACAGCACCGATAAAATCGGGATTGATATCTCCAAGTTTTGCAGCGCCCGCATTGTAGGCACGTGCAACGGCTTCTTTCTGTGCAGTGGGAATCTTCTCGAGAAGAAAATCCGCAAATTCACATCCTCTGTGAGGAGTATTTATCGTTGTAAGAGAAGCAACATCCTCATATGCTCCGCACTTTGAGATCGCATATCTCATATCAAGTCCGCCCTTGGAATGAGCTATGACATTGACTTTCTCACATCCTGTCTGCGCCTTGATATCTTTAATCCTCTTTGCAAGTTCCTCGCCACTGGCAGCAACAGGCGAAGCACTGTTATGTTCTCCGTAGAATATCGTTGCACCGTTATCTATAAGTTCCTGAGGTATTCTTCCCCAGTAATTAAGGTGCTCAAAATCTCTGAAGAACACGCCGTGAACCATCAATATGGGATACTTGGTCTTGCATATCTGCTGTTCTTTTCGTGAGGCATTAAGATTGATCTTCTCAGTTTCAACTTTGACCTCTTCGTCTGCAGTCTTTATGATCTTTCCAAGCAGGATAAGATGAGCGATCGGTACCATTCCAAAAACGGCGCCGAGCACTCTCCACTTGATCCCAAGCTGGTTACAGTTAATGTATACAAGGATTATTCCTATCCAAAACAGTATGGCTTCCGCAAGTATTATCAATAATATCTTGACCACAAACCACACCGGACTATCGCGAAATCCTGAAAATCCGAATGGATCGCTAAAAAGATCCCATATGTAATAACATACAAGCATCGCGGTGCTTATCAAAAAGATCTTTAGCAGCGTATTTCCTCTTTTTATCGCGTTTATTCTGTTCATTATTTTTCCCCGACAAAACCTTAATAATAAATTTTTGTTAATCTATTATTACAGATTTTGTATTATTTTGCAAGTGCCATCATGATCTCGTTGCTTCTTGTCACGAAAGCGGCCATTGCATCACCTTCGAGAGGTGCATTCTGGATACGGGCAAGATCGTAAAGCTGCTCACAGATCATCGTTGTGTTCTCTGCGTCCTTGTTATCCATTACATACTGAACAAGAGGATGGTTGGCATTGAGCACAAGTGTCTGTCCCTCATTTCCGAAGTCTCCCATTGCCATCCCGTTCATGGCATACATCTTCATCATGTCGGCCATACGTCTTGAATCCTCGGATACGGTGAGCATTGAAGCCATCTTCTTATCCTTAAGCTTCTCAAGTTTGATATTAAGCTTATCGTTCTTAAGCGCCTTCTTGATCTTCTCGCCAAGCTCTTTTTCTTTTTCCTCGAGCTCAGCAGCAACCTTCTTGGATGTTCTGGACTTGAATGTATCTGTAAGGTCTGCGTCGATTCTCCGGAATCTGATACCCTCATTCTTAGACTCAAGCTGCTGCATGAAAGGAGTATCGATGTTGTGGTTCATAATGAACGCTTCCATCTTCTGGGCCTTGAACATTTTGATGTACTGACTCTGCTGCTGCTCGTCGGTAACATAGTAGATGGTGCGAGACTCTTTTTCTTCGCCAGCCGTAGAATCAACGGCTTTTGCTCCGTCATCAACTACTTCCGCTTCTACTGCATTTCCGTCTTCGTCGACAGCCTTAGCTGCTTCCTCAGCTTCCTTGTTGATCTGAAGCGCATCGGGAAGTGTGAGGTACTTGCCGTCAAGATTCTTGAAGAGAATGTAATCATTCATCTTCTCGCAGAACTTGTCGTCGCGAAGGCAACCGTATTTGATGAAGGGGCTGATGTCATCCCAATACTTGTCGTAATTCTCTTTATCTGTCTTGCAAAGTCCTGCAAGTTTCTCCGCAACCTTCTTGCTGATATACTCAGAGATCTTCTTAACGAAGCCGTCGTTCTGAAGCGCACTTCTTGAAACGTTAAGAGGAAGATCGGGACAATCGATAACACCCTTTAAGAGCATAAGGTATTCCGGAATGACTTCCTTGATGTTATCTGCGATAAATACCTGGTTGTTGTAAAGCTTGATAGTTCCCTCGATAGATTCAAACTCCATGTTGATCTTAGGGAAGTAAAGGATACCCTTTAAGTTGAAGGGATAATCCATGTTGAGGTGAATCCAGAAAAGAGGTTCCTTGTAATCTCGGAACACTTTTCTGTAGAACTCAAGATATTCTTCATCCGTACAATCCTTGGGTGTTTTGCCCCAAAGAGGATGTGTGTCATTGAGAAGCTGAGGTCTTCTCTTGATCTTGTACTCAAGCTCAGGCTCTTTATCCTCGCCCTCTTTCTTCTCGGGATGAACTTCTTCAATGACAATATCGGAATCAAGCTTCTCGCTTGCCTTGATCGTCTCTGTATCCTGCTCGTTTTCTCTTGAGAGATATATCTCGTAAGGCATGAATGAGCAGTACTTCTGAACAACTTCTCTTGCCTTGTACTCGTTGCAGAATTCAAGACAGTCGTCGGAAAGATGAAGTGTGATGGTTGTTCCCACTTCCTTCTTATCTCCGTCAGACATCTCAAAATCGGAGCCGCCGTCGCATGTCCAGTGAACGGAAGCAGCATCTGACTTATATGAAAGTGTATCGATATCAACGGAATCCGAAACCATAAATGTTGAATAGAAACCAAGACCGAAATGACCGATGATCTGATCTGCATTAGCCTTGTCTTTGTACTTATTAAGGAAGTCGGTAGCACCGGAAAAAGCTACCTGGTTGATGTACTCCTCGACCTCTTCCGCAGTCATTCCGATACCGTTATCTACGATCTTGATGGTCTTGTCTTTATCATTAAGGATCACATCCACACGAGGCTTAAAATCTGCGGGAAGCTCGTACTCCCCCATCATATCCATCTTGCGGATCTTGGTGATCGCATCGCACGCATTTGAAATTACTTCTCTGTAAAAAATATCATGGTCCGAATAAAGCCATTTCTTTATGATCGGAAACATGTTCTCGCTGTTAATTGAAAGATTACCCTTTTTTGAAGCCATAATTCTCACTCCTTTGTATCATTACATTATATATACGCATAAGCCTGCGCTTATCGTACAAAATAAAGTTTAATTCTCGCGTGAATAAAAGTCAATAAAAAATTAGCACTCATCAAGAATGAGTGCTAACAAAATCTTTTTAATCTTTTTTGAAATATTTCCCGTATACATCCATAAGTCCCGTTGTCGTAACGTTTTCATCACTCACAAGCTTCACCGAATCCCAAAGCTTTTCATTAAGCTGCTTGGAAAGTCCTGCAACAAAGGTGTCATACTGCTGCCCGAAGACTTCTCTTTTACGCTCCGCAACAATCTTGACCTTATTGGCTTCCGTCTCTTCTCTGTTGAAGGTACTGATGCACTTGATTATCACGTAGCCATCCTCAGCCTCGACAATGTCGCTGACTTCCTCGGTTCCAAGTGAAAACGCCGCTTCTTCATAGGCCGCGTCCATGTCGCCCTTACCAAAAGAAATAGTTCCTTCGTCAGCTTCGTTGTATTCAGCCATGGTCTCCTCAAAGCTGGCTCCTTCGGCAAGCTTGCTTTTGACCTCTTTTGCTCTGTTTAACGCATTTTCCTTGGCTGTACCATCAAAGCTCTCTTTTTTGCCCGCCGCATCAAGCTTATAAGTCTTTATAAGTATCTGCTCGACTGTGATCGTTCTTGCTTCATCATCACTTATCTCGGGATTGATGTCTCTGATTATGTAGTCGTAGAGCTTATCGGCAAGAGCATGTTCTGCATATATCGCAGTGATGTCCTCTACGGTTATGTCGTTCATCGCCTTTTTATCGGCATCGGAAAGCGTGTCAAAATATTCTTTTGCAGCTTCACCCGCAAGCTTTTCTTCGGACTCTTCGAGTTTTATATCCATCTCTTTAGCTAAAAGATTCATCGCCTTGATCTGAGCGATCTTGGCAAGCACAGAGTCTTTTAACCTGTCTTCGACCGTTCCGCTGTCCGTCTCGGAATTCCAGATATCGGCGCCGAAAGTGCTCTCATAACCTTCCTGCATATTGACAAGATATGCCATAGCCTCGGTTAGAGTACACACAGCCGTTTCTATTCTAAATACCTGATTGTCGGTAAAGCCGGTCGTAAAAACAACCCTCTGCTCCGACAAGTCGCCGCATCCTGTAAGTAGCATGACCGCAAGGAGCAGCATCGCACAAAATTTTCTCATTATAAATCTCCGTATAATAATAATTAAGGGAGCAAAGAATTAACTTTGCTCCCTTAGTATATCATATCCCGAATCTTACCTGGTACTTCTGTACTGAACAGGTGTCATTCCGTACTTTTTCTTAAAGAGTCTGTTGAAGTGCTCAACGTTCTGATAACCTGCAGCTTCAGCAACTTTCTCTATCTTCATGTTGCCGTTTCTAAGGAGCGTGCTCGCCTTGTTAAGTCTGATCCTCTTAACGTTGTCTCCGAATGTCATGCCTGATTTTTCCTTGATGAACTTAGAAAGATAAGGCTTTGATAAATAGAACTGTCTTGAGAGATCATCCAAAGTAACTGTAAGGTAGTTCTCCTGAATGTAGTTCATTATTGTGTTAATGCGCTCATCCTTGGCTTCCTTACTGTTTCTTACGGCGTCAATCTGGTTGACTGCGATAACAAGAGCATTTACGGATGACATGATAACGTCTTCGTCTATACCTACGCCCCAGTATTTCTTACCCTTGCAAGTAATTCCGACATAAGTGCAAGCCTTGGAAGATGAACCTCTTGAAAGAGCGTGCTCTTCGTATGTTGAAAGCTCATAACTGATGTTGAAGTACTGCTTGATGGCGTTACTTACGGCATCGAGACGTCCGTTACCGTTGGCCTCTACAGTATGCTCATTATCAAAATGCATTATCTTAACTTCCGCAAGGATTCCGTCTACCTTCTTAAAGGTACAATCGGGAATTCTGAATACGTAGTTGTTGTGAACGTATTTATCTTCAAAGATTTGATAGATTCTTGCAGGTGAAAGCTCCGCATGCTCTCTGTCAGAAATATCCTTGATCGTATAACTGATATCGGCCTGCATCTCCTTGGGAACCATCATGCCGTAGTTGGTCTTAAGGATGTAGCTTACGCCGCCCTTACCGGACTGGCTGTTGATACGGATAACGTCTCCGTCGTACTCTCTTCCGAGATCCTTGGGATCGATGGGAAGATAAGGAACAGACCAGATTCCGTTGTCCTTCTTCTGCTCATGCCATGCAAAGCCCTTGGAAATAGCATCCTGATGTGAGCCTGAGAACGCTGTGAACACAAGCTGTCCGGCATAAGGCTGTCTCTCGTAGATGCGCATTCTTGTAAGTCTCTCATAAGTCTCTGCGATCTTCATGATCTTGCTGAAATCAAGTCCGGGATCAACTCCGTGTGAATACATATTGAGAGCAAGTGTAACGATATCAACGTTACCTGTTCTCTCACCGTTTCCAAAAAGAGTTCCCTCAATTCTGTCAGCTCCCGCAAGGCATCCAAGCTCGGCATCACTTACACCTGTTCCTCTGTCGTTGTGAGGATGAAGTGAAAGGCTTACCGCATCACGATACTTAAGATTCTTGCTGATATATTCAACCTGTGTTGCAAACACATGAGGCATTGCGATCTCTACCGTTGTAGGAATGTTGATAACAACCTTATTCTCCTTGGTGGGCTTCCAAACATCGAGAACGGCGTTACATACTTCTACGGCATAATCAACCTCAGTTCCGGGAAAACTCTCGGGTGAATACTCAAAAGAGAAATTACCCGTAGTTTCTTTGGCCAATTTATCAAGGAGCTTAGCTCCGTCAATAGCGATCTGCTTAACTTCTTCCTTGCTCTTTTTGAAAACCTGCTCTCTCTGAGCTACAGAAGTTGAATTGTAGAGATGGATGATAGCTCTGGGTGCTCCCTTAACGGCTTCGAAAGTTCTTTTAATAATGTGCTCTCTTGCCTGTGTAAGAACCTGAACCGTAACATCATCGGGGATCATCTTCTTCTCGATAAGAGTTCTCGCAAACTCAAACTCTGTCTCCGATGCTGCGGGGAATCCGATCTCTATCTCTTTAAATCCAAGATCAACCAGCATAGTAAAGAACTCTAGCTTCTCATCAAGGCTCATGGGCTCGATAAGTGCCTGGTTGCCGTCTCTAAGGTCAACGCTGCACCAGATGGGAGGATGATCTACATAATCCTTTTTAACCCACTCGTATGTACATTTGGGCGGCATAAAATACTGACGCTGATATTTCTCGAAATTTTTCATAATATACTCGCTCCTTCGAACTATAAATTGATGAATATTAATGTTGTAAGATTAATATAGTTCATTTTTGTTGATGTATATTATGATATCACAAATTTGCACAAATAAAACATGGCAAAATTAATCTCTTTTCTTGATGTATATTAACCTAATATGTCAACATACTCGCCGTTAAGCGCTTTGTTCATACTTCTTACAGCGCAGAACTTACCGCACATAGAGCAGGTATCGTCGTACTCGGGAGACCTGTCGTCACGGATCTTCTTGGCCGTCTCGGGATCGAGTGCACACTCCCACTGCTTATCCCAATCGAGAACTCTTCTCGCATCTCCCATTGCATTGTCTCTATCCATAGCGTGAGGGATCTTCTTGGCGATATCAGCGGCGTGAGCTGCGATCTTGGACGCTATGATTCCCTGCTTAACGTCATCGACATTGGGAAGTGCAAGATGCTCGGCGGGTGTAACGTAGCAAAGGAAGGCTGCTCCGGAAGCTGCTGCGATGGCGCCGCCGATAGCAGAAGTGATGTGATCGTATCCGGGTGCGATATCGGTAACAAGGGGGCCGAGTACATAGAAAGGAGCTCCCATGCAGATAGTATTCTGAATCTTCATGTTGGCTTCGATCTGGTCCATGGGCATGTGTCCGGGGCCTTCTACCATTACCTGTACGTCTTTTTCCCAAGCTCTCTTTGTGAGCTCTCCGAGTCGTACAAGTTCTTCTATCTGACAAACATCGCTGGCATCGGCAAGACAGCCGGGTCTGCACGCATCGCCGAGTGATATTGTAACGTCGTACTCTCTGCAGATCTCAAGGATATCATCGTAGTATTCATAAAAAGGATTCTCGTTTCCGGTCATGCACATCCAGGCAAATACGAGTGATCCGCCTCTTGAAACAATGTTCATCTTTCTCTTGTGCTTCTTGATCTGCTCAATTGTCTTTCTTGTGATTCCGCAGTGAAGAGTAACGAAGTCAACTCCGTCCTCTGCGTGAAGTCTTACCACATCAATGAAATCCTTCGCGGTAAGTGTTGCAAGATCTCTCTGATAATGAATAACACTGTCGTAGATAGGCACGGTTCCTATCATTGCAGGGCAAGACTCTGTAAGCTTTTTTCTAAAGGGCTGAGTATTTCCGTGGCTGGAAAGATCCATGATTGCTTCCGCACCCATGTTTACGGCTGCCATAACCTTTTCCATCTCGATATCATAATCCTTACAATCCCTTGATACACCGAGGTTTACGTTGATCTTGGTGCGAAGCATTGAGCCTACTCCTTCGGCGTCAATGCACTTATGATTTTTGTTTGCGGGGATAGCGATCTTACCTTCTGCCACAAGTCCTCTGATAAACTCAGGCTCGCGGTACTCCTTCTTTGCTACCGTCTCCATTTCTTTTGTCACGATACCCTTGCGGGCAGCGTCCATCTGTGTTGCATAGTTTCTCATCTCTACCTTCTCCTGTTTCTCTTTTTCTATTTGATAAATCCAAAAACTTGGAAATCAATTTCAAATGTTGACTGTATGATCAAGCGGGCCCGAGCCCTTGCCAAGGTTAAGTCCCGATGCGATTGCATCCGAGATATAAGACTTGGCGTTTCTTATTGCATCTTCAAGGCTCTTTCCAAGCGCCAGATTCGACGCTATCGCACTTGATAATGTGCAACCCGTTCCGTGAGTGTTGCTGCTATCTATTCTTTTCCCTTCAAACCAGGTAATCTTCCCCTCATCAAAAAGAACATCGCTGGCATCTTCTATGCTGTGTCCGCCTTTAATCAAAACCGCGCAGCCGTACTTTGTTCCAAGATCCTCTGCTGCCTTTTCCATTTCTTCTCTTTTTGTTATCGTCAGTCCCGTAAGTGCCTGTGCCTCAGGTATATTCGGCGTTATGACACGGCTTATGGGAAAAAGAAATTTCGCCATTATTTCAACAGTCTCATTTTTCATAAGGCTGCTGCCGCTTGTAGCTACCATTACGGGATCAAGCACGAGATTTTTAACTTTGAACTTGGTCAGTTTTTCATGAACAACTTTTACCTGTTCCGCGCTCGGAAGCATTCCGATCTTGGCCGCATCGCACGGAATATCCGATAAACACGCTTCTATCTGCTGCCCGAGAAATTCGGGAGTAGACTCCATTATCGCCGTAACCCCTGTTGTATTCTGCGCCGTAAGTGCAGTTATCGCAGTCATTCCGTAAACTTTATGCGCGGTCATCGTCTTAAGATCCGCCTGGATTCCTGCTCCGCCGCTACTGTCACTTCCCGCTATCGAAAGAACCACTTTCATAAAACACCTCTCAAATCAAATACTTCGTATTACAAAGCTTAAGCAGTAAATTATTACTGAATCATATTCATCTGTCACAGTTCTTCTATCGCTTTAACCAGTTCTGCCGCGGCCTTCCTTGGATCATCTGCTTTCATGATCGCGGAGACCACGCAAACTCCCGCGATCGGAATTCCTTTTAAAACTCCGAGATTGTCCTTGTTAAGTCCACCGATCGCATTGGCAGGAATCGGAACCGCATTGCATATATCATTAAGAGTATCTGTTGAAGTAAGCACGGTCTTAACCTTGGTCGTTGTCGGATAGATTGCGCCGACTCCCAGATAATCCGCACCTGCTTTATACGCCGCAACCGCCTGTTCTACAGTCTTTGTCGTTGCGCCTACTATCTTGTCTTTTCCAAGAATCTTTCTTGCCGTCTCGACCGGCATATCATCTCTTCCCACATGCACTCCGTCGGCACCCGTTGCAAGAACTACATCGACTCTGTCATCTACGACAAGAGGAACATTATTCTTTCTCGTTATTTCAAGTGCCTTGTTCACAAGGTCTATGTACTCGGCTGTTGTCTTGCTCTTTTCTCTTATCTGTACAAAAGAAACACCACCCTCGATTGCCTCTTCAAGAGCCTTTAGAAACTCTTCTTCGCTCTTTCCGTCGCTGTTTGTGACAAGATAAAGCCTTAGCTGTTTTCTGTCTAAACCCATGTAACCTTCTTCCTCTCTTCAATGATGTCGTCATCTATTTCCGCAATGGCGTCAAACAAACGCATCAGGAACATGTCTCCCTTGGCGTTTTCGCCGCTTATTCCAAAGCCGGCCGTCGCCCATACGATCGAATCAATATCTGTTTGTATTGAAAAGAAAGCTGCGCACACGGCTCCAAGCATACATCCCGTTCCTGTAATGCTGCCCAGCTTTTTTGTACCGTTCTCGATCACAGCTGTTTTAGCGCCGTCCGTCACGATATCTTTTTCACCGCTTGCAAGGACTGTAACCCCGTGCATCCTTGCAAGCTCTTTTGCCATATCAAGTATCTCTTCAAATGTAAGTTTTTTATCTGCATCAACTCCGGATGACTTGTAAGTCTCATCCAAAAGAGCTCGTATCTCCGAGTAATTTCCCTTTATTAGCAACGGCACTTTTGGATTTCTTTTTCCGAGCAGTTCATTTACAGTCGCTCTTCTAAGCTCCGAACACGCCGCTCCAACCGCATCTATCACGATCGGGATTTCTTTTTTCATAGCTTCGTCGTACGAGAGCTTAATAGCTTCAAGCCTGTCTCGCATTATGTTTCCAAAGTTGAGTAAAAGAGCTTTCGCACTCGCCGTTATATCACGAACCTCATCCGGGTGCTCCGCCATAATGGGGCGAGCGCCCAAAAGGAGCACAGCATTCGCACACTGCATTATCGAAATCGGATTCGTGATGCAGTGTATAAGTGGTGATCGTTCTTTTATTTTTTTACAGATATCTAAATTCATCTCGTCACCTTTTGATAATCAAACTGCTTTCTCTTCAGTAGTTTTGTTTTCTTTTTCAGTGTGGATGTCTCTGACTTCATCAGAGCCGTTTAAGCAGTCTTGAATTTTTCTGAGCATTCCGGTCGCAGATAGTCTTTTAAGAAGGAGGTACGCGATGCTGCCTCCGATGAGTGTTCCCATGATAAAAGAAGGAACATAAAAGAAAAGTGTCAGTCCTTCTTTACCCCAAAGATATGTCATAACAGGATATGAAACGATCGCGCCGATGATTCCCGTTCCGATGATCTCACCAAGAACAGCTGCGATTATCTTTCCTTTGGAAACCTTGTATAGGATTCCGGAAAGCGTTGCTCCAAACACAGCTCCCGTGAGAGCAAGCGGAGGGATTCCCATTGTCATCATTCTGATGATACCGATGAGAACCGCGCATGTAAGCGCGTAAACAGGCCCCATAAATACAGCGCACGTGATGTTAATAAGATGTGCCATCGGGCACATTCCCTCAACTCTGAGGATCGGAGAAATAACAACTCCGAGCGCTACAAACATTGCCAGTGTTACCATTTTGAGTAGTACTTTTGAATTCTTCATAAGAGTCTCCTTTTGACGGGCCTGTAAATGCACACCGGTACGTAAGCCGCATCAAGGAGCTTTCAGATTTTTGGCAAAAGAAAAGGAAGCTCCCGTCCGGTAAGCTTCCGCATTAGTTTCCTATATTTAAGGCATCCCTACGTTGGCATTATCCAAATCAGGTTCTCGGTCGAAGGTCACACCTTCCTCTCAGCCTGTAATACAAGCTCCCGTCTATAAAATTTTTATTCAACTATGTTTATACACCATAGCGAAAGTAATTACAATAGCAATTATAATCTTTTGCCGCAGTATGGACAGAATACAGCATCACCGGGAAGCTTCTCTCCGCACCTTGTGCAAAATGCCACTCTGGACTTAGCTCTTGATCCGGATCCGCGTTTTGAATCCGATCCGGGTCCGTAAGCAAGCTTAGCAAGCTCTTTATCCGTACGCTCATCTACGTAGTCATCATCCAGATAACCGTCTTCTTCACCACGTCTTGGAGGTGCTACGCGACGTCTTCCGGCTTCATCTCTTCGTCTTGCTTCGGCTCTTCTGCGTCTTTCCTCTTCTTCCTCACGCCAAGCCTCTTCCTCGGCACGTCTTCTCTCTGCCTCAGCGCGTCTCTTCTCCTCTTCGGCGTGTCTCTTTTCCTCGGCCTCTCTCCTTGCCTTTTCTTCAGCCTCTCTTCTTGCTCTTTCCTCGGCTTCTCTTCTGGCCTTCTCTTCGGCTTCTCTTCTCGCTCTTTCTTCCGCTTCCTTACGGGCAGCTTCTTCTGCAGCCCTTCTCGCTTCCTCAGCGGCTCTTCTTTCCTCTTCCGCCTCGGCGATCAGATCTTCGGGAACAGGCCATCCGCAAGATGTACAGATATCATCCTCAAAGACAATAGGGGCTCCGCACTTAAAGCAGTATCCCATAATATCCTCTTTGGGAATCTTATTCTTTCCTACGCTTCCGGAAACATTCTCCGCAAGCTTTCCTACAGATGATGCCACCTGAGTTAATGTATCCTTGACATCCGGACCTGCAAAGCGCGCCAATAAGTCATCCTCAAGATAAACAAATCTAAGCAGCACCAAAACAGATAATGTAATGATCATAAGCAAGAAAATAATATCAAAAACAAACCAAGCTTTTGATTTAAAAGCAAAATCATTCTTTGCTGCCGCATTACTTGCTATAGCTCTACTGATGACTGTAAAAAACAGATCTGCCGCCGCGCAGGCAACTACAATCTGAGTCACTCTCTCCTCAGTGATCTGTCTGATAAAAAGAACTACAAAAATAGCGATAGGTAATAAAAGGCAAAGTAACAGTATGAACTGAGGCTTTACCAGAGCCTCTCCGTTGTACTTAATACCGCCTACCAAATTCATTGTCGAAACACCGACCTTCTGCTCTGAAAATGACATTGCAAACGTCGGGCAAAAGAAAATAATAGTAACAATTACAGAAAGAACTCTTATTATATTCTCTGCTGTAATCACAGGTTTCCTTGTGATTTCTTTCATTGTCTCTTTCCTCCGATACGTTGTTTTAGACTTCCGTCATTGGATTTGCTTTATTAAAACAAGTTTAAAATCTTTTAACATATTACAACATATCGTATCGATTCGTCAATGTTTGGCGATAATCGCAGCAGTAATCGGAGGTTCAAAGCGTTACCGAAAGCTTCATTTCCACTCGGATGCAAATTCCAGAATCTCGCGATTTAATTCCTGCTTTCTGTCATTTAAAAGAAGCAGCTTATTGTATTTATAATATGCTTCGTTACCGGTTTCTCTTACAAACTTCAAACTGTGATAAGCGTTTGAAAGTTCGGTTAGGAAGATTACCATCTCCTGACTTCCGGTAAGGGATTCGGGATTTCCGAAAGCTCTTTCCATAAATTCAAAGCTGTTAGTGAGATGATCTCCTGTCGCCTTTATACTTGCCTGTCTGTCGGCCTCACGGGAAGTGAACCACTTCTTTGCGGTAGTAACATCGCCTGTTTCAACTTCCTTTAAACATTCTCTAAGTGCAGCCACCGCAAGCCTTCTCTCGCTTTCTTCCTCTCTGTTAAGAAGCCCTGCGTCAGCCTCACGCGACGTCTTTTCTTCGAGTTCATCTATTGCAGGTTTAAGATACTCAACTTCGCCGTCCACATACTTCTTCACCACCTCATACACAAGCTTCTGCACTGCGGCGTTCTTGGAATAATCTCTGAACTCATCCATAAGCTTATCTGTGAGAAGTCCTATGATACTGAGCTTTTCATCAAATGCTCCGTTCTTGATTGCCGCAAGATCTTCGGGGAACTTGCCTTCAAGAATATCGGGAATCTTATAGAGCTCGTTGTATCTGTGATAAAGCTCGTAGTAATCCGCAAAGTCTCTAGCAATCTCTTTATCCTGTAAGTACTGGTCCGTAAGCTTGTTATCAACGGGAATTCCAAGCTTTTCATGAACCTTTATGACGCGTGAAAGATCCTCCCAGCCTCTTGCGGTGACAAAACTCTTTCCGTCGACGTCGCTCTTAATGCTGTAGAAGTTATCCTTCTTAATCTCAAGGTATGCCATGATAGCGCCGTGAACACCCTCTTTGTAGGCGTACTCTTTCCACGCATCGAAGTCCTCTTCTATCGAGATCTTGCGCACACGGTCGAGCGTAACGATATCAAACTCCCTGACTGATTTGTTGTACCTTGCGGGATTGCCCGCAGTAACTATGATAAAACCATCGGGAACCTTGTGACTTCCGAAAGTCTTGTACTGAAGAAACTGAAGCATAGTAGGTGCAAGTGTCTCGGAAACGCAGTTTATCTCATCAAGAAAAAGAATTCCCTCCTTAATCCCGGTCTTCTCAATCTTGTCATAAACCGAGCCCACAATCTCACTCATCGTGTATTCGGTCACGGAATACTTTTTATCACCGTACTCTTTTTCAGATATCATCGGAAGTCCGATCGCGCTCTGCCTTGTGTGATGCGTGATCGTATAAGAAACAAGCCCTATTCCAAGCTCGTGTGCTATCTGCTCCATGATCGCAGTTTTACCGATTCCGGGAGGTCCCATAAGCAGCACGGGACGCTGCCTCTCAACAGGTATCTCATACTGTCCCGCTTCATCCTTTTCAAGGTACGCACGTACCGCGTTCTTTATTTCATCCTTTGCTTCTCTGATATTCATAGCTACCCCTTATATATACAGCTTCTGCGCCCAATCAGGCACTTCGCTGTCATTATAGTCTTCGTCTTTGGCAAAAACAAAAGCCGTCTCGTACCTAGTTGCTTCCTTCGGATAAACTCCGTATCCGTCCGTAAAATAGATAAGACCCTTAAGATTCGTAAGTTCTTCCTTCTCGATAAGTTTCTCAACATGTGAAAAGACAGGCCTAAAATCCGTTCCGTAACCGCCCTCAACATGCACTCCGTCCGAATACTTTTTCATGTCATCGACGGAAAGAATCACATCGTCTCTTTTTACCTCATCATCACATTGGATCACATGTATCTTGATTTTCCTAAAGAAATTTTCTCCGGACAAAAGAATCGACGCAGTCTCATTAAGGAATCGCTGAACCAGTCCGTCCTCGCAGGATGCGGAAGTATCGATCGCTATCACAAGCTCCTGAATCTTTTTAACTTCGCGATGCTCGTTCTCTTCGATAAGAGGCATGTTTCCATACATCTCGATTCCAAACGTATACATTCCGTAGTCAAAAGAATCGGGATCTATGATCGTCTCTTCTCTGATAACCATAAAGTCATCCAGAAAATCGCGGTAGTCCGTCCTTCCCGTATTCTCATATTTCAAAATATAAGAAAGCTTTCCGATCCTGTCACTAGCTTTTTTGCCGACAGTTTCTATCTCGGTCTGAAGGCGCTTACTTTCCTTCTCCCAGTCTTTTTCCTTGTCTTCGATAAGCTTCATGCGATTCGGCGAAATGAAATGCACGTTGTCATTTTTCTTTTCGTCTTCATCAGCATTCGGATCATCCTTGGGAAGTCTCTTCCAAAAGCCGTGATCATCCGCCCAAAACTCTTTTTCCAGCTTCTCGAATTCGTCGTAATCTTCAAAAGGATGCTCCTCGGAAAAATACCGATAAAGCTTCTCCACCGTAAGAACCTTCACATCCCGCGAAAGCCTCTCATACCAGCTGTCCCGATAATCGGATGAGATCCTGTAAATGCACTTATAGTCCATGTCATCAAGGATCGACTCGACGACTATATCCGCGCACAGATCATAAAGCCGCTCGTCCTCGTATTTTCCCGATGTGTACATATGCCTGAAAATGCAATGCATAAGCATGTGCATATAAGTCCTGTTAAGCCTCGCAGGCTCCTCGGTAAACAGCTTAAATAAATATGACGGATTGAATCTTATGCTGACCGCGTCCGTTCCGACACTCGTCGTCGAAAGATCCATCTCGTAAGAAAGACTCGAAAGCGCCGCGCTCATAAATCTCATGGCAATATAGAGCTCGGTTCTCGACGCATCCAAGACCCTGCAGCCCATCTCGCTAAGCTCTCTCTTTTTCTTACTTCCCTCTGCCATCATAAAACAAACTCCGTCGCCGTTCCCGCAGTCCCTGCGCCTGCATCCATAAGTGCCGCAGAAAAAAGAGTCTTCTCCTTTCCCGCAGCATATTCTATAGCCTTGTCGATATCGGCATCTTCAAGGACTTTCTGCGCATCCGCGCATCTGTATGTCAAAAGAGCCTTCATAAGCTCCAAGCTTTCATCTTCATTAACGTCATCTATCAGGCGACAAAGAATACCTGCGCCGTTCTTTCTTACATACTTCTCATAAACGGCTCTGTAGCCCTCAAGAAGCTCCTTGGGAAAAAGAAGTCTTCCCATCGCAATACTCTCCGACAGCGCATTTCCGTCGATGACCGCCTTATCAAAAAGCCTGTCGTATTCTCTGTAATCAATGCTCCTTCTGTCCACACACTCTCTGTATGCATAGCCCGAACCCGCGATAGAAAACTGTATCGTGCGTGCCATAGTGTTCTCATTAAAATCATAGACAAACTCAGGAAACGTAAGTCTCGCCTCATCATAACCTTCATCCGTCTTTATATGTATCCTAAATTCAAGCGTTCTGTCGCTGTCCGCAAGAAAGTTCCTGATAACCTCATACCAGCCCGAGTTCACGGTAATATCGATTATCTTAAGCTTGTCGCACTGTCTGCACACTCCGTCGTAATAATCGTCAAGACTGTCGAAGATACTTATCTTCTCTAGATTCTTGCAATTATGAAAAGCAAACCCGTATAACGTCTTAACGCTCTCGGGAATCTCAACACTTACTATATCTTCCCTTCCCGAAAAAGAGTGGTTTCCTATCGCCTCGACAGAAAGCCCCTCTATTGTTTTGGGTATAACAAGCTTCTCTCCGTTTCCTTCATAGCCCGTTATCTCAATATATTCATGACCGTCTTTTTTACTTTTCTTTTTCTCGTATAAAAAAGCCATTGTTTAACCGTTCTTATCTCTTATGCTTAACCTTTATGGTCACAGCCTTATTTATAACGCTAATATCCGTCTCCTTGGCAGCTCCTCCGAATTCTCCGTCAACCGTCCATTCGCACTCTGTCTCGGACATAAACTTTACTTTTTTAACCTGCTTGATCGTTATCAGATTACTGCTATCAATATTGGTCGCAAGAGCTCCTAGGATCTCATTAAACTCAACTATATTCTTGGGTGCATGGATAAGTAAAAGCTCCATCTCGCCGTCATCAAGCTTAACGTCTGTCTTTCCGAATATATTCATGCCTCCGATGGAGCCGGAATTACATACCGCACCAAAGACATAGTCATCCTCTATAATTTCGCCGTCTATATCTATCTTCATATGAGAATTGTAGCCAAGACTCTGCGGAAGTTCAGAGATCGCGCTGATAACATACGCCGCATACCCGATGATGTTTTTTAGATCCTGATCGGTAGCATAGCTAACCTTGGAAAAAGCACCAAAAGCCGCAACGTAGTTAAAATATCTGTTATTCATCTTGCCGACGTCGTACGAAAAAGGA
The DNA here is from genome assembly GCF_003625505.1 of Butyrivibrio sp. XB500-5. NCBI lineage: Bacteria > Bacillati > Bacillota > Clostridia > Lachnospirales > Lachnospiraceae > Butyrivibrio > Butyrivibrio sp. XB500-5. The sequence continues at coordinate 1,036,947 of NZ_RAIS01000001.1, forward strand.
TATCCGTCCAAAGCCACATCAAGCGCTGCAGCGTGAACACTCGGAATTCCCAGACCCTTGGCGAAATCATTGGTACTTCCTGCGGGAATATATGAAATAACAGGTTTGTTCTTCATATCCATTACTGCGCCGACAACATGATTAAGCGTGCCGTCTCCGCCACTGCAAACAATTGATTCAACAAGTCCGTCGTATTTTCCTATTATCGACTCAGAATCAAGTCCGGATCCCGGAATAATGGGATAAACGATAGGTTCATAGCCACGCTGAGCAAGACCTGTTGCTATCGCAAAGGTATTGTTTCCGGCCTTTCCCGTTCCCGCTGATTTATTTATAAGTACCAGTGCTCTCTTTCCCATAAACATTTGCCTCATTTATTTCTTCTTATAAATCCTGTAAGTATATGTGATGTCAAAGTATACCTGCTCATCACTTTCCTCAACGAGTTCCCAGTTAGGGTCCTTATCAAGGTTGGGGAAATATGCATCAGCCTCGTATGCCTTATCGATAAAGGTAACGATAGCAGTATCGCAATCATCGATGAACTGCTTGTATACTGTCTCTCCGCCGATGATATAAACATCATCCGAATTCTCGTTCTTAACAAGCTCCATAAGCTCATCTCTGTTATGCGCCACTTCAGCATTCTTAACCGTATAATCTTTTCTTGTCGAAAGAATGATATTTCTTCTGTTAGGAAGAACTATCTTCTGAGGAAATGTCTCAAGAGTTTTTCTTCCGTAAACGATTGTATTACCTGAAGTTCTGCGTCTGAAGTTATCCTTCTGATCCGCAGGAATGCTCACAAGGAGCTGTCCCTTATTTCCTATTGCCCAATTGCTGTCAACCGCAACGATAGCTTTCATATATTCTCCTCCGTGTACTAAAGATCTTTTCCCAATAATAATAAACAAAAGGTGCCCGTGTCGGACACCTTTTATTATACATATATAAGTTTATTAAATTCAATTATTCAAAGACAACATTGCCCCAAGTATCTTCGGGGATAAGGCTGATGTAAGTCTTACCTGTGTTAATCTGAAGCTCATCGCCGTTCTCATCAAAGAACTTTGTAACACCTGTCATGCTGTCCTTAACCCATGTGATATCCTTGGCAACACCGTTTGTAAGGTACCATCCGTTACCTCTTCCGATGCAGTTGTAGATAAGATATCCGTTCTTATCAAGCTCGTTGAATGAGCAGTTCTGAAGGATTACGTTCTTGAATGAAAGAGGTGCATCTGTCTCGGCATCCTCATGGCGTGCGCCATACTCATACTGCTCGTATTCCTTGGTCTCATCGTTGTACTTAAGCTGAGTTCCCGTGTGCTTGAAAGGAAGTGATACGCTCTTGGCGGGATATGATCTTGAATACTTCTCATCAAGATTGATCTCTTTGCCGTAAGGAGCAAAGTTGAAGTGACTTCCCTCGTTGGCATACTCGTTGTAAGTTGTCGAATAACCTGAGTTTTTGAAATTCTTCTCAAGATCGCCCGATACAATATACTCTGTGAACTCTCTCTTCTTACCGTTGTTTACACGTGAGAAAGTACCTGAGAAATGCTCAGCCCAAGGATTCTTAAAGTAAGGATCGTTGTGAACCGGAGGTCCTCCGTCGTGGCAGAGCACCGCATCCCACTCTGATGCAAGTATAATGTTGGTGGGACGTGTACTTCTGATACTACCAAACTGCTCGATCTTGCCCCAGTCCTTAACGATAGCCATAAATCTTGTTATACGATCGTTCTTGGTACTATTCATGATCTCATAAACAACGTCAGCATTGGATAATTCGTAATGAGCAAGAGCCATCTTCTCATTGTCGACCATTACAGCGATAGGACGCTGATCCTTGATCTCTTCACTGATAGGCTCACCTGTTATCTCACTTAAATACATTCCTTCGGGAATCTCGTAAGATACCTCTTCTGTTGTCTCCTCTGAAGTGCTCTCTGTAGCTGCATCATTGGATGTAATAGGCTCAGCAGACAACTGTAAAGATGAATCGGCATTACCGTCTTCGGATCCGCATGCTGTTAATGCAGAAAAAGCAAGGACACATGCTATGACAATAGCCGTTCTCTTTCCCTTTTTTCTTAATAGCATTTTATTTAATCTCCTTATTTTTTCAATTATAAGTTTATTTAACCCGATTATTCAAAGGCAACGTTGCTCCAACTATCTTCGGGGATAAGGCTGATGTAAGTCTTACCTGTGTTGATTTCAAGCTCATCGCCGTTCTCATCATAGAACTTGGTAACACCTGTCATGCTGTCCTTGACCCATGAGATATCCTTGGCAACACCGTTTGTAAGGTACCATCCGTTACCTCTTCCGATGCAGTTGTAGATAAGGTATCCGTTCTTATCAAGCTCGTTGAATGAGCAGTTCTGAAGGATTACGTTCTTGAATGAAAGAGGTGCATCTGTCTCGGCATCCTCATGGCGCTTGCCATACTCATACTGCTCGTATTCCTTGGTCTCATCGTTGTACTTAAGCTGAGATCCGGTGTGCTTGAAAGGAAGTGATACGCTCTTGGCGGGATATGATCTTGAATACTTCTCATCAAGATTGATCTCTTTGCCGTAAGGAGCAAAGTTGAAGTGACTTCCTTCGTTGGCATACTCGTTGTAAGTTGTCGAATAACCTGAGTTTTTGAAATTCTTCTCAAGATCGCCCGATACAATATACTCTGTGAACTCTCTCTTCTTACCGTTGTTTACACGCGAGAAAGTACCTGAGAAATGCTCAGCCCAAGGATTCTTAAAGTAAGGATCGTTGTGAACCGGAGGTCCTCCGTCGTGGCAGAGCACCGCATCCCACTCTGATGCAAGTATAATGTTGGTAGGACGTGTACTTCTGATACTACCAAGCTGCTCGATCTTTCCCCAGTCCTTAACGATAGCCATAAATCTTGTTACACGATCGTTCTTTGTACTGTTCATGATCTCATAAACAACGTCAGCATTGGATAATTCGTAGTGAGGAAGAGCCATCTTCTCATTGTCGACCATTACAGCGATAGGACGCTGATCCTTGATCTCTTCACTGATAGGCTCACCTGTTATCTCACTTAAATACATTCCTTCGGGAATCTCGTAAGATACCTCTTCTGTTGTCTCCTCTGAAGTGCTCTCTGTAGCTGCATCATTGGATGTAATAGGCTCAGCAGACAACTGTAAAGATGAATCGGCATTACCGTCTTCGGATCCGCATGCTGTTAATGCAGAAAAAGCAAGGACACATGC